>NZ_JABSNQ010000002.1:0-819231 GCF_013266705.1 Rathayibacter sp. VKM Ac-2835 | reverse complement strand
TCGCGCCCGACGACAACGCCGCAGGCGGCCGTGCGGAGGCCCGCGGGCCTAGCGGGGAACGGACAGGCGGAAGCCGCGCTTGATCACGGTGGCGACGAGGCGCGGCTCCGGGAGGGTCTGGCGGAGGCGGCTGATGGCGACGTCGACGGCGTGGTCGTCGAGGGGCTCGGGGGCGGCGGCGGCGAGGACGGAGCGGGCGACGGTGGCGCCCTCGGCGGCGACCAGGGTGCGGAAGAGCGCCAGGGCGACGGGGGTGAGGGCGACGCGGGTGCCCGCGAGCAGGGCGTGCCGGCCGCGCAGCTCGAGGGGCCCGAAGTCGGTGTCGATGCGGGGGGCGGACTGCTCGAGGTGCTCGCAGGTGAGGCGGATGAGCGCGCCCATCCGGAAGCGGTCGGGGACGATCGGCAGGATCTGCGCGTCGACGAGGGGCGCGGCGGTGACCGGGCCGACGGCGGCCGCGACGACGGTCTCGCGGAAGGCGGCCTGGAGCTCGTCCAGCCGGCCGGCCGCCTCTGCGACGGTGAAGAGCGCCTCGACGGCGGGGGCGCTGGTGAAGGTGACGGCGTCGAGGCCGCCGCAGCAGATCGCCTCGATCAGCCGGAGGACGCGGGCCGAGTCCTCGTGCGCGCTCCAGCGGTAGGGGGCGGCGGTGAGGACGGTCGCGCCGGCGTCGGTGAGGCGCTGCAGCTGCGCCGGGTCGGTGAAGCCGTGCAGCTGGACGGCGACGGTGCGGCCGGCGGCGCCCTCGCGCAGGGCGAGGTCGACGAGGGAGGTGGTGGTCTCGCGCTCGCTCATGCCGTGGTCGTCGAGGCCGGCGGCGCGGACAGCCCCGCGTGCCTTCGGGCCGCGGACGAGGATCCGGGCGTCGGAGAGAGCGTCGGTCAGGTCGTCGCCGAGACCGGCGGCGTCGGCCGCCTCGAGCCAGCGGCGCATGCCGTAGGAGGTGGTCGCGAGCAGCACGTCGGGCCGGGCCGCGACGATCGCGCGGGTCTCCTCCTCGAGGACACCCTCGGTGTCGACGCCGCGCATCCGGATGGTGGGCGCGTGGGTGACGTCGGCGCCGCGGCGCTCGAACGCGGCGATCAGGTCCTCGGAGCGGCGGTCGGAGGTGACGCCGATCCGGAAGCCGACGAGCTGGTCGGGCCGGAAGCCGGGCGAGGCGGCGTCGGCGTCGGGCCCGTCGGCGCCGGGCCCGGCGCTCGCGGTCCTGACGGCACCGGTCGCCTCAGCACCGGCCGCACTCCCGCCGGTCGCCTCGAAACCGCTCGCCTCGGTGCCGGTCATCAGCGGCCCCCTCGGGCGGTCACAGGGTGAGTGCATCGACCGCGCGGGCGATGCTCTCGGGATCCCGAGCATCATCGCACGCCGCCTGGCGCACCACCTCGCCGATCACGATGACCGCGGGCGAGCGCGGCGCCAGCTCGGCGAGCAGGCCGAGCACCCCGCCGACGGAGGAGATCGTGGTGCGCTGGGCGTGCGACCAGCCGCGCTCGACGATCGCCAGCGGCATGCCGGCCGGCATCCCGGCGCGCTGCAGTCCCGCGACGAGGTGCGGGAGCGTGTTCACGCCCATCAGCACGACCAGCGTCCCGCCCAGCCCGGCCAGGTGCCCCAGCTCCTCCTCGCTGAAGGGCGCGTGGCCCGAGACGACGGTGAAGGCGCGGCTCACCTCGCGGTGGGTGACGGGGATGCCTGCGGCGGCGGGGACCGAGATCGCGCTCGTGACACCGGGGACGATCGTGAACGGGACGCCGGCGACGCGGCAGGCGCGCACCTCCTCCGACCCGCGGCCGAAGACGAACGGGTCGCCGCCCTTCAGCCGGACGACGTCGAGTCCGTCGAGGGCGCGGGAGACCATCAGCCGCTCGATCTCGTGCTGCGGCACGGCGTGGTGGCCGGGGGTCTTGCCGACGTCGATCAGCTCGGCGCCGGGCGCCCAGTCGGCGAGGCCGTCGTGCGGGCCCAGGCGGTCGAAGAGCACGACGTCGGCCTCGCGGAGGGCCCGGTGCGCGGCGAGCGTCATCAGCTCGGGGTCGCCGGGGCCGCCGCCGACGATGCTCACATGGCCGACGGAGCGGCACGCGGCCGGCTCCTCGTCGACCAGCCAGACCCCGTGCCGCGCGGCCTCGGCGGCCGCGGCGGATCGGAGGGATCCGGCTCCCTCGACCCAGACGAGCAGGGCGGGGCGGGCCGCGGGCAGGAGCGACGCAGAGGCGAGGCGCACGCACAGCGCGTCGTCCGCGTCCCAGCGCTCGACCCGGGCGCCGGCCGCGCGGTGGCGGGCGAGCACGCGGCGGGTGCCGGCGACGCTGCCGACGACGAGGACGCGGCGGCCGGTGAGATCGACGGAGAGCTGCATCACGCCTCCGATCCGGGAGCAGAGGGAGCGAACGGCGCGAGCGTCGCGGGCGCCGGCACCGACGCCGACGGCCCCACCACCGAGACCGCGCCCGGCCCGATCGGGATCGACGTCCCGGCCACGAGCACCGGCCCGTCCGAGCGCTCGTCGCGCCCCGCCGGCCGGCTCTGCCCGCGCTCGCGGACCGTGCTCACCCGCGGATCCGCGGTGTCGGGCGCGTTGACGAAGGAGCGGAAGCGGCGCAGCCGGTCCGGGTCCGCGAGCGTCGCCGCCCACTCGTCCACGTAGGTGTCGACGTGGGTCGCCATCGCCGCCTCCAGCTCGGCCGCGATCCCGAGCGAGTCCTCGCAGACCACCTCCTTGACGTGGTCGAGGCCGCCGGGCAGGTCCTCCTGCCAGCGCGCGGTCCGCTGCAGGCGCTCGGCCGTGCGGACGTAGTACATGACGTAGCGGTCGATGTAGCGCACGAGCGTCTCGTCGTCGAGGTCCTGGGCGAGCAGCTGCGCGTGGGCCGGCTGGTAGCCGCCGTTGCCGCCGACGTAGAGGTTCCAGCCGGTGTCGGTCGCGATCACGCCGATGTCCTTCCCGCGCGCCTCGGCGCACTCCCGGGCGCAGCCGCTGACCCCGAGCTTGAACTTGTGCGGCGAGCGCAGGCCGCGGTAGCGCTCCTCCAGGAGGATCGCCATGCCCACCGCGTCCTGCACGCCGTAGCGGCACCAGGTCGAGCCGACGCAGGACTTCACGGTGCGCAGCGATTTGCCGTAGGCCTGGCCCGACTCCATCCCGGCGTCGACGAGGATCCGCCAGATCTCGGGGAGCTGCTCGAGGCGCGCGCCGAACATGTCGATCCGCTGGCCGCCGGTGATCTTCGTGTAGAGGCCGTACTGCTCGGCGACCTCGGCGATCACCTTGAGCTTGGCCGGCGTGATCTCGCCGCCGGGCACCCGCGGGACGACGGAGTAGGTGCCGTCCTTCTGCATGTTGGCGAGCGCGCGGTCGTTGGTGTCCTGGAGCGGCGCCTGGCCGGCGTCGAGGATGTAGCCGTTGATCTGGGTCGCGAGCACGGAGGCGATCACCGGCTTGCAGACATCGCAACCCAGGCCCGAGCCGAAGCGCTCCATCACCTGCTCGGCCGAGGACAGGCCGAGGATCCGGACCGATTCGAACAGCTCGCTCCGGCTCAGCGAAACGTGCTCGCAGAGCGCGCGCGACACCTCGACGCCGGCGCGGGTGAGCTCGGTGTCGAGCAGCTTCTTCACCAGCGGCACGCAGGAGCCGCACTGGGTGCCGGCGCGGGTGCAGGCCTTCAGCGGGCCGAGCTCGGTGCAGCCCTCGCCGATCGCGTGGCGGACGTCGCCGACGGAGACGTTGTTGCAGGAGCAGAGCTGCGCGTCGTCGGGCAGATCGCCCGAGGGCGCCTCGCCGCCGGCCGCCGCGAGGTAGGCGCTCGGCTCCGCGGGCAGCTCGCGGCCGAGCAGCGGGCGGAGCGAGGAGTAGGGCCCCGCGTCGCCGACGAACATGCCGCCGAGCAGGGTGCGCGCGTCGTCCGAGACGACGATCTTCTGGTAGAGCCCGCGGGCGGGATCGGCGTAGACGACCTCGAGCGCCCCCTCCCCCGCGCCGAGCGCGTCGCCGAAGCTGGCGACCTCGACCCCGGAGAGCTTGAGCTTCGTCGCGTCGTCCACGCCCGGGAAGGTCGCGTCGCCGCCGAGCAGGCGGTCGGCGACGACCTCGGCCATCGCGTTGGCGGGGGCGACGAGGCCGACGGTGCGGCCGTCGATCGCGGCGACCTCGCCGATCGCCCAGACGTGCGGGCGGCTGGTGCGGCAGGCCTCGTCGACGACGACGCCGCCGCGGGGCGCGACCTCGATGCCGACCGCGCGGGCGAGCTCGTCGCGCGCCGTGATGCCGATCGAGAAGACGACCATGTCGGCGCCGATGCTGGTGCCGTCGGTCATCGTGACGCCGAGCACCGTGCCCTGCGGCGAGGTGAGGACGGCGGTGGGCCGGTTGCCCAGGTGCAGCGTGACGCCCTGGGCCGCGATGATGCGGCCGAGCGCCTGCCCCGCGCCCTCGTCGAGCTGGGCGCTCATCAGCCAGCGGCCGGAGTGGATCAGCGCGGTGCGCGCACCGAGCCGGTGCGCGCCGCCCGCGGCCTCGAGGCCGAGGAGGCCGCCGCCGACGACGACCACGCTGGCCGGGCGGCCGCGGCGGTCGCGGAAGGCGGCGAGGTCGGCGACGAGGCCGTCGACGTCCTCGAGGGTGCGGTAGACGCGGCCGTGCTCGGCGCCCTCGATCGGCGGCACGGTGGCGGAGGAGCCGGTGGCCAGCACGATCTCGTCGCCCTCGAACCAGCGGCCGTCGGCGAGCTGCACGCGGCAGCGCTCCGGGTCGAGCGCCACGACGCGGGAGGAGGTGACGAGCGTCGCCGACTCCCAGAGCGCGCCGTCGCCGAGGGTGAGGTCGGTCATCCCCTCGAGGCGCTTGGAGAGGGCGACGCGGTCGTAGGGGTGGTGCGCCTCCTCCCCGAAGACGGTGATCTCGAGGGCGGTGGCGCCGGCCCGGGCGACGAGCGCGTCGACCAGGCGGTGGGCGGCGGGGCCGGCGCCGACGACGAGCACGCGTCGGGGGCCGGTGGGGATCGCACCTCGGGATGTCATGGGCTCCACCGTAGGCAGGCGCGGTTTCGCCCCCGTTGCCCCTGCGTAACGTCGTGTGACCGACCTCTCACGACAGCGGACCGGCATCGTGAGGGCTTCGTTACGCCCGTGACTCCGGAGGGGTGCTCCCGCGAAACGTGGGCTCTCTACCGTGGGCCTCACCGCCGCCGACCGGCCGCGGACGGCACTCCTCTCGGAAGGCGGGACGATGACCCTCCTCGATCAGCACGTCCCGGGCCGCACCGCTCCGGCCGGCACCGCTCCGGCCGCGACCTGGGTCCCCGTCTGCAACCGGCTCGAGCTCGAGCCGCTCTGGGGCGAGGCCGCTCTCGTCGGCGGTGTGCAGCTCGCGCTCTTCCTCCTTCCCGACGGCCGCGTCTTCGCCGTCTCCAACCTCGACCCCGCGACCGGCGCGGCCGTGCTCTCCCGCGGCATCGTCGGCTCCCGCGCGGTCGACGGCGTGCAGCGGGCGACGATCGCCTCGCCCCTGCACAAGGACGTCTTCGACCTCGAGACGGGCGTCTGCTACACCTCGCCGCGGCTGCACCTCGCCACCTGGAGCGTGCGGGAGACGGGCGGCGTGATCGAGGTCGCGCAGCGGACCGCGCTGGTCTGCGCCTCGCACGGCACCTCCGACGACGACGGCCGCACTGCGGTCGCCGCGCTGGTCCAGGCCGTGCGCGAGGCGAACCCCGCCGCGGACGTCCTCGACTCCTTCGTCGACGTGCAGCAGCCCGACGTGCCGGCCTCCCTCGGCACCCTCGAGCCCGAACGCCCGGCCGTCGTCGTGCCGCTGCTGCTCTCGGCCGGCTACCACGTGCACGTCGACCTCGCCGAGGCAGCGGCGGAGGCGGACCGCCCCGTCCGCGTGACCGGCGCCCTGGGCCCGGACCCCCGGCTCGCCCGCGTCCTGGCCCGCCGTCTGCGCGAGGCGGGACTCGCCGACGGCGACCGCGTCGTGCTGGCCGCGGCCGGCTCGAGCGATGCCGGTGCGGTCGCCGACTGCTGGGCCACCGGCCGCCTCCTGGCCGCCGAGCTCGGCCGCGACGTCGCCGTCTCCTTCATCTCGGCCGCCGAGCCGCGCGTCCCGGAGGCGGTGACCGCCGAGCGCGCCGCCCACCCCGGCGCCCGCGTGCTGGTCTCCACCTACCTCCTCGCCCCCGGCTACTTCGCCTCGCTCGCCGCCTCGGCGGGCGCCGACCTCGCCACCGCCCCGCTGCTCACCGCCGTCGACCCGCCCGCGCGCGAGCTGGTCGACATCGTCTCCGAGCTCTTCGGCCGCAGCGCGTAAGCGCTCGACCGCCCGACGCCCTCACTCCCCGCACTCTCTTCGGCGCGCCCGCGCCCACTCCCCGGAGGATCCGATGACTGCTGCACCGCCCACCACCGCCGCCGCCACCACCGGCCCCGCGACGACCACCCCGTCGGGCCTCACCCGCCGTCCCGGCCGCTGGATCGACGGCTGGAACCCCGAGGACCCCGCGCAGTGGCAGGCGGAGGGGCGCGGCGTCGCCGGCCGCAACCTGCGCTGGTCGATCTTCGCCGAGTTCCTCGGCTTCGTCGTCTGGCAGCTCTGGTCGGTCGTGGTCGTCCAGCTGCCCGCGGCCGGCTTCGACTTCAGCACCGGCGAGATCTTCTGGCTGATCTCGATGCCGAGCCTCGTCGGCGCGACGCTGCGCATCCCGTACACCTTCATGGTCCCCCGCTTCGGCGGACGGAACTGGACGATCGTCTCGGCCGGCCTCCTGCTCATCCCGAGCATCGGACTCGCCATCGCGGTGGGGAACCCGGACACGCCGTTCGGCGTGATGCTGCTGGTCGCCGCGCTGGCCGGCTTCGGCGGCGGCAACTTCGCCAGCTCGATGGCCAACATCACCTTCTTCTACCCGTACGCGCAGAAGGGCTACGCGCTCGGCCTGAACGCCGCGGGCGGCAACCTCGGCGCCTCGGTGGCGCAGCTGATCGTGCCGATCGCCGTCACGATCGGCGCCGCGGCGACGGTGAACCTGCCGCTCGCCGGCCTCATCTGGGTGCCGCTGATCGTCGTCGCGATGATCGGGGCCTGGAAGCGGATGGACAACCTCTCGACCGCGAAGGCCGACGTCGCCGCCTCCCTCGCCGCGCTGCGCGAGCCGCACCTCTGGCTGCTCGCGGTGCTCTACATCGGCACCTTCGGCTCGTTCATCGGCTTCGCCGGCGTCTTCCCCAAGCTGATCGTCGACACCTTCCCCGAGTTCTCCGGCTTCACCGTCGGCTCCGCGACGCTCACCCTCGCCTTCCTCGGCGCCCTGGTCGGCTCGCTCTCGCGGCCCTACGGCGGCCGGCTCGCCGACCGCTTCGGCGGCGCACCCGTGACGATCGCCGCGTTCGTCGCCATGGGCGCCGGGATCCTCTTCGTCATCGCGACGCTGCCGCTCGGCAGCTTCTGGCTGTTCCTCCTCGGCTTCCTCGTGCTGTTCGCCTCGGCGGGCATCGGCAACGGCGCGACCTACCGGATGATCCCGACCGTCTTCGCCCTGCGCGCCCGGCAGAAGGGCGACGACGGGGTCGGCGCGCAGCGCACCTCCGCCGCGGCGCTCGGCCTGATCTCGGCGATCGGCGCCTACGGCGGGTTCGTCATCCCGCAGCTGCTCGGCTACTCGAAGACGACCTTCGGCGACTACACGACGGCGCTCGGCTGGTTCGTCGCCGCCTACGCGGTGATGCTCGCGATCACGGCGGGCGTCTACCTCCGCCTGGCCGCGAAGACGGGGACCCGGATCTGACGATGACCGCCGCACCCGCCCCGACCGACTCGCACTGCCCGTACTGCGCCCTGCAGTGCGCGATGACGCTGACCCGGGTCGACGACCCGACGCCGGTGAGCATCGCGGGGCGGGAGTTCCCGACCAACCGGGGCGGGCTCTGCGCGAAGGGCTGGACGGCCGCGGAGCTGCTCGCGGGCAACCAGCGCCTGCGCGCACCGCTGATGCGCGGATCGGACGGCACCTTCACCGAGGTCTCCTGGGAGGAGGCGCTCGACGCGGTCGCGGCGGCCGTCACGACGGCGCAGCAGCGGCACGGAGCGGACGCGGTCGCGGTCTTCGGCGGCGGCGGGCTGACGAACGAGAAGGCCTACCAGCTGGGCAAGTTCGCACGGGTCGCGCTCGGCACCTCGCGGATCGACTACAACGGCCGGTTCTGCATGTCCTCGGCCGCCGCCGCCGGCAACCGGGCCTTCGGCGTCGACCGCGGGCTGCCGTTCCCGGTGACCGACCTCGACGAGGCCGACTCGATCCTGCTGCTCGGCTCGAACGTCGCGGCGACCATGCCGCCGTTCCTGGCGCACCTGGCCGGGGCGCGCTCGCGCGGCGGGCTGATCGTCGTCGATCCGCGCCGCTCCGCCACCGCCCGGCTCACCGAGGACGGTGCCGGACTGCACCTGCAGCCCGCACCCGGCACCGACCTCGCGCTGCTGCTCGGCCTCACCCACCTCGTCCTCGCTGAGGAGCTGGCCGACCGCGACTACCTCGCCGCGCGCACGACCGGGTTCGACGCGGTGCGCAGGAGCGTCGCGTCCTGGTGGCCGGAGCGCACCGCCTCCGTCACGGGCGTGCCGACCGAGCTGCTCCGCCGCACCGCCCGCCGCCTCGCCACCGGTCGCGCCTTCGTGCTGACCGGCCGCGGGGTCGAGCAGCACGTGGACGGCACCGACACCGCGACCGCCGCGATCAACCTCGCGCTCGTGCTCGGGTTGGTCGGGCGGCCGGGCTCCGGCTACGGCACCCTCACCGGGCAGGGCAACGGCCAGGGCGGTCGCGAGCACGGGCAGAAGGCCGACCAGCTCCCCGGCTACCGCTCGATCCGCGACCCGGAGGCGCGGCGGCACGTCGCCGACGTCTGGGGCGTGGATCCGTCGACGATCCCCGGTCCGGGGCTGCCGGCCGTCGCACTGCTCGCCGAGCTCGGCCGCTCGGTGCACTGCCTGCTCGTGCACGGCTCGAACGTGGTCGTCTCGGCGCCCGACGTCGACGCCGTGCGGGCCGGGCTCTCGGCGCTGGACACGCTCGTCGTCTGCGACTTCTTCCTCTCCGAGACGGCGGCCCTGGCCGACATCGTGCTGCCGGTGCCGCAGTGGGCGGAGGAGGAGGGGACGATGACGTCGCTCGAGGGCCGCGTCCTGCGCCGCCGCCGCGCGCTCGACCCGCCCGCCGGCGTCCGCAGCGAGCTGTGGATCCTGAGCGAGCTCGCCCGCCGCCTCGCCGCGCCCTCGACCTGGTCGACCGAGCCGGCGGAGGTGTTCGACGAGCTGGCCCGCGCCTCGGCCGGGGGCGTCGCGGACTACTCCGGGCTCTCGCACGCGCTGCTCGACACCGGGGTCGCCGCGTACTGGCCGTACCCCGCCGGCAGCACCGGCACTCCGCGGCTCTTCGGCGAGCGCTTCGGCCACCCCGACGGCCGGGCCAGGATGGTCGCCGTCAGCACCGCTCCCCCGGCGCCGGTCGACGTCGGCGACGAGCTGACGCTGATCACCGGCCGCTACCTGCAGCAGTACCAGTCGGGCACGCAGACCCGGCGGGTCGCCGAGCTCGACGCGGCGCGGCCCGAGGCGCGCCTGGAGATCCACCCCGCCACCGCCTCCCGGCTCGGCGTGCGCGACGGCGGGCCGGTCTCGGTCGGCAACGCGCGCGGGGTGGTGCGGGCGCGGGCGAGCGTCACGGCCGACATCCGGCACGACACGGTCTTCCTGCCGTTCCACTACGCGGGCGAGCAGTGCGCCAACCTGCTCACCGAGGCGGTCGTCGATCCGATCTCGTCGATGCCGGAGTTCAAGCGGACGCGGGTCTGGATCCGCGCGGAAGGGGTGCTCGATGCCTGAGCCGACGACGGCCGAGAACGGGATCGCCGCGCCCGAGCGGGTCGTCCTGCTCGGCTACGGACCGGTGGGCGCGCGCTTCGTCGAGGAGCTGCTGCCGGCTGTCCGCGCCGGGTCGGTCGCGCTGACCGTGGTCGGCGCCGAGCCCGCGGACGCCTACAACCGCGTGCTGCTGGCCGAGTACGCCGTCGGCCGGGCGACCCGCGAGCGGCTCGATCTCGGGGACCGCGCCACGGCCGAGGCGGCCGGAGTGGTCTTCCGCCTCGGTGCCGCCGCCGTCGGCCTCGACCGAGCGCGCGGGGTCGTCCGCCTGCACGACGACGAGCGGCTCCCCTACGACCGCCTGGTCTTCGCGACCGGCGCCCGGGCGAACGTGCCGACCCTCGTCGGGATGGAGCGCTCGCGGCGCGACCGGCGGGTGCGCTCGGCGCTGCCCGCGACGCTCGATCAGGGCGCGAGCCCGCTGCCCGAGCGCGTCGTCGCACTGCGCGACCTCGACGACGCGCACGTCGTGCTCGACGCGGTGCGCGCCCGCTCCCGCATCGTGGTGCTCGGCGCCGGAGTGCTCGGGGTCGAGTTCGCGCTCGCGGCCGCCGAGCAGGGCGCCGACGTCGTGGTCGTCTACCACGGCGACATCCCGATGGGGCGGAACCTCGACCACGGCGGCGGGCGGATGCTCGCCGCGGCCGCCCGCGCCGCCGGCGTCGACATGGTGTCGCACGCCCGCTCCGAGAGCATCCTGCTCGCCCACGACGACCTCGGGCGCGCGCACTTCCAGGCACTGGTCTGCGCGGACGGCAAGCAGATCGAGGGTGATCTGCTCGTGCTCTCCTGCGGTGTCGGAGCGCGCACCGAGCTCGCAACGAGCGCCGACCTCGCGGTCTCCACCGGGATCCTCGTCGACGAGCACCAGCGCAGCTGGACGGATCCGCGCGTCTTCGCGATCGGCGACTGCGCCCATGTCGCGACCCGCGGCTCGGTGCTGCCGGACGGGCGCGTGCCCGGCGGCCCGAGCGGGCTGATCGGGCCGGGCTGGCAGCAGGCCGACCGCCTCGCGGCCCGCATCGTCGCGGAGGCGGCGGGTCGCGTCGCCGACGAGCGCGTGCCGGCCGCGCGCCCCGCCGTGGTGATGCTGAAGGCCGAGGGCGTCGATCTCGTGTCGGGCGGCGACCCGACGGCCGAGCCCTGGGACGCCTGCGACGGCGTCCCGCACCCCGAGGTGACCGTGTGGGCGGACCCCGCCCGGGGCGGCTACGCCAAGCTCGTCACGGTCGGCGGAGTGCTGCGCGGCTTCGTGTCGGTCGGCCTGCCGCGGGTCGGCGCCGAGCTGACGCTCCTGTTCGAGCGCGGCTCCGAGCTGCCGGCCGACCGCTCGAGCCTGCTGCGGCTGGATGCTCCGGACGCGGGAGCGGCGCCGACCGGCGACCCGTTCGCTCCGGACGCGACGGTCTGCTGGTGCAACGGCGTCTCGGCCGGCACGATCGCGGACGCGGCCGCCGCGGGCCACGACACCGTCGCCTGCATCGGCTCGGCCACCCGCGCCGGCACCGGCTGCGGCGGCTGCACGGGCCGGATCGCGGAGCTGCTGGCCCGCACGGCCGTCCCGGCCTGAGAGCCGGCGACGGCACCGCCCCGCCGTCGGACGGATCCTGCCGCCTCGGACGCCGCGGACCAGCAGAGGACGTCCCACGGGCTCGACCCCGGGCCGCCCAGGCGGTCGCGTCCAGCGCCTCCGCGAGGCGCCGCGTCACTCGCCGAGCGGATGCGGGAGGACGAGCACGAACGGACCCGAATCGGGCCCCGGTTCCCGTGTGCACCCCCGCCGGCGTCCCCTGACTCAGAGGGCACGACGCGAGCGGACCCGAACCGGGCGCCGGAGGCTCTGCAGAACCCGCTGCGCGTCGTCTCGCCCGCTGCGCCCTGGACAAGGGGGACCCGAACGGGGCATCGGCAGAGGTGCTCGCCACTTTCTGCTGCTTCAGCCCCCGATCACCAGCAGAAAGTGCCGAACGGATCATGGAGATCCGAGGCTCGCGCGCTCAGTCGGCGGCGGGGGCGGAATCGAGCTGCTCGGCGGAGTCCAGCGCCTCCGCGAGGCGCCGGGTCACCGCGCGCAGCTCGAGCTCGGCGCCGCGGACGCGCTCCTCGAGGTCGGCCGTCCGCGATTCGCCCGCGGTGAGCAGCGGCGGCGTGACGGCCAGCGACTCCTCGGTCTCGCGGCGCAGCTCCGCCAGCGCGGCCCGGTCCTCGTCGAGGGCCGAGCGCAGCCCGGCCGTCTCCTCGCGCAGCGCCGCGTTCTCCGCGCGCACCGCCGCGAGCTCCTCCCGCAGCCCCGCGAGCTCGCCGCGGACGCCCGCGACCTCCTCGCGCACCTCCTCGGTGCGCAGCCGCGCCTGCTCGAAGTACGGCGCGACCATCCGGTGCACCGCCTCGCGCAGCGCGACACCGCCCCGGCCGAAGCGGGTCGGCGCGGAGGCGGGGTCGGCCCTGAAGTCGTGGTCGTCGGTCATTCGTCGTCCCGTCCCGAGAAGCGGCGGTGGAGCACGTCCATCGCGCGGTGGTCCTTGTCCATGATCTCGGCCTCGAGGGCCGTGTCGGCCACGCGCTCGGCGAGGCCCGGTCGCGAGCGGCGCTCCAGCGACCGCTCGAGCAGCTCGATCGAGCGCTCGAACGAGAGCGGTCCGCGGGCCGCCGCGCGCCCCCGCCGGCCGAGGGCCTCGAGGTCGGTCGCGCCCGTCACCACGTCGCTCATCGCCTCGAGCAGCGCGGGCGCCGAGCGGCGGATCTTGACGCAGTCGACCCCGTCGACGAGGAACTCGGCGACTCCGCTGGCGGCGGTCACGATCGGCACGCAGCCGGCCGCGGCCGCCTCCACCGGCGCGACGCCGAAGGGCTCGCCCGCCCAGGTGGGGAAGAGGAAGGCGTCGGCGCGGCCGTGCGCGGCCAGCACCTCGTCGCGGGGGCGCGCCCCGTGGAAGGTCAGGACGCCCTCGAGCCCCAGCGACTCGGCCCGGGCACGATAGCCGTCCACGTCGCCGTCGCCGTAGAGGTCGACCCGGAAGTCGCGGGTGCGCTCCGCGAGCGCGGCCGACGCCTCGAGCACGAGATCGACGCCCTTGTGCTCGCCGAGCGACGCCGCGAAGGTGAAGCGCGTGACGCCGCCCTCCCGGTACTCCCGCGGGCCGTCGTCGGCGGGCACGACGACGCCGCGGCCGATCACCTCGACCTCGCCGAGCTCGAGCCCGCCCGCCTCGATCGCCTCGACGAGCGAGCGGCTCACCGCCACGATCTCGCCGCGGTCGAAGTGGTCGACCCGGTCGGCTCCGTAGACCGACAGCACCGTGGCCGAGAGCCCGTCGACGAGCGCGTTCGGCGTGCGGTCGCCGAGGTTCCACATCCAGCCCGCCTCGACCCGGCGCAGCAGGTCGACGATCGCGAGCCCGCCGATCCCGAGCAGGTTGAAGGCGACCACGTGCGTCGGGGCGAAGTCGCGCAGCTCCTCGAGCAGGATCCGGGTGTTCTCGAACCGCGACACCGCGCTCTCGTGGTGCATCAGCTGGGCGATCTCGCCGCCGGTCTGCGGCAGCGGGAAGTAGGTGCGCAGGCTCAGCGTGCGGTGCACCTCGACGCCGGACGGCTCGGGCGGCAGGTAGGTCGGCGTGGTCAGCACCCGCACGTCGTGGCCGCGCGCGGCCATCGCCTCCGCGACGCGGGCGCAGGTCATCTCGTAGCCGCCGAGCACCTGCGGCGGGTAGAGGTTGCTGAGGAAGAGGAGTCTCATGCGGTCGCCCCCTGCCGGGCGGCGTCCGTGGCGATGCGGGCGGTGACCTCGGGCGTGTAGCTGGCGCCGGCCTGGCGGTCGTTGCCGCCGTCCCAGTAGTTGACGAGATAGAGGCCGGTCTGCTGCGTGCGCGGGACGAACGGGAAGAGCTCGGCCGCCGGCTCGATCTGCGCGACGCGGTAGCCCGCGTCCACCGCGCGCACGTGCAGCCAGATGTCGTCGGCGTCGGGGGCGACCTCGCGGAAGGCGTCGCCGTGCTCCGCGATCGCGACCATCAGCTCGCTCGGGAACAGCTGCCCCGACACCGACGTGCCGAAGACGTCGAACGAAGCCCGCGTGTCCGCCACCGGCGGCCAGCTCGTGTACGGAGCGACGACGCCGTCGGCGACGAGCACCCGGTGCGCGCGGTAGCAGAGCACCGTCTCGCGCGGATAGCGCGAGCGGGCGTCGAGCAGGCCGCGGAGCCAGGTGCGCGGATAGACGATGTCGTCGTCCGAGGTGACCAGGTCGCGCTCGCCCGCCCGCCCGGAGAGCAGGTGCGGGTAGTACTTGGTGTGCACGCGGTAGCCGTCGACCAGCCGGATCTCGAGGCCGCGGCGGCGCAGGCGGCGGAGGCTCGCGGGCAGCGCGGCGAACAGCGCGGGATCGTCGAGCCAGAGCACCAGCCGGGCCGGGCGGACGGTCCCGCGGGCGATCGACTCGATCGCCACGTGGACGCGCTGGATGCGCTCGCCGTGGGTGGTCATCGTGACGACGACCTCGCCGGCCGGGTCGACGACCGGGCGGCGGGAGACGCGGTTGGCGAGGTCGAGGCCGAGCAGCTCGCGGCGGAAGGCGAGCGAGCGCGGGTGGTCGATCGGGCGGGCGGCGACGGCCGCGGCGCGGCGCGCGCGGAGGCTCTGCGGCGCGGATCGCGCACCGCGCGCGAGGCGGAGCAGGCGGGTGCGCGGGCGGATCCGGGCCCCCAGCGCGGCGAGGCGCGTGCGGGGCCGGAGACGTCGGCCGAGCGCGGCGAGGGCGGGATGCATCGATCCAGGATAGTCAGGCGCCCCTGGACGCCCGTGGTCTCAGCGGCCGCCGACGACCGCGTAGGCCCGCACCGGGAAGGTGCCGAAGCCGCTCACCTTGGGCGGCACCGCGGTGAAGCGGGCGCCCGTAGCGGGGAGCTGCTCGAGGCCGGTGAGGTGCTCGACGACGTGCACTCCCGCGGCGAGGAGCAGGCTGTGGGCGGGCCGCTCGCCGACGCCCTCGACGTCGTCGATGTTGAGCGAGTCGATCCCGACGAGCACCGCGCCGCCGGCGATCAGCGCCTCGGCGCCGGCCGCCGTGAGGAAGGGCGCGCCGCTCGCGTACCCGGGCGTGGCGAAGTGCGCGTCCCAGCCGGTCGAGAGCAGCACGGCGGCGCCGGAGACGTCGAGGCCGTCGAGCACGTCGCGGTCGATCCCGCGCTGTCCTGCCGCGCGCGCGTCGACGACGACGGCGGGGAGGTCGACCAGCGTCTCGAGGTCGAGTCCGGCCAGGTCGGCGCCGCCCTCGTAGCGGTGGAACGGGCTGTCGAGGTAGGTGCCGGTGTTGCCGATCATCTCGATGACGTCCATCGCGAACTCGGTGCCCGGGGCATACGCGGCGCGCGAGTCCTCCCGCGTGAGGTGCGGCCGGATCCGCGGGGCGGGCAGACCGGGGTAGGTCACCAGGCCGTCCGCGACGGTGTGGCTGAGATCGACGAGGCGGCGCGCGGAGGAGATCATGCCTCCGATCGTCGCAGTGGCAGGATCACCGCGTCCCTCGAAGAACTGCCACGGGCCGCCGGAGGAGCGCCAGTCCGCACGCACCTCCGGCTCCGCCGCTACTTCTTCGGCAGGGCCGCCGAGAGGTCCGCGATCAGGTCGCTCGGGTCCTCGATGCCGACCGAGAGCCGCACCAGCGACTCCGACACCTCGAGCGGCGTGCCCTTCACGGACGCGTGCGTCATCTCGCTCGGGTAGCCGATCAGCGACTCGACGCCGCCCAGCGACTCCGCCAGCTGGAACAGCTCGGTCGACTCGGCGAACTTCCGCGCCGCCCGCGGGGTCGCCAGCTCGACCGAGAGCATGCCGCCGAAGCCCGACATCTGGCGCTTCGCCAGCTCGTGCCCCGGGTGCGTGGGCAGCCCCGGGTAGTGCACGGCCGTGACGGCGGAGTGCTCGGCGAGGAACTCGGCGACCGCCTGGGCGTTCTTCGAGTGGCGCTCCATCCGGATCGCGAGCGTCTTGATGCCGCGCACGGTCAGCCACGCGTCCATCGGTCCGGAGATCGCGCCGACCGCGAACTGCAGGAAGCCGATCTTCTCCGCGAGCGGGCCGGAGCGCAGGGCGAGCGCCCCGCCGACCACGTCCGAGTGCCCGCCGAGGTACTTCGTCGTCGAGTGCACGACCACGTCGGCGCCGAGCGCGAGCGGCTGCTGCAGCGCCGAGGAGGCGAAGGTGTTGTCGACGACGACGATCAGGTCGTGCGCGTGCGCCAGGTCGGCCAGCTCCGCGATGTCGCTGATGGTCATCAGCGGGTTCGACGGCGTCTCGACCCAGAGCATCTTGGTCTCGCCGGGGCGGATGGCGTGCTGCACCTCGCGCAGGTTCGACATGTCGACCGCGGTGTTGGAGATGCCCCAGGCCGCGTGCACCCGGTCGATCAGCCGGTGGCTTCCGCCGTAGGCGTCGTTGCCGAGCACGATGTGGTCGCCGGGAGCGAGCGCCGCCCGGATCAGAGTGTCCTCGGCGGCGAGGCCGGAGGAGAACGAGTAGGCGACGTCCGCGCCCTCGAGCGAGGCGATCAGCTCCTGCAGGGAGTCGCGGGTCGGGTTCGCCGAGCGGGCGTACTCGTAGCCGCCGCGGAAGCCGCCGATCCCGTCCTGGACGAAGGTCGACGTCATGTAGACGGGCGGGACGACCGCGCCGGTGGTCGGGTCGAACTCCTGACCGGCGTGGATGGCACGGGTGTCGAAGTGCTGCTTCTTGGGCATGGTCGCGGGCTTTCCGGGTCGAGGGGTGGAGAAGAAGGGGAGGGGGAACGGCGCTCAGGCCGTCGCGAACGACAGGAGGTCCTGCCGGGTGATCACGGCGACGGGCTTGCCCTCGTCGGTGACGAGCAGGGCGTTCGCCTCGCTCAGAGCGGCGCGGGCGGCCGTGATGCTCTCGCCGAGGCCGATCAGGCGGAGCGCATCGCCGGCCCAGGGGCCGATCGGATCGGTCATCGAGGTCGCACCGCTGAAGACGCGGTCGAGCAGCTCGCGCTCGTCGACGGCGCCGACGACCTCGCCCATCACGACCGGCGGCTCGGCGGTGAGGACGGGCAGCTGCGAGACACCGTAGGTGGTCATGATCTCGATCGCGTCGCGGACCGTGTCGCTGGGGTGCACGTGCACGAGGGCCGGCAGGTCGCCCGTGCTCGGGTTCGCGGCGCGGGCCGAGAGCACGTCGCGGACCGTGCCCTCCTCGCGGTGCTCGAGGAAGCCGTAGGAGCGCATCCAGCGGTCGTTGAAGATCTTGCCGAGGTAGCCGCGCCCGCCGTCGGGGAGCAGCACGACGACCACGTCGTCGGGTCCGAGCTCGGCGGCCGCCTTGAGCGCGACCGAGACGGCGAGGCCGCTCGAGCCGCCGACCAGCAGGCCCTCCTCGCGGGCGAGCCGGCGGGTCATCGCGAACGACTCGGCGTCGCTGGAGGCGATGATGCGGTCCACCACGCTCGGGTCGTAGGCGCTCGGCCAGAAGTCCTCGCCGACGCCCTCGGTCAGGTACGGGCGCCCGCCGCCGCCGGAGTAGACCGAGCCCTCCGGGTCGGCGCCGACGATCTGCACGCGGCCCTCCGACACCTCCTTGAGATAGCGGCCGACGCCGCTGATGGTGCCGCCGGTGCCGACGCCCGCGACGAAGTGGGTGAGCTTGCCGGCGGTGTCGCGCCAGATCTCGGGACCGGTGGTCTCGTAGTGGCTGAGCGGCCCGTTGAGGTTCGCGTACTGGTTGGGCTTGAAGGCGCCCGGGATCTCGCGCGCCAGGCGGTCCGAGACGGAGTAGTAGGAGTCCGGGTCCTCGGGCGCGACGGCCGTCGGGGTGACGACGATCTCGGCACCGTAGGCGGTGAGCACGTTCCGCTTGTCCTCGCCGACCTTGTCGGGCAGGACGAAGACGCAGCGGTAGCCGCGCTGCTGCGCGACGAGGGCCAGGCCGATGCCGGTGTTGCCGCTGGTCGGCTCGACGATGGTGCCGCCGGGCTTCAGGAGCCCGTCGCGCTCGGCCGCGTCGATGATGCGCGTCGCGATGCGGTCCTTCGAGGAGCCGCCGGGGTTGAGGTACTCGACCTTGACCAGGACGGTGGCCTGCACGCCGGAGGCGACCGGGCCGAGCTTCACCAGCGGGGTGTCGCCGATCAGGTCGAGCACCGAATCGGCGTACGCCATCCCGGTGTCCGGGCGTGCGGGAAGGGCTCGATCGAGGGTCATCTGTCCAGCGTATCAACCGCGGATCGGCGGATGACGGGGGCCGCCGAGACGCTCGCAGGCGGCTCCCTCTCGGCCCGGGAGGGAGTGGTTCGACGCCGGGGAGTGCCCTATCGTGGGGGTCCTCGCGTCACCGCCGACCGGAACGGACACCGCCTGCAATGACCCCTCCGATCACCGCCACGACGCGGGGTCCGGCCGACGCGCGCCTGCTCAGACTGCTCGGCCCCGCCATGGTCGCCGGAGTCGCCTACCTCGATCCGGGCAACGTCGCCAGCAACATGACGGCGGGTGCCCGCTTCGGCTATCTGCTCGTCTGGGTGGTCGTCCTCGGCAACCTGATGGCCTGGCTGATCCAGTACCTCTCGGCCAAGCTCGGCCTGATGACGGGCAAGTCGCTGCCCGAGCTGCTCGGCGAGCGCCTCCGCGGGCGCTGGGGCCGGCGCGCCTACTGGCTTCAGGCCGAGACGGTCGCGATCGCCACCGACCTCGCCGAGGTCATCGGCGGGGCGATCGCGCTGAACCTGCTGTTCGGGCTTCCGCTGCTCGCGGGCGGACTCGTCACCGGGGCCGTCTCGCTGGTGCTCCTGGTGATCCAGACCCGCGGCGGCGCGCAGCCGTTCGAGCGCGTGATCACAGCGCTGATGGTCGTCATCGCGGTCGGCTTCACCGTGGGCGTGGTCGTCGATCCGCCGGACGCGGGCGCCGCCGCCGCCGGGCTCCTCCCCCGCTTCGACGGCTCGGAGTCGGTGCTCCTCGCCGCGTCGATCCTCGGCGCCACGGTCATGCCGCACGCGATCTACGCGCACTCGGCCCTCGCGCGGGACCGCTTCGGCCGCGTCGA
This sequence comes from Rathayibacter sp. VKM Ac-2835, assembly GCF_013266705.1. Taxonomy (NCBI): domain Bacteria; kingdom Bacillati; phylum Actinomycetota; class Actinomycetes; order Micrococcales; family Microbacteriaceae; genus Rathayibacter; species Rathayibacter sp. VKM Ac-2835. The sequence continues at coordinate 800,261 of NZ_JABSNQ010000002.1, read as the reverse complement.
CGGGGTGACCGCCCGCCGGAGGATCCTCACGGCCACCCGGATCGACGTCACCGTGGCCCTCGCGATCGCCGGCACCGTGAACCTCGCGATCCTCCTGCTCGCCGCGCACTCGCTGTCCGGCGTCGCCGGCACCGACAGCCTCGAGGGCGCGCACGCCGCGATCGGCGCGGCGCTCGGGCCGGTCGTCGCGACGCTCTTCGCAGTCGGCCTCCTGGCCTCCGGACTCGCCTCGACCTCGGTCGGCGCCTACGCCGGCGCGGAGATCATGCACGGGCTGCTGAACCTGCGGGTGCCGCTCGTCGCCCGCCGCCTGGTCACGCTGATCCCGGCGCTGATCGTGCTCGGGATCGGCTTCGACCCGACCCGCGCGCTCGTGCTGAGCCAGGTCGTGCTCTCCTTCGGCATCCCCTTCGCGCTCGTGCCGCTCGTCGCCCTGACCCGGAACCGCGCCCTGATGGGCGACCAGGCGAACCGCTGGTTCACCACCCTCGGCGCGATCCTTGCCGCCCTCTTCCTGATCGTGCTGAACGGCCTGCTCCTCTGGCTGACCTTCACCGCGTGAGCGCGGCGCTGCATGCTCACCGGCTGACCCGCAGGCGCTGCATGCTCACCGGCTGACCCGCAGGCGCTGCACGCTGGTCGAGCAGCCCGCAGGGCGTCTCGAGACCCGCCCCCAGCCAGCACTCCCACCGCGCATTGATCCGATCCGGAGCCTCGCTCGTTATCCTCTGAGAGCGCCTCTCAGGCGCCTGCGCCCTCCCCGGCGCGCCACCCCGACTCAGAACGAGAGACGCCACCGTGCCCAAAGACACGATGTCCGCCAAGAACCGCGCCCGCCAGGACAAGGTCGAGGCCTACAAGCGCGAGCAGGCCAAGCGCAAGCGCAGCGGCCGGATCTGGATCTGGTCGCTCTCGGCCCTCGCCGTCGTCGCGATCGGCGGCATCGTCGCCGTGACCGTCTTCGGCAACCAGCAGATCGTCGAGGCCCGGCAGATCGACGGCCTGCAGACCTTCGAGAACGACGCGACCCACGTCGCCGGTGCGGTCGAGTACGAGCAGACTCCCCCGGCGGGCGGCCCGCACAACGCGGTCTGGATGAACTGCGGTGTCTACAGCGAGCCCGTCCCGAACGAGAACGCCGTGCACGACCTCGAGCACGGCGCCGTCTGGGCGACCTACGACCCGTCCCTCCCTCAGAGCGAGGTCGACGCCCTCATCGCCGCGATGCCCGACACCTACGCGGTCGTCTCGCCCTACGAGGGACTCGAGTCGCCGATCGTGCTGAGCGCCTGGGACGCCCAGGTCGCCATCGACTCCCCGGAGGACCCGCGCATCGACGCGTTCGTCGAGCGCTTCTGGCAGGCCTCGACCGCGCCCGAGCCCGGTGCCCCGTGCACCGGAGGCATCGATGCGCCCGGCAAGCAGTAGGGGCCGCCTCCTCGTCGCGGCCGTCGCCGCCGTCGCCCTGCTCCTGGGCGCCGCGGGCGGCTACCTCTTCGGCGCCCTCGCCCCGTTCTCCTCCACGGCCACGCCGTCGACGACGAGCGCGGAGGCCGGCTTCGCCCGCGACATGCAGGTGCACCACCTCCAGGGCGCCGAGCTCGCGATGATCGCGCGCGACCGCAGCACCGACGACGAGGTCCTCACCGTCTCGAAGGACATCCTGCTCACCCAGCAGCAGCAGGCCGGCCAGCTGTTCGGCTGGCTGAACTCCTGGGGCCTGCCGCAGGCCGCTCCCGAGCCGTCGATGACGTGGATGGGCCGGCCCACCCTCGCGGGCGCGGCCGACGAGCACTCGTCGATGGGCATGTCCACGGAGGAGGACGTCGTCCCCGAGAGCATGCCAGGCCTCGCGACGCCCGAGCAGATCACCGAGCTCGGCACGCTGACCGGCCGCGACTTCGACCGCCGGTTCCTGGAGCTGATGATCGCCCACCACCGCGGCGCGATCGACATGGCCGAGGCGCTGCTCGCCCGCAGCCGCGCCACGGTCGCCACCGACTTCGCCTCCTCGGTCGTGCAGGCCCAGGAGGCCGAGATCTCCCTGATGGAGCAGATGCTCGCCGACCGCCCGGCCGCCTGACCTGGAACCTCCGACTCGGACTGTCTCACTATTGAGACAGAACAGAGTAGTGTCTCAAACATGAGACTCGGCGAGCTGGAGACGGCGCAGAAGGAGCTCGGCTACTCCGTCGATCTCCTCGCCTCCCGTGCGGGTCTCTCGCGCGCCACCGGCTACCGGATCCTCTCGGGGCAGACCGACCCGCGCCTCGACGACCTGCGGGAGCTCCTGCTCGCGGCGGGCCTCGATCTCGATCTGTCGGTCCGGCCCCTCTCCGATCCGCACGCGGCGTCGGCCGCGCGCGCGATGCTCGGAGACCTCTCGGTGGCCCCTGGCGACGAGGAGATCGCGGCCTGGACCGCTCGGCTCACCCGGTACTCGCGCGGGGAGACGGCGCTCCTCCTCGGCGAGGCCGGTCGAGCGTCCGCACCGCAGCACCGGCCGGGTGCCGTCGCCCTCGCAGGCCCGCGCTGGAGCATCGACCGCCTCGCCTCCGCGGGGCACGCCTCCGAGGAGCCGTGGGCGCTCTCCGGAGCGGCCGCCTTCGATGCGATGGGGTACGACCTGCAGGGGGTCTCGGTGCTGTGGACCACGGACCCGCGCCGGGTCTCACAGCTGCTCGCCGACACTCTGACGCCGACGACCACCGAGCACGCCGACGTCCTCGTGGTCCCCGCGCCCGCGCCCCTGTTCCAGGGCGCGGTCGACGTCGAGGGAGTCGTTCTGGTGTCCCCGCTGCAGGCGGTGCTCGACGGCATCGGCCTCGGCGGTGACCTGGCGGCGATCGCCTCGGAGCTGGGACGGGAGTGGTCGTGACCGACGAGCAGCGACCCGGACCCGGCTACCGGCGTCGCCCGACCGGCGGACGGACCGAAGGACCGGCGGACCGCTCACTCCCCGCCGCGGACAGCACCCTCCTGCGCGAGCGGACCGGCATCACCTGGACCGCGTCGACGATCGAGTGGAACCGCCTCGTGGCGACCACCTCCGAGCGCGCCCGGTTCCGCTTCCGCGCCTCGCTGCCCGACCTCGTCTGGAACGCCGCGGCACTCGAGGGCAACACCTTCACCCTCCCCGAGGTGCGGACCCTCCTCGAGGGCGTGACCGTCGGCGGCAAGCCGCTGGCCGACGAGGAGCAGGTCCTGGCGTTGAGTCAGGCGTACAGCGATCTGGACCAGCTGGTCGGCCGGAGCGCCTTCGCCCTCCGCAAGGACGTGTCGGACACCCTTCACCGCACGGTCGCGGCGAAGGAGGCGATCGAGTCCGGCCACTTCCGCGGCGAGGGAACCGTCTCCGGCGGCGGCAGCGTGCGACTCGCGAACGGCGGCTTCGTCGCCGGTGTCGAGCACGGGACCGGCGGCGAGGCACTGATCGAGCGCTTCGACTCGCTCGTCCGCTTCCTCGAGACGCTGCCCGACCCGAGGGAGCGGGCCGTGGCCTACTTCGCAGCCGCGACACGGAGCCAGTTCTACTTCGACGGCAACAAGCGCACCGCCCGCCTGATGATGACGGGAGTGCTGATGAGCGCCGGCATCGACGCCGTCAACATCCCCTACAGCCGCCGCCTCGAATTCAACCGCGCCCTCGACGAGCTGTTCGAGACGGACGACGCGACCAGCCTGATGCGCTTCGTCGTCGACTGCGCCTGACACACGGACACCCCCGCGCCGCCGCCGACGCGCGTCAGGAGCTGAGGGCAGTCTCGACCTGCTGGGCGTAGAGGGAGGCGTAGAGACCGCGGCGCTCGAGCAGCTCGAGGTGGGTGCCGGACTCGACGATGCGGCCGCCGTCGACGACGTGGATGACGTCGGCCGAGACGACCGTCGAGAGGCGGTGCGCGATCGCGATGGTGGTGCGGCCGCGGGCGGCGTCGTCGAGGGCGGTCTGCACGATCCGCTCCGAGACGGTGTCCAGCGCGCTCGTCGCCTCGTCGAGGATGAGCACGGCCGGGTCCTTCAGCAGCACCCGCGCGATCGCGAGGCGCTGCTTCTCGCCGCCGGAGAGCCGATAGCCGCGCTCGCCGACGAGGGTGTCGTAGCCGTCGGGGAAGGACGCGATCGTGTCGTGGATGTTCGCGGACCGCGCGGCCGCCTCCAGTTCCTCCTGCGTCGCTCCGGGGCGCGCGTAGCGGAGGTTGTCGGCGATCGTCGCGTGGAAGAGGTACGTCTCCTGGCTGACGATGCCGATGTGCGAGACCAGCGACTCCTGCCGCAGCTCGCGGACGTCCGCGCCGGCGAAGCGGACCGACCCTTCGGTGACGTCGTAGAGCCGGGGCACGAGGTACGAGATGGTCGTCTTGCCCGCACCGGAGGGCCCCACGAAGGCGACGAACTGGCCGGGCTCGATCGAGACCGAGACGCGGTCGAGGGTCGGCCGGACGTCGTCGGTCTGGTCGGGGTAGCGGAAGACGACCTCGTCGAGCTCGACCCGGCCGAGCTCGCCGTCGACGTCGCGGGCGCCCGCACGGTCGGCGATCGCGGGCTTCAGGTCGAGGTACTCGAAGATGCGGGCGAAGAGCGCGCCGGCGGTCTGCAGGTCGAGCGCGACGCGCATCAGGCCCAGCAGCGGCCACATCAGCCGCGCCTGCACGGTGGTGAAGGCGACGACGGTGCCGGCGGTGACGGTCGTCCCGCCGAGGATCAGCCAGGCGGCGACGAGGTAGACGACCACGGGGATCACCGAGAGGAAGATCTGCACGGTCGCGAAGAACCACTGCCCGGACATCTGCTGGCGGACCTGGAGCTCGATCTGCCGGCCGTTCTCGTCCGCGTAGCGGGTGACCTCCGACTCCTGGCGGCCGAAGCTCTTGGCGAGCAGGATGCCCGAGACGCTCAGCGTCTCCTGCGTGATCGCCGTCATCTCGGACAGCGACTCCTGCGTCTTCGTGGCGATCCGGGCGCGGACCTGGCCGACCCGGCGCTGGGCGATGACCAGGACCGGGGTGAGCACCACGGCGACGATCGTCATCTGCCAGGACAGCAGGAGCATCGCGACGACCGCCGCGATCACGGTGACGGTGTTGCCGAGCACGCTCGAGACGGTGTTGGTGAGCACGCTGGCCACGCCGCCGACGTCGTTCGCGAGGCGCGACTGGATCACGCCGGTGCGGGTGCGGGTGAAGAAGCCCAGCTCCATCGCCTGGAGGTGGCGGAACAGCCGGATCCGCAGCTCGCCCATCACGCTGTTGCCGACGGTCGCGGTGAGGAAGGTCTGCCAGACGCCGAGCACGGCGGAGACCACCCAGATCAGCACCATCACGCCGACGAGCTCGAGCAGGACGGGGAAGTTCGGACGGCCGCTCTCGGGGAACAGCCCGCGGTCGAAGGCGAGCTGGGTGAGCAGCGGCGGGACGACGGTGAGCGCGGCGCCGACGAGCACCAGGGCGACGGTGAGCATCAGCTTGGTGCGGTGAGCGCGGAAGAGCGAGGCGATCCGGGAGAAGAGGTGGTCGATCCTCGGGGCGTCGGAGTTCTTGCGCCGCTGGGCGTCGGGGTCGCTGCTGGAGATCTTCCCGCGCACCGCGCCCGCGCGCATCCCGCCGCCGCTCGCGACGTCACCCATCCTGCTCATCGCTCGACCATAACCCCGCCCGCCGACACCGCCCGCGGCTTCCGCCCACGGCGAAGATGTGCTCAGCGGCGGGCGCTCGGCGGCGACCCTGCCGACCATGTCGGGCCGCGTTCGCGGACTCGACTCACCGAGTCTCGATACGCCGCGGCCCGCGGCTGCTCGACCAGCATGGAGGGGACCACGTCCGCAGGCCGCCGGTCGGTCCACCGCCTGGCCGGCGCGATCATGCTGGTCGAGTAGCCGCCATCGGCGGCGTATCGAGACCCACGCGGACGAAGGAAGGCCCGGGCCCTGCGTGAGCAGGACCCGGGCCTCCGGTGCGAGCGTCAGCCCTTGGTCGCGCCGGCCAGGAGGCCGCGGACGAAGAAGCGCTGGAGGGCGAAGAACACGATCAGCGGGACGATGATCGAGATGAACGCGCCGGCCGTGAGGAGCTCCCACGACTGGCCGTACGAGCCCGACAGGTCCTGCAGCGCCTTCGTGATCGGGAGCCCCTGCCCGGAGGTGAAGACCGTCGCGACCAGCAGGTCGTTCCAGACCCACAGGAACTGGAAGATGCCGAACGAGGCGATCGCCGGCACCGACAGCGGCAGCACGATGCGGAAGAAGATCTGGCCGTGGCCGGCTCCGTCCACGCGCGCCGCCTCGATGACCTCGCCGGGGATCTCCGAGATGAAGTTGTGCAGCATGAAGATCGCCAGCGGGAGCGCGAAGATCGTGTGCGCGATCCACACCTTCGCGTACGAGCCGTCCAACCCGTTCACCCCGAGCCCGGGCAGGATGTAGAGGTTGCCGATGCGCAGGCCGTCCGAGAACAGCTGCAGCAGCGGGACGAGGGCCATCTGGATCGGCACGATCTGCAGCGAGAACACGAGCACGAACAGCGTGTTCCGGCCCTTGAAGTCGATCCAGGCAAACGCGTAGGCCGCGAGGCTGGCGATCGTGATCGGGATCAGCGCTGCCGGCAGCGTGATGACCAGCGAGTTCACGAACGCCTTGCCCAGCGTCAGGCTGTCGCCCGAGTTCAGCGCGTTCGCGTAGTTGTCGAGGGTGAAGCCGGGGTTGGCGAAGATCGTCCACCAGCCGGTCGTCTTGATGTCGTTCGCGGGGCGGAACGACGAGATGAACAGCCCGAGGGTCGGGATGGTCCAGATCGCCGCGATGATCGCGGCCGCGAGGGTCGCTCCGCGCGAGGTGGTCGCCTTGCGGACCTTGCCGCTGGCCGCCTCGATCTTCGACTCGCCGCGGGCGAGCGAGCGCTCGGTGCTGCGGTCGACCGGAACCTGGATCGGAGTGGGCGTGACGCTCATCGGATCTCCCTCTGCTTGGCGAGCTGGCGGGCGTTGTAGACGACGATCGGGAGCACGAGCAGGAACAGGATGACCGCGAGGGCCGCGCTGTAGCCGCTGCGGGCGCCGAGCTGGAACTGGCGGACCATCTCGAAGGCGAGGACGGTGGTGTCGGAGCGGCCGCCGGTCATCGCCGAGACGATGTCGAAGACCTTCAGCGAGGCGATCGAGATCGTGGTCAGCACGACGACGATCGAGGAGCGGATGCCGGGGACGACGACGTTCCAGAACGACTGCCAGGCGTTGGTGCCGTCGAGTGACGCCGCCTCCAGCTGCTCGGAGGGCACGCCCTTGATGGCGGCCGAGAGGACCGTCATCGCGAAGCCGGCCTGCGTCCAGATCAGCACGACGACCAGGAACAGCGTGTTCCACGGCTCGAGGCCCAGCCAGTCGACGGGAGCGCCGCCGAACGCGGTGAGGATGCCGTTGAGGACACCGATCTGCTCGCCCTGGCGGGTGTCGTAGAAGAACTTGAAGATGATCGAGGCGCCGACGAACGAGATCGCCATCGGCATGAAGACCAGCAGCTTGAAGAACTTCTCGCCGCGGCTCTTGTCGATGAAGACCGCGTAGGCGAGGCCGATCGCGGTGGCGGTGATCGGAGCGAGGAGCACCCAGACCACGGTGTTGAGGAAGGCGGTCACGCCGTCGGGGCTGGTGAAGACCCAGATGAAGTTGTCGAGGCCGGCGAATCCGGAGCCGTCGTTCTTCATGAAGGCGTTCAGCGCGGTCGTGATCGTCGGGTAGATCAGGCCGATCAGGATGAAGAAGGCGGCCGGGGCCATGAACGCGATCAGCTGCAGTCCGTAGCCCGCGCCTTTGCGGGACCGGAAGTCGAGCAGGAAGAGGATGCCGCCGAGGACGGCCGCGACGACCGCGACCCACATGACCGAGTTGTACAGGCCGAACGCGAGCAGGAGCACGACCGGCAGGACGACGGTCACGGCGAGACGGAGGACCGTGTAGCCGGTGCCGCGCCGCGGGGCGATCTCGACGAAGAAGAGGATGATCGCGACGACCGCCGCGAACGCCAGAAGGATGATGGGGATCTGCGCGAGCGGGGGGATGCTCGCCAGCCACTGGAAGAAGCCGGACATGGACGCCCTTTCGAGTGCGACTCTGAACTCTGGTGAGGCCCGGTCCGGCCGGACCGCGGGTGCGATCGGGCCGGACGGGCATCGGTCGAGGGCCGCCGCTCCGAGAAGCGGCGGCCCTCCACCCGACTGCTAGGAGGTGTAGCCGGCCTGGATCTCCTCGAGGACCTGATCGGTGCTCGAGCCGTCGATCCAGTCGACCATGCCCTTCCAGAAGCTGTCGGCGCCGACGGACTTCGGCATGAGGTCCGAGCCGTCGAAGCGGAACGTGGTGTCCGGGTCCTGGAGGATGCCGATGGAGTCCTTCAGGATGTCGCTGCCGGCGTTCTCGGCGTCGAGGCCCGTGTTGGCCGAGATGACTCCGCCGAGCTTGACGCGGCTGTTGGCCCAGTCGGCGCTGGCCAGGTACTCCTGGACCTTCGCGGTGTCCTCGTCGTTCGAGAACGCGGCGACCATCTCGCCACCACCGGTGACGGCCTGGGGGTCGTCGGCGTTGGTCGGCGGGGTGAGGAAGGCCCAGACGTCGCCGTCCTCGGCCACGTTGGCGCCGGCCGAGATCAGGAAGCCCTCGAAGAACGAGGCCTGGTGGGTCAGGGCGCAGGTGCCGTTCGCGATGTTCTGCGCGACGTCGCCGAAAGCGGTCGAGTTGATCGAGGAGACGTCGCCGTAGCCGGCGTTGACCAGGGTCGGGTCGAGGAGGATCGAGCCGACGGAGTCGAACGCCGCCTTGATCTCGGGGTCGGTGAACGGGGTGTCGCCCGCGACCCAGGAGTCGTAGACGTCGGGGCCGGCCTCGCGGAGGACGGCGTCCTCGATCCAGTCGGTGCCCGGCCAGCCGGACGCCTCACCGGAGTTGAAGCCCGCGCACCAGGACGGTCCGCCGGTCTTCTCGGCGATGGTCTTGCCCAGCGCCTCCATCTCGTCCCAGGTGGTGGGAACGGAGACGCCCCACTCGGCGAACTTCGCCGGCGAGTACCAGATGTAGCCCTTGACGGACGCCATCAGAGGCGCGCCGTACTGCGTGCCGTCGACCTGGCCGTACTTCTGCCAGTCCTCGGACCAGTTGTTCTGGACCTCGGTCAGGGCGCCCTCGGGCAGCTCCTGGACCTTGCCGGAGGCGACGGTGTCGGCGAGCAGACCGGGCTGCGGGAAGATCGCGAGGTCGGGGGTGTCGCCACCCTGGACCTTGATGCCGATCTGCTTCTCGAACTCCTTGTCGCCGGTGTACTTGATGTCGATGCCGGACTCCTCCTCCCAGTCCGCCCAGGACTGCTCGAGAAGGGTGGCCTCGTCGCCGTTGATGGTGCCGTAGACGTTGACGACGCCGTCGGCGGTGCCGACAGTGCCGGCGGAGCTGCCGCCGCCGGCGTTGGGGTCGTTCGGGTCGCTGCTGCTCGAGCAGCCGGCGAGGGCGATCCCGGCCGCTGCGAGAACGGCGACGGGAAGGGTGATACGGCGGTGCAGGGATGACCGCATGGTTCCTCCTCATTGAGTGGTGGTTCAGCCGAGGGCCGGTGCCGTCCGGCGCGCCGGCGGGCTGAGGCGACTCGAAGCAGGTGCTGCGACGACTCGGATGCTGTTGGTGGTTCCGTGCGAAGACTCTCCGAGCGGAACACCGGGTTCGTGTGGGCTCGGGCCTCCACGGAGGGAAACCTTTCCACAAGTTCGATGAAAGCACAACGGCGCCGATAGAGCGCTCTCTGAGATAACGATCCGGCGACGAACCGCGGGAAACCGGGCCGCCCGCCGCGGGAGATCGATCTCGACGCTCCCGGTCGCGTCGCGCCCGGGGTATAACTTTCTGGAACCGTTTCCAGCATCGACGCCGGACGGACCGGGAGGAACGCCGTGCCAGGCATCGAAGAGGTCGCCGAGCTCGCCGGAGTGTCGAAGGCGACCGTGTCGCGCGCTCTCAGCGGCCGCGGCTACGTCTCCGCGGGGACGAAGCAGCGGGTCGAGCGCGCCGCGTCCAGCCTCGGCTACGTCGTCTCGGCGAACGCCTCGAGCCTCGTCACCGGTCGCAGCAACAACGTCGCGGTGATCATCCCGGTGATCAACCAGTGGTTCTTCGGCGGCATCATCGAGGGCATCGAGCACGCCCTGCTCGCCGCCGGCTACGACGTGCTCCTCTACAACATCGACAAGCACCACGACGCGCGCCGGAGCGTCTTCGAGTACTACCTCGTCCGCAAGCGCGTCGACGCGATCGTCGCGGTGACCCTCGAGATCTCCCCGGACGAGACGGAGGCGCTGCTCGCGCTGGGCAAGCCGATCGTCGGGATCGGCGGCTCCCTGCCCGGCATCCCCACCTTCAGCATCGACGACGTCGCCGCGGCCCGCCTCGCCACCGAGCACCTGCTCTCGCTCGGGCACGAGCGAGTCGTGCACATCGGCGGGCTCACGGAGGAGGAGATGGACTTCCACGTGCACACGAAGCGGCACGAGGGGTTCCGCCAGGCCCTCGCCGCGGCCGGACTCGAGCAGGGGCCCGGCCACTTCGTGCCGACCCGGTTCGACATCCCGGGCGGGCACCGCGCCGGGCGCCAGGTGCTCGGCGACCCTCGGACCCGGCCGACCGCGATCTTCGCCGCGTCCGACGAGATCGCGATCGGGATCATCCTCGCCGCCCGTGAGCTCGGGCTGTCGGTGCCGGAGGACGTCTCGATCATCGGGATCGACGACCACCCGCTCGCCGAGCTGTTCGGCCTGAGCTCGATCCGGCAGGATCCGCGGCAGCAGGGCGAGCTCGCGGTCGCGCTGGTGCTGGAGGCGCTGGCGGCGCTCGGCCGGGGCGAGGCGCCGCCGCCCGCCCGGCACACGACCATCCCCGCCTCCCTCGTCATCCGCACCAGCACGTCGGCGCCGCGGGGAGCGAGAATCGGAGCATGAGCGACTCCGCCGCCCCCTCCCCCGTCGTCCGCGACGCCCCCGAGCGCTCGCGCTTCGAGATCTCCGTCGGCGGCGAGGTCGCGGGCTTCGCGGCCTACGCCCGCCGCGGCGACGAGGTGGTGCTGACGCACACCGTCGTCGACGACGCGTGGGAGGGGCACGGCCTCGGCAGCGTCCTCGCCCGCGCCGCGGTCCTCGCGGTGACGGACGCCGGCGGCACGGTCGTCCCCCGCTGCCCCTTCATCGCGGCCTGGCTCCGCAAGCACCCGGACTCGGGCGCCCGCGTCCGCTGGCCCGAGGACTGAGCCGAGGCGGCCGCGCTCGCCCCCTGCTGATCGAGCAGCCCGCGCAGCGGGCGTGTCGAGATCCACCACCGGCAACACTGACTGCTGATGATCGTGGGTCTCGATACGCCCCTCCGGGGCTGCTCGACCAGCATGGGAGGGAACCCCGCCGCTCACGCCGGCGGGGTGCGGGAGCCGATCTCCTGGAGCGACCAGGTGTTGCCGTCGGGGTCGGCGAAGTGGGCGTACTTCACGCCGCCCATGTCCTGCACGTCCGAGAGCTCGAGCCCGCGCCCGACCAGCTCGGCGCGTGCGGCGACGATGTCGTCGACGACGAGGTGCAGCCCGCGGACGACGCCGTCCTCCGGCCCGGGCCCCATCCCGGTGCCGATCACGATCGAGCAAGCGGAGCCGGGCGGCGTCAGCTGGACGATCCGCATCGACGGCGAGGGCCGGACGTCGTGGTCCACGTGGAAGCCGACGACGTCGGCGTAGAACGTCAGCGCACGGTCGACGTCGGAGACGGGCACTGGGACGAGTTCGAGTCGCATCTGCACGCGCTCATCCTGCACGAGTCGCTGACGGAGGTGGCTCTCGATGCGCCCCTCCCGGCTACTCGACCAGCATGCGTGCGCAGGAGGGCGCGGCGAACTCAGTCGCGCGGGGCGACGACGAGGCGCTCGTGCATGATCTCGACGGCGCGCTCGAGGACGCGGCGGTCCTCGGGGCGGAGGTCGGCGAAGATCGGCGTGAGGGCGTCGCCCAGCTGGGTGCGCCACGCGCTGAGCGCCGCGGCGCCGTCGGGGGCCAGGCGGATCTGCCAGGCCCGGGCGTCGGCCGGATCGGCGATGCGGTCGAGCCAGCCGGTCTCGACGAGGTTCTTCACGATCTTGGTCATCGTGGGCTGCGAGACGCGGCTCTGCGTCGCCAGTTCGCCCAGGCGCATCGGCCCCATCGACAGCAGCACCGAGAGGGTGCGCCAGACCGCCTGGGACTCCTGGTTGTCGGTGGCCTGCGCGGCGAGCCGGGTGATCCGGTGCGTCACCGAGACGAAGTCGCTCAGCAGCTCGCTCAGCGAGACCTCGCTGGGCGGCACGTCGCGCGCCGGCAGGCCGGCGAGCGGGTCGATTGCAGTCACCCGCCGATTCTAGAGGCTGCGTCCCGCGACACCGGGAAGGCAGGGCACCCCCGGTCGGGGCGGCGCAGCGGGAACGACGGCGCAGCGGGAACGACGCAGGGCGCCGCCTCCGAGGAGACGACGCCCTGCGCCGGTGGACCCGCCCGGAGGCGGATCCGTGCACCCGAAGCGGGTGCGAGGGGATTACTTGACGGTGACGGTCGCGCCGGCGGCCTCGAGCTGGGCCTTGGCCTTCTCGGCGGTCTCCTTGTTGACGGCCTCGAGGACAGCCTTGGGGGCGCCGTCGACGACAGCCTTCGCCTCGCCGAGGCCGAGGCTCGTGAGCGCGCGGACCTCCTTGATGACCTGGATCTTCTTCTCGCCGGCGGCCTCGAGCACGACGTCGAACTCGGTCTGCTCCTCGACCTCTTCGGCCGGGGCGGCCGGGCCGGCGACGCCGGCAGCCGCGACGGGCGCGGCGGCGGTGACCTCGAAGACCTCTTCGAACTTCTTCACGAACTCAGAGAGCTCGATGAGCGTGAGCTCCTTGAAGGCCTCGATGAGCTCGTCCTGCGTGAGCTTTGCCATGATTTTTCTCCTTGTTGTTTCTTGTCTACGAACCGCGTGCACGCTGCCTCCCGGAGGGAGACGTCAGCTCGCGGACTCCTGCTTCTCGCGCAGTGCCTCGACCGTGCGAACGGCCTTGGACAGCGGGGCCTGGAACAGGTAAGCGGCACCGAAGAGCGAGGCCTTGAAGGCGCCGGCGAGCTTGCCGAGCAGCACTTCACGGGACTCGAGGTCGGCGAGCTTGCCCACCTCTTCAGCGGTCAGCGGGTTACCGTCGAAGTAACCGCCCTTGACCACGAGGAGAGGGTTTGCCTTGGCGAAGGCACGCAGCGACTTCGCGACGGCGACGGGGTCGCCGTGCACGAACGCGATGGCCGAAGGGCCAGCGAGCTCGGCGTCGAAGGACGAGATCCCGGCGTTGTTCGCCGCGATCTTGGTCAGCGTGTTCTTCACCACGGCGTAGGTCGCGTGCTCACTGATGTCCTTGCGCAGCGTCTTGAGCTGAGCAACAGTGAGACCGCGGTACTCGGTCAGCAGAACGGCGGTCGAACTCTGGAACTTCTCCGTGAGTTCGGCGACCGAGGCTTCCTTGTTCGCCATGGGTACTCCTGTGAATTCTCGTGCCGGTAGCCCGAAGGCACGCAAAGAAAAAGGCTCCGGCGCAGGAGCGCGGGAGCCTGGGGATCGCGATGAACGCGGAACTGGTCTCTTGCACACCTGCGCGGGCCATTCGCTTCGCGAATCCTTCGTCCGGCGGCGATCCGCGGGGCCTGGGCCCTGCTCGTGCGCACACCGGAAACCGGCGGTCTTTGGCTTCGGGAAGCGTACGACGTCGACGGGCCCGTGCGCAAGTCGGCCCGACACGGGATGCTGGAGGGATGACCGGCTCGCCCTCCGCCTCCGACCCCGAACCCGGCGCGCACGACGGCGCCGACGCGGACGCCGACGGCACGACCGACACCGCGATCGCCGCCGTCGAGGGCGAGCTGAGCACCCTCTTCAACCGGGTGCGCGACGCGATGCGCTCGGCCGCCGAACGACTCCACCCCGAGCTCAGCACCGCGGGCTACCGGACGCTCGCCACCCTCGAGCGGCGCGGCCCGATGCACTCGGGCGCCCTGGCCGAGCTGCTCGAGACGGACAAGTCCTCGATCAGCCGGCAGATCTCGGCGCTGGACCGCCTCGGTCTCCTCCAGCGCTCCCCCGACCCCGACGACGGACGCGCGACGATCCTCTCCGTGCCGCCGGAGACCGCCGAGCGGATGCGGGCGATCCGCAGCTCGCGCCAGGCGCTGATGCACGAGGAGCTGCGCCGCTGGGAGGCGGGGGACGTCGAGCTCTTCGCCGTCCTGCTGCGCCGCATCACCGCCCTCGACATGCGCGGCGCTAGCACCGCCCCGACCGGGGGACAATCGGGCGCGGGCCCGGAGCCGACCGCGTAGCGTCGCGGGAGATGGAACAGCTCGCCCCTCCCTCCCTCCCTGCTGACGTCGACGGCGCCCTGGCGCTCGCCCGCACCCTCTCCGCGGACCCGCCTCGGCCCGGCACCGGCCGCACCGCCGAGCTGCATGCGCTGCTCGAGCGCCTCGCCCGGCACGACCTCGGCGTCGCCCGGGCGATCGAGCCGCATCTCGACGCGCTCGCGATCCTCGGCGAGGCGGGGCTGAGCGCCCGGGACGCCGGAGTGGACGACGACGCGGTCTGGGGCGTCTTCGCGGCGGAGGGCGGCGACGAGCCGCTCATCGCGACTCCCGACGGCGACGCCTGGCGGCTGGACGGCGTGAAGCCCTGGTGCTCGCTGGCCGGGCGCCTCGACGCGGCCCTGATCACGGCGCACGTCGGCGAGGGTGAGCGCCGGCTCTTCGCCGTCCGTCTCGGAGACGGTGCCGCGACCCCGGAGCAGAACGCCTGGCACGCGCGCGGCCTGTCCGAGATCCCCAGCGGACCGGTGCGCTTCTCCGGCGCCCGGGCTCAGGAGGTCGGCGCCCCCGGCTGGTACCTCTCGAGGCCCGGCTTCGCCTGGGGCGGCATCGGCGTGGCCGCCTGCTGGCTCGGCGGTGCCCGGGGCGTCGCCGCGGCGCTGGCCCGAGCGGCCGCCCGCCGCGAGGATCCGCACCTGCTCGCGCACCTCGGCGCGGTGGACACCGCTCTCTCCGCCGGCCGGCGCGCGCTCGACGAGGCATCGGCGCTGATCGACGCCGGCGAGGCCGAGGGGAGCCGCGGCTCGCTGCTGGCCAAGCGGGTCCGCGGCACCGTCGCGAGCGCCGTGGAGGAGGTCCTGCTGCGCGCCGGCCGCGCCCTCGGGCCCACTCCGCTCGCCCTCGACGCGGAGCACGCCAAGCGGGTCGCCGACCTCGCTCTCTACGTCCGCCAGCACCACGCCGAGCGCGACGACGCGGCCCTCGGCCGCGCGGTCCTCGCCAGCGGGGAGGCGGAGGAGTGGTGAGCCGGGTCATCGCCTTCGACGGGCACCTCGAGGGCACGCCCGTGGAGCACTGGCGCGAGGACGGCCGGCTCGATCGGCTCCCGGTGCTGTCCGCGGACGCGCTCCTCTCCGTCGACCGCGTGCTCGTCGTGGTCGCCCACGCCGACGACGAGACGCTGGGCTGCGGCGGCACGATCGCCCTCGCCCGCCGCCTCGGCGTCCCCGTGGACGTCGTGATCGTGACGGACGGCGGTGCGGCCCACGGCGCCTCCTCCCCCGGGGCCGCGGCCGCCCTCGTCGCCGAGCGGCGCGCCGAGGCCCGCGCGGCGCTCGACGAGCTCGGCGCCGGCATCGGCCTCGCCTTCCTCGACGTCCCCGACTCGGGCACGCCCGAGCACCGCGACCGGATCCTCGCGGACGTCCTCGCGCGCGCCGGCGCCGAGTCCGGCCGGGTCCTCCTGCTCTCCACCTGGACCGGCGACGGCCACCGCGACCACCGCGTGGTCGGCGAGGTCTGCACCGAGGCCGCCGACGCCCTCGGCCACCCGCTGCTCGCCGCGCCGATCTGGCTCTGGCACTGGGCCGCGCCCGACGACGCCGAGGTGCCGTGGTCCGCCCTCGTGCGCGTCGAGGCCGACGACGATCTGCGGGCGCGCAAGGCACGCGCCCGCGAGCGCTACCCGAGCCAGACCGCGCCCGGGCCGGCCGGCACCGCCCCCGTCCTGCACCCGCGCTTCGTCCGCGCGTTCGCCGGCGACGACCGCCTGATCCGGGTCCGCTGATGGCGACCCCGGGGCTAGCGCACGGCGATCCGACCGACAAGTGGCGGAGAGAAGCCGCGATCCTGCCTAGGCTCGGAGGCACGAGCGGGCGCGGCCCCGACGACGAGGACACGGGGATGAGCTACTTCGACGAGCTGTACGAGCGGCACGAGGACCCCTGGGGGTACACGAGCCGCTGGTACGAGGAGCGCAAGCGCGCCCTCACCCTCGCCAGCCTGCCCGAGCGGCGCTACGACTCCGTCCTCGAGATCGGCTCCTCGATCGGCGTGCTCGCCGAGGCCCTCGCCGCGCGGGCCGAGCACCTGCTCGCCCTGGACGTCTCGGCCGCCGCCGTGGAGCGGGCCGCCCGCCGCCTCGCGCCGCTCGAGCACGTGCGGGTCGAGCACCACGACATCACCCGCGGAGTGCCGGAGGGCCCGTTCGACCTGATCGTGCTCTCCGAGGTCGGCTACTACCTCGGCCGCGAGACGCTCGAGCGGACGCTCCGCGGGGTGCGCGACCGCCTCTCCGCCTCGGGCGAGCTGGTCACCGTGCACTGGCGGCACCCGATCGACGGCCTCGAGCTCGACGGCGACGCCGTGCAGAGCGCCGTCGCCGGTCTCGGGCTGCGGCGGATCGCCCGGCACGAGGAGGAGGACCTGCTCCTCGAGGTGCACTCGCGCGACGGCCGCTCGGTCGCCCGGCGGACGGGGCTGCTGTGACCCGGATCGAGCAGGTGCTGATCGTCGTGCCGGCCCACGACGAGGAGGAGCGGATCGGCGCCGCCGTCGCGTCCGTGCTGCGCAGCGCCGAGCACCTCGCCCTGGCGCATCCGCCGGTCGTGGTCCGGCTGATCGTCGCGGCCGACGGCTGCACGGACGCGACCGTCGAGCGCGCCCGGGCCGCCGGCGCCGAGGTGCTCGAGCTCGAGCGCTGCGGGGTCGGCGCCGCGCGGGCGGCCGGCATCGCGCACGCCCTCGGCACCGTCTCCGTGCCGGACGACCGGGTCTGGCTCGCGAACACCGACGCCGACACCGTCGTGCCGGAGGAGTGGCTGCTCGAGCACGTCGAGCACGCCCGCCACCACGACGCGCTGGTCGGCACCGTCCGGCCCGACCCCACCGACCTGTCGCCGGAGATGTACCGGCGCTGGCGGCGCACGCGCGAGCAAGAGGAGTCGGTCGGCAGCATCCACGGCGCGAACCTCGGGGTCCGCGCGAGCGCGTACCTGGCCGCCGGCGGCTTCGGCGGCGAGCCGCTGCACGAGGACGTCCTGCTGGTGGAGCGCCTGCACGCCGCGGGCGCGCGGGTCGGGGCGACCGACCGCGGCGAGGTGACCACCTCCGGACGCCGCCGCAACCGCGTGGACGGCGGCTACGGACCGTATCTGCACGACCGGTTCGCGGACGCTCCGGTGCACTGACGCTCCTCCGACCGCGCGGACCTCTGCTACAACGCGCGGGCGCAAGCAGATCGGCGACGCCGTTGTCAACGGTCCGGCCCTGAATTGTCACGGCATCCGCAGGAGAGTGGAATGGGGGCCGAGCACGACCCTGTGCTCTCTCCGATGGAAGGGTCACCGCATGAATCCCCGCCTCGTCCTGCTGGCGCTCGTCGCCCTCGCTGCGTACGTCTTCGGCGCCCGCGCCGGTCGCGGACGCTACGAAGAGCTCCGCCATCTCGCACTCGGCGTGTGGAACGACCCCGCCACGAAGAAGACGCGCAAGAAGCTCAAGAAGACCTCGAAGCGCGAGGCGAAGCACTTCACCGCGGTCGCCGACAAGGCACGCGCGAAGGTGCAGCGCTCACTCCGCTGATCGACATCATCTGCAAGGACGCCTTCACGACAGGCGTTGACGCTCGCACCGGAACGGCCGGTCGAGCACACTACGAAGGAGACACATCATGGGCATCATCGGTTGGATCGTTCTCGGCCTCATCGCCGGCGCACTCGCAAAGCTCATCCTGCCCGGCAAGCAGGGCGGCGGATGGATCATCACCATCATCCTCGGCATCGTCGGAGCCCTCCTCGGAGGATTCATCGGCGGCGCGCTCTTCGGGCGCGACGACCCGATGGGCTTCAACCTCGTCAGCATCATCCTCGCCGTCGTCGGCGCGATCATCGTTCTGCTGATCTACGGCGCGATCACCGGCCGCAAGTCCCGCGCGTAGTCACGCGACCCTCGAAGGCCCCCGGCATCCGTGCCGGGGGCCTTCGTCGTTCCCCGGCGCGGTGACGGCGCGGGGCGTCGTGGAACCGGCGCCGGTCGACCGCCGATGTTCGCGAGCCGCGCAAGGCCTTGCACCTGGGAGGCCGCGGGGCGTGGACTGTACTCCGGCCGCATGCTCTCCGATGCGGTCGATCCCCGGACGAAAGGACGCTCGAGTATGAGCACGGACGCGAACACTGTCCCCACGATCACCCTCAACAACGGAGTCGAGATCCCGCAGCTGGGCTTCGGTGTCTTCCAGATCGACCCCGCCGAGACGAAGGACGCGACCCTCGCCGCCCTCGAGGTCGGCTACCGCCACATCGACACCGCCGAGATGTACGGCAACGAGGCCGGCGTCGGCGAGGCCGTGCGCGCCTCCGGCCTGGACCGCTCCGAGGTGTTCGTCACCTCGAAGCTCAACAACGGCTTCCACGCCCGCGAGGACGCCCTGCAGGCGATCGACGACACCCTCGCCGAGCTGAAGTTCGACTACGTCGACCTCTTCCTCATCCACTGGCCGCTGCCGAAGGTCGGAGACTACCTGGAGACCTGGAAGGCCATGGAGGAGATCTACCGCAGCGGCAAGGCGAAGGCGATCGGCGTCTCCAACTTCCAGACGAACCACCTCAACCGGCTGCGCGCCGAGGCGACGATCGTCCCGGCTGTGAACCAGATCGAGGTGCACCCCTTCCTCACGCAGGACGAGCTCCGCGCCTACGGCGTCGAGCACGGCATCGCGACC
The DNA here is from genome assembly GCF_013266705.1 of Rathayibacter sp. VKM Ac-2835. Classification (NCBI taxonomy): domain Bacteria; kingdom Bacillati; phylum Actinomycetota; class Actinomycetes; order Micrococcales; family Microbacteriaceae; genus Rathayibacter; species Rathayibacter sp. VKM Ac-2835. The sequence continues at coordinate 781,188 of NZ_JABSNQ010000002.1, read as the reverse complement.
GAGGCCTGGTCGCCGATCGCGCAGGGCAAGGTCCTGGACGACGAGGCGATCGTGCGCATCGCGAGCAGCGTCGACCGCTCCCCCGCGCAGGTCGTCCTCCGCTGGCACATCCAGCGCGGCGACATCGTCTTCCCGAAGTCGGTCACGCGCAAGCGCGTGGAGGAGAACTTCGCCCTCTTCGACTTCGAGCTGGACGACGAGTCGATGACCGCGATCTCCGCGCTCAACCGCGACGAGCGCACCGGCCCGAACCCGGACGAGTTCAACTACATCCCGAGCTGACGCTCGGCTCCTGAGCCGGCTCCTCCGGCTCGCACGAACGCCTCCGGCTCGCGGGATCCTCGGATCCCCGCGAGCCGGAGGCGTTTCCGCGTGCCGGGCGGTGGTGGCTACTGCGCGTCGCGCCAGGAGTGCTCGGGGGCGTAGCCGAGGACCTCGCGGGCGTGGTCGATCGAGAGCAGCGTGTCGTTCACGCCGAGCTCGCCGCGCAGCTCGACGCCGGGGAAGACCTCGGCGACCAGCTCGTCGTTCGGGCGGGTCATCACGGTGTCGGCCGCCGCGATGATGAAGCGGTCGAAGCCGGGCTCGCGGTGCGCGAGGGCCTTCTCGACCGCCTGGGCGCCGTCGCGGCCGTCGATGTAGCCCCAGAGGTTCCACTTGCGCAGCGTCGCGTCGGCGTCGAAGGACGGGAACTCGGCGTAGTCCTCCTCGTTCATCACGTTGGAGAAGCGCAGGCCGATGATCGTGAGGTCCTCGTGCCAGCGGCAGAGCTCGATCGCGAGCTGCTCCTCGAGGTGCTTGGTGAGCGAGTAGACCGACTCCGGGCGGGCCGGGTACTTCTCGTCGACCGGGATGTAGGGCGGCGGCACGTCGAACGGCAGGCCGAGCACGGTCTCGCTGGACGCGTAGACGATGCTGCGGATGCCCGCGCGGATCGCCGCGTGGAAGACGTTGAACGTCGACGACATGTTGTTCTGGAAGGTCGCGATGTCGGGCACGATACCGGGCGCCGGCACGGCCGCGAGGTGCACGACCGCGTCGATCCCCTCGTAGCGGTCGCCCACGGCCTGCAGGGCGTCGACGACCTGCCCGTAGTCGGTGATGTCGATGCTGATGACGCCCTCGCCGCGGGTTCCCGCGCGGTCGAGGACGAAGACGTCGTGGCCGGATTCGCGGAGGCGGGTGACGACGCTGCGGCCGAGTTTCCCGGATCCACCGGTGACTGCGATTCTCATGCCTCGAACGCTAACGGGCCGCGGGCCTGCGGACGAGGGGCTGGCGGATCAGCCCGCGACGTGGAGGGAGATGCCGCCGCCGACCTCGGGCGTGGTCTCGTCGGCGACGAGCTCGGTCCAGCGGCGCAGCACGGCGGCGCCGGCCTCGTCGTTGATCGCGCCGTCGACCACGAGGATCGGGTACGGCTTGTCCGGGACGCCCTCCGCGGGGCGCACGTCGACGTGGGCGACGTCGTAGGCGTGCTCGGACAGCCAGTCGGCCATCGCGTAGTCGCTGCGGGAGTCGCCGACCGTGCGCCAGCGCTGCGGGATCGGGCCGGTGGCGCCGAGCAGCTCGACGGCGCGCTGAGCGCCGAGGTCCTTGCCGAGGCGGTTCGACTCGATGTCGGTGGAGATCACGGTCGGGTCGATGCGGTACTCGACGGCGCCGGTGTCGTTCGGGTAGCGGATGCCGCGGCGCTCGACGCCGAGGCCGGCCGCGGTCATGATCTGCAGGGCGTCGGCGTCGAAGACGAGCTGGCGCTCGAGGTAGTCCTCGCTGGAGAGATCGACGAGCTGCTCGGCCGAGACCATCGCGCGCTTGGTCTCGTCGAAGAAGACCAGGTCGTCGTAGTCCTCGCGGATCATCCGCTCGAGGTCGCGGGCGACGGCCTCCGGAATCGCGAGCGACTCGTCCACGATCGGCTCGGAGGTGCCGCGGTAGTCGACGGTGAACCAGACGGCGCCCTTCTCGCAGACGCAGACGATGCGCGCATCGGCCGAGACGCCGCGCTCGAGCAGCGACGGCAGCACGCGCTCACGCAGGAACGCGTCGGAGCGCCCCGTGTTGAACACGAGCGGGATGCCGGCGTTGGCCAGCGTGACGAGGTCGTCGGCGATCGAGTCGATGGCGATCGTGCGGCTGATCGGGCTGGCGATCGGCCCGTCGACGTCGAGGAGCAGGCCGAGCGGAGGTGTGGTGGAGGTCATCGTCTCCATTCTGCCGTGCGCGCGCGACCGGCCGTCCCCGCGAGATGCCACTTGTGCACGCTTTCGACGGCGTGTCGCGTGCACAAGTGGCATCTCGCGGCGGGGAGGAGGTCAGTCCGTGGTCAGGACGAGGGTGCGTTGCGTGAGGGTGCCGTCGGGGGACTCGACGGCGAGGGTGATCAGTGTCTCGGCGTCGCGGCAGGGGACGGAGAGGGCGGAGTAGCCGGTCGCGGAGAGGTCGACGGGGTCGCCGGACTGCGCATCGGTCGTGCCGACGGCGAGACGGGCGGCGACGCCGCCCTCGGTCTGCCAGGAGAGCGCGACCGGGACGGAGGCGGTGCGGTCGCCGGCGCAGTCGATCGTCGCGGGCGAGGCGGTGAAGGAGAGGACGGCGGCGGCGGCGGATTCGGGGGCGGCCGAGGCGACGACTCCCTCGGTCGGGGAGGCGGCCGAGGGGGCGTCTGCGGCGGGGGCGGTCGTCTCCGCCGCGGGCCCGGTCGTCGCGGCCTCGGTGGGCGCGGTCGACGGGGCGGCGGCGGCCGAGGCGGAGGGGGCGACCGGGGTGGACGTCGGGGCGCCCGCGCCGTCGGCCGGGCGGACGAGGAGGACGATCGCGACGATCACGGCGACGAGGCCGAGGACCGCGAGGACGATCCCGAGGGTGCGGGCGGTACGGGGCGGCATCGGGACTCCTCGGTGGTGCGGGTGCTGTGGTGCGTCGGTGCGGAAGTGCGGGCGTTCGGAGGTGCGGAGGTGCGGTCGTGCGGCGTTGCGGTCGTGCGGAGAGAGCGAGGCGGGAGGGCCGGCGGATCGTGCTCGCCGGCCCTCCCGGGGCGGAGGCTACGCCTCCTCGGCCTCGCGGCGGCTGCGGGCGATCAGCAGGGCGCCGAGACCGAGCACGACAGCACCTCCCGAGAGCAGCAGCCAGGGGCCGGTGTCGACGCCGGTCGACGCGAGGCCGCCGGTGCCGGGCGTCGCGACGGGTGCCGCGGTCGCCGTGGCGGTGGGCTCCGGAGCCGCGGTGGGCGCGACCGTCGGAGCGGCGGTCGCGGTCGGCTCCGGCGTGGCGGAGGGCTCCGGGGTCACCGTCGGCTCGGGAGTCGCGGTGGGCTCCGGGGTCGCGGTCGGCTCGGGCGTGGCCGTCGGCTCGGGAGTCGTGGTCGGCTCCGGCGTCGCGGTCGGCTCAGGAGTCGCCGTCGGCTCCGGCGTCGCGGTCGGCGTCGCGGTCGGCTCCGGCGTCCCCGGCAGCTCGACGGCCGCGCCCTCGGGCGCCACGGCGAGCAGCGCTCGGGCGACGTCGCTGAACGCGCCGACCGGGTGGTTGCGGAAGACCGGCGAGGTGCCGAAGAGGAAGCCCTCGGTGCCCGACTCCGTCGCGAACGAGACGGCCGAGGCCTGCCCGGCCGCGTCGCTCCGGGACTGGCCCTCGGAGGCGACCCAGTGCCCGGCGACGAAGGTGTCCTCGGCGGCGTAGCTCTGCTCCACGGTCACGGATGCGTCGAAGCCGTCGAACCAGAGGGCCGGCGAGACGAAGGCGGTGTCCTGCGGGAAGTCGCCCAGGATCCCGTCGGCCGGGGTCTCGACCGAGACGATGCCGTTCGAGCCGCCGGTGCCGGTCTGCGCGGTCAGCGTCGCGAGGCCGAAGTCGGTCGCGAAGGCCGCTCCCGCTCCGCCGCGGCCGACCACGTCGCCGCCCGCCGCGAGGAACTCCTCGACGGCGGTGCGGCCCGCGGCCTGCTCCGGGGTGAAGGACAGCGCGCGGCCGAGCAGCAGCACGTCGGTGTCGGTGAGGACGGTCTCGCCCGAGGCGAGCGTCTCGGCCGTGACGGCGACCGCGTCGGCGAAGCCGAGCTTGGCCAGCGCGTCGCGGTCCTCGTGCGAGCCGGAGTAGGCGACGCGGACGGCGGAGAGCGCGGTGCCGTCCTCGTCCTCGATCCGCTCGGCGGTGGTCGCCGTGAAGTCGACGCCGAACTCGGCGGCGGCGGCCTTCGCGGCGGCGAGGCCGTCGGCGTCGGCGCGGAGGGCGATCGTGCCGTCGGCGAACTGCTCGAGCGCGACTCCGGCGCCCAGGAGCGCGTTCACCGCCTGGTACTCGAGCACGCCGCGCGGCTCGAAGGCGAGGTAGCCGGCGTCCGCGGGGACGCTGCCGCTCGGAGCGACCGCGGTGACCGGCTCGAGCTCGACGGCGGGCATCGGGTCGAGCGTGGAGCCGACCGGGATCACGTCGGCGCCCCAGAGCAGCGAGAGGCTCCAGGCCGAGACGTCGTACATCTCGGGCACGCGGTCGGAGATGTCGGTGCCGTCGGCGAGCAGCACGTTCGCGAGGCCGCGGACGGGCTGGTGCATGTCGACGACGTAGGAGCCGGCCTGGTAGGTCGTGCCGCCCGCGGTCATCGCCGTGGTCGTGCGGTCGACCTCGACGCCGTGCGCGAGCAGCTGCGCGACGAGGGTCTCGGCGTCGGACGCCGAGCGCTGGGCGTCACCGGCGGGGATGACGTAGGCGCGGGGGTACTCGGTCGTGTAGACGTCGGTCTCGTCCCAGATCTCGGTCCACTCGGTCGGCGTGCCGGCCGGCAGGTCCGAGGCGGAGACGTCGGCGGGGATCTCGACGGCGGGGGCGCCGGTGACGCCGCGCTCGAAGATCTGCACCTGGTTGCTCAGCAGGGCGTCGCGGTTGGCCTCGATGTAGTCGACCGAGGCGTCCATGACGATCCCGGCGACCTCGATGTCGATGTCGGCGTTCGCCTGGCCCTCGGCGATCTGCTCGGGCGTCTCGTTGTCGGTGCGGCCCAGCGGCAGCTCGACCGTGTTGGTGATCGCGCCCTGGAAGGCGACGTACTGCGGCGCGAAGATCGGGGGCCAGTCGTCCCAGCCCGCGCGGATGTCGCGGTAGGGGATCAGGATCTGGCCCGTGTTCTCGGTCGTGACGCTGCCGTCGGCCGCCTTGTAGGTGTTGCCGGGCACGTCCGCCTCGACGACGCGGCGCTCGATCTCGAGCGCGGTCGCGTAGGCGTGCGGCAGGAACAGGTCGTACTCGTAGTTCTCGCCGTGCGGCGGGCCGCAGGGCTCGACCTGCAGGATGCCGGTGTAGCCGTGGATGTCGATGAAGTAGGTCGGCTGTAGGACGCTGGAGAGGTCGCGGATGACGGCCGCCTCGTTGGTCGCTCCCGTGATCATGTCGCGGTTGGGGTCGTAGCCCGCCGCGACGGCGCGCTGGCCGAGGGCCCGGCCGTCGGGGTTGTTGGTGACGGTGAAGTAGAGGCGGTTGCCCTCGAGGAGCGCCTCGGTCTCGGCGTCCTCGGCGGTGGCGACCTTCTCGATGTAGTCCAGGATCGCGTCGGATCCCTCCCACTCGTTGCCGTGGATGTTGCCGTTGAACCAGGTCGGCACCTTGTACTCGGCCATCAGCTCGGCGTCGGCGGCGGCCGCCTCCGGCTCGTTCTTCAGGCGATCGCGCCACTCGGCCTGCTGCGCGGTCTCGGCGGCGGACTCGGGTGCGGTGACGGTGACCAGGTAGATGTCGCGGCCGAGGCCGGACTTCCCGACCACCTGGGTCGAGACGCGGTCGGAGCGCGCGGCGAGGTCGTTCAGCGCCGGCGCGATCTGGTCGTACGGCGTGACGCCGCGGGTCAGCGAGGCGTCGGTCGGATCGACCGCGACCTCGGTGAGGGCTTCCCGGTAGGGGTAGCTCGCGGGCTCGGTGATCGGCGCCGAGGCGGGGCGGACGAGGTCCACCCGCTCGAAGGCGGAGGGTGCGGCGGCGGTCGGTGTCGCGGTGGTGGTCGCTGTCGCGGCGGGCGCGATCAGCAGACCGGCGGCGGCGAGCGCGAGGGCCGCGCAGCCGGAGGTCAGGGCGGTGCGTGTTCTCAAGCGGAGTTCTTTCGTGTCGGAGGTCGGCGCGGACGAGGCTCCGCGCTCGCTCCTGCGTCATCGACCTCGGAGCAACGTGTGAACCCTCTCAGGAACCTAGGCCACCCGTGTTTCCGGCACGTGTCACGCCCGCCCCCCCCTCGCGAGATGCCACTTGTGCACGCGACACGCCGTGAAAGGCGTGCACAAGTGGCATCTCGCGCCGGGGGTCAGCGGGGTCAGCCCAGGAAGAGGGAGAGGAGGAGGACCATGCCGAGGGCGAGGACGGAGGCGAGGGAGACGCCGACCGTCACGGACTTGAGGGCGCCGCGGACGGACTGGCCGAGGAAGCTCTGCAGCAGCCAGAAGGTGTTCGAGGTGACGTGGATGCAGAACAGCGCGCCGGAGCCGGCGGCGAGCGCGATCAGCAGCGGGTCGAGTCCGAGGGTCGCGGCGACCGGGGCGACGACGCCCGCGGCGGTGATCGCCGAGAGGGTGACCGAGCCGACGGCGATGTGCAGCACGGCCGCCATCACCCAGACCAGCAGCAGCGGCGCGGAGGCGTTCGCCGAGAAGTAGCCCTTCAGCACCTCGCCGAGGTCGCCCTCCGCGATCACCGCGGCGAGCGCCCCGCCGACGCCGGTGAGCAGGAAGATCTGGCCGCCGTCCTGGAAGCCCTTCGCCACCGCCTTCTCCATCCGCGCCGTGCCCGCGACCGAGCGGCCGACGAGCCCGGTGGCGATCACGGCGAGCAGCAGCGCGATCACCGGGTTGCCGAGGAACTGCAGCACCGGCACCTCCGCGCCCGCGACCGAGAGCACGGCCTGAGCGGCGATGAGCAGCAGCGCGAGCAGCATCGGGGCGAACAGCAGGAGCAGCGGGCGCTCGCGCGGGGCGTCGGCGTCGTGCGCGACGGCGGAGTCGAGCGCTCCGGCGGAGTCACGGCCACCGTCCGTCCCGCGCTCGCCGCCGTCGGACGGGCCTCCCGCGGATCGTGCGGACCCAACCGAGGCCGACCCGCCGGCGGCCTCGCCCTCCACCCGCTCCCCCGCCGGCACCGTGGCGAGCCCGGCGGTCTCGTCGCGGACGACGAGCTGCTCGTCGCGCGCCGGGTCCCAGAAGCCCATCCGGAAGGCGAGCGACATCAGCAGGATCGTGACCACCACGGTCGGCGCGACCACGACGAAGCCGCCCAGCATCATCACGCCGAGCGGCACCCCGAGCAGCCCCGCGAGCGCCACGGCCGCGAAGCCCGGCACCATCATCACGATGCCCATCTCGAGGCCGACGGCGAAGGTGACCGCGACGATCCCGGTGCCGTTCCGGCCGAGCCGCGGCGCGATCCTCCGGGCGAGCGGCGCCGCGATGACGATCAGGGCGTCGACGAAGATCGTCTGCAGATACGTGGCGAAGGACAGCCCCAGCGCGTAGGGGATGCCGCGCTTGCCGAAGACCCGCAGCAGCCCCTCGACGAGGCGCACGACGGCGCCCATCTCGTTGAGCATCGCGCCGATCAGGACGCCCCAGCCGATCAGGAGCCCCGCCTCCATCATCACCTCGCCGAAGCCGCGGGTCATGGTCGAGACGGTGTCGACGGGACCGAGCCCGGTCAGCAGCCCGATGGCCGCGGCGCCCACGGCGAGCGCGAGCACCGGATTGAAGCGGAAGCGGACGATCGCGACGACGACCACGACGATGACCAGGGCGACGACGCCGAGGGTGTACCACTCCGGCATGACGCCTCCTCCGCCCGCGGCGGCGCGGGTTCTCACACCCTAGGGGTGCGCGCCGCCGCCGCGGGAGTCGGCGGGCCGCATCGGCGAGTCGCCCGGGAGGGCTCGTTCTCCAGCCCGGGAACGAGCCTTCTCGGGCGACTCAGGAGCTCCGGGCCTGCGCGACGGGGGCTCGGCGTCGCGCAGGAGGAGGGAATAGCGTGGCGGGATGGCACTGACGCTTCCCGAGCCCCGGCTCCCCTCGCTCCTCGACTCCCCGGTGCTGCGCTGGGGAGTCCTCGCCCCCGGCTCGATCGCCGGCACCTTCGTCGACGCGCTGCAGAAGCACACGCGGCAGCGGGTCGTCGCCGTCGGCTCGCGCTCCCAGGAGCGCGCGGACGAGTTCGCGCGGCGCTTCGGCGTCGAGCGGGCCTCGGCCGGCTACGAGGCCGTCGTGAACGACCCGGAGGTCGACGTCGTCTACATCGCCTCGCCGAACTCGGAGCACGCGCGCCAGGCCCTGCGCGCGATCGCCGCGGGCAAGCACGTCCTCGTCGAGAAGCCGTTCGCCACCACGGCGGGCGAGGCCGAGATGATCGTCCACGCCGCGCGCGACGCCGGCGTCTTCGCGATGGAGGCGATGTGGATGCGCTACCTGCCGCAGATGGACGTCGTCCGGCAGCTGCTCGCGGACGGCGCGGTCGGCGCTCCCGCGCTGGTCTCCGCCGACTTCGGCGCCGCGTTCGCGTTCGACCCGGCCAGCCGCATCTTCGATCCGGCGCTGGCGGGCGGCGGCCTGCTCGACGTGGGCGTCTACGCCTCCTCGTTCGTCTCGATGGTGGCCGGCGCCCCGCAGAGCACCGTCGTCGCCGGCGCCCTGACCTCGACCGGGGTGGACGCGATGGCGACGATCGTCGGGCGGCACGCGCACGGCGTCCAGTCGGTCGCCACGTCGACCGTGCTGGCCGACACCCTGCACGCCGCGAGCGTCGCGGGCAGCGAGGGGCGGATCGACGTGCACCCGTCGTTCTGGACGCCGAGCGGCGTCACCCTGACCCGCGGCTCCGAGAGCGCCTCGTGGCGTGACGAGACGGGGCTGCAGGGCGGCGAGGGCCTCGCCTGGGAGGCGGTGCACCTCGCGCAGTACGTGGCGGAGGGGCGCACCGAGTCGCCGGTGCACCCGCTGGACGAGACGGTGCAGGTGGTGCGCACGCTGGACGAGGCGCGCCGGCGCCTGGGCGTCGAGGTCTGACGCGCGGAAGTCCGATCTGCAGGTGATCCGGCCTCCCCGCGCCGCTCCTGCGCGGAGGAGAGCGCCTTCCGGGCGGGGTCGCCCGCGGATCGAACAGGCACCCGGCAGTCGTCAGCCCGCCGGCAGCTCCACGCGGAAGCTCGTGCGCCCCGGCTCGGACTCGACCAGCACGCGTCCGCCGTGCGCGTCGACCACCGCCGCCACGATCGCGAGGCCCAGCCCCGTCGAGCCGGTCGTCCGCGCGCGGGAGGAGTCGCCGCGGGCGAAGCGCTCGAACAGCACCGGCACCAGCGCCTCGTCGATGCCCGGACCGGAGTCGGTGACCGTCACCACCGCGATCGGCCGGCCGCGCTCGTCCCGGTCCTCGGCGAGCGCCGCGACGACGCGCGTCCCCGGCGGCGTGTGGACGGTGGCGTTCCGCAGCAGGTTCGCGACCACCTGGTGCAGGCGGAAGCCGTCGCCCCGGATCTCGATCGGCTCCTCGGGCAGGCCGAGGTCCCACTCGTGGTCGGGGCCGGCGACGTGGGCGTCCGAGACGGCCTCGATCAGCACCATCGTCAGATCGACCGGCTCCTTCTCGAGATCGCGGCCCTCGTCCAGGCGCGCCAGCAGCAGGAGGTCCTCGACGAGCGAGGTCATCCGGGTCGCCGCCGACTCGATCCGGTCGAGCGAGTACTCCGCCGCCTCGGAGAGCTCGACGTCGCCGCGACGGGGCAGCTCGGCGTAGCCGCGGATGGCCGCGAGCGGCGTGCGCAGCTCGTGCGAGGCGTCGGCGACGAACTGCCGGACCTTGTTCTCGCTGGCCTGGCGCGACTCCAGAGCACCGCCGACGTGGTCGAGCATGCGGTTGAAGGCGGCGCCCACCCGGCCGACCTCGGTGCGGACGTCGGCGTCCTCCTCTGGCACGCGCTCGATCAGCTCGACCTCGCCGCGCTCCAGCGGCAGCTCGGCGACGCGGGTCGCCGTCGCCTCCACCCGCTCGAGCGGGCGCAGCGCCACCCGGATGATCGCGGTCGCGATCAGGGCGACCAGCAGCATCGCGAGCAGGACGACGACGACCACGACGGTGGTGAGGGTGCCGAGCGTCTCCTCCGTCTGGCCGAGCGGGACGCCGACGAGCACGACCGCGCCGTCGACGAGCCGCGCCTCGACCCGGTACTCGCCGAGGGCGCCGCCGAGGTCGAGCGTCGTCGCGTCGCCGAGGCTCTGCACAGCGTCGGCGAGGACGGAGTCGGCGGGCTCGGCGAACTCCCGGCAGGACCCGGAGCTGTCGATGTACGCGCCGGTGTAGGCGCCGGTCGACCCGAGCACCGCGGTGATCGTCTGGGTGTCCTGGTTCGGCCGCCCCGCGAAGTCGCCGCTCGGGCAGGTCGTCGCGCGCTCGATCGCGCTGGAGCCGGCGAACTGGCTCGGCCCGTCGAATCCGGCCAGCCGGTCCAGCGACTCCGAGAGCTGGGTCTCCGCGTTGTCGTAGAGGATCCCGCGCAGGGACAGCACGCTCACCGTGCCGACGATCCCCGCGGTCACCGCGACCAGCGCGACGACGGCGACGACCATGCGGCGCCGCAGCGTCCACGGCGCGCGGCGGGCCGCGTTCGAGCGCCGCAGCGCGGACCGGGTGGCGAAGTCGCCGAGTGTGGGACGCAGCCGCCCGCCCCCGGTCGTCACTGCTCGGCGGGCTTCAGCAGGTAGCCGGCGCCGCGGACCGTGTGGATCATCGGCGAGCGCCCGGCGTCGATCTTCTTGCGGAGGTAGGAGATGTAGATCTCGACCACGCTCGATTTGCCGCCGAAGTCGTACGACCAGACCCGGTCGAGGATCTGCGCCTTGCTCAGCACACGGCGGGGGTTCCGCATCAGGAAGCGCAGCAGCTCGAACTCCGTCGCGGTCAGCTCGATGTCGGTGCCGGCCCGGCGCACCTCGTGGCTGTCCTCGTTCAGGACGAGGTCGCCCACGACGACCTCCGGGTCGTCGACGTCGTTGGCGAGCAGGGTGGAGCGGCGGATCAGCCCGCGCATCCGGGCGACGAGCTCCTCGAGCGAGAACGGCTTGGTGACGTAGTCGTCGCCGCCGGCGGTGAGCCCCGCGATGCGGTCGTCGAGCGCGTCCTTGGCGGTGAGGAAGAGGACCGGGGTCTCGCTGCCGTCGGCGCGGATCCGCTGGAGCACCTGCAGCCCGTCGATGTCGGGCAGCATCACGTCGAGCACGATGACGTCGGGGCGGAACTCGCGGGTGATCGTGATCGCGGAGCGGCCCTCGGCAGCGGTGCGCACCTCCCAGCCCTCGTAGCGCAGCGCCATCTGCAGCAGATCGGTGAGGGTGCTCTCGTCGTCGACGACGAGGACGCGGATCGGCGTGCCGTCCGCTCGCTTGAGGCGGGTGCGCTGCGCGGAGGCGAGGTGCTTCGAAGGGGCCGGGGTGCTCATGACTCCCCAGTATCAGGAGTTTCCTATGAGCACGCTATGCCCGGGCGATGGCCTGGCTGTGCGCGGCCGGAGAGCGACGGCGGCGATGGACGCCCGACCGGCTTTCTCCGAAAGCGGAAGTCCCCCTCTCGTCTCGAGCGGCGAAGCCGCGTCGCGTCTCGGCTGCGAGGAGAAGGACACGGCCGTGCCCCTCTGCATGCTGGTCGAGGAGCCCCGCAGGGGCGCATCGAGACCCGCCGTGACCAACAGGGCTGGCGTGCAGACCCGTCCATCAGGCGGCGGGCGGATCTCGAGACGCCCGCTGCGCGGGCTACTCGATCAGCATGGGCTTGCCGCCCTAGCGCTTCGGCGCCGGCGCCGACTCGTCGGCCGGGTCGGCGTCGAACTCCTCCGGGTCGACGACCGCCGAGCGGGCGTAGCCGCGCACGCGCCGGTCGATGAAGGTCGCGAACCAGAGCAGCACGCCGATCACGAGCAGCACGGCCGCGATCTCGTACTGCGCGATGTCGCGACCGGAGGTGATCGGCAGCACCAGGTAGACGCAGGCGATCGCGCCGAGCACCGGCAGCACGGTCGGCGTCCGGAAGTGCTCGTGCTCGACCGGCTGGCGCCGCAGCACCAGGACCGCGACGTTCACCACCGCGAAGACCGCGAGCAGCAGCAGCGACGTGGTGCCGCCGAGCAGGACCGCGATCGGGTCGGAGGGGTCGCGCGACACGTACGCGGTGAGCAGCAGCGCGAGGACCGTGGTGAACAGGATCGCCGCCCACGGCGTCCGCCGGCCGGCCAGCACGTTCTTCAGGAACGGCGGCAGCACGCCCTGCTTGCTCATCCCGTAGAGCAGTCGGCTGGCCATCATCATGTTGATCAGAGCGCTGTTCGCGACGGCGAAGAGGGAGATGAACGGCAGCAGCGTCGAGATCGGGAAGTCCGGCGCGGCCGTCTCGACGACCGTCACGAGCGGGGTGTCGTTGCCTGCCAGCTCGCCGATCGGCACGATCGCGACGGCCAGCGTCGAGACCAGCACGTAGACGACGGCCGTGATGCCGAGACCGGTCAGCATCACCTTCGGGAAGATGCGGCTCGGATCCTTGGTCTCCTCGGCCATGTTGACCGAGTCCTCGAAGCCGACCATCGCGAAGAAGGCCAGCGAGGTGGCGGTGCTGATCGCGAGCAGCAGCGACTTGTCCTCGGGCGTCTCGAAGGCGACGACCCGGGAGAAGTCGGCCTGGCCGCCGAAGACCGCGAAGAAGCAGACGAGGATCACCAGCAGCAGGCCCGACAGCTCGATCAGGGTGAGCACCACGTTGAGGCCGACGCTCTCGGCGACTCCGCGCAGATTCACCAGCGCGATGCAGACCATGAAGATCAGCGCGATGCTCAGCCGCGTGCCCGCGCCGTCGCCGAGGCCGAAGCCGATCGCGAAGTTGCTCGCGAACGCGCCGGAGGCGGCCGAGGCCGAGGTGATCCCGCTCGCCATCACGGTGAAGCAGACCAGGAAGGTGACGAAGTGGATCCCGAACGCCTTGTGCGCGTAGAGCGCGGCCCCGGCGGCCTGCGGGAACTTGGTCACCAGCTCGAGGTAGGAGCAGGCGGTGAGCGTCGCGACGACGAAGGCGATCACGAACGGCAGCCAGGCGGCACCGCCCACCTCCGAGGCGACCTGCCCGGTCAGGGCGTAGATGCCGGTGCCGAGGATGTCCCCCACCACGAACAGCAGGAGGAGCTTGGGGCCGAGGACCCGCTTGAGCTCGGGAGGTGCCGTCTTCTCGCTGGTCGCCGTCATGATCGCGCCTCCATCGGTTCGTACCGGGTGGCGCGAGCCTAGGGCCGCGCGGGAGGCAGGGGGAAGCCCCGGGGACGGAACGACGGCGCGATCGCGCCCGGGAACGCAGAAGCGCCAGGACCCCGAACCGGTCCTGGCGCTTCTGTGGAGGTGGGGTCAGAGAGGCAGCAGGTTGCAGAGGCCGGTGAAGCCGATGAACTGGTTGCCGAGACCGGTGAGGCGCGCGGTAGCGGAGTTGTTGCCGGCGTTCGACTCGGTGTAGCCGGCCGGGAGGCTGGCCAGGGACAGGGTGAAGTTCGTCGCGACGAAAGCGCCGAGGGCAGCGGTGAACTTCACGGTCACCGACGGAGTGGCAGCACCGATGGTGATCGTGCGGTTCGTCCCGACGAGAACACCGACGGTCGCGGCGGTCGAGGTGAGGGAGACGTTGGCGAGCGACGGACCGGAGAGCGTGAACGTCGTGCCCGCGGGAATGTTCCCGGAGGCAGCTGTGATCGTGAACTCGGGGAACGTGCCGAGCAGACCGACGGTCGCGCAGCTCTTGGAGACGACGATGTCGACGGTCGCGTTCGACGCGGCGGCGGCGGGCGTGGCGATGGCGACGGCGACGACCGGCACGCTCCACGCAGCGGTCTTGGCGAGGTTTCGGCGGGAGATGGAGTTCTCGGGCACGGGTTCCCTTTCGAGAGGAGTGGGGTCGGAGGCCGTGCGTCGGAGGAACCCCCCGCGTCCGGACAAGGGGAAAGCTAGGGAGCTGTCCCCCTTTCGATCCACACCGCCGGAGCCGGCGAGGATCCTTCGCTTCCGTCTGATCCTGGGAGCGCTCTGAACGCGGCCTCTGAGGTCGGACACTCGATTCCGCGCCGTTCCGGGCGCCGCCGCTCGCCGCTCCCACGGCCGAGGGCTCGCCCGCGGTCCGATCCGCCGGGCGCAGGCTCGCCGCGCGGCCCGATCAGGCGTCGCGGAATCGCGCGCCGCTGGCGGGCCCGGACGGATCCGCCGCCGGGTCAGCCGTCGTCGAGGTCCTCCGCGGCGCGACGCAGCCGCAGCAGCACCTGCAGCTCCAGCACCCGCTCCCGCCACTCCCGGCCGAGCAGCCGATCGAGGGCCGCGAGCCGCTGGTGGACGGTGTCGGCGCCAGCACCGCGGGCCGCAACGTCGCGATCCTCGGCCTCGCCACGACCCTTCCGCAGGCGCTCGCTCATCGGCGACTCAAAGACGACAGAGACGACTCGGATAGCCGGCCTTCCTACTGTCGGGACGTCGAGCGGGCCCCTCCGCTCGTCCTCCCCGACCGAAGGACGCCATGTTCGCCACCTATCTCCGGCGAGAGCTGACCAACCGCCGCCGGCAGACGATGATCATCGCCGCCGGTATGGCGCTCGCCATCGCCCTCGTGATCCTCGTCACCTCGTTCTCCGCCGGCGTCCGCAGCGCCCAGGCCTCGGTCCTCGAGTCCGTCTACGGCGTCGGCACCGACATCACCGTGACCCAGGCCGCCGCCGCGCCGACGGAGGGCGAGGCCCCCGGCCAGCGCTTCGACTTCGGCTCCACCGACGGCACGACCGACGACGGCACCACCTCCGTCAGCCAGTCACGCCTCGAGGCCGACCGCGGCACGACCACGTTCGACGCCTCGGCCGTCGCCACCGCGCAGGGCGTGACCGGCGTCTCCGCTGCGATCGGCGTTCTCTCGCTGAACAACACCACCTTCAGCGGGCAGCTGCCCGGCTCCTCCCAGCAGGGCGGCACGGACGGCACCGCGGACCAGGGAGCAGCGGGCACCGCTCCGGCGGCCGGCGAGGCGCCCACGGGCGGCCCGGACGGCGCGGGCGGCTCCTCCTTCGGCGTCGACTCCTTCTCGGTGCTCGGCCTCGACCCGGCCGGCTCCGCGATCGGCCCCCTGGCCGACGTGAGCCTCACCGACGGCCGCACCTTCACCACGGACGACGCGGGCCAGGACGTCGTCGTCGTCGACTCCTCCTACGCGACCACGGCCGCGCTGTCCGTCGGCTCGACCGTCGACATCGGCGGAACCGCCTTCAGCGTGATCGGCATCGTCACGACCGACTCCACGGACGCGAGCACCGCCTCCGACACGTACATCCCGCTCGACGTCGCCCAGACCCTCTCCGGCCAGGCCGGCCTGATCTCCTCCGTCTACGTCCAGGCCGCCTCCTCCGAGGACATCTCCTCGATTCAGACCGCCCTGCAGACCGCGCTGCCCGACGCGACCGTCTCGACGCAGGCCGATCTCGCCTCGAGCGTCTCCGGCTCGCTCTCCACCGCGGGCGACCTGGTCGCGAACCTCGGCACCTGGCTCTCGCTGCTGGTCCTCGCCGCCGCGTTCCTGATCGCGATCCTGTTCACCGTCTCGGGCGTCACTCGGCGCACCCGCGAGTTCGGCACGCTCAAGGCCATCGGCTGGAGCAACGGCGCGATCGTGCGCCAGGTGGCCGGCGAGTCGGTCGTCCAGGGGCTGATCGGCGGCACCGCGGGCATCGTCCTCGGGCTCGTCGGCGTCGTGATCGTCAACCTGATCGCGCCCACGCTCTCGGGCTCCTCCACCGCCACGTCGGCGATGGGCGCCGGTGGTCCCGGCGGCGGCTTCGGCGGAGGCGGCCCCGGCGCCGCGCAGACCGCCGCGGCCACAGAGGTGGCGCTCTCGCTCCCCGTCACCGTGCCGGTGATCCTGCTCGCGGTCGGCCTCGCCGTCCTCGGCGGGCTGCTGGCCGGCGCCCTCGGCGGCTGGCGCGCGTCGCGCCTGCGCCCCGCTGCCGCGCTCCGCTCGGTCGGCTGACCCCCTCGACTCCTCGTCCCCTCGTCCCCGGAAGGACACCCGCATGTACACCCTCACGAACGTCACCAAGAGCTACGACGGCGCCAAGACGACGGTCACCGCGCTGAAGGACGTCACCCTCACGATCCCGGACGGGCAGATGGTCGCGATCCAGGGCCCGACCGGCGGCGGCAAGTCGACGCTGCTGCAGATGCTCGGCGCGCTCGACCGGCCCACCTCGGGCACCGTCGTCCTCGGCGAGCACGAGATCTCCTCGGCGGGCGATGCGCGCCTCGCCGCGATCCGGGCGCGGGAGGTGGGGATCGTCTTCCAGAGCTTCAACCTCATCCCGACGCTCACGGCGCTCGAGAACGTGGAGACGGCCCTCGCTCCCCAGCGCATCCCGCGGGCGGAGCGTGCCGAGCGGGCGAAGGCGGCGCTCGCCTCGGTCGGCCTCGCCGACCGCCTCGACCACCTGCCCGCCGAGCTCTCCGGCGGTCAGCAGCAGCGCGTCGCGATCGCCCGCGCGCTGGTCAAGAACCCGACGGTGCTCCTCGCCGATGAGCCGACCGGCGCCCTCGACGAGGACACCCGCGACGACATCATGACCCTGCTCGAGACCCTCTGGAAGGACCTCGGCCTCACCCTCGTCATCGTCACGCACGACTCCGCCGTCGCCCGCCGCGCCCAGCGCCGCCTGCACCTCAAGGGCGGCCACGTCCGCGACGTCGCCTGACGGCGGAGGAGCACACATGCTGGTCGAGTAGCCCCGCAGGGGCGTATCGAGACCCGCCGCCCCCAACAGGGCGGATCTGCAGACTCACGTCCAGACGTCGGTGGATCTCGATACGCCCGCTGCGCGGGCTACTCGATCAGCAAGTGTGCGGGCACAGCTCGGCGGACGTGTCGCCGACCGCCTCAGCCCGCGTGCTCCCGCAGGAACGCCAGCGCACGCGGCCACGCGTCGGTCGCCGCGTCCGCCCGGTACATGCCCTCGTTCGCGTCGTTGAAGAACGCGTGCCCCGCCCCCGGATACACGACGACCTCCACGTCCTTGCCCGCGGTCGCCTCGCGGATCCCGGGCACCTGCGCCATCAGCGGTTCGTCCTGGTCGCCGTAGAACGCGAGAACCGGCACCCGCAGCGAGCCGAGCTCCTCCGCCGAGGCCGTGTTGTGCCCGTAGAACGGCACCGCCGCGGCCACGCGCGGCTCCGCGAGCGCGAGGGCCCAGCTGAAGGTGCCGCCGTAGCAGAAGCCGGTGACGGAGACGCTCGTCGTCCCCTCCTCGCGCAGGAGCCGCTCGACCAGCGCCCGGAGGATCGCGACCGTCCGCACCGCGTGCTGCGGCGTGAACACGGGGGCGAAGAACGTCCGCAGCTCCACCTGGCGCGGCAGCCGGCGCACCGGGTGGTCGTAGTCCGCGCGCTGCTCGGTCTCGAGCTGCTCGAGCAGCCCGCTGTCGGCGAGCAGCTCGGGCGCGACGACCCGGAAGCCCTCGGCCGCGTACCGGTCGGCGACCGAGCGGATGTGGCCGTCGACCCCCCACACCTCGTGGATCAGGATGAGGACGCGCCCGCCCTCCCCGCTGCAGTACACCGGTACATCGTGGTCGGCCAGGGTCCAGGTCTCATCGCTCGTGGGCATCTGCGCACCCTAGACCCGCGAGCCGGGAGCGCACCCACTGGCGGTCCTCCGGCACGCAGAACCTCGTCCGGCTCGTCGAAACGGCCGACTCCCGCGAGCCGGAGCCGACTCCGCGAGCCGGAGGTGCTCCGGAGTCGCGATTCCCGCGAGCCGGAGCCGTTCCGACGTGCCGGAGGTGACGTGCCGGAGGTGACGTGCCGGAGCTGTCCCGGAGTCGCAGTCAGCCCGCCGCAGGCGTGAGCGGCGGCGCGACGAGGATCTCGTCCCACTCTCCCTCGGGCCTCTCGTAGCGGAAGCCGTGCCGCTCGTAGAGCCGGCGGGCGGCGCTCCCCCGCAGCACGTCGAGCCGGAAGGGCCGATCGGCGCGCCCGTCCTCGAGCATCACCCGCCGGAGGACCGCCCCGCCGATCCCGCGCCCCTGCGCGGCGGTCGCGAGGTAGAAGTGCTCGATCCAGACCGCGTCCTCCTCGAGGCGCGAGGCGATGCAGCCGACGAGCTCGCCGTCCACCTCGATCACGCGGGTGTGCTCCGGCCGGTAGCCGTCCAGGAAGCGGTGACGCACCCGGTGCTCGTCGTAGCGGTCGAGCCGGTCGAGGTCCGGCCGCATCACGACGGCGCGTAGCTCGGCTATGACCGGGGCGTCGTCGAGCGTCCCGGGACGGAGGCTCCAGTGCGCGGCGCGCTCAGCGCCCACGGGGCTTCCGGGTCCGCCGCACCGCCGGCCGCGCGGTCCCGCCGGGCCGGGCGGGCTTCTTCTTCCCGCCGCCCGCCTTCTCGAGCTTCTCCCGCGCCTCGCGGGCCTTCGCCTTCGCCGCCTTCGCGCGCGACTCGACCTTCGGGGTCGCCGCAGTGCCGCGGGTCGTGTTCGCGCTGCGGCCGCGGACGACGCCGATGAAGTCCTCGACGTCGTCGGTCTTGTCCTCGGTCGCCCAGGCGAGGCGGATGCTGGTGGGCGCGACGCCGCTGACCGGGACGACCCGCACGTCCTTCCGGCTGTGCACGCGGGCGACCGACTGCGGCACGATCAGCACGCCGACGCCGGCCGCGACCTGCTCGACCGCGTCGTCGAGTCCGGCCATCCGCGGCAGCGCGCGGCGGGTCCCGTCCGCGATCTCCACGGCGAGCGCCGCCCACTCCGGCACCGTCGCCGGCTCCTGCAGCAGGTGCTCGTCCGCGAGATCGGCGACGTCCATCCCCTCGGCGTCGGCGAAGGCGTGGTCGCGGGGCAGGACCACGACGGGCTGCTCCTCGTAGAGCAGGATCGAGCTGACGGAGTCGCTGCGCACGTCGCCGCGCACGAAGACGATCTGCGCGCGGCCGTCGCGCAGCACCTCCTCCTGCTCGCTCTCGGCGATCGGGAGCACCCGGAGCCGCAGGTCGGGTCGGCGCTCGGCCCAGACGCGGGTCCACTTGGTCGGCGTGACGCCGGGCACCAGCGCGATCAGGAGGGCCGGGCCCTCGGGCTCGGCGACGTCCCGCTCGGCGTCGTCCGGCTCCGCGTCGTCGAGCACGGCGTCGTCCGGCACGGCGTCGTCCGGCTCCGGCGTCTCGAACTCCGTCTGCGCGGCGTCGGCCCCGTCGTCCAGGCCGACCGCGTCCTCGCGGTGTGCCGGCTGCTCGCGGTGGTCCGGCTCGTCGCTCATCCGTCCAGGGTAGGTCCTGCGCGGCCACCGGTAGGGTTGCCGCATGGCCAAGGCGACACAGACGATGAAGGCTGCGACCGCGGCGAAGAAGCTCCAGATCTTCCTCCCCGCGACTCCGGAGGAGTTCCAGGAGTCGGCGATCACGCGCGAGCAGTACGACGACCTCGTCGCGAACCCGCCCGAGTGGCTGACGAAGCTCCGCGAGACCGGTCCGCACCCGCGCCCCGTCATCGCCTCGCGCCTGAACGTCTCCATCTCGGGCCTCGCCCGCGGCGGCATCGACGAGGCGCTGACCACCGAGCAGATCCAGGCCCTCCTCGACGAGGTCCCCGAGTGGCTCCGCGTCGAGCAGAACTGCTACGCCGAGGTCCGCCGCGAGCAGGCCCGCCTGAAGGCCGAGCGCGCCGCCAAGGACGCCGAGTCCGCGTAAGCCGGACTGCCGCGAGATGCCACTTGTGCACGCGACACGCCGTGAGAGGCGTGCACAAGTGGCATCTCGCGGAGGCGGCTAGGCCGGCACGTCCACCCAGGCGCCGGCCGCCGACGCGTCGAGCACGGCGTCCGTGATGCGCGCGGCGCGCAGGCCGTCGGCGAAGGTCGGCAGGCCCTCGACCTCGGCGCCCGCGACGGCGGCGTAGGTGTCCCGGGCGAACGCGGTGAACGCGTCCTGGTAGCCCATCGGATGGCCGCTCGGCACGATCGAGAGCCGCGCCGCATCCGGGCGGAGGATCGACCCGTCGCGCGGAACGAGCGTCGCGCTGTCGCGCCGCCCGACCCACAGCGTCTCCGGCAGCTCCTGCTCGAACCGCAGCGACTCCTCGAGCCCCGACACCTCGAGCACCAGCTCGTTGCGGTGCCCGGCGGTCACCTGCGAGACGAGCAGCGTGCCGACGGCGCCGCCCGCGAGGCGGACGATCACCCCGGCCGCGTCCTCCGTCTCGACGACGCGCCCGCCGCGCTCCGCATGCACCGTGCTCGTGAGCGAGGCGAGCGCCGCGATCCGCTCGCCGGTCACGAACTCGAGCAGATCGACCAGGTGCGAGCCGATGTCGGCGAAGGCGCGCGAGCGCCCGCCCGCCGCCGGGTCGACGCGCCAGTTGTCGTCGGAGGCGCCGAGCAGCCAGTCCTGCAGATAGCTCCCGCGCACCGTCACGAGCCGCCCGGCCTCGCCGGCCGCGACCCGGGCTCGCGCCTCGCGCACCATCGGGTGGAAGCGGTAGGCGAACGGCACCGTGGCGACCACTCCGGCCTCGGCGGCGGCCTCGACGAGCGCCGTCGCCTCCGCCGTCGTCGCCGCGAGCGGCTTCTCGCAGACCACGTGCTTGCCCGCCGCGATCGCCGCGAGCGCGAGCCCGGCGTGCGTCCCGTTCGGCGTGCAGACGTGCACGACGTCGATCGAGTCGTCCTCGATCAGCGCGCGCGCGTCGTCGTGGGCGACCTCGAAGCCGAGCTCTCCGGCCGCCCGCTCCCCCTTCGCGGGGCTCGAAGAGGCGATGCCCGCGAGCACCGCTCCCGCGCTGCGGGCCGCTCGGCTGTGCACGGCGGCCATGAAGCCGCCGCCGAGCACGCCGACCCGCAGGGGTCCGGCCATCAGACGAGCGTCGCTTCGCTCGGGTCCCAGTCCTCCGGCAGAGCGGGGCGCGGCACGACGGTGCTCTCGACGAGCACCTTCTCACCGGTCTCGGCGGCCTCGAGCAGCGACAGCATCACGTCGGTCACGTGGTAGGCCAGGTCGCCCGACGCCGCCTCGGGGCGGTCGGCCCGGATCGCGCGCGCGAGCTCCAGCACACCGGTGCCGCGCGAGGCGGTCGAGCCGGTCGCGGGGATGACCTCGGGCTCGGACCCGCCGCGCCGGTACAGCGTCAGCTCGCCGTCGTGCATGTTCGGGTCGGGCAGCACGAGGGTGCCCTCCGAGCCGTTGATCTCGACGAAGCCCATCCGCGGCAGGCTCGACTCGAAGCTCCAGACGCCCTGCGCCGAGGCGCCCGACTCGAAGCGCAGGAGCCCGCCGATGTGCGTCGGGATCGTGACGGGGAACTCGGTCCCCTCGCGCGGGCCGGAGCCGACGGTGCGGGTCGCGCGCGCCTGCGAGGAGACCGCGGTGACGCTCTCGACCGGGCCGAGGTTCTGCACGAGGGTCGTGATGTAGTACGGCCCCATGTCCAGCAGCGGGCCGCCGCCGGTGGTGAAGAAGAACTCGGGGTTCGGGTGCCAGCCCTCGGGGCCCGGGCCCTGGAAGAGGGTGATCGCCGAGAGCGGCGTGCCGATGGCCCCGCTCTCGATGATGCGCTGCGCGGTCTGCAGGCCGGCGCCGAGGAAGGTGTCGGGCGCCGTGGCGACGCGCAGCCCCTTCTCCTTCGCGAGGGCCAGCAGCTCGACGCCGCTGTCGCGGTCGAGCGAGAACGGCTTCTCGGTCCAGACGTGCTTGCCCGCCTCGACGGCCTTCCGCGCCACCTCGACGTGGGCGGCCGGGATGGTGAGGTTCACGACGATCTCGATGCCGGGGTGCGCGAGCAGCTCGTCCACCGTGCCCGAGGCCGGCACGCCGAAGGCCTCGGCCTGCGCCCGCGCGCGGTCGAGGTCGATGTCGGCGACGAAGAGGACCTCGAGGTCGGGGAAGACGGTGAGGTTGGTCAGGTACTGCGTGCTGATGTTGCCGGCGCCGATGACGCCGACGCCGACGCGCCCGGTGCCGCTCATGCGCCGAGCTCCGAGACGTAGCGGAGGCCGGAGGCGAGGCCCTCGAAGACGTCGCCCGCGTAGGCGTCGAACTCGAGGACGGCCAGGGCCTGCGGGGCGGCGGCGAGGATCGCCGGGACGTCCATCGTGCCCTCGCCCGCGGGCAGCTGCTCGGACGTCTCCTTCGAGATCGGCCCGTCCTTGACGTGCAGGAACTGCACCCCGTCGCCGAGTCGGCCGAGCACCTCGACCGGGTCGTCACCGCCGACCGCGGCCCAGTAGGTGTCCAGCTCGAGGACGATGCGCGGATCGAGCAGGCCCGCGAGGTGCTCGAAGGCGCTGCGGCCGTCGACGCGGTTCTCGAACTCGAAGGCGTGGTTGTGGTAGCCGAGCGCCAGCCCGCGCGACGCGGCGGAGTCGACGAGCGCATTGAGCTCGTCGGCGACTCCAGCGACGGAATCCGCACTGGTCCAGCGCTCCGGGTCGACCATGGGGTCGATCACGGTCTGCACGCCGAGCGAGGCGGCGATGTCGAGGATCTCCTCGACCGGCGCCCCGGTCTCGAGGAGGCGGGCGTGCGCGCTCGGCGCGGTGAGCCCGCTGGCCGGGAGTGCGGAGCGGTAGGCGTCGGCGCGGTTCACGACGTCGAACAGCTCGACCTTCGCGAAGCCGAGGCCGGCGAGCCGGTCGAGCGCGGCGGGCAGGTCGGCGGCGAGCGCGTCGCGGACCGAGTACAGCTGGACGGAGAGGTCTGGGGGTGTGGCCACCGGGGGGTGCTCCTGATCGACGTCGAACATTGGTCCCCCGACCCTACGCGGACTTTTGCTTGCAGCCAAGCAAAACCCCGTCGAGTGGCGCGGGAAAGCGCGCTCCCGACGCGCAGAAGACGTGTTCGCTGTGGTTGACTCCAGCCATGTCCCCGCGTCGCCGCTCCTCGATCAGCGCGGTGGGCGAGCTGCTGCTCCTGCTGTCCGACGGGGCGCCGCGCACCCGGGCCGACGTCGTCGCCGAGACCGGCCTGCCGCGGGCCGCCGTCTCCTCCCAGCTCGACGCGCTGATCGCCACCGGACTCGTCGCCCGCCGCGACGACGCCCCCTCCTCCGGCGGGCGCCCGGCCGGCCGCGTCGCCTTCGACGCCCGCGCGCGCAGCCTCCTCGTCATCGACTTCGGCGCCGCGCACGCGACCGTCGCCCTCACCGACCTCGACGGCCGGGTGCTGGCGGAGCGCCGCGAGGCGATCGCGATCGCCGACGGCCCGCAGATCGTCCTCGGTCACGCCCTCGACGTCGCCGGCGCGCTGCTCCAGGAGGCTCCCGGCGCCGGTCCGCTCGCGGGCGTCGGCGTCGGCGTCCCCGGCCCGGTCGAGCACGCGACCGGCCGCCCGGTGAAGCCGCCGATCATGCCCGGCTGGGACCGCTTCGACATCCCGTCGTCCGTCGCCCGCAGCCTCCCCGTGCCGGTCCTCGTGGACAACGACGTGAACCTCCTCGCCCTCGGCGAGCACGCCGCCCACTACTCCGACGTCGACGACCTCCTCTACGTGAAGGTCTCCACCGGCATCGGCGCCGGCATCGTCAGCGGCGGCGCCCTCCAGCGCGGGGCCCTCGGCGCGGCGGGCGACCTCGGCCACGTGCAGGTGCCCGGCGACCGCGGCGAGGCCGACCTCGAGGCCATCGCGAGCGGCTCGGCCATCGCCCGCCGCCTCACCGCCGCGGGCCTGCACACGGCCGCGGGACTGCCGGTCTCGAGCACCTCCGATGTCGTCGCCCTGCTCACCGCGGGCGAGCCGACCACCGTCGAGCTGACCCGCGCCGCCGGCCGCGACCTCGGCGAGGTGCTCGCGACCTGCGTCAACCTGCTCAACCCCTCCGTCATCGTCATCGGCGGCAGCATCGCGGAGGCGAGCCACGAGGTTCTCGCCGGCGTCCGCGAGGTGGTCTACCGCCGCTCACTCCCCCTGGCGACCCGCGCCCTCGACATCGTGCAGGCCTCCGGCGACACCGGCGGCGGCGTCCGCGGCGCCGCCCTGATGGTCCGCCGCCACCTGCTCTCCCCCGCCGAGGTCGACGCCTTCCTCGGCGCCTGACCCCGCCGCGCACCCGCGCCGACCTCCCTCCGGCGACGGCGTGCCGGTTGGGCAGGACGGCCGAACAGGCAGAGAATGAATCGGTGCCCGATCTGCAGCTCTCGTTCCCCTGGGAGACGCAGCCCGTCTTCGTGGACGCGAAGCCGCCGCACCTCCGCCGGGTCGTCGCCGACTCCTCCGACCGCGTCGCCTGGCTGCGCGCCCGCTCGCGGGGCATCACCGCGACCGACGTCGCGCGCCTGTCCTCCCCCGCGGCCATCGACCGCGCCGCGCTCGACAAGCTCTACGGCTCGAGCTTCAGCGGCAACGCCTTCACCGACCACGGCCGCGCCCGCGAGCCGGAGATCGCCGCCTGGGTGCTCCGCGAGCACGCCATCGAGCCGAGCAGCACCCTCTTCCACGCGAGTCAGGAGCGCCGCCACCTGGCCACTCCCGACGGCATCGGCCTCCGCGAGGACGGCCGCCTCGAGCTCTGCGAGATCAAGACGACCTCGAAGCAGTGGCGCAGCATCCCGCGCCACTACCTGCGCCAGGTCTTCTGGCAGCAGTACGTCCTCGGCGCCGAGCGCACTCTCGTCGTCTGGGAGCAGCACCGCGACTTCGTCCCGATCGACGCCGTCCCCGAGTTCCGCTGGGTCGACCGCGACGAGGACGAGATCCACGTGCTGGTCCGCCTCGCCGGCATGCTGATGGCCGAGCTGCACGAGAGAACGCGCGCGGGCCGGCGGTGACCGCCCTGCTCCTGCACGGCCTGGGCGGCGACCGCTCCCAGCCGCTCGGCCTCCTGCGCGCGGCCCTGCCGGCCGGCACCGAGGTCATCGCGCCCGACGTCCGCGCCCACGGCGCCTCCGAGCTGATCGGCGGCGCCGCCGACTTCTCGCTCGACGCCCTGGCCGACGAGGTCACCGAGCACGTGATCCGGGCCGGAGCAGCGCACAAGCCGCTCACCGTCCTCGGCATCTCGATGGGCGCCGCGATCGCGCTGCGCCTCGCGAGCCGGAAGGTCCTCCCGATCGACCGCGCGGTGTTCGTCCGCCCCGCCTTCACGGCGGAGCCGCTGCCGGACAACCTCACAGTCTTCCCCGTCATCGCACAGCTGCTGCACGACCACGGCGCCAAGCGCGGCGAGCGGCTCTTCCGCGCGTCCGGCCTCTTCGAGCGCGCGGCCCAGGTGTCGCCCGCGTCGGCAGACGCGCTCTGCCTGCAGTTCCGGTCGCCGCAGGCACAGGAGCGGGCCGTCCGCCTGGCCGAGATCCCCCGCAACGCCGCCTACCGCGACTCCGGCGAGCTCGGCGGGGTCATCGCGCGCACGCTGGTGATCGCGGCCGACCGCGACCCGGTGCACCCCGTGGCGGTCGCGGAGCAGTGGGCTAGGGCTCTTCCGAACGCAGACCTCGAGCGGGTCCCGTCGCGGGACGCCGGTCTGGCGCAGCAGCAGGAGCGGATCCGCGGCCACGTCCGGGAGTGGCTCGGCCGCTGAGCTCCTCGCCGGCCAGCCCACCCTTGAACTCCTCGCCAGCGAGCCCACCCTTGAACTCCTCGCCCGCCAGGACGAGCCCGACGACGGCCAGCCAGAGCACCGCGATCGCCGTCGCGACGAACTCGAGGGTGCCGCCGACTCCCAGCCACAGCCGCAGCAGCGAGAAGATCGCGCCGGTCCCTGCCACCAGGGCCACCGCGACGCCCGCGACCAGTGACAGCCGGGCGACCCCGGGCCGCTCCCGCGCCGTGGCGAGCTGCAGCATCGCCAGGCACGCCGCGGAGAAGCCGAGCACCGCGGCCGACGTGTGGATCAGGTCCTGCCAGCTGAACGCCGGACCGACCGGCAGCGGGCAGCCCGCCGAGCAGGTCACCTGCGAGGCGAGCGCGAAGCACAGCGCGGCGAGGAGGATCGCCAGCGCCGGCCGGAAGCCGGGCAGCAGCCGCGTCCGCACCGCTCGCGCCCCGACGGCGATGGCGACGCCGCCGGCCGCGACCAGCAGCAGGGCGACGCGGAAGGTTCCCGCCGTCGGCAGGTCCGGTGCGCCCATCTCGCTGACGTAGACCCAGCGGCTGGTGCCGATGCTGAAGCGCGCGGCGAGCAGCAGGGCGAGCCCCGCGAGGACCAGGAGCGCTCCGGCCACGAGAAGGGGACCGTTCGCTCGTCGTCGCACCTGCTCATGGTGCCAGACCGCACCGGGGGTGCCGCTCAGGAGGCGGGTCACCGCCCTGCCCTCCCGTACGGGGGACACAGAGGCTTTCTTCTCGGAGGGGTGACACCGCCGAAACAGCCCGGACTCATTACCGGGCTTGACTGAACGCGGCGCGCGGAAGCGGGGTCGGTCGGGGCGGACAGCCGCCTCCCGCCTGCTCGAAGGACCACCGGCGCCGGATCAGGAAAGGGCGATGATGCACAACAGCGCGCTCGGCCACGGCCTCGCGATCGGCGACATCCCGGAGGAGGTGGTGCTCCCCGACACGATGACGGCGGCGGTCATCGACGCCCCGGGCGACTGCTCGGTCCTCCACCTGGCGACGGTGCCCACGCCGACCGCGATCAACGCCGAGTTCGCCGTCAAGGTGATCGCGGCGGGAGTGAACCCGCTCGATGTGAAGACGCGAGCGGGCAAGGGAGTCGCCGCGCAGATCCCCTCCTACCCGGCGGTGCTCGGCCACGACTTCTCCGGCATCGTCGTCTCGAGTCCGTACCCGGCGCACCCGCTGCGCCCCGGCGACGAGGTCTACGGCTTCGTGATGGTGCCGCGCTACTCCGGCTCCTACGCGGAGTACGTCAGCGTCCCGAGCGTCTCGCTGGCCCGCAAGCCGTCGACGCTCTCGCACGTCGAGGCGGCGGGGGTGCCGCTCGCCGCTCTGACCGCCTGGGGCATGGTCGTCGAGCTGGCGAAGGCGCACGAGGGCCAGCGGATCCTGATCCACGCCGGGTCGGGCGGCGTCGGTCACTTCGCGGTGCAGTTCGCCGCCTACTTCGGCGCGTCGGTGATCGCGACCGGCTCGACCCGCAATCTGCAGTGGCTCCGCGAGCTCGGCGCCGACCAGGTCATCGACCACACCACCGAGCGCTTCGACGAGCTGCTGTCCGGCGTCGACGTGGTGATCGACCTCGTCGGCAACGTGCACGACAGCACCGGCTCCCGCTCACTGTCGGTGCTGCGCCCCGGCGGGCTGATCGTCAACGCGCCGACCGGCAGCTGGCCCGAGTTCTTCGAGGAGGCGGCCGCCGCGGGCGTGCGCGCCTCCACCTTCCGGGTCGCTCCCGACGGCGCGACCCTCGGCGTCGTCTCGCGCCTGCTCGAATCCGGCGACGTCCGCGTCTTCATCGACGGCGTCTACCCGCTCTCCTGCGCCGGCGAGGCGCACGCGCAGCTCGAGACCGGCCACACCCGCGGCAAGCTCGTCCTCACGGTCGCCGAGGGCTGACCCCCTCCCCGCCGCGAGATGCCACTTGTGCACGCGACACGCCGTGTCCGGCGTGCACAAGTGGCATCTCGCGGCGGGGAGCAGGGCGTCAGGGCAGGGGGCGCTCGAGGACGAAGTCCTCCTCGAGCCGGCCGCCGACGAGGAAGTGCCGGAGGGCGACGGGCGCGAAGCCGTGCTTCGCGTAGAAGCGACGCGCGCGCTCGTTCTCCTGGTTCACGCCCAGCCAGACGCTGAGGGCGCCGATCGCGCGCGCCTCGTCGAGGGTCGCGGCCATCAGCCGCGCCGCGATCCCCGAGCCGTGACGGTCGGGCAGCGCGTAGCACTTGCTGAGCTCGATCGTCGGCCGGACCGTGACCGCGACCTCCGCCTCGGGGTCGGACGGCTCGCCCCGCACGAGCATCGTGTAGCCGAGCGCGCGCGAGTCGTCCTCCGCGAGGAACAGCACGCGACAGGGGTCGGCGAGGTAGCCGCGGAACCGCTCGACCGACAGCACGGTCCGGATGAAGTCGGCCTTCGCCTCCTCGGTGACGTGCGGAGGGCAGGCGAGCGGGAACGTCGCAGCGGCGACCGCCGCGAGCTCCTCCGCGTCAGCGGGCTCTGCGCGGCGGACGGTCACGGGGTCGGCGCTCGGGTGGAGGGAGTCGGACACGCCGTTCAGTATGCCCGGCGCGCGCGGCTCCCCCGGGACGACGAAGGAGGGGACCCGCCGAAGCGGATCCCCTCCTGTCACTGCCTGCGCAGCTCAGTGCTGTGCCGAGGCTCAGGCCAGGACGTTGACGTCCAGCGGGATGCCGGGGCCGAAGGTCGTCGAGACGGCGGCCTTCTGGATGTAGCGGCCCTTCGAGGAGGACGGCTTCAGGCGGACGATCTCGTCGAGAGCCGTCTTGAAGTTCTCCTGGAGCTGCTCCTCCGTGAAGGCGGCCTTGCCGACGACGAGGTGCACGTTGGCGTGCTTGTCGACGCGGAACTCGATCTTTCCGCCCTTGATCTCGGTCACGGCGCGCGCCACGTCCGGGGTCACGGTGCCGGTCTTCGGGTTGGGCATGAGGCCGCGGGGGCCGAGCACCTTTCCGAGACGGCCGACCTGGCCCATGAGCTCCGGGGTCGAGACCGCGGAGTCGAACGAGGTGTAGCCGCCGGCGACCTTCTCGATGAGCTCGGCGCCGCCGACCTCGTCGGCGCCCGCGGCGATCGCGGCCTCAGCGGCCGGACCGGTCGCGAACACGATGACGCGGGCGGTCTTGCCCGTGCCGTGCGGCAGGATGACCGTGCCGCGGACCATCTGGTCGGCCTTGCGCGGGTCGACCCCGAGCTTGAGCGCGACCTCGACGGTGCTGTTGAACTTCGCCGAGCCGGTCTCGCGCGCGAGCGCGACGGCCTCGTCGGCGGTGTAGAACTTGCCCTCTTCGAGCTTGGCGGCGGCGGCCCGGTAGGCCTTCGACTTCTGTGCCATGTTGTTTCTCCTTGAAACGAGAATGTGGTTCTAGAGCCTGGCGGGCTCTCCCACGGTGTGAGTTCTGGAAAGGCGGAGGACTAGCCCTCGACCGTGATGCCCATCGAGCGAGCCGTGCCGGCGATGATCTTCGAGGCGGCCTCGATGTCGTTCGCGTTGAGGTCGGTCTGCTTCGCCTCGGCGATCTCGCGGACCTGCGCCATGGTGAGCTTGGCGACCTTCACGGTGTGCGGGGTCGACGAGCCCTTGGCGACGCCGGCCGCCTTCTTGATGAGCTCCGCCGCGGGCGGGGTCTTCAGGATGAAGGTGAACGAGCGGTCCTCGTAGACGGTGATCTCGACGGGGATGACGTTGCCGCGCTGCGACTCGGTCTGCGCGTTGTACGCCTTGCAGAACTCCATGATGTTGACGCCGTGCTGACCGAGCGCCGGACCGATCGGAGGGGCCGGGTTCGCGGCGCCCGCCTTGATCTGGAGCTTGATCAGGCCGGTGACCTTCTTCTTGGGGGCCATTCAGGATTCCTTTTCTCAGGGTTCGAGTGGTCGGGGGCTCCCGGCCGCTCTCCCGCGCACCCGGCGGGGCCGGATCGCGGTGGAGGAGGGTCGGTCGGCGCGCACGAGAACGGGCGCCGACACGAAAACCCGTACGAGCTTACACGGCGAAGGCCCTCCCCGACAGTGCGGGAAGGGCCTCGGCCGGACGGGGTCCGTCGTCAGAGCTTGGTGACCTGGTCGAACGACAGCTCGACCGGGGTCTCGCGCTCGAAGAGCGACACGAGCACCGTGAGCTTGCCGCTCTCGGGCTTGATCTCGCTGATCGAGCCGGGAAGACCCGCGAACGAGCCCTCCTTGATCGTGATGGTCTCGCCGATCTCGAAGTCGACCTCGGCGGGCAGCACGCGCTGGGCCTGCTTCTGGCCCTTGACGCCGGCCGTCTTGGACGGCGCGACCTCCTTGATCTCGACCAGGCTCTTCAGCATCGTGAAGGCCTCCTCGAAGCGCAGCGGCGTCGGGTTGTGGGCGTTGCCCACGAAGCCGGTGACACCCGGGGTGTGGCGGACGACCGACCACGAGTCCTCGTTGAGGTCCATGCGCACCAGCACGTAGCCGGGGATGCGCACGCGGGTGACCATCTTGCGCTGGCCGTTCTTGATCTCGACCACGTCCTCCATCGGGACCTGGACCTCGAAGATGTAGTCCTCGGCCTCGAGCGAGACCTTGCGGTTCTCGATGTTGGACTTCACGCGCTTCTCGAAGCCCGCGTAGGAGTGGATGACGTACCACTTGCCCAGCTTGCCGCGCAGCTCGGCGCGGAACGCCTCGTACGGGTCGATGTCGGCGAGGTCCTCGCCCTCGGCCTCCGCGTCCTCCGCGGCGACCTCGGCCTCGTCCTCGACGGCCTCGAGGGCCGCTTCGGCCTCCTCGACGGTGTCGATGTGCGCGGCCTCGTCGACGGCCGAGTCGGCCTCGGGGTCGTCGACCGAGCCGATCGCGTCGAGCGCGGCCTCGAGGTCCGACGCGAGGTCGTCCTCGGACTCGTTCTCGTCGATGATGCTCAGCGCGCCCTCCTCGGCGGGCTCGACGGCGTCCTCGGCCTGAGCCTGGGTGTCGCCCTCCTGAACCTCGTCGACCTCGGACGACTGCTCGGCGGCGGTGGCCCAGTCGACGTCGTCGCGGTTTCTGTCAGACACTCGTAACTCTCTCTCGATCGATCGGCCGCGTCCCGTCCGGGAATCGCGTGCCGCTGCCGTCGGCGTCCCCCGCTCGTGCGGACGGGACGCTCCCGGGTCGGGTGGCGGGGGTCAGGCCGCCGGTGTGCCGAACACGTAGGTCACGGCGAGCGCGAACACCCAGTCCAGCAGCGACACCAGCGCCATCATGATCACGACGAAGATCAGGACCACGACGACGTAGTTGCCGAGTTCCTTCCGCGTCGGAGTGACGACCTTCTTCAGCTCGGCGATGACCTGCCGGATGAAGAGGGCGATGCGCGCGAACGGACTGCGCCGCGCCTCGCGCTGCTGATTGGCGATCGCGACGACGTCCTCGCTCGGCTCGTCGACTGCTTTCCCGGCCACCTGCACGCACCTTTCCCGCACCGGAACCTCCGGTGTGGCCGACCGCCCGTGGGCGGTCCTGGACCGATGACCGCTGCATCGCGGGGACCGCGTGCGACGGGCATCGATGTGCAGGGCGGACAGGGCTCGAACCTGCAACCTGCGGTTTTGGAGACCGCTGCTCTACCAATTGAGCCACCGCCCTATGGATGCCGTTGCGAGCATCCGAGGAGGAGCCGAACTCTTCCGAACCCCACCGCGGCCCTCTCGGGCGCTGCACCTGGACGGCGCTGCACCCTGGATGGCGCTGTGAATCCTGGCAGCGTTCGACTACCGCAGACGAGTGTACGTGGACCCGCTGGACGTGTCCAGCCGGGCGCAGCCCGTCGCCCGCCGCCCTCCGCGCCCGCGCGATACGCTGGCCGTCGTGTCCTCCACCACGCGCATCTCCGCCCGCATCGCCGCCATCGCCGAGTCCGCGACCCTCAAGGTCGACGCGAAGGCGAAGGCCCTCCAGGCCCAGGGGCGGCCCGTGATCTCCTACGCCGCGGGCGAGCCCGACTTCACGACGCCGCAGCACATCGTCGAGGCCGCGTCGGCCGCGGTGCTGGACCCGAAGAACTACCGGTACACCCCGGCGGCCGGCCTCCCCGACCTCCGCCAGGCGATCGCCGAGAAGACCGCGCGCGACTCCGGCTGGGCCGTCGAGGCGTCGCAGGTCGTCGTCACCAACGGCGGCAAGCAGGCCGTCTACCAGGCGTTCCAGACGCTCCTCGACGACGGCGACGAGGTGCTCGTGCCGACCCCCTACTGGACGACCTACCCCGAGGCGATCAAGCTCGCCGGCGGCGTCCAGGTCGACGTCTTCGCCGGCGCGGACCAGGGCTACCTGGTCACCGTCGAGCAGCTGGAGGCCGCGCGCACCGAGCGCACCAAGGTCCTCCTCTTCGTCTCCCCCTCCAACCCCACCGGCGCGGTCTACTCCGCCGAGCAGACGCGTGAGATCGGCGAGTGGGCCGAGGAGCACGGCCTCTGGATCATCGCCGACGAGATCTACCAGAACCTGGTCTACGCGGCCGAGGGGCAGGACGACGCGAGCCCGCTCACGCGCGCGACCTCGATCGTCGAGGCCGTCCCCGCGCTGCGCGACCGCACGATCCTCGTCAACGGCGTGGCCAAGACCTACGCGATGACCGGCTGGCGCGTGGGCTGGATGGTCGGCCCCGCCGACGCGATCAAGGGCGCCTCCAACCTGCAGTCGCACCTCTCGAGCAACGTCTCGAACATCTCGCAGCGCGCCGCCATCGCCGCCCTCACCGGCCCGCAGGAGCCCGCCGAGGAGATGCGCCTCGCCTTCGACCGCCGCCGCCGCGCCATCGTCGACGCCCTGAACGCGATCGACGGCGTCGACTGCCCGACCCCCGGCGGCGCGTTCTACGTCTACCCGGACGTCCGAGGACTGCTGAACCGCGAGTGGGACGGCGTCACCCCGACCACCTCGCTCGAACTCGCCGACCTCATCCTCGAGAAGGCCGAGGTCGCCACCGTCCCCGGGGAGGCCTTCGGCCCCAGCGGCTACCTCCGCCTCTCCTACGCGCTCGGCGACGACGCGCTGCTCGAAGGCGCGAAGCGCCTTCAAGCGCTGTTCCGTTGAGCTGATCTCCTCCTTCGTCGTCGATCAGCCGCGGTCGGCCGTTTGAGGTGGGCGCGTTCCGCAGAGCGTCCCGCGTCCACCACGACGATTCGCTGGCACGCGAATCGCCGGTTGCGCTCGGCCCTGCTGCCGTGCCGACGGAGTTCCTGAGCTGATCTCCTCCTCCGTCGTCGATCAGCCGCGGTCGGCCGTTTGAGGCGGGCGCGTTCCGCAGAGCGTCCCGCGTCCACGCACGACGATTCGCTGGCACGCGAATCGCCGGTTGCGCTCGGCCCTGCTGCGGAGACCCCGAGCGGTGTCTCTTCCTGAAGTGCGGGGCTTCGCGGGAGGCCGGTCGTGGGCATGACACGCCGAGCGGGGGAGCGCAAGTGGCATCTCGCGGGGGCGGATGACTGGGCTCGGGGGGCGGGACAGGGCACGCTGGGTGGATGACGCCTGACGACGCCGTCCGAGTCCGTGATCTGCGGAAGGACTACGGGGGTGCGCCCGCGCTGAGCGGAGTCTCGTTCGAGATCGCGCGCGGGGAGACGTTCGCGCTGCTCGGCCCCAACGGAGCGGGCAAGTCGACGACGATCGAGATCCTCGAGGGGTACCGGGACCGCTCCGGCGGCGAGGCCTCGGTGCTCGGCGTGGATCCGCGCCACGGCGACCTCGCCTGGAAGTCGCGGCTCGGGATCGTGCTGCAGTCCAGCGGCGAATCGGGCAACGCGACGGTCCGCGAGCAGATCGCGCACTTCGCGAGCCTCTACCCGAGCCCGCGGGACGTCGACGAGACGATCGAGGCGGTCGGACTCACGGCCAAGGCGCGCTCGCGCATCGGCAAGCTCTCCGGCGGGCAGCGCCGCCGCGTCGACGTGGCGCTGGGGATCGTGGGCCGCCCGGAACTGGTGTTCCTCGACGAGCCGACGACGGGCTTCGACCCGGAGGCGCGGCACTCGTTCTGGGACCTCGTCGCCCTCCTCAAGAGCGAGGGCACGACCATCCTGCTCACGACGCACTACCTGGACGAGGCCGCCCAGCTCGCCGACCGGGCCGCGGTCATCGCGGGCGGGCGGCTCCTCGCGATCGGTCCGATGGACGAGATCGGCGGCGAGGAGGCCCGCGTGCCGATCGTGCAGTGGCGGGAGGACGGCGCGCGGCGTCGACGGCGCACGACGGAGCCGGCCCGCGTCGTCGCCGAGCTCAGCGCCCGCCTCGGCGAGCCGACGGCCCTGGAGGTCCTCCGGCCCAGCCTCGAGGACATCTACCTCGACCTGATCCGCGACGACCGTGCGGGCGAGACCGCCCTCGACGTGATCGGAGAGCCGGCATGAGCGCCGTCACCGCACCCCGCCCCGCGCTGCGCACCGGCGTCGGCCGCACCCTCCGGCTCGGCGCAGCGCGCGCCCGCTACGAGGTGCGCTCCTACTTCCGTGCGCCCGACCAGGTCTTCTTCACCTTCCTCTTCCCCGTCCTGCTGCTCGCGATCTTCTCGGTCGCCTTCGGTGACGGCGCGGTCATGCAGGCCGACCCGCAGGATCCAGGGATCAGCATGGCCGAGTACTACGTGCCGGGACTCGCAGCGGCGGGCATCCTGCTCTCCGGCGTGCAGAACCTCGGAGTCGACATCGCCATCGAGCGCGGCGACGGCACGCTCAAGCGCCTCGCGGGCGCTCCCCTGCCCGTCCTGAGCTACTTCCTCGGCAAGTTCGGCCAGGTGCTCGTCACCAGCGCCGCGCAGACGGCGCTGCTGCTCGCGGTCGCTGCGACCGCCTTCTCCGTGCCGCTGCCGACCGACGGCGGCCGCTGGGCGACCTTCGCCTGGGTCTACCTCGCCGGGGTCGCCACCTCGGCGATCCTCGGCATCGCGGTCTCCGCACTCCCCCGCACAGGCAAGAGCGCGACGGCGGTCATCGTGCCGCCGCTGCTCGTGCTGCAGTTCATCTCGGGCTCCTACCTCTCCTTCACGACGCTGCCGGACTGGCTGCAGACGATCGCGAGCATCTTCCCGCTCAAGTGGATCGCGCAGGGCATGCGCGCGGTCTTCCTGCCTGCCGACTTCGAGCAGGCCGAGGTGAACGGCGCGTGGGACCTGGCCGGAGTCGCGATCGTGCTCGGGATCTGGCTGGTGCTCGGCCTGATCGCGAGCCGCCTCACCTTCCGCTGGATCCGCCGCGACGCCTGACG
The DNA here is from genome assembly GCF_013266705.1 of Rathayibacter sp. VKM Ac-2835. Classification (NCBI taxonomy): domain Bacteria; kingdom Bacillati; phylum Actinomycetota; class Actinomycetes; order Micrococcales; family Microbacteriaceae; genus Rathayibacter; species Rathayibacter sp. VKM Ac-2835. The sequence goes on along the minus strand of NZ_JABSNQ010000002.1, from coordinate 746,382 downwards.
GCACCGCTGCCGGCGGATCCCGACGCGCCGCTCCGCGGGCTGCTCGACCAGCAGGCTGGCGCGCGCCCCGCGGTCTGTGGCGCGTCAGACGGTGGTGCCGACGACCACGGGCTCGGGGTGCAGGAGGATGCCGAACTCGGCGAGCACCCGGCCCTGCACGTAGCGGGCGAGCTCGGCGACCTGCTCGGCGGTGGCGCCGCCGCGGTTCGTGAGCGCGAGGGTGTGCTTGCTCGACACCGCCGCGCGCGAGCCCGGGAGCGAGAAGCCGCGGGCGACCCCCGCGTGCTCGATCAACCACGCGGCGCTGAGCTTGACGAGCGCGTCGGGCGCGGACGGCGCGGGCAGCCGGATCGGCGCGCCCGCCTCGACGTCGGCGAGCGGCGTCACCAGGGGAGCCTCGCTCGCGGGGGTCTCGGGCCAGCGCGGGGCGGTCGGCGGAAGACCGCTCGCGGCCGCGACTGTGACGATCGGGTTGGTGAAGAAGGAGCCGGCGCTGGCGGTGTCCGGATCGTCCGGATCGAGCACCATGCCCTTCGCGCCGCGCAGCCGCAGCACGCTCGCGCGCACCTCGGCGAGCGGCACGCGATCGCCCAGTTCCACGCCGAGCGCGCTGGCGAGCTGCCCGTAGGCGACGGGGGCGCCGAGGCCCGCACCGCCGACGTCCTCGAGCGCGAACTCGACCGCGAGGACGGCGCCGCGTCGACCCTGCTTGACGGCGGACGTCCGGTAGCCCAGCTCGAGCTCCGCCGCCGTCAGCCGCACGGGCTGGTGCGCGCCCTCGTCCAGGAAGTCGACCGCGACGAGGGTGTCGGAGAGCTCCTGACCGTAGGCGCCGATGTTCTGGACCGGCGACGCCCCGACCGTCCCGGGGATGCCGCTGAGCGCTTCGAGCCCGGCCCAGCCGCGCTCGACGGTGGCCGCGACGAGGCCGTCCCACGACTCGCCCGCCTGCACGCGCAGGTGCACCGCGCCCGGCAGGTCGGACGCCAGCCGCTCGATGCCGGTCGTGCGGACCCGCACCACCGTCCCCTCGACACCCTCGTCGCCGACGAGGAGGTTGGAGCCTCCCCCCAGCAGCAGCCAGGGCTCGTCGTCGGCCCAGACCTCGCGGAGGGTCGCGATCAGCTCGGCCTCGGTGGCCGGCTCGAGCAGGCGCTCGGGGACCCCTCCGACGCGCAGAGTGGTGAGGGTGGAGAGGGCGGGTGCTGTCATCGGGGCGCGATCAGGCCAGCGAGACGCGCGCCTGGGCCTTGCCGAGCACGGCCTGGCCGCCGAAGGTCACGGCGAGGTCGATGCGCGCGGTCCCGGCCTCGGCGTCGAGCGCTCCGACCTTCGCGACGACGTCGAGCTCGGCGCCCTCCTTCGGGTCGACGACGACCGGCCGGGTGAAGCGGACCTGGTAGTCGACGACGCGGCCGGGGTCGCCGACCCAGTCGACGACGACCTGGACGGCGGTGCCCATCGTGAGCATGCCGTGCGCGAGCACACCCGGCAGCCCGACCTCGGCCGCGACGTCGTCGCGGTAGTGGATCGGGTTGAAGTCGCCGGAGGCGCCGGCGTAGCGCACGAGCGAGCCGCGCTCCAGGTGGAAGCGCCGCTCGCCGACGACGTCGCCGACGGTGAGCTCGGACAGGAGGGGGCGCTCGGCGCTCATTCGTCTCCCCTGACGACGAGGGTGGACAGGGCGGTAACGACGTGGTCGCCGTCGGCGTCGACCATGGTCGACTGCGTGGTGATCATCGAGTGCGCGCCGAGCTGCTTGATGCTCGCGACCGAGAGGGTCGCGGTCAGCTCGTCGCCCGCGACGATGGGGCGCGAGTAGCTGAAGCGCTGGTCGCCGTGGACGACGCGGCTGAAGTCGATCCCCGCGTCGGGGGCGGCGAGCAGCTGGGCGAGCGTGAACTCCTGGATCACCACGGCGAAGGTCGGCGGGGCGACGACGTCGCGGTAGCCCGCGCGGCGCGCCGCCGCGGGGTCGAGGTGGAGGGGGGACTCCGCGGAGACGGCGCGCGCGAACTCGCGCACCTTCTCGCGTCCCACCTGATAGGGCTCCGTCGGCGCGAACACGCGCCCGGTGAGGTCGGGGTTCACTGGCACCCGGCCATCTTAGGCGCTGGCCTCGGAGGCCCCTGCGGGCCCCTCCCCCCTCGATGAGGGTCATGCACGTATGACCATCGGCAATTACCCACGCGAGTATGGGTGACCCGGGGCGATTCTTCTCCGAAGCTGGCGAGCATGTCCACACCTGACCCCGAACGCGACTGGATGACCTACGCCCGCGAGCTCGGCACCAACCTCCACCGCGCCCGCATGGCCAAGGGCGAGAGCCAGGAGCGCATCGCCCATGCGGCCGGCCTGGCGGGCTACACCTACCAGAAGTTCGAGAAGGGCGAGTCGAAGCCGGGCTCGCCCGCGAACCCGCAGCTGAAGACGCTCTTCGCGCTCTGCGAGGCCCTCGACATCGAGCTGTCGGACCTCCTGCCGCCGAACCCGCCCCGCTCATCGGGCGGCACCGGGGCCCAGTAGCCCCAGCGCCTCCTCGACGCCGCGCGCGAGGCGCGCCGCGGCGCTGAGGTCGAGGTCGATCGCGCCGAGTCCGTCGGATTCGAGCCGCAGCCGCTCCTCGCCCCGGCCTCCCGGCCGGCACAGCGAGACGTGCACGACGGCGGCGACGGGATCCGCGGCCGCCCCCGCGTCGCACCAGAGCACCAGCGGGATCGAGTGCGCCCGCGAGCGGTGCAGCCGCTCCTCCGCGCGCTCGATCTCGTCGTGCTCCCCCGCGCACCAGCGGGGGCAGCCGTCGTCGTCTCGCCTGTCCTGTCGTCCATCCATGTTCCGCACCAATCGTTCGAGGCGCACAGCACACCAGGCGGCACCGACATCGAGGCGGGCCCCCCGACCGGATCCCCGGAGGGTGTGGACAGGCACCCGGCACCTCCCCCCTGTGGAGGAATGCAGTCACTGTGCCATACCGGGATGGCGGCGCGGCGGGCCGCGTCAGCGGTGCACGATCAACCAGGTCGCGACCGCCCTCGTGGAGCCGCGGTTGATCATCCGGTGGCCGCGCTCGCACGGGAACGTGATCGCGTCGCCCGCCGAGAGGACCACGGTCTCGTCCTCGAACTCGACGGTGAGCTCGCCCTGGGTGACGGTCCCGATCTCGACGCCGTCGTGCCGGAGGAACCGGCGGTGCGCGGTCGAGGTCGCCCCCGGAGGGTAGGTCGACTCGAAGAAGTCGACGGCGTCGACGGGCCGGGGCGCCAGCCGGCGGAAGAGCACGCCGCCCTCGAGCACGACCGGAGCGACCTCCCCCGCGCGCACCACCGCCGTCGTGATCGCCGGAGCCGCGCCCTCGGTCGGCGGCACCGGAGTGGGCACCGGAGTGGACGCCGGCGCCGACGCCCCGGCGGCGGTCGTGTCGAAGACCGCGGAGAGCGGCACGCCGAGGGCGCCGACCATCGCGATCAGGCGCCCGACCGACGGCTGCATCGCCCCGCGCTCGATCTGCGAGACGGCGCTGGCGGAGATGCCCAGCTCGCGAGCGAGCGCGCGCAGCGACATCCCTGACGCGAGACGCAGCTCGCGCAGGCGCGCGCCGACGCCCTCGGGGCCCGTCTCGAGGAGGACGCCGGCGACGTCCGGAGCCGCGCCGGGAGCGGGATCGGGGGCGATCTCGTCGGTCGGCATGCGGGGCGTCGTCCTCTCCTCGGTGATCGTCACACAGCTGTAACGGGCGCGAAACGAACCCCGCCGCGCGGAGCCCTAGGTTCTCCCGTGTGAAGTCATCACTTCACACGATCCGAACGCCCACCGCTCGCGCGGAGGCGGCCGATCGCCTCGGCCGACCGCCTCGACCACCCTGACACATCCGCTCCGTGCGCCGACCCGCGCACGCCCGCCCGAGAGGTGGATCCACCATGACCGACCGCGCCACCGCACCCCGCATCGAACCCTCGCCCGCAGCGCCCGCCGAGAGCGCCGGCCTCGCCGGCCCCTCGCTCGTCAAGCCGGGCTACGACGACCGCCTCGCCAACGAGGACCTCGCCCCGCTCGTCAAGCAGCGCTGGTCGAGCTACAACATCTTCGCGTTCTGGATGTCCGACGTGCACAGCGTCGGCGGCTACGTCACCGCCGGCTCGCTCTTCGCCCTCGGCCTCGCCGGCTGGCAGGTGCTGGTGGCCCTCGTGGTCGGCATCGTCATCGTGCAGGTCTTCTGCAACCTCGTCGCGAAGCCCAGCCAGGTGACCGGCGTCCCCTACCCGGTGATCAACCGCGCCATCTTCGGCGTCCGCGGCGCGAACATCCCCGCGATCATCCGCGGGCTCATCGCCATCGCCTGGTACGGCGTCCAGACCTACCTCGCCGCGCAGTCGCTGAACATCGTGTTCCTCAAGTTCTTCCCGGCGCTCGCCTCCTGGAACACCCCGGAGGCGTCCTTCCTCGGCCTCTCGGCACTCGGCTACCTCTCCTACTCGATCCTCTGGGTCGCGCAGGCCGCGCTCTTCTGGCGCGGCATGGAATCGATCCGCCGCTTCATCGACTGGGCCGGCCCGGCCGTCTACGTCGTGATGCTCGTGCTCGCGATCTACCTGGTCTCGCAGGCCGGCTGGGAGAACATCTCGCTCAACCTCGGCTCGGGCGAGGTCCTCGACCTCGCGTCGTCGATCCCGGTGATGATCTCGGCGGTCGCGCTGGTCGTCTCCTACTTCTCCGGCCCGATGCTCAACTTCGGCGACTTCTCCCGCTACGCCCGCAGCTACCGCGCCGTGAAGAAGGGCAATCTCCTCGGCCTGCCGATCAACTTCCTCTTCTTCTCCCTGCTCACCGTGATCACCGCCTCCGCGACGGTCCCCGTCTTCGGCGAGCTGATCACCGATCCGATCGAGACGGTCGAGCGGATCGACACCTGGTTCGCCGTCCTGCTCGGCGGGCTCACCTTCGTCATCGCGACGATCGGCATCAACATCGTCGCCAACTTCATCTCGCCCGCGTTCGACTTCTCCAACGTCAACCCGAAGAAGATCAGCTGGCGGATGGGCGGCATGATCGCGGCGGTCGGCTCGGTGCTGCTCACCCCGTGGAACTGGTACTCGAACGACACCGCCATCCACTACACGCTCGGCATCCTCGGCGCCCTGATCGGCCCGCTGTTCGGCGTCCTGATCGCCGGCTACTACCTGGTCAGCCGCCAGCGCGTCTGGGTGGACGACCTCTACACGATGAGCGAGAAGGGCCGCTACTGGTTCTCCCGCGGCTTCAACCCCAACGCCGTCTGGGCCACCGTGATCGGCGGTGTCCCCTCCGTCCTCTCGGTGCTCGTGCCGCGCTGGATCGAGGAGGCGGGCGGACCGTCGTTCACCTGGCTCGGCGACTACAGCTGGTTCCTCGGCTGCGGCCTCGGCTTCGTCGCGATGGCCCTCCTCGAGCGCCGCGCTCCCCGCATCGGCCGCCTCGAGGAGGACCTCGCCAACGTGAGCGACGGCAGCGCGGTCTGACCCGCGCGCTCCCCCGGCCCGCCACTGACACCCGACCCCACCCGGGCGGCCGCCTCGCCATCCACTCCATCCTCCAGAAGTCGCGGTAGTCGCGCGTGACTACCGCGACTTCTGAGGAGTGGCAGGTGGTGAGTCGGGCGCCGTCGCCGTTCCACCCCCGCAGCATCCCGAGGAGCGCCCGTGCGCATCACCGTCGTCAATCCGAACACCAGCGAGCGTATGACGGAGGCGATCGGCCGCGCCGCGCGGTCCGTCGCCTCCGTCGGCACCGAGATCGTCGCCGTCACTCCGCCGATGGGGCCCGCCTCGATCGAGAGCCACTACGACGAGGCGCTGGCCGTCCCGGGGCTGCTGCACGAGATCGTGCGCGGCGACGCAGCGGGGACCGACGGCTACGTCGTCGCCTGCTTCGGCGACCCGGGTATCGACGCGGCCCGCGAGATCGCCCGCGGGCCGGTGATCGGCATCGCCGAGGCCGCGATGCACATGGCCTCCCTGGTCGGCCGGCGGTTCAGCGTCGTCACCACGCTCTCGCGCACGAGCGGACGGGCCTGGGACATCGCGCACCGCGCCGGCTTCGACCGGGCCTGCGCGGGAGTGCACGCCTGCGACATCCCGGTGCTCGAGCTCGACGACCCGCACTCCGACGCGCGCCGGGTGATCCTCGAGGAGTGCGCCGCCGCCCTCGCGACGGGCGGCTCCGACGTCATCGTGCTCGGCTGCGCCGGGATGGCCGACCTCTGCCGCGACCTCTCGCACGAGCTCGGGGTCCCGGTGATCGACGGGGTCGCCGCCGCGGTCCGGCTGGTCGAGAGCCTCGTCGCGATGGGAGTCACGACCTCGCGCCGCGACGAGTTCGCAGCACCGCGCCCGAAGGAGATGACGGGGCTGCTCGCCCCGTTCGCGCTGGCCTGAGGCGAGCGCACGACGCGGGACGCACGAAGGGCCCGGGAGCAGACGCTCCCGGGCCCTCTCGTGTGCAGCGGCTAGGACTGCTGCGCGCTCCGGCGACGGCGCGTCACGACGAGCGACACGAGGCCGAGCGCCAGCAGGGCGGCCGCACCGGAGACGAGGCCCGCGGTCTCGATACCGGTCTCGGCGAGCGCCGAGCCACCCGAGGTCGTGGTCACGGCGCCGGACGCGACGGTCAGGTGGATCTGATCGCCGACGTACTCGCGTCCGGTCTCACCGCCGTCCACGAATCCGACGATGGTGACGCGGACGTCGTTGTGACCGGGAGTGGTCGCGTAGGTCCGCGTCGCACCGGGGAAGTAGCCGCCGTCGAAGGGGATCGACCCGAGCAGAACCGGCGTGAAGCCGTCGAGCTCGTTCGGCCGCTCGTAGTCGAAGGACCAGATCCGGACCTCGCCGCGCGGGACGCAGGCGATGGTGCCGATCTCGGGGACGGTCACGGTCACGGAGCGGACACCGGCGGTCGCGGTCACCGGGCCCGAGAGCGACTCGACGACGTAGTTGCGGTTCGCGCCGAGGCAGGCTTCGAGGTCGGTGGCGTAGAGCGTCGCGACCTGCGTGTACGGCTCGAGGATCCACATCGGGGACCCACCCACCGACTGGATGACGGTGACGGTGACGGTGTACTCGCGGCTGGTGCGGACCGGGACGGTCAGGGTCCCGCCTGCGTAGCCCTCGTCTCCGACGACGACCTCGGCGCTGGCGATGTCGTCCGTGGTCTCGGTGAGGGTCGGCATGATCGCGAGGATGATCGTCGATCCGTCGGTGCAGTCCGCGAGCTCGGAGGGCGGCACGGTCGCCGTCACGGTGCCCGGCCGGGTCAGGTCGACCGTGAGGGCCGCGGCGTCGAAGGGGAGAGCCGGCGGCACGAACGGGTCGCAGCCGGGCGCGGCGGGCTGCGGCTCGGCAGGCGTCGGCTCGGGAGTCGCGGTCGGGGTCGTCGTCGGCCCGGGAGTCGCGGTCGGGGTCGTCGTCGGCACGACCGTGGGAGTCGCGGTCGGCGTCGCCGTCGGCGTCGCGGTCCCGGTCGGCTGCGGGGCCGCGGTCGGGACAGCCGTCGGTGTCGGGGTCGCGGTCGGAGTCGACGTCGCGACGGCGGTCGCGGTCGGCTCCGGAGTGCTGGTCGACGCGGCGGCGGCCGGGGCGATCAGGCCGCCGGCGAGGCCGACGACGAGGGTGAGGCACGCGAGACGCGAGCGCGAGCGGAGAGAGGTCCCCCGGAGAGACATGGATGTATTCCTTCTCGAGAATGTGGAAGCGGGATCGGCGCCGAAGCTGCCCCCGTGGCGCCTGGCTGATGTCTATCAGCGGCCTGAACATCCGCACATCCCCCGCGAGGACGCGCTCTGCATCGATCGCGTAACGGCGCTTCTGCGAGGATCGAGCCATGGCGATCCTCCGCGACCTGGCCCTCGGTGCACGGCTCTTCGGCAGGGGGTTCGGCACCTGGGTCCGCTCGCCCCGGGCCATGCTCCTCGGCGCGATCCCGCCCCTGATCGTCGGCCTCGTCTTCGTCGGCGTGCTGGTGCTCGTCCTCACCCGGATCGACGGCGTCGTCCTCGCACTGACGCCGTTCGCGGACGACTGGGACGAGACCTGGGCGGGGACCGTCCGCCTGCTGATCTCGATCGCCGCGGTCGGCGCGCTGGTGGCCCTCGGCGTCGTCCTGTTCGCCGCCGTCACCCTCCTGGTCGGCGATCCGTTCTACGAGCGGATCTGGCGCGGGGTCGAGAACGAGCTCGGCGGCGTGCCCGACGAGCACGAGACGGGGTTCTGGAGCGGACTCGGCCGCTCGCTCCGCGACTCCGGGGTGCTGGTGGCCACCTCGCTCGGGATCGGCGTCGTGCTGGTCCTGCTCGGCGTCATCCCGATCGTCGGACAGGTGATCGGCCTGATCGCCGGCGCGCTCGTCGGCGGCCGGGCGCTCGCCCTCGAGCTGACCGGGTTCGCCGGGGACGCGCGAGGCCTGACCCTCCGCGACCGCCGCCGCCTCCTCGGCGAGCGCCGCGCGGTGTCGCTCGGCTTCGGCATCGCGGTCTACCTGACCTTCCTCGTCCCCGGCGGCGCGGTGGTCGCCACGCCCGCTGCGACGGCCGGGGCGACGCTCCTGCTCCGGACCCTCCGCGGCGAGTCGACGGAGCGGATCGAGCCCGCAGCCGACGCCGCGACCGCCTGATCGGGTGGCCGCCCGAGCGGCCGCTCCCCTAGACTTCCCCCGTGCTCACGTCGACCCTCCGCCCCTGGTGGCCCGCCTCCTAGGCAGGCCGACGCGCAGACTCCTCTCGCACACGACCGCCTCGACCGGGCGGTCGTTCTGCATGTCGGGGCCCGGGTGAGGGACACCCCGACCCAAGGACCACGATGACCTCGCTCCTCTCCCGCATCCTCGCCTCCGACGGATCGCTGCCGTTCGCGGTCGTCCTCCGGCAGGGCCGGACGGACGTCGACGTCTTCACGGGCGACGTCGTCGACGTCGACGGCCTCGCCGACATCCCGCTCGACGGCGCCGACGTGCTGACGCTCGTGCCCTACCGCCAGGTGCGCGAGCGCGGGTTCGCGGCCAAGGACGACGGCGCTCCACTGCGCAACCTCGTGGTGCGCGAGCGCGAGAGCGTGCCGCTCGCCGAGGTGCTGCGGCTGCTGCCCGAGCGCGAGATCCCGGTCGAGGAGCGCGGCTTCGACGTGCCCGACGAGGAGTACGCGGAGATCGTCCGCCGGGTGATCGACGACGAGATCGGCCGGGGCGAGGGCGCCAACTTCGTCATCAACCGCGCGTTCGTCGCGCACACCGATGCTCCCGCGGTCGAGGCGGTGCTGGCCTGGTTCCGCCGGCTGCTCACCGACGAGTCCGGCGCCTACTGGACCTTCGCGATCCACACTCCCGGCGCCGACGGCTCGCCGGCCGTCACCGCGGTGGGCGCGACGCCCGAGCGCCACGTCTCGGTGCGCGACGGCGTGGCGATGATGAACCCGATCAGCGGCACCTTCCGCCACCCCGCGGCCGGCCCGACCGGCGCCGAGGTCCTCGCGTTCCTCGCCGACGTCAAGGAGAGCGAGGAGCTCTTCATGGTGGTCGACGAGGAGATGAAGATGATGAGCGCGGTCTGCCCGAACGGCGGCCGGATCCTCGGCCCGTTCCTCAAGCAGATGTCGCGGCTCAGCCACACCGAGTACCTGCTCGAGGGGCGCACCGACCTCGACGTCCGCGAGGTGCTGCGGCTGACGATGTTCGCGCCGACCGTCACCGGCTCGCCGATGGAGAACGCCTGCGCCGTGATCGCGGAGTACGAGAAGGAGCCGCGCGGCTACTACTCCGGTGTGCTCGCGCTGTTCGAGCCGGAGGAGCACGGCTACACGGTCGACGCGCCGATCCTGATCCGCACCGCCTACCTCCGCGAGGACGGCCGGCTCACCGTGCCGGCCGGGGCGACGCTCGTGCGGCACTCGACACCGGAGGGCGAGGTCGCCGAGACCCGCGCGAAGGCCTCCGGCGTGCTCTCCGCGCTGGGGCTGCTCCCCCACCGCGACATCCCGCCGGCGATCGACCTCAACGCGCAGCCCGGCGTGCAGGAGGCGCTCGAGGCGCGCAACGAGCGGCTCGCCTCGTTCTGGCTGCGGCCGCAGGCCCCCGAGCACATCGAGGGTCTCGCCGGCCACACCGCCCTCATCGTCGACAACGAGGACCAGTTCACGACGATGCTCGCGCACCAGCTGCGCCACCTCGGCATGGACGCCCGGGTCGAGCGCTGGTCGAGCGTCGAGGACGTGCTGAGCGACGACCTCGTCGTGTTCGGGCCCGGTCCCGGCGACCCGCGCGACGACTCCGAGCCGCGGATCGCGCGCCTGCGGGCGCTGATGACCGAGCGGCTCGCCTCGGAGCGGCCGATGCTCGCCGTCTGCCTCAGCCACCAGATGCTGTCGCTGCTCGCCGGGCTGCCGGTCGAGCCGCTGCCCGCGCCCCGGCAGGGCGTGCGGCTCGCGGTCGACGTGTTCGGCGAGGACGCGGCGATCGGCTTCTACAACACCTTCTCGTCGGTCGCCGGGGCGGACGTGTCGAGCACTCCGCTGCTGGACCTCGAGATCTCGCGCGATCCGGCGACGGGGATCGTCGACGCGCTGCGCGGCGAGGGAGTCGCGTCCGTGCAGGGCCACCTCGAGTCGGTGCTCTCCTCGGACGGGCTGCGCACGCTGGAGCGGCTGGTGCGCACCGCGACGTCGCAGCCGGCGCGCGCGTGAGCGACGTCCGGCTGATCGCGTCGCCGTCCTACTCCGCCGAGCTGCGCGAGGCGGTGGCCGCGAGCGTCCGGGCGGCGGCGGAGGCGGCGCGCGGCTGGTACGGCCGCGGCGACAAGCTCGCCGCCGACGCGGCCTCGGTCGCGGCGATGCGCGCGGTGCTCGCCGAGGCGCCGTTCGACGGTGTCGTAGTCATCGGCGAGGGCGAGAAGGACGACGCGCCCATGCTCGCGAACGGCGAGCGGCTCGGCCGGGCCGGCTCGCCCTCCTGCGATGTCGCGGTGGATCCGCTGGACGGCACGCGGCTGACGGCGGAGGGGATCCCCGGCTCGGTCTGCGTGATCGCGCTCGCGCCGCGCGGCACGATGCTCGATCCGCGCGACGTCTTCTACATGGACAAGCTGGTCTGCTCCGGTGCGGGGGCGGGGGTCGTCGGGCTGGACCTGGCTCCGGGCGAGAACGCGCGGCGGCTGGCGGGTGCCCTGGGCAAGCCGGTCTCCGAGCTCGTGGTCGCCGTGCTGGACAAGCCGCGGCACGCCGGGCTGATCGCCTCGCTGCGGGTGGCCGGAGTCGCGCTGTCGCTGCGCGGCGAGGGCGACGTCTCGGTCGCGATCGAGGCCGCGGACCCGGACGGCTCCGTCGACCTCGTGCTCGGCATCGGCGGCACCCCCGAGGGCGTCGTCGCCGCCTGCGCCGTCCGCGCCCTCGGCGGCGTGATGGAGGGCCGCCTGGCTCCGCAGACGGACCTCGAGCGGTCGAACGCCCTGGCCGCCGGCCACGACCTCACCCGCCTGCTGACCCTCGACGACCTCGTCTCCTCCCCCGACGTCCTCTTCGCCGGCTGCGAGGTCTGAACCCTCCCCTCCCTCCCGGGGTGCGGTCGGCGACCGGCGGCTCGGCCGCGCTCGACGCGGGTCCACCCACGGTCGCGTCTTCGTGAGTTCCGAGGAGGGGTAGGTGGTTGTTCCTCGATGAGGGATCATATTCGTATGGTCGAGGCGCCGGGCCCGGCCGCACCGCGAGGAACGGCGACGATGACATCGACACGAACGACCCCCTTCACCCTCTATCAGGTGCACGTGCGGGGTCAGTGGCAGGCCTGGTAGAGCCGGAGCCCGACCATCGACATGACCGTGCCGTCGCGCTTCGCACTGGTCCTCACCGATCTGCGGTCGTCGTTGCGCTGGCCGCAGGCGCTCCTCGGTGTGATCCTCGTCGTCGGTCCGACCGCTCTCGGGCTGGCGGAGGTGGGCGGCGGTGTCTACCGCGATGAGCTGGACGTCTACTCCCAGTTCATGATCTCCCCGATGATCATCCTCTTCCCCGTCTTCATCACGACGGCTTGCTGCAGCGGCACCGCTGCCGAGATCAGGAACAGGTTCGTCATCCTCGTCCGCGCGCGGACGGATCTCCGGTCCTACCTGGCGACCCGGATGATGAGTGTCGCCCTCGGAGCATTCGTGCTCGGCTTCGTCGCCGCACTCCTTCCCGGACTGATCGCCTTCGGGATCTGGCCGGAGCTGGCTGCGCCCTTCATCGATCCGGTCGTGTACGGACTCGCACCGGACGAGGTGGAACGGAACGCCCTGGAGCGCGTGAACTACTCGCAGCTGCTCGCCTTCGGGTGGCCGGTGTACCTGATCGGCTACTCCTCGGTGCTGGGTGCCTGGGGCGCGATCACGGCGATGGCCGGGGTGCTCGCACTGGTCGCACTGAAGAACCTGGGGCTGGCGATGGTGCTGCCCGCAGTGATCTTCTTCGTCGAGACGATGGCTGTCGCTCTGGTCGACCGGCCGCTTCTCGGATTCATGTACGGAGCCTTCCCGTTCGGTCTCGATCAGGCGCCGATCGGCATCATGGTCCTGCCGCTCGCGGTCGCTGGAGCCGCGACGGTTCTCGCCGCACGGCGGATCCTCGGTAGAGCCCAGCGACTCCCGGCGCTGACATGATCGCCTCGCTCTCCCGCCGTGTCCGCCTGCTGCTCGCCGGCTGGGCGGTGGCGGCTGCCGCCGCGTACTCGATCCACCAGCGGATGCTCTGGGCCGCGTCGGGTTCCTCGTTCGGATTCGTCGACCTGGCGATCGAAGTCGTGAACGACCCGCTCTTCGTCTGCTGCGGACTGGGAGCGCCGTGGTGCATCGCCTTCTTCCTGGCGTCGAGATCCCTCCCGCCGGAGGCGGTGTGCATCCGGGCCGGATCGCTCAGGAACGTGCTCCTCGTCCTCCTGCGCAGCGACGCGGCGAGCGCTGCGGTCGTCCTGTTCGGGGTGCTGACGACGTGCTGGGTGTGCTCGCTCGGGCTGGCGAACGACGTCGCGCGCGTGCCCGCATCGGTGAGTGCGCTGCTCGCGGACGTCGCGCTGCCCCCGCCCGTCGGAGTGCTGCTCCAGCTCCCGCTCCTCCTGCTCTTCCTCGCGACGATCGGGTCCCTCCTCTCCGCCTGCTGGGTGCTCTCGGGCGGGAGTGTCCTCGTCGGGGTTGCGGCGACGGTGCTGCTCGGCTGGTTCGCCGTCTCGGCGGCGGGGGGACTCCCAAGGGACTCCGCCGTCAGCTCGGCGTTCCTCTCCAGTTCCTCGCTCCACCTCGGGCGGCCGTTCGGCGTGCTGGCCGCCGTCGTCGTCCTCCTCTCGATCGAGGTCGTCCTCCTCGGCGCCGTCCGGGTCCAGGATCACCGGCTGTCCGGAGCGGCGCGGTCCTGGGGTGCCGGATGGGCGGCGTACGTCCTCCTCCTCGGCACGGCCGCGCTCGGGCCGACGGGGCTCCAGTCGGTCTCCGAGGGGAATCCGGCACCCGGGGTCGAGGGAAGAGTCCTCGGTCCTCTCTTCGCGGGCCCAGTGGGCGCTCTCGCACCCACCCTGTTCTCCGTCCTCGTCGTCACGGGCTTCGCGATGACCTGGCAGCTCAGCGAGCTCGATCCCCGGCGCCCGATCCTCCGCTGCGAGCTGATCCGGTTCGGATCGAGCGGCGCTCGGAATCGGCGACTCGGCGCAGGGCTCCTCGCCCGTGCACTCGGAGTGAGCGCGCTCGTCGGCGCTCTGGCCGGTGCCGAGGCGCTCCTGCGGGGCGCCCCCTGCGAGCTCGCGTCCTTCGTCGACCCGGTGGTGGGCTATCAGCTCCTGGTGAACGGAACGCTGCAGCTGACACTGGTCGCGGTCGCCGCCTCCGCCTTCGCGCCGCTCGCCGGATCGGGCGCTGCCCCCGCGGCGTTCTCGGCCGGATTGGCCTTCCTGCCGAGCGAGCTCCTCGAGGGCAACCCGCTCGGCATCGCGGGTCTGTGGCGGAGCGCGGAGGGCTGGCCGAGCGTCCTCCACGGGACGGCGCTGGCGCTGGGGAGCGCCTGCATCGTCCTCGTCGCAGCAGGCATCGCGTCTCGACTGGCCGAGAGGCATCCAAGAACAGAAAGAGGTCGCTCATGACGAACGCCATCACGGTCGAGGGTGTGTCCAAGAGCATCCGCGGGACCCTGCTCTACAGCGAGGTCGCGTTCGAGCTGCGCCGAGGCGGGCTCTACGCGCTCCTCGGCCCGAACGGCTCCGGGAAGTCGGTCCTGCTGCGACTGCTCTGCGGCTTCCTGAGCCCGGACTCGGGCAGCATCAGCGTCGACCCGGCGATCTCGCCGGAAGGGCGGACGTTCCCGGACGGCTTCGGGATCACGATCGACGGCCCCGCCTACATCGCAGGCCTCTCCGCGGAGCAGAACCTCCTGCGACTGGCCGCGATCCGCAAGCGCATCGGGATCGAGGAGATCCGCGCGACGCTCGCCTCGGTACGTCTGCAGAGCACGGGGCGCTCAGCGGTCCGCACCTTCTCCTCGGGGATGAAGCAGAAGCTGTCCCTCGCGCAGGCTCTGATGGAGGACCCGAAGGTGCTCCTCCTCGACGAGCCGTTCACCGCGCTCGACACGGAGAGCGTCGCGGTCGTCAAGGACCTCCTCCGCGAGCGGGTGGCCGAGGGGGTCACCGTCCTCCTGACGATGCACGGCGAGACGGACTTCCTCGCCGAGTGCGACGGTGTCCTCCGGATCGAGAACCGCACGATCTCGATGCGCTGACGACTGGTCGTCCCCGCGAGATGCCACTTGTGCCCGCCTTTCGCGGCGTGTCGCGCGCACAAGTGGCATCTCGCGGAGGGGGTGCGGCGGGGACGACGAAGGCCCCGGCTCGACGTGCGAACCGGGGCCTTCTCGATGTAGCGGGAGCGGGACTTGAACCCGCGACACCACGATTATGAGCCGTGTGCTCTAACCACCTGAGCTACCCCGCCGCACGTTTCCGGAGGCTGGCCTGCCGGGAACGGAGCCCCCTGTGGGAATCGGACCCACTACCTCTTCCTTACCAAGGAAGTGCTCTACCAATGAGCTAAGGGGGCGCACCTGCGGGTCTGACTGCCCCTCTCGGGGCGTGCCCGCGATTTGGCACCGTTAGACGATAGCACCTCCGCGAGGCGGTGATGACCGCGGGGTGGAGGGGGTGGTCCGGGCGGGGTGGGTCTCGATACGCCCGCTTCGCGGGCTGCTCGACCAGCAAGGGACGAGCCGTCCCCTGCGCTGGTGGAGCAGTTGCGCAACGGGGCCCTTCATGCTGGTCGAGTAGCCCCGCAGGGGCGTATCGAGACCCGCCGTCGTCAGCACGTGGGTCTTCAGACTCCTGTTCTGACGCCGGTGGATCTCGATACGCCCGCTGCGCGGACTACTCGATCAGCATGGACTTCCCGATCTCGACGCGGCGATCCCTGCTCGGGACCCGGCTACGAGCGGCTCGCCGTGTCGAGCGCGGCCAGCTCGTCCGCCGTCAGCTCGAGCGTCGCGGAGGCGACGAGGGCGGGCAGCTGCTCCATCACGCGGGCGCTCGCGATCGGCGCCGCGACGCCGTCCTGCGAGCGGAGCCACGCGAGGGCAACGGTCGCGACCTCGGCGTCGTGCGCGGCGGCCGCCGCGTCGAGGGCGGCCAGCACGCGGCGACCGCGGGCGTCGAGGTACTGCGCGGCACCCGAGGCGCGCGGGCTGTCGGGCGTGGACCCGTCGCGGTACTTGCCCGTCAGGAACCCCGAGGCGAGGGCGTAGTACGGGACGACGGCGAGCCCGGCCTCGCGGGCGAGCGGCAGGACGTCCGCCTCGATGCCGCGCTCGACGAGGTTGTAGTGCGGCTGGACGGCGACCGGTGCGTGCAGGCCCTCCTCCTTCGCGAGGCGCAGCCACTCCGCGATGCGGTCGGCGCTGAAGTTCGAGACGCCGACGGCGCGGACGAGGCCCTCGTCGACGAGCTCGGAGAAGACCCGGGCGATGTCCTCGAGCGGGACGGCGTCGTCGTCGAAGTGCGCGTAGTAGAGATCGATCCGGTCGGTGCGCAGGCGCTGGAGCGAGGCGCGGGCGGCCTTGCGGACGTTGTCGGGGGCGAGACCGGTGAACTCGGGGTGCCTGCTGACCTTGGTCGCGATCACGACGTCGTCGCGCGAGCCCGAGCGGCGCGAGAGCCACTCGCCGATGATCGTCTCGGACTCGCCGCCGTGGTTGCCGGGGACCCAGGCCGAGTAGGAGTCGGCCGTGTCGATGAAGTCGCCGCCCGCGGCGACGTAGCCGTCGAGTACGTCGAAGGAGGTCTGCTTCCCGGCGGTCCAGCCGAAGACGTTGCCGCCGAGGGAGAGCGGGAAGACCTCGATGCCGGAGTCGCCCAGGGGCGTGCGGGTGAGGGAGTCGTGGGACGGAGCTGCGCTGTCGATCGTCATCCCCCGATTCAACTCGCCGCGGGCCGCACTGCCGATCCCCCGCCGCGCATGCGGAGCAAGCACTCAGCCACTCGCGGCGCGCTGGGCGTCAGCCGCCGAGCGGGTAGTCGGCGTAGGCGAAGCGCGTCGAGTCCGGAGACCAGCCGGCGACGTTGATCGTGCCCTGGCCGCCGAAGAGCGACTGCACCACCCGGCCCGGGGACGTGTCGCCGTCCGCGCGCCCCTCGAGCGCGATCAGCCGCAGCTCGACCGGCAGGTTCTCCGGGTGCCCGGCCGTCCCCGCGGGGTAGGCGAGGTAGAGCAGGTGCGCGCTGTCCGGCGACTCGTGCGGGAACCAGTCGACCGTGTCCGAGGCCACGAACCGCTCGATCCCGGAGCCGTCGAGACGCATCCGGAACAGCTGGGCGACACCGCCCTCCCGCTCGGAGTTGAAGAAGAGCCGTTCCCCGTCCGCGGAGAAGTCGACGCCGTCGTCGGGGTGCGCGTCGTCGGTCAGCGCGGTCAGCGGACCGCCCTCGGCCGGCATCGTGAACACGTTGGTGACCCAGCGCCCGGACGCGTCCTCGCCGCCGCCGATCAGCGCGAGCAGCCGGCCGTCGGGCGAGACGCCGTGCAGGTAGTGCTTGAAGCGCGGCAAGGGTCCGGCGGAGGTGAGCCGGCGCGCGGGCGCCGAGCCGTCGAGCGCGATCGCGTAGAGGTGCCCATCCCGAGCCGAGACGTAGGCAGTGCCGCCGCCGGGAGCGAGCACGTGGTCGTTGTTGAGCTCGTCCGGCACCCCGTCGAGCGGGATCGCCTCGAGGGCGGCGGGCCCGACCGGCGCATCCCCGAGAGGCAGCCGGAACAGCCCGCCGTCCCCGTTCACGACGAGGAACGACCCGTCCGGCGACCAGTTCGGCGCCTCCACGAGCAGCTCCGCGGAGGAGAACACCGTCGTCGCCACGCCGCTCGCGACGTCGAGCACGCGGATCCGGCAGGTCTGGTCGGGGAGCAGTGAGCGGGCCATGCGCACCACGGTAGGGGAACGGAGGTCGTCAAGCCCGTCCGCACTCAGGTTCCCGCCGCCCGCCCTCCCTTATCCTTGTCTGGACAACTGTGCTGAGTGGAACCGGGGAGGACTGTGTGATGCTCCTCACCCTCGCGATCACGTTCGCCCTCGCGGTGGTCACGCCGTGGATCGTCGACCGCTTCGGCCCGAAGGTCTTCTACGCCCTCGCGCTCGTGCCGGCCGCCACCTTCGTGTCGACCGCCGCCTCGCTGCCGACGGTCCTCGCCGGCGGGGAGCTCCGCGAGGAGATCCCGTGGATCCCCTCCCTCGACATCTCCCTCTCGTTCCGGCTCGACGCGCTGTCGATCGTCCTCGCGCTCGTCGTCAGCGGCGTCGGCGCCCTCGTCCTCGCCTACTGCGGCAGCTACTTCAAGCGCGACGAGCCGTCGCTCGGCCGCTTCGCCGCCCTGCTCTTCGCCTTCGCGGGCGTGATGTACGGGCTGGTCACCGCCGACGACGTGATCATCCTCTTCGTCTTCTGGGAGGCCACGAGCGTCCTCTCCTACCTGCTGATCGGGCACTACAGCGGGCGCAAGGAGAGCCGTGGAGCCGGCCTCCAGGCGCTGCTGGTCACCACCCTCGGCGGCCTGGCGATGCTCGTCGGCGTGATCATCCTGATCGTCGAGTCCGGCACCTCGAGCCTCGCGGGCATCGTCGCCGCCGCGCCGTCCGGCCCGATCGTCTCGGTCGCCCTCGTCCTGGTGCTGCTCGGCGCCTTCTCCAAGTCGGCGCTCGTCCCCTTCCACTTCTGGCTGCCGGCCGCGATGGCCGCGCCGACCCCGGTCAGCGCCTACCTGCACGCCGCCGCGATGGTGAAGGCCGGCATCTACCTCGTCGCCCGTCTCGCTCCCGGCTTCGCGGACGACGCCGTCTGGCTGCCCGTGATCGTCAGCGTCGGCGTCTGGACGATGCTCGTCGGCGGCTGGCGCTCGCTCCGCCAGTACGACCTCAAGCTCGTCCTCGCCTACGGCACTGTCAGCCAGCTCGGCTTCCTGACCGTCGCGGTCGGCTTCGGCTCGCGCGATGCGGCGCTCGCCGGGCTCACCCTGCTGATCGGCCACGCGCTGTTCAAGGCGCTCCTGTTCCTCGCCGTCGGCATCGTCGACCACCGCGCCGGCACCCGCGACCTGCGCAAGCTCAGCGGTCTCGGCCGCCAGGCGCCGGTGCTCGCTGGCGCCGCGCTGCTCGGCGTGCTCTCGATGGCGGGCATCCCGCCGCTGCTCGGCTTCGTCGCCAAGGAGGCGGTCTTCACCAGCCTGCTGTCCGCGATCGAGCAGGGCTCGTTCTGGGCCTGGGTCGCGCTGATCGGACTCGTGCTCGGCTCGATCCTGACCGTCGCCTACTCGGCCCGCTTCTTCTGGGGCGCGTTCGCCCGTAAGAAGGGCCTCGAGGACACCCACCTCCACGCGGAGCCGTGGACCTTCACCGCACCCACCGTCGTCCTCGCCGTCGTGAGCGTCGTCGGCGGCATCGGCGCGTCCCTCCTCGACCCGCTGGTCGCGGTGTACGCGGACACGCTCCCCTACGGCGCCCCCGACGCCGACCCGCAGCTCGCCGCGGCGGCCGAGGAGTCCGACCACGGCGGCTACCACCTCGCGCTCTGGCACGGCTTCGAGCCGGCCCTCGCGCTCAGCGCCCTGGTCATCGCGATCGGCCTGCTGCTCTTCGCGAAGCGGATCGCGGTCGCGCGGATCCAGTCCCGGGTCCCGAACACGATCGACTCCGCCGAGGGCTACTGGGCGACCGTCCGCTGGCTCGACCGCGTCGCCAGCACGGTCACCGAGTTCGTCCAGCGCGGCTCGCTCCCCCGCTACCTCACGGTGATCTTCGCGGTCTTCGTCCTCGGAGTCGGCGGCGCCGCGGCGCTGAACCGTACCTGGCCCGGCGACCTCGTCTTCTGGGACTCGCCCGGCCAGCTCGCCGTCGCCGCCGTGATGATCCTCGCGGCGATCCTCTGCGCCGTCGCGCGCAACCGCGTCGCCGCCGTGCTGCTCGCCGGCGCCACCGGCTACGGGATGGTCGCCCTCTTCGCGATCCAGGGCGCCCCGGACCTGGCGCTCACCCAGGCGCTGATCGAGACGATCACGCTGGTCGTCTTCGTCCTCGTGCTGCGCCGCCTCCCCACCCGGATCGCGCAGAAGCACCAGCCGATGCGCAAGCGCCTGCGCGCGGTCATCGGCATCGCGGTCGGAGCGGTCATGGCCCTCGCCGCGACGATCGCCCTCGGCGCCCGCACCGCGACCCCGATCTCCGTCGACCTCCCCCGCCTCGCGTACGAGGAGGGCAAGGGGCGCAACATCGTCAACGTCCTGCTCGTCGACATCCGCGCCTGGGACACGATGGGCGAGATCTCCGTGCTCGTCGTCGTCGCCACCGGCGTCGCGAGCCTGATCTTCCTCTCCAGCCGGGCCGGTGGCGCCCCGCGCCTCGAGCACCCGACCGCCGCCGACCGCGAGGAGCGGGCGACCGACCTCACCGCGCCCTCGGCCGACGCGGAGAAGACCGGCGACCGCGGCTCCTGGCTGGTCGCCGGCCGGACGCTCCGCCCCGAGAACCGCTCGATCGTGCTCGAGGTGCTGGTGCGCCTGCTCTTCCACCCCGCGATGATCGTCTCGGTCTACCTGCTCTTCACCGGTCACAACACCCCGGGCGGAGGCTTCGCGGGCGGTCTGCTCGCCGGTCTCGCACTCGTCGCGCGCTACCTCGCCGGCGGCCGGTTCGAGCTCGGCGAGGCCGCGCCGATCGACGCGGGCAAGGTCCTCGGCCTCGGCCTGCTCTTCGCGGTCGGCACCGCCGTCTCCTCGCTCGCCTTCGGCCTCGAGGTGCTCGAGTCGAGCTGGCTCGACCTCTACCTTCCCGTCCTCGGCGAGCTGCACCTGGGCACCTCCACCCTCTTCGACATCGGCGTGTACCTGATCGTGATCGGCCTGACCCTCGACATCCTCCGCAGCCTCGGCGGGGAGGTCGACCGCCACGGCGAGGAGGCCGAGCAGGGCGACCCCTCCGGCGACGGCGTCACCCACTCGACCGACAGCACCCCCGGCCCCGGCGCCGGCACGGTCGACGGCCTCGAGACGAAGCTGCCGACCGGCTCCACCGTCGTCGGCGGACCGGGCAGGGGGGACGGCGCATGAGCATCACCCTCGTCCTCGTCGTCGTGATGGCGGTGATGTACGCCGCGGGCGTCTACCAGATGCTCGAGCGCAGCCTCACCCGGATCCTGATCGGCTTCCTCCTCGTCGGCAATGCGACGAACATCCTGATCCTGCTGATGGCGGGCCGCTCCGGAGAGGCGCCGTTCGTCACCGACGACGGCCGCTCCTACGAGCAGATCGCCGAGGAGATGGCCGACCCGCTGCCGCAGGCGCTGATCCTGACGGCGATCGTGATCACCTTCGGAGTGTCCGCCTTCCTCCTCGCGATGATCTACCGGCGCTGGCGCCTCGCCAACGCCGACCAGGTCGAGGACGACGAGAACGACGCCTCCGTCCGTGCGGACGCGGCCGGCATCTCGGCCCAGACCACCGCCGACGACCGGGCCCTGGACGTGCTGCTCGAGTCCAGCGACGAGGGCACCGCCTCGAAGCACGCGGAGAGCGCCATGACCGACGACAGGAAGGAGGACCGATGAACGTGCTGATCCCCCTCGTCGTCACCCTCCCCCTGCTGGGAGCCGCCGTCGCGCTCGTGCTCGGCCGGCACCGCCGCGCGCAGATCACGGTCAACATCGTCACGCTGTCGACGGTGCTCGTGATCTCCTCCGTGCTGCTCGTCCTCGTCCTCACCGGCCAGGAGGGCGGCAGCGCCGTCTACGTGGGCGGCTGGGAGCCGCCGTGGGGCATCGTGCTGGTCGTCGATCCGCTCGCCGCCCTGATGCTCGTGATCACCTCGGTCACGCTGCTCGGCGTCCTGCTGTTCTCGGTCGGCCAGGGCCTGGTCGACGGCAACCGCGAGACGCCGGTCACGATCTTCCACCCGACCTATCTGATCCTCTCGGCGGGCATCCTCAACGCCTTCGTCGCGGGCGACCTCTTCAACCTCTACGTCGGCTTCGAGATCCTGCTCGCGGCGAGCTACGTGCTGATCACCCTGGGCGGCACCGCGCCGCGGATCCGGGCGGGCACGACCTACGTGGTCGTCAGCCTGGTTTCGAGCGTGTTCTTCCTCTCCGCGATCGGCCTGCTCTACGGCGCCACCGGCACCGTCAACATGGCGCAGCTGTCGATCCGGATCGCCGAGCTGCCCGCCGACGTCCAGCTGGTGCTGCACGTGGTGCTGCTGCTGGGCTTCGGGATCAAGGCCGCGGTCTTCCCGCTGTCGTTCTGGCTGCCCGACTCCTATCCCACCGCTCCGGCGCCGGTCACGGCCGTGTTCGCCGGCCTGCTCACCAAGGTCGGCGTCTACGCGCTGATCCGCACCGAGACTCTGCTCTTCCCCGGCGGCAGGCTCACCGAGGTGCTGATGGTCGTCGCGCTGCTGACGCTGGTCGTGGGCATCCTCGGTGCCGTCGCGCAAGCGGACATCAAGCGGATGCTCTCCTTCACGCTGGTCTCGCACATCGGCTACATGGTCTTCGGCATCGCGATCGGCACGGAGGCGGGCTACGCCGCGACGATCTTCTACGTGATCCACCACATCACCGTGCAGACCACGCTGTTCCTCGCGACCGGGCTGATCGAGCGCGTCGGCGGCACCACGTCGATCCTCCGGCTCGGCGGGCTGCTGAAGGCCTCGCCGCTGCTGGCGCTTCTCTATTTCATCCCCGCGATGAACCTCGGCGGCATCCCGCCGTTCACCGGCTTCCTCGGCAAGGTCGGCCTCTTCGTCGCCGGCACCGAGTCGGCTGCGGACCAGCCCTCCTGGCTGATCTGGGCGGTCATCGCCGCGGGCGCCGTCACCTCGCTGCTCACCCTCTACGCCGTCGCCCGCGTCTGGAACATGGCGTTCTGGCGCCGCCAGGAGGAGGTGCCCGGCTACGAGTCCCCGCTGATCGACCAGCTGCAGGAGGACCCGCACGACACCGGCACCGTCCGCACGCGGCACTCGCCGCCGATGATGGTCCTCGCGACCGCCGGCATGGTCGTCTTCGGCGTGGGCCTGACGATCGCCGCCGGTCCGCTCTACGACGCCAGCGAGCAGGCCGCGGCCGCGGTCGCCGATCCCTCCACCTACATCGCCACCGTCTACCGCGACTCGTCCTTCGGAGAGGAGGGCCCCCGATGAGCCCCCGCCGCCGCGTCGACTTCTGGAACCGGTTCGCGATGTTCGTGACCCTGGTCGGCATCTGGGTGCTGCTCTGGGACGACGTCTCGGTGCTCTCGATCGTCTCGGGCTTCCTCGTCGCGCTGATCATCACCCGCGTCTTCTACCTGCCGCCGGTGGAGTTCTCGAATCGGGTGAACCCCTGGCACCTGCTGGTCTTCCTGCTGCGCCTCGCGCTCGACATCGCGGTCGCGTCCGTCCGCGTCTCGTACCAGATCCTCACCCTGCCGGTCCCGGTGCACAACGCGATCGTCGCCGTGCACCTGCGCAGCCGCTCCGAGGGGATGCTGGTCTGGACCACCGAGGCCGTCTCGCTCGTGCCCGGCTCGCTCGTGATCGACGTCGACCCGCAGCTGAACGTCCTCTACCTGCACGTCCTCGGCGTCACCCACGACGAGGGCCACCGGATCGACGAGGTCCGCCGCACGGTCCTGCGCACCGAGGCGCGCATCGTCCGGGCGATCGGCTCGCGCGAGGACGTCGCCCGGGTCGGCGAGCCGCTGGGCGAGGACGCGGGGGTGCTCCGATGATCGACTGGCTCGTCTGGATACTGGTGCCGATCTTCGGCGCGGCCGCCCTGCTCGCGCTCGTGCGCATCCTGATCGGCCCGTCGGTGCTGGACCGCGTGGTCGCCGCCGACGTGCTCGTGGCGACGATCCTCTGCGGCCTCGGCGCCGAGATGGCGATCAACCACCACGCGACGACGCTGCCGGTCGCGCTCGGGCTCGCGCTGTTCGCGGTCTTCGGCTCGATCAGCGTCGCCAAGTTCATGGCCAACCGCGAGGAGGACTGACATGGACGTCTTCTTCGACGTCGTCACCGCCGTGCTCGTCATCGTCGGCGGGCTGCTCTCGCTGATCGCCGCGATCGGGCTGCTCCGCTTCGGCGATCTGCTCTCCCGGATGCACGCGGGCACGAAACCCCAGGTGCTCGGCATCATCTGCGTGATGCTCGCCGTCGCGATCCGGAACCCCGGCTTCGCCGCCGCGGGCACCGTCGTCCTCGTGATCGGCTTCCAGCTGCTGACCGTGCCGATCTCGGCGCACATGGTGGGTCGCGCGGCCTACCGGGCCGAGGCGGTCTCCACCGGCTACCTCGTCTCGGACGAGCTCGCCGACGCCGTCCAGCGGGCGGACGACGCCTCGCGCGCGACGGGCCCGGAGACGGCGCACGCCTCGGACGAGGCCGCCGAGCGCTCGAGCGCCCCGCAGCCCGAGGACGAGGACGGCCCGGCCGCGACGGCCTAGCCCCCGGTCATCGTGCGGAGCGCGAAGCCGCCGACGGCGAGCGTCACCGCGAACAGCCCGCCGACGAGCAGCACCAGCAGCGGCACCACCCAGAGCAGGGCCCTCCGGCGTCGGGCGCGGGCGGCTTCGGGGGTCTCTTCGCTCACCCGTCGACCCTAGGCCAGACGGGCGCCCCGCCGGGCCGGCCTGCTCCGGGCCGCCCGCTACCCTTGATGCCATGACCCTGGACTCCGCTCTCTCCGGCGCGCCCGAGAACTCCTCCGCGCCCGAGAACTCCCCCGTCTCGTTCCCGGAGGCGGCGGCCCGGCCCGGCGCGGAGTGGTGGCGCACCGCGGTCATCTACCAGATCTACCCGCGCTCCTTCGCGGACGCCGACGGCGACGGCATCGGCGACCTCCCCGGCATCACCTCGCGGCTCGACAGCCTCGCCGAGCTCGGCATCGACGCGATCTGGCTCTCCCCCTTCATGACCTCGCCGCAGAAGGACGCCGGCTACGACGTCGCCGACTACTGCGACGTCGACCCGCTGTTCGGCTCGCTGGCCGACTTCGACGCGATGCTCGCCCGCGCCCACGCTCTCGGGATCCGCGTGATCGTCGACCTCGTCCCCAACCACTCCTCGAGCGCTCACCGCTGGTTCCAGGCCGCGCTGGCCGCTCCCGCCGGCAGTGACGAGCGCGCCCGCTACCTCTTCCGCGACGGCCGCGGCGCCTCGGGCGAGCTGCCGCCGAACAACTGGGAGTCGGTCTTCGGCGGCCCCGCCTGGACGCGCGTCACCGAGCCCGACGGCGCGCCCGGCCAGTGGTACCTGCACCTCTTCGACACCTCGCAGCCCGACTTCGACTGGACGGACGAGTGGGTGCGCGAGCGCTTCCGCGAGGTCCTGCGCTTCTGGCTCGACCGCGGCGTCGACGGATTCCGCGTCGACGTGGCGCACGGGATGATCAAGGCCGAGGGCCTGCCCGACTACACCCCGCCCGCCGACAGCGGCTCGATGGGCGGCGTGGCGCCGGGCGACGACGCCGAGCCCGTCACCGCTCCCTACTGGGCGCAGGACGGCGTGCACGAGATCTACCGCGACTGGCACGCGCTGCTCGCCGAGTACCCGGCCGACCGCGTGCTCTGCGCGGAGGCGTGGGTGCAGCCGCTCTCGAAGCTCGCCCGCTGGGTGCGCCCCGACGAGATGCACCAGGCCTTCAACTTCGCCTACCTCGAGACGCCGTGGGCCGGGCCCGCGCTGCGCGACATCATCGACTCCTCGCTGAGCTCGTTCGCCGCGGTCGGCGCGCCCTCGACCTGGGTGCTCTCGAACCACGACGTCGTGCGCCACGCGAGCCGCCTGGCCCTGACCGCCGACAACCCGCAGGGCTACGGCATCGGCCCGCGCACGCCCGGCCTGCCCGACCCGGTGCTCGGCCTCCGCCGCGCGCGGGCCGCGACGGCGCTGATGCTCGCGCTGCCCGGCTCCGCCTACGTCTACCAGGGCGAGGAGCTCGGCCTGCCCGAGGCGATCGACCTGCCCGACGCGGCACGTCAGGACCCGACCTGGTTCCGCACGAACGGCGAGCGCTACGGCCGCGACGGCTGCCGCGTGCCGCTGCCCTGGGAGGCGGAGGCGCCCGCGTACGGCTTCAACGACTCCGGCGACTCCTGGCTCCCCCAGCCCGGCGACTGGGCGCCGTTCGCGCGCGACCGCCAGGTCGGCGTCGAGGGGTCGACGCTCGAGCTCTACCGGGCGCTGCTCGCGGTGCGCCGCGCGGAGGACCTCGGCTCGGGCGCGATCGAGTGGCTCGAGGGCTACCCGGAGGAGGTCGTGGCGTTCCGCAACGGCGACCTCACCGTGATCGCCAACACCGGCTCGTCGCTGGTGGAGCTCCCGGTCGGCACGGTCGTGCTCTCCTCGGAGGAGCTGCACGAGCCGGCCCTGCCGGGCGACACGACGGTCTGGCTGCGCGAGGGCTGACGTCCGGCTCCAGGGTTCGATCTGCAGGCGATCGGCCGCCGCGGGCTGCGCTCCTGCGGCGGAACGGGCGCTCGGGCGTGGATCGCCTGCAGATCGAACGGGAGCAGGCGGGCGGGAGGCGGCTCAGCGCCCGGCGTTCGCCTTCAGCCAGAGGTAGGAGTCGACCTTGGTCACGCCGTCGAGGCGGATCTCGAAGTGCAGGTGCGGCCCGGTCGACATGCCGGTCGTGCCGACGAGGCCGAGCAGCTGGCCGACCTTGACCGGGTCGCCCTCGTTGACCGCCGCGGTGCCGTGCTGCATGTGCGCGTAGACGCTCGAGACGACCTGGCCGTCGATCTCGTGGTCGACGATGACGTGCACGCCCAGCGAGCCCTCGCCGTCGATCACGGTGCGGACCACGCCGTCGGCGATCGCCTGGATCGGCGAGCCGTTCCCCGGGTTGAAGTCGGTCCCGCCGTGGTTGACCGAGCAGCCCGCGCAGTTGCGGTAGCCGAAGCGGTCGCCCACCGGCACGCCGACCGCGAAGGGCCACTGGATCGAGGCGTTCGGGTCGTTGGTGAAGCCCGCGTCGGAGGTGCGGCCGATGGCGGCGATGTCCGTCTGGGTCTTGCGCTCCTGCACGCCGAAGCCGTCGCGGGCGACGGTCTCCGCGCTGACCTCGCCGGTCGTGAACGACTGCGCGCCGCGGTCGACGGTGCCGCCGGGCGCGACGACGAGGTTCTGCGCCTGCACGTCCTCGGCGGTGAGGAGCGACGTGGCCGGCAGCGAGGTCGCGGCCACCATCGCGGCGACGAACGAGAGCGCGACGAGCCCGCCGATGCGGCGGCTCGAGCGCACCGGCCGCAGCGGCGCGACCCGGGGAGCCGAGACGGGCGAGGGCGGCGTGGAGCGGACGGAGGCGACGCGGAGCTCGGCGTCGCGCAGGTCGGCCGCACCGATGGCCACTCCCTCGGCCTGCGCATCGGCGGCGAGGGCCTGGGCGCGCTCGCGCTCACGCAGCTCGCGACGGGTGAGGGGTGGGAGGGATTCGCCGGGGGTCGATGCGGAGGCAGCGGGCAAAGGCGAATCGGGGCTCACGAAATCCGGATCTTCCGTCGGGGGCAGGGGACGAGGGGCGCTCCGCCAGGGAGTCGGAGCGCTTCTCGGGGATCCGCGACCGCATCCTGTGCGAATGTCACGAATTCATAAAGGATAACCACGGACTCCCGATCCGGCCAGAGCAGGTCGCCTCGAGGCCGGATCCTCGTCGTCCGGTCCGCGCGCGGCGCTCGGATCCTGCGCGATCATGCGCGCGCATGCACCGACTCCGCGCGGAGTCGGCTCCGCTCACACCTCGTCGGCCCGCAGCCGGCGCAGAAGGGCTTCGAGCTCGCTGAAGATCGGCTCGGGGGCCGCGATCAGCAGGCCGTTGCCCGCGGGCCGGCCGTCGAAGCCGGCGACGACGGCTCCCGCCTCCTCCGCGACGAGGGCGCCGGCCGCGAGATCCCAGGGGTTCAGCCCGCGCTCGTAGTAGGCGTTCAGCGACCCGGAGGCGACCGAGCAGAGGTCGAGCGCCGCCGAGCCGATGCGGCGGATGTCGCGGACCGAGCCGAGCAGCTCCTGGACCACGGCGCCCTGCCGCATCCGGCGCGCGGCGTCGTAGCCGAAGCCCGTGCCGACCAGCGCCAGCGAGAGCGAGGCGGGCGGAGTGACGTGCAGCGCGACCCCGTCCCGCTCGGCCCCGCCACCCCGGCTCGCGGTGTAGACCTCGCCCGTCGCGCCGTTCACCACCGCTCCGGCGAGCGCCGTCCAGGTCTCGGGCTCCGGCTCGCCCTCGACCACGGCGATGCTGACCGCGTAGGAGGGGATGCCGTAGAGGTAGTTGACCGTGCCGTCGATGGGATCGACGACCCAGGTGAGTCCGCTCGTCCCGCCGCCCGCGCCCGACTCCTCGCCGAGGAAGCCGTCGTCCGGCCGGGCCTCGCTGAGGCGGCGGCGGATCAGCTGCTCGACCTCGCGGTCGGCCGCCGTCACCACGTCCTCCGGTGACGACTTCGACGCGGCGATCTCGACCCCGTCCTGGCGGCGCTGCCGCGCGAGGTGCGCCGCCTCGACGGCGATCGAGCGGGCGATGGCGAGGAGGGAGGCGTGGGCGCTCATGCGTCCAGCCTAGGGACCGGGCGGTCAGACGGGGCAGACGGCGACCGGGCCCGCGGAGGATCATGGGGGCATGAGCGCCGCCGTGACCCCTCAGCCGCCGATCGCCGTGACCGGAGCCACCGGGGCGGTGGGCGGCCGCGTCGCGCGTCTGCTCGCCGAGGCCGGCCTCCCCCTCCGCCTCCTCGCCCGCGACCCCGCCCGAGCGCCCGAGCTGCCTGGGGCGACGGCGGTCCGCTCCTCCTTCACCGATCCGGGCGACGCGCTCGACGGCGTCCGCCTGCTGCTGATGGTGTCGGCGGCCGAGAACGAGGACCGGCTCGCCGAGCACCTCTCGATGGTCACGGCCGCCGCCGCCGCGGGCGTCGAGCACGTCGTCTACACGTCCTTCGCCGGCGCCTCCCCACCGCGACCTTCACGCTCGCGCGCGACCACGCCGCGACGGAGGAGGCGATCCGCGCGTCCGGCATGGCCTGGACGTTCCTCCGCGACAACCTCTACCTCGACTTCGTCCCCGCGATGCTCGGCGACGACGGCGCGATCCGCGGCCCGGCCGGCACCGGCCGCGCGGCGATCGTCGCCCGCGAGGACGTCGCCCGCGCCGCCGCCGCGATCCTGCGCGCCCCGGAGGAGCACCGCGGCGCGGCCTACGAGCTGACCGGTCCCGAGGCCCTCACCTTCGACGAGATCGCCGCGGTCCTCACCGCCGCCGGCCGCCCCGCGGTCTTCGTCGACGAGACCCTCGAGCAGGCGCGTGCCTCCCGCCGCCGCTGGAACGCCCCCGACTGGCAGCTCGACGCCTGGATCAGCACCTACACCGCCGTCGCCGCCGGCGAGATGCAGCACGTCTCCGGCGACGTCGAGCGCCTGACGGGCCGCACCCCGCTCTCCCTCGCGCAGTTCCTCGCGGCGTCGCCACCAGCACGCGGGCAGGGCGCTTCATCGGCCGCGCAGTGATCGGCCGCGCAGCGGACGGCCCTTCCCAGGCTGGTCGAGTAGCGCCACAGGCGCGTATCGAGACCTGCCGTCATCAGCAGGGCGGATCTGCAGACTCATCCTGCTGACGTGGGTGGATCTCGATACGCCCGCTGCGCGGGCTACTCGATCAGCATGAAGGGCGCCTGCCTGCACATGCTGGTCGAGTAGCCGCGGCACGCGGCGTATCGAGACCTCCGTGATCAGCACGGCGGGTCTGCAGACTCGACTGCGGACGCAGGTGGATCTCGATACGCCCGCTGCGCGGGCTCCTCGATCAGCATGAGCACTGAGCGCCGCGGCGGACGAGCAGCAGTCGACCGCGCGGCGGACGGCCCTCCTCGTGCTGGTCGAGCAGCGCCGCAGGCGCGTATCGAGACCCACGCGCGCGAAGGACCGGGAGACGGAGGAAGCCCCGCTCGCCGCCTCGGGAGGCTGGTGCGGGGCTTCGATCGTGCAGTCGTTCGGTCTCGATGCTGTGGCGAGTGAGGGATTCGAACCCCCGAAGGCTACGCCGTCTGATTTACAGTCAGATCCCTTTGGCCGCTAGGGTAACTCGCCGTCGCGCACCCGACCGGGAGTCGTGCTCTCGACCGAAGGCGCTGGACAAGGATACCCACGCGCTCCCCGGATCGGAAATCGGCGTCAGCCCGCGGCCGCCGCGTACCGGGAGGCCGCCTCGGCGACCTTGCCCGCGTAGCTCGTCGCCGGGTTGTAGGCCGCGATCGCGTCGCGCCAGCCGGACTGCGTGGTGAGGTCGCCGCCCGCCTGGCAGAGGTACCGCGCGGCCGTGACCGCCTGCTGGTCGACGTTCTGCGGGTCCCAGCCGGTCGACGCCCAGCGCATCCAGGTGGCGGGGATGATCTGCAGCGGCCCCATCGCGCGGTCGGTCTCCGGATCGCCGTCGAGCGCGCCGCCGTCGTTGTCCTCGACGCGGTCGAACTGCGTGCCGTCCAGCGAGGGGCCGTAGATGGGCTCGGTCGGTCGCCCGTCCTCACCCAGCTCGCCGCCGAAGATCGTTCCGTGCCGGCTCTCGACGTAGCCGATGCCGGCGAGCGTCGCCCAGTCGAGCCCGCAGCCGGGGTCGACCGAGGAGGTCAGCAGCGCCGCGCCCGCGTAGGCGGTGAGCGCCCGCACCGGGATCCCGCTGCCCTCGGCGGTTCCGGCGAGCCAGTCGCCGCTCGTGAGCCGCCGGACGGGCGTCGCCGCCGTCTCGTCCGGATCCTCGAGCAGTGCCGGGTCGGCTGCGGCGGGCGCGGCGGCGGCCGGCGGCACGGTCACCAGTCCGTCCTCGTACTCCACCGCGGGCTCCGCGGGACGGGTGCAGCCGACGAGCACGAGGCCGACGAGCGGCAGGATCAGCAGGGCGGGGAGGCGGCGCACGGTCCCTTCGTACCAGGCGCGCCTCCGGATCCGCCCCGCCGGGGCGCGAAAGCTAAGCTCGAAGGCATGGCAGATTCAACGTTCGACGTCGTCAGCAAGGTCGACAAGATGGAGGCGGACAACGCCCTCAACCAGGCCCACAAGGAGGTCGAGCAGCGCTACGACTTCAAGAACGTCGGCGCCTCGATCGCCTGGAGCGGCGAGAAGATCCTGATCAAGGCGAATACCGAGGAGCGGGCGAACGCCATCCTCGACGTCTTCCAGACCAAGCTGATCAAGCGCGGCATCAGCCTCAAGAGCCTCGACTCGGGCGAGCCCTTCGCCTCGGGCAAGGAGTACCGGATCGAGTCCACGCTCAAGGACGGCATCGACCAGGAGCAGGCGAAGAAGATCAACAAGCTGATCCGCGACGAGGCGCCCAAGTCGGTCAAGTCGCAGATCCAGGGCGACGAGCTGCGCGTCTCGTCGAAGAGCCGCGACGACCTCCAGGCGACGATGGCGCTGCTGCGCGGGGCCGACCTCGACCTCGACCTCCAGTTCGTCAACTTCCGCTGAGGGATGTCGCATTCCGAGAGCACGCCGACCCGCCCCGGCATCGACGCCCCCGACGCGCGGGGCCGCACCGGCCTCGACCGCGAGGGCCACGACCTCACCGGCAACGCCGACGTCGTCGTGAAGTCGGTGACCCTCCTCTCCAGCCACTGGTACGTCCTGCGCACCACCGAGTTCGAGTACCGCCACCGCGACGGCCGCTGGACCACCGAGCACCGCGAGACCTACGACCGCGGGAACGGCGCGGCCGTGCTGCTCTACGATCTCGAGGCGCGGTCCGTCGTGCTGGTACGCCAGTTCCGCTACCCCACCTATGTCAACGGCAACCTCGACGGCATGCTGCTCGAGGTGCCGGCGGGGCTCCTCGACGAGGACGGTCCGGAGGAGGGCGCGCGCCGCGAGGCGTCGGAGGAGACCGGCCTCGAGGTCGGCCGGCTCGAGCACGTCTTCGACGCGTTCATGAGCCCCGGCTCGATCACCGAGATGCTGCACTTCTACGCCGGGCCCTACCGCGCCGGCTCGAGCGACGGCGTCTACGCCGGACTCGCCGACGAGGGCGAGGACACCGAGCTGGTCGAGCTGTCCTTCGACGAGGCGCTCGCGCAGATCGGCGTCCAGATCATCGACGCGAAGACGATCATGCTGCTGCAGTGGGCGGCTCTGAGCGGCCCGTTCTCGCGCTGACGCCGGGCGCACCAGCAGAGGCTCTCCGGAGGCCGTCCCGTCAGGCCGTGTAGGCCCGCAGCGCGTCGCCGGTGCGTGTCTGCGCGCCGGCGACGAGGTCCGCCGGCGTCCCCTCGAACACGATGGTCCCGCCGTCGTGCCCCGCGCCGGGGCCGACGTCGATGATCCAGTCGGCGTGCGCCATCAGCGCCTGGTGGTGCTCGATCACGATCACCGTCGAGCCGGAGTCGACGAGGCGGTCCAGCAGACCGAGCAGGTTGTCGACGTCGGCGAGGTGCAGGCCCGTCGTCGGCTCGTCGAGGAGGTAGACCGAGCCCTTCGAGGCCATGTTGATCGCGAGCTTCAACCGCTGCCTCTCGCCGCCGGACAGCGTGTTCAGCGGCTGCCCGAGGGTGAGGTAGCCGAGCCCGACGTCGACGAGGCGGGCCAGGATCGTGTGCGCCGGCCCGGATCCGAAGAACGCCGCCGCGTCGACGATCGGCATCGAGAGCACCTCGTGGATGTTCCTCCCGCGGAGCCGGTACTCGAGAACCTCGGCGGTGAACCGCTTGCCCTCGCACTCCTCGCAGACCGACGAGACGGTCGCCGCCGGGCCGAGCTCGGTGAAGATCAGCCCGGTGCCCCTGCAGACCGGGCAGGCACCCGCGGAGTTGGCGCTGAACAGGGCGGCCTTGACGCCGTTCTCCTTCGCGAAGGCGGTCCGGATCGCATCGAGCACGCCGGTGTAGGTGGCGGGGTTGCTGCGCCGCGAGCCGCGGATCGGCGACTGGTCGGCGACGATCACCCCCGGCCGCTCGGCCAGCGAGCCGTGGATGAGCGAGGACTTGCCCGAGCCGGCGACGCCCGTGACGACGGTCAGCACGCCGAGCGGGACGTCGACGTCGACCCCGCGCAGGTTGTGCATCGAGGCGCCGCGGATCTCGGCGACCCCCGTGCGCCGCCGCACCTCGCTCTTGAGCGGCACCCGGTGGTCGAGGTGGCGGCCGGTGAGGGTGTCGGACTCGCGCAGCGCCGCGACCGACCCCTCGAAGCGGATCTCGCCGCCGTGCGAGCCCGCCCGCGGACCGAGGTCGATGACGTGGTCGGCGACCGCGATGATCTCCGGCTTGTGCTCGACGACGAGCACGGTGTTGCCCTTGTCGCGGAGCCGCCGCAGCAGCTCGATCACCCGCGAGACGTCGTGGGGATGGAGCCCCGCCGTCGGCTCGTCGAAGACGTAGGTGATGTCGGTGAGGCTCGACCCGAGGTGCCGCACCATCTTCACCCGCTGAGCTTCGCCGCCGGAGAGCGTGCCCGACTCGCGGTCGAGCGAGAGGTAGCCGAGCCCGACCTGCACCAGCGAGTCGAGCGTGCCCAGCAGCGCCTCGACGATCGGGGCGACGGAGGGGTCGCGCACGCCGCGCAGCCACTCCGCGAGATCGGTCGCCTGCATCGACGAGCACTCGGCGATGTTCCGGCCGCCGATCAGCGAGGAGAGCGCGGCGCGGGTGAGCCGGGCTCCCCCGCACTCCGGGCAGGCGCCGAAGGTGGCGACCCGCTCGGCGAAAGCGCGGATGTGCGCCTGCGCGGCCTCCTTCGCGAGGTAGAGGCGCGTGACCTTCACCACCAGGCCCTCGTAGGTCATGTTGATGCCGGCGATCGGCATCTTGGTGGCCGGCTTGTAGAGGAAGTCGTCGAGCTGCTCGGGGGTGAACTCGGCGATCGGCACGTCCGCGGGATAGAGCCCCGATTCGGCGAGGCTCTTCCAGTACCAGCCGCCGACGACGAAGTTCGGGATCGCGTCGAGCGCACCGCCCTCGAGCGACTTCGAGCGGTCGAGCAGCGCGTCGAGGTCGATGTCCGAGACTCGGCCGGTGCCCTCGCAGCGCGGGCACATGCCCTCGGGCAGGTTGAACGAGAAGGCGCCGCTGGTCCCCACGTGCGGATCGCCGATCCGGCTGAAGAGGATGCGGAGCATCGTGTACGCGTCGGTCGCCGTGCCGACGGTCGAGCGGCCGTTCGCCCCCATCCGCTCCTGGTCGACGACGATCGTCGCCGACAGCCCGTCGAGCGACTCGACGTCCGGCCGGGCCGGCGAGCCCATGAACTGCTGCAGGAAGGCGGAGTAGGTCTCGTTGATCAGCCGCTGCGACTCGGCCGCGATCGTCCCGAACACGAGGGAGGACTTGCCGGAGCCCGAGACACCCGTGAAGACGGTGATCCGCCGCTTCGGGATGTCGACGTCGACCCCGCGCAGGTTGTTCTGACGGGCGCCGCGCACCCGGATCACGTCGTGCGGGCCCGCGTCGCGCGGCCCCGCCTCTCCGAGGGTCGAGGGGGTCATGCGGTCTCCGTCCGTCAGCGGTGCCCGAATCCTAGGGGAGCCCTCCGACATCCGGGAGACGCCGAAGGGCCCCCGGATCGCTCCGAGGGCCCTTCCGACGGACGCGCCTCAGCTCGAGACGGTCTCGCCGCGCGAGATCGAGATCATGTCCTCGCGCGGGACGACCTTGACGCGGACGCGGCCCTGCGGAGCGCCGAGCGCCTGCTCGTGCTCGTCGAGGCGGTGCCAGCCGTCGAGGTCGGTGTAGGCGACGCCGCGCTCCTCGAGCAGGGCGACGACCGCCGACTCCTCGGGGTGGGCCGGGGTCCACCAGGACGCCTGGTCGTTGAGCACGTGCCCGACGGTCTCCATCGCATCCGACTTGGTGTGGCCGATGAGGCCGACCGGTCCGCGCTTGATCCAGCCCGTGGCGTAGACGCCGTGCACCGGCTCGTCGTGGTCGTCGAGCACCTGGCCCTCGCGGTTCGGGATCACACCGCGCATCTCGTCGAACGGCAGGCCGTCCAGCGGGGAGCCGAAGTAGCCGACGGCGCGGTAGACGGCCTGGACAGCGATCTCGCGGATCTCGCCGGTGCCGCGGGTGCCGCCCTCGCCGTCCGGCTCGGTGCGCTCGTAGCGGATGGCCGACACGCGGCCGGTGCCGTCGTCGACGAGCTCGAGCGGCTTGGCCCAGAAGTGCAGGTGCAGTCGGCGCGAGGCCGAGCCGACCTCGCGGGTGCGCCACTGGTTCAGCACCCGGTTGATCACCATGACCTGCTTGTTGGTGTCGATGGCCGCCTGCGAGGCGGGGTCGAGCACGAAGTCCTCGTCGGCGACGATCATGTCGACGTCGCGCAGCTCGCCGAGCTCGCGCAGCTCGAGCGGGGTGAACTTCACCTGCGCCGGGCCGCGGCGGCCGAAGACGTGCACGTCGGTGACGGGCGA
Source organism: Rathayibacter sp. VKM Ac-2835 (assembly GCF_013266705.1). Taxonomy (NCBI): domain Bacteria; kingdom Bacillati; phylum Actinomycetota; class Actinomycetes; order Micrococcales; family Microbacteriaceae; genus Rathayibacter; species Rathayibacter sp. VKM Ac-2835. Next base: position 711,465 of record NZ_JABSNQ010000002.1, on the reverse strand, counting down.
GGCGGCCAGCGCGTCGTAGACGTTCGGCGGCACCTCGGTGGGCAGGAGGTCCTCGGCGTGCTTGGCGAGCATCCGCGAGACGTCGAGCGCCACGTTGCCGTTGCCGATGACGGCGACGGAGGAGGCCTCGAGCGGCCAGGTGCGCGGCACGTCGGGGTGGCCGTCGAACCAGCTGACGAAGTCGGCGGCGCCGTACGAGCCCTCGAGCTCGACGCCGGGGACGTCGAGCGGGGCGTCGCGGATCGCCCCGGTCGAGAAGATGACCGCGTTGTAGTGCCGCTTGAGGTCCTCGAGCGTGATGTCGGTGCCGAAGTGCACGTTGCCGAAGATCCGGATGTCGCCGCGGTCGAGCACCTCGCGGAGCGCCGTGATGATGCCCTTGATCCGCGGGTGGTCCGGTGCGACGCCGTAGCGGACGAGGCCGTAGGGCGCCGGCAGGTGCTCGAACAGATCGATCGAGACGTCGTACTTCTTCTCGGCCTTGATCATGAGGTCGGCGGCGTAGATGCCCGCGGGACCCGCGCCGACGATGGCCAGCCTGAGCTTGGTCATTGCATTCCTCCTGCCGGGGCGCCGAGGCGCGTCTCCGGACTCATTCCTGCGGCGCTCGAACGCGCCGCGACGATCGGGGTCAGCCGTTGCGGTCGACGACCGTGTCCGCGAAGCGCGTGAGCGCCTTGCGGACCGGCCCATCGGGCAGCGGAGAGAGGGCGGCGACGGCCTCGTCGGCCCAGCGGTGGGCCTCGGCGAGGGTCTGCGCCGTCACGGGGTGGTCGCGCAGCTGCGCGATGGCGTCGGAGATGTCGGCGCTCTGCTCGTCGGTGTGCGCGATCGCGTCGTTGGTGCGGCTGACGTAGCTCTCGATGCGCGCGAGCAGGACGGCCGCATCGCGGTCGGTCGAGGCCCGCTCGCGCAGACGCAGGATCGGCAGCGTCGAGACGCCGGCGCGGATGTCGGTGCCCGGGTTCTTGCCTGTCTCCTCCGGCTGCGGCGACAGGTCGATGACGTCGTCGACGATCTGGAAGGCGACGCCGATCTTCTCGCCGAAGACGCGCACCGCCTCCTCGAAGGGAGCGGGCGCCTCGGAGAAGACGACGCCGGTGCGCGCGGCGGCGGCGATCAGCGAGCCGGTCTTGTCCGCCAGGACCCCGAGGTAGTGCTCGACCGGGTCCTCGCCCTCACCCGGGCCGACGGTCTCGTGCAGCTGGCCGAGCACGAGGCGCTCGAAGGTGTCGGTCTGCAGGCGGATCGCGCGCTCGCCGAGCTCGGTCATCAGCTGGTTCGCCCGCGCGAAGAGCAGGTCGCCGGTGAGGATCGCGACGTTGTTGCCCCAGACGGTCTGCGCTGAGGGCACGCCGCGGCGCTTCTCCGCCTCGTCCATGACGTCGTCGTGGTACAGCGAGCCGAGGTGGGTGATCTCGATGGCCTGCGCGGCGCTGAGCACCTCGGGGGTGTTGCCCCGGCCGAGCTGCGCCGTGAGCAGGGTGAGCATCGGCCGCACCCGCTTGCCGCCGGCCTCGAGCAGGTAGCGCGTCGACACGTCCGCGACCGCGTCCGCGAACGAGAGCTGCTGGACCATGCCGGCCTCGACCCGTTCGAGCCCGTCGTCGATGCTGCGGGCGAGGGCGCGGTCCGGCGCGGTCGAGAAGATGCGCTCGGAGAGGCCGAGCTGCGCCGTCAGAGACGGACTGCGGCGGGCGACGGGCGCACTGGCGTTCACACTCAAACCCTAACGTCTCGGCCCGGCAGGCCCCTGGGCGCGCATCAGGTCGCCGCGATCGGCTTGACCCCGCGGTGCAGGGCCACGATGCCGGCGGTGAGGTCGCGGTAGGCGACGCGCTCGAAGCCGGCGGCGCGGAGCCAGCCGGCCACGACCCTCTGCTCGGGCCAGGCGCGGATGGAGTCGCCGAGATAGTCGTACGCCGGGTCGTTCGAGGAGGCGAGGCCGACGATCACGGGCATGACCTTCGTCAGGTAGAAGTCGTAGGCGGCGGCGAGGGGCTTCAGCGGCGGGGTCGAGAACTCGCAGATCACGACACGGCCACCGGGCTTCACGACGCGGAAGAACTCGGCGAGCGCCGTCCGCGGCTCGGCGACGTTGCGCAGGCCGAAGGAGATGGTGACCGCGTCGAAGGACTCGTCCTCGAAGGGGAGCTTCATGGCGTCGGCCAGGACGAACTCGATGAGCTCGTTCTCGGCGTGCCGGCGACGGCCGACCGAGATCATCCCGCGGGAGAAGTCGGCGGCGACGACCTGCGCCCCCGAGCGCGCGAGCGAGGCGCTCGAGGTGCCGGTGCCGGCCGCGACGTCGAGGATCCGCTCGCCCGGCGCCGGGTTGACGGCGCGGGTCGTGGCGATCCGCCAGAGGTGGTCGTTGCCGACGGACAGGACGGTGTTCGTCAGGTCGTAGGCGGGCGCCACCGTGTCGAACATGGCAGCGACCTCGTCGGGCCGCTTGGTGAGGTCTGCCTTTGTCACGATCATCGAGTCTAGGGCGAGGAGCGGGGCGGCGGCTGTGCATCGCCCGCCCTTGCACATCCGCTCAGACGACCACCGCCGGCCGGAGGACGAGCCGGGAGGAGAAGGGGCGGGCGGAGGTGCCGGGGCCGCCTTGCTCCGCCTAGCTGCGGCGGCCCCGGACGAGGAAACGGTAGCAGCGGGCCCCCGGGTGAGGGGCGCTGCGGCGCACAACGTCTCGCTTTCCAGCGCGGGCGTACTGTGGAGCAGTGACATCGACCGGGGCCGGGGCTCCTCCCCTCCACGCCGAGACGACTCCGCTCGACGGCCCGCAGGAGCTGCTCCCCCGCGTGGATCCGCGGCGTCCGCTGCTCTGGCAGCGCGGCGGGGCCGGCCTGGCCGGGCTCGGCGAGGCGCTGCGGCTCGAGTTCTCCGGCCCGGACCGCATCCGTGAGGCCTCGGCCGCGTGGCGCGAACTGTCGGCCTCGGCCGTCGTCGCGGATCCGCTCGGCGTCCCCGGCACGGGGCTCGTGGCCTTCGGCGCCTTCGCGTTCTCGAGCCGGTCGAGCGCCCGCAGCGTCCTCATCGTCCCCCGCGTCGTGATCGGCTCCCGCGGCGGACGGTCCTGGCTGACCCGCATCGGCACCGCCGACCAGTCGACGGCTTCGCCGCGCGTCCCCGATTCGGTCCCGTACGGCGACGAGTACCGCCTCCCCCTCCTCCCCGGTGCGACGACGCCCGACGCCTACCGGGCCGCCGTCGCGTCGGCCGTCGGCACGATCCGCTCGGGCGCGCTCGAGAAGGTCGTGCTCGCCCGCGATCTGCAGGGACGGCTCCCCCGCGACGCCGACCGCCGCCGCCTGCTGCGCGATCTCGCCGACGGCTACCCCGACTGCTGGACCTTCTCGGTCGACGGCTTCCTCGGCGCCAGCCCGGAGACACTGGTCGGCGTGGACCACGGCGCGATCACGGCGCGCGTCCTCGCCGGTACCAGCGCTCGCGGCGGCGACGCGGAGGAGGACGCCGCGATCGCGCGCGCACTCCTCGCCAGCGCGAAGGACCGCTCCGAGCACGCCTTCGCGATCGCCAGCCTCCTCCGCGAGCTGCGCCCGCACACCGGCTCGCTCTCCACCACCCCCGAGCCCTTCGCGCTCGAGCTGCCGAACCTGTGGCACCTCGCGACCGACGTGCGCGGCACGCTCGACGACGGCTCCACCGCGCTCGACCTCGTCGACGCCCTGCACCCGACGGCGGCCGTCGCCGGCACCCCGACCGATCGGGCGCTGGATCTGCTCGAGGAGCTCGAGCCGTTCGACCGCGGCCGCTACGCCGGTCCGGTGGGCTGGATCGACGGCAACGGCGACGGCGAGTGGGCCGTAGGGCTGCGCAGCGCCCAGGTCTCGGCCGACGGCGCCGTCACCGCGTGGGCCGGCGCGGGCATCGTCGCCGACAGCGACCCGGACGCGGAGCTCGCGGAGACCGGGATGAAGTTCCGCCCGATCCTCGACGCGCTGGGCTGACCGGTGCTCGTCCCTCCGGGCCGGCGCTAGCGCTCGAGCGCGATCTCGACGATGCCGGGGCCCTCGCCGGGCGAGGTGAGGGCCTGCTCCAGCTCGCCGCGGGTGGCGACGAGGCGGTGCGACCAGCCGTAGGCCCTCGCCAGCGCGGCGATGTCGACGGTCTGCGGCGTGAACTGCACGCGGTCGAAGGCGTCGGGCGCCGAGCTGGTGGCGACCTCGAGGCCGTCGAAGATGGTGCCGCCGCCGTCGTTCACCACGACCAGCTGCACCCGGGGCCGGTTCTCGCCCGGGGCGAGCAGTAGTCCGCCCGCCTCGTGCAGGAGGGTGAGGTCGCCGAGGACGACGCGGGTGGCGCCGCCCGAGCCCGCGTCGCTGGACTGCGAGGCGACGGCGATGCCGAGCGCGGTCGAGACCGTGCCGTCGATGCCGGCGAGCCCGCGGTTGGAGTGGACGGTGATCCGCTTGCCGGGCAGCGAGCCGTCCGCGACGCGGATGAGGCGCGAGGCGCCGAAGAGCAGGCGGTCGTGCGGCCAGGTGACGCGCCAGACCGCCGCGACGACGAACTCGCGGGTGAGCGGTGCGCGGATCGCGGTGAGGGCGTTGCGGGCGTAGCCGCGGCGGTCCTCGATCGACATCGAGCCGCCGTCGGGCGCCTCGGGGATCGCGTCCGGATCGGCGTCGGCCAGGAGCGCTCGGCTCGCCGACACCCAGGTGCCGGCCCAGGCGCGCTCGGACCGCTCGGGACGCGGAGAGCCCTCGGGGCGGACGACCGCGAGGGCGCGGACGCTGCGCGCGCGACGGCCGGGGTTGTAGAACTCGCGGCGTCCGCGGTCGACGACGATCACCTCGACGTCCTCGCGGCGCAGGAGCTCCGGGACCTCGCGGGACAGCGTGGGGTGACCGAGGACGATCGCGCGACGCACCCGGCCGCCGAACTCGGGCTCGGCGAGGAGCCGGCGCCAGGCGACGACCAGCTGCGGCCCGAAGCGGGCGCCGGAGGAGACCTCGGCGAGCAGCGGCCAGTCGCCGGCGCGGGCGAGAGCCTCGGCCTCGGCTCCCGCCTTGTCGCCGGCGATGACGACGGTGAGGGGCTCGAGCGGTCCGGCCGTGATCGTCTCCGGAGCGACGACGACGTCGTCCGGTGCGGGTGCGGCGGATCCCGCGGCCGGCACGTCGAAGGCCGGGAGGCGCGAGGACAGCGGGTCGCGGAAGGCCAGGTTGAGATGCACGGGACCGCCGGGACGCAGCGCGGCCGCGTAGGCACGGTCGGCGAGCGCGCAGGCCGACTCCGCCGTCGACTGCGCGTCGGGCGCGGCGACGTCCTCGAAGAGGCGGACGGCCCGGCCGAACAGCTCGACCTGGTCGGTGGTCTGGTTGGAGCGGATGCCGCGCAGCTCGCCGGGACGATCGGCGGTGAGCACGATCATCGGCACGTCGGACGCGTCGGCCTCGAGCACGGCGGGGTGGAGGTTCGCGGTAGCGGTGCCGGAGGTGGTGATCAGGAGTGCGGGCACACCGGTCTCGAGAGCGAGCCCGAGGGCGAGGAACCCGGCCGAGCGCTCATCGATGCGGACGTGCAGACGGATGCTGCCGCGGGTCTCGAGCTCGGCCGCGACGAGGGCGAGCGCCTGCGAGCGGGAGCCGGGAGAGACGACGACGTCGCGGACTCCGAGCGCGACGAAGCGGGAGAGGAGGTCGACCGCGGAACGGGTGGAGGGGGCGACCGGAGCCGCGTCAGGCATCCCGACGGCCGGTGCCGTCCGACTCGCCGGAGTCGTCGAGATCGGCGAGGTCGCGCTCGAGCTGGGCGATGCGCTCGGCCTGCTCGCGCTCCTTCTCGGGGTCGCGCTCGCGGCGGAGGGTGCCGAGGAAGTCGGGGTCGTCGTCCGGCGCCGTGAAGCGGCGGTCGTCGGAGCGCTGCTTGCGCGGGCGGCCGATCCAGAACCAGAGGCCAGCGCCGATGATCGGCAGGAGGAGGACCACGAGGACCCACGACCACTTGGGGATCGCGCGCACCGCGTGGCGGTTGCTCAGGGCGACGTCGATCACGGTGTAGACCGTGAAGACGGCGAGGGCCACGAGCAGGCCGATGAACAGGCGGATCATGGTGTCCAGTGTACGTCCGGGGTCCTCGAAGGAACCGGGCGCACGGATGCTGGACAGGGAGCTCCCGGGGTGCTCACGGACGCGCATGCGGGGGCCGACGTACACTTGCCCGGTGAAACTGAGCCGCGCGGTCGTCGTCTACTCGCTCCTGCGTCTGGCCATGTTCGCCGGCGTCTTCGTGCTGGTGTACCTGCCGGCGCGCTCCTTCGTCGACTCCGAGCTGACCGCGGCCGTGACCGCCGGCTTCGTCGCCGCCATCGCGAGCATGTCGCTCTCCTACATCGTGCTGCGCAAGCCCCGCGAGCGCATCGCCGAGGCGATCTACCAGCGCCGCAAGGACGTGCCCCGCGCGCCGACCGACGACGACATCGAGGACGCCGCGGTCGACGCGGCCCGCGACGGGCGCCCCGGCGCCTGACCCCGCCGCTCGAGCGGCCCGCGCACCCCTTGCTGATCGAGTAGCGCGCGGAGCGCGGGTGTCGAGATCCACCGTCGTCGGGACGGTGGTCTGCAGACCCGGCGTGCCGACGGTGGGCGGGTCTCGATACGCCCCTCCGGGGCTGCTCGACCAGCAGGGGCGCGCGGGACGCGCACCACGGCCAGCAGGAGCCCGCCGGACGCGCACCACGACAGCAGGGGCGCGCCGGACGCGCACCACGGGGTCAGAAGGCGAGGGCTGCGCCGAGGATCACGGCGTAGGCGAGGCCGCTCAGGCTGGTCAGCTGCAGGGCGAGGATGAGCTCCTTCGCCGTGCGCGCGGTCAGCGTGATGAGGATGGCCGGCAGGACCGCCAGCAGGACGAAGAGCGTGAGCCAGGCCAGCGGGTAGAACAGCGCGAGCACCACCGCGATGCCGAACGGCACCAGCACGAAGGCGCTGTACATCGCCCGCGCGATGGTCGGACCGACGACGACCGCGAGGGTCCGCTTGCCGGAGAGGCGGTCCGTCGGGATGTCGCGGATGTTGTTGACCATCAGCACCGCGCAGGCGAACAGGCCCGCGGCGACGGCGCCGAGCCAGGACTCCTGGTTCGCGCGGCCGATCTGCACGAACGTGGTGCCGACGGTGGCGACGAGTCCGAAGAAGACGAAGACGAAGAGCTCGCCGAGGCCGAGGTACCCGTAGGGACGCCGGCCGCCGGTGTAGAACCAGGCGGCGGCGATCGCGGCGGCCCCGATGATCAGGAACCACCAGAAGCCGGACAGCACCGTGAGCACGAGGCCCGCGACGCCCGCGATGCCGAAGAAGACCAGCGCGACCGTGAGGACGGCGCGGGGCTTCGCGGCTCCGGATCCGGTGAGGCGGGAGGGGCCGACGCGGTTCGCGTCCGTGCCGCGGATGCCGTCGGAGTAGTCGTTGGCGTAGTTGACGCCGATCTGCAGCGCGAGCGAGACGACGAGGCAGAGCAGGGCGCGCACCCAGTGCCAGCCCTCGTCCGTCACCTGGGTGGCCCCGGTGCCGATCAGGACGGGGGCGATGGCGAGCGGGAGGGTCCGCAGCCGCGCTCCGGCGATCCACTCGCGCGGGCCGGCGGGCTCGACGACGACGCGGCGGGGGTCGCCGCCGGGGCGACCGCTCCGGGGCTTCGCCGACGGCTTCTTCTTGCGACTCGAACTCGACACGGAGGGAATCCTACCGAGTGGGCCGTGCCGCTCCCCCGGCGTCGGCCGTCCGGCGAAGCGTCGTTCCCCGCCCCCGTCCGGGCCCGTCGTCAGACCTCTCCGGCCGCCGCGAGGGTCTCGAGCGCCCGGCGGTCGGGCTTCCCCGAGGCGAGCAGCGGGATCTCCGCGACGGCGAGCACCGCCGCCGGACCGGCCGCGCGCCCGAGCCGCTCCACGACAGCGGAGCGCAGCCGGGCCAGGTCGACGTCCGGGGCCTCCGTCGCGACCACCGGCACCTCGCCCCACTGCGCATCCGGCCGGCGCACCACCACCGCGTCGGGCAGGAGCCCGTCGCGCAGCACCCGCTCGACCGCGTCCAGCGAGACCTTCTCCCCGCCCGAGACGATCACCCGGTCGAGGCGGCCGGTGACACTCAGTCGGCCGTCCTCGACGACGCCGGCGTCGCCGGTGCGGTACCAGCGCTCGCCGTCGAGCGAGACGAAGGCGGCGGCGCTGCGCTCCGCGTCGAGTCCGCCGTCCGCGTCGAGGTAGCCCTCCGCGAGGGTCGGACCGCCGAGGAGGACCTGGCCGTCGACGACGCGCATCCGCACGTCGCGCAGCGGGACGCCGTCGTAGACGCAGCCGCCGGCGGTCTCGCTCGAGCCGTAGGTGAGCCGGATCCGCACGCCGAGCGCTGCCGCCCGCTCGCGCAGCGCCTGCGGGGTCGACTGGCCGCCGATCAGCAGCGCGTCGAAGGAGGCGAGGACCGCGGCCTCGGCGGGGTCGCTCTCGGCGAGGTCGAGCAGCCGCGCGAGCTGCACGGGGACGAGGGACGAGTAGCGCCGCTCCCCCGCCGGCATCGTGCGCGCGAGCGCGAGGAAGGCGGCGGCGTCGAAGGCGCCGGCGGGGAGCACGACGGGGTCGGCGTCGGCGGTCAGCGAGCGCACCAGCACCTGCACGCCCGCCACGTAGTGGGTGGGCAGGCAGAGCAGCCAGCGGCCGGGACCGCCGAGCTCGGCGAGTGTCGCGGAGGCGCTGGTGAGCAGGGCGGAGGTGCTGAGCGCGACCCGCTTGGGCGGGCCGGACGAGCCGGAGGTCTCGACGACGACGGCGACGCGCTGCGGCACGACCGCGTCCGCCTCGGGCTCGGACTCCCTCGCCGGGGGCCCGATCCGCACGGCGGGGCCGCTGCCGTCGAGCGCCGCGCGCAGGGCGATCAGCACCTTCTCCGGAGCGGGATCGACGGAGGCGAGCGGGCGGGTCATCGCCCGGCCGCCGGAACCGGAGCCGCCACGGTCAGAACTGCCACGGGAAGGGCGACCAGTCGGGCGCGCGCTTCTCGAGGAAGGAGTCGCGCCCCTCGACGGCCTCGTCGGTGCCGTAGGCGAGGCGGGTGGTCTCGCCGGCGAAGAGCTGCTGGCCGACGAGTCCGTCGTCGACCGCGTTGAAGGCGTACTTGAGCATGCGGATCGCGGTGGGCGACTTGGTCAGGATGGTCTCCGCCCACTCGAGGGCGGTCGCCTCGAGCTCGGCGTGCGGGACGACCTCGTTCACGGCGCCCATCTCGTAGGCGCGCTGCGCGGAGTACTCGCGGGCGAGGAAGAACACCTCGCGCGCGTTCTTCTGGCCGATCTGCCGGGCGAAGTACGCGGAGCCGTAGCCGGCGTCGAAGGAGCCGACGTCGGCGTCGGTCTGCTTGAAGCGGCCGTGCTCCGCGGAGGCGATCGTGAGGTCGCAGACCACGTGCAGCGAGTGCCCGCCGCCGGCCGCCCAGCCGGGGACGGCGGCGATCACGACCTTGGGCATGAAGCGGATCAGTCGCTGGACCTCGAGGATGTGCAGGCGCCCGTTGCGGGCCGAGTCGATGCCCTCGGCGGTCTCGCCGTCGGAGTAGCGGTAGCCGTCGCGGCCGCGGATGCGCTGGTCGCCGCCCGAGCAGAACGCCCAGCCGCCGTCGCGCGGGCTGGGGCCGTTGCCGGTCAGGATGACGACGCCGATGCGCGGGTTGGTCCGCGCGTCCTCGAGCGCCCGGAACAGCTCGTCGACCGTGCGCGGGCGGAACGCGTTGCGCACCTCCGGGCGGTCGAACGCGACCCGGGCGATCCGGCCCGAGCGGTCGTGGTGGTAGGTGATGTCCTCGAGACCGTCGAACCCGTCGACCGGCGCCCAGCGGCGCGCGTCGAACAGCTCGGAAACCTGCGTGCTCATGGCCTCGACCCTACTGTCGAGGGCTGGGGGCAGGATCGGTCCCGCTGCACCCTGCTGGTCGAGCAGTCCGCAGGGCGTATCGAGACCCGACCTCCGCACTCGAGACGACGTGGATCTCGAGACGCCCGCTGCGCGGGCTGCTCGATCAGCATGAGATGCGCCCGCTCCGCGCGCTCCTGCGTCGGCGCGCATCCCGGAGACGCGAAGAGGGACCCCGCGGTGGCGGGGTCCCTCGACGGGTGGTGCGCTGGTGCTACTTCGCGGCGGAGGTGGTGCGGTTCTCGGCCGACACCATCCAGGCGTACTGCTCCAGGCTCTGGATGATCGCGTGGAGGAGGTCGGCGCTCGTCGGGTCCTCGTCGTCCACCTGGTCGTGCACCTCGCGCATGGTGGCGGCGGTGTTCTCGAGGCGGATGGTGACGAGGTCGACGGTCTCGGCGGTGTCGATCTCGCCGTGCGGGTACTCCGGCAGCGTGGTCGTCGCGGCGACGGTGTCGCTGCGGCCGTCCGGGATGCCGTGCAGCGCGCGCATGCGCTCGGCGATGTCGTCGCTGAACTCGCGCGCGGCCTCGATGATCTCGTCGAGCTGGAGGTGGAGATCGCGGAAGTTCTTGCCGACGACGTTCCAGTGGGCCTGCTTGCCCTGGACGTGCAGCTCGATCAGGTCGACGAGGACGATCTGGAGGCTGTCGAGCAGCTCCTTGGAGGCCTTGAAGCCCTTCTCGGCGTTCTGGCGGCGGCTGGTCTTCGCTCCGGAGCCCGCGGGGGCTTCGACGTGGCGTTCGAGGGTGGTGGTCATGGACCGTTCCTTTCTCTGACAGTGCCGGGATGCGGAAAACCCGACTTCGAGTGTGACTTATGGGGCTGGACGTCACCCGGACGCACACGGTGCGCGCCCTGGACGACGCCGGGACAGGGGGCTAGATCGTGGCGACCGAGCCGGAGTCGACGCGGTAGTTCGAGCCGTTCACGAACGAGGCGCGCTCGGAGCAGAGGAACGCGATGACGGCGGCCACCTCCTCGGGCCGGCCCCGTCGCTTCAACTCCAGGTACGGCCGCTCCTCGTCGAGGAAGGACGAGATCGCCTCCTCCTTCGAGGTGCCGTTCTCGTCGGCGCGCTTGTCCATCATCGCGTCGGTCATCGGCGTGTGGATGAAGGCCGGCGAGACGGCGTTCACGAGCAGGCCCTCGAGGGCGTACGAGCGGGAGAGGCCCTTGGCGAGCGCCAGCACGCCGGCCTTCGCCGCGCAGTACGGCAGCTCGTCGTCGTAGGGCTGCACCGCGTCCTCGGAGGCGGTGAGCACGAGGCGGCCCCAGCCTCCGGAGCGCAGATCGGGCAGGAACTCGCGGACCAGGCGGACGGGACCGAGCAGGTCGGTCTCGATCGTGCTGGTCCAGCCCTCGTCGTCGATCTCGTGGAACAGGCCCTGAGCGCCGGTGACTCCCGCGCACTGCACGAGGATGTCGATCTCGCCGACGGCCGCGGCCGTCCGCTCGTGCAGGGCGGCGAGCTCGGACTCGCTCGTGACGTCGGCGGCGAAGGCGTGCAGCGTGCCGTCCTCGGCGCCGAGGCGGGCGGCGGCCTCGTCAAGCTTCCCCTGGTCCTTGTCGCTGAGGACGACGGTGACGCCCTCCGCGAGCAGGAGCTGGGCGGTGTGCCAGCCGATGCCGGAGTCGCCGCCCGTGATGAGGGCGGTGCGCCCGGAGATGCCGAGGTCCATCAGTGCTGTTCCCTTCTCACGACCCCGGCTGCGCGGAGCGCGCCGAGGTGATGACTCCGGTCTACGCGGCCCCGCCGGAGCCCCTCAACCCGCTTGCGCGAACGCGTTCGCGGGTCTACCGCGCGTGGACGTGCCGATCGCGAAGACCGCGCCGGAGAGCGGAGCGTCGCGCAGCTGCTGCTCCTCGAGGTTCTCCCGCGCGGTGCCGACGAAGAGGGTCGCGCCGTCGGGGCCGCCGAAGGCGACGCCCGTGACGTTCGGCGCCGGGATCGCGATCTCCTCGAGCAGCTCGCCGGCGGCGCTCCAGTGCAGCACCGCGCCCTCGCCGTTGGCCCCGGCCCAGAAGCCGCCGTCGACGTCGAGCGCGAGCCCGTCGAACGCGCGTCCGGTGAGGAACGGCTCGGGCTCGCCGAGCTCGTCGCCCGGTCCGTAGGCGGCGCGGTAGACCGTCGAGGCAGCGGTGTCGGTGAAGTAGAACGTGCGGCCGTCGTCGGACCACTCGAACCCGTTCGCGACGCCGAAGCCGCCGAGCAGCGTCTCGAGCGCGCCGTCCGCGTCGATCCGGTAGAGCGCGGCGTCCGGCTCGCCCGTCGTGAGGTTCATCGATCCCGCCACGAAGCGGCCGAACGGATCGCACTTGCCCTCGTTCATCCGCAGGCCCGCGTGCACGTGCTCGATCGGAGCGAGCTCCCGGGTGACGGCGAAGGACTCGTCGAGCAGGACCACCCGGTCGCTCAGCGCGGCGACGAAGCCGCCGCCGCTGACCGGCTGGAAGGAGCCGAGCGGCGCCTCCACGGCGACCACACGGTCGTCCGAGCCGTCGACCGCTCCGTCCCAGGCGCTCACGTGCACGGTGCCGGTCGAGATGTCGGCCCAGTGCAACCGCCCGCGGTGCCAGAACGGGCTCTCGACGAGGATCGCGCCGGTGTCGCGGAAGACCCGCGCCTCGAGGCCCATCAGCGCCCTCCGACCTTCTCGGGGGCCAGCTCCTCGATCGTGATCGCGGCGTTGATCAGCGCGAGGTGGCTGAGGCCCTGCGGCAGGTTGCCCCAGAAGGCCAGGTCGTCGACGGCCACCATCTCGGACATGATCCCGACGTCGTTCGGGACGGTCGCGACCAGCTCGTCCATCAGCGCGATCGCCTCGTCGTGGCGGCCGACGCAGGCGAGCGCGCCGGCGAGCCAGAACGAGCAGGCGACGAAGGGGTGCTCCTCCGCCTCCATGCCGGAGTAGCGGAACAGCAGCGCGCCCCGACCCAGCTCCTTCACCAGCGCGTCGATCGTCGAGATCATCCGCTCGCCGCGCTCGTAGCCGCTCGGCGCGTGCAGCAGGACGGAGGCGTCCAGCTCCTCGGTGCCCGGGTACATCACGTAGGAGCCGAGCTCCTCGGACCAGCAGTTCTCCTCGATCCAGTCGCGGATCCGGTCGCGCTCGAAGCGCCAGCGGTCCGGACTGCCCGCCACCTGGCCGAGCTCGGCGAGGTGCACGGCGGCGTCGAGCGCCTGCCAGCAGCCCATCTTCGACGAGGTGTAGTGCTGCTCCTCCTCGAGCTCCCACATGCCCGCGTCGCGGTTGCGCCAGAGGTCGCAGGTGGTGTCCGCGACGCGCGCGAGCAGCCGGCCGGTCTCGATGTCGAGGACGTTGCCCTCGTCGACGTAGATGCGGCAGATGTCGAAGAGATCGCCGAAGACGCCGAGCTGCAGCTGGTTCTGCGCGCCGTTGCCGGCGACGACCGGGCCGATCCCCGCGTAGCCCGGGACGTCGTACTCGCTCAGCTCCGTCGGCAGCGAGCCGTCGAGGCCGTAGAAAATGTGCAGGTCGGGGCCGTGCTCCTTGATCGTGCGCAGCAGCCAGGAGAGCGCGGCGTGCGTCTCCTCGCGCAGCCCGAAGCGGACCAGCGCGTGCGCCGTGTACGCGGCGTCGCGCACCCAGGCGAAGCGGTAGTCCCAGTTCTTGCCGCCGTTGGGCGACTCGGGGAGGGACGTGGTGGCCGCGGCGGCGATCGCTCCGGTGGGCGAGTAGATCAGCAGCTTGAGGGCGAGCGCGCTGCGCTGCACCGCGCCGGCCCAGGGACCGTCGTAGGAGAACTCGTCGGACCAGGACTGCCAGCTGGCGAGCGTGCGGTCGATGCCGCGGTCGACGTTCACGGCGACCGGGAAGTGCAGGGGCTCGTCGTGCGTCGCGGAGACGACCAGGACGTGCCGCTCGCCGCCCGCGGTCGCGACGAAGCCGCCGGCCAGCTCGTCGCCGGCGCCGGAGGGCGCGGTGTCGTCGGCGGGTCCGTGGTCCTTGCCGGTGACGCCGATGGTGATGTCACCCGCGCGGATCAGCGAGCGGCCGTCGGCGTTCTGGATCCACGGAGAGAAGGTGCCGAGCCCGGTCCCGGGGCGGACGACCCAGCGCATCCGGACCTCGCCGTCGGTGCACTCGATCCGGCGCGCCAGCTCGGCCCACGGGAGCCGGCCGGCGATGCCCGTCACGAGTGCGTCGGTCACCGTCACGGTGCCGGACTCGGTGGTGAAGGTGGTCTCGAGCACGTTCGTGTCGTCCACGTAGCGGCGGGTCGTCTCCGCGGGCTCCTCCGGCGCGAGCTCGATGCAGCCGCCGGTCTTCGCGTCGACGAGCGCCGCGAACGCCGGGATCGAGCCGAGGTCGGGGACCGGCAGCCAGTCGACGCTGCCGTCGCTCGCGATCAGCGCGACCGTCCTCCCGTCGCCGATCGCCGCGTAGTCGCGCAGGGGTCTGGTCGCTCGGGGTTGGGCCATGCCCTCACGCTAGGCGGCGCACGGGCGATCGGCTCGGGCTTGCGGGGTCACCGCGATCCCGGTACCGACGCGGGTCAGGTCGCCGCGACTCCGCCGTACGCCTGCATGCGCTCGGTGAACTCGGCCCGGTCGCCCTCCTCGAGGATCGAGTTGGCGTAGCCGGCGAGGAAGGCTCCGCTGTCCGGCGGGGTGAGCCCGACGTCGTCGAGCATCCGCTCGACCTCTCCGGTGCTGTCGGCGCCGAGATCGACGAGGCCGATCTCGATCGCGGGCACGTCCTCGACCGTGGAGTAGGCGGTGACGATCCACAGCGCGGCCCCCGCCTCCTCGTCGCTCAGACCGCCCTCGTACTCGTAGCCGACCTCCGACCACTCCGCCGGGGTGTCGGCGACGTCCACGGCATCGAAGCCCAGCGGAGCGACCGCCGCGGTGAAGACGTCGACGACCGCCTGCTTGGCGGCGTCGGAGCCGAGGTCCGCGTCGGCGTAGCTCGTGGCCGAGATGTAGTCGTAGAGGAGGGACGGCCCGCCGTAGCCGTTCTCGGAGCGCTCGTAGTACTCGTCGTCGGCCGAGGTCCAGCCGTCCAGGACGGTGGCCTCGATGGCGGAGACGGCCGCCTCGGACTGCGCGATCGCGGTCTCGGCGGACGGCTGCGCGAGGACGAGGGCGGCGTCGCCGTCCTGGTAGCCGGGGTAGTCGTAGAGCGGGTCGGCCGGGTCGCCGCTGTCCGGGCCCTCGGTCGCCTCGCCGAACGGCTCGTCGGTGAAGCCGGGCGCCGCCGTCGGCAGGGCGTCGGCGGTCGCGTCGATCGCCGTGCCCAGGCCGAGCGCGAGCAGCGTGCCGAGCACGCCGGTGTAGACGACGCCGACGACGATGCTCGTGCCGAGCGCGATCCAGCCGCCGGTGCCGAGCGGCCGGGGGCGGGGCGCCCCGGGGGCACCGGACGGAGCCGCCGGGCTCGTCGGGGGCGGGCTCACGGGTACCTGGCTCATCGCGTCCCTCCGGGGTCGAGCGTCGTCGACGCCAGTCTCGCACGGGCCGGGCCACCGGCCGTCGGCGCCGATCCTCCCCTGGGCACGCGGCGCTCCGTGTGCCACGCTGGCCCCGCGCGCCGGAGACGACCGGCCGCGCTGGGAGGCGTCGTGAACCGGATCGAAGCGGGCTTCGGGACGGTGGTCGGCGTGATCGCCGTCGGAGCGATGGCGGCACTCGCGTCCGTCGCCGGCGCGGGAGGCGCTCGGGAGGCGGAGGCCGCCGCGCAGACGGTCGTCGTCACCGCGTCCGACCCGGCCGCCGACGCACTCGCGGACATCGAGATCTGGAGCACGCCGGCCGCCGACGCGCCGGCCGCTCCGACGGGCGCGCCGATCGACTCCGCCGAGGCCGCGATCGCCGTCGTGCGCCCGCTCGAGGGCCCGGGCGTCGATGCGGGCAGCGAGCGGGCCGTCCGGGTCAGCGCCGACTCCGTCTACGGCGAGAACGGCTCGCTGCGGGCCTCGGGACAGGTGATCGCGGCTCCTCCCGGCCTCGCTCCGGAGGACTCGCTCTGGCTCGTCGGCTACACCGGCGAGATCCCGGCGCCCTTCGGCGTCATCGACCTCACGCTCGACCACCTCGTGCTCACGATCGACGCCGCGACCGGCCACGTGCTCAGCAGCGGGGGCGGCGAGGGCGGGCTGCCCGCGGTCTTCGACGACGCGGGCTGAGCGCCGCCCGTCCCGGCCCGCTCCCGCGGCGGAGGATGATGGCGGGATGGACGATGTCGTGCCTCCCGCTCCCCCGCTCCCCGCTCCCCTGCCCTCGCTCGGCGAGGTCGACGCCGGACTGCACGTCGTCGCGCTGCCGCTGCGCACGCGCTTCCGCGGGGTCGAGCACCGCGAGATCGCCCTGGTCCGCGGGCCGGAGGGCTGGACCGAGTTCTCCCCGTTCCTCGAGTACGGGCCCGCGGAGTCGGCCGCCTGGCTGCGCGCCGCCCTCGACTACGGCTGGAGCGAGCAGCCCGCCCCGCTGCGCGACCGCATCCCGGTGAACGCGACCGTGCCGGCCGTGGACCCGGACGAGGTCGCCGCGATCCTCGCGAGCTACCACGGCTGCCGCACCGCCAAGGTGAAGGTCGCCGAGCGCGGGCAGACCCTCGCCGACGACGTGGCGCGGGTCGCCGAGGTGCGCCGGGTGCTCGGACCGGAGGGGCGGATCCGCGTGGACGCGAACGGCGGCTGGAACGTCGACGAGGCGGAGCACGCGGTGCACGCCCTCGCCTCCGCCGACCTCGAGTACGTCGAGCAGCCGTGCGCGAGCGTCGACGAGCTCGCCGATCTGCGCCGCCGGGTGAAGTGGATGGGCATCCCCGTCGCCGCCGACGAGAGCGTGCGGAAGGCCGCGGATCCGCTCGCCGTCGCCCGCGCCGGAGCCGCCGACCTGCTCGTGGTGAAGGCCCAGCCGCTCGGCGGGGTGCGGCGGGCGCTGGATCTCGTCGCCGAGGCGGGACTGCCCGCGGTGGTCTCGAGCGCGCTGGACAGCTCGGTGGGGCTGGCGATGGGAGCGGCGCTCGCCGCGGCACTGCCCGAGCTGCCCTACGACTGCGGCCTCGGCACGGCCTCGCTGCTCGCCGCGGACGTCACCGAGCGGCCGCTGCGGCCGGTCGACGGCGCGATCCCGGTCGAGCGGGTCGAGGTGTCCGAGGCGCTGCTGCTGCGCCACGCGGTCTCGCCGGACCGGCTGGGCTGGTGGCGCGACCGCCTCCGCGAGACGTGGGCGCTGCTCTGAGGCGCGCGGGCTGAGGCGCCCCGGCTGAGGCGCTCCGGCCCGCCCCGCCCCTGATCAGGCGGGCGGCGCGAGCACCGAGATGACGGCGGAGTCGTCGGCCGCCGCGAGGCCCTGCGCCGCGCCGAGCAGGAACAGCTGCTCGGCCGCGGCGGCGACCGGGGTGGCCAGCCCGGCCCCGCGCGCGGCGGTCGTGACGATCCCGAGGTCCTTGACGAAGATGTCGAGGCGGCTCAGCACCTCGGCCCCGCCCTCGTCGCCGGCCTGCAGCATCCGCGGGCCGCGGTTGCCGAGCATGAACGAGCCGGCCGCACCGGCGGACAGCGTCTCGAGCGTGGCAGCCGGGTCGAGGCCGAGCTTCGCGGCCAGCGCGAGCGCCTCCGCTCCGGCGGCGATGTGCACGCCGCAGAGCAACTGGTTGACGGTCTTGAAGGCCTGGCCGTCGCCCGGGCGGTCGCCGATGACGCTGAGGGTCGAGGCGAGCAGGTCGAGCACGGGGCGGGCCTGCTCGCGGGCGGCGGGGGTCGCGCCGACGACGATCAGCAGGTCGCCCTCCCCCGCCCGCACCGGTCCGCCGCTGAGCGGGGCGTCGACGAGATCGACCCCGTGCTCGGCGAGCGCCGCCGCGACGTCGGTCACCTCGGCGATGCCGACCGTGCTGGTCATGATGACGACCGAGCCCTGGCGGAGCGCGGTCGCGATGCCCTCGGAGCCGGCGCCGCCGAAGAGCACCTCGCGCAGCTGAGCGCCGTTGCGGACGGCGAGCAGCGTCGCATCGGCGCCCGCGACCGCCTCTCGGGCCGAGCCGAACGGCGTGATCCCGGCCTCACGGGCCAGCTCGAGGCGCGGCTCGGCGATGTCGAAGCCGTGCACGGTCAGCGAGCCCGCCAGGCGGGTCGCCATCGGCAGGCCCATCGCGCCGAGTCCGAGGACGGCGACGGTGTACTCGGGGGCGGGGGCGGGGGCGGGGGCGGTGTCGGGTGCGGTCACGGGGTCCTCCAGGGGATCGGGGCGGATGCGGATGCGCGGTCAGAGCGCGGGAGCGCGGAGCGTCGCGGCGACCTGCGCGAGCGACTCGTCGTCGCCGACGTTGCCGGCGAAGACGATGTAGGGGATGCCCGTGGCCGGCCCCTCGACCGGCTCCCAGAGCGAGACCAGGCCGGGCAGCATCGGGCCGCGCACGATCGCGCGCCGGATGCCGAGGCCCTCCGAGGCGACGTCGCTCGAGGTGATGCCGCCCTTCGCGATGACGAAGCGCGGGCGGACGCGGGCGAGCACGCCCTGCACCACGGTGACGACGGCCGCCGAGACGCGCCGCGAGATGTCGAGGCTCTCCTGCGGGTCGTCGGTGCGGCGGAGCGAGCGGCTGGTGTGCACGGCGACGTCGCCGTCCGCGAGGGCCGCGACCGCCGCCTCGACGAGCTCGGCGAGGTGCGCCGGCGCGCGTTCGGGGTCGACGGCGCGGTCGACGTCGATCTCGAGCGTCGCGCGGAGCGAGCCGGTGGCCGCGAGCCGCGCCAGCTGCCGCGAGGTGAGGCCGACGTGCGAGCCGACGACGACGAGGCCGCCGCGCGCCCGCGCGTCCGCGTCGGCTCCGCTCGGGAAGACCTCGTCCGCGGTGAGCGGCGGGTGCACCTCCTGGCCGATGCGCGCCCGGACGAACGGCGGACCGACCCGGTAGAGCACGCGGAGCCCGGCCTCCTCCGCCTGCGCGAGACCGAGGGCCAGCAGCCGCAGGTCGTCCTCGGTGACGGCGTCGACGACGACGGGCACGCCGCCGCGGAGCGGAGCGAGGACGGCGGCCACAGCGTCGGCACCGGCGCGGATCGTGTCGAGCCCGAGGGCGACGACCTCCGCGGCCGGCCGGCGCCCGCCGGTCTTCTCCTCCACCCACTCGCGCAGGTCGGAGTGGGCGTAGCCGAACGTCGAGTCGCGGGCGAACTCGGTCTCGGCGACCGGCTGCAGCCCCTCCTCGCCGCGCATGTAGTGGACGCCGCCGATCGTCACCCGGCCCGCGTCGGGGAACGCGGGCACCAGGAGCACGGCGTCCACCGCGCCGGCGAGGGCGTCCGTGATGGTGTCCGTCTCGAGCGGGAAGTGCCCGCGGAGCGTCGAGTCGCCGCGGCTGACGAAGGCGACCGGCACGTCGAGGGAGCGGGCGGCGGCGAGCGCGCCGGCGACGATCGCGCGGTTGCGCTCGGCGGCGTGCTCGGGTGCGAGGCTCCGGGTGTTGCTGAGGACGTACACGGCGGGCGCGCCGGTGGCGAGCGCCCAGCGGAGGTCCTCCTCCGCCCAGCTGGTCAGCACCGGCAGGTCGGCGACGGACTGCGTGCCGGTCGGATCGTCGTCCAGCACCACGAGGACGGGCGTGCGCTCCGTCCGCGTGCGGGCGACGGCGGCGGCCTCGACCGGCACCTGCGCGGGGTACTGCTGCAGCAGCGTGGTCTCCGAGATCACCGGTACTCCTTCGTCCTGGGGTATCAGATATCTTACAAGTAGCCCGACGTGCGCGGAAGAGCGAGCACGGATCGAGCGGCACATCCAGCGCCACCCCTGCTGATCGAGCAGCCCGCGCGGCGGGCGCATCGAGATCCACCACCGTCAGCAGGCCGGTCTGCAGACCGACCTCCGAGTGACGGCGGGTCTCGATACGCCCCTCCGGGGCTACTCGACCAGCATGTTCCCCCGCAGTCACGCGCTTCGAGCCCCCTTCGAGCCGACCCCTCTTGCTGATCGAGCAGCCCGCGCGGCGGGCGCATCGAGATCCACCACCGCAGCGGGCCGGCCGCCTAGTCGGAGGAGTCGTCGGCGGAGAGCACGTAGCGGCGCAGGTCCTCGGCCGTCTGGGCGATGTGGTCGGCCATCGCGGCGCGGGAGGCGTCCGCGTCGCCGGCCCGGATCGCCTCGAGCACCGCGCGGTGCTTGACCAGGGCGTTCCGCTGGATCTGCACGAGCGCGGAGGTCTGCTCGCGCTCCGTCCGCATCACCTTGGCGAGCGGCGCGAAGACGGCGGCGACGAAGACGTTGCCGGTCGCGGCGAGGATCACGTCGTGGAAGGCGATGTCGGCGGCGACGAACGCGGCCAGGTCGCCGCTCTCGTGCGCGGCGGTCATCCGCTCGAGCTCCTCCTCCAGCCGCGCGAGATCGGCGTCGGTGCGGCGGACAGCGGCGAGCGCCGAGGCGCCGGTCTCGATCATCTCCCGCACCTCGATCAGGTGCAGCGACGCGGCGGCGGAGTCGACGCCCGACGCGGTCGCGCGCAGGATCGGCTCGAGATCGCTCCAGCGGGCGACCGGGTTCACCGTGCCGCGCTTGCCCCGGCGCGCATCGATGACGTTCAGGCCCTGCAGGCGGCCGAGCGCCTCGCGCATCGTCGCCCGGCTCACGTCGTGCGCGAGCGCCAGCTCGCCCTCGCTCGGCAGCTCGGAGCCGATCGGGATGCGGCCGGCGACGATCTCGTCGAGCAGCGCGTCGGCCACGGTGGCGACGAGGGACGGACGCGGCACGGGCCCCTCCTCGTCTCGAGCACCGGCCGGGCGGCGGGCACCGGTTCAGGCTACCCGCGGTCGGGGCGGCGCCGCCGGAGGGCCAGAATGGATCTGCTCCGGCCGCCGATGCCCGCCGCACCCCTCCCCCTTCGAGCATCGGAGTCCCGTGACCGCACCCACCGTCCCCGTCTTCCTCGACTGCGACACCGGCATCGACGACTCCCTCGCCCTGGCCTACCTGCTGCGCTCGCCGCTCGCCGACCTCGTCGGCATCAGCACCGTCAGCGGCAACACCGACGCCCGCCAGGCCGCCGTGAACAGCCTGGGCCTCCTCGCCCTCGCCGGGCGCACCGACGTCCCCGTCGCGGTCGGCGCGCACGACTTCCTCGAGGAGCCCTACTCCGGCGGGTCCCCGCACGTGCACGGCGAGAACGGCATCGGCGGCGTGCTGCTGCCCGCCGGCGCGGAGCCGGTCGACGAGGACCCCGCGGACCTGCTGCTCCGCCTCGCCCGCGAGCACGAGGGCGAGCTGCGGCTGATCGCGATCGGCCCGCTGACGAACCTGGCGCTCGCGCTGCGGAAGCACCCCGAGCTGCCGTCGCTCCTGCACTCCGTCACGGTGATGGGCGGCGCCGGGCTGGCGCCGGGCAATGTGACCGCGGTCGCCGAGGCGAACATCTGGCACGACCCGGCCGCCGCGGCCGAGGTCGTGGCCGCGGACTGGGACCTCACGCTCGTCCCGCTGGACGTGACGATGAAGCACCTGCTGGACGAGGAGCAGCGGGATGTGCTGATCCGCTCCGCCGACCCGCTGGCGTCGGCGATCGGTCACGCGCTCGACTACTACTTCGACTTCTACGTCGGCCACTTCGGCGATCGCACGGCCGCGCTGCACGACCCGATGGCCGCCGCCATCGCCGTCGGCGCCCTCGAGCTCACCTCGGCCCCGCGCGTCCCCGTCGAGGTCGACACCTCCTTCGGCCCCGGCCGCGGCCAGACCCTCCCCGACCTCCGCGGCCTCTACCGCGACGTGCACCCCGAGGGCGCCCGCACCCGCTTCGTCCTGTCGCTCGCCGCGCCGTTCGCGCCGCACCTGATCGACGTGATCACGGGCGCCTGACCGGATCCGCTGCGCTGCTCACCCGCTGCCGAGCAGTCCGCTCCCCGTGGCGCATCGAGGTCCACCGCTTCTCGCAGGCCGCTGAGGGGCTGCTCGACCGGCAAGGGCGCGGATGCGCGTGCTCGCCCCAGCGAGTGGACCCGGAACGGGGCCCGGCGCATCCGCAGGACCCGATCCGAGTCCACTCGCGGGAGCGGCCGCCGTCGACTGGACGCGAGCGGGGCCCTGCGCGCTGCGCAGACCCCGTTCCCGGTCGGGTCGATGGGCGGAGGAGCGACCCGACGACCACCCACTGATCCACGTGGGTCCCGTCAGGCCCCGAGGAGCTGCTCGACCAGCAAAGGGGTAGGACGGCCTCGTAGACCGCGGACACCCGTGCTGATCGAGGAGCCCGCGCAGCGCGCGCATCGAGATCCACCCGTGTCAGAAGACGGGCCGGCAGACCACCGTGCTGACAACGGCGGGTCTCGATACGCCCCTGCGGGGCTACTCGACCAGCATGCAGGGGCGAGTCATCCGCCTGCTCCGATCCTCCGGAAGTCCGCCGAAGCCGCTCGTCGCGCAGCGACGGTCGTGTTCCCGAAGGCTCGTCGCGCAGCGACGGCTGTGCGCCTGGAGGCTCGTCGCTCAGCGACCGCTGTGCGCCTGAAGGCTTGTCGCGCAGCGACGGCCCTGCTCCTGAGGCTCGTCGCGCAGCGACGGCTGTGCTCCGGAGGCTCGTCGCGCAGCGACGGCCCCGCCCCCCGTCAGTACCGATCTGCGGGTGCTGGTGGGTGTGATCGCAAGGCGGAGGAGTGGTGCGTGGCGGCGCCACGGACCGCGACGACAACGCCGCGAGCGCGCCCGCCAGCGCCCGCAGATCACATGCCGGTGTCGAGGCCGGAGTAGGCGTGGAGCCCCTTGAAGAAGACGTTGACGACGCCGAAGTTGAACATGACGGCGGAGAAGCCGATGATCGCGAGCCAGGCGGAGGGGGTGCCGCGCCAGCCGCGGGTGGCGCGGGCGTGGATGTAGCCGGCGTAGATGGTCCAGATGATGAAGGTCCAGACCTCCTTGGTGTCCCAGCCCCAGTAGCGGCCCCACGCCTTCTCGGCCCAGACGGCGCCGGCGATGAGGGTGAAGGTCCAGAGGATGAAGCCGATGATCGTGACGCGGTAGGCGAGGTTCTCGAGGGTCAGCGAGCTGGGCAGGGTGCGCAGGAAGCGGAGGACCGAGGGGGCGCTCTCGCCGCTGGTCTCCCTCCGCGACTGGAGCAGCTGGGTGACGGAGAGCGCGAAGCCGAGGGCGAAGAAGGCGGTGCCGAGGATCGCGACGAGCACGTGGATGACGAGCCAGTACGACTGGAGTGCCGGCGGCAGCGGGACGACGTCGACGTAGTAGTTGACGGTCGCGACGCCGAGGAGCACCAGGACGAGGCCGGTGATGAACGCGCCGAGGAAGCGGAGGTCCCAGCGCAGCTGCACGGCGAGGAAGACGCCGATGATGAGGACGGTCCCGGTGATCGAGAACTCGTACATGTTGGCCCACGGCACGCGTCCGGCGGCGATGCCGCGGAGGACGGTCGCGCCGAGGTGCAGGACGAAGGCGAGGAGGGTGAGCGAGAAGCCGATCCGCATGGCCTTGGAGCGGGACGGGGCGTTGTAGACCTCGTCCTCGACGCGGCTGCCGAGGCGGGAGAGCGTCGCTGTGCGGCCGTTGCCCCCGGCGGAGGCGGAGGCGACCGTGGCCCTGCCGCTCGCGGCGCGGTCGGCGGCGGCGCTCGAGGCGACCTTCTCGGCCTCTCGGACGACCTCGATCGAGTCGCCGTCGGCGACCGACGAGCGTCGGGCCAGGTCGATGGCGAAGAAGATGAAGGCCAGGGCGTAGATGCCCATGGCGGAGTAGAGGCACAGCACCGAGTACTGCGAGAGGGTCTCGATCACTCCTCCAGGGTAAGCGACGGTGCCGTGAGGCGCCCCTGCACACATGCACAGGTTGGATCACTTGACCGCGGCCACCGCGGAGTCCGGTCCCGGCCGGCGTCAGGGCCGGCCGGCGTCAGGGCTGGTCGAGCGGCGCGTGCCGGTCGGCGATCGTCCGGACCGCGCGGGTGAGCTGCGGGTCCTCGCCGCGGGCGAGCCCGGCGTACTCGAGCGTCAGCCCGCCGTCCGCCCCGCTCGTCGCCTTCACCCAGACGCGCCGGCGCGGCACGAACAGCGAGGTGAGCAGCCCCGCGAGCACGAGGATCGCGAAGAGCAGCACCCAGCCCTGGGTCGCGTCGTGGTGGATGTCGAACGAGGCGAAGCGCTTGACGCTGTCGGTGCCGACGACGGAGGTGTCCGCTCCGACGTTGTCGAAGGTGACCGTGCCGAGGCCGTTCGGCAGGTCGGCGGAGTCGCCCGGCTTGAGCGTGATCGACGCCACCCCGGTCGTCCCGCCGGTGAGGCGGGTCAGCGTGTCCGTGTTCAGCACGTAGACGGAGGTCGGCACGCCGCCGTCGAGGCCGAGGTCGCCCTCGAAGACGTTGAGCGAGAGCACCGGGTACTGCAGGTCCGGGAAGATCGAGGTCGACGCTCCGGAGGGCAGCTCGTCCTGCGTCGGGTAGAAGAAGCCGGTGAGTCCCACCTGCTCCGCGAGGCCGTCGGTCACCTTGACGACGCCCACCGAGGTGAGGTTCGCGTCCTGCGGGAGGAAGGGCACCGAGTCGGTGAAGATCGCCTTCCCCGAGGGGTCGCGCACCGTGATCGTGGGGGCGTAGCCGTTGCCGAGCAGGTAGACGTTGGTCCCGCCGATCGCGAGCGGGTCGTTGACCTTGATCGTCTCGTCGGAGGAGCCTCCGTCGCGCTGGGTGGTCGTCACGTGCGCAGTGAAGTCGACGGGCTGACCGAGCGCCTGCTGGTTCTGCTCCTCGTACTCCACGTCGAGCGAGTCGAGGGTGAGCTGGTACGGGTCCAGCTGGCCGCTGTCGAAGAACCGGCCCGGGTTGAACGAGTCGTAGCCGGCCAGGTTGTTCGCGAAGCCCTGCGAGCCCTCGACCAGCACGCGCTGGCCGCTGTAGCCGAAGCCGCCGCCCATGCCCACGGCGACGAGGATGCCGACCAGGGCGGAGTGGAAGACGAGGTTGCCGGTCTCGCGCAGGTAGCCGCGCTCGGCCGAGACGCTCGACCAGCGCCCGCGCGGGTCGTCGTGGCGCTCGGTGCGGTAGCCCGCCCGGCGCAGGACGGCCTGCGCGGAGGCGATCGCCTCCTCCTCGCTCGCGCCCTCGACCTCGCGGACGGTGTAGCCGGCCAGGCGCTGCAGGCGGGCGGGCGTGCGCGGCGGGCGCGAGCGCATCGCCTCGAAGTGGTGCTTCGTCCGCGGGATGATGCAGCCGATCAGCGAGACGAACAGCAGCAGGTAGATGCTCGAGAACCACGCCGAGGTGTAGGTGTCGAAGGCCTGCACCTTGTCGAGCAGCGGCGCGAGGTCCGGATTGTCGACGAAGTACTGGGTGACGCCGTTGGGGTCGGAGGAGCGCTGCGGCACGAGCGAGCCCGGCACCGCCGCGATCGCGAGCAGCAGCAGCAGGAACAGCGCGGTGCGCATGCTGGTGAGCTGGCGCCACATCCAGCGGACCCAGCCGGTGAAGCCGAGGGTCGGCTGCGTGATCGAGCCGTCGGAGTCGAAGTGGTCGGCCGGGCGGAACGACGCGTCAGCCCTCTGCTGGGTCGCGTCGGCCGTGGAGGCGCCCTCGGGGGCGTCGGTGCTCGAGCCGGACTCAGAGCGCGGGCTGGAAGCCATTGATCACCTCGAAGAGTGCTCCGTAGACGAGGGTGTTCCACAGGCCCGTGACCATCAGGACTCCGATCAGGACGAGGGCGACGCCGCCGGCGATGTTGATCGCGCGGATGTGGCGCTTGACGAACGCGAGGGTGGTGGTGACCCAGCTGAAGCCGAACGCCACCAGGAGGAAGGGGATGCCGAGCCCGAGGCAGTAGACGACCGTCAGCAGCGCACCGCGCCAGGGCGATCCGGCGCCGTAGCTCAGGGCGAGGATCGAGGTCAGCGTCGGGCCGAGGCAGGGGGTCCAGCCGACGCCGAAGACGATGCCGAGCAGCGGGGCGCCGATCAGTCCGGTCGCCGGGCGGAAGCCGGGCCGGAGCGTGCGCTGCAGGAAGGAGAGCTGGCCGATGAAGACCAGCCCCATCGCGATCACGAAGACGCCGAGCACGCGGGTGATGACGTCGCCGTAGGCGCGCAGCCAGAAGCCGACCGAGCCGGCGGCGACCCCGAAGAGCACGAAGACCAGCGAGAAGCCGAGCACGAACAGCAGCACGCCCAGCACGACCCGGCGGCGTCCGCGGGCGGCGCGCTCGCCGGCGTCGGTGAAGCCGCCGACGTAGGCGAGGTACCCCGGCACGAGCGGGAGCACGCAGGGCGACGCGAACGAGACGAGCCCGGCCAGCAGCGCGATCGGCACCGCGAGGAGGAGCTGGCCGCTGATGACGACCTCGCTCACCGCGCTACTCCGACTCCGCGAGCGTGTCGCCCACGAGCGTCGAGAGGATCGACGCCTCCTGCAGCTGGCCGAGGATGCGCGAGGCGACCCGGCCCTCCCTGTCGAGGACGATCGTGGTGGGCACCGCGTTCGGCGGGACATCGCCGGTGAAGGCGAGCTGCACCGAGGAGTCGGTGTCGACGATGGAGGGGTAGCTGATGCCGTAGTCGGCGGCGAAGCTTGCGGCCGTCGGCGCCTGGTCGCGCACGTTGACGCCGACGAACGAGACGTCCTGGCCCTCGAACTCGGTGTTGACCGCCTGGAGGTCGGCGGCCTCGGCGCGGCAGGGAGCGCAGCTGGCGTACCAGAAGTTGACGACGACGACCTGGCCGGCGAGGTCGGCCGAGTCGATGGTCGCGCCGTCCTCGTCGGTCCCGGTGAACTCGATCGTCTCGCCCCGCTGGTCGACCGGCACCTCCGTGATCGTGCCGTCGCCCGAGATGAAGCCGTTGTTGGTGCCCTGCCGGTAGTCCTCGGCGAGCTTGTCGCGGGTGCAGCCGCTCAGCGCGAGGGCGCCGACGAGCACGAGCACGCCGAGCGCGCGGGTCCGGCGCATCAGACCGCTCCGACGTCGGTGGCGAGGCCCTGGAGGCCGGCCGCCGGGTCGGAGTAGCCGACCTCGACGAAGCGGTCGCCCCGGCGCTCGAAGGTGGTGATGCTCGAGAGCGCGCAGCGGCGCTTGCGCGGATCGTGGAAGAGCTTCTCCCCCGCGATCGCGCGGTGGGTCGTCCAGATCGGCAGCTGGTGGCTGACGAGCGCGGCGTCGCCGGAGGCAGTGCCCTGCCAGGCGGACTCGAGCGCCGCGTACATCCGCGCCGAGATGGAGAGGTAGGGCTCGCCCCAGCTGGGCTCGAAGGGGTTGCGGAGCAGCGGCCAGCTGCGCGGGTCCTTGAGTGCCGAGTTGCGGGCGGCGACGCGCTTGCCCTCGAAGCGGTTGGTCGGCTCGATCAGGCGCTCGTCGGTGACGATCTCGAGCTCGAAGGCCTGCGAGATCGGCTGGGCCGACTCCTGCGTGCGCTGCAGCGGCGAGGCGAACAGCGCCGTGACGGGGCGGCGGCGCTCGAGCAGGTCGTCGGCGGCGGCGCGCGCCATCCGGTTGCCCAGGTCCGAGAGCCGGAAGTGCGGGAGTCGCCCGTAGAGGACCCGGTCGGGGTTGAAGACCTCGCCGTGCCGCACGAGATGGATCTGATCGGCAACCACGAGCGTCAAGTGTACGGAACGCCGCGTGGAGGAACGCCGGGAATAGGGACGGCCGATCCGCACCTCTGCCGAGCTCGGCTGGAGCGGCCGGTCAGCGCCGCGCGCTCACCGCCGCGGAGAGCCGCCGCACGAGCGAGCCGGGCAGGTGGCGGACCACGCTGATCGGCACGCCGAACCGCCAGGAGGGGATCGAGACGACCGAGCCGCGCGCCACGTCGCGCAGGAACTCCTCGACCACCGCGTCCGCGTCCAGCCAGAGGAAGGAGGGGATGGAGGCGGTGTCCATCGCCGCGCGCTCGTGGAACTCGGTGCGCACCCAGCCCGGGCAGAGCGCCGCGGCCCGCACGCCGCTGCCGCGCAGCTCCACCGCCAGCGACTGGGTGAAGGCCGTCGCCCAGGCCTTGATCGCCGAGTACGGCCCGAGGTGCACGAAGCCGGCGACGCTCGACACGGTGAGGATCGCCCCGCGCCCGCGGCCGACCATCGCCTGCGCCGCGGCGCCGGAGAGCACGGACACGGAGCGGACCATCACCTCGAACGCCTCGTCCTGTGCCGCGACGTCGGGCTCGGCGAAGCTGCCGTCGATCCCGAAGCCGGCGTTGTTGACCAGCACCCGGACGGGCCGCTCCGGGTCGACGAGCCGGATTCGCACCCGCTCGACGTCCCCGCGGTCGGAGAGGTCGGCGGGCAGCACCTCGACGTGCGGGGCGCCGAGCGCGCGGAAGGCGGCGGCCGCCTCCTCGAGCCGGCCCCGATCGCGGGCGACGAGGACGAGGTCGAAGCCACGGCGGGCGAAGGCGCGCGCGAAGGCGGCCCCGATGCCGGTGGACGCTCCGGTGATCAGTGCGGTGCTCATGCGGGCGACGCTACCGCGCCGCGGACCGCCGACCGGCCGGCACGTCCGCGCACGCCTCGCCGGTCGACAGCCGGCCGTCCCGCATCGTCGCGACCCGGTCCAGCCGCGGGAGGTGCGCCTCCTCGTGCGTCACCAGGAGCGTCGCCGTCCCGCGCTCGCGCGTGAGGCGGACGATCAGGTCGATGATCGCCGTGCCGCGCTCGGTGTCCAGAGCGCTCGTCGGCTCGTCGACCAGCAGCACCGACGGCGCGTTCATCAGCGCGCGGGCGATGTTCACCCGCTGCCGCTGACCGCCCGAGAGCTGCGCCGGGCGGGCGTGGGCGCGGTCGGCGAGACCGACCTCCGCGAGGAGCTCGTCCGCCCGCGCCGACGCCGACGGCCGCCGCCGGTCGCCGAGCCGGTCCATCACGAGCAGCTGCTCGCGGGCCGTCAGCGCGGGCAGCAGATTGGCCTGCTGGAAGACGATGCCGACTCGGGAGCGGCGCAGCCGGGCCGCCCCCGCGCGGGACAGGCGCGACACGTCGTCGCCGTCGATCAGCACGCGGCCCGAGTCCGGGCGGATCAGCGTCGCCGCCAGCGCGAGCAGGCTGGACTTGCCGGAGCCGCTCGGGCCCGTCAGCCCGGTCACGGTGCCCGGGCGGCAGTCGAGGTCGGCCCGGTCGACGGCGGTGAGGCGCGAACCGCCGTCGTCGAAGGTGAGGGTGGCGTCCCGCAGTTCGATCATCGTCCGCTCCCGAGGGCGGTGAGGGGGTCGGTGGAGACGACGGTGCGCAGGGCCGCGGCGGCGCCGAGCAGTCCCAGCGCGATCATCAGGGCGACCGGGACCAGCGTGGTCACGGGGCTGAGCAGGAACGGCAGGGCCGAGCCGGCGAGCGAGCCGAGCCCGAGCACCGCGAGCAGCCCCGCGCCCGTCCCCGCGATCAGCACGACGAGGGCCTGGCCGAGGGCGTCCCGGAGCAGGGAGGGTGTCGACGCGCCGAGGGCCTTGAGCACGGCGATGTCGCCGGAGCGCTGCATCGTCCAGACCGTGAAGAACGCTCCGACGACGAGCGCGGCGATCCCGAAGAGCATCGCGACCATCAGCAGCAGCGAGCCGATCTCGGACCGGAACGAGCCGATCGCGGTGAGTGCGGCGAGCGGGGCCCGAGCGATCGTGCCGGTCGCCGCCTCCCCCGCCGCCCAGTCCGGCGAGCCGCGCACCGCGAGGACGGTCGCGTCGGCCGGCGTGCCGAGCGAGGCCGCGAGCGCCCGCCAGGCGGCGAGCGGGAGGCGGACCACGGGGGTGTGGCTGTACCAGTCGTCGCCGCCGATCGAGGAGACGACGGCGGAGGTGCCCGCGATGCGCACGGCGTCGCCGACTCCGACGCCGAGCGCTTTCGCCGCGGGGGCCGAGAGCGCGATGCCGCCCGGGTCGGCCGGAGCCCCGAGCGCCGCGTCGACGCCGAGGACGGCGACCGCGACGCGCGCTCCGTCCGCCTCCGCCCGGGCCTGCAGCACGCCGAGCGGCTCGACGGAGACGACTCCCGGGAGCGCCGCCCACTCCGCCTCCTGCTGCGCGGTGACCGCGGAGTCGGCGAACGAGGGCGCGTCGTCCCCGGCCGAGAAGACGAGCCGGTCGGCGGGCACGCCGAGGACCGCCGAGACGTTCTGCAGGGCCAGCCCGCCGGTCAGCCCGGAGAGGAACCCCACCAGGAGGGTGAGCAGCGCGACCACCGCGCCGATGAGCAGGAATCGGCCGCGAGCGGAACGCAGCTCGCGCCAGGCGACGAACACGGGGACCTCCAGGGAGTCGATGCCGCGGGGATCGGCGGCCCCTCCAGCCTGGAAGCGGCGCGGATCCGGCGCATCGTGCGGTCGACCGGGGGCGCCGCCCGCTCTTCGAGGGACGGCCGCCTCCTCCTTTCGCACGATGACAGGCAGCCCCGCGGTGCGTAGCGTTCCCCCGTGCCGCACACCCCGCTCGCCCCCGTCCTGACGGGACTGCGCGCGGGACTGCACCTCCTGGTCGGCGGTCTGCTCGCCCTGGTCGCCGTGCGCACGCTCGTCGAGCCCGGCCCGCGCACTCCGGCGGTGCTCCTGCTCTGCCTCCTCCTGCTCGCCGCGTACCTCGCCGGGCCGCGCTGGACGGCCCGCTCGCGGCGCCGCGGGAGGCTGTGGCTCGCGGGAGTGACGCTCGCCTGGGCCGCACTCGTCCTGCTCGAGTCCGACGCCGCCTACCTCGCGTTCCCGCTGTTCTTCCTGGCGATGCACGTGCTGCCCCCACGGGCGGCGGTCGCCGCGGTGCTCGGCCTCACGGGCATCGCCGTCGCGGCCCTCGGCTGGGACGACCGGTGGAGCATCGGCGGGGTCGTCGGCCCGGTGATCGCCGCCGGGATCGCGATCCTGATCGGCCTCGCCGCGCGCGCCCTCGCCCGGGAGGCGCGCGAGCGGGAGGAGCTGCTCGCCGAGCTGCTCGCCACCCGCGACCGGCTCGGCGCGAGCGAGCGCGCGGCCGCCGTCGCCGAGGAGCGCTCGCGGCTGGCGCGCGAGATCCACGACACCGTCGCGCAGGGTCTGTCGAGCATCCAGATGCTGCTGCACGCGGCCGAGCGCGCCGACCCCGGGCGGCCGGGCATCGAGCACGTCCGGCTCGCCCGGGAGACCGCCGCGGCCGATCTGGACGAGACGCGGCGCTTCATCCGCGAGCTCGCCCCGCCGGCTCTCGACAGCGAGAGCATCGACGGAGCGCTGCGGCGACTGGCCGGCACGCACTGGGAGCGCTCGGGCGTCGTCGTGACGGTCGACGCCGAGGACGGTCGCGCCCTGTCGATGCAGACGCAGACGGCGCTGCTCCGGCTCGCCCAGGGCGCGGTCGCGAACGCGCTGCAGCACTCGGGAGCGAGCGCGGTCTCGCTGACGCTGCGCAGCGACGGCGGCACCGCCCGGCTCGAGATCGCGGACGACGGGACCGGGTTCGATCCCGAGGCGGCCGCCCCCTCAGCGCGGCCGGACTCCTTCGGCCTGCGGGCGATGCGCGAGCGGGCCGAGCAGCTCGGCGGGCGGCTGGAGGTCGAGTCGTCGCCGGCCGGCACGACGGTCCGCGCCGAGCTCCCCGCCGGCGGCACCCCGTGATCCGCGTCCTCCTCGTCGACGACCACCCGATCGTCCGCACCGGGCTGCGCGCGCTGATCGCCGCGGACCCGGGTCTGACCGTGGTCGGCGAGGCCGGCTCCCCCGCGGAGGCGATCAGCGCCGCCGCCCGCCTGCACCCGGACGTGGTGCTGATGGACCTGCGCTTCGGCGCCGACCGCGAGACCGGCGTCGACGCGACGCGGGCGCTGCGGTCCTCCGCCGTGCCGCCCTCCGTCCTCGTCCTCACGACCTACGACACCGACGCGGACATCCTGGGCGCGGTCGAGGCCGGGGCGAGCGGCTACCTGCTCAAGGACGCGCCGCCGGAGGAGCTGCTCGCCGCGATCCGCGCGGCCGCCGCCGGCGAGAGCGCGCTCGCCCCGGCCGTCGCCGCGCGGCTGTTCGAGCGCCTCCGCTCCCCCGCCCCGCGGCTCAGCGCCCGCGAGACCGAGGTGCTCGCCCTCGTCGCCCAGGGCCTCAGCAACACCGAGGTCGCTGCCCGGCTGTTCGTGACCGAGACCACCGTCAAATCGCACCTCGCGCACGTGTTCGCGAAGCTCGGCGTCACCTCCCGCACCGCGGCGGTCTCGGCCGCGCGCCGCTCGGGCGTGCTGCGCTGACCCCCCGGCGGACCCCGCGGGTAGACTCCCCTACCGTGACCGACGAGACCCGCCTCCCCCGAACCACCGTCAGCAAGCTCGCCGCCCTCGAGGACGGCCCGGTGCGCGTCGCCGGCTGGGTCGAGACCGTGCGCGATCAGAAGAAGGTGCAGTTCGTCGTCCTCCGCGACGAGTCCGGCGCCGTGCAGCTGGTGAACCCGGCCGTGCGCGAGGCCGTCGAGGGCGACGACGCCTCCGCCGCGAAGCTCGCGATCACCGAGGCGATCTCCGGACTCGCGCAGGGCTCGTTCGTGAGCGTGACCGGTCAGCTCAAGCACGACGAGCGCGTGAAGCTCGGCGGCCTCGAGGTCAAGCTCGAGTCGCTGGAGATCGTCAGCGCGTCGATCCCCGAGGCGCCGATCGCGGCCGACTCCGGCATCGACAAGCGGATGGACTGGCGCTTCCTCGACCTGCGCCGCCCCGAGCAGAACCTGATCGCCCGGGTGCAGACCACGTTCGAGCACGCGCTGCGCACGTACTGGATCGAGCACGACTTCATCGAGATCCACACCCCGAAGCTGATGGCGAGCGCCTCCGAGTCGCGAGCCGAGCTCTTCGAGGTCGAGTACTTCGAGACCAAGGCCTACCTCGCGCAGAGCCCGCAGTTCTTCAAGCAGATGGCGCAGCCGGCCGGCTTCGGCAAGGTCTTCGAAGTGGGGCCCGCGTTCCGCGCCGACCCGAGCTTCACCTCCCGGCACGCGACCGAGTTCACCAGCGTCGACGCCGAGGTCTCCTGGATCGACTCGCACGAGGACGTGATGGAGCTGCACGAGCAGCTCATCGTCGCCGGCCTCACCGCGGTCGTCGAGAAGCACGGCGAGGCCGTCAAGGCGCTCTTCGACATCGACCTGCGCGTGCCGACCACGCCGTTCCCGCGCATCCCGCTCGCCGAGGCGAAGCGGATCGTCGCCGAGCGCGGCTACGAGGTGCCCCGCGCGGACGACGACATGGACCCCGAGGGCGAGCGCCGCATCGCGGCCTACGTGCAGGAGGAGTTCGGCCACGACTTCGTCTTCCTGACCGACTACGCCTCGAGCATCCGGCCGTTCTACCACATGCGCCGCGAGGGCGACGGAACGATCACCAACAGCTACGACCTCATCTACAACGGCGTCGAGATCTCCACCGGCGCGCAGCGCGAGCACCGCGTCGACGTCCTCGTCGAGCAGGCGCGCGAGAAGGGCCTGGAGCCGGAGGAGCTCGAGTTCTACCTCGACTTCTTCCGCTACGGCGTCCCGCCTCACGGCGGCTTCGGCATGGGGCTCTCCCGCGTCATCATGCTGATGCTCGGGCAGGCCAACCTGCGCGAGGTCACGTACCTCTTCCGCGGGCCCACCCGCCTGCTGCCGTAGGGCCCGGCGGACCGGGGTCTCGATACGCCGCTCCGCGGCTACTCGACCAGCATGAAGGTGCGCACGCGTTCACTTCGTGCTGCACGCGCGGGCGTCCGTCTCATGCTGATCGAGTAGCCCTCGCAGAGGGCGTATCGAGATCCACCCGCTCGCAGGACGGCGGGTCTCGATACGCCGCTCCGCGGCTACTCGACCAGC
This sequence comes from Rathayibacter sp. VKM Ac-2835, assembly GCF_013266705.1. Lineage (NCBI taxonomy): Bacteria > Bacillati > Actinomycetota > Actinomycetes > Micrococcales > Microbacteriaceae > Rathayibacter > Rathayibacter sp. VKM Ac-2835. The sequence continues at coordinate 677,824 of NZ_JABSNQ010000002.1, read as the reverse complement.
ATGTGGAGCCGCGTCAGCGGGGCAGGCGCTCGTACGGGACGCGGCGGCTCAGCCAGCCGAGCACGCCGGCGACGGCGGCCGCGACCGTCGCAGGCACGAGCAGCAGCCAGAGCGCCGAGGTCACGGCGACCAGCGCGAGCGCCACCGCGGCGACCCCCGCGCCGATCGCGAAGTTCCAGCGCACGTCGGTCACCACCCCGGCCTCCGGCCGCGCCCACAGCACGACGAGCGCCGTCGCGATCGGCCCGAGCAGCAGCCCGAGCACGAACCAGCGCCAGCGCGAGCGCCCCTTCTGCTCGGCGAGGCCGGCCGTGACGATCGCGAGAGCGAACCAGAGCCAACCGGAGCCTTGGGTGAGTGTCATGCCCGGAGCCTACGGCGCGGGCAGGATCATGAGGTCGAGGTAGTCGGTCAGGCAGGCCACCATGTCGACCGCGTCGTTGTCCAGCAGCCACTGCAGCTGGATGCCGTCCCAGAGCGCGATGATCGAGGCGGCGACCCGGTCCGGATCCGCACCCTCGCGCAGCCGCCCCTCGGCGCGCAGCTCGCGGAGCTGCCCGGCGTAGTCCGCGCGCAGCCGCTGGAAGCGCGAGGCGAAGAAGTCGCGCCCCGGATGCTCGTCCGTCGTCGACTCCCCGCAGAGCACCGCGTAGAGCTCGATCACGCCGGGCGCCGTCTCGTTGTAGCGGGTCTGGCGCACGATCCCCTCGACGAGCCCCTCCTCCGGATCGACGGGCGTCGAGCCGTCGCCGGTGATCAGGTCGCGGTGCCGCAGCACGGCCAGGAGCAGATCCGTCTTCGACGGGAAGTAGTGCAGCAGGCTCGTCTGGCTGAGCCCGACCCGGTCGGCGACGTCCTGCAGCGAGCCGCGAGCGTAGCCGCGGGCCGCGAAGACCGCGTGCGCCGCCTCGATGATCGCGCGCCGGCGCTCGGCCGACTTCGCATAGGGACCGCGGCGGGTGCTGCGGGCAGGGGTCGCCTCCGTCATCAGCCGCTCCTCGCCCTCGAAGTGCCGGCTGCGCAGCCGGTCGATCGCCCAGCGTAGCGCGCGCTCGGAGCGACCCGGCGGCGCCGGCTGCCAATTTCGAGTAAGCACTCGAAATTGTGGTAGCGTCCCGATCAGCCGGGCGGACTGGTCCCGGACTCCACCACGATGAAGTGAGGGAAACATGCACCCGTTCACACGACGGCAGCTGCTCGCCGCGGGCCTCGGCACCGCGGCACTCGGCGGCCTGACCGCCTGCGCGACGCCCGGCACCGTGTCGGTCAACGCCGGCGCGGCGATCCCGGCGGCCACCGGCCCCGTCCGGCTCCAGTACTGGGCCTGGCTCAAGGACCTGCAGAAGGTCTGCGACGTCTGGAACGCCTCGCACCCCGAGATCCAGGTCGACGCGGTCTGGATCCCCGGCGGCAACGCCGGCGGCTATCAGAAGCTCTACTCGGCCCTCGCGGCCGGCGGCGGCCCCGACATCGGCCAGGTCGAGATGCGCTCGCTCCCCGAGTTCCTGCTCGTCAACGGCCTCGTCGACCTCAACCGCTACGGCGCCGAGGACTACGCCGACCTCTACGACCCCACGCTCTGGGGCCAGGTCAGCTACACCGGCGGCGTCTACGGGATCCCGCAGGACAGCGGCCCGATGGCGATGTTCTACCAGCCCGAGATCTTCGACAGCGTCGGCGCCGAGACCCCCACCACCTGGGACGACTGGGCCGCCGTCGCCACCGAGCTGCGCGGCGTCGACTCCTACATCGACTGCTTCCCCCTCGCCGACGCCTCGGTGTTCGCCGCCTTCGCCACGCAGGCCGGCGCGCAGTGGCTGAAGGCGGAGGAGGACGGCTGGGTCATCGACATGACCGACGAGGCGACGACGAAGGTCGCGTCCTTCTTCGACTCCGCGATCGACCAGGACCTGGTCGAGGTCGGCTACGGCGCCTACTCCCCCGCGTGGTTCGCGGCCGCCGCGAACGGCGGGATCGCCTCCTGCACGACGGCGAGCTGGGGCGACGCGCTGATCGAGGGCGTCAGCGGCGGTGCCGGCAAGTGGCGCGCGGCGCCGATGCCGGTCTGGGAGGGCACGGGCTACGGCTCGAGCTTCCTCGGCGGCTCGACGGCGGCCGTCTTCGCCAACAGCAGGCATCCGAAGGAGGCGCTCGAGTTCGCCGTCTGGATGACCACCTCGCAGGAGGGCATCGACGCGATGATCGCCAACAGCGGCATCGGCTGGTCCCCGGCGGTCGGCGAGATCGGCTCGGTCCGCAAGGGCCCGAGCGAGTTCTTCAGCGGGCAGAACTACAACGAGGACGTCTTCGTCCCCGCCGCGACGGAGCAGAACCCGGACTGGTCCTGGTGGCCGGTCACGCAGCAGTCGTTCAACATCCTCAGCGACGGATTCCGGAAGAAGGCGTCCGGGACCACCCTCGTCGACGCCGTGGCGCAGGCGGAGCAGCAGATCATCACGGTCTTCCAGAACAAGGGCCTCAGCATCAGGAAGGCCTCCGCATGACCACCACGACCTCCCCCGCCGCCGCCGCGGTCGCCGCCACCTCGAAGGCGCCCGGCGCCTCGAAGCGCAGCCGCGCGGTCACCCGCGCCCCGTGGATCCTGCTCGCGCCGTTCCTGGCGCTCTTCGTCCTCACCTTCGTCATCCCGATCGTCGTCGCCATCGGCTCGAGCTTCACGAGGGTGACCCGCTCGGGCCTCTTCGGCGAGGCGGGCGTGACCAGCGGCTTCGCCGGCTTCGACAACTACGCCCAGGCCCTCGCCGACGGCAACTTCATCGCCTCGATCGGCCGGATGTTCCTCTTCGGCATCGTGCAGGTGCCGATCATGATCGCGCTGTGCACGGTGCTCGCGCTGATGCTCGAGTCCGCGTCCGCGCGCTTCCCGGGCTTCTTCCGTGCCGCCTACTTCCTGCCCTACGGCGTGCCCGGCGTCATCGCCACGATCCTGTGGTCGTTCCTCTACGTGCCCGGGCTCAGCCCGATCGTCGACGCCGCGAACGTGGTCGGCCTCGACCCCGACTTCCTCGGCGCGAACTCGGTGCTCTGGTCGATCGCGAACATCTCGCTGTGGAGCTACACCGGCTACAACATGCTGATCATCGTCGCTCAGCTGAAGTCGATCCCGGTCGAGCTGTACGAGGCCGCGAAGGTCGACGGAGCCTCCACCTGGCGGGTCGCACGCAGCATCCAGCTGCCGCTCATCCGCCCGGCCCTCGTGCTCACGACGATCTTCTCGATCATCGGCACGCTCCAGCTCTTCGCCGAGGCGCAGGTGCTGAAGACGGTCGCGCCCGCGATCGACAGCCAGTACACGCCGAACCTCAGCGCGTACACCACCGCCTTCGCCTACAACGACTACAACGTCGCCGCCGCGCAGGCCGTGCTGATCGCGCTCGTCGCGTTCGCCCTCTCCTTCACGTTCCTCTCGATCTCGAACAGGAAGTCCTCATGAGCACGACGGAGCGCGCCACCGCCGATGCGCCCACGACCACCGGCATCGTCACCGCCGACCGGCCCGCGAAGGCCGGCCGCGGCCCCGACCGCTCGGCCGGGCGCAACCGCGCCTCGACGATCATCGTCACCGCGATCCTCGTCGTCGTCGCGGTCTACTTCCTGATCCCGGTCTACTGGGTCGTCGTCGCCGCGACGAAGACCACGGGCGACCTCTTCGCCACCTACGGCTTCTGGTTCGCGCCGACCTTCGCGCTCTGGGACAACCTGGGCCAGGTGCTGACCTACGACGGCGGCATCTTCGTCCGCTGGTTCCTCAACTCCGTGCTCTACGCCGGCGTCGGCGCTCTGCTCGCGACCTACCTCGCGGCCGCGGGCGGCTACGCGCTGGCGAAGTACGAGTTCAGGGGCAGCAGACTCGTCTTCGGCACGATCCTCGCGGGCGTCCTCGTCCCCGGGACCGCCACCGCGCTCCCGCTGTTCCTGCTCTTCAGCCAGATGGGCATCGCGAACACCTACTGGAGCGTGCTGATCCCCTCGCTGGTCTCGCCCTTCGGCCTGTTCCTCTGCCGGATCTACGCGCAGGCGACGGTCGACACGGCCATCATCGAGGCGGCCAGGATCGACGGCGCGAGCGAGCTGCGGATCTTCCACACCCTCGGGCTGCGGATCCTCACCCCGGCGCTGGTCACCGTGTTCCTCTTCCAGCTGGTCGGGATCTGGAACAACTACTTCCTGCCGCTCGTGATGCTCTCCGACACCGAGCTCTTCCCGATCACCCTCGGCCTGAACAACTGGCTCAGCCAGGTGGACCGGCTGCCCGAGTTCTACGAGCTCACGACCGGCGGCGTCCTGCTGTCGATCATCCCGCTCGCCATCGCCATGATCGTGCTGCAGCGCTTCTGGCGCGGCGGCCTGACCGAAGGATCCGTGAAGTGACCCTCGCCCCGACGTCCTCCCACTACCTCGCCGACACCGGCCCCGGCTCCGGCCGGCGCCGCGCAGCCCGCTCGTGGCTGCACTCCGACGCCCCGACGCTCCCGCTCGACGGGGACTGGCGCTTCCGCCTGCTCCCCGCCGCGCCGGGGACGCCCGGCGGTGCCGACGCGCTGCCCGAGGGCGAGGGGGTGGACGACGTCGGGGCGGAGTCCTTCGACGACTCCGGCTGGGACGTCCTGCCCGTCCCGTCGCACTGGGTCCTCCAGGGCGACGGCCGCTACGGGCTCCCCGCCTACACCAACGTGCAGTTCCCCTTCCCGACCGAGCCGCCGTTCGTCCCGGACGAGAACCCGACCGGCGACCACCGCCGCACCTTCGAGCTCCCGGAGTCGTTCGCCGGCGCCGAGGCGGTCGTGCTCCGCTTCGACGGCGTCGAGTCGCGCTACCGCGTCTGGGTCAACGGCGTCGAGATCGGCATCGGCTCCGGCAGCCGCCTCGCGCAGGAGTTCGACGTCACCGAGGTCGTGCGGCCCGGCGAGAACCTCGTCGTCGTCCGCGTGCACCAGTGGTCGGCGGCCAGCTACGTCGAGGACCAGGACCAGTGGTGGCTGCCGGGGATCTTCCGCTCCGTGCACCTGATCGCCCGCCCGGTCGGCGGCGTCGAGGACGTCTTCGTGCGCGCCTCCTTCGCCGCCGGCGCGGGCCGGATCGAGACCGAGCTGACGGCCGGTGACGCGGCCTTCCCGGTCACCCTCCGCGTCCCCGAGCTCGGCATCGAGACGGTCTGGGCGAGCGCCGGCGAGGTCGGCCCGATCGAGGTCCCGGCCGTCGAGCCGTGGTCGGCGGAGGCGCCCCGGCTCTACGACGCCGAGGTCTCCTCCTCGGGCGAGACGGTCTCGCTCCGCCTCGGCTTCCGCACGATCGAGATCCGAGGGGACCGCTTCCTCGTCAACGGCGAGCGCGTCGTCTTCCACGGCGTCAACCGCCACGAGACGCACCCCGACCGCGGCCGCGCCTTCGACGAGGAGTTCGCCCGCGCGGACCTCGCGATGATGAAGCGGTTCAACGTCAACGCGATCCGCACCAGCCACTACCCGCCGCACCCGCGCCTGCTCGACCTCGCCGACGAGCTGGGCTTCTGGGTGATCCTCGAGTGCGACCTCGAGACCCACGGCTTCGAGCGCTACGGCTGGGCCGGCAACCCCAGCGACGACCCGGCCTGGCGCGAGGCGTACCTCGACCGGATCGAGCGCACCGTCGAGCGCGACAAGAACCACCCGAGCATCGTGATCTGGTCGCTCGGCAACGAGGCCGGCACCGGGGCGAACCTCGCCGCGATGTCGGCATGGGCGCACGGCCGCGACCCCGAGCGCCCCGTGCACTACGAGGGCGACTACACCGGTGCCTACACCGACGTGTACTCGCGGATGTACTCGTCGATCCCCGAGACCGAGCAGATCGGCCGCGACGACTCGCGGTCGCCGCTGCTCGGCTGCACGGCCGGCGAGTCCGCGCGCCAGCGCTCGAAGCCGTTCCTGCTCTGCGAGTACGTGCACGCGATGGGCAACGGCCCTGGAGCGATCGGCCAGTACGAGGACCTCGTCGACCGCTACCCGCGGCTGCACGGCGGCTTCGTCTGGGAGTGGCGCGACCACGGGCTGCGCGCCCGCACTCCCGAGGGCGTCGAGTACTACGCCTACGGCGGCGACTTCGGCGAGGTCGTGCACGACGGCAACTTCGTGATGGACGGCATGGTCCTCTCCGACGGCACGCCGAGCCCGGGGCTGTTCGAGTGGAAGCAGATCGTGGCGCCGGTGCGCGTCACGGTCGAGCTCGACGCCGTGCTGATCGAGAACCGGCGGCACGACGCGTCGACCGCCGACCTGCGCTTCGAGTGGCGGGTCGAGCTCGACGGGCGGATCACCGCGGAGGGCGTGCTCGACGCTCCGGCGATCGCGGCGGGCGACTCCGCTCGCGTGGCGCTGCCGGCGCTCGACGTGCCGACCGGCGGCGAGGCGTGGCTGAGCGTCGACGCGGTCCTCGCGTCGAGCACGGTCTGGGCCGAGGAGGGGCACGTGCTCTCCACCGGTCAGCGCCGGCTCTCCGCGCCGGCACCCGTCCCCGCCTGGGCGCGCTCGCCCCGCGACGGCGCGCCCGTCGAGGGCGCCCTGGGCCTCGCGAGCTTCCGGAACGGGCGGCTCACCGCCCTGGCCGGGCTGGCGGTCGACGGCCCGCGCGCCGAGCTCTGGCGCGCGCCGACCGACAACGACGAGGGCGACGGCTTCCCCGCGTACACGGACGGCGACCCGTACACCGGCAACGGCAACGGCGTGCCCGCGCCGTCCTCCGCGAGCCGCTGGCGCGAGGCGGGCCTGGACCGCCTCGTCGGCCGCGTCGAGTCGGTCGACACCTCGTCGGGCGTCCGCCGGCGGACCCGCTGGTCGGCCGCCGACCTCGATGCGGCGCTCCTCGTCGAGGAGCAGTGGAGCACCGACGGCGACGCGGTCGTCCTGCGCGTCGACCTGGTGCCGACCCGCGGCTGGGGCTCGGTCTGGCCGCGGCTCGGCGTCCGGCTCGACCTCCCGGCCTCGGTCGACGGCGCCGAGTGGTTCGGCACCGGTCCGCGGGAGTCGTACCCGGACAGCCTCCGCGCCGCCCGGGTCGGCCGCTTCTCCGCCGGCATCGACGAGCTGAAGACGGAGTACGCGCGCCCGCAGGAGAACGGGCACCGCAGCGCCGTCCGCGAGCTGGTCCTCCGCGAGGGCGGGACCGATCGCCTCCGCATCGAGGCGGCGCCCGACCTGCACGGCCGGCTCCCCGGCTTCACGCTCGCGCGCCACACCGCGCACGAGCTGACCGCCGCCGGGCACCCGCACGAGCTGCCCGCCTCCACCCGCTCGGTGCTCACGATCGACGCCGCCCAGCACGGCCTCGGCTCGCGCGCCTGCGGCCCGGACGTCTGGCCGGACTTCCAGCTGCGCCCGGAGGCCCGCACCATCCTGCTGCGCTTCACCGCGGCCGGCTGACAGACGGCGGGTCTCGATACGCCCTCCGGGCTACTCGACCAGCAAGGAAGGACGGCTGCGCCGCGCCGCCTCGGAGCAGGCGCCCGCATCCCTGCTGATCGAGGAGCCCGCGCGGCGGGCGCATCGAGATCCACCACCGTCAGCACCCGGGTCTGCAGACCCGCCCTGCTGAGGACGGCGGGTCTCGGTACGCCCCCGCGGGGGCTGCTCGACCAGCACGGGGGCGCGCATCCGCCGACGCCCTCTTCCGGACATGTCCGCTAGCGGCGCTTGCGGTGGGTGGGTGCCACTCCGGACACTGGGTCCTGCCTGGTCGGCGCAGAACGACCACTCGGGGCGACCCGAACCCTCCCCGAGTGGTCGGGACCCTTCCCGGCACCTGGGCCGCGAAGCGCGGACGAGACCTGCGCCGCTAGACCTCGGCCGGTCCGTCCGGGGCCACTCGGCCCCCCTCCGCCGACCAGGCTGCTCCCAGCGCGAACAGCGTGGGCGCTCCGTAGTGCTCCATCGCCGCCGAGATCCGGCGCCGGCCCGTGCGCGGGTTGATCCCCAGCCGGTGCGACGCCGCCTCGAGGGTCATGCCCGTCCGCATCAGGCGGAGCAGCGGCGTCCAGCTCTGCTCGGCCGTGCCGACCGGCAGCGCCCGCCGCCACAGCTCCTCGAAGTACGCGCTGACCAGCCCGGCCAGCGCCTCGTGCCGCACACCCAGCACGCTCGTCGGCCGGGTCTCGCCCCACTCGAACGGCACCGCCAGGTACTCGCCGTCGACCCAGAACCAGCTCGGCATCGTCTCGAGCAGGCGGTACTCCACGCCCGCCTTCTGATACGCCTCGATCCGCGCGAGCACGCGAGGATCGCGCACTCCCTCCGCGGGGATGATGACGCGCACCCGGTCCTTCGCGGCGAGCGCCTGGCCGAAGCGCTGAGCCCGCTCGGTCGGCGGATCGAGGAAGCGCTCGACGTCCGGGAGCACCGCGATCAGCGTCCCGGAGTCGCTGCGGACGAGATCGAACCAGAGATCCTCCGACGCGTGCGGCCCGTGGCGCAGCAGCGTGGGGACGAGATCGTCCGCCGCGGCGCCGACCGACCACGCTCCGAGTAGCGACGGCAGGTCTCCGATCAGGCGCTCGATGCCGTCCAGCGCGTCGAGGGTGGCGCGGCGGGCCGCCACGGTGTGCTGGAGCACGGTGTCCGCCGCCCAGTCGGCGGGCGGGACGTAGCCGATCTCGTCGCCCTCCCCGGCGAGGAGGCCGAGGCCGCGGAACCGGTCGACGGCGGTGCGCACGTCGGCCGGGTCCAGGTGGACGAGCTCGGCGGCCGCCGCGATCGTCCGGGGACGGCCGCGATGCAGGGCCGCGATCAGACTGTCGTCGCGCACCGGGGTCCCGTGCCCGTCACCAGCTGCCGGCGGCCGCGGTCCCGCCGGAGCGGGGGCGTCGCGGCGGAGGAGCGCCTCACTGCTCCGTCGGGTGCGGCAGCGGCCCGCCGATGAGCAGGTCGTCGTTCTCGCGGCGGCGGCGCAGGACGACGGCGGTGACGAGTCCGGCGATCAGCAGCGCGACGAGCACGCCCGCTCCGATGGTGAGGCCGACCCCGGCCGAGAGCCCGCCGGTGCTGGCGGCCGCCGGCGGCACGGCGCCCGCCTTCGCGGAGGTGATGGCGATGCCGCAGACCTGCGCGGCGTCGGGGGCCGTCGCGGTCGAGCCCTCCCCCGGGTAGGCGACGGTGACCGCGGCGGTGCGCTTGCTGACCGAGCCGACCGCGACGAGGCAGTAGACCTCGGCCGTGGGCTCCGCGACGATCGCGTCGCCGAGGTCGAGGTCGGACCAGCCGAGTGCGTCGACGCGGACCGAGAGGTCACCGGCCGCGAGGTCCGCCTGGACGCCGGCGGTCGTGAAGGCGCCCACCGTGACGCTCTCGACCGGGCCGAAGCCCCAGACCGCTCCGCGCGGCGTGGCCGCCTCGGAGCTGGACGCCTCGCGCGGCTCGACGAGGATGCCGGGGGCGGAGGAGGCGATCAACGCGAACGTGGTGGTCGCCGAGGAGCCGCGGTCGCCGGAGACGGTGATCGTGTAGGTGCCGATGGAGAGGAGCGCGGCGGTCGGCACGGTGGCCGATCCGGTGCTGGTCGTCTCGCCGTCCTGGCGGTTCTCGACCGTCAGCGGGCTCTCGGTGCCGGCCGGCGCTGCGAGCGTCGCGGTGGCGTTCTCCTCGCGCTGGAAGCCGGCGTAGGCGACGCCCACCCCGTAGAAGCGGGCGAGGTCGACGGTGAGCGCGCCGGGGTCGACGCCGGCGTCGCGGGTCAGGAACACCGAGACGGCGGGGCCGCCGGCGGTCTCGGTCCCGGGGACGGGAGCCGCGGCGGGGTCGGCCGCGGAGGTCGAGAGCAGGGTCCGTCCGGGCGCGGAGGCGCGGGGCGGCGTCGCGCCGGCCTCGGTCGTCGTGGTGCCGCCGGCGGTGCCGCTGCCGCCGCCGGTCGAGCCGGAGTTGGACCCGCCGGTGCTGCCGCCGCCGGTCGAGCCGCCGCCCGTGCTGCTGCCGCCGGTCGAGCCCCCGCCCGTGGAGCCGCCGCCGGTCGATCCACCACCCGTGGAGCCGCCGCCGGTCGATCCACCACCCGTGGACCCGCCGCCTGTCGATCCACCACCGGTGGACCCGCCACCGGTGGAGCCGCCACCCGTGGAGCCGCCACCCGTGCCGGGCGACGGGTTGCCACCGCCCGTTCCGGGGCTCTCATTGCCGCCGGTACCAGGGTTGCCTGCCCCGGTGCCCGGAACAGGGACGGGCTCACTCGACGGGCCCTCATCGGGGATCCCCTCGACAGGCGGCGTCGTCGGCTCATCCGGCTCGGGTGCCGGCTCCACAGGCGTGGTCGTCGGCTCACCGGCGGGCCCCTCGGGCGCAGGCGGAGGCGGAGGCGCGGGCTCCTCGGACGGCGTCGTCTCGACGGGCTCGCCCGGCACCGTCACCACGGGCTCCTCCGGAGCCGGAGCGACGCTCGTCGACGGGTCGGGCAGGTTCTCGGCCTGAGCCGACGCGGGCAGCGCGAGCCCGGCGAGGAGCAGGGCGAGCGTGAGCGCGGAGGCCGTGGAGCGGCGACGCTGCTGCAGCAGACGCTGTCGAGACATGGATGTTCCTCCCCGCGAGACGCCGAACGCACCCCGAACGTGGGGAGCGAGCCTCCCCGTGAAGAGACTATGCGCGATCCGCGAGCGCTCGAGGGAACTCCAGTCCCCCATCCGAGGGGCCTTCTACAACATTCCGATCACGGCGGATCCGCGGGATCGCGCGGGGATCAGGCGCGCTCGAGCAGCGCCCGGCGCAGTCGATCCGGATCGACGCGCCAATAGGTGTGCACGCGCCCGTCGAGCAGCACGACCGGGATCTCCTCGACGAACCGCTCGTGCAGCTCCGCGTCGTCGAGGATCGAGGCCTCGGCGAGCGAGACGTCCGGAGCGCCGGGGACGTCGGCGAGCTCGGCCAGGACCTGCTGGACCACGGTGCGGGCGTCGTCGCAGAGGTGGCAGCCCGGCTTGCCCACGAGAGTCAGCGCGACGTCCATCCGCCCAGTTTAGCCGGGGCGGTCACGGGCGACGCGGGGGGTCGACGCCCCCGGAACGCAGACGAGCGCCCGACCCCAGAGGGGCGGACGCTCGAAGGGGAAGAGGCGCGAGCCTACTTCTTGTTGCGACGCTGGTGACGAGTCTTGCGAAGCAGCTTGCGGTGCTTCTTCTTCGCCATACGCTTGCGACGCTTCTTGATGACAGAACCCACGAAGACCTCACAACGTTCAGGGGGTCGACCGCCCGACGGACGGCCGCTTACGAAAAACTGGCTCCCGCGAGCTTACACGACGCGGCCCCCGCCGAGGATCCGCGCCCGAGGTCCCGCTCGGACGAGCCGCGCGACCGCCTCACTTGCGGATGCGCAGCGCCTCCGCGACCTTCGTCGCCCCCTCGCTCACGCCGCGCTGGATGTCCTGCACGACCGCGCTGACCTGGTGCGTCCGCTCGGCGAGCGCCCGGCCGAGCGACTCGGCTCGAGCGGCCGCCGCCGCGTCGAGCACGGCGGCGCCGTCGTCGGCCTCGTCCGCGGCGCCGAAGGGCAGCAGCCAGTCCTCGACGGCGACGAGCGGCGCGTACTGCAGCGCGTAGATGCGGTGCTGCCCGCTCTCGCGGACGGTGACGAGCCCCGCCTCGCGCAGCACCTTCAGGTGCTTGGACACCGTCGGCTGGCTGAGCTCGAGCTTCGCGACGATGCGCGAGACGCTCATGCCGCCCGCGCCCTCGACCCGCTGCTCCAGCAGGAGGGAGAGGATGTCGCGGCGGGTGCCGTCCGCGATCACCGCGAAGATGTCAGCCATGTGCCCAGGGTAGTCAGCGCCCTGCGCGCGGGGCAGGGTGTCGCCCGTGCGCATGCCCCGCGGCGCATGGCGTCCCGGCGCCCCGGGCGCCGACCGCCGAGCGGGTAGCATGGCCGCGATCGAGTGGAGGGCCCGCCGTGGTGGTTCGGCAGCAGTTCCGCAGCCCCGTGGGCGTCTCGCCGGCCTCGCCGTGGTCGAGCTTCGCCCGGGCGCGCGACCTCGTCGACGACTTCGCCGGCCGCTCGCCGTCGCGCTTCGCGATCATGATCTTCTCGGCGCTGATCCTCGTCTTCACCCTGCTCTTCTCGCTGCCGGTGTCGAGCACGACCGGCGCCGTCACCCCGCTGCACGACGCCTTCTTCACCGCGATGTCGGTCATCTGCGTCACCGGTCTCGCCACGGTGGACATGGCCACGCACTGGTCGGCGTTCGGGCACTCGATCGTCTTCATCGGCGTGAACATCGGCGCGCTCGGCGTGCTGACGCTGGCGTCGATCATGGGCCTGGCCATCTCGCGCCGGCTGGGGCTGCGCGCCAAGCTGATGGCCGCGAGCGACTCGAACCCGCTCCGCATCCACTCCGGACCCGTCGCCGAGGGCCAGGCCGTGCGGCTCGGCGAGATCGGCGGCCTGCTCGCCACGGTCGCGATCAGCGCCGCCGTGATCGAGATCGTGGTCGCCCTGCTCCTCTTCCCGCGGATGCTGATCGACGGCATCCCGGTCGGCGAGGCGATCTGGCACTCCTTCTACTACTCGGCGATGGCGTTCACGAACACCGGCTTCGCCCCGAACGCCGCGGGCCTCACGCCGTTCGAGGACGACTACTGGTTCCTCGGGATCCTGATGATCGGCGTCTTCCTCGGCTCGATCGGCTTCCCCGTGATCTACGCGTTCTCACGCGGCTGGCGGCGACCGCGCAAGTGGTCGGTGCACGTCAAGCTCACGCTGGTCACGTCGCTGATCCTGCTCGTCGCGGGGGCCGTGCTCTACATCGTGCTCGAGTTCGACAATCCGACGACCTTCGGCACCCTCGACGCGGGCGACACCGTCTTCCAGTCCTTCTTCCTGTCGACGATGACGCGCTCGGGCGGGTTCTCGACGATCTCGATCCCCGACCTCAACGGCTCCAGCCTGCTCGTCACCGACATGCTGATGTTCATCGGCGGCGGCTCGGCCTCGACGGCCGGCGGGATCAAGGTGACCACGCTCGCGATCCTCTTCCTCGCCGCGTTCGCCGAGGCGCGCGGCAACAACGACATGGAGGCGTTCGGCCGCCGGATCCCCAACGACGTGCTGCGCCTCGCGGTCTCGGTCGTGCTCTGGGGCGCCACCACCGTCGCCGTCTCCTCGGTCCTGATCCTGCACATCACCAAGGCGTCGCTGGACCACGTCCTCTTCGACGTGATCTCGGCGTTCGCCACCTCCGGCCTGTCGACCGGGCTCACCGCCGAGCTGCCGACGTCGGGTGTCTACGTGATGGCGCTGACGATGTTCATGGGCCGCGTTGGTACCGTGACTCTCGCTGCCGCGCTCGCCGCGAGCCAGCGCAGGCAGTTGTTCAGACGACCGGAAGAGAGGCCCATCGTTGGTTGACCGCATCAGGTACGACGCCCCGGTGCTGGTGATCGGCCTCGGTCGCTTCGGTGCCGCCACGGCCGGCCAGCTCGACCGCCTCGACCGCGAGGTGCTCGCGATCGACGCCGACGCCGGACTCGTGCAGAAGTGGTCGGAGCGGGTCACCCACGCGGTCCAGGCCGACGCCCGCTCGCTCGACGCCCTCGCCCAGATCGGCGCGCAGGACTTCCAGGTCGCCGTCGTCGCCGTCGGCTCCTCGATCGAGGCGTCCGTGCTGATCACCGCGAACCTCGTCGACCTCAAGATCCCGCAGATCTGGGCCAAGGCGATCTCGCGCTCGCACGGCAAGATCCTGGAGCGGATCGGCGCGAACCACGTGATCTACCCCGAGGCCGAGGCGGGCGAGCGCGTCGCGCACCTGGTCTCGGGCCGCATGCTCGACTTCATCGAGTTCGACGACGACTTCGTGCTCGCCAAGATGTACCCGCCGAAGCCGATCCGCGGCCTGACCCTCACCGAGTCGGGCGTGCGCCGCAAGCACCGCGTCACCGTCGTCGGCGTGAAGAGCCCGGGCAAGCCGTTCACCTACGCGACCGAGCAGACCGTCGTCTCCAACCACGACCTCATCGTCGTCAGCGGCACCCCCACCGACATCGAGCGCTTCGCGGCCCTGGGCTCCTGACCCCCTCCGCGAGATGCCACTTCGGTACGCCTCGCACGGCGTGTCGCGTACCCGAGTGGCATCTCGCGTGAGGAACGGCGGGCGTCAGGAGGCGGCGAGCTCGCGGGCTCGGGCCAGGGCCGCGTCGGTGGCGCGGGTGAAGAGGGCGGCGAGGTCCGCCTCCTGGAGGACGGCGATCGCCCGCTCGGTCGTCCCGTTCGGGCTCGTGACCCGGCGGCGCAGCTCGGCCGGGTCCTCGCCCGAGTGCACGAGCAGCTCGGCGGCGCCGCGGAAGGTGCCGGTCACCATGGTCGCGGCCTGCTCGGGAGTGAAGCCCTTGGCGAGCGCCGCGGCGGTCAGCTCCTCGACCAGGAGGAAGACGTAGGCCGGCCCGGATCCCGAGATCGTCGACAGCGCGTCGAGCTGCGATTCCGGCACCTCGACGACCTCGCCGACGGTCTCGAACAGCCGGCGCACCAGCGCCAGGTCGTCCTCGCTCGAGCGGGTGCCGGCGCTCAGGCCGGTGACCGCCCGGCCCACGACGGCCGGGGTGTTCGGAATCGAGCGGAGCACGGCGACCGAGGCGGGCAGGTGCGCCTCGAACGTCGCGACGGTCACGCCCGCTGCGACGCTCACCACGATCGTCCCCGGGGCGAGAGCGTCGGCGATCTCGTCGAGCAGCGCGGGCACCATGTGCGGCTTCACGGCCACGAGCACGACGGCGGCGCCCTCGACCGCGCGGCGGTTCGCCTCCGGGTCCTCGGCGGTCGCGAACGCGGTCACCACCGGGTGGCCGCTCCAGCGCGCCGCCTTCTCCGCATCGCGGTTGGTCACGCGGACGCCGCCCTGCACCTCCACACCCGGAGCGAGCAGACCGCTGAGGATCGCGCCTCCCATCGAGCCGAGCCCGAGGACGGCGATGGACGGGAGCTGCACGGGTGCGTCGGTCATCCGCCCATCGTACGAACGCGCGGGCGGCGAGCGCGCACCCGACTCGTCCGAAGGGGATCCTGCCGCCCGGCCCCCGCCTCCTAGGATGGGCCGACCACCCCCGAGCACCAGCACCCCGACGAGTCACCCCGAGGAGACCCCGTGAGCGCATCCGGAGGCGGTTCCGCCATCATCGCGGCGCTGGCCGCGAACCTCGGCATCGCCCTGACCAAGCTCGTCGCCTGGTTCTTCTCCGGCTCGGCCTCGATGCTGGCCGAGGGCGTGCACTCGCTCGCCGACTCCGGCAATCAGCTGCTGCTGCTCCTCGGCGGCCGCAAGTCGCGCAGGGCCGCCGACGAGGAGCACCCGTTCGGCTACGGCCGCGAGCGCTACGTCTACGCCTTCGTCGTCGCGATCATCCTCTTCTCCGTCGGCGGTGTCTTCTCGATCTACGAGGGCGTCGAGAAGATCGCCGAGCCGCACGAGCTGGAGAACGCCTGGCTGCCGATCCTCGTCCTGGTCGTCTCGATCTGCCTCGAGGGCTACTCGCTGCGCACCGGAGTGAAGGAGTCGAACAAGGTCCGCGGACAGCAGTCGTGGCTGCAGTTCATCCGCCGGGCGAAGGCGCCGGAGCTGCCCGTCGTCCTGCTGGAGGACGTCGCCGCGCTCACCGGTCTCGTCTTCGCGCTTCTCGGCGTCGGCCTCTCGGTGATCACCGGGAACACCGTCTTCGACGCGATCGGCACGATCATGATCGGCACGCTGCTGGTCGTCGTCGCGATCGTCCTCGGGGTCGAGACGAAGAGCCTGCTGGTGGGCGAGGGCGCGACCCCGGCCGACGCCGCGGCCATCCGCACGGCCATCGAGGCGGGCGCGGACGTCGAGCGGATCATCCACATGAAGACCCTCTACCTCGGCCCGGACGAGATCCTCGTCGCCGCCAAGCTCGCCTTCCCCGCCGCCGAGACGATGGCCGAGCTGGCCGCGGGGATCGACGCGACGGAGAAGCGCATCCGCGACGCGGTCCCGGCCGCCCGCGTCATCTACCTCGAACCCGACGTCGACCGCGGAGCGGCGCCGACGACGGAGGAACCCACCGCCTCCGCCGGGAGCGCCGGCTGATGCGCCGGGTCCTCGCGATCGTCAACGAGCGCGGCGCCGGGCTCGGCGCCCTCGAGCCGATGCTGCGCGACCGGGGCTTCGCCGTCGACGCGGTCGCGGGCACCGACCTCGACTCCGTCGACATCCTCGCGCCCGACCTGGTCGTCACGCTCGGCTCGAGCGCCGGCGTCTACGAGACGGCGCGGCACCCCTTCATCTCGCCCGAGATCGCCCTGCTGCAGGACCGGCTGCACCACCGCCGCCCGACCCTCGGCGTCTGCTTCGGCGCGCAGCTGATCGCCGCCGCGCTGGGGGAGCAGGTCCGCCCCGGCCCGACCCGCGAGGTCGGCTTCCGCGGCATCGTCGCGACCGAGGCGGGGCTGCACTCGCCGCTGCGCCACCTCGCCGACGTCCCGGTGATGCAGTGGCACAGCGACACCTTCGACCTTCCAGCGGGCACGACGCTGCTCGCCTCCTCCCCCGCCTACGCCGTCGAGGCCTTCGCGATCGACGAGTGGCTTCTCGGCGTGCAGTTCCACCCCGAGCTCACCGGCGACCTGGCCGCGCGCTGGCTCGAGGGCGACGCCGACTACGCGGCGGGAGCGGGCTACGGGCTCGAGCAGCTCGACGACGACGTGCGCGAGGGCCGCTTCGAGCGGATGCGAGCGGCGACCGAGGCCGCGCTCGGCGAGTGGGTCGGCGCGCAGGGCTGAGAAGGGGCGGGCCCGGGGATCCCCGGGCCGCCGGGCGCTCAGCGCCTGGCCGCGAAGAAGTCGAGCAGCAGCCGCGCGCCCTCGTCGGCGCGCAGTCCCGGGTACACCTCGACGACGTGGTGCAGCCGGCGGTCGCGGAGCAGGTCGTGCACCGAGCCGGCCGCCCCCGCCTTCTCGTCCCACGCCCCGAAGACGACGCGGTCGAGCCGGGAGGCGAGGATCGCGCCGGCGCACATCGCGCACGGCTCGAGCGTCACCACGAGGGTGCAGCCCGCGAGCTGCCAGTCGCCGCGGGCGGCCGCGGCCTCGCGCAGCGCGACCACCTCGGCGTGCGCCGTCGGATCCCGGTGCAGCTCGCGCTCGTTGCGCCCGCGCCCGATCACCGCGCCGTCGGGATCGACGACCACCGCTCCGACCGGGACGTCGCCCCACTCGGCGGCCCGGCGCGCCTCGTCGAGCGCGAGCCGCATCCAGGCGTCCGCCTCGGCGGGGAGGGGGAGGTCGCTCTCGCGCATCGCGCCCCCTCGTCCGGCTCCGGCCGGCTCCGACCGGCAAGTAGATTGAGCTTATGCGCGTCCATGTAGCCGACCACCCGCTGATCACGCACAAGCTCACCGTGCTGCGCGACAAGCGCACCCCCTCCCCCACCTTCCGGCAGCTCGCCGAGGAGCTGATGACCCTGCTCGCCTACGAGGCGACCCGGGGCGTCCGCACCCGCACCGTCACCATCGAGACGCCGGTCACCACGACCACCGGCCTCGCGCTGAGCGATCCGCAGCCGCTGGTCGTGCCGATCCTGCGCGCGGGCCTCGGAATGCTCGAGGGCATGGTGAAGCTGATCCCCACCGCCGAGGTGGGCTTCCTCGGCATGGCGCGCAACGAGGAGACCCTCGAGCCGACCACCTACGCCGAGCGGCTCCCGGACGACCTCTCCAACCGCCAGTGCTTCGTGCTCGACCCGATGCTCGCCACCGGCGGATCGCTGATCGCCGCCATCCAGTTCCTCTTCGACCGCGGCGCCGTCGACGTGACCGCCGTCTGCCTGCTCGCCGCTCCCGAGGGCCTCGCGGCCGTGGAGAAGGCCTTCGTCGGCAAGGACGTGACCATCGTCCTCGGCTCGCTCGACGAGAAGCTCAACGAGCTCGGGTACATCGTCCCGGGGCTCGGCGACGCGGGCGACCGCCTGTACGGGCTCGCCGGCTGAGTCGTTCCGGGCGCCCCGCGCGGCGCCCGGAACCCGCCAGTACGGGCGGACCTGTTGACGAGGTCCGCCGCCATCCGCTTTACTTTCGACCATGACTGACAACGCGCACGCCCTGACCTCCCTTGAGGCCATCGGGGATGCCGGCATGATGATGGCCGGCGGCCTCGTCCTGCGCTGTCGAATGTGCGCCTGAGGAACCACCCTCGCCGGTTCTCCGCACAGCCTCCGCCCCCGATCGCACTGATCGAGTCGATCCTCTGATCGGCCGGGCGTCGCAGGCGCGGCGAACCCCTGGATGCCCCGCATCCGCCCCTGCCGGACCGCACCTCGTGCACCGGCGCTCGCGCGCACACCCGGATCCGCTCCCCGGACACTCGTCCCGGATCCGACCAGCCCAAGGATTCGTCATGTCCCTCCTCCACGCCCGTCCCGTCACTGCTCCCGCCGACGCCCCCCGCCTGCAGGCCGCACCCGAGCCCGCGGCCTCCGCCCCCCGCCTCCGCGCCGTGCCCCAGGGCACCGAGGCCCGCGGCTTCGCCCTCTACGTCGGCATCGACGAGGCCAAGGCCCGCGCCGCCGGCATCGACCTCGGCCGCCTGGTCGAGGAGCTCAAGCGCGTCACCGCCGAGTTCGCTCCCGACGCCGAGACCTACGCCTCCGTCGCCCTCGCCCCGCAGGGCGCCGGCGGCCGCGACGTCGACGTCGTCCGCCTCGCCCTCCAGGACCCGGCGGCCGTCGCCCGCCGCCGCGCCGACACCGAGCCCGACCTCGACCGCGCCCCCGGGGGCGTCGTCATCGACATCTCGCGCAAGCGCGTCATCCTCGACGACGAGACCACCGCCCTCACCTACAAGGAGTTCGAGCTGCTGCAGTACCTCGTCCTCCGCGAGGGCCGCACCATCGAGCGCGCCGAGCTGATCTCCTCGCTCTGGGGAGCCGCCGACGACGACGCCCCCAACGAGCGCACCATCGACGTCCACGTCCGCCGCCTCCGCGCCAAGCTCGGCCGCTACGAGGACATCGTCCGCACCGTCCGCGGCGTCGGCTACCGCTTCGACCGCCACGCGGACGTCGCCATCCGCTACGCGTCGACCCCTAGCCCCGATCTGTTCTGAAGTGCTGCGCGAGCGCGAGCGCTCGCTCCGCCGCGGTCGGCTCCGCGGATGGTCGCGTTCCACAGAGCGTCCTGCGTACGGCTCGTGGAAAACGCTGACACGCGTTTTCCACCTGACGCCTTGCGGGCAGCGGCTGGTCGTCCGCCCCGAGTCGGGCGAGGAATCGGTGGCGGCACGACATGCTGGTCGAGTAGCCGCGGAGCGGCGTTCGAGACCCACGCACAGACGGACGGTGGATCTCGATACGCCCGCGGAGCGGGCTACTCGATCGACATGCAGGGGGCGGAGGCGTTGGGCGTGCCATCGGGCGGCAGCGCCCCGCGCCAGTGGGTCCCGCGCTCAGTTGCCGGAGACGGCGCCATCACGCTGGTCGAGGAGCCGCGGGACGCGGCGTATCGAGGCCCCGCCTGCAGGGGCGACAGAGGGTCACAGGCAAACGTCAGGAAATCGGTCCTTGCGGCGTTATCGATCCGTTATATAGTTCAAGTGCGTCGACCGTTTGCTGTGGCGGGAAGCGCGAGAAGTGATTGCAGGACACTCTTGGTGCAAGGGAATGAAGGCCGGCCGCTCGCCTCAGCGGCCGGCCTTCTGTCGTTCCCGGACTGAGCGCCGCCTCCGCGCGCCGCCCTCCGCCCCGCTCCGCGCCGCACGCGCCGGACGGGCGTCGAGACGCCGTATCCTGAACGGAACACAAGGAGGATGCGTGAGCTCGAGACGTGCGGTCGCCGCGTGGGAGTCGCTGTTCCGAGCGCAGGTGCACGTGATGCGGGCGCTGAGCACCGACTTCCCCTCGAAGGAGATCTCGCTCAACGAGTACGACGTCCTCTTCAACCTCACACTGCAGCCCGGCCGCCGGGCCCGGCTGCGCGACCTCAACAAGCACGTCCTCCTGACGCAGCCGAGCGTCAGCCGTCTGATCGACCGTCTGGTCGCCCGCGGCTGCGTGACCAAGAGCGAGGACCCGACCGACGCCCGCGGCACGGTCATCCAGATCACCGACGAGGGCTACGCCCTCTTCCGCCGCGTGGCGATGACGCACATGCAGACAATCTCGGACCACGTCGGCTCCGCCCTCGACGACGACGAGCTCGACCAGCTGACCGCCCTCTGCGACAAGCTGCGCGACCGCGTCGCCTCCGCCTGACGACTCCCGCCCGCCGCTAGCACGCACCGGCTCCGCGCGGCCAGCACTTCGCTCCGGCGCCGCACTCGCGGATCATGGAGGCACCATGAGCAGCTCCTCCCCCACCCTCGTCTGGCTCCGCGACGACCTGCGTCTCGCCGACAACCCGGCCCTCCGAGCGGCGATCGACCGCGGCGGCCCCGTCGCCGTCTGCTACGTCCTCGACGAGGAGTCCGACGGCATCCGGCCGCTCGGCGGCGCGGCGCGCTGGTGGCTGCACGGCAGCCTGCTCGCGCTCGCGGGCGACCTCGACGAGGCGGGGGCGTCCCTGATCCTGCGCCGCGGACCGGCCGAGGCCGTCGTGCTCCAGCTCGCGGAGGAGCTCGGCGCCGGCGCGGTGCACTGGAACCGCCGCTACGGCAAGGCCGAGCGCACGGTCGACGCCGCGATCAAGGAGGCGCTCCGCGATCGGGACGTCGAGGCCGAGAGCCACCAGGGCTCGCTGCTCTTCGAGCCGTGGACCGTGCAGACCGGCGGCGGCGGGCCCTACTCCGTCTACACGCCGTTCGCGCGCGCCTGCCGCAACCGCGACACCCCGCGCGCTCCCCTGCCGCGACCGCGCGGGATCGACGGGATCGACACGGACGCGGCCTCGGACGACCTCGACGACTGGCAGCTGCTGCCCACCAGCCCCGACTGGGCCGGGGGGCTCCGCGAGCGCTGGGTCCCGGGCGAGAAGGCGGCGGCGAAGCGGCTGCGCGCGTTCCTCGCCGAGCAGCTCGACGACTACGCCGACGACCGCGACCTCCCCGCGCGGGACGCGACCTCGAACCTGTCGCCGCACCTGCGCTGGGGCGAGATCAGCCCGTTCCAGGTCTGGCACGCGCTCGAGGAGGCCCACGCGAAGGGGCAGCACCGCGGCGAGGGCAGCGACCGCTTCCTCTCCGAGGTGCTGTGGCGCGAGTTCTGCTACCACCTGCTCTTCCACTGGCCCGACCTCGCGACCGCGAACTTCGACTCGCGCTTCGACTCCTTCCCCTGGGGCCACCCGGGCGAGGACAGGATCGACGCCTGGCACCAGGGCCGCACCGGCTACCCGCTGGTCGACGCGGGGATGCGCGAGCTGTGGAAGACCGGCTACATGCACAACCGCGTCCGCATGGTCACCGCCTCGTTCCTGATCAAGAACCTGCTGGTCGACTGGCGGGTGGGCGAGGACTGGTTCTGGGACACCCTCGTGGACGCCGATCCGGCGAGCAACGCCGCGAACTGGCAGTGGGTCGCGGGGTCCGGCGCCGACGCGTCGCCGTTCTTCCGCGTCTTCAACCCGGTGACGCAGTCGAAGAAGTTCGACCCCGACGGCGGCTACCTGCGTGAGTACGTGCCGGAGCTCGCCGAGCTCGACCGCGCCGTGATCCACGAGCCGTGGACGCTCGGCGAGACCCTGACGCCGGAGGCGGACGGCTACCCCGCGCCGATCCTCGACCTCAAGGAGACGCGGGTGCACGCCCTGGACGCTTTCGCGGTGATCAAGAGCGCGAAGCGCGACATCTCGCGCCGCGACTCCGACGACTGACGACGGGGGCCGGCCCTCGACGACTCGGCCCTAGATGTACATCGCGGGGTCGATCCAGAAGGCCGGATCCGCGAGGGCGTCCTCGGCGCGGCCCAGCACGCGCAGATCGCGGGCCGGGATCCCGACCAGCACGGCGCCGTCCGGGGCGTCCTTCACCACGACCGCGTTCGCGCCGACGCTCACGTCCGAGCCGAGCACGATCGGGCCGAGGATCACGGCCCCCGCGCCGACGACGACCCGGTCGCCGAGCGTCGGGTGGCGCCGCTCGCGCTTGGCCGACTTCCCGCCG
The DNA here is from genome assembly GCF_013266705.1 of Rathayibacter sp. VKM Ac-2835. Lineage (NCBI taxonomy): Bacteria > Bacillati > Actinomycetota > Actinomycetes > Micrococcales > Microbacteriaceae > Rathayibacter > Rathayibacter sp. VKM Ac-2835. Next base: position 655,757 of record NZ_JABSNQ010000002.1, on the reverse strand, counting down.
AGCGTGACGGAGTGGTACAGCATGCAGTCGTCGCCGATCCGCGCCGTCTCGCCGATCACGACGCCCATGCCGTGGTCGATGAAGAGCCGGCGGCCGATCGTCGCGCCGGGGTGGATCTCCACTCCGGTCGCCGCGCGGGCCGCCTGCGCGAGCAGCCGGGCCGGCAGCCGGGCGCCGCGCCGCCACCAGCGGTGCGCGACGCGGTGCACCCAGACCGCGTGCAGCCCGGGGTAGGCGAGCACCACCTCGGCCGTACTCCGCGCCGCCGGGTCGCGCAGGCGCGCTGCCGCCACGTCCTCGCGGAGGCGTGCGAGGACCGTGGGATGTCCGGGCGCGCCGGAACCTCCGGACGGGCGGGGACGGGGGGATCCGGCGGGGCTCAGCTGCGGAGGTCCTCGTAGAGGACGGTCGAGATGTACCGCTCGCCGAAGTCGCAGACGATCGCGACGATGGTCTTGCCCGCGTTCTCGGGGCGCTTGGCGACCTCGAGGGCCGCCCACATGATCGAGCCGGAGGAGATGCCGCCGAGGATGCCCTCCTGTGCGGCCATCGCGCGCGCGACGCGCACCGAGTCCTCGAGGGTGACGTCGATGATCTCGGTGTAGACGTCGCGGTCGAGGTTGGCCGGCACGAAGTTCGCCCCGATCCCCTGGATCTTGTGCGGGCCGGCCGTCCCCTGCGTGAGCAGCGGCGAGTCGATCGGCTCGACGCCGATGATCTGCACGCCGGGCTTGCGCTCCTTGAGGACCTGGCCGACGCCGGTGATGGTGCCGCCGGTGCCGATGCCGGCGACGAAGACGTCGACCTCGCCGTCGGTGTCCGCCCAGATCTCCTCGGCGGTGGTGCGGCGGTGCACCTCGGGGTTGGCGGCGTTCTCGAACTGGCGGGCGAGCACGGCGCCGGGGGTCTCGGCGACGATCGCCTGCGCCCGCTCGACCGCGCCGCGCATGCCCTCGGAGCCGGGGGTCAGCACGATCTCGGCCCCGTAGGCGCGCAGCAGGACCCGGCGCTCGGTGGACATGGTCTCCGGCATCGTCAGGATCACCTTGTAGCCGCGCGCCGCGCCGACCATGGCGAGCGCGATGCCGGTGTTGCCGCTCGTGCCCTCGACGATCGTGCCGCCGGGCGGGAGCTCGCCGGACGCCTCGGCGGCGTCGACGATCGCGATGCCGATCCGGTCCTTCACGCTGTTCGCCGGGCTGTAGAACTCGAGCTTGGCGAGGACGACGGCGCTGTCCGCGCCCTCCAGCCGATTGATGCGGACGAGCGGGGTCCTGCCGACGAGCTGCGTCACGTCGTCGTGGATGCGTGCCATGGTTGTGTGCTTTCTGCCGGGGCCGACCGCCCCGGGGCCCCGGGACGACAGGTGGTGCGGTGCTGCCGCCGCTCCCCTTGCGGGGACGCACCCTCCACGATACGGATGCGGCGTCGTGACGGCAGCCTCATGACGGCCCGGGCCGCCGGATTCCCCCTCGGGCCCCTGCCGCTCTCCGGGACCGACACCTCTTGTCACAGGTGCATCTCGTCCTGCAGGAGGACCCCCTCCTCCCGGGCGCGTCGCGTACCATGACCGGGGGGATTCGCACGACCGGCGCGACGCTCCCGCCACCCTGCATTCGCGCGGCACCACCGCGCCGGAAGGACCTCCCGCTCCATGGCTCTCCCCACCGCATCCCGCAGCTCCGCTCGACCGCTGGGGATGTCGTTGCGGGCAGTGCTGGGCTTCATCGGGATGAGCGCCGTGGCGGGCGTGCTGATCACCGTCGGCGTCACTCCGGCGCTCGCGCTGACGGGCCTCGCGACCAGCAACACGATCGGGATGTTCCAGAACCTGCCCGGCTACCTCGACGCCGGCCAGCTGATGCAGCGCACGAACATCTACGCGGGCGACGGCACCACCCTCCTCGCCTCCGTCTACAACCAGAACCGCGTCGAGGTCGGCTGGGACGAGGTCGCGCAGACCGCCAAGGACGCCGCGGTCGCCGGCGAGGACCCGCGCTTCTACGAGCACGGCGGCATCGACCTGCAGGGCACGCTCCGCGCGCTCGCGGTCACGCTGACCGGGGACGACCTGCAGGGCGGCTCGTCGATCACGCAGCAGTACGTCAAGAACGTGCTCGTGCAGAAGGCCGAGTCGATCACCGACGAGGCCGAGCGCGACGCCGCCTACAAGCTCGCCACCGACCCGACCCCCGAGCGCAAGCTCAAGGAGATGCGCCTCGCGATCGGCCTCGAGAAGGAGACGTCGAAGGACGACATCCTGCTCGGCTACCTCAACATCGCGCTCTTCGGCGGCACGGTCTACGGCATTGAGGCCGCGGCCAACTACTACTACGGGATCCCCGCCAGCCAGCTCTCGGCCTCGCAGGCCGCGTCGCTGCTGGCGATCGTCAACAACCCGTCGAAGTTCCGCTTCGACGACCCGACCGACGAGGCGAACGGCGCCGCGAACGGCTACGCCGCGACCAAGGAGCGCCGCGACTACATCCTCGGCGAGGAGCTGAAGTACTCGAAGATCAGCCAGGAGGTCTACGACGCGGCGATCGCCGAGCCGATCACGCCGAACATCACGGAGCCCTCCACCGGCTGCGCCACCGCGGGCAACGCGGCGTACTTCTGCGAGTACGTGCTGAACGTGCTGCGCAACGACGAGGCGTTCGGCGCCGACGACGACGAGCGCTACCAGCGGATCCGCCAGGGCGGCTTCGACATCGTCACGACCCTGGATCTCGACATCCAGCAGGTCTCGCAAGCGGCGATCAACGCCTACATCCCGTCGTACGACCCCCGCTTCCAGGTCGGCGCGACCGCCGCGTCGGTCGAGGCCGGCACCGGCCGCGTGCTGTCGATGGTGCAGAACACGAAGTACAGCCAGGACGAGGAGTTCCTCGCCGCGAACCCCGGCTTCAGCGCGATCAACCTCAACGTCGACGTCGACATGGGTGGCACCGCCGGCGTGCAGACCGGCTCGACCTACAAGGTCTTCACGCTCGCGCAGTGGCTGCAGGCCGGCCACACCCTGAACGAGTCGTTCCCCTCGCCGACCTCGGGGTTCCGTTCATACCCGCAGAAGTGCGACACCGCGAACGACGGCTACTACGCGGGTGCGCGGTTCGCACCGCGGAACGACGTCGCGTCCGAGGACGCCTCGTCGATGACCGCGGTCCAGGCGACGGCGAACTCGATCAACACCGGCTTCATGGGCATGGCCAACCAGCTCGACCTCTGCGACATCCGCACGACGGCGGAGTCCTTCGGCATCCACCGGGCCGACGCCAAGGAGCTGCAGAGCGGACCGGCAGCCGTTCTCGGGACCAACGAGATCGCACCGCTCACCGTCGCCAACGCCTACGCCGGCATCGCGAACGACGGGACGACCTGCGCCGCGATCGTCATCGACCGGATCACGGACAGCTCCGGTGCGGCCGTCGCGCCGCCCGCCTCATCCTGCACGCAGTCCGTGACCCCCGAGGTGGCTCGAGGAATGCAGTACGCCATGCAGCGGGTCATCACCTCCGGTACCGCCACCGCCTCGGATCCGCGCGACGGCATCGAGCACATCGGCAAGACGGGTACCACCGATGAGGCGGCGGACGTCTGGACCGCCGGTGCCAGCCGCTCCGCGTCGCTCGCCGTCTGGGTCGGCAGCATCAGGGGCTTCGACGACGGATCGAAGCAGAACCTCCGCACCACGCGCCTCACCGGCGAGAAGGGGACGATCCGTGCCGCTGACGCGCGTCACGCGATCTGGAAGCCGATCATGACGGCGCTCGACCAGAAGTACGGCGGCGACGACTTCATCGACCCGCCCGCCTCGATGCTCGCGTCGTCCCCGCGCACCGCCACGCTGACCGAGGTGCCGGACGTGACCGGGCTGACGGTCGCCGCGGCCACCGCGACGCTCACCGCCGCCGGCTTCTCCGTCGGCAGGAGCGAGCCTGTCGGCTCGACGTCGATCCCCGAGGGGTCCGTCGTCTCGACGACGCCCAGCGCGGACGAGACCGTCTTGCGGGGTGCCGTCATCCCGCTGCAGGTGAGCACCGGCGAGGCGTCGAAGAACCCGGGCGACAGCGCCGACATCAACGGCACGCTGCTCACCACCGCATCCGAGTGACGTCGCCGAGCCGCCGCACCTGACGGCGTGCGCCACCCCCTCTCACGACACCGGCCGTGCAGGACGTCGGCGATCCGGCCCTCACCCTGACCACGTCGGGTCACTTCATGTGCAGGCACGGCTGCGGGGTCACGTGGTCGTCGCGCGGAGGCAGTGCCGCGGCCGACTCCCGGCAGCGGGCGGACGTGTTCCGCGCCGGGCAATGGAGCCGCGGGCGCGCCTGGGCGGGGATGTCGGGAGCGTCGCCTAGGGTGCTGGTGCACCGAGAGGATCCATCCTGAAGCGTCCGAACGTTCCCGTCTTCCAGCCCCGTCGCACCGTCCACGGGGCCCTCGGCGCGCTGTTCGGATTCGTGATCGTCAGCGTGCTGGCGGGGCTGCTCGCGACGATCGTCGTGGCTCCGGCGGTCGCGCTCACCGGGGCGGCCACCTCGGGAACGATCTCGGCGTTCCAGTCGCTGCCGAGCTACCTCGAGGTCGGCGAGCTGATGCAGAAGACGGACGTCTACGCGGGCGACCCCGAGGACCCGACGCTCCTCGCCTCCTTCTACGATCAGAACCGCATCGAGGTCGCCGCCGACCAGATCGCGGCGCCGGTCTTCGACGCCCTCGTCTCGAGCGAGGACCCGCGCTACTACGAGCACGGCGGCATCGACCTCCAGGGCACCCTGCGCGCCGTCGCCAGCACCTACCTCCTCGACGCGGCGCCGCAGGGCGGCTCGTCGATCACGCAGCAGTACGTCAAGAACGTCCTCGTGCAGAAGGCCGAGTCGATCAGCGACGAGACCGAGCGCGCGGCGGCCTACGCGGAGGCGACCGCGACCACTCCCGAGCGCAAGCTCAAGGAGATGCGCCTCGCGATCGGGGTGGAGAAGGAGTACTCGAAGGACGAGATCCTCCTCGGCTACCTCAACATCGCCCTCTTCGGCGGCACCGTCTACGGCATCGAGGCCGCGGCCGAGTACTACTACGGCGTCGACGCGGCCGACCTCTCGGTCGGGCAGTCCGCCGCGCTGCTGGCGATCGTCAACAACCCGGAGAAGTTCCGCTTCGACCGCCCCGACGACCCCGACAACGGCGAGGCGAACGGCTACGCGCTGACCACGAGCCGACGCGACTACATCCTCGACCGGATGCTCGAGTACGGGAAGATCGACGCCGCGACCCGCGACGCCGCGAAGGCCGCGCCGATCGAGCCCGTCATCACTCCCCCGTCGACCGGTTGCCAGACCGCGGGCAGCGCCGCCTACTTCTGCGACTACGTCTCGCACGTGCTGCGCAACGACCCGGCCCTCGGCGACACCGCCGACGAGCGCTACGCGGCGCTCAAGCGCGGCGGGCTCAAGGTCTACACGACGATCGACCTCGCCATGCAGGACACCTCGGCGCAGGTCATGGCCGACCAGGTGCCCGCGACCGACCCGCGCTTCGACGTCGGGGCCGCGGCCGTCGGCGTGGAGACCGGGACCGGGCGGATCCTGAGCATGGTGCAGAACAAGAAGTACAGCCAGGACCCGGAGCAGATCGCCTCGGCCGACGGCGCCGAGTACTCCGCGATCAACCTCTCGGTCGACGCGGCCTACGGGGGCGGCAACGGCTTCCAGCCGGGCTCCACCTACAAGGTCTTCACGCTGATGGAGTGGCTGCAGGACGGGCACACCCTGCTCGAGCAGTTCGACGCGAAGAACAAGAACTGGACCGGCTTCCAGGACAGCTGCGAGGGCCCGCAGGACTACGGGGTGTTCAATCCGAACAACAACGGCGGGCAGATCTTCCCTGCCTCGCTGAACGCACTGGAGTCCACGATCGACTCCATCAACACCGGCTTCGTCGGCATGGCACACCTGCTCGACCTCTGCGACATCCGCAAGACCGCGGAGGCGTTCGGCGTGCATCGCGCGGATGCGACCCCGTTGCTCGAATCCCCGGCGACCGTGCTCGGCACGAACGAGATCGCCCCGCTGACCATGGCCGTCGCCTACGCGGGCGTCGCGAACGACGGCCGGACCTGCAGCGCGGTGGCCATCGACTCGATCGTCGGGCCCGAGGGGCAGGACATCGAGGCGCCCGCCTCGACCTGCACGCAGTCGACGACGACGGCCGTCGCCCGTGCCACGCAGTACGCGCTGCTCGAGGTCACCTCGCAGGGCACCGGTCAGGCGGCGAGCCCCGGCGACGGCATCGAGCACATCACCAAGACCGGCACCACCGACGGCGCGGCCGACGGCTGGACGCTCGGCGCCTCCTCCGAGGTCGCCCTCGCGGTCTGGGTCGGCAGCATCTCCGCCCTGAACGACGCCGGCAAGCGGATGGCGCTCGATTCGATCGACTTCGACAGCGGCTCGGCGATCCTCGCGCGGCACCGGATCTGGAATCCGGTGATGACCGCGTTCGACCGCGAGTACGGCGGCTCCGCCTTCGCGAAGCCCGACCAGTCGCTGGTGAAGGCGCCGATGGTGACGATCCCGGACGTGACCGGGAAGAGCGTCGACGCGGCCGTCAGCGCGCTGAAGGCGGCGGGGTTCGTGGTCGGCGGGATGAGCCAGGTCGACTCGTCGGTGCCCGAGGGCCAGGTCGCCGGGACAGACCCGTCGGCCGGGACCTCGGTGATCCGCGGTACGGAGATCGGCGTGCGGATCAGCACCGGCTCGACCGCGACGAGCCCGCCGCAGCCGTCGGTCTGAGCCTCAGCGCTCCGCCGTCAGTGGTGGAAGCGGTGCACGACCGCGTGACCCCTGCCGCGGCCGATCAGCCAGCGGTTGACCGGCGTCGTGACCACGAAGGCCAGGGCGAGTGAGCCCACCAGGGAGCCCCAGAACAGGCCGCTCGCGAGACCGGCGTCCATCGCACCGGGGATCGCCAGCATCGCCGTGTTGTCGATGACCTCCATCACGGCGATCGAGACGGTGTCCGCGGCGAGCGCGATGCCGACGGCGGCGCGCCAGGAGACCCCCGCGCGGAGCACGCCGCGCATCGTCAGGGCATAGCCGAAGGCGAAGGCGAGCACGATGGAGAGGACGACGGTGCCGAGGTTGTGCAGCCCGAGTGCGGTGCCGAGCACCATGCCGAGGACCTCGCCGATGGCGCAGCCGGTGAGGCAGTGCAGGGTGGCCGTCGCGGCGGTCCGCCAGGACGTCGTGGCGGAGGACGTGTGCGTGCTGTGGTCGTGCGCGGCGTCGGTCATCGGTGCTCCCTCGGTGTCGGTCACCGTGGTGCAACATACCCCCAGGGGGTATATTCCCGCGGCGGGCGATTCCCTGTGACCGAGGGGTCAGAGCTGGACGGCGGCGGCCGGCAGGAGGCCGAACTCGACCAGCTCGGCGTCGGTGAGGAGGCGGCTGCGGATCATGAAGCGCTTGCCCTCGGGCGCTTCGACGCTGAAGCCGCTCCCCCGCCCGTCGACCAGGTCGACGGTGAGGTGGGTGTGCTTCCAGTACTCGAACTGCGTCCGCGACATGTAGAACTCGATCGGGGCGAGCCCGTCGACGTGCAGCGTCTCGACGAGCACGTCGGACGCTCCCGTGCGGAACATCCCGACCGGGAAGCACATCGGCGAGCTGCCGTCGCAGCACCCGCCGGACTGGTGGAACATCAGCGGCCCGTGCAGCTCGCTCATCCTCCGCAGCATGCCGGCTGCCGCCTCGGTCACGTCGACTCGCGTGCTGTCCATGGGCGGTGTCCTCTCGGGGTGGTGTGTCGGCGGGGGGTCTCGATACGCCCGCTGCGCGGGCTGCTCGACCAGCATGGAAGGGCCTGCAACCGCGGGAAGCGCGACCCGGATCCCAGGTGCGAAGCGGAGCGAGGACGCCTTGCTCCCGCATCCGCTGAAGGACGTGGGTCTCGATACGCCCGCGATGCGGGCTACTCGACCAGCATGTCCGCGGCACGTGCGAAGCGGAGCGAGCGCCACCACCGCGTCCGGGCGGGGCGGCAGCAGGGGAGAGCGCGGAGCGCGAATCCGCGTGCCAGCGGATTCGCGGAGCGCGACGCTCCCCGCTCCACTCGGCGCGACCACCTCGGTCAGCCGACCGCGGCGGTGATGACGAGCGGAGCGAGGAATCGCCGCACAGCGGCTCAGAAGAAGCCCATCGGTCCTTCCGCGTAGGAGACCAGGAGGTTCTTCGTCTGCTGGTAGTGGTCGAGCATCATCTTGTGGTTCTCGCGGCCGATGCCGGACTGCTTGTAGCCGCCGAAGGCCGCGTGGGCGGGGTACTGGTGGTAGGTGTTCGACCAGACGCGGCCGGCCTCGATGGCGCGGCCGGCGCGGTAGAGCTGGGCGCCGTTGCGGCTCCAGACTCCGGCGCCGAGGCCGTAGAGGGTGTCGTTGGCGATGGCGATGCCGTCGTCGAAGTCCTCGAACGAGGTGAGGGCGAGGACGGGGCCGAAGATCTCCTCCTGGAAGATGCGCATGGAGTTGCGCCCCTCGAAGACCGTCGGGTTGACGTAGTAGCCGCCGCTGAGCTCACCGCCGAGGTCGGCGCGGTCGCCGCCGATGAGCAGCTTCGCGCCCTCCTGCTTGCCGATGTCCATGTAGGAGAGGATCTTCTCCAGCTGGTCGTTGGAGGCCTGCGCGCCGATCATCGTCGAGAGGTCGAGCGGGTTGCCCTGCTTGATCCGGCCGACGCGCTCGAGTCCGTCGCCGACGAAGTCGTCGTAGATGGACTTCTGCACGAGGGCGCGGGAGGGGCAGGTGCAGACCTCGCCCTGGTTGAGGGCGAAGAACGAGAAGCCCTCGAGCGCCTTCTCGTAGAAGGAGTCGCGCTCGGCGGCCACGTCGGCGAAGAACACGTTGGGGCTCTTGCCGCCGAGCTCGAGCGTGACCGGGATGAGGTTCTCGCTCGCGTACTGCATGATCAGGCGGCCGGTCGTCGTCTCCCCGGTGAAGGCGATCTTGCGGATCCGCGGGTGCGAGGCGAGCGGGGCGCCGGCCTCGATCCCGAAGCCGTTGACGATGTTGAGGACGCCCGCGGGCAGCAGGTCGTGGATGAGGTCCATCAGGACGTGGATCGACGCGGGGGTCTGCTCGGCGGGCTTCAGGACGATGCAGTTGCCGGCGGCGAGCGCGGGGGCGAGCTTCCAGACCGCCATCAGGATCGGGAAGTTCCAGGGGATGATCTGGCCGACCACGCCGAGCGGCTCGTGGAAGTGGTACGCGATGGTGTCGTGGTCGATCTCGGAGACGCCGCCCTCCTGGGCGCGCAGGGCGCCGGCGAAGTAGCGGAAGTGGTCGATCGCGAGCGGGATGTCGGCGGCGAGGGTCTCGCGGACCGGCTTGCCGTTCTCCCAGGTCTCGGCGACCGCGAGCAGCTCGAGGTTCGCCTCCATCCGGTCGGCGATGCGCAGGAGGACGTTCGCGCGCTCGGCGGGGCTGGTCTTCCCCCAGCTCGGGAACGCCTTCCAGCCTGCCTCGACGGCGCGGTCGACGTCCTCGGCGGTGCCGCGGGCGATCTCGCAGAAGGGCTTGCCGGTGACGGGGGTGATGTTCTCGAAGTACTGGCCCTTCGCCGGGGCGACGTACTCGCCTCCGATGAAGTGGTCGTAGCGCGAGCGGAACGAGGCGACGGATCCCTCCGTGCCCGGGTTGGCGTAGACCGTGGACTCCGGTTCCTTCGGTGCCTGGTCGGCTACCGGGTCGGCGTACAGCGTCATGTGGACCTCCATCGACGTCGTTGTCGGGTGAGTGCGGGGTGTCGCGCTCGGTCCGACCGTACGTCGCGGGAGGTTGCACACCGTTGCACGGCCGCGACGACGGACACGTCGGCCGGGTGCCGGTCAGCGCTGCTCGGCCTCGAGCTCCTCGAGGTGCGCGACGATGCCGGCGCGGCGGGGCGAGCGCCGCGGCAGGATCCGCAGCAGCTCGGCCCAGACCTCCACGTCGTCGTGGCCGTCGGGTCCGTGCGCGTAGGCGAGCAGCGTCTCGGCGGCGGCGCTGGTGAGCACGGTGGCGCGCACGCGGGCGCGCAGCTCGTCGGCGATGGCGCGGACACCCGGCGCCTCGGAGCCGGGCAGCGGGGCGCCCGCGTAGGCGTCGAGGGCCAGCCGGTGCGCGCCGCGGTCGAGCAGGCCGACCACCTGGCGCGCGTCGAGGTCGACCGGGCTGGCGAGGCGGTACGGACGCGAGAGCGGGACCAGCCGCGGGAGGCGCGGCTCGAGGATCCGGCGCAGGCGCACCATCTCGGCACGCACGGTGACCACGGCGTCCTCCCGCCCGTAGAGCAGCTGGGCGAGCGCCTCGGCGGACAGCCCCGCTCGGTGCCAGGCGAGGAGGGTGAGGATCTCGGCGTGCCGGGTGGAGAGCTCGAGCTCGACGCCGTCCGCGGTGACGACGCCGGTCTCGCGGCCGAGGACGCGCAGGCTCGGCGCGCGGGCCGCCGCGGGCCGCGGGTGCGCGCGGCGCGGGCGCTGCAGCCGCTGCACCATCAGCTGGCTCTCGACGGCCGCCGCGGTCGCCTCCATCAGCGGCAGGGTCTGCGGGGCGACGACCTCCGCGCCGCCGGTGATGTCGATGACGCCGAGGATCTCGTGCGTCTCGGGGTCGTGGATCGGCACCGCGGTGCAGCTCCACGGGTGGACGAGGGAGGCGAAGTGCTCGGCGCCGTGGATCTGCACGCCGTGGTCGAGCACGAGGGCGGTCCCGGGGGCGGAGGTGCCGACGTCGGGCTCGGCCCAGGCCGCGCCCTCGACGAAGAGCATCCGCTCGGCGGAGCTCTTCAGCGCCTGATCGCCGTCGATCCAGAGCAGCCGCCCCAGCGCGTCGCCGACGGCGACGAGAACGCCGCTGTCCTCATCGGCGTCGCGGACGAGGAGGCGCCGGATGACGGGCAGCACCGAGGCGAGCGGGTGGCCCATCCGGTACTCGCGCAGCTCGTCGCTCGAGAACGACAGCGGGGCGGTGAGCCGCTCGGGGTCAAGGCGGTGGCGGCGCGCCCGCTCCCAGGACGCCTCGACCAGCGGGCGGCGGCGACCGCTGCCGGGCAGGGCGAGCCAGGGGTTGGTCATCGGATCCGCCCCTCGTCGTCGATCGGTGAGGCGCTCGGGCGCCGCGGCAGGGCAGAGGCTACTCCGCGAGGCTCGACGGCGCCTCAGGCGCGGGACTCGAGGCCGATGCCCGGCGCTCGACGCCCCTCCCCCCGCGCGGGCAGCGCCAGGAGCAGCACGGCGAGCACGAGCACCGCGACGCCGACGACCGCCTCGGCCGTCAGGCGCTCGCCGAGCAGAGCCACGCCGAGGAGCGTCGCCGTCGCCGGCTCGACGAGGGTCAGCGTCGAGACCGTGGCGGCCGGCAGGAGGCGCAGGCCCCGGGCGAAGAAGGTGTAGGCGACCGCGACCGTCACGACGCCGAGCCAGAGCACGGCCGGGACGGACCCCGCGAGACTCGCGGGACCGCCCACCAGCAGCACCGGGAGGGCGAGCAGCGCGGCCGTGCCGAACTGCGCGCCCATCGCGGCCACCGGGCTGAAGCCGCGCTCGAGCAGCAGCTTGCCGCAGACGGCGTAGAGCGCGTAGGAGGCGCCCGCCCCGGCCGAGCCGGCGAGACCGAGTGCCGACACTCCGCTCGCTCCGCCGCCGGTGAGCAGCCCCGCGAGCAGCACGACGCCGACCGCGGCGAGCGCCGTCGAGACGAACCAGCGCGGACTCGGGGCGGTGCGCAGCACGAGCCACTCGAGCAGCCCGGTGAAGGCGGGGGCGGAGCCGAGCGCGACGATCGTGCCGACCGCGACGCCGTTCTGGGCGGTGCCGGTGAAGAAGGCGGGCTGGTAGGCGGCGACGCCGGCCGCGCCGAGGAGGACGAGCAGCACCGTCGAGGCGCGCGGGCGGCGCCGGGGGCGGCGGGGAGCGCGTGCCGTCTCGACCCCGAGCAGGGCGGCCAGCAGCGCTCCGCCGAGCACGATCCGGGCGGCGCCGAGCAGCAGCGGATCGACGCCCTGCGCACCGAGCGACTGCGCGGTCCCGGTGGTGCCGAAGCAGACCGCGGCGAGGACGATCGCGCCGATGGCGGAGCCGCGTGACCCCATCTCCGCCCCGTCCCCGCGGCCGATCGGCGCGCGGGCTCCAGTCTGGCAGCGGCGGACCTCCCGCCGTTCAGCTTCCGGGCCCGGGATGGCGGTACGGTCGAAGCGAAGGCGGGTGGAGCATGGGCATCGCGGAACCGTTCGACGTGGAGAGCTACCGTCGCAGCGCGCACGGCAGCCTCCACGACCACTTCTCGATCCGCGAGTTCGAGGAGGCGCCGCTGGATCGCGAAGCGATCGTCGCGTCCGCCTACCTCCGCGCTCTCGAGCACGCTGCCGTCGTGCGGGTGCTGCCGCTCGCTCGAGCGCACCCCGACCCCCGGGTGCGGACGTTCGCGACGAGCTGGGCCGCCGAGCGGCACCGCATCGCCGATGCGCTCGGCGAGGTGCTGGCCGCCTCGCCGCGGATCCGCGGCGTCGACACGACCCCGGCCGAGCCCCGCCCCCGGCCCCGGCTGCTGCGAGACCGGTCCGCGCGGCTGCTCGCGGGGCCGATCGCCCTCGCGCTGGCGGTCGACGCGCAGATCGCGCTGCACGCCTACCGCCGGCTGGCGCGGCTGTCGCTGCACCCCGAGATGGAGCGGCTCGCCGAGACGATCGCGGCGATCCTGGAGCGGCACGCCGACTTCTTCGGCGAGCTCGCCGGGGACACGATCGGCCGGCCGCTGCGGCGCCGGGTCGTCGCGGCCGCCGTGCTCGCCGCGGTGCGGCTGCCGGTGGGCGAGGCGGCGCTGCCCGAGGAGCTGGCCCGCGAGGGACGCGAGCTGGTCTTCGGCCGCGACGACGGCGGGCTCGACGGGATCGACGCGGGTGTCGTCGCCCTCTACGCGCTGCCCTGCACGGCGGCGCGACGGCTGCTGCGGCCGCACCGGACGCTGCCGCTGCGCGCGGCGGTGCAGGCGGGTCGGATCGGTGCCGACGTGGTCGCGGGAGTGCGGGAGCTGCGGCTGCTGATCGCGGACTGAGGCGGCGGCGATCCCGGGAGCCGGGGTCGTCGAGGACGGTCTCCGCGCTACGCCGATTCCCGCTGGACGAGGCTGACGGGCAGGATCGGCTGCCGGTCGACCTCGCGTCCCTGCAGGACGGCGACGACGGTCTCGGCAGCGATGCGGCCCATCTCCGCGAGGGGCTGGCGGATGGTCGTGATCGGGGGGTCCGTGGTGGTCGCGATGACGACGTCGTCGAAGCCCACGACCGAGACGTCCGTCGGCACGCGTCGTCCGGCTGCCCGGAGGACGTGAATCGCGCCGTGCGCCATCAGGTCGGAGGAGGCGAAGACGCCGTCGAGGTCGGGATAGCGCTGCAGGAGGCGCACCATCGCGGTCACACCGCTCTCGACCGTGAACGCACCGTGCGCGAGGGGCGTGTAGTCGATGCCCAGGTGCTCCAGTTCGTCGCGCCAGCCGCGCAGCCGCTCACGAGCGGGCTTCATGTCGTGGGGGCCGGAGATGATGCCGAGCCGGCGACGGCCGGACTCGGCCAGCACTCGCGCGGCGAGCCGTCCGCCCCCGTAGTTGTCCGCGTCGATCACGAGCGCGTCGTCCGCGAGGGCGACCCGCGGTCGGCCCACCCAGGCGATGGGCGCGGGAGAGTCCGCCAGCTCCTGCGTCACCTGCGTCATCTCGTTCTGCAGGATCACGATGGCCCCGTCGACCGCGCGCGTGCGGAGGAGCCGGGCGACGCGGCCCCTGTCGTCGTAGTCCGCGGGCAGCAGGACCGGCTGGACTCCCTGCGCGTGCAGGCTCGCCGCGGCGCCCTTCAGGACCGCCGTGAGGATCGTCCCGGGCAGGCGGTCGAGATCCTCGAAGGCGACGATCAGCGCGATCGAGCCCGCGCGTCCCCCGCGAAGCATGCGCGCGGCGCCGTTCGCCTCGTAGCCGAGCTGCTTCGCGGCGCGCTCCACGGCGGCGGTCATGCCGGCGTCGACGTTGGTCCTGCCCGCGAGCACTCGAGCGGCGGTCGCGCGCGACACCCCCGCGATGCGCGCGACGTCCACCAGTGTCGGTTCAGCCATCGCCTGTCCTTCTGTCGAGGAGGAGCGACTGTCACGGCGTCGCGGGAGCGCCACGAGTCACCGTCCTGTGCTCCGAAGACACAGGATGTCAGAGTTCGGTTCGTGCACTGTCAGGTGACGCCGAGAGGTCGCTGACGCGGCGGGACGCAGTCCCGCGTGATGTCGGATTCCCCCTCCCGCCGAAACACCGGCGTCACCTGCCTGGGGTACGGTGACCGCCGGGGTTCGCGAGGAGACGCATGCACGGAGGACGACGGCTGGCACGGCGCCTCGGCGTCGGCGCCCTCGCCGCGCTCGTGCTGGCGGTCGGCGCCGGGATCCCGGTCTACGTGCTGCCCGCGACCGATCCGGTCCCCGAGCACGCCGACGCGGTCCTCGTCCTCGGGCCGCCCACCCGCGCGCGCACCGAGCTCGGCCGCGACCTCGTCGAGGCGGGCGTGGCCGACACCCTGGTGATCTCGGTCTGGGCCTCGGATCTCGCCGCGGCTCCGGGCGAGAACGACGTGGTGGCCTGCGACGAGCCGGACATGGACGTGATCTGCTTCACCGCCGAGCCCGGGACCACCCAGGGCGAGGCGCGCGCCCTGGCCGACGACGCGCGCGCGGACCACTGGGGCAGCGTCGTCGTCATCACGCAGACCCCGCACATCGCACGGGCACGGCTGCTGCTCGACCGCTGCTTCGACGGCGAGCTCTCGATGGTGTCCTCCGGCGAGCCGTACACGCTCGGCGACTGGGCCTACGAGTACGTGTACCAGACCGGCGCGTTCGCGAAGGCGCTCGCGGACCCGGCCTGCTGACCGGACAGGCGCCGACCCGCGTTGCTCAGCCGAGCAGCTCCCGCACGTCCTCCGCGGTGATGCCGCCGGTGGCCGCCGCGCCGTCGTCGGACATGACGGCCGCGAACAGGGCGGCCTTCGCCTCCTTGAGCGCCATCACCTTCTCCTCGATCGTGTCCTTCGCCACGAGCCGATAGACCATCACCGAGCGGGTCTGGCCGATGCGGTGCGCGCGGTCCACGGCCTGCGACTCCGTCGCCGGGTTCCACCACGGGTCGAGCAGGATGCAGTAGTCGGCCTCGGTGAGGTTGAGGCCGAAGCCGCCCGCCTTCAGCGAGATCAGGAACACGCCCGCCTCGCCGGAGCGGAAGCGGTCGATCACCTCGTCGCGCTTCTTGGTGGCGCCGTCGAGGTAGGCGTACTCGACACCCGCCGCGTCGAGCCGGCCGCGCACCCGGCCGAGGAAGCGGGTGAACTGGCTGAACACCAGCACCCGGTGGCCCTCGGCGAGCGCGTCGGCGAGGAGCTCGTCGAGCAGGTCGAGCTTGGTCGACGGCACGGTGGCGTGCGCCTCGTCGACGAGGGCCGCGTCGAGCGCGACCTGGCGGAGCACGGTGAGCGCGCGGAAGATCGCGAAGCGGTTCTTCTCGAAGTCGCCGATCAGTCCGAGCACCCGCTGCCGCTCGCGGGCGAGGTAGGTGTCGTAGACCTTCCGCTGGCGGGTGCCGAGCTCGACCTCGATGGTCTGCTCCTGCTTGGGCGGCAGCTCCGTGGCGACGAGCTCCTTGGTGCGGCGGAGCATCAGCGGGCGGATGCGACGCCGCAGCTGGCTGAGGCGCTCGGTGTCGGCGTCGCGCTCGATCGGCTTCTGGTAGTACTCGGCGAAGCCGGCCGGCGAGGGGAAGAGGCCCGGAGCGACGATCGACAGGAGCGACCACAGCTCCATGACGTTGTTCTCCATCGGCGTGCCCGTGATGGCGAGCTTGAACGGCACGTCGAGGCGCCGGGCGAGCTGGTGGGTGGCCGACTGGCGGTTCTTGACGAACTGCGCCTCGTCGAGCAGGAAGCCCGACCACTGGATGCCGGCGTAGGACTCGTAGTCGAGCCGGAACAGGGCGTAGGAGGTGACGACCAGCTCGGCCTCGCCGATCATCGTCGAGAGCGCCTTGCGCTTCTTCTTCGAGGTCTCGTCGATCCCGACCACGCGCAGGCCGGGGGCGAAGCGCTTGGCCTCGCCGACCCAGTTGGGCACGACGCTCGTCGGGGCGACGACGAGGAACGGGCGCGGCGAGGTGCCCGCGCTCTCGGCGGCCGCGCGCTGCTCCTGCATCACCCGGGTGACGAGCGCGAGCGACTGCACGGTCTTGCCGAGGCCCATGTCGTCCGCGAGCACGCCGCCGAGCTGGTTGTCGTAGAGGAAGGACAGCCAGTCGTAGCCGAGCTGCTGGTACGGCCGCAGCTCGACGGCGAAGCCCTCGGGCAGGGCGCGGGACTCGAGGGCGCCGGTGGCGGTGAAGCCGGAGAGGCCCTCGACCGAGCGGCGCCAGGCCGCGGCCTGCGCCTCGACGACGCCGAGCTCGACCAGCTCGTCCCAGAGCGAGGACTGGAAGCGGCTGATCCGGAGCGTCTCGCTCGGGTCGTCGGAGAGCTCGCGCGCCTCGGCGATCAGCTCGCGGAGGCGGCCGAAGCGCTCGTCGTCCAGGGCGAAGTAGACGCCGCTCGGCAGCACCATGTACTCGTCGCCACGGGCCAGGGCGAGGAAGATCTCCGCGAGCGGGACCGCCTCGTCGTTGACCGTGACCGAGATCTCGAGGTTGAACCAGTCGCGGCTGTCCGGCTGGGCGACCGTCTGCACGGCGACGACCGGGGCCGTCTCGGCCTCGCGGTACTCGACGCGCTGGCCGATCTCCTCGATCTCGACGGTGCCGAGCTCGCGCAGGCGCTCGACCTCGCCGGTGAGGAAGCCGACGGTCTGCATGCCGCGCAGGTCGAAGGTCGGGCGGAGGCGGCGGCTCGAGGGCGAGACCAGGGCGGGCGTCGACTCCGGGTCGATGCCGGCGCCGCCGAGGGAGTCGAGGATCCGCTGCTCGGCCTCGGCGTCGCGGTAGCCGGACTCGTCGTCCAGGCGGAGCGGCAGGCGCTCGGCCTCGGTGCCGCGACCGCCCTCGATGCCGTAGCGCCACCACCAGGAGCCGCGCAGGCCCGCGCCCTCGGTGTGCTCGAGGGTCAGGCCGAGGCGCGGCTCGGGGACGGGCGGCGCCTCGAAGGAGCCGTCGCGCGACACGATGTCGAAGAGGCGGTGCAGGCGCTGGTAGTGCTCGGTGAGGAAGGCCGACTCCTCCTGCTCCGGGATGCGGATCGGCTCGCTGCTCCAGAGGAAGGTGCGCGCGGAGGAGACCAGCGGGGCGGCGAACGGCACGAGCGTGACGGCCTTGCCGCGCAGCTCGTCGCCCTCGTCCCAGGTGTAGAGGCCGACGGCGGGGTCGCCGATGAAGCCGAAGTGCTCGGGCGCCGGGTGGTCGCCGATCGCGACGAGCGAGCGCAGCTCGAGGCCGGCGGGGGTGCGGGTGACGTCGATCGAGGCGGTCGCGGTGGTGTCCAGGATCTTCAGCGGGGTCTGGTCGCGGTCGCCCATGACCAGGCCGATGCCCGCGCGGACGGCGCCGTGCAGGGCCGCCCAGATCGCCTCGCTCCGGCACTGGTCGAGGTAGAGCCAGGTGTCGGGCGAGTAGTAGCTCGAGGCGCTGTGCCCCGAGAGCAGGCCCTGCATCTCCCGCACGACGTCGATCTGGCGCTCGTCGTAGTCGTGGCTGTAGTGCAGGTAGCCGAGGTCGCGCCAGCTGGTGCCGGTGCGCACCCAGCGGTCGCGGTCGCCCATCCGCACCGGGCGGACGCCGAGGCGCGGGCGCGGCTCGGGCGGCGGACGGTAGCTGTTGTAGCGGCCGGGCGGGCGGCGCACGGGCTCGCCGGGGAGGAGCTCGAACTGGAGGCCGAGCGGGATGCCGGAGTGCGAGCGCTCGGCGCCGGCGAGCAGCGGAGCGAGGGCGCTGCGCCACTCCGGGACCGCGTCGACGGCGGCCTCGCCGGGGAACGGGCCGCTCAGGGCGCCCTCGCGCTCGCGGCGCAGCGCCTCGATCAGCACGGCGGCGACGTGCTTGCACTCGTGCTTGACGGGGCAGCTGCAGGCGCCGCCGAGGAGGATCGAGTGGTCGCCCTCGTCGCGCAGCTGCACGCTCACCGCGTAGGGCGAGCGGCCGGAGCCGCGGACCTGGCCGAAGAGCCGGGTGCGGCCGCCGAACCACTGCAGCTCGGCGACGCGGCCCTCGTCGGCGTAGGCGACGCCCTTGTCGAGGGCGGCCGAGCCGACGAGACCCCGGATGTCCTGCTCGCTGAACGGCTCGCGACCCGCTGCCCCGGGCGCGGCCGAGGGCGGCAGCACTTCCTCGGGGGGACTCCGGCGGGCCATGGACCTCACACTCTCCGCGCACCGACCGGAGCGCATCCGTCCATTCAACCCGATTCCGGAGGCGCCGTGAGCCGCGGGGCGGGATCCGTGCCCTCGGCGCCCGCTCCTACGATGGACGGATGCCCCGCCTGTCGATCGTCTCGGCGCACACCTCGCCCCTCGAGCAGCCCTCGACCGGCGACGCCGGCGGGATGAACGTCTACCTCGCCGGGGTGCTGCCCGAGCTCGCGGCGCTGGGCTGGGAGGTCACCGTGCTGACCCGCGGCGAGGGCGTGCGGCGGCTCGCGCCGGGCGTGGCGGTGGTCGGGGTGCCGGTCGAGGCGGCGGACAAGTACGCGCTCGCGGCGTCCGCGCCCGCCTTCGCCGCGGCGGCCGAGGGCGCGGACGTCGTGCACTCGCACTACTGGGTGTCGGGGCTGGCGGGGGCGCTGACCGGCGCTCCGCACGTGCACTCGATGCACTCGAACTCGCTGGCGAAGAACGTGCGGCTGGTGCCGGGCGACGTGCAGGAGCCGGAGGAGCGGATCCGCGCCGAGCGCTCGGTGCTGGCCTCGGCGGACGCGGTGGTGGTCGCGGGGGCGTCGGAGCGGTCGGACGTCGTGGGCGGCTACGGGGTGGATCCGGCGCGCGTGGTGGTCGTGCCGCCCGGGGTGGATGCGCGGTTCTCGCCAGGAGCCGAGGAGCGGGCTCGGGAGATCGTGCTGCTCGGGCGGGTGCAGCCGCTGAAGGGGCAGCTGCTCGCGGTGCAGGCGCTGGCGCGGATCCCGATGGACGAGCGGCCGCTGCTGCGGCTGGCGGGCGGGCCGGCGCCCGGGCGCGAGGGATACCTGGAGGAGGTGCGCTCGACGGCGCGCGACCTGGGCGTGGACGAGTGGGTGAGCTTCGAGGGCGTGGCCGACCGGGAGACGGCGGCGGCGCTGCTGCGGCGGGCGCGGATCGCACTGGTGCCCTCGGCGGCGGAGACGTTCGGGCTGATC
This sequence comes from Rathayibacter sp. VKM Ac-2835, assembly GCF_013266705.1. Classification (NCBI taxonomy): domain Bacteria; kingdom Bacillati; phylum Actinomycetota; class Actinomycetes; order Micrococcales; family Microbacteriaceae; genus Rathayibacter; species Rathayibacter sp. VKM Ac-2835. The sequence goes on along the minus strand of NZ_JABSNQ010000002.1, from coordinate 636,396 downwards.
GCGCTCGAGGCGGCGGCGAGCGCGACGCCGGTGCTCGCGCGGCGGACGACCGGGCTGGTGGACGCGGTCCGCGACGGCGGGAGCGGCGTGCTGATCGACTCCGGCGACCCCGGGGCGTGGGCGGCGGAGATCCGCCGGCTGCTGGGCGACGACGCCGAGCGCGCGCGGCTCGGCCGCGGCGGGGTGCAGTGGGCGGCGGCGCACAGCTGGGCGGCGGCGGCGGCGCGCCTGGACGCGGTGTACCGCGGGCTCCTGCGGACGCGCTGACGCCGACATGCTGATCGAGTAGCCCTCGCCGAGGGCGTATCGAGATCCGGCGTCATTCGGTGGGCGGGTCTCGATACGCCGCTGCGCGGCTACTCGACCAGCAGGGAAGGGAGCGGCCCGCGCGGCGGGCCGCCCTCCTCATCGCGCGGCCCGCACTGCATGCTGATCGAGTAGCCCTCGCCGAGGGCGTATCGAGATCCACCGTCGTCCGGAGGGCGGGTCTCGATACGCGCTGCGCGCTACTCGACCAGCACGCAGACGCGCCGCGACCGCCGGCTAGTCGGCGATGGCTGTCGCGCCCGGGTCGAAGTGGGCGCCGCGGGTGGAGCGGTACCAGGGGGCGAGGCGGTCGGGCGAGACGGCGACCATGGCGGCGCCGGTGAAGCCGGCGTCGTTGCCGAAGCGGGCGGAGACGATCTCGGTGCCGAGGTCGAGGAAGCGGGCGAACTCGTCGAAGACGTGGGCCGCCGCTCCGCCGATCACGAAGAGCTGCGGCGAGAGCAGCATCTCGAGGTGCCGGTAGTAGACGTTGAGGCGCCCCGCCCACTCCTCGAGGGTGATGCCCTCGCGGCGGACCGCGGAGAAGCCGACGCGCGGCTCGAAGTCGGGGCCGTCGATGTGCACGTGGCCGAGCTCGGAGTTGGGGATGACCTCGCCCTCGTAGACCAGCGCGGTACCGATCCCGGTGCCGAGCGTCGTGAGCAGGCAGAGGCCCTCGCGGTCGCGCATCGCGCCGAACTCGCGCTCGGCCACACCGGCCGCGTCCGCGTCGTTGACGACGACGACGTCCACGCCGGTCGCCTCGGACAGCAGCGCCTGCGCGTCGATCCCGACCCAGCGCTGCGAGACGTGGGTGGTCTGCCGGACGATGCCGCCGCGGACGATGCCGGGGAAGCCGACGCCGACGGGAGTGCCGGCGATCGGCGAGACGTCGCGGACGATGCCGGCGATGGCCGCGGCGAAGTCCTCGGGCTCCTTGCCGGCGGGGTTCGCGACGGCGAAGCGGCGGGCGGCGCGCTCGCCGGTGGTCACGTCGACGAGGGAGGCCTTGATCGAGGTGCCGCCGATGTCGACGCCGACGGCGAAGCGCGGGAGGAGGCCGTCGTGGGGCTGGGTCACGGATGCTCCGTCTGGGAAGTGGTGGCGAGGACTGACCTCGGGCTCGCGGGAACGCGGACGGCTCGTCGGATCACGGGATCCTGACGAGCCGTAGGCGATTCTACGAGCCCGAGGTCGGAGCCGGCTCGGAGGTGGCGGCGAGAGCGTCCAGGAGGTAGGCGATCACCGGCTCGTAGAGGTGCACGGCGAGGCCGTCGTCGATCGGCACGACCACCTCGATCGAGCCCTGCGCCTCGGCGACGAAGACGGCGGGGTCGTTGCAGTCGGCGATCGCGATCGTCGGCAGGCCGCGCCGCCCGGAGGCGCCGGCCCAGCCGTGGTCGGCGACGACGAGGTCGGGGCGGACGCCGAGCGCCTCGAGCTCGTCGAGCAGCGCGTTCATCGGCTCGGCCGAGTGGGTGTGCTGAAGGCTGCCGCCGCGGTAGGCGCAGGTGACGCCGCCGGTGCACCACAGCCGCTGGTGCTCGTCGGCCAGGGCGACCCGGACGCCGTCGGGGCGGGCGAACGGGAGGGCGTTGACGTCGATCACGAGGGCGCCGGCCGCCGTCGCAGCCGCGGCGAGCCGGCGGTAGACGTCCAGCAGGGTCGCGGGATGCGCGGTGGCGAAGAGGATCAGCGCACCCTCGCGAACGGCGCGCGCGAAGCGGTCGCGGTAGGCGTCGAGCGCGGCGACGGTGAGGGCGGCGTCGATGCGGTCCTGCCCGTGCTCGAACGCCGGATCGGTGCTGATGCCGACCCGCTCCCCCATCAGGGCGAGCAGGCTCTCGACGTCCCAGTGCTCGGCGACGTCGACGCCGTAGAGGTGGGCGGGCTCGCGGGCGGCCAGGCGGCGCAGGTTGCCGAGGTTGCTCGCGCGGCCGGTGAGGACGGCGCCGGTGAGGAGCGACTCGTCGAGGATCGCGGCGAGCGCGGCGGCGGACAGCGGCATGCGGAGGGGCCTTCCGGTGGGGGTCCCTCGAGCGTAGTCAGAAAGTCGTGCTTGACGAGTGACAGTCGCCGATATATCGTTACTACATCGCCGACAGATCGTGAGCACTCGCTCCGACGGGCGAGACGGATTTCGAGAGGAATCCCCTGACACGAGAAGAGACACCATGAACACCAGGAACTCCTTCCACGACCACAGCGACCGCTTCGACCGCTCGCACGGCGAGCACGGCCACGGCGGCCACGACCAGCCCGGCCGGCGCGAGCGCCGCGGCCCCGGCGGTCACGGCCGCGGCTTCGGCCCCGGCTTCGGCTTCGGCCCCGGCTTCGGCGGCTTCGGCCCCGGCTTCGGCGGCCCCGGCTTCGGCCGCGGCGGCGGACGAGCCCGTCGCGGCGACGTCCGCGCCGCCCTGCTCTCCCTCCTCGCCGAGAAGTCCTCGAACGGCTACGGCCTGATCAAGGCGATCGCCGAGAAGACGAACGGCTCGTGGCGCCCCAGCCCCGGCTCGGTCTACCCCACGCTCCAGCAGCTCGTCGACGAGGGCCTGATCACGGCCGTCGGCGAGGGCCGCGGCACCGAGTACCAGCTCACCGACGCGGGCGGCACCTACGTGCGCGAGCACGCCGACGAGCTCGCCGCCGCCTGGGAGGCCACTCCCGGCGCGAGCGACGCGGACCGCGAGTTCGTCGAGAACATCGGCAAGCTGATGGGCGTCGTCCAGCAGTTCCGCGGGGCCTCGGAGGCGCAGCGCGCCGCCGCCTCCGCGAAGCTCGACGAGACCCGCCGCGCGCTGTACCTGATCCTCGCCGACTGACGAGGCTCCGCCGCCGGTGGATCTCGCTGCGCCCGCGGAGCGGGCTACTCGATCAGCATGAAGGGCCCCGTCCTGCGGTGGCGGCGATCATGCTGGTCGAGCCGTCCCGCAGGTCGCGCATCTCATGCTGGTCGAGCAGCCCCGCAGGGGCGTATCGAGACCCGGCGTTGTCAGGAGGGTGGGTCTGCAGACCGACCTCCGAACGGTGGTGGATCTCGAGACGCCCGCTGCGCGAGCTACTCGATCAGCATGAGGAAGGCCACCGCCGTCCGACAGCCCGCCCCTCGCGCACTCGCGCTGGGGGCGTCGTCGTGTCAGCGGTAGGAGGCGGCCAGGCGGGCGAGGCCCTCGTCGAGGGTGACCGCCGGCGTCCACTGCAGGTCGGCGCGGGTGGCGCGCTGGTCGAACCAGTGCGCGGTCGAGAGCTGCTCGGCGAGGAAGCGGGTCATCGGCGGCTCGTCCTCCCCCGGGCGCACCGCCCAGACGCGCTCGACGAGCGAGCCCGCGGCGCGTGCGACGCCCGCGGGCACCGACCAGGCCGGAGGGCGCACGCCGGCGGCCCGGCAGATCCCGGCGAGCAGCTCGGCCACCGGCCGCGGCTCGCCGTTCGTGACGACGTAGGCGCGGCCGTGCACCGCCTCCGCCCGGCCGAGCGCGGCGACGATCGCCGAGGCGGCGTTGTCGAGGTAGGTGGAGTCGATCAGCGCCTGGCCGTCGCCGAGCAGCGGCAGCCGGCCGGTGCGGGCGCGCTCGACGATGCGCGCCACGAGCTGGGTGTCGCCCGGACCCCAGACCAGGTGCGGGCGGACCGCCACGACGGCGAAGCCCGGCGCGTCGGCGGCCAGCGCGAGCAGCTCGGCCCGCGCCTTCGTGCGGGCGTAGTCACCGCGGGCGCGCTCGGGATCGGCCGGCTCGGCGCCCTCGCCGACGATCGAGGCTCCGGCGTGCGCCACCGACGGCGAGGACACCTGGACGAACCGCGTGACACCCGCCTGCGCCGCGGCGGCCAGCAGGCCCCGCGTCCCGTCGACGTTCACCCGGACGAAGTCGGCCGGGTCGCCCGCGAGCGAGACCTTCGCCGCGAGGTGCACGACGCCCTCGCGGCCCTCGACCGCGGCCTCGACGGCGCGAGCGTCGGCCAGCGAGCCGCGTACGTCCTCGACACCGCTCACTCCCGACGGACGGCGCTGGAACGTGCGGACCTCGTGCCCCTCGGCGACGAGTCCGGCCGCCACGGCGCCGCCGAGCAGCCCGCTCGCTCCGGTGACGAGGACCCTCACGGCGCGACCATCCGGCCGCCGGCGAGGATCGACTCCGCCCAGCGCGCGAGCGCGGCCCGGTCGATCTTCGAGTTGTGCCGGATGTCGGTCGGCAGCGCCGGCACGACGAGCACGGCCGCGACCGGTGCGCCGACGGCCGCACGGACCTCGGCGGCGAGCTCCTCGGACGCGAGCTGCGTGCGGCGGGCACCCTCGTGCCGCTCGACGACCGCGACGAGCTGCGCGACGCCGCGGGGCCCGACGCCGACGAGTGCGGCGCGGGAGACGGCGGCGACGCGCGCCTCGATCCGCTGCTCCGGCCCGACGGGAGTCACGACGCCGTCGGCGGTGACGATCACGTGCGGCAGCCGGCCCTCGACCCACAGCCGGCCGTCGGCGTCGATCCGTCCGACGTCGCCGGTGCGGTGCCAGCGCTCGCCCGGCACGGCGCCGCGGCGTGCGGCGCGGTCGGTCAGCCAGAGCCGCTCGTAGTGGTCCTCGACGTGCCCGGCCGAGACGACGATCTCGCCGGTGACGCCGACGAGCTCGGCCGGCTCGGGAGCGGCGCGCCCGTCGTCGTCGAGCGGCGCGATCCGGAGGCGGACACCCGCGGCGGGGACGCCGACGCAGACTCCTCCGCGCGGGTTGTCGTCCGCTGCGGCCGCGCGGATGCCCTCGAGCGAGGCGTCCGTCAGCAGCAGTCCCTCGGTCATCCCGTAGGGCGTGCGGGCCGACGCGTTCGGCATCAGCGCCTGCGCCTGCGCGAGCAGCCCCTCGGCGACGGGAGCGCCTGCGGAGAGGAAGGTGCGGACGCCGGCGAGCGCGCGGTGGTCGTCGGCGTCGAGGTCGCCCGCGGTGGCGACCACGTTGGCGAGCGCGGCGGGCGAGAGGAAGAGGACGGTCGCGTCGACCTGCGCCGCGGCGGCCGCCACCGCCCGCGCAGTGAGCGTCCGCGGCGAGGTGACGTCCATGTCCGGCGTCGCGGAGCGGGTGCCGAGCGCCGGGCCGAGCAGGGCGAACGGCGCGAAGCCGGCGACGAGTCCGGTCCCCGGGCCGATCCCGTACTGGCGGGCCAGGGCGTCGCGGACCCCGGCGAGCTGGCGGTGGGTGTAGACGACGCCCTTCGCGGGTCCGGTCGATCCGGAGGTGAAGAGGATCGCGGCGGTCGCGTCGGCCGCGGGCGCCTCGCCGAGCGCGTCGACGGAGGCGGCCAGCTCTGCACGTCCGAGCTCGATCAGCTGCCCGAGCGAGGTGTCGACGCCGAGCGCGCGGGCGGAGGCGCGCGGCAGCGTCTGCGTCGAGACGCGCCCGCCCGGCCAGCCGAGCGCCCGGGCGACGGCGAGGCCCGGCAGCGCGCCGACGACGAGGTCCGGCCAGGCGCCGCGGACGGCGCGGGTCAGTCCGCGCAGGCCGAGGCCCGCGTCGGCGACGACCACGACGGCCCCGATCCGGAGGCACGCGTAGAGGAGCGCGGTGAGGTCGGCACCGGGCGGCACGAGCAGCGAGACACGGTCGCCGGGCGCGACGCCCGAGGCCCGGAGTCCGGCGGCCAGCTCGCGGACCCGCCGCGAGAGCAGGCGCCACGAGACGGAGCGCGGACCGTCGCCTCCGGGCGGCGCCATCTCGACCAGCGCGAGCGAGTCGTCCTCGACGCGCTCGTCGAGGTGCCGCCAGAGCGGCTCGATCGGAGCGGTCGGGCGGCGCACGTCGGGCGCCTGGACGCCCGCGGTGACGTCGCCGAGCCAGGTGAGGACGGCGGCGGAGTAGTCGACGTCCTCCGCGAGCAGGTGGCCGGTGCCCTCGAAGCGGTGCACCTGCGCGTGCGGGAGGCGGTCGACGAGGTCGTCGAGGTAGCGGTCCGAGAAGATCGGGTCGAGCGGGCCCCAGAGCAGCAGCGCCGGGGTCTCGAGGGCGCGGACACCGGCCGCGATCCGCTCCAGCTCGGAGTGGCTCGGGTGCGCGGGGCCGACGGGGATGTCGGCGACGAATCCGCCGACCCCGCCCCGTCGCTCCGCCGAGCGGTAGGGGGCGCGGTAGCCGTCCTTGACGGCGGCCGGGATCGCCGGGTGCCCGAGGGCGAGCGTGGTCTCGAGGAACGCCGGCGTGCCGACCGTCGAGGCGCCGAGGACGCCGGAGGCCAGGGCCAGCCGCAGCGGCGCGGGGATCGGCGCGTCGGCCGGCTGGTGGATCGCGGTGTTGAGCAGCATCGTGCCGCGCAGGAGCTCCGGGTGGTCGACCGCCCAGCCGAGCGAGACGACTCCGCCCCAGTCGTGGCCGAGGGTGACGACGTCGCGGAGGGCGAGCACATCGGTGAGGTTCGACAGCTCGCGCACGCGGTCGGCGAGGGCGTGCAGCTCGCCGGTGCGCTCGGAGAAGCCCATCTCGAGCTGGTCGACGGCGACGACGCGCCAGGCCGGCTCGCCGCGGTGGGCAGCCGCGACGGTGGCGGCGGCGAGGGCGCGCCAGAGGTAGGACCAGGTCGGGTTGCCGTGCACGCAGAGGATCGTGCCGAGCGGCTCGACGCCGTTCAGCGCGTCGTGCGTGTCGAGCAGGTGCCAGCGGCGCGGGACGCCGTGCGCGTCGGGCGCGTCGACGAGGCGCGACCAGGACGGATCGAGGCCGTCCAGTCCCGCCGGCGGCAGCTCCGCCGCCGAGGTCGAGCCGAGTGCGCGGCGGATCCTGGCGGCCGGGTGCCGGCCGGCGGCGGCGCTCACCAGGCGATCTCGAGCATCGCGGTGTTGATGCCGGAGCCGACGCCCAGCAGCAGGACGCGGTGGCCCGGCTCGAGGGTCTTCGACTCCTGCGCGAGGGTGATCGGGATCGACGCGGGGCCGACGTTGCCGAGCGTCGGGTAGGTGGTGGGCACCAGCTCGGGGTCGATGCCGACGGCCTTCACGAAGGCGTTGGTGTGCACGTCCGACACCTGATGCATGATGTAGCGGTCCATCCCGCCCCAGCTCCAGTCGCGCTTCGCCTCCTTCCAGGCGGAGACGACGAGCTCCATGCCGCCCTTGAGCAGCGCCTTCGCGTCGGTGAACATCCCGTCGACGCTGCCGACGCAGAGCTCGTTGAACTGGGTGGCCGCGCGGGTGATCCCGCCGAGGATCCGGTGGCCCTTGGGGTGCTCGTCGGCCGGGCCGAGGATCGCGGCCGCGGCGCCGGACCCGAGGGTCAGGCTCGCGAACTCGCTCATGAAGTCCTTGCGCTTGATGCCCTCGCGGCTGAGGCGCTCGATCGTGTTGACCTGGATCTCGTCGGCGTCCTCGCCGTCGATGATCATCGCGTACTTGATCTGGCCGGAGTCGATCAGCTGGGCCGCGAGAGTCATGCCGTTGACGAAGCCGAGGCAGGCGTTCGCGATGTCGAAGTTGATCGCGGAGGAGGGCAGGCCGAGCCCGTGGTGCAGGCGCACGGCGACCGAGGGCTCGAGGTGCTTGCGGGTGACCGAGGTGTTGATGATCAGCCCGATCTGGTCGGGCCGGATGCCGGCCTCGGCCAGCGCGCGCTTGCCCGCCTCGATCGCGGCGCCGTCGAAGCCCTGCTCGGGACCCCAGTTGCGCCGCTCCTGCACGCCGGCGACGCGCTGGAGGAGTCCGGTGGGGAGTCGCAGCCGCTTCAGCGCCGGCGCCAGTCGCGCGTCGATCTCTTCCGACGTGGTCACCCGAGGGGCCATCGTGGTAGCGACGGACAGCAATGCGACGTTGCGGTGCGTGGTCGTTGCGTTTCCGTCCAACGGAACTCCCTATCGAGTTGTCGATCTCGGCATGTGCCCCCGTGATTTTACGCTGTCGTTCACCCGACGCTTGCTGGACGCGGGCTGGACGGCGGCGACATGCACACTCCGGGGGCCTGCTGCGCGCTCTGGCGCGGAATCGCGCGCGTTCTCGCGGGTGTTCTCCGCGATGGCCACAGGCGACCCTCCGGTGTCAACCGCCCGGCACTCGGCAGCGGGAGGGGCGTCAGGTGCCCATGGCCCAGGGCTCGCGGTCGCCGCGGAGGCGGGCGGCGAGCGCCATCGCCTGCTCGTCGGTGAGGGTCGCCACGTAGTCGACGACGCCGCGGGCCCGGCCGAGGCGCTGCAGCGACTCCGCGTCGACGCGCGGGCGGCCGCGCTCGCCGGCCGGCAGCCACTCGGGGCGGTCGGCACGCAGGCGGAAATAGCCGTCGGTCGCCAGCTCGATCAAGTCGAGCAGCTTCTGCGGGGCGCGCGGGCCGTCCCGCGGGTCGTCGAGCCAGGCGTCGAGGTGGGTGACCAGCGTCCCGAGCACCTGCGACTGGCCGCGCTGGTAGGTCGCGAAGTCGGGCCGGTCGATCACGAAGCGGGTGTGCACGAACTTCAGCACCGCGACGTCGTGCCAGGCGTCGGGCAGGAGCGTCAGGTGGCCCGAGCGCACGTTCGGCTCGGCGAGCACGAGCACCGAGCGCTGCAGCCGCCCGATCCAGGAGGAGACGAACGACTCGATCGCCCGCTCGGTGCGGGTGGAGCCGTCGAACGGCACCGCGAGCAGCCCCTCCACCAGCTCGGTCGAGACCCGCTCGACGGAGGAGCGGAAGTGCTCGTCGCTGGCGATCCACGGGTCGCGGGCCACCAGCCTCCGCCGCAGCATCTCCAGCGAGTGCCCGGGCGCCCGCGCCCACAGCTCCTCGGCGTCGAGGGCGGCCAGCGCGTTCTGCTCGCGCAGGAACGCCCGGAACTCCACCGCGACGGCCGCCTGCTGCAGCACGCCGGCGCGGTAGAAGTCGTCGAGGTCGTGCAGCGAGTAGGCGATGTCGTCGGCGACGTCCATCACCGAGCACTCCAGCGTCTGCTGCCAGGGCGCGATCGCGGTGAAGCCGGTGCGGGAGTCGAGCAGGTCGTCGAGGTCGAGCGTGTAGGCCGAGAACTTCGGCGGCGCGGTCTCCCAGCGGCTGGCGGTCGAGCCGCGCGGCAGCTCGGTCGGGTCGGCCGTCTCGAGGTCCGGTCGGCAGACCGTGCGGCCCCACGGGTACTTGAGCACCGCGGCGCGGGAGGCGGCGGTGAGGTTCAGCCCCGCCTCCACCGTCTCGCAGACGTCGAGCTCGGAGAGGATCCGGAAGGACTGCGCGTTCCCCTCGAAGCCCTCCTCGAGGCCGAGCTTCTCGCGGGCCAGGCGGTCGAGCGCCTGCTCGCCGAGGTGCCCGAACGGCGGGTGGCCGAGGTCGTGCGCGCTGGCCGCGGCCTGCACGACGACCGGGTCGCAGCCGCCGAGGCGCTCGACCAGCTCGCGCTGGGCCGTGTCCGTGGTGGTCAGCTGCATCGCGATCGCGCGGGCGACCGCGGTGACCTTGATGGAGTGGGTCAGCCGGTTGTGCACGACCTGGCCGACGCCCGAGGGCGAGATGACCTGCGTGACCGCGGAGAGCCGGGCGAAGTAGGGCGAGAAGCGGATCCGCTCGAGGTCGACCCGGTACTCCGGGAACTCCTCGCCGGTGGCGAAGCGGTCGACCGGCTCCGGAGTGCGGCGGTCGCGGCGGGTGTCGTGCGCCCGGTCGTCCGTCTGCGGCAGTGGCGGTGTCGCGTCGTGCATGCGCCCACCCTACGGGCGGAGCTCCCCCGGCTCCTCGCGGCCCGGCTCCTCGTGCTCGGAGCGCGCCCGCGGCGCGACGGCGATCAGCACGGCCGCGGCGACGACCGCGCCGAGCACGTACGCGGCGATGTCCAGCCAGGAGAAGGTGCTGCCGACGACGAGGCGCAGCGGCGGCCACAGCTCGACCAGGCGGGCGGCGGCTCCGATCGCCTGGAGCTGCTCCATCGCGATCGACCAGGCGAGGGCGATCCCCGCCGCGGTCACCGCCGGGATCCGCGGCAGCAGCACGCAGACCAGCAGCGCGACGAGCACGACGTAGAGGACGCTGCCGGCGAGGTCGGCGAGCAGGCCGACCAGGAGGAAGCGCAGGGCGAGGCCGAGTGCGAGCGCGGCGATCGCGGCGAGCGCGAACGGCAGCCGCGCCCTCATCGCGCCTCGCGGGCGCGGCGCACCCGGTCGAGGGCGAGGAGGAAGGTGCGGTCGTCGGCGACGGTCCAGCCGAGCGGCCCCGGCGTGGCGACGACGAGCGGCACCAGGACGCGGCGGCGCGCCCGCGCGGCGAGGGCGGCGGCGGAGGCGCGGGCCGCCTCGGAGACCAGGCCGCGGAAGCCCTGGCCCGCGGCGGCACCCCGCTCCGGTCGCGCCGCCGCGACGGAGAGGACGACGGCGCGGACGCGGAAGGCGCCGTGCGCGACCGTGCCGACCTCGACCGAGAGCACGTCGCTCCAGGACGCGATCGCCAGCGCGTCCGCCCGCTCTCCGGCGAGCGCCGGTCCGTCCGAGCCGAGGGTGACGACGCCCGTGGTGTCCGGCGCGACAGCGGCGGCGGGTGCCGCGATCCGCCGCAGCGCTCGGTCGAACTCGCGGCCGCGCAGCAGCGCGACGCCGTCCGCGACCGCCGCGAACTCGGCCAGCCGCCGCCGGTTCTCCGGGGACGCCTGCCGCAGCTGCGCGGCGAGCGCGGCCCGCGCCCGGCGGACCTCGGCTCCCGAGGTGATCAGCGCGGTCGGCTCGAAGCGGCGGCGCGGCGGGAGCGCGTCGGACGGCAGCGGATGCGCCGAGGCGTGCGGCGGCGGGGCGCCCCAGTCGGGCGGCGGTGCTGCGGCCATGTCCCCTCCTCCGGCGCGCTCGGGATCGCGATGCTCCTCCGGAGATTCTCTCCCCTCGCGCCTCCGCCTTGCCCGCGAGAAGCACCCGGTCTACGATGGGGAGTACCCCCGGGGGGTATCACTGAACCACCGGACCCCCCCGCCCCACGCAAGGAGAGCAGCATGACCGCGCACCTCGATCTCGGACTCACCGCCAAGGGAGCCGCCGGCGGGTCCGGGGGCGGCTGCGGGTCGGGCGGCGCCTGCGCCTGCGGCGGTCACGACTCGGCGCACGGTGGCGGCCACGCCTCCGCCGGGGGCACCTCGGTGCAGAGCTTCGGCGTCGCCGGGATGACCTGCGAGCACTGCGTCCGCAGCGTCACCGAGGAGCTCGCCGCCTACCCCGAGGTCGACAGCGTCGACATCTCGCTCCTCCCCGACGGCGTCTCCACCGTCACCGTCGGCTCGTCCCGTCCGCTCGGCCGCGAGGAGATCGCGGCCGCCGTCGCCGACGCCGGGTACCGCCTCGCGCCCCTGGCCTGACGTGACGGACGCAGAGACGACAGGCCGCACGGAGACACCCGCCGAGCTCGAGCTCGCCATCGGCGGCATGACCTGCGCGTCCTGCGTCGCCAAGGTCGAGCGCCGCCTGGACGCGCTCCCCGGCGTCCGCGCGAGCGTCAACCTCGCCCTGGAGCGCGCCACGCTCGCGCTGCCCGAGGGCACCACGGCCGCCGACGCGATCGCCGCGGTCGAGGCCGCCGGCTACACGGCCACGGTCTCCGGAGCGACGCCCGCGGCGGACGACGGCACGGACGACGGCGCCCCCTCCCGCGAGGAGGAGGCCGCCGAGTCCGAGCGCCGCGTCCTGCGCACCCGCCTCACGGTCTCGGCCCTGCTGGCCGCGCCGGTCGTGCTGCTGTCGATGATCCCCGCGCTGCAGTTCGCGAACTGGCAGTGGCTCTGCCTCACCCTCGCCGCGCCCGTCGCGGTCTGGGGCGCCTGGCCGTTCCACCGCACCGCCTGGCGGGCACTGCGGCACGGGACGACCACGATGGACACCCTGATCAGCCTCGGCACCACCGCGGCCTTCGCATGGTCGCTGTACGCCCTCTTCCTCGGCGACGCCGGCCGCCCCGGGATGAGCATGCCGTTCGAGCTGCTCGGCACCCGCTCCGGACACGACGAGATCTACCTCGAGGTCGCCGCCGCCGTCCCCGTTCTGGTGCTGGCCGGCCGCTGGCTCGAGGCCCGCTCCAAACGCGACGCCGGCGCCGCCCTGCGCGCGCTGCTGGAGCTCGGTGCGAAGGAGGCGACCCGCGTCGCCGCCGACGGCTCCGAGGAGCGCGTCCCCGCCGCCGCCCTCGCGGTGGGCGACCGGCTGCGGGTGCGGCCCGGCGAGGTCGTCGCCGCGGACGGCACCGTCCTCGACGGCTCGAGCGCCGTCGACGCGAGCCTGCTGACCGGCGAGAGCGTGCCGGTCGAGGTCGGCCCGGGATCCGAGGTCACCGGCGGCGTCCTCAACGCGCACGGCGTGCTCACCGTCCGGGTCGACCACGTCGGCTCCGACACGACCCTGGCCCGGATGGGCCGCTTGGTCTCGAAGGCGCAGGCCGGCAAGGCGCGGGTGCAGCGCCTCGCCGACCGCGTCTCCGCCGTCTTCGTGCCGGTCGTCGTCGTGCTCGCGCTCGCCACCCTCGTCGGCTGGCTGCTCTCCGGCGCAGACCTCGCCGCCGCCGTCTCGCCCGCCGTCGCCGTGCTGATCGTCGCCTGCCCCTGCGCGCTCGGTCTCGCCACGCCCACCGCCGTCCTCGTCGGCACGGGCCGCGGCTCGCAGCTCGGCATCCTGATCCGCGGACCCGAGGTGCTCGAGACGAGCCGCCGCGTCGACACCGTCGTCCTCGACAAGACCGGCACGCTGACCACCGGCGCCTTCTCCGTCGCCGCGGCGAGCGACGACGAGTCGCTCCGCCTGCTCGCGGCCGTCGAGCGCGGCTCCGAGCACCCCCTCGCCGCGGCGATCGTCCGCGGGGCCGAGGAGCGCGGGCTGGCCGTGCCCGAGGCCACCGGATTCCGCGCAAGCGCGGGCTTCGGTGTCCGCGCGCGGGTCGACGGCCGCCTCGTCGTCGCCGGGCGCCTGCGCTGGCTCGAGGAGCAGTGGGGCTACGCACCCGGCGACCTCGCCGCCCGCGCCGAGCAGGCCGCGGCCGACGGCGGCACCGTCGTCGGGATCGGCTGGGAGGGCGAGCTGCGCGGCTTCGCCGTCCTCCGCGACGAGCCACGGCCCGAGGCGGCACGCACGGTCGCGTCGCTGCGCTCCCGCGGGCTGCGCGTGCTGATGCTGACCGGCGACAACCCGCGCGCGGCCGCCGCGGTCGCCGCCGCGGTCGGCCTCGACGAGGTCGTCGCCGAGGTGCTGCCGGAGGAGAAGCTCGCGGTGATCGAGCGGCTGCGATCCGAGGGCCGCACGGTCGCCTTCGTCGGCGACGGCGTGAACGACGCGGCCGCCCTCGCCGCCGCCGACCTCGGCATCGCGATGGGCGCCGGCTCCGACGCGGCGATCGAGGCGAGCGACGTCACGCTGGTCGGCGACGACCTCGCCCGCGTGCCCGACGCGCTCCGGCTCGGCCGCCGGACCCTGGGCGTCATCCGCGGCAATCTCTTCTGGGCCTTCGCCTACAACGTGGCGGCGATCCCGCTCGCGATGGCCGGCCTGCTCGGCCCGCTGGTCGCGGGCGCGGCGATGGCGTTCTCCAGCGTCTTCGTGGTGCTGAACAGCCTCCGGCTGCGCTCGTTCCGCGCGGAGTGACGTGGGCGGAGTGACGTGGTTGGCTGGGTCCATGCGCACCGAGACCCGCCAGGGCGTCCCCCTCCTCCTCGTCGACGACGACGGGCCCGCCCTCTCCAGCTCGGAGGACGCGCTCGGCATCATCGGCGAGATCTACGGCAGCGACGCCGAGACCATCGTCGTCCCGGTCGGCCGCCTCGATCCGGAGTTCTTCCGGCTCCGCTCGGGCATCGCCGGCGAGTTCGTGCAGCGCTTCGTGATGTACGGCAAGCGGCTCGTGGTCGTCGGCGACATCACCGAGCAGGTCTCGGCCTCGAGCACCCTGCACGACTTCGTCGTCGAGTCGAACAGCGGCGACCACCTCTGGTTCGTCCCGGCGCTCGACGCCCTCGACGCGCGTCTCGGCGCCTCCCCGACCGCCGAGGAGCCCGGCGCCGACGGCGGGGTGGAGCCGACTCCCGGCCCCGCGCGCTGATGCCGGCGGAGCACCCCGGCGAGCCGCTGCTGCGCCTGGACGGCCCGGTCCGGCTGCTCCTGCTCGCCGACACCCACCTCCCCACGCGCGCGAAGGCGCTGCCCGACGAGGTCTGGCGGGCGGCCGACGAGGCGGACCTGGTCGTGCACGCCGGCGACTGGGTCGACGAGGCGACGCTGGACGCCCTCGAGGCGCGGGCGGCACGGCTGCTCGGCGTGTGGGGCAACAACGACCCCGCCGGGCTGCGGGCGCGCCTCCCCGAGGTCGCCCGCGCGGAGATCGCGGGCCTCGACGTGCGCGTCGTGCACGAGACCGGCCCCGCGGCGGGGCGGGAGGCGCGCGCCGACGCCGCCCACACCGGCGCCGACCTGCTCGTCTTCGGCCACAGCCACATCCCCTGGGACTCGCGGACGCCGGCCGGGATGCGACTGCTGAACCCCGGCTCGCCGACCGACCGCCGCCGCCAGCCGGCCTGCACCTACCTCACCGCGGTCGCGGACGCCGGCGAGCTCCGCGACGTGCGCCTGGTCGCGCTCCCGGTGCGCGTGCCGACCCGCTGAGCGACGAGCGGACCGCTGCTCCGACGCCCGCCTTCGAGACCGCTCAGCCGCGGGACGACCTGTTCCGGTCGGCGGCGCAAGGGGGTCACAGCGGAATATGGTCGGCCTAAGCTCTCGGAGATGACCAGCTCACACGACCACCCCGATTCCGCGCACCTGCGTCCGGACGGTCTCGACGACGCCACCGTCGCTGCGCTGGGCAAGCTCTCCGAGGCGCTCGAGACCGTCGAGCACGCGCGCGGCCTCCTCTACGGCTTCCACCGGCTGACCGGCGCCGCCGACCTCGCGCTCGGCGAGGCGGTCGACGCCTTCCGGGAGGCGGGGCGCGACGAGCTCGCCGACTCCCTCGAGAAGGAGCTGGTCGGCCGCAACGTCATCGAGGGCCGCTGGACCTTCCAGATCGTCGAGGACTACGACGACGGCTACTACGCCGCGTTCCGCGACCAGGAGCGCGCGGCACGCGACGAGCTCGCCGCCGGTCGCCGCCACCTCTTCGAGTCCGAGATGAAGGAGGACCGTCGCTCGCACGGTCTCCGCCACCACGAGTCCCGGCCGGATCCCGAATGAACTCCGTGATCCGGATGCACGCCTCCCCGATGCGCGTGCGCGCCGTCACCCCCGGCTCCGACCGGCGCGGGACTCAGGTGCCGACCCCCACGACGCGCCGCACCAGCCTCAGCATCGACGGCCGCCGCTTCCTGCTCGCCCTCTCCTTCGACACCGAGGAGCTGGAGAAGAAGCTCGTCGAGGCCGTGCGCGAGCGCGGCGGGATGGTCAGCTTCACCGTCGCGGGCGACCGCGAGGTCTGCGTGCTCGTCTCCCCCGGCGTCGCGGTCATCCTCGAGCACGAGGACGTCCCGGTCGACGAGTTCGAGCCGGACGACGCCGTGCAGTACGACGACGTCGAGTACCTCACCTAGGCGCGGCCACCCTCCTCCGCCGGGCGGATCGCGCAGTGCGCTGTCCGAATATTGACACGAGTAAACCTGGCTGTTGACACGAGTAAACGCAGGTGCTCGAATGGGTCCGCCGCGCCACCGATCGTCGTCGGCAGTAGGAGAAACCCATGACCTTCACCCTCGGAATCGTCGGCGCCGGCCAGTTCAGCCGCCACTTCGCCGACCTCTTCCACCGCCACCCCGGAGTCGGCGCGATCACCGTGACCGATGTCCTCGACGGCCGCGCGGAGGCGCTCGTCGAGTCGGAGGGACTCGCCGGGACCCACGAGAGCTTCGAGGCGATGCTCGCCGATCCGGCGGTCGACGCCGTCGCCCTGTTCACGCAGCGCTGGACCCACGGCCCCCTGGTCGCCCGGGCGCTCCGCGCGGGGAAGCACGTCTACTCCGCCGTCCCGATGGCGAGCGACGCCGACGAGATCGCGGAGATCATCGAGCTGGTCTCCGCGACCGGCCTGACCTACATGATGGGCGAGACCAGCCAGTACAACCCGGCGACGGTGTTCGCCCGCCGCAAGTTCGAGGAGGGCGCCTTCGGCCGCGTCTTCTACCTCGAGGGGGACTACCTCCACGACATGGACCACGGCTTCTACGACGCCTACCGCTACAGCGGCGGCGAGGACTGGAAGGCGACGGCCAGCTACCCGCCGATGTGGTACCCGACCCACTCCATCGGCGGCGTGCTGGGGGCCGTGCCGAGGCACGCGACCAGCGTGAGCTGCACGGGCATGCGCGACCACCTCGACGACGGGGTCTTCGACACCGACGTCAGCATGTTCGGCAACGACTTCTCGAACATGACCGCGCTGTTCGAGCTCGACGGCGGCGGCTCGATGCGCATCAACGAGTTCCGCCGGGTCGGCTACCCGTCCTTCCTCCGCGAGAGCCGCTTCCGCTTCTTCGGCACCGCCGGCGTCTTCGAGCAGCTCGTGCAGACGAGCGTCTGGCAGACCGGCGAGGGCGTCGAGGACGTGACCGAGCAGCTCGCCACGACCGCGACGATGGCGGACGACGACCCGCGCCTCGAGAACGTCTCCCCCGCGCTGCGCGCCGCCTTCGTCAGCGGCCACGCACCGGTGCACGAGGCGGAGGCCGCGCGACTGCCAGGCGAGCTCGAGGGCGCGCCGAACGGGCACGAGGGCTCGCACCACCTCCTGGTCGACGACTTCGTCCGGGCCGTCACGACCGGGACCCTGCCGACCGTGAACGCCTGGGTCGCCGCCCGGTACACCCTGCCCGGGCTGGTCGCGATGGAGTCGGCGCGGCAGGACGGGGCGCGACTGCCCATCCCCGACCACGGCGACGCCCCGGTCGCCGTCGGGGCGTCGCTCCCGGTGTCGGCGCGGGTCTGACGCACTGAGCGGGGGCGGGCGCAGCGCCCGCCCCCGCTTCTCAGAGCGCCGGGTCCGGGCTCCCCGCGAGGAACGGCTCGAAGGCGTCGGCGCCGTCCGGGCCGACCCAGTCGTACTCGACGACCTCGTCGCCCGCCGACCACCGCGACGGCGTCGGCGAGTGCAGCCAGTCGAGCGGAGCGACTCCCCCGGGCGTGCCGCCGTCCAGCGCCAGCCGCAGCGCCCGCGCGAGGTCGGCGTCGACGGCGTCGGTCCGCGTCGCGGGGTCGACGGAGACGAAGAGCGCGGTCCCGCTGCGGGCGACGAGATCGAGGAAGCGGCGGTTCAGGGCCCAGTCGGTGCTGCTCGTGCTGGGCACGCAGTCCGCGTCGAGGGTGAAGAACGCGTCGTGCTGCGCGAGGCGGAACGCCAGGGCGTTGACGCCGACGCGGCGGGTGCGGTCCCAGTGCAGGCCGGACGTGTCGTCGCCGACCCGCTGGGCGTGCACGAGCCCGGCGGCGAGATGCCCGACGACGTTGCAGCCCAGCACCAGCGCCTCGCCGGCGGCGGCGCGCATCGTCGCGTAGAAGCGCACGAGCGCCTCGGCCGTCGTCACGGAGCGGTCGTGCAGCGCGGGCCCGGAGCCGGGCGCCGCGCCGAAGTCCGGACCCCACGCGCCGAGGAGGTCGTAGGTCGAGAAGTCGTGCTTGATCAGCTCGAAGCCCCAGCCGGCGAGGCGCGCCGCGTCCTCCGCGACGAGCTCGAGCACGGCGGGCGAGCTGGGGTCGAGGGCGAGGGCCCCGTCCCGCCCCGCACGCACTCCCTCGAGCGGCTCCTCGCGCGTCAGCAGCGGCCGGAACCACACCCCCGGCCGCACGCCCTCCGCCCGGACGGCCTCCGCGGCCACGGCCATGTCGGGGAAGCGATCGGGTCGTCCAGCCCGCCAGGGACCCGGTGAGGCCGCGAGGCCGTCGGCCGTCCCGGCCGAGCTCCAGCCGTCGTCGACGACGCCGAACGGGCGCACCGCGTGGTCGCCGACGAGGTCGGCGATCGTGCGCGCGTCGCGGACGACGGCGGCGAGGCCGAAGTCGCGCCCGTAGGCGTAGTACCAGTTGTTCGCGCCGACCAGGGGTCCGCCCGTCGTGAGCGGCTCCGGGCAGAGCCGGCGGAGGAGCGACCGCTGGGCGGAGAACGCGCCCTCCTCGCCGGAGATCCTGTGCACGACCGCCGCGGTCAGCGTCCGGTCGCCGGGGACGACCGCCGCGCCGCCGCTGCGCAGATCGAGGGTCAGCGTGACTCCGCGCCGGTCGACCTGCCAGAAGGCGAACGACGCGCCGCCCACCTCGACGCCCCAGCCGTCGGTCGTGCCCGTGCGCGGGTGGTGCACGAGGGCCGTCCAGGGCAGGATCCGCTCGGCGCGGACGCCGCGCCACTCGAGCTCGCCGTAGGAGCGCTCCCAGGCGTCCCCGAGCACCAGGCAGTCCTCGGGGATCGCCCGGGCCCACCGCAGCCGCACTCTCGACACGGCGGCGACGGCACCGACGTCGACCCGCAGGCCGCCCGATGCGGTCTCGGCGAGGTGGACGCGGACGCCCGAGCCCCGGAGGTCGGCGAAGCCGCCGTCGGGGTCGATCTGCGCGTCGATGCGCGCGGGATCCGCGAGTGGAGTCGTCATCACTGCTCTCTCTCCGGCCCGGCAGCACTGCACGGAGCCGAGGTCGACAGTAGCCATGTAAGAACATTCTTCCCAGTCTTGAATACTCCTGGTTACTCGTGTAGCTTCCTTCGCAGCACGCTCCCGCGCACCGCGGAACGGGCGCTTCTCCACCTGCTCGGATCATGACGAAGGAGTCATCTCTTGCTGCTTTCACGACGCTCGAACGCGCGACGAACCGGGTGCGCACGATGACGGCTCTCCGCGAGGGGCGGGCCCGCGAGGGCGCCGCCGCGGTCCGGATCCGCCCGACGATGTCGCTCGGCCGGCGCCGCGCGCGCCGCTCCGAGCTGCTCGTCGCGCTCGCCTTCATCCTCCCGGCCGCCGTCGGCTTCGGAGCGTTCTACGTCGTCCCGACGATCCGCGGCATCTACCTGAGCTTCACGGACTACAACCTGATGAGCGCGCCGTCGTACATCGGCTTCGACAACTACCTGCGCCTGGCGAAGGACCCGCTGTTCTGGAACTCGGTCGGCGTCACCCTCGAGTACGTCCTGATCAACATCGTCGTCCAGACGGTCGTCGCGGTCGGCCTCGCCGTCCTGATGCACCGCCTCACCCAGTCCGTGGTGATCCGCGGGGCGATCCTGCTGCCCTTCCTGATCTCCAACGTCATCGCGGCGATGATCTGGTTCCTCCTGCTCGACTACCAGCTCGGCCTCGTCAACAGCGTCATCGAGAGCCTCGGGCTCACCCGCATCCCGTTCTTCGCCGACTCGAACTGGGCGATCCCGACGATCGCGCTGGTCAACGTCTGGCGGCACATGGGCTACACCGCGCTGCTGGTCTTCGCCGGCCTGCAGCTCATCCCGAGCTACGTCTACGAGGCGGCCGCGATCGACGGCTCGAGCGAGTGGCGCTCGTTCTGGAAGATCACCCTGCCGCTGCTGCGGCCGGTGCTCGCGCTGGTCCTCGTGGTCACCGTGACCGGCTCGTTCCAGGTCTTCGACACCGTCGCCGTGACCACCCGAGGCGGCCCGGTCAACGCCACGAGGGTCATGCAGTACTACATCTACCAGGTCGGCTTCGGCGAGAACGACTTCGGCTACGCCAGTGCGATCTCGGTCGTCCTCCTCGTCATCCTCGCCGGCGTCGCGCTGATCCAGCTCCGGCTGCTGCGCGCCGACCAGTCCGACCTCGCGTAAGGAACGCCGATGACCACTGCAGCTCCCGTCGCCCTCGATCCCGCCGCCGCCGCGTCCCCCGCGCCCGCTCCCCGGCGCACCCGGCCGGCGCGCCGACCCTCCCTCGGCCGCGTCGTCGCCTGGATCGCGCTGATCCTCGCCCTCGTCGTCACCCTCTTCCCCTTCTTCTGGATGGTGCGCACCGCGTTCTCGACCGGGAACGCCCTCGCCACCGACACCACCTCGCTGCTGCCCGTCGACTTCACCTGGGGCGCCTTCGCCCGGGTCCTGGGCTTCTCCACCCAGGAGCAGGCCCTCGCCGAGGGCGGGTCCGGCGCCTCCGTCAATTTCTGGCTCTACCTGCGCAACTCGGTCGCCTACGCCACCCTGGTCACCCTCGGCCAGCTGCTCTTCTGCTCGCTGGCCGCCTACGCCTTCGCGCGACTGCGCTGGCCCGGCCGCGACGCCGTCTTCTTCCTCTTCCTCACCGCGCTGATGGTCCCGCCGATCTTCACCGCCCTGCCCAACTTCGTCCTCATGCGCGATCTCGGGCTGCTCAACTCGTTCATCGGGCTCTCGCTGCCCACGCTGCTGATGACCCCCTTCGCGGTGTTCTTCCTCCGCCAGTTCTTCCTCGGCATCAGCCGCGAGATCGAGGAGGCGGCGGAACTCGACGGAGCGGGCAAGCTGCGGATCTTCTTCCGCCTGATCGTGCCGATGAGCACGGCGCCGCTCGCGACGCTGGGCATCCTCACCTACATCAACACCTGGAACGACTACTTCTGGCCGCTGCTCGCCGGCAACACCGAGGAGAGCCGGGTCCTCACCGTCGCCCTCGGCGTCTTCCGCTCGCAGACCCCGGGCGGCAGCCCCGACTGGGCAGGGCTCATGGCCGCGACCCTCGTCGCCGCCGTCCCCGTCCTCCTCCTCTTCCTCGCCTTCGGCCGTCGCATCGTCGACTCCATCGGCTTCTCGGGCGTCAAGTGACGCGCCCGCCCCTCTTCCCCTCCTCTTCTCCTCTCCGCTCCCCTCTCCTCTCCCCTTCCCCGTCCACTTCCCCTCTCCTCTCCCCTTCCCCGTCCACTTCCGCTCTCCTCTCCCCTCTCCCTTCCCCTCCCCCTCTCCACTCCCTTCCCTCCCGTGCAATGAAGCAGCAGACAGGAACCAGCACCATGACCCGCATCCTCCGACGATCCGCCGCCGTCCTGGCCGGCACCACCGTCCTCACCCTCGGACTCACCGGCTGCGTCGGCGGCTCCGGCGGCGCCGCGAGCGGCGGCGGCGACAGCGCCGACATCGACACCAGCTCCGCTTCCGGCACCATCGACTACTGGCTCTGGGACAACAACCAGAAGGCCGCCTACCAGCAGTGCGCCGACGACTTCCACACCGCGAACCCCGACGTGAGCGTCACCATCTCGCAGTACTCCTGGGACGACTACTGGACGAAGCTCACGAACGGCTTCGTCGCCGGCACGGCCCCCGACGTCTTCACCGACCACCTCTCGAAGTTCGCGGACTTCGTCAACAACGGCCAGGTCGTCTCGCTCGACGGCGTCGTCGAGAAGGACGGCGTCGACGTCTCGCAGTACCAGAAGGGCCTCGCGGACCTCTGGGTCGGCGAGGACGGCCAGCGCTACGGCCTGCCGAAGGACTGGGACACCACCGCGATCTTCTACAACAAGGCGCTCGTCGAGGACGGCGGCTACACCGCCGAGCAGATCGCCGGACTGGACTGGAACCCGGAGGACGGCGGCAGCTACGAGAAGGCCATCGCGCACCTCACCGTCGACGTCAACGGCGTCCGCGGCGACGAGGACGGCTTCGACAAGACCCGCGTCGCCGTGTACGGCCTGGGCCTCGACGGCCAGTCCGGCGGCGGCAACGGCCAGACCCAGTGGTCGATGTACGCCGGCACCACCGGCTGGAGCTACACCGACAAGAACCCGTGGGGCACGAAGTACAACTACGACGACGAGCGCTTCCAGGCGACGATCGGCTGGATGGCGAAGGTCATCGACGAGGGCTACATGCCCTCCCTCGCGGCCGTCACCGGCAGCGACTCGACGCAGACCTTCGGCGCCGGCAAGTACGCGATGATCACCAACGGCTCGTGGAACATCAACTCGTTCTACGGCCTCAAGGACATCGAGGTCGGCACCGCTCCGACCCCGACCGGCCCCACCGGCGCGCGCGCCACGATGTTCAACGGACTGGCCGATTCCATCTGGTCCGGCTCGGACAACAAGGCCGCCTCGGCCAAGTGGGTCGAGTACATGGCCTCCGCCGACTGCCAGGACGTCATCGGCGCCGCCGGCGTCGTCTTCCCGGCCATCCCCTCGGGCTCGGACGCGGCGCAGGCCGCCTTCGCGGAGCGCGGGATCGACGTGTCGGCCTTCACCAGCCAGGTCGACGAGGGCACCACGTTCCTCTTCCCGATCTCCGACAACGCGGCGAAGATCAACGGCATCATGGTGCCGGCCGTCGACGCGGTGTTCGAGGGACAGGCCGACCCGTCGTCGCTCTCGTCGGCGAACGATCAGGTGAACGCGCTGTTCCAGTAGCCCGTCGGCCAGACTGGCGGAGAGGGGGCGCTCTGTCCCCCTCTCCGCCGATCGTCGCTTTTCTCGAGGAGGCACCCCGTGCCGGACATCAGCACGCCGCGCAAGCGCCCGACCCGCAACGACGTCGCCGAGCGGGCCCAGGTGAGCTCGGCCGTCGTCAGCTACGTGATGACCGGGGCGAAGCACGTCACCCCCGAGACGGCCCAGCGCGTGCGGACGGCGATGGAGGAGCTCGGCTACCGGCCGAACTCCACCGCTCGCGCCCTGCGCACCGGCAGGACGCACACCCTCGCCCTCATCGTCGCCGACGTGAGCAACCCCTTCTTCTCCGAGTACGCCCTGCAGCTCGAGATCGCCGCCACGGAGCGGGGCTACGCGCTGCTGATCGCGAATTCGCACGAGAGCCTGGAGACGGAGGTGCGGCTCCTGGACGAGATCGCGCAGCGCGGGGTCGACGGCGTGCTGCTCTCGAGCGTCCGGCACGCGAGCGACCGCTCCTCCCTCGACTCGATCCCCGTTCCCGTGATGTGGATCGACGCGTTCCACCCCGCGGAGGGCGCCGCCAGCGTCGGGGTCGACATCCGCCACAGCGCTCGCACCGTGGTCCGGCACCTCGCCGAGGTGCACGGCTGCCGCTCCGTCGGCCTCGTCATCGGCGCGAGCTCGCAGCAGACCACCGACCCGCGCGTGCTCGGCTGGGCCGAGGCGATCGAGGAGATCGGCCTGGAGCCGGGACCGGTGGTCACGACGACCTGGACCCGCGAGGGCGGGATCGAGGCGGCGCGTATGCTCCTGGACACCCCGAACCGGCCCGACGCCGTCTTCGCCGGCTCGGACCTCCTCGGCATCGGCGTCCTCCGCGGCGCGGCCGACCTCGGGCTCCGGGTCCCGGAGGACCTCCGGATCGTCTCCTACGACGGCACCGCGGAGTCCGCGTTCAGCGTCCCGCGGCTCACCTCCTTCAAGCAGCCGGTCCGCGAGATGGCCCGCGCTGCGATCGACACCATCATCGACTTCACGCCCGACCGGGCACACCACACGCTGTTCCGCGGGGAGCTGCTCCTGCGGGAGTCCTGCGGCTGCGCACCGTCCGCGCCCTGATCGGGCAGAACAGCCCTGATCCGGGCAGAACAGGAACACTCACCGTGACACTCGCCACCCCCTCGACCGGAGTCGTCCTCCGCAGCGCCGGAGTCGCCCTCGTGCTGGATCTCAGCGACTCCCTGCTGCCGATGGTCGCGCACTGGGGCGCGGACTGCGGGCCGCTCGACCGGGCGGCGTTCGACGCGCTGGTGCTCTCCGGCACCGCCCCGGTCGGTCCGAACGACATCGACGAGCCGATCCGCCTCGCGGTGCTCCCCGAGCACCGCACCGGCTGGACCGGCCGGCCGGGCCTCAGCGGATCCCGCGCGGGCGCGGCCTGGTCGCCGTCCTTCCGCACGACGAGCCTCGAGCTCGACGGCGCCGCCCTGCCGACCGGAGCGATCGCCGACTCCGGGGCGGGCACGCTCGTCGTCCGCGCCCAGGACGACGTCGCCGCGCTCGGCCTCGAGATCGTGATCGTCCTCGACCCCTCCGGCGTGCTGCGGATGCGGGCGGCGCTCACCAACCTCGGCGCCGACGGCTATCAGGTCGACGAGCTGCTGCTCAGCCTGCCCACGCCGCCCTCGGCGAGCGAGATCCTCGACTTCGCCGGCCGCTGGGGCAAGGAGCGCGTGCCGCAGCGCTCGGCCGTCACCATCGGAGCGCACCGCCGCGAGGGCCGGCACGGACGGACGGGAGCGGACGCCGCCACCCTGCTCAGCGTCGGCGAGCCCGGCTTCGGCTTCGCCCGCGGCGAGGTCTGGGCGATCCACACCGCGTGGTCCGGCAACCACGTGCACCAGGTCGAGCGCGTCCACACCGGCGTGCAGACCCTCGGCGGCGGCGAGCTGCTGCTGCCCGGCGAGGTCCGGCTCGCGCACGGCGAGACCCACACCGGTCCGTGGATCCACGCCGTCCACGGCGACGGACTCGACGAGGTCGCCCGGCGCTTCCACCGGCAGCTGCGCGCCCGGCCGGGTCACCCGCACTCGGCGCGGCCCGTCACGATCAACGTCTGGGAGGCCGTCTACTTCGACCACGACCTCGACGCGCTCGTCGAGCTGGCCGACCGCGCCGCCGACCTCGGGATCGAGCGCTTCGTGCTCGACGACGGCTGGTTCGGGAGCCGCCGGGACGACCACTCGGGGCTCGGCGACTGGACGGTCTCGAGCGACGTCTGGCCGGACGGACTGCACCCCCTGGTCGACCACGTGCGCTCGCTCGGCCTGCAGTTCGGGCTCTGGTTCGAGCCCGAGATGGTCAACCCGGACTCGGACCTCGCCCGGGCGCACCCCGAGTGGATCCTCTCGACCGGAGACCGGATGCCCCCCGAGTCGCGCTGGCAGCAGGTCCTCGACCTGGGCGATCCGGACTGCTTCGCCCATCTCCGCGACGCGATCCTCGCGATCCTCGACGAGTACGACATCGGCTACATCAAGTGGGACCACAACCGCGACCTCACCGACGCGGGTCGGCGCCCCGACGGCGCCCCGGGCGTGCACCGGCAGACGCTCGCGGTGTACCGGCTGATGGACGAGATCCGGGCTCTGCACCCGGGGCTCGAGATCGAGTCCTGCTCCTCGGGCGGAGCGCGGGTCGACCTCGAGATCCTGGAGCGGACCGACCGCGTCTGGGTCTCCGACAACAACGACCCGCTCGACCGGCAGCAGATGAACCGCTGGACCACCCAGCTGCTGCCGCCCGAGCTGATGGGCACCCACATCGCGTCGGGCGCCTCGCACACGACGGGCCGCGTGCACGACCTGTCCTTCCGCGCTCTGACGGCGCTGTTCGGCCACCTCGGCGTCGAGTGGGACCTGCGCTCCGCCGGCGACGAGGAGCTCGAGGAGCTGCGCCAGTGGATCGCCCTGCACAAGCGGCTCCGGCCCCTGCTGCACGGGGGCGACCTCGTCCGGCTGGACCACCCGGACGAGACGATCGCGGTGCACGGCGTCGTCGCTCCCGACCGCTCGGCCGCCGTCTACTCCTACGTCTCGCTCGCCCGCGCCGGCGTCGTCTCCCCCGGGCGGGTCCGCCTGCCCGGCCTCGATCCGGAGTCGGTGTACCGGGTGGCCCCGGTCGTCGTCGGCACGCGGGGCCTCGCCGACCGCGACGCGATCTGGTGGCCGCAGGACGGCGGGGTCTTCGAGCTGTCCGGCGCCCTGCTCGGCCGCGCGGGTCTCGTCCCGCCGCTCCTGCACCCCGAGCGCGGGGTGCTCTACGAGGTGACGCGGGTCGGGAGCGTGCGGCCGCTCGCGAGCTGAGGCGGATGACTCCGGTCGTGCGGGCGCGGGCGGCACGGGCGGCACGGGCGCGGTAGGTTCGCTGCGATGAACACCTCGCGACGGGTCACTCGACGCGACGTCGCCCGCCTGGCCGGCGTCAGCGACGCCGTCGTGACGTACACGCTCACCGGCACCGCGCCCGTCGCCGAGGCGACCGCGGCCCGCGTGCGGGCGGCGATCGCCGAGCTCGGCTACCGGCCGAACGCCACCGCGGCCGCCCTGCGGACCGGGACCTCGCGGACGATCGCGCTGCTCGCCCCGGTCGGGAGCCGTCGGGTCTTCACCAACCCGTTCTTCACCGAGCTGGCCAGCGCCGTCGAGGACGCGGCGCGCGCCCGGGGCCTCGATCTGCTCGTGATCACGTCGATCCCGGACGTCGACACCGTGCACGCCCGCCTCCGCGATCTGACGGCCCGGCAGATCGCCGGGGTGCTCCTCCTGGCGGGCGGCTCCGTCGACCGGGGCCCGATCGACGCCTTCGGCGTTCCCTGGCTGCAGCTCAACAGCAGCGACGAGACGGCGGCGAACGGCGTCGGGGTCGACCTGGAGGCGGGCGCGGAGCTGGCGACCCGCCACCTGGTCGAGTCGGGCCGGCGCCGGATCGCCTTCGTCGGCGACGTCGAACGCGACGACCGCGGACGCTTCGAGGCCCGTCGGCGCGGATGGGAGACGGCCTGCGTCGACGCCGGGCTGCAGCCGGGTCCCGCGCTCCAGGCCGACTACTCCCGCGAGGGCGGGTGGGCCGCCGGCCGCGTCCTGAGCGGCCTGTCCCCCCGGCCCGACGCCGTCTTCGCCGCCTCCGACCTGATCGGGATCGGCCTGCTCCGCGCGCTCCGGGACGCGGAGCTCCGAGTGCCCGGCGACGTCGCCGTGGCGAGCTTCGACGGCACCTGGGAGGGCGAGTACAGCGCGCCGCCCCTGACCTCGCTCCGGCAGCCTCTCGAGCAGCTGGCCGAGGCCGCGCTCGACCGCCTGCTCGGCGGCGTCACCGGCTCGATCCTCCTCGAGGGGAGCCTCGTCGTGCGCGCCTCGTCGCGCTAGTCGGGGACGCTCGGCCCGGTCGCACGCCTCAGACGGCGCCCGTCGACGCCCAGAGGTGGAAGGCCGCGTGGGCGCGGTGCGGCCGCCAGGCCTGCGACGCCGCGTCGGCCGCCGCCGTGCTGATCCCGCCGAGTGCGCGGCGCAGCACGAGGTCGCCCGCGGGGAACGCGTCCGGGTCGCCGAGCAGCCGGAGCCCGAGGTAGTCGGCGGTCCACGGGCCGATGCCGGGTATCGCGAGCAGGAGCCGCCGCTGCTCGGCCAGATCGCCGGCGCGGTCGAGCACGAGTCCGTCGGCGAAGGCCGCGGCGACGGCGCGGACGGTCGCCGCGCGGGCCCGGGTCACGCCGATCGCGGCGCGCAGCTCCTCGATCGGTCCGGCGAGGAGGGCCGCGGGCGTCGGGAACGAGCGGAGGCCCCACTCGCCCTCGCCGCCGAACGCGGTGACGACGCGACCGCCGAAGGTCCGGGCCGCCGCCACCGACACCTGCTGGCCGAGGACCGCCATCACCGCGGCCTCGAACGGCTCGGGGTACTGCGTCGCCCGCAGGCCCGGACGGGCGGCGACCATCGGCGCGAGCAGCGGGTCGCGGGCGAGGGCCGCTCCGATCCCCTCGACGTCGGAGTCGAGGTCGAACCAGGCGCGGACGAGCGGGAGCACGGCGGCATCGGTCGTCGCGACGCGGACACCCACGGGAGCCAGCTCGAGCGCGAGCGGCACCGCCCGCGCGCCGACGGTGACGAGCCGCTCGAGCCGCCGCCCGTCGTCGGAGACCCGCTCGACGCCGGGCAGCGAGTGGTGCAGGAGGAGGTTCGCGGCACCGACGACGTCGAAGGGGCCGTTCGCGACGAGCTCGACGGGGAGCGCGTCGACGGGGTGGGGATCGACGGTGCGGGGATCGACGGTGCGGGGATCGACGGTGCTCAGGGGAGGAGCACCACCTTGCCGCGTGCGCGGCCCGACTCCACCAGCGCGAGCCCTTCCGCCGCCGAGGCGAGGGGGAAGGAGGGGCCGAGCACCACCTCGAGCTCGCCGCGACCGGCGCGCTCGAGCAGCGGCGCCCGGGCGGCGTCGCGCAGGGCGGTGCCGGGATCCGCGCCCGCTCCCCCGCCGAGCAGGAGGACGCCGAGCTCCGCGCCGTGCTCGAAGCCGGCGACGGTGGCGATGCGGGAGCGGTCCGCGACGAGCGCGACGGAGGCGTCGAGCGCCTCGTCGGTGCCCGCCGTGTCGAGGGCGACGTCGACGCCGTCGGGCGCGAGGGCGCGCACCCGCTCCTCCAGTCCCGCGCCGTAGCGGACGGACTCGGCGCCGAAGCGCTCGACGACCGCCGCGCCCCGCTCGCTCGAGGTGCCGAGGACGCGCGCTCCGCGCTCGCGCGCGAGCTGGACGAGGAGGGTGCCCACGGCCCCGCTCGCGCCGTGGACCAGGACGGTGTCGCCCGCGGAGACGCGGGTCGCCTCGAGCAGGTGCACCGCGGTCGTGCCCGCGAGCAGGAGCCCGGCCGCCTGCTCCCAGGCGAGCCTGGACGGCTTCGGCAGCACCGAGGCGGCCGGGACGACCATCTCCTCGGCGTACCCGCCGGAGACGCGGAAGGCGACCACCTCGTCCCCGACGCCGAGGGCCCCGAGCGGCCCCGTCGCTGCATCCCCCACGGCGGTGACCACGCCGGCGACCTCGCTGCCGGGCCGGACGGGCGTGCGCCCGCGACCGAAGAGGCCGCGGAGGAGCTTCGCGTCGGCGGGATTGACGCCCGCCGCGCGCACGCGGATCCGCACCCGGCCGGGACCGGGCTCGCCCGGCTCCACCGTCACCGCGCGGAGGGCCTCGGGCCCGCCGAAGTCGTCCGCCTGCATCGCCAGCACCACGGGAACCGCCTCTCGCGCGGGCCGCGACCGCCGGGTGACGATCAGGGAGGGTCCGAGCGGGGCCGACGCTAGCAGCAGCCGCCGACACGGGGCCCGGACACCGGGCGATGAGTGTCGAACGAGTGTCGGACAACCGAGAACGCGCGTTCCCTCTGCGCCTACGATGGAGGGATGACGCCGCGAACGCTCGAAGGCCCGCCGCCCCGCGAGGCGATCCTCGCGGCGGCCGACCGCCTCTACTACGAGCGCGGGATCCAGTCCGTCGGGATGGACGCGCTGCGCACCGCCGCGGGCGTCTCGCTCAAGCGCCTCTACTCGGAGTTCCCGAGCAAGGAGTCGCTCGTCCTGGCCGTCCTGCAGGCGCGGCACGAGCAGTGGACGCTCGGCGTGCGCACCCGGGTCGCCGCCGCGACGGGGGCCCGCCCGAAGCTCCTGGCGATCTACGACTTCCTCTTCGACTGGTTCTCCGAGGACTCCTTCCGCGGCTGCAGCTTCATCAACGCCTTCGGCGAGTTCGGCTCGTCCAACCCCTCGGTCGCCTCGCTCGCCCGCGAGCACAAGGACACCTTCCAGAGCTTCCTCGCCGCGCTCGCGGCGGAGGTGGGCGGCGGCCCCGAG
The DNA here is from genome assembly GCF_013266705.1 of Rathayibacter sp. VKM Ac-2835. Lineage (NCBI taxonomy): Bacteria > Bacillati > Actinomycetota > Actinomycetes > Micrococcales > Microbacteriaceae > Rathayibacter > Rathayibacter sp. VKM Ac-2835. Next base: position 606,973 of record NZ_JABSNQ010000002.1, on the reverse strand, counting down.
CTGGCCGCCCAGCTCGCCCTCCTCGCCGAGGGCGCCCAGACCACCGCCGCCATCTCGGGCACCCCCGAGTCCGCGCTGCACGCCCGCCGCGCCGCCGAGATCCTGATCGACGCGGCGACCCGCGCGGCCTGACGCCGTCGCGCCTCCCCTGCTGATCGAGTCGCCCGCAGGGCGCCCCATGCTGGCCGAGCAGCCGCCCCCGGCGGCGTATCGAGACCCACCACCGTCGGGCATCCGGGATGCAAGCCTCCTCCTCAGTCCCCGATCGGTCCGCGCTCTCCCCGATCGGCCTGCATCCCCGCTCCGGTGTCGGTGGTCCCTGCTTGAATACGCGTATGACAGAGGACGAGACGGCAGCAGCACTCGCGGAGGTGCGCGACTGCTTCGACGGCGCCGCGGCCGCCGAGCGTGCCGCCTCTCCGACACGCCTCCGAGCAGCGGAACGCCTGCACCGCGGCTATCGCGTCGCGCTCACCGTCCCGGAGGCGTTCGCCCGCGGCGCGTCCCGCAGCGAGACCCGCGACCTCGTCGAGCGCTCGATCCGCGCCGAGCTCGCGGTAACGTTCGGCCTGTCCGAGCGGGACGTCTCCCGCCGCGTCGAGACCGCACAGATGCTGATGGAGCACCTCCCCCTCACGCGCGTTCTGCTCCGCGACGCGCGGATCCTGTGGGAGGTCGGCGAGGCGATCTGCCGAACCGCGAGCAGCCTCCCCGAAGGCTCCCGCGCCGCTCTCGATGAGCGCGCTTCCGACGCCGCCGTGACGATGACCACCACGCAGCTGCGCCGCGCCCTGCGCCGCTGGCGCGAGGAGCTGCACGAGCAGCCCCTCGCCGACCGGCACACCCGCGCCCGCGAGGACCGCGCAGTCTGGATCACACCGGACGTCGACGGGATGGCGACGCTCTGCGTGCACGGGCCGGCTCCGGCAGTGACGGGCGCCTACGACCGGCTCCGCCGCATCGCCCGCACCCTCCGCGACGACGGTGACCCGCGCACCCTCCAGCAGCTCAGCGCCGACGCCGCGATCGACCTGCTCTGCGACGGCGACATCGCCGGGACGACTCCCGACGCCGAGCGCCGCCCCGACCCGACGTTCGTCCCCGGCATCCGCGCCGAGGTGCGGCTCACGCTCGCGGCGTCCACCGCCGTCGGCCTCGACGACGCCCCGGCGGAGCTGGACGGCTACGGTCCCGTCCCCGCCGAGATCGCCCGCGAGCCGATCCGGACCGCTGCGTCGTTCACCCGAGTGCTCACGGACTCGGACACCGGCGCCGTCGTCTCGGTCGGCCGCACCTGGCGCGTCCCACCGCCGCAGATGCGCCTGCACCTCCAGCTCCGCGATCAGACCTGCCGCTTCGCGGGCTGCACCCGCCCCGCCGCGACCTCTGAGGCCGACCACACGATCGAGTGGAGCAACGGCGGTGAGACCTCCCTCGACAACCTCGTCATGCTCTGCACCGCCCACCACCACGTCAGGCACGGCGAGCAGTGGAGCTACGTCAAGGACGACTCCGACGGAACCATCACCTGGACGACCCCCACCGGCCGGCGGGTCGGCAACCGCCCACCACGGCTCCCCGGCCGTCCGCCGGACCCACCGCCCGGGCCCCGCTTCGACGACACACCCGCACCGTTCTGACGGTGGTGGATCTCGATACGCCGCGCTGCGCGGGCTGCTCGATCAGCAGGGAGCCGGGCTGTCAGGCCTCGGTGCCGCCGGGTGGGCCGACGACGAGAAGGGCGGCGAAGACCGCGGCGACGGCGGCCAGCACGAGGGCGGCCGCGAGGACCGGACGGCCGAGCGCCCAGCGCAGCAGCCGGCTCGGGAGCCGCCGGTCGCGCGGGTCGGCGCCGGCCTCGCGACGCCACTCCCCCTCGAGGAGTCCGCGCCGCTCGAAGCCGCGCTCCAGCGGGACGGTCGTGTAGGGCACCACGGCGCTGACGAGAGCCAGGAAGGTCGCCCGCGCCGACCAGCGCTGGTTCACCGCGAGGACGAGGGCGGCCGCCCCGTAGGCGAGGAACGCGAAGCCGTGGATCGGCCCGGCGACGCTGACCGGCCAGTCCCCTGCTCCGAGGGCGTACTTGAGCAGCATGCCGACGAGCAGGAGGGTCCACGTCACCGCCTCGAGGATCGAGAGGAGGCGGAACAGGCGGCGGGGGCTCATGGGATCGGCTCCGTTCGGGTCCGCGGCACAGCCCCGGACGGTCGGCGTCGGTCGACGATCGGCAGTGGTCGACAGTCGGGGCGAGACTACGACAGCCCTCCTTCCGGGCGGCTGAGCGCGGCGCGGAAGAGAGCTTCAGCCGAGGTGGCCGAGGAGCGCGAGCGTCGAGGCGACGCCGACCGCCGCGGCGGAGAGCGCCGCGATCGCGCCGTGCACGCCGGTGCGCAGCGTCGACGTCCGCGGCTCGTCGCGCAGCTGCGACCACAGCCGGCAGGCGACCTCCTCCGCCGAGGGCCGCGCCGCGGGGTCGAGTCGCGTCATGTCGGCGAGCAGCGCGCGCCAGCGGGCGGGGACCGATGCCGGCACGACGGGCGCGTGGTGCATGCGCTGCAGCGAGATCTCGAGCGTGGTGCCGGTGTAGGCGCGGCGGCCGGAGACGGCCTCGAGCAGGACCAGTCCGAGGGAGTAGACGTCGGACGCCGGACCGACCGTCCCGGAGCCGAGGCTCTCGGGGCTGAGGTAGGCGGCCGTCCCGACGAGGACGTCGGAGCGGGTCAGCCGGGCGTCGTCCACCGCGCGGGCGATCCCGAAGTCGCTGAGCTTCGCCTCGTGCAGCGAGCCGGCGGCGGGCATCGCGCGGGAGCGGACCAGCACGTTCTCCGGCTTCACGTCCCGGTGCAGGACGTCGCGGGAGTGCAGGTGCGCCAGCGCGTCGGCGAGCTGCGCGCCGACCTCAGCGAGAAGCCGCTCGTCGCCCGACGCGAACCAGTCGGCGGCGGGATCGGCCGCATCGAAGTACTCGAGGACGAGGAAGGCGAGCGCCCCCTCCTCCGTCGCGATCTCGCCCTGGTCGAGGATCTCGACGATCGACGAGTGGCGGGAGTCGATCAGCAGCCGCACCTCGCGCTCGCGGCGCGACCGCTCGTTCGGAGTGCCGGCGACCTCGCGGTAGACCTTCACCGCGACGGAGCGCGCCAGGCGCAGATCGCGAGCCCGGAAGACCGTGGCGCTGCCGCCCTCGCCGATGCGCTCGAGCAGGAGGTAACGCTCGGCCAGGGTCGTGCCGAGCAGCGGGTCCGCGAGCGGGAGGACCGGTGCGGTGTCGAGCATCCCGTCCTCCTGTCCGATGAGATCTGATCCGGTGAGATCGCTAGCTCGTCTAACTAGCTGATCCATTCGTACCCTGTGCGGCCCTCGCGGACAAGCACCAGGACGGGGTTGTACATGACTAGATCTTCTTGCTACATGACTGTCTAAGCTGTGGTGCATGGATGAGGTCGCGCTGACTCGACCGGCTGCCGTTCGGCACCCGGGCACTGCGAGCGCGCCCGGCGCCGCCGAGGTCCTCGGCGCGATGCGCGCGTTCCGGACCGCCGAGAGCGCGATGCGCCGGCGGACCCGCGGATCGATGGGGATGGGCGAGAACGACCTCCTCGCCGTGCAGTTCCTCATGCGCCGCCAGCAGGGGGGCCAGCACGTCAGCCCCAAGGACCTCGCCGCCTACCTCGGCATCTCCTCCGCCTCGACGACCGTTCTCATCGACCGGCTGGTCAAGAGCGGGCACGTCGTCCGGCAGCCGCACCCCAGCGACCGGCGCGCGATCCGCATCGTCGCCACCCCCACCTCGCACCGCGAGGTCCGCGAGACGCTGGACGACATGAACCAGCGGATGCTGGAGGCGGCCGAGCGGCTCTCCCCCGAGGAGGCGAGCGCAGTGGTCCGCTTCCTGCAGACCGTGCGCGAGATCGTCGAGGCGCCCGGCGACGGCCTCGAGGACCTCGATGACGACGTCGCGCCCGAGCTCACGGTCGAGCGACGCCGCGCCTGAGCGGCCTCCCGACTCGCGGGCACGGCCCGCCTCTCCGTCGCGCCCTCCGCGTCACCGATCGTTCATCCGGCCGGCTTGACATGGTTAGTCAAACTAGTAGAGAGTCTGTCTAGCGACAGGGTGCACCCATCCTGTTCGACGTGCGACAGGGAGAAGACCATGGGCAGCATCATGTACGGCACTCCTCCGGCGGCCATCGAGGTCGACGACCGGACTCTGGCTCACCTGCAGATCGTGATCATCAACAAGTTCCGCCGGGACGAGCGCTTCCTCCTGACGCTCGACGCCAGCCCGAACGCGGGGACCGGGCGCCGCGGCGTCTGGATGCACCCGACCATCCCGATCCAGTTCGACTTCAAGGGCAGCCGCCAGCCCACCATCAACCCCGAGTGGATCGAGGCCCTGATGGAACGCGCCAACAGCGGCGCCGGTCTGCGCATCGTTCCCGAGCCGGTCGGCGCCGCCGCCGTGCCGCTGCGGCGCGCGGAGCCCGCCGCCTGACCCGTGGTTCCGCGGTTCGCCGCCCACTTCTCCGATGACTGTCGGACTCTCCGAACTCTCTCGCAAGGGCTGGACATCCCGCGCCACCCCTGACTGACAGGCCTACACTTCGAGGGCGGTCCGGGTTCGTTCCGGCGGGCTCGACCCCGTGGCCGCACGCATGACCGGACGCCGGGTAGCGAGCCCCCCTCTCGTGGGCCCGGCGTCCGGGTGCGCGGCGCACCCGAAGCGTCTCCGCGAGGCCCGCCGACAGGAGTCGGCGACATGACGATCGACACGACCATCGCCCCGCGCGCCTCAGCCGGGGTCCACGAGGTGCGGCCCGGCGACGAGTTCACCGCCGTCGTCTCGGACGATCTGGAGTGGTGGCGCGTCGTCGCCGTCCTCGGGATCCGCGTGCTCGCGGAGCGGATCCGCAGCGGCGACCGGCACACGTTCACCCTCCGCTTCGTGCGGTACCGCCTCGCGGTCGCCCAGGGCGACTCGATCTAGGCGGCCTGCACGCCGGGCGGCCTTGCACGCTGGGCGGCCTGCACGCTGGGCGGCCTGCTCGCTAGGCGGCCTGCTCGGCGCGCGCCGGTCGCGGGATCCCTGCGAACAGCCGGTCGAAGACCCGCCGCCGGTCGAACTGCAGGGCGTACTCGCGCGCGGCCGTCGCGCGCTGCGCCCGATCCTCCGCCGTCAGCTCGAGCACCACGTGGTCCAGCAGCGCGGCGATCGTGTCCGGATCCTCGACCGGGGTGATGAACGCGTGCTCGCCGACGGCCTCGCCGATCCCGCCGGTGAGCGTGGTGATGACGGGGCCGCCGCCCGCGAGCATCTTCTCGGCGAGCGCGATGCCGAACGTCTCGACGAACTCCGGGCGCGGCTTGCTCGGCAGCACGAACGCCGAGCAGCCGGCCATCAGGTAGGGCTTCTCGGCGTCGCCGACGTCATCGAGGAAGCGGATGCGGTGCGCCAGCGGCGAGGCGGCCGCGAGGCGGCGCAGCTCCGCCTCCTGCGGTCCGCGTCCGGCGATCACGAGCTCGCGGTCGGCGTGGACGCCGCTGCGCTCGTAGCCGGCGATCAGGTCCTCGACCCCCTTCGCCTCCGTCAGTCGGGAGAGGAAGAGCACGTAGCCGTCGGTGCGGAGGCCGCGGGCGCGCACGACCTCGTCGACCACGGCGGGATCGAGTCCGGTGTAGGCGTCGGAGTCGATCGCCGGGTAGGAGATCTCGATGCGCGCGCGGCACTGCTCGGCGAACCGGGTGCCGTGGACGGCGTCGATCCGCTCGGCCTCCTCGACGATCAGGTCGCGGGTGTACTCGGAGACGGCGACGCAGTGGTCCTGCGACAGGTACGAGGCGAAGATGTGCGCGGCGGCGCCGAGCCGGCCCTCCTCGACCGCCCGGCGGACGACGTTCGTGACGTCGGAGCCGACCGCCTCGGCGACCGTCGTGACGTCGACCGGGAGGCCGGTGCTCCAGGCGGCGCGCAGGGCGTCCGCCACCGCGAGGGTGTGCGGGCTGAGGTAGAGGGAGAGGCAGACGGTGGGCACGCCGTCGGTGAACAGCTCGACCAGGCGGCCGACCATGCCGGCGAGGAAGCGGCCGTCCGGCACCTTGTAGTCGCCGACGGGCTCCGGTCGCTCGACGATGATGCCGTCGCTGTAGGGGAGGACCGCGTCGAGCGGCTTGAGCGGGAGGCCGGCGGCCTGGAGGCGCTCGATCGGCCAGGTGACGATGCGCACCTCGTCGAAGCCGCGCTCGAGGGCGGTCTCGGCGAGGTTGCGGGCCTCGACCGAGTGCCCGCAGATCACCGGATCCGCGCGGACCACGATGACGAGTCGGTTCTGCACGGTGTGGGCGTGCGTGCTCTGGTCCATGGGGCTCCTCCTGAATGCTGGGTGCGGGTGGTCGGTGCGGGTGGCGGGTGCGGCGTGCGGGTGGTCGGCGGTGCGGGTGGTCAGCGGTGCGGGAACGACGGCGGCCGGTGCTCGGGGGCGCTCCCCCAGGCGACGGGCTCGGCGCCGAGGTGCAGCGTCAGCTCGCCGCCGCGGTGCAGCTCGGCGGCGGTGATCCAGCTCGCCTCGAGCGGTGCGCCGTTCAGCTCCGCCCGCTGCACGTACTGGACGGGTCCGCCCGGCACCGGCTCGATGAAGCCGGTGGTGCGGATCTCGACGTCCGCGCCGCCGATCGCGAGCGAGGCGCGGGCGAAGGCGGGCGCGTTGACCAGGAGCAGGCCCTGGCCGGCGACCGGGAAGAGCCCGAGGCTCGCCCAGACGTACCAGGAGCTCAGACCCCCGGAGTCGTCGTTGCCGGGCAGGCCGCCGCGGCCGGCGCCGAAGCGCTGGTGCAGCACCCCGTGCACGACCTCGGCCGTGCGGTCGGGGCGGCCCGCGTAGTGGTACGCCCAGGGTGCGTCCATGTCGGGCTCGTTGTTCAGCCCCTCGAAGCGGCCGAGGGCCGAGCCCGCGAGCATCTCGGCGCGGTCCGGGCGCAGTCCCGGCTGCACGACGGGCTCGGCGCCGTAGCCGAAGAACTCGTCCAGCTGCACGACGAAGGCGTCGTCGCCGCCGCTGATCGCGATGCGGCCGGCCATGTCGTGCAGCAGGCGGAAGGAGTAGTTGTGCCTGGTGCCCTCGTAGTAGGTCGAGTCCTTGAGCAGGCCCGAGCGCAGGTCGTAGGCGTTCACCCACTGGGCGGCTCGCTCCTCGAGCTGGTCGGCGAGGACGTGGTCGCCGACGTGCCGCGCCACGACCGCGGTGCACCAGTAGCCGTGCGCGAGGTCGAGGGTGTGGCTGATCGGGTGCGCCTCCCCCGCCGCCAGGAACTCCTCGCCGTAGGTGCGCTTGAGGTCCTCGCCCATGTGCACGAGGGCCGCCTCCCAGTCGATGCCGGGCAGGCCGAGGCGGCAGAGGTCGGCGAGGAAGGTGTGCGCGAGGGCGCTGCCCTGGCGGGAGAAGCGGTCGCTGCCCTTGGCCATCCGGTAGCCGATCGGGAAGTTGCCCTCCTCCTCGCAGATGGTGAGCAGCGCCGCGCCGACCTCGACCGCGCGCTCGGGGACGAGCGCGGTGAGCAGCGGGAGCTGAGTGCGGTAGATGTCCCACATCGTGCTGAGGTCGAAGACGAACGGGCCGTCGCTCGGCCAGAACGGGCTCTCGTCCGGCGCCAGGCACGGCTTGATCAGCGAGTGGTAGAGCGCCGTGGCGAACACGGTCTCGCGCTCGGTCGAGGGGGTGTCCACGGCGACGGTGCGCAGGCGCTTCCGCCAGGTCTTGCGGGTGCGGTCGCGGCGCTGGTCGAAGCCGCCGATCGTGGCCGGGACGTCGCGGTGCAGGTTCTCGCGGGCGCGGTCGGTGCCGCGGAGGGAGAAGCCCATCCGCAGCTCGACGGTCTGCCCGGCCGTGCTCGGTCCGGCCCACATCAGTCCGAACGGGCGCAGGGTCGTCGGGCGGATGTGGTCGAAGTCGAGCCGGGTGCCGCCGGGCATCAGCCGCCGGTCGTACCAGAGCATCTGCCGCCATTGCAGGGCGTCGCACTCGAGGTGGACGGCGAGCGGCGCGCCCTCCATCACGACCTCGCCGGCGGCGACCCCCGGCGAGATCGAGTGCAGCTTCGCGCGGAGCGGGATCGTCGCTCCGGACGGGATCGCGAGGCCGCCGAGCGAGAGGTCGACGACCACGCGGGCGCTGCGGTGCTCGGGGAAGGTGTAGCGGTGCACGACCGAGGCGGGCCCGACGGTCAGCTCGGCGCGGATCCCGGAGGAGAGGGTCGCGGCGTAGTAGCCGGGCTCGGCGACCTCGTCCTCGATCGCCCAGCTGCGGCCGAGCTCGTCGAGCGGCTCGAGCATCGGCGTGACGCGGAGGTAGTTGTAGTACTTGCGGATCGCGCCGGTGCCGGACTGCTGGAAGTGCGTGAAGCCGGAGGCGACGAGGCCGTCCTGGATCGTCGGCGGGACCCCCTCGAGCGCCAGGTCGTAGCGGCCGTAGCCGGTGGGGTAGGCGCCGGAGTAGGAGCACGCGGACACCATCCCGAGCGGGAAGGTCGCGCCCGGGTGCGTGTTGCCGATCTGCGGCTTCGGTGACCACCAGGTCGCCGCCAGCCCGGTCGCGTCGGGGAGCTGTGTCGCCTCGGTGCCGAGGAACGGGTCCACCCGCTCGATCACCGGGTGCCCACCCGTCCGTACCCCGCCGCCGCCATGCCGTGACGCTAGGCAGCGCGGGGGGACGCAGGGTGTCGGCCGGGTGTCCGCGGGGCGACGGGTCGGCGACCGGACGGGGCCGCCGACCCCCTACCGCGCGCCTACGGGATCAGGCGCTCCGCGCGATAGCGGTCGAACAGGGCCGTGAAGGAGTCGACCGTGCGGTGGTGCACGCCGAAGCCGGCCAGGCGCGACTTGCTGATGTCGGTGACCACCTCGATCTGCCGGCCGAGATCGGCGTCGGTGTGCCACCAGGAGGCGACGCGCTCGAGGTCGGGCTCGATCAGGTCGTGCTCGCGGACGAGGCGCTGCCAGACGTCGTCGGCGCCGGCCATCTGCTGCTCGAGCGGCTGCGGCTCCTCGCCGGGACCGACGGGCTCGACGCCGAAGTGCTCGGCGATCCGCGACCACATCCAGCGCCAGCGGAAGACGTCGCCGTTGACGACGTTGAACGCCTCGTCGCGGCCCGCCTCGCTCGTCGACGCCCAGAGCATCTGCTCGGCGAGGACGGTGGAGTCGGTCATGTCGGTGAGGCCGTTCCACTGGGTGAGCGAGCCGGGGAAGACGAACGGCGTGCCCTGCGCGCGGTGGATCGACGCGGCGACGGCGAGGGTGAGGCCCATGTTCATCGCGTTGCCGACCGCGTGGCCGATCACGGTGTGCGAGCGGTGCACCGACCAGGTGAAGCGGTCGCGCTCGGCGGCGGCGAAGAGCTCGTCCTCCTGCGCGTAGTAGAAGTTGGGCGCGTCGAGGCGCTCCTCCTCCTCGTGGAACGGGGTGTCGGGCATCGCGCCCTGGCCGTAGGCCTCGAACGGGCCGAGGTAGTGCTTGAGGCCGGTGACCAGCGCGACGTGCTGGAGCGGCGCGTGCGAGAGCGCGGCGAGGAGGTCGCGGACCATGCCGCCGTTGACGGCGATGTTCTCCTCCTCCGTGGCCTGGCGCGACCAGGCGGTGAAGAAGACGTGGGTCGGCTTCTCGTCGGCGAGCACGCGGGCGAGGTCGTCGGCCGAGCGGAGGTCCGCGGAGAGCGGGATGACGCCGGGGCGCTCGGCGATCGGCCGGCGGGACAGGGCGGTCACGGGCCAGCCGCGCTCGGTGAGCAGGTCGACGAGGGCGGAGCCGCCGATGCCGGTGGCGCCGACCACGAGGGCGCGCTGCTCGGGAGTGGGGACCTCGGGAGTGGGGACGGTGGACGGGTCTGCTGCGGAAGTCATCCCTGAGGACAACGCGCGTCCCGGCCTGGCATTCCTGGGCGCGTCAGCCGACGGCGGGCAGCGGCTCGCCGTGGCCGTCGAAGGAGAGGTCGACGCCGGCCGCGGCGCACTCGCGGGCGATCAGGTCGAGGGCGTTCCAGAAGGACGGACTGCGAGCAGGTGTCCGCGCCAGATCAGTGAGGAGCGCCAACTTCGCGAGCCGTGCCGCGTCTGCGGCGGTCGATGTGGAGTTCTCGTACTGCAACGCGTCGAGAGCGATCTCGACCTCCTCTCGCCTCTGTGGCACGGGATCTGCCAGGAAGGCGTTCCACGAGTCCTCGACCGGAGGACAGAAAGCCGGGTCCTGTACTTGCCCCGGAATCGCGCAACCGCTCGCCAGAAGGACAGGGATCGCGAGCGATATCGTTCGTAGAGATCGGACTCGAGCCAAGAGAGTTCATCCCTCGACGTACATATGGCCGGTCGCAATCCAGATCGTGCACGCCTTCTTCCGATGGTCCGGCTGGGATGTCTCGAAAATGTGGTAGCAGGTCGACTCCCCCGTGTACCAGGTAACACATCGGCCCTGGTACTCGTATTCGCACAACTTGTTGCGGTTGTACGAACCCGGTGCGACCGTCAGTTTCTTCGGCCCTACCGGCTTGTACGCAATTGACGGTGCGGAGAGCGGGTCTGGAGAAGCAGCTGCCGCGGGCGCTCCCGCAAGGCACGCCAAACCGATTGCGGCAATGGAGAACGCCCTGGTCGCAATCGAAGGAGAAAACGTATTACTTGTAGTCATGTCAGCCTCGGTCCTATCTTGCTCTTGAGATGTCATTCGTGAGCTTCACTCACAGCTGACACAGTAGGGCGAGAGTTGTCGGGGAGAAAGCTTTTGCTCTGATCGGCGCAGAACACGCGCTGCACGGCGTCGGACGCACGGGGTAGCGTCGGTGGGTGCGTGCTCCGTGGAAGAACCGTGAACCCGGGGCGCGGCTCCCCCGCGATGTGAAGGTCCTCGGGATCGTCGCCTTCTTCGTGATGCTGGGGTTCGGCGTCGTCGTGCCGGTGCTGCCGGTGTACGTGCGGAGCTTCGGGGTCGGCTACGTCGAGGTCGGCGCGGTGGTGTCGGCGTTCGCGCTGATGCGGCTGGTCGCGAATCCTTTCGTCGGGCCGCTGGTCGACCGGGTGGGCGAGCGCATCGTGCTGGCCGTCGGCATCGGGATCGTGGCGGTGTCCAGCGCGCTCGTCGGGCTCGCCGGCGACTACGCGCACCTGCTGCTGCTGCGCGGGGCGGGCGGGATCGGCTCCGCGATGTTCTCGGTCGCCGCGATGACGCTGCTGCTGCGGACGGCGGATCCGGAGCGGCGGGGCCGGTCGATCGGCTTCTACCAGGGCGGGTTCCTGCTCGGCGGCATGGCGGGACCGGCCGTCGGCGGCGTGCTGACGGCGATCTCGCTGACCGCTCCCTTCTTCTTCTACGCGGGGACGCTCGCGATCGCCGGGCTGGTCGGGCTGGTGCTCCTGCAGCGGCCGGACCGGGACGCGGAGGCGAAAGCGGCCGTCGCGGCGCCGAAGCCGATGCGGGAGGTCGCCCGCGATCCGCGCTACCAGAGCGCCGTGCTCGCGAACTTCGCGCTCGGCTGGTCGGCGATGGGCGTCCGGGCGACGCTCGTGCCGGTGCTCGTCGTCGAGGGACTGGGCGACGAGCCGGCCTGGACGGGCATCGCGTTCGCCATCGCAGCGGTGGTGCAGACCATCGCGCTCGCGCCGGCCGGGCGCTTCGTCGACACGGTCGGGCGGCGGCCCGCGCTGATCGGCGGGTTCGCCGTCGCGGCCGTCGCGATGCTGGCGATGCCGCTGGTGCACGAGCTGTGGCTGCTGATCGCGCTGCTCTGCGTGTACGGAGCGGCGGCGGCGTTCATGGGGACGGCGCCGGGCGCGCTCGTGGGCGACGCGGCGGGTGAGCGCGGCGGCAAGCCGGTGTCGTTCTTCCAGGCGGCGTCGGACCTCGGCGGTGTCGTCGGGCCGCTGCTCGCGGGGGCGCTCGCGGACGCCGCGTCGCCGACGGCCGCGTTCGCCTCGGCGTTCCTGCTGCTCGGGCTGACCGCGGTGGTCGGGCTGCGGGTGCCGCGGCGCTGACCTGGTGGATCTCGAGACGCCCGCTCCGCGGGCTACTCGATCAGCAGGGAACGGCTACGTGTTGCGGCCGCGGGCGTCGACCGGCCAGGTGGCGGTGGTGCCGTCGGCGAGGAGGACGCGGTAGTCGTCAGCGAGGTTGACGGCGACGCAGACGTGGTTGGGGGCGATGCGGATCCGGGTGCCGAGCGGCAGGTCGACGCCGGTGATCGTGGCGTGGTGCTCCGAGAGGACGGTGATGCGGGCCTCCGGGTGCTCGAGCAGGCGGCCGAAGCCGGTCGAGGTGGCGCCGCGGTCGGAGGAGAGCACCTTGCTGCCCGCGTCGGCGATCAGGTGGTCGTCGCGGCGGGCGACGATCGTCGCGAGCACGGTGACGGCGATCGACTCCGGGCCGATGGTGCCGATCTCCCACTGCTGCGCGTCGCCGAGGGCCGAGACGCCCGGGCGCAGCTCGGTGAGGACGCCCGTGTCGGCGAACTCGAGGGACGGAGTGGAGCCTCCGCTGATCACGCGGGCCGTGACCCCGGCGTCGGCGAGCGAGGCGGCGGCGGCCGTCAGCGCGGCGGCCTCGTCGCGGGCCGCGGCGCGGCGGCCGTCGAGGGCGTAGCTGTGGCCGGGGAAGGTGAAGACGCCCACGACGTCGAGCCCCGCCTCGACCGCGGCGGCAGCGACCGCGCCGGCCTCCTGCGGCGGCACTCCGCTGCGGTGGTGGCCGGAGTCGACCTCGACGACGACCTCGAGCCCCGCCGGGATCGCGGCGGCGAGACGGCGCGCCGACTCCGCGGAGTCGGCGCCGACCCGGACCCGCGCCCGCTCGAGCACCCCGCGGAGGCGGGCGGCGCGCTCGGCGTCGAGCCAGAGCGGGTAGGCGATGAAGAGGTCCTCGACGCCGCCGGCCGCGAACACCTCCGCCTCGGACACCGTCGCGACGGTGAGGCCGACCGCGCCGGCCGCCAGCTGCCGCCGGGCGATCTCGATCGACTTGTGCGTCTTGGCGTGCGGGCGCAGCGCGACGCCGCGGTCGCGGGCCGAGCGGGCGGTGGCCGCGATGTTGCGGTCGAGGATCGCCTCGTCGAGCACGAGCGCGGGCGTGGGGACGCTGTCCGGGATGCGAGGCACGGGGCGATCATAGGGCGGCTCTCCTCTACGGTGAAGGGGACCCGAAGGAGTGCCGCATGCGCGAGCAGGAAGCTCGAACCCATCACGAGGACGCCGCTGCGCGCGCCGCCTCGTTCGGCAAGGGGATGCTGGCCGCGACCTACGCCCTGCGGCACGAGAAGGGGCTCGACGTCGTGTTCGTGCTCCGCGACACCGGCCCCGACTTCCTGATCGGGATGGGCGCGGCCTCGGACGACTTCCGCTCCGTCCTCTCCGTGGGCCTCGACAGCCGCGACGGCGTGCTCCGCCCCACCGCGAGCCACACGATCGACGGGCGCCGCCGCGGCGTGCCCGCCCGAGTGGTCTTCCGCGGTGACGGCGCGCTGGTCATCGAGGCGAGCCCCCTGCCGTTGCGCGACCGCCCCGCGTCACTGAAGTGCTGGTCGTTCGTCCGCGCGGGCGAGGAGGAGCACTACTCCGACGTCTCGGGCTTCGTCGCTCCGGCCCTCGCCGACCTGCCGCCCGTGCCGCTGAAGACGCGACCGCGGGCTCAGGCGCGCCGCTAGGGCCCGCCGGACGCGGGACCGCCGTCGCGAGCACGCGGGATCGTGTCCGACAGGCCCTAGGGTGTGGTCAGACCGGTCCGCCGCCGGTCGCCCGCGCCCGACGGAAGGCCGAGCTCCATGGATCCCGACGACTCCCCGACCCTCGAGCAGGCCCCGCCGCAGCGGCGGATCGTGACCACGCGCACCGGCGCGGTCGTCGCCGTCGGCGCACTCGGCGCCGTGATGCGCACCGAGGGCGCGATCTACGGCACGGTGCTCTCGCTCACGCTGATCGCCGTCGGCTGGAACGAGGACACAGACCTCGACGTCCTGCTCTTCCTTCTCGGCTCGGTGACCGTGTTCTGGATCGCGCACCTGTACTCCGGGACGATCGCCCGCCTCCCCGAGTCGGATCCGACTCCGCGCTCCGTGCTCGCCGCTGTGCGCGACACCGCTCGGCACTCGATCGGGATGATCGCCGCGATGGTCGTGCCGGCGCTGCTGCTCGCGCTCGGCCCGCTCGGCGTGCTGGACGAGTGGACGGCGTACTACCTGGCGCTCGGCGCGGGCGTGGCGATCCTCGCCGCGCTCGGCTACCTGATGTCGGCGCGGCGCGGCAGCTCGTGGCGGCGCCGACTGCTCAGCACGCTCGTCACGACGCTCCTCGGGTTCGTCGTGGTGTGGCTGAGCACGCTGGTGCACTGACGCCCTGGTGCACTGAGCACTCCGGCTGCCAGGCTGACGGGATGACCTCTCAGCCCTCCGCGCTCCGTCCCTTCGGCCCGTCGGGCGCCACGGTGACCCGGCTCACCCTCGGCACCTCCTGGAACCCCGACCGCGTCGGCTCGCTCGGCACCGTCCCCGCGCTCGAGCGCGTGCTCGACTCCGGCGCCGGCCGCCCCGTCTCGGTGATCGACACCTCGAACGAGTACGCGCGCGGGCACAGCGAGCGGCTGATCGGCGAGGCGCTGCGGGCGCGCGGCGGGGTCCCGGAGGGGGTCACCGTCGTCACGAAGCTCGACCGCGACCCCGAGACGGGCAGCTACTCCGCCGAGCGGATGCGCCGCAGCCTCGACGAGAGCCGCGAGCGCCTGGGCATGGACGTCCTGCCGCTGCTCTACCTGCACGACCCGGAGCGCATCTCCTACGACGAGGCCTTCGCCGAGGACGGTCCGGTGCGCGCGCTCGTCGCGATGAAGGAGGCGGGCGTCGCGCTCTCGATCGGCATCTCGGGCGGGCCGGCGCCGATGCTGCGACACTACGTCGACACCGGGCTGTTCGACGCGGTCATCACGCACAACCGCTTCACGCTGGTCGACCGCTCCTCCGAGGAGCTGATCGACGCCTCCGTCGAGCGCGGCGTCGTCGTCGTGAACGCGGCCGTCTACGGCGGCGGGGCGCTCGCGCGCTGGCCGGAGCCGGTGCGCTCCTACGCCTACGCGCCCGCGCCGCAGGAGATCGTCGAGGCCGTCGCCGCGATGGGCCAGGCCTGCGAGCGGGCCGGAGTGCCGCTGGCGGCCGCGGCGCTGCAGTTCTCCACCCGCGACCCGCGCGTGACGACGACGGTGGTCGGCGCGACGACCGCCGAGCACTACGACGCGTTCGTCGCGGACGACGCGCTCGACATCCCCGACGCGCTCTTCGAGGAGCTGGAGTCGCTCGCGCCGCCGAGCTCGGTCTGGCAGGAGGCGCCGGGGTCGAGCTGGCCGCGCTGAGCGACAGCGGGGCCGCACCGGACGTCCGCGGGCATAGTCGGGCCGCTCCGTCGGTTGGGCCTGGAGTGACCGACACGACTGACACCCCGACCGACTCGCCCGCCCTCTTCCAGCCGCTGACCCTCCGCTCGCGCACCGCGCGCAACCGCGTCTGGGCCGCGCCGATGTGCCAGTACTCGGTGGAGGCGCAGGACGGCGTCCCGACTCCCTGGCACCTCGTGCACCTCGGCTCGCTCGCGCGCGGCGGGGCGGGGGTCGTGATCGTCGAGGCGACCGGCGTCGTCCCCGAGGGGCGGATCAGCCCCTGGGACACCGGGCTCTGGAACGACGCGCAGCAGGCGGCCTGGGCGCCGATCGTCGACTTCGTGCACGGGCAGGGCGCCCTCGCCGGCATCCAGCTCGCGCACGCCGGCCGCAAGGCGTCGACGTACCGCGAGTGGAGCGGGCGCGGCTCCGTCCCCGTCGACGAGGGCGGCTGGGAGAGCGTCGCCCCCTCCGCCGTCGCGTTCGAGGGCTACGCGGCGCCGCGGGCGCTCGACGCCGAGGAGCTGCCGGGGATCGTCGAGGCGTTCCGCGCCTCCGCCCGCCGCGCCGTCGATGCGGGCTTCGACGTGATCGAGCTGCACGCGGCGCACGGCTACCTGCTGCACCAGTTCCTCTCGCCGCTCTCCAACCACCGCGAGGACGCCTACGGCGGAGTGCTCGAGAACCGTGCGCGGCTCCTGCTCGAGGTCGTCCGCGCCGTGCGCGCCGAGATCGGCGAGCTGCCGCTGCTGGTCCGCTTCTCGGCCACCGACTGGGCCGAGGGCGGCTGGACGCTCGAGGAGACGATCACGGTCTCGGAGTGGGCGCGCGACGAGGGCGTCGACCTCTTCGACGTCTCGACCGGCGGACTCGTGAAGGGGACCGACATCCCGGTGGCACCGCTCTACCAGGTGCCGTTCGCCCGCGAGGTGGGCCGGGCGACCGGCGCTCCCGTCGGGGCGGTCGGGCTGATCACCACGGCTGAGCAGGCCGAGGGCGTGGTGGCCGGCGGCGACGCCGACGTGGTGCTGCTGGCGCGCGAGCTGCTGCGCGACCCGCACGCGCCGTCGCGGATGGCCCGCGAGCTCGGCGCTCCGCTCGGCCTCGTGCCGCCGCAGTACGCTCGCGCCTGGCGCTGAGACGACGAAGGGCCGGGGGCGTCACCGCCTCCGGCCCTTCCGTTCGTGCTGCTACTTCTCGTCGGCCTCGCCCTCGGAGTCGCTCGGGGCGTCCTCCTCGGGGTTGAAGTGCGAGTCGCCCGAGACGCCCAGGGCGATCCCGTCCTCGGAGTCAGGGATGGTGCCCTCGGTGCCGAGGCCGCCGTCCTCAGGAGTCCCGGTGTCCGGGGTGCTGTCGTCCGACATCGGGGCTCAGGCCTCGACGTCGCCGCGCCAGGCGCCGTCCGGCGTGCCCTTGGACTCGATGTACTCCTTGAAGTTCTTCAGGTCCTTCTTGACCGCGTGGCTGCCGGCTCCGACGAGCGAGCCGACGGTCTCGAAGAAGCCCTTCGGCTCCCAGTCGAGCTGCACGGTGACGCGGGTCTCGGTGTCCGAGAGCTTGTGGAAGGTGACGACGCCGGCGTGGTCGGTCTCGCCGCCGGTGCTGTTCCAGGCGACGCGCTCGTCGGGGTGCTGCTCGGTGATGTTGGCCTCGAACTCGCGCTCGACGGGGCCGACCTTCACCTTCCAGACGGTCAGCACGTCGGTGACCTGCTGGATCGACTCGACCTCGTCGAGGAACTTGGGGAACTCCTCGAACTGGGTCCACTGGTTGTACGCGACGGACACGGGGACGTTGACGTCGACGGTCTCGATGATCTGCGACACGGTAGTGCTCCTTGATGTCTCACTCGGTGTGCGGCAGGCCGCTGCTGCGGTCGCCTCCCTCGACGGTAGAGGCGAGCCGCCTGGGAGTTCACGTGGTTGCGGCTGGACGCAGACGTGGTACAACCCGGGAGCGGGCGGGATCTCGATACGCCCGCCCGCGGGCTACTCGATCAGCATCAGTCGTCGGTGCCTGCGTAGCGGTAGGCGGTGAAGGCCGGGGTGCCGGTCGTCGCGTAGAGGCCGAGGACGCGGCCGGTGAAAGAGGTGGCGGTCTCGGCGGTGAAGGAGCGGCCGTCGATGCGGGCGAGGGTGCGGGAGACGCCGCCGGCCTCCGCGCGGAGGACGAGGAAGTCGCTCGTCATCTGGCCGGGGCCGAAGCCGACGCCGGCGTCGCGCTCGGACTCGAGTATCAGCGTCACCGGGCCCTCGGGCAGCTCGGCGGTCCACTCCTGCTCGAAGGACGGGATCACTGCGCGGGCGGTGACCCGCGTGCCGGAACCGGTCGACTCCGCCTCGACCGACGCGAACGTCGTCTCGTCGTAGCGGACGGCGAGTCCGCCGACGCCGGCCGAGACGTCGACGACGACCGAGGCCTGCATCGTCTGGGTGAGCTGGCGGCGGCCGACGAACGTGGGCTGCGGGTGCCGCAGGGTGCGCCCCTCCCCCGGCAGCGACAGCCGGCCGTCCGCCACGGTGGCGAGCGCGGTCGGCAGGCGGCGCACACCGATCCAGCCCGCGTCGAGCGGACCGGAGAAGTCGACGTCGTCGCGCAGCGGACCGCGCGGCGCGAGCGCGACGGGCTCGGCGACCGGCCAGCCGTCCGCCCAGGTCACGCGGGTGACGAAGGTCTCACGGCCGAGCGCCGAGAAGGCACGGGTCGCCCCGCGCGGGCGGACACCGAGCAGGACGAGCAGGGTCTCGCCGTCGGGGCCCTCCACCAGGTCGCCGTGGCCGGTGTTCTGCACCGGTCGGGTGGTGCCGCGGGCGGTGAGGAACGGGTTGCCGGGCGCGGTCTCGAACGGGCCGATCGGGGAGTCGCTGCGGGCGATCGAGACGCCGTGGCCGCGCTCCGTGCCGCCCTCGGCGATGAGGAGGTACCAGACGTCCCGGCCGTCGACCGAGCGCCGGTACAGGTGCGGCGCCTCCGGGAAGCCGCCGCCGGTGCCCGACCAGAGCGAGCGCGGCTCCTCCAGGATGCGGCCGGCCGCGAGGTCGACCCGCACCTGCTGGATGCCGAGGTGCGCGCCGGCCTCCTCGCCGCTCAGGATGAGGCCGGAGTAGGTGACGAACGCGGTGCCGTCCTCGTCCCAGGCGAGGTCCGGGTCGATGCCCTGGAGGGGGCCGCCGTCGGCATCGGTCAGGACGGTGCCGTCGCTCCACTCCCCGGCCGGGTCCGCCGCGGTGAAGACGACGGTGCCCACTCCCGCGGGCACCGACACGATGACGTGGAAGAGGCCGTCGTGATGGCGGATGGTCGGCGCCCAGACGCCGAGGCCGGTGGGCACCTCCTCCACGCCGATCTGCTCGGCGCGGGTCGCGACGTTGCCGACGCGCTCCCAGGTCTCGAAGTCGGTGCTGCGGTACACGGGGATGCCCGGCAGGTACTCGAACGTCGAGGTGACCAGGTGGCAGACGCCGTCGACGCGGACGATGCTCGGGTCGGGGTTGAAGCCGGGGATCAGCGGGTTGGGGAAGGGGGCGCCGACGTCGCCGATCGCGACTCCGCCCGGCACGACGGCCGCGCTCATGCGCGCAGCTCCAGCCCGGTCACCAGCGGGACGTCCTCGAGCGAGGTGCCGAGGCGGATCGTGAACGCTCCGGCCTCGTACTCCCAGCCGTCGTTCCAGGTGGCGAGGAGGCGCGTCGGCACGGTGACGGCGATCTGCGCGCTCGCGCCCGCCTCCAGCGTCGCGCTCTCGAAGCCGACCAGCCAGCGCACCGGGCGCTCGACGGCGGAGTCGCGGCGCTCGGCGTAGGCCTGGAGCACCACCTTGCCGGCGCGCTCGCCGGTGTTGACGACGTCGACGAGCAGCGCGACGTCCTCCCCGCCGCGGACGGGCTCGGGCGAGGAGACCGACACGAGCTCGAACGAGGTGTAGCCGAGGCCGTGGCCGAAGACGTAGGCCGGCTCGACCTCGCTGCGCAGCCAGGCGCGGTAGCCGATGTGGATGCCCTCGTCGTAGTGCAGCTCGCCGTCGGTGGGCAGCGTGGAGAGGACGGGGACGTCCTCGATGGCGACCGGCCAGGTGGTGGGCAGGCGTCCGCCGGGCTCGACGCGGCCGAGCAGGACGTCGGCGACCGCGTCGCCCATCTCCTGCCCGCCGAAGTAGCCGACCAGCACGGCCGCGACCTCGTCGCGCCACGGCAGCAGCACGGGGGCGCCGGCGTTCACGACCACGACGGTGCGCGGGTTGACGGCGGCGACGGCGCGCACGAGCGCGTCCTGCTGGCCGGGCAGGTCGAGCGAGCTGCGGTCGTAACCCTCGGACTCGACCGCGGAGTTGGTGCCGACGACCACGAGGGCGACGTCGGCGTCGCGGGCGAGCGCCACCGCCTCCGCGATCAGCTCGTCGGCGGGGGTGGCGTCGGGCTCGAGGCCGTAGGTGAAGCCGAGCGCACCCTCGAGGTCGCCCTCCGCGTGCACGATGTCGTACTCGATCCGGATGTCGACGGGAGTGCCGGCGGTGACGGTCAGCGGCGCGGAGACCGACGGCGGGGCGAGCAGCGCGGCGCCGAGGTCGGAGCCGACGGCGGCGAGGGTCTCCTCGAGGAAGAGCGCGCCGTCGACGTAGACGCGGGCGGTGCCGGCGACGGCGAAGCCCAGGCGGACGGTCGCGTCGGCGGCGGGGGTGAGGATCGTCGAGAACTCGACGCGGGCCGAGGCGGCGATCGGCGCGGTGCCGCCGAACCAGACCAGCGAGGTGGCGCGGCGGTCCTCGACGAACAGCTCGGCGCCGTCCTCGGCGAGGAAGCGGACGCGCTGCCCGGGCTCGCCGGTGACGGGGTTGGTGATGGTGTCGAGGACGAGCGGGGCGACGCCGTCCTGCACGACCGCGCCGAGGGCGTAGTCGACGCGGGCGTGCGGCAGCGCGGCGCGGACGCCGTCGAGCGGGGTGACGACCTTCTCGGGGAGGACGGTCGCGGATCCGCCGCCCTGGGTGCGCGCCTCGCGGGCGTTGTGGCCGATCACGGCGACGGAGGATAGCGACGAGGCGTCCCACGGCAGCTCGCCGGAGTTGCGCAGCAGCACGCTGCCGGCCGCGGCGGCCTCGCGAGCGAAGGCGCGGCCGTCCTCGACGAGCACGGGCTCGGCGACGGCGGGCTCGAAGCCCTCGAGGGCGCCGACGCGCGCGGCGAGGCGGAGGATGCGGCGGACCTTGCGGTCGATGACCGACTCCTCGATCTCTCCGGCGCGGACGGCGACGACCAGCGCCGCCCCCCAGGGGCCGTCGGGCCCGGGCATGACGAGGTCCTGCGCGGCGCGGGCGCTGTCGACCGAGCGCACGGCGGTCCAGTCGCTGATGACGACGCCGTCGAAGCCCCACTCGTTGTTCAGCGGGGTCTCCAGCAGGTCGCTCTCGGTGGCGGTGGTGCCGTTGATCGAGTTGTAGGAGCTCATCACGAGCCAAGCGCGGGTCTCGACGATCGCGCGCTCGAAGGCGAGCAGGTAGAGCTCGCGGAGCGCGCGGTCGCCGACGCGGACGTCGACGGTGAAGCGGTCGGTCTCGGAGTCGTTGGCGATGTAGTGCTTGGGAGTGGCGCCGACGCCGTTCTCCTGCACGCCGGCCACGTAGGCGGCGGCGAGATCGGCGGTGAGCACCGGGTCCTCGCTGAAGCCCTCGAAGTGGCGGCCGCCGAGCGGGGAGCGGTGCAGGTTGATGGTCGGGCCGAGGACGACGTCGACGTCCTTGCGGCGCGCCTCGACCGCGGCGGCGGCGCCGTAGCGGCGGGCGATCGAGCGGTCCCAGGAGGAGGACAGCGCGGTCGCGGAGGGCAGGTTGAGCGAGGGCGAGCGCTCGTCCCAGACCTCGCCGCGGACGCCCGACGGGCCGTCGGAGACGAGCATGCGGCGCAGGCCGATCCTCTCGATCGGCCAGGTGGTCCAGAAGTCGCGGCCGGTGAGCAGCTGCACCTTCTCCTCGAGGTCGAGGCGCGCGATCAGCTCGGTGAGCAGGGCGTCGGCGTCGGGTCCCTCGGCCGGGATGCGGGGAGCAGTGGAGGTGTCGGTCACGGTGACTCTTTCTCTCTCGGGAGGCGACGTCGTCGTCCCTCAAAACCTAGCAGTAGTGGGTTTCTGACGGTGCACCCCGCCCCGGCCCCTTCCGCGAGATGCCACTTGAGTACGCGACACGCCGGGTGAGGCGTACCGAAGAGGCATCTCGCGGAGAGGGGACGGACGCGCAGCGCGTCCAGGGGTCGGGGCGTCAGGGGTGGGCGGCCACGAAGGCGCGGCGCTCCTCGCGGCGGGTGGCCTGGCGGACGGGGTCGGCGACGGGGGCGGCCAGGAAGAGGCGCTGGGTGTAGGGGCGCTCCGGGCGGGAGGTGACCTGGTCGCCGTCGCCCCACTCCACGATCTCACCGTGGTACATCACGGCGACGCGGTGCGAGAGGTGCCGCACGACGGCGAGGTCGTGCGAGACGAAGAGGTACGCGACTCCGGTGCGCTCCTGGATCTCGGTGAAGAGGTGGAGGACGCGCGCCTGGGTCGAGAGGTCCAGCGCCGAGACGGGCTCGTCGCAGACGATCAGCCGCGGTTCGAGGGCGAGCGCCCGGGCGATCGCGATCCGCTGGCGCTGGCCGCCGGAGAACTCGCGCGGCAGGCGGTCGGCCGCCGACTGGGGCAGGCCCACCTGGTCGAGCAGCTCGCGCACCCGCTTCGAGGCGACCTTCGCGTCGACCTTCCGCACGGTGAGCGGCTCCACCAGGATCTGCTCGATCGTCAGCGACGGGTTGAGCGAGGTGTACGGGTCCTGGAAGACGACCTGGATCTCGGAGGAGAGCCCGCGGCGCTGGCGCCGGTCGAGGTGCGCGATGTCGCGCCCGTTGTAGAGGATCTCGCCGCCGGTGACCGGGGCGAGCCCCAGGACCGCGCGGCCGAGGGTGGTCTTGCCCGAGCCGGACTCGCCGACCAGGCCGACCGTCTCGCCGGGGCGGATGTCGAGCGAGACGCCCTTGAGCGCCTGGAACGGCTTCGCGCGGAAGCCCTTGCCCGGGTACTCGACGACGACGTCCTTGACGTCCAGCAGCAGCTCGGACGGTGCAGCGGGTGCGGCGCTCATCGGCTCGACTCCTTCACGGCGGTGGTGGCGACGAGGGGTCCGCGGGCGGGCCCCTCCTCGAGGATCGCGTCGAACAGGGCGCGGGTGTAGGGGTGGCGGGGGTCGGCGAAGATCGAGCGCACGGGCCCGGTCTCGACGATCCGGCCGTCGCGCATGACCGAGACGCGGTCGCACAGGTCGGCGACGACGCCGAAGTTGTGCGTGACGAGGATCATGCCCATGTTCAGCTCCGACTGCAGCTCGCGGAGCAGGTCGAGCACCTCGGCCTGCACCGTGACGTCGAGCGCGGTGGTCGGCTCGTCGGCGATCAGCAGGTCGGGGTCGCAGGAGACGGCGCCGGCGATCAGCACGCGCTGGGCCATGCCGCCGGAGACCTCGTGCGGGTAGGCGTCGAACGTGCGCTGCGGGTTCGGGATGCCGACCCGGGCGAGCAGGCCGAGCGCCCGCTCCTTCGCCGCCGCCTTCGAGAGACCGAGGCAGATCCGCATCGGCTGCACGAGCTGCGTGCCGATGGTGAAGGAGGGGTCGAGGTTCGACATCGGCTCCTGCGGGATGTACGCGATGCGCTTGCCGCGGAGCTTGGTCATCTCCTTCTCCGACAGGTGCGCGAGGTCCTTGCCGTCGAAGACGATCGAGCCGCCGGTGATCCGGCCGCCCTCGGGCAGCAGGCGCAGCACCGACCAGGCGGTCTGCGTCTTGCCCGAGCCCGACTCGCCGATCAGGCCGTGGATCTCGCCGCGGCGGACCGCGAGGGACACGTCGTGCACCACGGTCTTGACCGAGCCGTCGTTCTGGCCGTAGCCGACCGAGAGGTTCGTGACGCGGAGGATCTCCTCGGCACTGCGGGCGCCGGCCTCCTCCTCGTGCACGACGGTCTTCGGCGCCGCGGCGGTTTCGTCGAGCATCGTCTGGATGCCGATCGTGGAGAGGCTGGTCGGCACCGTCGCGGGGGCCGAGGCGGACTTGCGCTTCTTCGAGCGCTTGGCTCCGGAGGCGCTGCGCTCGAGCTCGTCGCGCATCGCGTTGCCCAGCAGGGTCAGCGCGATGGAGGTGAGCGCGATCGCGAGGCTCGGCCAGAGCATCAGGATCGGGGCGTTGAAGACGTTGGAGAAGCCGTCGTTGAGCATCGAGCCCCAGGTCGGGATCGACAGGTCGCCGAGGCCGAGGAACTCGAGTCCGGCCTGGATCGCGATCGCGATGCCGGCGACGAGCGAGGCCTGGATGATGACGGGAGCGCGGACGACGGTGAGGATGTGCCGCGCGATGATCCGGCCGTTGCTGAGGCCGGACACCCGGGCCGCGTCGACGAAGAGCTCGCCGCGCACCGCGGTGACGGAGGCGTAGACCAGCCGGTGGAAGGCCGGCGAGAGCAGGACGCCGAAGATGGCCATCGAGAGCCACATCGAGGGGCCGATGACGGCGCGGGCCGCCAGCAGGACGACGAAGCCGGGCAGCGCCATCACGAGGCCGGAGGTCCAGGCCGAGACCGAGTCGAACCAGCCGCCGAAGTAGCCGGCCAGCAGTCCGCTGGTCACGCCAATGACGACGGCGACGGCGAGCGCGACCAGGGCGCCGGCGAGGCTGAACTGGGTGCCGAAGAGCAGTCGTGAGAGGACGTCGCGGCCCGCGCTGTCGGCGCCGAGCAGGTGCGCGGCGCCGGGCTCGGCGAGCACGTCCTGCAGCGAGGCGCGGTTCGGGTCGGCCGGGGCGAGCAGCGGCGCGAAGATCCCGGAGAGGACGACGATCGCGAGGAAGACCAGCGAGACGAGCCCGACCGGGTTGTGCAGCAGGCGGCGGAAGAGGTGCGTGCGGGCGGCGCGCTCCTCCACTCCGACCGACGGGGTGCTGGCGGGCAGCGGAGTCGTGGCGGTCATGAGAGTCGCACCTTCGGGTTGAGCCAGCCCTGGAGCAGGTCGATGAGCAGGTTGACGATGACGACGATGATCGCGGTGACGAGCACGAGGCCCATCACCAGCGGGATGTCGCCCTGGGTGGTCGCGGTGACCGCGACCTGGCCGAGACCGGGGATCGCGAAGATCTGCTCGACGATGACGGCGCCGCCGAGGAGGCCGATGAACTGCACGGCGAGGACGGCGAGTGCGGGGCCGCCGGCGTTGCGCAGCACGTGCTGGAACACGATCCGGTTGGCCGGGAGGCCGCGCGAGCGCAGGGTCCGCACGTAGTCCTGGCGGAGGGCGTCGATGACGGAGCCGCGGACCTGCTGGGCGACACCGGCGATGCCGCCGATCGCGAGGGCGATGATCGGCAGGGTGACCGTGGCGATCCAGCCCGAGAACGAGTCGGTGAGGTTGACGTAGCCGGTCGGCTTGAACCAGCGGAGGTTGATCGCGAAGACGGTGACGAGGCCCAGCGCGATCAGGAAGCCGGGGATCGCGAAGCCGAGGATCGACACCAGCTGCACGAGCTTGTCCGCCCAGCCCCGGCGGACCGCGGCCCAGACGCCGAGCACGACCGCGACGATCGCGGAGATGATCGTGGCGCCGATGACCAGGGAGAGCGTGACGGTGACGCGGGTGGAGATGGCGGTGGTGACCGCCTGCCCGGTGAACCAGGAGCTGCCGAGGTCGCCGGTCACGGCGTGGCCGAGCCAGCCGAGGTACTGCGACCAGATCGGCTGGTCGAGGCCGAGCTGCGCGGCCCGCTGGGCCACGGCCTCCGGCGTCGCGTTCTGCCCGAGGATGCGGCGGGCGATGTCGCCGCCGCCGAGATAGAGGAGTGCGTAGGCGACGACGGAGATCAGCACCACGAGGATGATCCCCGAGACGACGCGTCGCAGGATGAACCTGGTCATCAGTGGTCCTTCGAACGGAGGAGGGCGCGGGCCTGATCAGCGGATCGGTGACGCGCGGAGAGAGGGAGCGGGCGGGTCGACCGGAGCCGACCCGCCCGCCGATCCGGATCAGGCCGGGGTGATGTTCCAGAGGTACGGGTAGGCGTTGCCCGTCTGGGTCTCGACCTTCGTGTTCGCGTCGGTCACGAAGCTCGACTGCTGGCGGTACCAGGGGGCGAACCAGGCGTTCTCGACCGTGTAGGCGTTGACGGCCTGGACGGCGGCGGCGTAGCCGGACTCGTCCGCGGTGCGGACGGCCTCGATCAGCGTCTCGAGCTCGGGGTCGGCGTTCTTGAAGGGGTTGAAGATCGCATTGGGGCTGAGCTCGAAGTTGATCAGGGCCCAATCGGGGTCCTGCTGCAGCGTGAGCCAGGTGGCGGCGTACTTCGGGGCGAGGACGTCGGCGATGAAGTTGTTGCCGGCGTCGGTGTAGGTGACGGTGATGCCGACCTCGGAGAGCTGCTGCTGGATCAGCGTGAAGGTCGAGGAGCCGACGAGCGAGCTCGAGGGCATGTTCAGCTCGAAGCCGTCCGGGTAGCCGGCCTCGGCGAGCAGCTCCTTGGCCTTCTCGGGGTCGTAGGGGTAGTCGTCGTCGAGCGACTCGTCGTAGCCCTCGGAGGAGGTCGGGAAGATCTGCGTGGTCGGGGTGCCGTAGCCCTGGCCGATGGCCTTCAGCAGCGACTCCTTGTCGAACGCGTAGTTGATGGCCTGGCGGACGCGGACGTCCTTCAGGGCCGGCGCGATGGTGCCGTCGCGGTCGAGCAGCAGCAGACCGGTCCAGTTGAGCTCGAAGGCGTTGACGGTGAAGCCCGACGCCTCGATCTCCTTGAGGTCGTTGTTGTCGACCGTGTTCGCCGCGTTGACCTGACCGCCCTTGATCGCGTTCACCAGAGCGGTGGAGTCGCTGTAGACGTTGATGTTCAGGTTGTCGTAGTGGACCGAGTCCTCGTCCCAGTAGCCGTCGCGCTTGGTGAAGGCGTAGGAGGTGCCGATGACGGTCTTGGCCGCGTCGAGCTCGTAGGGGCCGGAGCCGACGGGGACGGTCTGGATGTCGGCCGACTCGAAGGCGGAGGGCGCCTCGACGAGGCCGGCGTTCTGGGTCAGGTAGAAGAGGAAGGTCGGGTTGGCCTGCTTGAGGGTCACCGTGACGGTCGAGGCGTCGGTCGCGACGGCGTCGGCGAGGTCGGCCATCTTGTTCGTGTCGGGCGAGTTGCCGTCGCGGAAGCGGATCAGGTTCTGCGCGACGGCGTCGGCGTCGAGCGTCGAGCCGTCGGAGAAGGTCACGCCGTCGCGGATGGTCAGGGTGAGGACGGTGTTGTCCTCGTTGTAGGACCACTCGGAGGCGAGGCCCTCGGTGATGGTGCCGTCGGGCTCGGCGCGCAGCACCGTGTCGTAGACGGCCTGCATGTAGGGCGACTCGTTGGCCCAGTACGAGTCCGCCGCGGCGAACGTCGACAGGGTCTGGATCGCACCCAGCGTGAGCGTCTCGCTCGAGCCGCCGGAGGCACCGCCGCCGGAGTCGGCCGCGCAGCTGGTCAGGCCGACCATCGTGGTGACGGCGATCGCAGCGGCCGCCAGCCTCTTCCATCGGAACATCTTCGGTCTCCAGGTTCTCCCGGTTCTCCCATGAACCGGTGCCGAGGAAGCTAACACGAAAAACAGATGACCCCTAGGTTTTGAGAAGAAAAACTTCGGCCCGTTAGGTTTTCGTGATTCTCGTGACCGTTCACATCGCGTCGGCTCCTCGGAACTGCGCTCCGACCGGCGCGTCTTCGAAAGCCGACTCCGCGCCGGGTTTTTGACTAAGAAACCTCGAAGGGTTAGGTTTCTCGCACCGGAGGCTCCGTGCCCCCTCGCAACGATGCGCCTGGAGGCACTTCATGGCACTCCCCACCTCTCCCCCGCGGCGACCGCGCGGGCAGTACGCCAAGACCGCCGCCCGGCGCGCCGAGATCGTGGCCGCGGGCCTGGAGGTCTTCTCGGCGAGCGGCTACCACGCCGCGTCGCTCCGCGAGATCGCCGAGAAGGTCGGGCTCAGCCAGGCCGGCGTGCTGCACCACTTCGCCAACAAGTGGGAGCTGCTCTCGGCGGTGCTCACCCTCCGCGACGACCACTCGATCGTCCGGGTGCCCAGCGGCGACGCCGTCCCCGGCATCGACACGGTCCGCGCGCTGATCGACCTCGTCGCCTACAACACCGAGATCCCGGGGCTCGTCGAGCTGCAGTGCGTGCTCTCGGCGGAGGCGACCCACGCCGACCACCCGGCGCACGAGTACTTCGCGAAGCGCTACCGCTTCATCGTCGACCTGTTCACCGGCGCGTTCGGCGACATGCTGACCCGCGGGCAGCTCGTGCCGGGCGTCGATCCGCGCAGCGCCGCGATCCGCGTGATCGCGACCATGGACGGGCTGCAGGTGCAGTGGCTGCTGCAGCGCGACGCCCTCGACATGCAGGCCGAGTTCCGGCGCACCGTGCAGACCCTGACCACCGTGGAGGTGTGACCGTGGGCTTCTCCCGCGAATCGACCCTGGCCGCCGTCCTCGACCACGGGGAGGCGGGCGACGTCGTGCGCCGCTTCGTACCGGGCGTCGTCAACTCGCCGCTGCTGGTGCAGCTGCGCTCCGCTCCGGTCGGACTCGTCGTGGGGATGGACCCGCTGCTGAAGGCGGACCCCGAGCGCGAGGCGTCGTTCTGGGCGGCGCTCGACGCGGTCGACGACTCCGGAGTCGCGGCGCCGCGGCCGGAGCGGGTGGCCGTGCTGCCGCGCTCCGATTACGAGGGCGAGGACGTGGCTGTCGCGTCCGCCGCGGTGCGACCTGTCGCGGTGGGGACCGTGTGGGCGCCGGCCGAGGTCGTCGTCGACGGGCCGGCGCACGGCAACCCGTTCGTGGACGTCGAGTTCTCGGCGGAGTTCTCGCTCGGGACCGAGACAGTGCGGGCGGGCGGGTTCTACGACGGCGACGGGGTGTACCGGGTGCGGTTCCTGCCTCCCGCCGCCGGCGTCTGGAGCGTGTCCACCGCGTCCACCGCGCGCTCGCTCGACGGGCTCACCGCCTCCGTGACCGTCGAGGCCGCCCTGCCCGGCGCGCACGGGCCGGTGCGGGTCGCCGACACCTTCCACTTCGCGCACGAGGACGGCACCCGGCACCTGCCGCTCGGCACGACCGCGTACGCCTGGACGCACCAGAGCGAGGCGCTGCAGGAGGCGACTCTCGCCACACTCGCCGACGCGCCGTTCACCAAGGTGCGGCACTGCGTCTTCCCGAAGGCGTACCTGTACAACACGAACGAGCCGGAGCTGTACCCGTTCGAGCGCGACGGCGACGGCTGGGACTTCGACCGGCCGGCGCCCGCGTTCTTCCGCCGGCTGGAGGAGCGGGTCGCGGACCTCGACGCGCTCGGCATTCAGGCCGACGTCATCCTCTTCCACGCCTACGACCGCTGGGGCTTCTCGGACATGGGCCGCGCGGCCGACGACCTCGTCACCCGCTACGTGGTCCGCCGCCTGGCCGCCTCGCCGAACGTCTGGTGGTCGCTCGCCAACGAGTACGACCTGCTCTGGTCGAAGACCGTCGACGACTGGGAGCGCCTCGCCGCGCTCGTCGTCGCCGAGGATCCCGTGGGCCACCTGCTCTCCATCCACAACTGCTTCGGCTTCTACGACTACTCCCGGCCGTGGATCACGCACGCGAGCGTGCAGCGGATCGACGTGTACCGGACCGCCGAGAACACCGACGCCTGGCGCGAGCAGTGGGGCAAGCCGGTCGTGATCGACGAGTGCGCCTACGAGGGCGACATCGACCAGGGCTGGGGCAACATCACCGGCGAGGAGATGGTCCGGCGGTTCTGGGAGGGGGCGGTGCGGGGCGGCTACGTCGGCCACGGCGAGACGTACCTCAACGACCGCGAGGAGCTCTGGTGGTCCAAGGGCGGCGAGCTGGTCGGCGACAGCCCGGCGCGCATCGCCTTCCTCCGCCGGATCACCGCCGAGATGCCGGACGGGCGGATCGACCCGCTGCCCTCGGACTGGGACGCGCCCTGGGGCGGGGGCGGCGGCGTGCAGCTGGTCTACTTCGGCTTCAACCGGCCGCGGTTCCGGCAGATCGTGCGCGACCCCTCCGACTCCTGGATCGTGGACGTGATCGACACCTGGGGGATGACCGTCTCGCGGGTGCCCGGGGTGTTCTCCGGGTCGTTCCGGGTGGAGCTGCCGGCGCGGCAGTTCATGGCCGTGCGGCTGACGCGGGTGGTCTCGTGAGCGGGGGCGCGGGGGCGGTTGTGGGCGCAGTGCCGCCGCGGGTGCGGGTGATCTCGGACAACGACTACTCCGGCGACCCGGACGGACTGGTGCAGCTCGCGCAGCACGCGCTGTCGCAGTCGGTCGAGCTGGCGCTGGTCGTCGGCTCGCGGCTGCGGCCGGGCGACCCGTTCGATCCCTCCGAGCGGACCGCCGACAACGCGGCGGCGGCGGCGCGCGAGGTGCTCGGACTCTGCGGGCGCCCGGACGTGCCGGTGGTCGCGGGGTCGAACGCTCCGGATGCTGGTGTCTCGGCGGCGGCGCGCGCGATCGTCGCGGAGGCGCTGCGGGACGACCCGCGGCCGCTGTACCTCTGCGCCGGTGCCGGGCTGACCGAGGTCGCGGCGGCGCTGCGCCTCGAGCCGTCGATCGCGTCGCAGATGACGCTGGTCTGGATCGGCGGGCCGGAGCACCCCGGCCTGGCCGTCCCTCCGCCCGGCGCGATGCCGATCGAGTACAACCTGCTGATCGACGTGCCCGCCGCCGCGGAGGTGTTCGCGTCCTCGCTGCCGATCGAGCACTTCCCGCGCGACGCGTACCGGCAGCCGCTCGCCTCCGTCGCCGAGCTGCGCGTGCGGATGCGCACCGCAGGCGAGCTCGGCCGGCACCTCTACGACGCCCTCGACGGCGTCTTCCGCAGGGGCGCCGCGCACGGTCTGAGCCTCGGGGAGACCTACGCCCTCGGCGACAGCCCGCTCGTCCTCGCGACCGCCCTGCTCTCCGCCTTCGAGCCCGACGCCTCCTCCAGCCGCACCGCACGGGTCCCCCGCCCCTCGATCACCCCCGACGGCCAGTACGGCCCGCGCGCCGGCGACGGCCCGGACCTCCGCGTCTACACCCACGTCGACACGCGCCTCCTCCTCGAGGACCTCTACGCGAAGCTGGCGCTGCACGCCCTGGAGGCCTGAGCGCGGGGCGAGCCCGCCGATGCGAGTGGACGCGCACCGGGCGCTGCGCAGGCCCGTACGCCCGTTCCGCGTCCACTCGACGCACCCGGAGTCACCGACTGGACACTTCTCGGGTCCCGAGCGGCAGCTGGAGCCCGAAACGCGTCCACTCGTGGAACGCACCCACCCCTGCTGGTCGAGTAGCCGCGCGGCGGCGTATCGAGACCGACGTGTCCGAGCGCCGGCCGCACGTGTCGGGCTGGATCCGGCGCGCGGTTCGACACTTTCTGTGGTTTCGAGCCTGCGGAACCAGCAGAAAGTGTCGAATCGGGATGACCGGCGCACGTGGTCCGGCGCAGACGGTCGTCTGCGTGCGTGGCGGACGACCGTTCGTGACGGATCGGAGCGGGAGCGGGCTCAGCGCTGGGGGTCGCCGCCGAGCTGGCCGATGGGGGGCAGCGGGCCGCCGTCGTCGGCGCCGGTGCGGCGCCAGCGGGCGACGGCGTTGCCGAGGTGGTAGATCACGAGGGCCGCGGCCGCGCCGAGGACGATGCCGCCGAGCTCGAAGCCGCCGGAGCTGAAGGAGAAGCCGGCGATCGCGATGACGAGGGAGACGGCGGCGGTGTACTGGTTGACCGGGCGGGAGAAGTCGACGCGGTTGTCGATCCAGATCTTGATGCCGATCACGCCGATGAGGCCGTAGAGCGCGGTGGTCGCGCCGCCGAGGACGCCCGCGGGGATCGAGTTGAAGACCGCGCCGACCTTGGGCGAGAGGCTCAGCAGCACGGCGGTGACGCCGGCCACCCAGTAGGCCGCGGTGGAGTAGACGCGGGTCGCGGCCATCACGCCGATGTTCTCGCCGTAGGTGGTGGTGCCCGAGCCGCCGAACGCGCCGGAGACGGTGGTGGCGATGCCGTCGGCGATCAGGGCGCGGCCGGTGTGCTGGTTGACCGAGGAGTCGGTCATCGTCGCGACGCCGCGCACGTGGCCGACGTTCTCGGCGATGAGCACGAGGACGACGGGCAGGAACATCGCGATGCCCGACCACGTGGATCCGGAGGCGAAGTCGGGGAAGGTGAACGGCGGCAGGCCGACCCAGGCGGCGTCGGCGACGGCGGAGTAGTCGATCTCCTGGCGGATCAGCGCGACGACGTAGCCGATCACGACGCCGACGAAGATCGAGACGCGGCCGAGGAAGCCGCGGAAGAAGACGCTGCCGAGGATGATCGCGGCGAGCGTGACCGTCGCGGTGACCGGCGCCTGCTGGAAGCTCGACCAGGCGGTCGGGGCGAGGTTGAAGCCGATCAGTGCCACGATCGCGCCGGAGACCACCGGGGGCATCAGGCGGTCGATCCAGCCGAGCCCGGCGAACTGCACCACGAAGCCGACGAGCGCGAGCAGCACGCCGACGGCGACGACTCCGGCGAGCGCCGATCCCGTGCCGCCGACCGCCGTCGCCGCGGTGACCGGGGCGATGAACGCGAAGCTCGAGCCGAGGTAGCTGGGCAGCTTGTTGCGGGTGATCAGGAGGAACAGCAGCGTGCCGACCCCCGAGAAGAGCAGGGTCGTCGCGACGGGGAAGCCGGTGAGCACGGGCACGAGGAAGGTCGCGCCGAACATCGCGACGACGTGCTGGATGCCGATCGCGACGGTCGCGGGCCAGTTGAGCCGCTCGGCGGGGCCGACGACGGCTCCGGGCGCGACGGTGCGGCCGTCGCCGTGCAGGGACCAGATGGGCATGGGGCTCCTCGGCGGAAGGGGTGGGGAGGGGGCGCTCCAGAGTAGCGAGGCGGCGGGTGGGCGACGGCGCCCTCCCGTGACGCAGCCGGGAGCGCGTTCGGCGCGCCGGTGAAAGAACGGCGGGCGTGCCGGACAGGAGGGAGCATGAGGCACATGCCAGCTCCCCTCGCGGGTCCCGACCGCTTCGCCGCGCTCGCCGGCGCGGTCGCCGAACCCGTCCGCCGCTACCTGTGGCGCCGCACCGACGAGGCCACCGCCGACGACGTGCTCGCCGCCACCCTCGCCGTGCTCTGGCGCCGCGTCGCCGACGTGCCGGAGGACGACCCGATCGCCTGGTCGATCGGCGTCGCCCGGCTGCAGCTGCAGAACGCGCGCCGGATGCAGCGGCGCCAGGTACTGCTCACCCACCGGATCGCGGTCGTCGATCCCCCGCAGGTCGTGCGCGACGCCGACGGACCCTCCGCCACCGACGACGCCGTGCGCTTCGTGCTCTCGCGGCTGCGCGAGTCGGACGCGGAGCTGCTGCGGCTGTGGTCGTGGGAGGAGCTCGACGCCCGGCAGATCGGCGAGGTCCTCGGGATCACGCCGAACGCGGCGTCGATCCGGCTGCACCGGGCGCGCCTGCGCTTCGCGGAACTGTACGAGAGCCGCACCGAAGACCCGACGACGACAGAAGGAGGAGCACGATGACCGCGATCGAGGACTCGGAGCTGCGCCGGCTGGTGCGCTCGACCGACCCGGCGGAGGGGCTCGCTCCGCTCACCCGCGCGCAGCTCGCCGAGCACCGGGAGCGGGCGATGGGCGCGCAGGCGTCGGGCGGGCAGGCGCTGGGCGAGCCGGGCACCGAGCCCCACGACTCCGACCCCACCGCCGTCCACCGCCGCCGCTCCCCCTGGCTGATCGTCGGAGTCGGCGCGCTCGCCGTGGGCGCCGCCGCGTCGCTCCTGCTCCCCTTCGCCCTCGGCGTCACCACCGGCGGCTCCGCCTCCGCGCTGCGGCTGCCCGCGACCGGCGGACCGATGGACATCTGCGCCCCGGTCACCGCCGAGGCGCTCGCGCCGTCGCAGCTCGCCTTCCGCGCCGAGGTCGCCTCGATCGACGACGGCACCGTCACCCTGCGCGTGATCGACCGCTTCGCCGGCGACGTCGGCGACGCCGTCTCGGTCACCCAGGCGGCGGAGTCCGCGGTCGACGGGGCCCCGATCGTCTTCGAGCGGGGCGTCGACTACCTGATCGCCGCCGACGGCGACACGATCCTCACCTGCGGGCTGAGCGCGGCCGACTCCCCCGAGCTGACGAGCCTGTACCGGGAGGCGTTCGCGCAGCGGTAGCCGAGGGCCTCAGGAGAAGAGCCCGAGCACCCACCCGAGCACCAGCGGGCCGAAGGCCACGGCGAGCACCCCGAGCCCGAGCACGAAGCCGACGAGACTCGCGCGGGCACCGCGGAGCCGGTCGTCGGCGCGCAGGCGCTCGCGCGCTCCGAGCGCGAGCACGATCGCGGCCACCGCCAGCGCGGAGGCGAGCAGAGGGATCCCGACGAGCAGCGCGCCGAGCACGGCGGCGCCCGCACTCGCGAGCGCCCGGGAGTCGACGGGTCCCGGGGCCGTGCGCGCCTGCTCGCTCATCCTCCGAGCCTGGCACACCCGTGCGCGCCCGGCACGGATCCCGCCCGGCACGGACCACGCCTGCGCGCACGCCTCGAACGGCGCGGCCCCCACGCGCCCGCCCGGGTCGCACGCGCACCCCCTCGGTGGCAAGGGGCTCTGCAAACGCCCCCAGCGCGACGGAGGGTGGGAACACCGACGATCCTTCTGGAGGCAATGGTGTACTTCCACGTTCAACGACTCATCAACGACATCGAGCAGGACGAGCCGGATCCGGCCGCCGCGAACGCGCTGCAGGAGGGCCTCGGCGGGCAGTTCGGCGAGATGCGCACGATGATGCAGTACCTCTTCCAGGCGATGAACTTCCGCGGCGCGGACGCGAAGCCGTACCGCGACCTGATCCAGGGCATCGGCACCGAGGAGATCGGCCACGTCGAGCTGATCGGCACGACCATCTCGCGCCTGCTCGACGGCTCGCCGCGCTACCAGGGCAAGCCGACCGACCCGCTGGACACCCCGGGTGCCGGCGGCGCGACTCCGCTGAACATCGCGCTCGACACGGGCAACATCCACCACTACCTCGTCGGAGCGCAGGGCGCCCTGCCCGTCGACTCGGTCGGCAACCCGTGGAGCGGCAGCTACGTCTACAACTCGGGCAACCTCGTGCTCGACCTGCTCTACAACCTCATGCTCGAGTCCACCGGGCGGCTGCAGAAGTGCCGCATCTACGAGATGACGCAGAACAAGACCGCTCGCTCGACCATCGCGTACCTGATCGTCCGCGACCAGGCGCACGAGAACGGCTACGCGAAGGCACTGGAGACCCTCGGCATCGACTGGAAGAAGACCCTGCCGATCCCGAAGACAAACGCCGAGAAGTTCCCCGAGGTGAAGAAGCTGGTCGACCTCGGCCTGCAGAGCAAGCAGTTCACCTTCGACCTCGAGGGCGCGTCCGAGGCGGGCAAGATCTTCCGCGGCGCCTCCCCCTCGAACGACGGAACCGACCTCTCGGCGAACGAGCAGGCCCCCGAGGGCGTGCCGTCGACGATCGCGCCGGAGCGCTTCGAGGAGTTCTCGCCGGGTCTGGACCCCGAGCTGCTGAAGCTCATCCAGACCACGGCCGAGATGGAGCTGGACGAGATCACCTCGTTCTACGGCCCCACCGCGAAGTAGCACGACCCCTCCGGTCCCGCGCGGTCGCTTCCGCGCGGGACCGGTCCGTCCCCAGGAGACAGGCCCATGCCGACCTTCCGGCTCCTCGAACCCCGCCGCGTCGCGGGCGTCCCCCTGCGCGAGCTGGGCGACGCGTCGATGCCGAGCGGAGACGGCGATGTCCTGATCCGCAGCGTCACGCTCGCGCACCGCGAGATCTCCCCCGGCGCCCTGTTCGCGGCGCTGCCCGGCCGGCGCCGGCACGGGGCCGACTTCGCCGGCGAGGCCGCCGCGGCCGGAGCGGTCGCCGTGCTCACCGACGAGGCCGGGCTCGCGGCCGCGCGGGCGAGCGGCCTGCCGTTGCTGCTCTCCCCGGACCCGCGGGCCGCCCTCGGCGGGATCGCCGCCCGCGTCTACGGCACCGACCGCGACCGGCCCGAGCTGCTCGGCGTCACCGGCACCAACGGCAAGACCAGCACCGTGCACCTGCTCGACGCGGTGCTGCGCCGGCTCGGCGTGCCCTCCGGCCTCAGCTCGACCGCGGACCGCCGCAGCCGCGACACCGTCGTCGCCAGCCGCCTGACCTCGCCCGAGGCACCCGAGCTGCACGCGCTCCTCGCTCGGATGCGCGAGGACGGCGTCGCCTCCGCGGCGATCGAGGTCAGCGCGCAGGCGCTCATCCGCTCGCGCGTCGACGGCCTCGTCTTCGACGTCGCCGGCTTCACCAACCTCAGCCACGACCACCTGGACGACTTCGGCGACCTCGGCGCCTACCTCCGGGCGAAGCAGCGGCTCTTCACCCCCGAGCGCAGCCGGCGCGGCGTCGTCGTGGTCGACACTCCGGAGGGCCGGACGGTCGCCGCGGAGGCGGAGGTCCCGGTCGTCACCGTCGGCTCCACCGCGGAGGCGGACTGGCAGGTGGACGTCCTCGCGCTGAGCGCCGACGCGACCCGGTTCCGCCTGACCGCGCCCGACGGCTGGACCCTCACCACCTCCGTGCCGCTGATCGGCCGGCACATGGCGTCGAACGCGGCGCTGGCGCTGGTGATGCTCGCGACAGCCGGCCACGACCGCGACGCGCTCACCCATGCCGTCGCCGACGGCATCGACGTCGCCGTACCGGGCCGCACCCTGCTCGTCTCCGGCGAGGCCGGGCCGCGGCTCTACGTCGACTTCTCGCACACCCCCGACTCGGTCGCCCGCACCGTCGACGCCCTCCGCGAGGTCACCCCGGGCCGGGTGCTGGTGATCCTCGGCGCGGACGGCGACCGCGACCCGAGCAAGCGCGCGCCGATGGGCCGCGCGGCCGCCGAGCGGGCCGACCTGCTGATCGTCACCGACCACCACCCGCGCTCCGAGGACCCGGCGCGGATCCGCCGCGCCCTGCTCGACGGCGCCCGCGACGGCCGCTGCGAGGTGCAGGAGATCGCCGAGCCCGCGCTCGCCGTGCGCGCCGCCGTCGGCCGGGCCGGGGCGGACGACTCGATCCTCTGGGTCGGCCCGGGCGACACCGACTACCGCGTGGTGCTGGATCAGGACCTGCCGTACTCGCCGCGCGCCGATGCCGCGCTCGCTTTGGCGGAGGCGGGCTGGGCGGTCTGAGCCGCCGGCTCCCGCGGGCCCGTGCTTGACTGGCCGGGTCGTCGCGACCGGAGGGGGTGCAGGTGTTCTCCTCCCTCCCCGTGCGCCGGGTGCAGAAGCACCCGTCCGCGCTCGAGTACGTCGTCTGGCCCTCGACCCTGCCGCCGGTGCGCCAGGTGCTCGACGAGGGCTGGGACCTCGGCCCGGTCTCCGTGATCACCGGTGAGAACGGCTCCGGCAAGTCGACGCTGCTCGAGGCGATCGCGCTCGCCTACGGGCTGAACGCCGAGGGCGGCTCCACCGGCGCGATGCACTCGACCCGCGTCTCGGAGTCCGACCTCTCAGCAGCTGCAGCTGGTGCGCGGGGCGGGCGCCTCGAAGCGCGGCTTCTTCCTCCGCGCGGAGACGATGCACGGCTTCTTCACCTACCTCGAGGACATCGGCCTCGGCGACGCGGACTACCACGAGCGCTCCCACGGGGAGTCGTTCCTCGACATCGTGGTGAACCGCTCCCGGATCCGCGGGCTGTGGCTGCTCGACGAGCCGGAGTCGGCACTGTCGGTCTCGGGCTGCCTCGCGCTGATCGGCCAGCTGCGCTCGCTGGTCGCGGGCGGCTCGCAGGTGATCCTCTCGACGCACTCGCCGGTGCTCGCGGCGCTGCCGGGCGCTGACCTCTACGAGCTGGGCGAGTGGGGCCTGCGCCGCGCGGAGTACGACGACCTGGACCTCGTGCGGACCTGGCGCGGCTTCCTCGGCGACCCGCAGCGCTACCTCCGGCACCTGGACTGACCGGGGCCGCGCACACCATCAGCTGAGGAGGGTGGGCCTCCTCGGTGGGGGGAGGGACCCCCTTCTCCGCTGATGGTGTGCGGGGCTCACCGGCAGGCCGGCGCCGTCAGGCCGTTCAAGGCGAAGCTCTCGCCGGGATGCGCGGGCCGGATCGACGTGCGGAGGTGCTCGAAGGCGGCCTGCGTCGTCCCGCCCGCGCCGGGCGTGGCCCCGCAGTCCATTGACGACGAGGCGAACGAGTCGACGACCGGGCCGGAGCCGTCGGCCGCCTCCGCCGCGATCTCGGCGCCAATCGCGTAGCCGCTCCCCCGGTCGGCCAGCGCCGTCATCGTGCCGAGCACGCGCGGCCAGAGGACCGTGTCACGGAGCGAGCGCGGGGCGGCTGTCCCGGGAGCACCGGTCAGCGAGACGCTCAGGACCGTGCCGTTCAGGTGGACCGTCGACTCCCGCACCCCCGAGAACGCGCCGTCGATCTCGTGGGCGAGGCGCACGATCTCGTCGGCCGGGCGCTCCTCCTGCACGCGGATCGAGGCGGCGCCTCGGGTGTCGGTCGCGGGCTGCTCGATCGTCCAGTCGAGATCGCCCTCGGTGATCGCGGAGCGCTGGTCGAGGAGCAGATCGAGGGCGTCGAGCGCGGTCGCCGCACCCGCCGGGGCGAGGGCGATCGCGAGGACGGGGTAGGACTCGACCGTCCGCACCGAGAGGCTCCCGTCGATGCCGCGGCGCAGGGCGTCCCAGGCCTCGACGGGTGCGGTCCGGTCCCGCGGATCCGCGATCGCCAGGACGTCGTCGCCGGCCCGCAGCACCAGCTCGCTCAAGCGCCGCCCCGCCGGAGCCGTGCCGAGCGCCGCGTCGATCGCCGCGGACGCCGTCGCCGCGAGCGCGACGAGGCGCTCCGCCGGGCAGTCCTCCCGGGCGGTGACGTCGACGTCGAAGACCGCCGGCTCGTCGCGCGACAGCGGCGGCGCCGGACGCCACTGCGCCCTCGCGCTCTCGACGCAGTCGTCGGCCGACAGCGCCAGCTCGAGTCCCTCCGCCGGCCCCGTGCCGGTCGCGACGACCGCGATCGTCAGCAGCACCGCCGCGCCCGTCAGCGCCCGTCCCCGTCGTCCCATGCCGATGCCCCCGTCCGCTCTTGCCGCTGGTGCGGTCGAGGTGACAGTATCGAGATTCGATACGAAACGCACGTCTTTCGATACGCCAGCCTCTCCCGCCGCACCCCTCACGACCCAGCACTGTCACGACCCCGCACTCTCACGACCCAGGAGCCCCGCATGCCCCGACCCGTCCTCCTCGCGCTCCGCACCCTCCTGCTGGTGCTGCTGCTCGGCTGCGTGCTCGTGCAGCTCGCCGTCGGCCCGGTCGCCCGCGAGGCGCTCGACGGCGGACCGGTCGACGCGGTGCTCGTCGCCGTCGTCGTCGCCGGACTGCTCTGCGTCGAGGCCGTGCTGATCGCGGTCTGGCGGCTGCTCAGCCTGGTCCGCGACGACACGCTCTTCGCCGGCGACCACCGCTCCGACCTCTGGGTCGACCTCGCGATCGGCGCCTTCGTCTCCGGCGCGGTCCTCGCCGTCGTCGGCGCCGTGGCCTCGCTCGTCGCGGTGCCCGCGCCCGTCACGGCCCTCGCCTTCGGCCTCGTCGCCGTGGCGAGCGCGACGACCGCGCTGATCGTCGTCGTGATGCGGCGCCTGCTGCACCTCGCGGTGGAGCAGCGCAGCGAGCTCGCCGAGGTCGTCTGATGGCGATCGTGCTGCACCTCGACGTCGAGCTCGCCAAGCGCAAGATGTCGGTGACCGACCTGGCCGCCGCGGTCGGCATCACCACCGCGAACATCTCGATCCTCAAGAACGGCCGCGCCAAGGCCGTCCGCTTCTCCACCCTCGACGCGATCTGCGCGGTCCTCGACTGCCAGCCCGGCGACATCCTGAGCCGCGTGCCGGATGAGGAGGGGAGCAGCACCGCGCTCGTCGGTGACGCCTCCCGCTGAGAGCGCTCCCTCCAGACCCCGCGAAGGGGGACGTCGGGCGCGCTCGATCGTCTCCGCGCCGAAACAGGCGTGCAACATCCGGCTCCGAGACTGGGGAGGTTCCAAGCCCCCTCCCACTCGATCCGAAGGTTGTCGCTTGTCCCCCTCCCCCTCGTTCCGGAGGGTCGTCCGACTCTCCGCCGCCACCGCCCTGTGCACCGGACTCGCACTCGGCACCGCTCTCGCCGCCCCCGCGGCTCTCGGCGCGACCACTCCCCCCGTCGACGCGGCCGCCCCCGCGGTCGTCGACCTCAGCATCACCGACGCCCTGGCGCTCCTGCAGTCCGGCGCGACGACGTCCGTCGCCCTGACCCAGCGCTACCTCGACCGCATCGCGGCCTACGACGACCCCTACGGCGACCAGCCCGGTCTCGCAGCCGTCATCCTCGCCAACCCGGACGCGCTCGCCACGGCGGCCGAGCTCGACGCCGAGCGCGCGGCCGGCTCGCTCCGCGGCCCGCTGCACGGCATCCCGATCCTGGTGAAGGACAACTACGCCACGTTCGACATGCCCACCACCGCGGGCAGCGCCTCCCTGCACACGTACCAGACCAAGCTCGACTCGACGGCCGTGCAGCGCCTGCGCGACGCGGGCGCGATCATCCTCGCGAAGACCAACATGGCCGAGTTTGCCTGGCACGGCACCTACACGCTCAGCTCCGAGCGCGGCCGGACCAACAACCCGTACAACCAGGCCAACAGCGCCAGCGGCTCGAGCGGAGGCACCGGCGCGGCCGTCGCCGCCGGCTACGCCCCCGCGGGCCTCGGCACCGACACCTGCGGCTCGATCGTCGGACCGAGCGCGCACCAGAGCCTCGTCGGCTACCGGCCGACCATGGGGCTGACCAGCGTCACGGGCATCGTGCCGCTGTCGCCGCGCCAGGACGTCTCGGGCCCGATGACGACGACCGTCACCGACGCCGCGCTGCTGATGGAGGTGCTGGCGGGCTACGACCCGACCGACCCGCTGACCGTCATCGCGGATCAGCAGGACAGCTCCGACTACGTCGAGGGGCTCAGCGACACCGCGCTCGAGGGCAAGCGCATCGGCTACGTGCGCTGGGACTACGAGGAGGACCCGGCCCGCCCGGGCCTCGCCGAGACCACCGGGCTCGTCGACCAGGCGGTCCTCGACCTCGCCGCGCAGGGCGCCGAGATCGTGCCGGTGCCGACCTTCACCCGCGAATTCGTGGCGAACACGCTGGTGAGCGGCGGCTACCTCGACCTGCGCCCCGGCATCGACGCGTTCTTCGCGGACACCGAGGCGACCTGGCCCGAGGGCCTCGCCGGTCTCACGGAGCCGGCCGACGCGCTGACCTTCTCGGACGTCATGGCGGACGGGAAGACCTCGCTGCTGCCGGACGACGTCGCGTTCTTCAACAGCAACGCGGACATCCCGAACCCCGCCTACGACGCGGCGATCGCGGCGCAGGACGCGGGCAAGCTGGCGATGGACCAGTTCTTCCTCGACAACGACCTCGATGCCCTGGCGATGCCGACCAGCGCGACGGCGGCGACTCCCGACTGGGCGGGCACGACGTTCTGCGACGTCGGCGCGAACACCGGCGTCCCGACGGTCTCGCTGCCGGCCGGCTTCACCTCGACCGGAACCGCCGCCGGCCTCGAGCTGGCCGCCCCGCGCAGCCAGGACGCAGCGCTGCTGGCGATGTCCTACGACTACGAGCAGGCGACGCTGAACCGCGTGGCCCCGGCGTCGACCCCGGAGCTGGCCGCCGCGCCGACCCCGGAGCCGACGGCCTCGCCGACGGCCCCGCCGGTCGAGCCGACGGCTGAGCCCACGGCCGAGCCGACCGTGGCACCGACCGCCGAGCCGACCATGGCGCCGACGGCCGTGCCGACCGCGACCGCCGGGCCCGTCGCTCCGGCGCCGACCGCGACGCCGAAGCCCACGGCGAAGCCCGGCGCCGCTCTCGCGCACACCGGCGCCGAGGGCACGACCGGCCTCGCCGCGCTGGCCTTCGCCCTCATCGCCGGCGGCGCGGGTGCGCTCGCGCTGACGGCGACGCGCAGGCGCACCGCCCAGAAGTAACCACCGCACGGCACGCGGGGTCGGCGGGTCTCCGCCGGCCCCGCTTCCGCGTCTCGGCTGCGCAACTCACTCGCCCGACCTGCGCCCTCATGCTGATCGAGCAGCCCGCGCAGCGGGGGTATCGAGATCCACCACCGCTGGAAGGCGAGTCAGCAGACCCCGCATCCCGCCGGCACCGCTCAGGCGGCCACCGCGACCGGCTGGATCCGCGCCCGAGGCGCCCAGCCGAAGGCGATCGCCGCGACGGCGAGCGAGAGCTGCCCGACCCAGGGCAGCACCGCCGACACGAGCGACGCGTCGTAGCCGCTGGTCGCGAACGAGTCGGCGATCGACATCCCGATGCCGAAGCCGGTGAAGAAGCGGAAGAAGATCGCCGCGCCGGCCAGCGAGAGCATCACGATCACGAGGCGCCGCGGAGTGAGGGCGTCGCCGACCCGGTGCGCGGCGAGCGCCGCCACCAGCAGGGCCGGCACCGTCCAGAAGGCGGCCCAGACCGCCGTCAGCACGAGCGTGCCGTTCAACGAGAAGCCGTCGCGCTCAGCCAGGAGCCGGTAGATCGTGCCGAGCTCGGTGCCCGGGACCTTGGCGAGCGGATTCCACACCAGCAGGTCGATCCCGCCGACCACGACGACCGCGAGCACCAGCGCCGCCCCGCCGAGGGCGACCGGGACGCGCCGAGCCCGCGGGGCCGTCCGGTGCCCCCACACCACCGGCCGTGTCCCGCCGATCACCGCGACGCCCGTGGCGAGCCCCGCGCTCGCCACCAGGAAGCCGAGGAACAGCAGCCACCACGGCGCCCCCGGCACCAGCGCGCCGACCGTCACCATCGCCGGGCCCGCGATCGCCGCGAGCAGCGAGACCTTCGCGAGCCGCGTCTCCGCGGCGCGGGCGGCCCCGATCATGTGCGCGACCCCGACCAGCCCGACCACCAGCGCCAGGACCACGAGCGCCCGCCCCGTCGACTGCACGATGCCGACCACTCCCCCGGACACCCCCTCCGGGGCGACGCCGCCGCCGGTGAGGTACCCGCCGATCAGGATCACCGCGGCCGCCGTCAGCAGCCCGAGCCCGCGCCGCGCCAGCCGTCGCGGCCGGAGGAACCGCGGCTCCCCCGAGTGCACCGGCAGCCCGCGGTCGAGCGTCGCGCTGAGCACGAGCGCGCCGAGCACGACGTCGCCGCGCCGAAGGCCCGCCTCGTCCGCGCCGGCGACGTCGGCCCGCCACTCCTCGAGGTAGCGCTCGCGCGCGAGCGGAGGGAGGAGGAGGGCCAGGAGTCGCAGCAGCAGGTCGATCACGCGCGGGCCTCCGCTCCGGAGAGCCGGACCGCCCGGGCCGCGGCCGCCTCGAACCGCGCGACGGCGGTGGTCGCCGCCTCCGCCCCGTCGCTCGTCAGCTCGTACAGCCGGCGCCGCGGACCGCTGCGCTCGGTGTCCGCCTCCCACGCCGACGACACCCAGCCGGCGCCCTCGAGCCGCTCGAGGATCGGATACACGCTGCCCGCCGGCCGCCCCGTGCCCTTGATGACGAGCATCCCCCAGGTCGGCCCGGAGGCGTCGAGGAGCGCGCGGAGCACGTCCGCGGTCGCGGCGGTCATGCGGCTGAGCGGAGTCATGCGTCGAGGCTACCTATGTAGAGATAGGCCGGTCAACCGAGCGGCTGCGATACTCGCGGCATGACGCAGTTCAACCCCGCCGTGTTCCCCGAGCCCACCCCCGGCACCGGCCCGCAGGCCCCGAAGACCGGCAACGGCCTCGGCCTCGCCTCGCTGATCATCGGCATCGCCTCGCTCGTCGGCGCCGTCGTCCCGATCGTCAACTACGTCTCCGGCTTCGTCGCCTTCGTCGGCCTGGTGCTCGGCGTGATCGCGCTGTTCCTCAAGGGCCGGAGGAAGGGGACGGCCATCGCCGGCGTGATCCTCAACGCCGTGGCGATCCTGCTCTCGATCATCCTGGCGATCGTCTACACCGCCGGCTTCGCGACCGGCATCTCGAACGCGATCGCGACCGCGCAGGCCTCGGCGACGTCCGGGCCCCCGCAGGAACTGGTCTACGAGGTGACCGGCGCCGGGACCAGCACCTCGATCTTCTACACCACGCTCGACGGCACGAACTCCGGCGTGGAGCAGGTCGCCGGCCAGCCCCTCCCCTTCACCGAGGAGCAGCAGGTCGACAGCGGCGCCGCCTTCCAGGCCTTCTCCCTCACCGCGACGAACGGCGCCGACGACGAGGGCGACATCACCTGCCGCATCACCCTCGACGGCGAGGTCCTCGCCGAGGAGACCGCCACCGGCGCCTTCGCCTCCGCCGTCTGCGTCGCGACCTCGCAGTAGGGGCCCGCTGCGCATTTGTCATCGGTCATCACGTCGGCGGCTGCCTCGACACTTTCGA
Organism: Rathayibacter sp. VKM Ac-2835; assembly: GCF_013266705.1. NCBI lineage: Bacteria > Bacillati > Actinomycetota > Actinomycetes > Micrococcales > Microbacteriaceae > Rathayibacter > Rathayibacter sp. VKM Ac-2835. The sequence continues at coordinate 563,113 of NZ_JABSNQ010000002.1, read as the reverse complement.
GGACGACGGGTTCCCCATCGACGCGACGGCGGGATTCGAACCCGCGTCAGCGGTGTTGCAGACCGCTCCCTGGCCTCTCGGGCACGCCGCGATGACGGCGGGAGACGGTGCTCGAGCACCGGTCCCGCGTGCATCCAGGGTGCTGCCCGGGCGCTCGCGAGCGAAGTCCACTACCCCCGATGACGGGGTGTTCCGCCGTGTGACGCGGTGGGCTGCACGATCGCGAGTGGACGAGGGCCTAGCCTCCGAGCGTGAACGAAGGACCCGAAGCGGCGACCACGAACAGGACGCGGAGCACACGACGGCGCCGCGCCCTCGTGATCGGCGGTGTGCTCGCCGTGCTGGTCGCGGTCCCCGCCGGGCTCGTGGCGCTCGCGCTCAGCGACTGGGGCGACCCGACGGCCGGGACGGTGCCGCCGGAGGGGGACGGCCGGGTGCTGGTCGCCCGGCTGCTGCCCGTGCTCGACGACGACGCGGCGATCGCCGAGCTCGTCCCTGCCGACACGGCGGAGCAGCGGGCGACGATCATGCGGTACTGCTCCGAGCTGGTCGGGACGGATCCGGTCGTGACGATCTACGACGCGATCGTGCCGACGCCCTTCAGCGTCTCCCTGCACACGGTGCCGCAGCCGGGAGTCGTCCCGCACCAGTGCGCGCTCGGGTTCAGCTGGGTGAAGGACGAGGGCTGGCACGTCGGCGCGGAGGAGAGCCGCCTGGGCTGACCCCCGCGCCGACGCGGACGGCTACTTGCGGAACATCCGGGCGGTCGTCTCGAACAGGCCCTTCACCGGGCGCTGCTGCTCGCCCTGCTGGGCACCGAGGATGATGATGACGGCGGTCAGCACGGGGATCGCCCACTGGGTGACCTTCTGGACGCGGAGCGCGGTGGTCAGCTCGTCGGAGTTGCTCGACGACGCCTCGGTGACGCCCTTGGCGCCCTCCTCGGCGTGCTTGGCCTGGGTCGCGCCGGCGATCGCGGCGGTGACGGAGGCGGCACCGGCGAGACCGGTGACGATCGTCTTCACGACGGTGTTGGTGCGGCTCTCCTGCTGGTTCGCGAGGCGGGTCTTGTTGGCGAGGATCAGGCCGATGCCGCCGACGCCGTGCGCCGCGATCGCCGCGAGCTGCACGGGGGTCCAGCGGGCCCAGCCGTTCGAGGCGAGGCGGAGGCGCTCCGAGGGGTCGGAGGAGGTGGACGCGGCGCCGTTCAGGCCGACGGCTCCCATCAGGGACCCGCCGAACCAGGCGGCGGCGCCGAGGTCGTGGAGGCTGCGGACGAGCGTGTTGCGTGAGGGCATGGAGGCCTCTTCCTGTGCATGGGTGGTCTCGGACGGCTGACTCCCGACGGTACGCGCGTGCCCGTGGATGGCACGGGGCTTGACCTCTCGCCCGCGGGGCGCTCGAGTGGATCCGGAGCGCTCGAGTGGAGCGGTACCGACCCGAGGAGCGAGCGCCATGAGCGACGAGACGACCGATAACGAGAAGCGCGGCATCCGCGACGACTTCCACGACGCCGTGAACATGACGGCGAAGGAGATCGAGGCGTGGCTCGAGAAGGACGAGTCGAAGGAGGTCGGCCAGAAGCCGGCGAGCGGCGGCGAGTCGGTCGGCCACCACAGCGGCCGCCGGATCATCGACATCCTCGGCACGAAGCAGGCCGACCTGAGCGAGGACGACTATGCGCACATGAAGAAGGTCACCGGCTACGTCGCCCGGCACTCGAAGCAGCGGCCCTCCGGTGACGTGACCGAGACGAAGTGGCGGTACTCGCTGATGAACTGGGGGAACGACCCGCTGAAGGGGTGACGTCCGCCGCACTCGCTGGCGAGGCGTCCCCGAACCGTCGATGCGTCCAGGTGCAACGGGACGCCTCGGCGGGAGCGGGACGCCTCGACGGCCGACGTGCCTGCGGTGGGTGGATCTCGATACGCACGCTGCGCGCGCTACTCGATCAGCATGGAGCAGGCGCCCGCCGAGCATGCTGGTCGAGTAGCCGCCGCAGTCGGCGTATCGAGATCCCGCTCAGTCGACCGCGCAGCTCGCGTCGATCGGGCCGATCACGCCGTCGGTCACCGGGACGATGCCGCAGTTCGGGAAGCCCGCGCGCGGCCGGTGCGCGGGGTCGATGGCGCGCAGGAGGCTGCCGAGCACCGTGCCGTGGGTGACGACGAGCACGTCGCCGTGCTCGGCGGCCGGCAGGATCAGCGCGAGCGCCGCCTCGACGCGCTCCCGCACCGAGGCGGCGGTGTCCGCGCGGCCGGAGGGGTCGTGCCGGTGGATCGCGTCGATGACGCTGTCCAGGCCCGCGTCGGTCATCCGCGGCCAGTCCGCCGAGGCCGGCACGTAGGAGTAGCCGTGGTCGGCGAAGACCGGCTCCCAGAGCGACGCGTTCGGCTGACCCTCGAAGCCGCCGAAGTGCCACTCCCGCAGCGTCGTCGTCGGCACCGGCTCGATCGACGGATGTCCCACGAGCGCCGCCGCGGCCGTGGTCCGCGTCCGCGTCAGGTCGCTCAGGAAGGCCGCGACCAGCGGAACCCCGCGCATCCGCTCGCCGAGCGCCGCGATCTGCCGCTCGCCCCGCGCGGTCAGCGGCGAGTCGCACCAGCCCTGCAGCTGGCCGTTGACGTTGAACAGCGTCTGGGCGTGCCGGACGAAGTGGACGGTGCCGCGGGTCATGGTGCTCTCTCCGTAGTGATTGACGGGACTGACAAGCGCCCTACTCCGGCGCCGCCCGCGCGATGTGCAGCGCCAGGAACGCCACCTCCTCGTTCGGCAGCTCCGCACCGTACTCCGCCCGCACGAACGCGCGCACCCGCTCCGCCGACGCGACGGCCCGCGGATACCGCGTGCTGAGGCTCGTGAAGAGGAAGTCGTCCGAGCTGACCAGCAGCCCGCCCGAGAAGAACCGCTCGGCGAAGTACTGCAGGTGCGCCACGAAGCGCGCCGAGCGCAGGTCCTCGCGGTCCAGCGCCGCCCCGCTCGTGTGCTGGATGATCGCCGTCACGGAGCGGATCAGCTGCACGATCCGCAGCGAGTCGATGCCGACCTTGCCCAGCTCCGCGTTGGCCAGGTGGAAGGCCACGTTCGCCGCCTCGTCGTCCGGCACGTCCACTCCGAGCCGCGCGCGCATCGCCGCGACCGCCCGCTCCCCCACCGCGTACTGCACGGGGTACACCGAGCGCATCTCCCAGGCCAGCCGGTTCGCGACCGCGAGGCCGCGCCGCTGCCGCTCCACCGCGAAGTGCAGATGGTCGGTCAGCGCGAGGTAGACGTGCGGGTCGAGCTTCAGCCCCTGCTCCTCCGCGTCGGCGACGACCGCGCGGGTCAGCTCGACGAACTCCGGCGGGATCTGCGCGAGCAGCTCGACGAGGTTCCGCTGGTCGGCGTCGTCGAGCGCGACGAACACCTGGTCCACCGCGGACGCCTCGATCACCTCGCCCGCCTTGGCGCCGAAGCCGATCCCCTTGCCGAGCAGCACCCGCTCGGCGCCGCGCTCGTCGACGACGAGCACGACGCTCGAGTTGAGCACCTTCTTGATGGTCTGCATGCGTGTCTCCGTCGACGGCGTCTGCGCGGCCCGGCGGGCAACTGGAGCGAGGAGGGTCATCCCAGGTCGGCGCCGTTGGACGCGATGACCCGCTGGTACCAGAAGAAGGAGTCCTTCCGGTACCGGTTCGTGCTGCCGTGGCCGAGGTCGTCCATGTCGACGTAGACGAACCCGTAGCGCTTCGAGATCTGCGAGCTGGAGGCGCTGATCAGGTCGATCGGCGCCCAGCTCACGTAGCCGAGGAGCTCCACACCCTCGTCGACCGCCTCGATCATCTGCTCGAAGTGCGCGCGGAAGTAGTCGATCCGGTAGGGGTCGTGGATGCGGGGGTCCTCCCCCTCATTGTCCGCCGGAACGAGCTCGTCCCGCATCCCGAGCCCGTTCTCCACGATGAACAGCGGCTTGCCGTAGCGGTCGTAGAGATCGATCAGCGAGATCCGCAGGCCGACCGGGTCGATCTGCCAGCCCCACTCGCTCGACTCGAGGAACGGGTTCTTCACCCCGAGCACCGTGTTGCCGGGGGTGCGCTCGGCGTCCGGGCGCACCGACTCCGTCATCGACATGTAGTAGCTGAACGAGATGAAGTCGACCGAGTGCTCGCGCAGCAGCTCGGCGTCCCCCTCCGCGAACGGGATCTCGACGCCGCGCGCAGCGAGCGCGCGCAGGGCGAGGCGCGGGTAGGCGCCGCCGGCCTGGACGTCGGTGCAGAGGTAGAGCATCCGCTCCTTGGCCTGGGTGGCCGCGACGTCGTCGGGGTGGCAGGTGTTCGGGTAGGTCGTCAGCATCGTGAGCATGCAGCCCATCCGCGCCTCGGGCCAGAGCTCGTGCAACGTCTTCGTGACCGACGCCGACGCGACGAACTGGTGGTGCAGCGCCGTGTAGCAGGCCTGCTCGACGCTGCCCTCGACGGTCTCCTCGATGATGCCGCCCGAGGTGAACGGATGGCGGATGATCCCGTCGATCTCGTTGAACGACAGCCACAGGTCGACGAGGTGGCCGAAGCGCTCGAAGCAGGTGCGGGCGAAGCGCTCGAACAGCTCGATCGTCCGGCGCTCGACCCAGGCGTTGTGCTTGAGCGCCAGGGCGAGCGGCGGGTCGTAGTGCGAGAGGGTGACCAGCGGCTCGATGCCCAGCCGCCGCATCTCGGTGAAGAGCGCGAGGTAGTAGGCGATGCCCTCCTCGAGCGGCTCCGCCTCCTCCCCCGTCGGGTAGAGCCGGGTCCAGGCGATCGAGACGCGGAGGGTGGTGAAGCCCATCTCCGCGAAGAGCGCCAGGTCGCCGGGGTAGCGGTGGTAGAAGTCGATGCCGCGGCGCTTGGGGTAGTACTCGGTGTCGTCGTCCGCCATCGCCGCGGTGATGCTCGCCACCGTGTTCTGATGGTGGATCGCGTACTCCTTGGGGTCGGCCTTCGGCTTGTAGGAGGCGACGTCACTGACGGCCGGCCCGCGCCCGCCCTCGCGCCACGCGCCCTCGACCTGGTTGGCGGCGAGTGCGCCGCCCCAACGGAATCCCTCAGGCAGCGCCATCGGCGAGCTCCTTCTCTTTCTGGGTGACGGTGATGATCGCATCGCCCGCCGACACGCGGTCGGCGGCCTCGATGAGCACGGTGTACTCGGCCGAGTTGGTGATCAGCACCGGGGTGGTGGTGTCGTAGCCGGCGGCGGTGATGGCCGCGAGGTCGGCGGTGAGCAGCAGCTGCCCGGCCTCGACGCGCTCGTCGACGGCGACGTGCACGTCGAAGGGCGCGCCGTCGAGCTGGACGGTGTCGAGGCCGACGTGGATGAGGGCCTCGACCCCGTCGTCGCGGCGCAGGCCGATGGCGTGCTTGGAGCTGAGGACGGCGATGACCGTCCCGGCGAACGGCGAGCGGACGACCCCGTCGGTGGGGCGGATGGCGATGCCCTCGCCGAGGACGCCGGCCGAGAAGACGGGGTCGTTCACCTCGCTCAGCGGGATGACGTCGCCGCTGAGCGGGGCGGTCAGCGCGGTCGCGTCGTCGGCGTCCTTCGCGACCACGTCGCCGAGGGCCTGGACGCTGGCGGAGGCGTCGTCGCGCCAGATGATGAAGGAGACGACGAACGAGACGGCGACCGAGATCAGCAGGCCGATGACCGCGTTGAGCAGGTTCCAGGGGTTGAGCCCGTCGATGAACATCGAGATGCTCGCGACGCCCGGGCTGACCAGCGCGAACGCGGCGACCTGGGTGGCGCCGATGTAGGCGCCGCCGACGACGCTGCCCGAGATGACCGAGATCAGCGCGCGCTTGTTCTGCAGAGTGACGCCGTAGAGGGCGGGCTCGGTGATGCCGAAGAGGGCCGAGAGTCCGCCGGAGAAGGCGGTCGCGCGCAGCGCCGCGCTCTTGGTGCGCAGGGCGATGGCGAGGCTGGAGCCGGCTTCGGCCGCGTTGTGCGCGAGCGAGGAGGCGAGGTAGAAGGTGTCCTTGCCCGCGCTGGCCATCGTCGCGATGGTCGGCGGGATGAAGGCCTTGTGCATGCCGACCGAGATGATCAGCGGCAGCACGCCGGCGAGGAGCGCGACGGCCACCCAGCCGAGCGCGCCGTAGAGGCCGATCAGGGCGCCGGTGAGCATCGAGCCGAGCCAGTAGCCGAGCGGGCCGAGCAGGAAGATCGTGGCCGGAGCGACGATGACGAGGCACATCAGCGGCACGTAGAAGGTGCGGATCGGCCCCCACGAGTGCTTCGTGAAGAAGCGCTCGACGACCGAGAGGAGGAGGACCGCGAGGATCGCCGGGAACACCTGCGCGTTGTAGGCGATCACCGGGACCGGGATGCCGAAGAGGGCGACCCCGCCCTCCTGGTTGAGCAGGGTGGTGAAGGCCGGGAAGACCAGGACTCCGACGAGTCCGAGGGCGAGCGGTCGATTCACGTCGAGCTTCTTGGCGCTCGTGTACGCGACGAGGAGCGGCAGGAAGCCGAACACCGCGTCCGGGATGGCGGACAGCAGCTTGAAGTTGTCGGACGCCGGGTCGAGCCAGCCCACCGCGGAGGCGAGGACGAGGAACGACTTGAAGATGCCGGCGCCGGCGATGGCCGGGATGATGGGCGTGAAGACGCTGACGACGAAGTCCATGACCGTCGCGCCGAGGCGCTTGAGCGAGCGCGGCTGCTTCGCCTTCGGGGCCGTCGCCTCGGTGCCGCCGCGCAGCTTCTCGACCGCCGCGTACATCTCGGCGACGCCGTTGCCGACGATGACCTGCGTCTGCGGCCCCATGACGACGCCGATCACGCCGGGCACCGCCTTCAGGGCGTCCACATCGGCCTTCTGGTCGTCCGCGAGCGCGAAGCGCAGGCGGGTCGAGCAGTGCTGCAGCTTCGAGACGTTGCCGGCGCCGCCGACGTGCTCGAGGATCGCCTTCGCGCTGTCCTGGGTACTCATCGGTACTCCTTCGGGTGTGTGGGGGACGCGCGCTTCCCTGCGCTGTGCTGCATCGCGTTCTCGCTGCTTCCGTCGCTGTCCCCGCACCGTCATCGGCGCGTCAGGAGGCGTCCGGGCACAAAAAAAGGACCCGACGACGCTGCTTACGCGTTTCGTCGGATCCTGCCTGCACGACCAGTCACATGTCCGAGAGTGAACGTAACACGGGGGTGGCGGGGGCGTCAAAGACGGGGCGGAGGCGCGGCTTGCTCAGCGGCCCGGCCTCGAAACCAAGGCTGAGCGCCTGGAGGGCTGCACACTCCGGCGAAGAGCGCCCCTCAGCCTTGGTTGTGAGGGTGCCCCATGATGGAGTCGTGGATGTCCTCGACGTTGTTGCTGCCGTCATCGAGAGCGACGGCCGCATCCTGGCCTGCCGCCGCCGACCGGAGAAGGACGCCGGCGGCAAATGGGAGTTCCCGGGCGGCAAGGTCGAGGCCGGCGAGACCCACGAACAGGCACTGATGCGCGAGGTATCGGAGGAGCTCGGCGTTCCCGTTACGGTCGGTGACCTGCTGACCACTGACGATAGCCAGGTCGGAAGCCGAATCATCCGCCTCAGTTGCTGGTGGGCGTCCTTAGCCGGAGCTACGCCCGTGTCGAGCACTGACCACGACCAGCTGAAATGGCTCACGCGAAGTGAGCTTGGCCCATTGAATTGGGCAGCGCCCGATCTTGCAGCAGTTGCAAGACTGACACTCAACCACTAATCTCCACTATCTCAAATATTTCTGCTCGGCGCACTATCAACAAAATACCTAAGCTCGCAAGCAACCGCTGAAGGTCTTCAGCGGGATCGTCAGGCAGTAGGACCACAGGGACCACGGTACGATCTTCTAAACGCGCGAGATGCGCATAATCCAAGACTTGTCCGATAGCCATACGCACATTTTCTCGAGAACTTGATCGTTTCGCTTCCACGATCCAACCGGTTGCTGGAACGAAGAAATCGGGGTGCAGACGCGTCGATCCAGTCTGGAGAGGAAGGGAGGAAGGTGGCATTGCCTTCAAAAGCAACCACTTGGCGAATGCTACCTGAAGCTCAAATTCCACACGAGTCATTACTCGATCTTCTACTTGCGCGAGCTCAGAACGCGGTATCACAACATCGCTATGATCGGGCGTGACCCATGGCTTGAGACCGGTCGCGCTTCTCGCACTTCCATTCTGGACGTCAATCAGGATATCTTCATCTCGATCTTTCCGGGGCTCTAGCTTGAAAATAATGCCATCTCGCATCTTTTCATCTTCTCCTGGAATTCTCTTCATTTCGAACGAAGGGCTACCGTTCTTGAACGCACCCATGTAACGAACCCTCACCCCTTTGACGGTGAAGAATCTGATCGTTTTTCCATCTTCATTAGCGTTCAATAATGCCTTATTCGAGTCTTCAAATACTTGGGGACCAGAAGCCCCGTGACCCGTATAGGAATAGGATCCATCCGCCTGAGGACCTTCGTAAATGTCATATCCGAACCGAGCGCCTTGCTTCGGATTGGTGAAAACGAAGATCTCGGGTAGCTCTTGCGATGGAGCGATACCACTTTGCCAAGTACCGCCAAGCGCGATGAGCAGCGACCTTCGAAGGATCTCACGGCCTACCTGTAGATCAAATGTCCGCGAGGACACCGGAGGAGCGGGGTGATCTTTTCTAAACGCCCGAAGGCCAGCCTGAGTGAAGCTCCACCCTTGTGCGCGATCCTCGGACACACCGAAGTGGTCTTGTAACAGACTGCTCGCATCCCGCCAGGGGATGTTTAGCTCGAAGGCAAGGTCAGAGGTATATAAATGCGACGGCATCTTGGCAGCATAGGAACGGTCGGCGCGGATCATGGCGAGATTCGCTCGTGTCCGCACGACTCATTTCTGTCAATGCGGCATCCTCAACATAGAGCCTTTTGCGTCGCTGATTCGCGATTCTGCACTAAGAATTGAGCTCCGGCCCCAATCGAGTTGGTCGTTCACTTTAGCGCGCGATTCCCCGAATCAGTCGCGAAGACGAGACAACGCCCTCGACATCTCGGCACCTAAACCCACCATCTACCCCTGGCCACCGTCGGCAGTAAGTTCGATTCTTATCCGCTAATTATTAGCATGAGCTCTTCGCCGCTTATACGCCCTGCCATTGCGGATTAATGGGTACTGCGATCTAATAACCATACGCGGTAGCCGAACCCTCTAGTGATACCAAGATTACGATCCGAATATGTTCGTAAGTTGACCCTCCGCATCGGTGCACCGAGCTCTCGTGCAAACTTTTCATTTAATGCACGGGCTGCTCTGTTGTCGTCTTGCGTGGCAACCACCAAATCACGCTGTTCATCGCCTTCCGCTGCAGCATAAAGTAGCGCCAGTCCTATTCCTCGCCTCTGCGCGCCAGGCGCAACCGCAACAACTTGAATAAATATCGGATCAGAGGCACATGCTCCTGGCATTGCAACGCAGAAACCTACATGAGTCCCGCTGATTTCGGCGAGAAACACAAGCTTGTCCACGACTGTTGAATAGTTATTTCGTATCGATTGGACTGTGATTGGCGAGCACATGACTTGCAGGTCCTTCATGCGACGAGCGTCTGTAGCAGTCGCGCTTGCCTTCCGAATTGACGCGTCGGTCGTCGACAACGTCCGTAAACTTTCCACCCACGTCACGAAACTCGTGTCCCCACTCAGCGGATACTTCGGTTCGTGAGCCTCAAAATCGTCTTCATCCATGCACTCATTGTCGGCGGATCGGCCGCTTCGCACCACACATGCAAACGAAAAGTTGCACGGTGTGCAGATGCGCTCTAGCCCGCATAGCACCAGCAGGCGTCAGCACCGCAACGGTACTGCCTCCGACGCCTTCAGGTTCTGGGCGCCAACCCCGAGGGCGTGCACGCCCAACGCCCCCGAGCTAATACATACGCGTACTGCCGCCTTACCTAATTCCGCGACACCATCCGCTCGCGTCTACATTCAGCCTTCCTTTGTTCCTCCTCCCATCCGCGGAGGACAACTTGGATCTGCTCAGCCCGCCACCGACCGTGCGCGCCCGTATTCGACGACCAGGCGCAGAACGGCTCGTCCCGCTGCGGGTCACCGCCCGGCGAGAATCACGATCCCAGACGCAACCAGGAAGGCCGCGACAGTGACTGCCGCACGGGCTACCGGGATCCACCAAATGCGGCGGGACTTGTCGGGGCGAAGGAGTGCGACCAGCGTCGCGAGCGCGGACAGGCTCACAGCTCCGGGGACGATCCACATCGTCTCGCCCAGAACCGAGACGCCGTCCAGGCGGTCGTTCACGCGGTTCGCATCGAAGGTCAAGTTCTCGATGAGGACGAGGACGAAGAGGATCGCGCCGAGCACGAGCAGGAGGACGAGCAGCAGGATCGCCGTGACGCGGTCCTGGCGGACGGAGAGGCGGCGCCTGGGCCGCCGGCGCGGTGGCCGGTCGAACGGATCGGGTCGTCCCAGTCCGCGTCCACGCCGAAGGCCATAGTGCCGCTCAGGCTAGCCGAGCACGGCGCGCAGGCTCCGCGGGCGGCACAGCCCCGGCGCGCATCAGCACCCGACCAGCACTGCCTCCGCCGCCGCCCGGTCCTCCGCCCCGACCGCCAGCCCGTACGCCCCCAGCACCCCCACGAACTGCTCCATGTACCCGCAGCGCAGCTCCGGGGCCGGCGGCAGCCACTCCCCCGGGCCGGCGTCGCTCTTGGACTGGTTGGTGTCGTCCGAGGCGGCGACGAGGTTCGCCGGGTCGTTCGCGAACAGCAGGCGCTGCTCGTCCGTCCACGCCCATGCGCCGTGGTGCCAGGCCCAGCCGAGGGCGACGACGTGATCGATCTGCACGAGACGGGACGTGTCGCTCCCGGAGACGAACGACACCGCGGTGCCGTCGTACGGGTCGACCAGGGTGCCGGAGAGGACCTTGCAGTCGCGGGTGCCGGGCTTGAAGACCGGGTCGAGCAGGTCGCGGCCCAGGATGTCGTTGCGGGTGTCGCAGCCGTTGCGGTCGACGTCCTTCCAGGACTCGCCGAACAGGTCGCGGTCGTAGGGGACGTCGGCTCGGCCGTCATCCACGGGCAGCGCGGCGAGGGTCGCCAGCGCGAGGGCGGCGGAGTCGGTGGGGTCCGCCGCCGGTGACGCGGGGACGGACGCGGGCGCGGCCGTCGCGGTAGCGGCGGACGGAGTGGCCGTCGCGGGAGGGGGCGAAGCAGGAGCGGTCGACTCAGGACCAGAAGGGTCGGACGCAGACCCCGCACCGGGAGTCCCGACCGTCTCCCCCACTCCCACCACCGCGAACGCGACCGCAGCGACCCCGACGGCCGCGACGATCCAGACCCACCACGGCGCCCGCCGCGCCCGCCGATACCGGGCCGGAGCCCCCGGCCGCCCGGCACCCCGGCCGAGCCCCGGAGCCCCCACGCGCCGCACCCCACCGGGTCGCGGCGGCGGCGGCCTGCCGACCACCGACTACACCCCCGAGTCGCCGTCAGCCGGGACGACGGGCGCCGAAGCCCGCACCGCCCCGTCCCACAGCCGGATCGCCGCGCGCGGCACCGGCCCGACCACATCCACGCGCCACACCAGATCCACCGGCGACCCGGTTGACGCCTCGAACGGCACCACGTGGATCGGCGCCGACGGGTCGAACCGCAGCCGCTCCTGCAGCCGCGAGGGTGCGACGAGGAAGCTCGTCACGCGCTCGTGGTAGCGCTCGCCCACCTGCAGCTCGGTCAGCACCGTGGCGCTCACCGGGGTCATCGGGTCGGCGCGGGTCAGCGAGTCGAGCAGGAAGTCGTCCCACGGCACGTCGAGCTCGACGCCCTCGAAGTCCTCCGGGCGGCGCAGCGCATTCAGCGGATTCGTGCCCATCGGGCGGACCCGCGGGCGGGCGATCGCCTCCTCGTCGCGCTGCACGGAGGCGACGATGTCGGCCAGGCGCGGGGCGGCGATCCGGGTGAGCAGCGACTCGTCGTCGAGGGCGCGCAGCAGCATCCGCCGGGTGTGGTTCGACGAGTGCGGGAGGTCCTCGTCCAGCGCCGACAGGCCGAAGCCCTGGCCGGCGCCGTAGTCCGCAGCCATCTCCTGCACGAGCGCCTCGAAGGCCTCGTGCCGCCAGCCGCGGCGGACGAGCTTGGACGTCATCGCGGCGCGCATGCGGGCGACCGCCGCCGTCTCCTCGCCGCTGACGGTCGCGAGGCGCACGGCGAACGGCATGGCCCCGCGCTCCACGTCGAAGGTCTCGTGCTGCAGCCAGACGGGCGGCACGTGCCACGGCCGGTGCACGGCCTTGGACAGCAGCACCAGCCACTCGACGGCCTGGCGGTGCACCGAGCGCAGGCGCGCGGCCTCCTCGCGGGCACGGCGGGCACTGCGGCCGTAGTGCGCGAGTCGGGTGCGCTCGAGCTGGATCCGCCGCTCGAAGCGCGACCAGCCGGCGTGGTACCGGACGAGCGAGACCAGCGTGATCAGCACTCCGGCACCGGCCAGGCCCACCAGCACCCACAAGAGCACAGAGGTGATCAGCCCGGGATCGAAGGTGCCCGCGGGCTGCCGCGAGGCGTAGTCGTTGACGAACCAGACGCCGACGCCGACCACGAACGCGAGCGCCAGCACGGTGACCCAGCCGACGAGCAGCGTGCGGTGGAACTCGCGGCGCAGGCCCAGCAGCTCGCCGGGGCGCTGCGGGCGGATCGCGTCGATCTCGCCCTTGAGGTACGCGACCTCGTCCTCGGCGCGGCGGCGCTCGGCGCCGATCCTGTCGAGGAAGCGCCAGACGAACGAGGAGCTCTGCCGGCCGGCCCACAGGTCGTACTCGCCGAGCGCCTGCAGGCGGCCGGAGCGGCGCGCCTCGGCGTCGTGGGCGGAGACGACTGGCTCCGCGGGCTCGGGAGCCTCCTCCGCGGGGACCTCGATCTGGACGACGGTCCGCGGCTCGGCGGCCTCGCCCTCGACGAGCGTCTCCTGCGCGGGCGGCGCGAACGCGGCGGACTCGGACGGCGCGGGCTCGGGCTCGGGCTCGGACGACTCGGGCTCCGAAGCGACCGGAGCGTCCGCCTCCTGGACCGTCGGCACCGCCGCGGCCGCGACGGCCGCCTCCGACGCCGACACCCAGTTCTGCAGCCTCTCCCGCGGATCCGCGAGCGCCAGCGCGTACCAGTCCACCCGCTCCGGGAACCCCGGCGGCACGTCATAGCCCGACGACACCCACGGGTCGTCCGGCAGTGCGAGCACGTCGCCCACCCGGCCGAACACGGGCACGGCCCCCTCGACGGGCGCGAAGCCCGCGTCGCGGAGGTCGGCGCTGCCGTCGAGCGCGCCGAAGACCAGCTCGCGCAGGCCCGCCCAGAGCTGCGGCGTCGTGCGGACGTGCGCCATCGCGGCGGGCGCGTCGGCCTCGGCGCGGGCGCGGCCCTCGTCGTCGCGGAGGTGCTCGAGGTCGGCGACGAGGAGCCGGTCGCGGACGTCCAGCACCTCGTCGTAGTCGGCCCCGACGACGGCGGAGCCCTGCGAGGTGTGCAGGGCGCGGGTCACCGAGCGGTTCGCGCTCGAGGTCACCCAGAGCACGGCCCAGCGCGGGATCTGCACGAGCTTGCCCGCCGAGAAGGCGAAGAAGCGGCCGATCTGCGCCCAGAAGCCGATCCGCTCGGGCTCCGGCACGTCGAGCGAGCCGGCGGAGTCGTAGGTGAGCGCGCCGCCGTCCAGGCGCAGCGCGCCCGCGACCATGCTGTCGACGTAGCCGGCGATCTGGCCGTCGTCGATGTAGGCGGTGCCGGGCGGCGGCGGGCTGACGCTGGGGTCGATCAGCAGCGAGTCGGGGCGGGCGGCGTTCTCGAGCACGCCCGCGGCGACGCGGCGGCCGAGCGACTCGGTCAGCACCGCGTTGAGGAACACCCGCGAGATCCAGACGGAGTCGCCGCCGTCGGACTCGCGGCTCATCAGCTCGACGCTGCCGTCGGTGACGCCGTTCCACAGCCCGGCGACGCTGGCCAGGTGGGTGAGCGTGAAGCCGGTGAAGCGCTCGTCGTCGCGGACGAAGGCGTCGCCGGACCACGGGCTCGAGCGGTCCTCGGGCGAGGCGATGACGACGAAGCCGTGCTCGTGCGCCTCCACCCGCTCGCGCAGCTGGAACGCGGTCGGCGCGCAGATCAGCGTGACCCGGCGGAGCTCCGTGGTCTGATCGGCGAGGGTCGCCGACGGGTTCGGCAGCGGCATCGAGGTGCGCACCCAGCGGCTGACGAGGTCGGCGACCGCGTCCTGCGCCTCGTCGGTCTCGCGCTCGGGCAGGGCCGAGCGGAGGGTGACCAGGCGGACGAGGGCGAGCGGCTCCTCCGCGAGCGCCTCGAACAGGTCGACCGCGATCGCGACCGACTCGAGGTCGGCGCCCACGCCGAGCACCACGGCCTCGATCTGCGGCGGCGCGTAGGGCGAGGTCTTGACGTGCTCGGGCAGCACCCAGAGGGCCTGGCCGAGCAGGCCGGTCTTCGTCCACTGCGCCGCCAGCTCGAGCAGGGTCTCGCCCTGCGCGCCGCTGGGCAGCAGGACGATCGCCGCCTTGCCGTCGGGCCAGAAGCCGGCGTGACCGTAGCCGTCCGGGCGCATCTCCGGGGGCACGCTCAGACTCCGGAGTCGCGCGGACCGGTCGAGACGACCGACGACACCAGCCCCAGCAGCGCCTCGCGGAACTGCTCGCGCATCTCCCAGGTGACCGGGTAGTCGTAGACCGAGACCATGTCGTCCTGCTGCACGATGTCGCTGTCGAAGCGGGCCAGCTCGGCGGTCAGATAGGCCTGCACGGCGGAGCGGCGCGACGCGAGGTCGCCGTCCGCACTGCCGGCGCGGGACGACTCCGGCACCGGAGCGCCGGTCGGCAGCGCGCCGGTCTGCAGCCACTCGGCCAGCTCGGTCTCCTCGCCGCGGCTGCCGCCGAGCGAGATCAGCACGCGGTAGGCGGCGAGCGGCGCCAGCGTCCCGTCGACGTTGCAGAGCGCCATCGCGATGGCGAGCGACTGCAGCACGACGCCGGGGAAGTCGGCGGGGCGGGCGTTGCGCTCGCTGAGCAGCGGGTGCGGGAAGTCGGCGAGCGCGCGGGTCGACGGGTCCCAGACGGAGAGCTTGGGGCCCTTCTCGCCCTGCGAGGCGTCGACGGCGAGGCGGCCGAGGGCCTTGGCGACGTACCAGCCGCGGATCATCGACTCGATCGCACGCGGGTCCGCCGGGATGCTCTCGCCGAGCAGGCGGGCGCGCTTGAACTTCCAGAACGCCTCGCGGCTGTCCTGGGTGTTCGACTGCGCGAGCCAGCCGCGGGCGATCGGCTCCATCACGGAGTCCATCACGATGGGCTCGTAGGGGAAGCCGGACATCGCGAAGACCTCGATGCCGTCGACCTTCTGGTCCTGGAACCACGACTCGCTGGTCGCGTCGTCCCAGACGCCCATCTGGCCGAGCACGCCCTTGGTCACCTCGTACATCTCGGTGCCGGCGCGGAACGGGATCGAGCTGAAGACCAGCGAGGTGTCCTCGTTGATCGCCTTGCCGTGCACGGCGCGCAGCAGCGCCGGGTTGAGCTTGACCAGCGGCTCGCTGGCGCCGAGGGCGGCCTGGAGCTGCTCGCGGTAGCGGTCGCGGCGGGCGGCGAAGACGTCGGGCGGCAGCACCTCGGAGTCGAAGAAGCCGAGCAGGTCCTCGCCGATGTAGGCGGCGAACGGCGTGCCGTCGCGCTTCATCCAGGCGCGGGCGCGGCCGACGTAGACCTCGGGGTCGGTCGCGAGCTCGAAGGAGGCGCGCTGGGCCGGGTTGGCGACGGCCGGGTCCGCGGTGACGGTCGGCTTCCAGGTGCGCGGGTTGCCGACGAGCGACCAGGCGCCCGTGTCCGACTCGCTGTCCGGGCTGACGCCGACGAGCTGGTCGGCGAGCACGCGCAGCACGGCGTCCTGGTACTTGGCGTCGCCGTCGACGGAGGCGCGCACCAGCTTCTGGAACTCGGCCGGGTACTTCTCCGGCTCGACGAGCATCCGCTCGTTCGGCGCGGGCGAGTACTTGCGCGGCACGGTCTCGTCGACGCGGCGGGGCCAGAACTCGTAGGCGTTCTCGCGGTCGTCGCTGGTCTTCCGCGAGTGCACGCGCTGCAGCAGCGCGGTGCGGGAGCCGTCGAGGTAGTCGGCGAGCGGGCCGAGGAAGGTCTCGCGCAGCTCGGCGAGCAGCGCCCAGGCGGAGTCGCGCAGGGCGGCCTCGGAGGACCACTCGAGCGCCTGGCCGAGGCGCTGGATGGCGAACTGCACCGCCTCCTGGTCGGGGCGGATCGACTGCTGGTTGGCCGAGGTGCGCAGCTCGTCCGAGACGAGCGAGCTGAGGGTGCCCACCCACTCCTCGTGCTGGCGGGCCTCGACGCGCAGGGCGTCGACGGTACCCTTGAGGCCGCGCTCGAGGCGGCGGAGCATCGCGGTGACGACGGGCAGCCCGTCCTGGGCGACGTAGCGCGAGACCGTCTCGAGGATGTGACCGGGCATCGTGCGCGTCCACTCGTCGAGGCGGCGCTGGCGCGCCTCGCGGTCGCGCTGCAGCAGCCGCGGGCTGTGCCGGGTGAACTCGTTGACGAGCCGGTCGGTCCAGGTGGTGATGTCGGTGCCGCCCTGGCGGTCGAGCGACTCGGGCCGGGAGAGCTCGTCGTCGGCGCCGCGCTGCAGCTCGGCCTTGATCAGGTCGAGGGTGCTCTGACCGCGCAGCGCGTCGGTGACGTCGTTGTGCTCGGCGGTCTCCTCGTTCAGGCGCAGCTCGCGGAGGAAGCGCTGGTACTCGCTGTCGGCCGACTTCTCGATGTACTCGCGCTCGGTCATCCGCTCGAACTGCGGGTCCTCCTCGGCGTGCGCGAAGAGCATCCGGTCGATCGCGGAGCGGGCGAAGCGCTCGGCGGAGTACTCCAGGAAGCGCTCGCGGCCGAGGGTCACCCGGCCGAAGCCGATCGAGGAGAACGGCGGCGAGTGGTGCGCCGGGCTCATGAGCCCCGAGTTGTCGGGCAGCACGTTGGCGGCCGAGCGGGCCTGCCAGTTGCCGGACGAGTAGGCGATCATGTCGTCCTGCACGCGCTCGTCGATCATCCACGCGGTGAGGCTGGTGGCGACGGCGTCGTAGACGGCGTTCTGGTCCTCGAAGGTGACCTTGCTGTTGCTGCGGCCGACGATGAAGGGGTACGCGGCGCCGACGCGGTCCATCGCGGCGCCGTAGGAGGGGGCGACGCCCTTGGTGCGCAGCAGCTCGAGGGTCGCGGCGGAGGGGGTGTCGGTCCAGAAGCCGTTCATCGTCTCGGAGATCGCGGCGAGCGCGTTGCCGGGCATGCCGGCGGTGACCGAGAGCTGATCGAAGACGTCGGGCGCGTAGAGCATGCTGAAGAACTGGTTCGACCACGGGTACTGCTTCGCGGTCGACTTGATGATCTCGATGATGTCGAGGAACTGGCCGGCTCCCGAGCCGCCGGCGACCGACGAGATGACGATGACGATCGGGCTGCCGTCTCCGCCGTCGTCGCGGGCGCGCAGGCGCTGGCCGAGGGTCTGCAGCTCGGCGAGCGACTCCGCGTCGTTCATCTTGCCGATCGCGAGGCGCGCGGCCTGGGCGATCTCCTTGGTGGCGGCGAGCGCGACGGCGCGGCCGACGGCGCGGTACTGGCCGGCGCCCTTGGTCACGTCGACCTTGACCAGGCGCGGATCGGGCAGCTGGCGCTCGATGTCGTGGCGCATCGCGTTGTTGGTCGCGTGGGCGCTCGTGATCGAGCCGTGCACGATGTCGAAGGTCGCCGCGGTGCTGACCAGGCCGCGGTAGTCCTGCCGGGGCAGGAACGGCGCCTGGTACTCCATGCCGTCCTGGACGGTGGGGGTGTCGAAGTGCAGGAAGCGCCAGGCGGCGGGGATGCCGCCCTCCCAGCCGAGCTGCTGGAGCTTGAGCTCGAGCTGGTACTTGATGCCGCGGAGGGTCTTGCCGCCGGAGCCGCCGACTCCGATCAGGAGGAAGGGTCTGAGCATGAGGTCCTGCTTTCGTCTGGTCGCGCGGTGTTCCTGCGGTAGCGCGGTGTGTCGTGAGGCGGGTCTGTGGGAGGCGCGTCGCGGTCAGCGACTGCGCGGCGGAGGGGTGCGGGGGCCGGCCCGGCCGGGTGGCGGCGGCGGCGGGGTGGAGCCGCCGGGCCGCGGGGGCGGCGGTCCCCCGGGGCGGCCGGGCGCGCCCTGCGTCCGGGGCGGCGGGCCGCCGGGGCGCGGGGGCGAGGAGGGGCGGGGCGGGGTCGCGGTGGGGGTGCCGCTCTGGGCACTCCGCGGCGGCACGGAGGAGCGGGCCTCGGCGGCCGCGGGCTGGGCTGGGGGAACGGGCTGCTGCGGCTCCCGGCGCTCCGGGCGCTTCGCCGCGCGTTCGCGGCGCAGCACCTCGACGGTCTTCCAGGCGGGCTCGCCGGAGTCGCGGAGCAGGTCCTCGAGGCGGCGGTCGTACTGCGCCTCGTCGTCGCGGTCGACGCGGTGGTAGAGCACGGCCGTGGCGTGGACGGGCTCGTCGCCGCGGGGACGCTCGAGCTCCTGCTCCGAGACCACGATCGCCCAGAAGACGTCGAGCGGGAGGGCGGAGAACTCCACTCCGCCGTTCCCGAGCGGTCGCCCGGCGGAGGTGCCGCGGGTGCCGGTGCGGGAGGCGACGATCACGCCGCCGGCGGGCGGGCCGACGCGGTAGCTGGGCGCCTTCAGCGGCCACCACGGCACGTGCGCGCGGAGGCGGCCGAGCTCGGGGTCGGGCAGCTCGCGCACGCCGGTCTCGCTGCGGAGGTAGCGGAAGCGCTCGTCGAGGCGGCCGCTGGTGAGCGCCGAGCGGACGCCCTCGGGCGTGATCTCGACCGGCAGCGTGCCGCGCTGGAACGAGCCCTCCATCGCGATCTTCGCCTTCGCCCGGTTGAAGAGGTACAGGCCGAGCAGCGGCAGGAGCACGCCCAGCAGCAGGAGGACGAGCGCGACCAGGCCGATCGCCGCCGCGTTCACCGGGAAGGTAGAGGGGAAGGAGATCGCGACGGTCTGCGGGGCGCTGCTGCCGTCGCTGGTGCGGATGTCGAGGGGCAGGGTCGCCGAGACGGTGGAATCGGCGGGGGTGTCGTTCTCCGCGGCGACGGTCAGCACCGCGGAGGCGCCGGTCGCCACGACGATGCAGTCGCCGGGTGAGAGCGCCACTCCGGTCGGACCGGTGAAGGTCCAGATCCAGCCGCCGTCGCGGTCGGCGTTGTCGCTGGTGACGGTCGGCGCGTTCGCGAGGCAGACCTGGCCGTCGGTGCCCGCGGTCGGACCCTGGATCGCGAGAGTGCCCTCCGCGCGGCCGTCGGCGCCGGTCAGCTCGCTGAGCACGAGCGGCGACGCGACGCTCGGGAACGCGGCGGGCAGCACGGTGGTGATCCGCTGCTGTGTGGTGACGGGGGCGAGCTCGACCGCGTGCTCGGCCGTGGTCAGCGGCTCGAGCGAGGCGGTGACGAGCAGCTCGGAGGCGGTGACGTCGGAGGGCAGCGGGATCGTGATGACTCCGGAGGCCGCGTCGATCGCGGCGCCCGGCAGGTCGGCGGTCGCGCCGTCGGCGGTGCTGGTCGCGGTGAAGTCCGCCTGCCCGAAGACGGAGAGGTCGACCGGCTGACCGGCGCGGTCCTGGACGCGGGCGGTGAGGGCCGCGGAGAGCGTGCCGTCCTCGCCGCGCTGCACCTGGTTGGCGTCGTCGAAGACGATCCGCAGGTCGCTGAAGGCGAAGACCTCGGTGGTGCCGGGCGAGGTGAGCGTCCACTGCCCCTGCAGCTCGGGCCGGTCGACGGTGATCTCGAGCCGGGAGACGCCGGACGACTGCGAGACGGTGACCTCGGGGACGCCGGAGGAGGCGGAGATCGTGCCCAGGCCGGAGGCGGCGGGCGCCTGCAGCGTCCAGCCGTCCTTCACGACGGCCTGGATCCGCGCGACGCCCGGGTCGATCCAGAAGGAGCCGTTCGCATCGAGCGCCTCGGAGGCGCCGCCGGCGATGCGCGCGCCGAGCTGGAGGAAGACGGAGGCGAGCGCGTCGGGGTCGGAGGCGTCCACGACGGCGCCGCGGACGGAGCCCTCGGGTGCGACGGCCGGCCCGCAGGTCGCGGTACCGCCGCCGTACGCGCCGCTGCCCTCGACCAGCGGCCACATCACGCGGGCCTCCTCGCGCTGCTCGCCGTCGGCCAGGAGCGTGCCGAGCACGACGACGCCGGCCTGGCGGAGGGCCGCGAGCAGGCCGTTGCCCTCGGGCTCGTCGCCGTCGGGGTCGATCCGCACGCCGCAGAGCGCGTTGGTCGCGTCGGCCGTGACCTGCGCGGAGCCGAGATCGATCTCCCCGTCGGTCAGCCAGATGACCAGCTGGCAGGCGGAGCCGGCGCTCGGCTGGCTCTGCAGCGCGGTCTGCACGCCCTGCAGTCCGGCCAGCCAGTTGGTGCCGCCGCCGGGCGTCTTGTCGCGGATGACGCCGGCGAGCGCCTCCGGGCTCTCCTGCGACCACGGCCGCCAGTCGACCGCCGGCTCGAAGGCGCGGCTGAAGAAGGCGGCGCCCCAGTTGACGGTGAGCGAGTCGCGGAGGCCGCCGAGCTCCTGCAGGCTGCCCGCGAGGATGCCGGCCCGCGCGACGTCGGGGTCGGAGCCGCGGCCGTCGTCGCCGCCGGTGTTGAGGGAGCCGGAGCTGTCGACGAGGTAGTAGACGTTGAGGACGTCGGAGGAGGAGAGGCAGGTGCGCAGGTCCTCGATCGCGCCGCGGCCGATGTCGGTGAGCGAGGCGGTCTGCGTGCTGGTGGTGGTCGCCGCCTGCGCGGGCTGCGCCGCCGCTCCGAGCCCGAGGGTCAGCAGGAGCGCGGTGACGGCGATCGCGAGGGCGCGGCGGATCACCGGCTCAGCCACTCGGAGATCGGGACGCTGATGTTGAGCACGTGCCAGGCGCCGAGCACGAGCGCGGCCGCCGACAGCCAGTACAGCGCGCGGGTGTAGCGCGCGTCGGGCACGAAGCGGCGGGCGTCGCGGAGGGACTGCGCGCGCTGGGAGGAGAGGTCCCAGCCGGTCGCGAGGAAGACGAGCAGCGGGGTCAGCACGTAGCCGGCGACGCTCAGCCAGACGGCGCTGCCGCGCACCAGCGGCAGCGGCAGACCGAGCACGCGGACGGGCGCCGAGGCGACGGAGGCGGCCACGACGGCCAGCGCGAGGCTCACCACGAGCCCCGCGGCACCCACTGCGAGAGGCAGGATGCTGGCGGTTCGTCGGGCCGCGGGGGCCCGGTCACGCACGGTCGACACCGCTCCACCCTCCGCTGTCGCAGCTGAACGCTCCCTGTTGGGGGCGGTCCTCCAGTATGCGGACCCCGCTGCGAGCCGCCAAACCCCGCGATGGGGCGCCCGGGTGCCGAGCATGCTGATCGAGTAGCGCGCGGAGCGCGCGTATCGAGATCCACCACCCCCTGCACGCCAGGTCTCGATACGCCGCTCCGCGGCTACTCGACCACCATGGCTTGCCCGCTCATCGAGCAGCGCGGGAAGCGCTCCTCCCTGCTGATCGAGTAGCGCGCCCCGCGCGCGTATCGAGATCCACCCCGCCCGCACCCCCGGCCGCACGCCCCCGCCCGGATGGTTGACTGGCCCCATGGAGATCGTTCTCGGAGTCGTCGGCCTGCTCGGCGGCCTCATCGTCGCGGCCGCCGCCGTGGTCGCCGTCGTCATCGGCCAGCGCCGCGCGAAGCCGGCCTCGCTTGTCGACATCGACGTGCGCCTGTCGCACGCGGGCGACGACTGGTGGCGGGTCACCGCGACGGTCCGCAACCTCGGCCGCACCGACCTCCCCCCGACGACCTTCGTCGCGGACCGCCCGATCTCCTTCACCCTCGCCGGCTCGTCCTCCGCCGAGTGGTACGGCGCCCCGCCGCAGACCCCGGAGTGGTCGATCGACCCGTCCGGCTCCCTTCTGCTCGCGCCCGTCCTTCTCTCCCGCGGCGTCCCCGTGAGCGCGACGGCCGTCGTCCGCGGTCGCCCGGAGGTCCGCATCGACGCGCCGCTGCGCTACATCCCGGTCCGCGAGAACGTGGTCGAGACGACGGGGGCGGCGCCCGTGTGGGGCGAGCCCGCGGCCGCCTCCGCCACTCCCTCTCCCGCGTCCTCCGCCCCGCCCGCTCCGCAGCGCCTCGTCGACGCCCCCCTCGAGCCGCGCCCCGAGCGCGAGAGCGTGCTCCGCGGCGGCTTCGGCATGTGGTCGGCGATGGCGGCGGGAGGGCTCGGCGCCGTCTTCATCGGCGTCGGGATCGCACTCTCGCTGGCCGGACTGAACTCGACGCCCCTCGGCTCCTCCGGCGTCGTGCTGATCGGCGCCGGCCTGACCGGCCTCGTCGGCACCCTCGTCATCCGTCTGCTCCGCCGCTGGCTCGAGCCGCCGGCCCTCTGGCGCACCCCGCGGCAGCGCCTGCGCCGCCCAGGCACGATCATCGTGCTCGTCCTCGCCTACGCCGGCCTCGCGCTGTTCTGCCTCGAGTTCCTGGTCGAGGACGTCAGCGGCGACACCACCTGGGTCGCGGGAGTCGCCGTGCTGCTGCTCCTCGCCGCGCTGCTGGGCACGGGCCTCGTCGGCTTCCTCCGCCTGGTCGTACTGCTCGGCGTGCGGCGCGCCTCGCGGGGCGCGACGGCCTGAACCCCGCCCGCACCGAGCAAGGGTCTAGGCGCGCGGCGGGGCCGTCGACTCGCGGACGACGAGGCTGGTGGCCAGCTCGATGCGGTGCGAGAGCGGGGGGATGCCGTCGTGCATCCGGACCAGGGTCTCCAGGCCGAGGCGGCCGAGGTCGTGCATGGGGGTGTGCACGGTCGAGAGCAGCACGGCGGTCGGCAGCGCGGCGAAGGTGTCGTCGTAGCCCATCACGCTCAGGTCCTCGGGGACGCGGAGGCCGGCCGCTATCGCGGCGCGGATCGTCTGCAGACCGTCGATGTCGTTGGTCGCGACGACGGCGGTCGGCGGATCGTTCAGGCCCAGGAGCGCCGGCACCACGTGCTCGGCGGATCCCATCCCCTGCTCGGAGACGAGGGCCGGGTCCTCCGGCAGGCCCGCCGCGGCGAGCGCCTCGCGATAGCCGCCGTAGCGAGCGCGCAGCCCCGGATTGCGCGCGTCGCCTCCCACGAAGGCGATCCGCCGGTGTCCGAGCGAGACGAGGTGCTCGGTGGACTGCTGCCCACCCACCCAGTGGTTCGAGCCGACGCTGACCACGGACGGGTCGAGCGGGTTGGGCGCGTCGACCACGACGAGCGGCAGCCCTGCCTCGGCGGCGGCCGCCACGATCTCGGCGTCGATGGCGGTGGTCACGGCGAGGATCCCGAGGTGCCCCTTCGCCGCGACCGAGCGGACGAACGCGGCGTCGAAGCGCAGCGTCTCGTCGGCGGAACCGCTCGGCGCGAGGACGCCCGTGGTGACGTCGACGCGCTCGCTCTGCGCGCCTCCGACGACGCCCTCGAGCACGCGCAGGGAGTAGACGCTGAGCAGGGTGTCGAAGACGACGGTGACGCCGCCGCCGACCCGGGGCGCCCTGGTGCTCGGGCTGTAGCCGAGCTCGCGGAGGGACTGCTCGACCCGCGCGCGCGTGGCGGCGGAGGCGCCCGGCCGGCCGTTCAGCACCTTCGACGCGGTCGCCTTCGACACACCGGCGTGCGCCGCGACGACGTCCAGCGTGACGCGCGTGTCCGGCGTGCGGGCCACAGGCCCCTCCTCTCAACGGTGCCCCGACCCTACCGAAACTGTTTCCTCCCCGCCCCCCTGGCCTGGCGCGCGCCCCGTCGCGCCCCGCGAGATGCCACTTGTGCACGCGACACGCCGACAGAAGCGTGCACAAGTGGCATCTCGCAGAGGGGAGGGAGGGACTCGGGGCGTCATATCGATTCGACCGGCAGGGGCACCGCTGGTTGGATACCGAGCATGAGTAGGCATGTCGTCGTCGTCGGGGCCGGGCTCTTCGGAGCCGCCACTGCGCTGCACCTCGCGCGCGGGGGCGCCCGGGTCACACTGGTCGAGTCGGGGGACGCGGCGCGCGGCACCACGGCGGCCGGCGCGGGCTTCGTCGGTCTCTGGGCCGCGGGCTACGCCTGGTACTGGAACGAGTCCGAGCGCGACCTCGAGCAGTACGGCCTCGACTTCTACCGAGCCCTCGCCGTCGATCCGGACCGCGGCGGCGTCGACATCCTCCTCCGCGAGACCGGCAGCGCCTGGCTCGCCGTCACCGAGGAGGGCGTCCGCGACCACCTCGGCCCGCTCGTCGAGCACCCGCTGCGACCGCTGGGCGCGCGCGAGCTCTCGCCGCAGGAGGCCGCCGAGCTCGTCCCCGGCCTCGACGCGAAGGCGGTCACCGGCGGCTTCCTCCAGCCCGACGGCATCCAGATCAGCGCGCCCGACGCCGGCCTCGCCCTGATCGCCGCGGTCCGCGCGGCCGGCGTCGAGATCGTCGAGCACGCGCCCATCACCGAAGTCCTCACGACCGACGGCCGCGCGAGCGGCGTGCGCACCGCCGACGGCCGCACCTTCTCCGGCGACAGCGTCGTGCTCGCCGCGGGCTCCTGGACGAACGAGCTGCTCGCCCCGCTCGGACGCCGCCTCCCGCTGGCCCGCATCGTCGCGAGCCGCCTCACCACGGCGCCCTTCGGCCTCCCGCACCTGCCGACGCTGATGCTGCCCGAGCTCGGCGGCCTCTGGGTCCGCGAGCACCTCGGCGGCCTCACCTACGGCAACGGCGTCGGCTACGAGCCGCTCGACGAGGCCGCCGCCGACCGCCGCCCGCAGCGCACCGACCTCGTCGAGGCGATGGACGCGCACCTCGCCCCGCTGATCGCCCGCCTGATCTCCGCCTCCGCCGACGCGCTGCGCGAGACCGAGTGGACGCAGGGCGTCGTCTCCTACACCGCCGACCGCCGCTTCCTGGCCGGCCCCGTCCCCGAGCTGCCCGGGCTGTTCGTCGCCGCGGGCGACAACGAGTCCGGAGTGACGCACGGACCCGGACTCGGCCGTCTCGTCGCCGAGCTGGTCCTCCACGGCCGCACGACCCTCGGCGACGCCGAGCGCTACGCCCCCGCCCGCTTCGCCGCTCGGCAGTTCCCCGACGAGGCCGCCGTGCGCGCGGCGATGCCGGCCCGGCGGCTGGTCGACGCGGTGGGCGCCCGGTGAGCGGCCGCGACGTGGTCGTCGTCGGCGCGGGCCTCGTCGGCGCCGCCACCGCGCGCGCCCTCGCCGAGCGCGGCGACCGGGTGCTGCTGCTCGAGCGGTTCGAGCGCGGCCACGACCGCGGCTCCTCGCACGGCGAGACCCGCATCTTCCGCCGCGGCTACGCGGAGGACGACTACCGCGCGCTGACCGGCCGGGCCGCCGCCGAGTGGGCGCGGCTCGAGCGGGAGTCGGGCCGGAGCCTCTTCACCGCCACCGGCGCGATCGACCACGGCGACGCCTTCGCGCTGCTCGCGATCGAGGAGGCCTTCGCCCGCGACGGCATCCCGGTCGAGCGGCTCGACGCGGCCGAGGCCGCCGCGCGCTGGCCCGGCCTGCGCTTCGAGACCGACGTGCTGCTGCACCCGGAGGGCGGACGGCTCGACGCCGCCGCGGCGATCGAGGCGCTGCTCGGCTCCGCGGAGTCGCACGGCGCGTTCGTCCGCGCGAGCACCGGCGTCCGGGCGATCGAGGAGCGCGAGGGCGGCGTCCGCGTCGTCACCGACGAGGGTCCGCTGCTCGCGGACGCGGTCGTCGTCGCCGGCGGATCCTGGACGCCGGGACTCGTCGGCGGGCTGGTCGCCGCGGCCGGCCGCTCCCTCCCGCCGCTGCGGATCACGCAGGAGCAGCCCGCGCACTTCACGACCGATCTGCCGCTCGACGCCTGGCCGAGCTTCGTGCACCACCGCGGCGACGAGCCGACGATCTACGGCCTGGCGACCCCGGGCATCGGCGTGAAGGTCGGCGAGCACGGCACCGGCCGCGTCGTCGATCCGGACCACCGCGACTTCCGCGCCGAGCCCGAGCGGCTCGCGCGGCTCGTCGAGTACGTCGCCGACTGGCTGCCGGGCGTCGACGCGGCGAGCGCCGACCCGATCTCCTGCCTCTACGACATCACGCCGACCGAGGACTTCGTGCTCGACCGCGTCGGCCGTGTCACCCTCGCGACCGGTTTCTCCGGCCACGGCTTCAAATTCGGGCCCGTGCTCGGCGAGCTGCTGGCCGACCTCGTCGACGGCACCGACGCGCTCGACCGCTTCCGGCTCGCGACCCTCTGAGCCCTCTTCTTCACCTGCCCCGACCACTCCCCCGCACCACGGACGAAAGCAGCAGCATGCAGACACTCCGCGCCCTCGGCGTACTCGCCGCCCTCGGCACCGCCGTCGCCCTCGCCGGCTGCACCGCCCCCGGCGCCACTACCGGCGACTCCGCCTCGGGCGAGCGCCTCGTCATCGGCACGACCGACTCGATCGTCTCGCTCGACCCGGCCGGCGCCTGGGACCGCGGCAGCTTCACGCCGCAGAACCAGATCTACCAGCACCTCCTGAGCTACGCGGACGGCTCGACCACGCCCGTCCCCGAAGCCGCCGAGGAGTGCGGCTTCGACGACGCGACGACCTACCGCTGCTCGATCGCGCCCGGCCTGACCTTCTCCAACGGCGACGAGCTGACCGCGTCGGACGTGGTCTTCTCGTTCCAGCGCGTCGTCGACATCGCCGCGGACAACGGCCCGTCGCCGCTGCTCGCGAACATGGAGTCTGTCGCGCAGGACGGCGACGACGTCGTCTTCACCCTCGCCGTGCCGAACGACCAGACCTGGCCGTACGTGCTCTCGAGCATGGCCGGGCCGATCGTGGACGAGGAGGTCTTCCCCGCCGACGCACTGCTCGACGACGCCGACGTGATCGGCTCCGGGCCCTACTCCGTGCAGAACTACGAGGCCGGCGGACTGCTGCAGCTCGCCGCGAACGAGTCGACCTCGAGCCCCGCGCCGAAGACCGCCGACGTCGTGCTGCGGCCGTACACCTCGTCGACCAACCTGCGGCTCGACGTGGAGAACGGCGCCGTGGACGTGGCCTACCGCTCGCTCACCGCGACCGACGTCGAGGACCTGCGCGGCAACGCGGACCTGCAGGTCGTCGACGGTCCCGGCGGCTCGGTGCGCTTCCTCACCTTCAACGTCAACACCCAGCCCGGCGGCACTCCCGAGCAGAAGCTCGCGATCCGCCAGGCCGTCGCCTCGCTGGTCGACCGCGACGAGCTGTCGGAGCAGGTCTACCGCGGCACCTACACGCCCGCCTACTCCGTCGTGCTCGACGGGCAGACCGGCGCGACGCAGGCCTTCGCCGACGCGTACGGCACGACCCCTGACGCGGACGCCGCCGCCGCGATCCTCAGCGCCGCCGGCGTCTCGACCCCGGTGACCCTGCCGCTGCAGTACACCTCGGACCACTACGGCCCGGACTCCGACCAGGAGTACGCGCTGATCAAGTCGCAGCTGGAGTCGTCGGGCCTGTTCACCGTCGACCTGCAGTCGACCGAGTGGACCAGCTACGTGAAGCAGCTCTCGCCGGACGCCGGCTACCCGGCCTACCAGCTCGGCTTCTTCCCGGACTACCCGGACCCGGACAACTTCCTCCGCTCGGCCTACTCGACCACCGGAGCGTCGGTCGCGAACGGCTACTCGAACCCCGCCGTCGACGCCCTGATCGACACCGAGGCGACCGCCACCGACCCCGCCGCACGCGCCACCGCGATCGAGCAGATCCAGGCGCAGACCGCCGCGGACGCCCCGATCGTCCCGCTGCTCCAGGGCCGCGAGACCGTCGTCGCCGCCGCGGGTGTCACCGGCATCGAGGACACCCTCGACGCGACCTACCTCTTCCGCTTCGGAGCCCTCGCGAAGTAGCAGCGGAGCGGCCCCTGCATGCTGGTCGAGTAGCCGCGCAGCGGCGTATCGAGACCCCGCGCCGTCAGCGCTCGACGAGCTCGCCCTCGACCCAGGCGTCGGGGGCGTCCTCGCTGTCCGCGGGCGCGGGCCGCACCCGGCGGTGCTGCGCCGCCGCGACCGCGAGCACCACAAGCAGCCCGAGCGCCGCGGTCGCCAGGGGGCCCGCCGCCTGCGCCAGCGCCGACCGCCAGACGATCTCGATCGGGGCGGTCAGCGAGTCGCCCTGCCACTGATTCGGCAGCACCAGGATGATCGCCGGGATCGCCAGCAGAGCTGCCCACAGGACGAGATCGAGGAGAACGGCGCCCGTCCACCAGACGCGAGCACCGCTCACGCGCGGGACCGCCGCACGGCCTGCAGCACCACCGCTGCGGCGAGCGCGAGGAGGCCGACGGTGAGAGCGGGCGACGCCACGAATCCGAGCAGCATCCGCAGGTACTGCTCCGGTTCCAGCCGCTCATAGACGACGTTGTTCGTGTACGACGCGAGCGTCGACCACCACACGGCCGCGAGGCCGAGCGGGATCAGCACGAGGCCCGCGACGGCGAGCGTCAGCGGCACCCGGCGCCCGAGCGGACGGACGACCGTCGGCGTCGCGGGCGGCGGCTCCTGGGCGACGGGCCGGTCCTCGGCGGCCTCGACGTCAGCGGGATCCGGCACGAACGAGAGGCCGGCGAACGGCGACACCGGCTCGGCCGCCTCCACACGCGGGCCCGGATCCATCCGCGCCACTCGCCCGCCCGGCCTCCGCGGGCGCCGGTACGCCTCCTCCTCGCGGCGGCGCACCTCCGGCGCCGGCCCCTGGTAGCCGCGCTGGTAGGCGGCGTGGAACCGCGGATCCGTTCTGCTGCTGTCGACCATGACCGCCCCCGCCTCGTGCACTCGGAGTCTCATCCTGTCGCACGGCCCGCGGCGGAGCGAGGCGCGGCGTCAGGAACGGCGGCCGGCGCCTCCCGCGGGCAGCGACTCGACGAGGACGCCCTCGCCGAGCTCGAGGTCCTCGTCCTCCGGTCCCTCGTCCTCCACGACGGGCCTGCCCCGACCGGCGCGCACGAGTCCGAGCGCGAGGGTCGCCGCGGTCATCGCGAAGGTCGCGGTGCCGAGTGCCGTCGCGACCGGCCACAGCAGACTCGCGACGATCGCGGCCAGCGGAACCTCGTCGCCGTCGGTGTAGCTCCAGTTGTCCGGTTGCACCGCCGAGACCCAGCAGGCCCCCAGCGCCAGCGCCCAGAGCAGGGCGGTGTAGCCCAGCAGCAGGCCCCACCAGCCCCCTCGCCCGGTCACGAGCGGGCCGCCCGCACGGCGATCGCCGCGCCGATCGAGAGCAGGCCGATCGTGACGGCCGGGCCGGCCAGATAGTTGGTGACCGCGCTGACGAACCGGTCGAGTTCGCTCTGCTGAGCGCTGTAGCCCCCGTACATCGCCGAGGTGGCGGACCAGAGCAGTCCCACCCCGGACACCAGGAACAGCACACCCAGCACGGCGAGCGCGAGCGGGACGCGCCGATCGAGCGCGGAGGGCCGGAGCGCCGCAGCCGCCCCTGTCTCCGTGTCGACCCCGCCCACCGGAGCCTGCGCGCCGTCCGTCTCGACGGCGGGGGCGCTCGGCAGCGCCGCAGCGGCCGGCATCGGCGACGGTTCGGGCGCCGACGCTGGCCTCGGGCGCCGCGGACGGATCGGCCCGGGCTCCTCCGACCTCGTCGAGCGGCGCAGCTCGCCCGCCTCCGCTCCCCGCGGACGGCGGAACCGCTCCTCCGCGGGCGTCGCGGACACTCCCGGCGCCCCCTGCCCCCGGTACCCGCGCTGGTAAGCGGGATGGAACCGCGGATCCGTCCGGGTGCTGTCGGCCATGAAGTCCCCCACTCCGTGCGCGAGTCCCCATCCTGTCGCAGAAGCGCCGCGACCGGCCAGGCCGTCAGCGCACGGAGGCGACGCGCGCGCGGCTCGGCAGGCTCACACAGCCGGCCCCGACGAGCAGCAGGGCGATCATCACCGCGGTCAGCGCGCCCCAGCCGCCCGCTTCGACGACGAAGCCGAGCAGCCAGCCGCCGATGCCCGAGCCCACGTAGAAGGCGATCGTGTAGACGGCGCCGGCGTGACCGCGGAGGGCGGGAGCCGCTCGCGCGCCGGTCCAGGCCGCGCCGGTCGCGTGCACGGCGAAGAAGCCGGCGGAGAAGAGGACGAGGCCGCAGACGACGACCACGATCAGCTCCGAGAGCATCACGAGGAGGCCGACGATCATCGCGGCGACGCCGATCCGCATCAGCACCCGCGGGCCGAGGCGCGGCGCCCACACCCCGGCGAGACGGGAAGTCGCGGTGCCGGCGAGATAGGTGATGAAGAGGAGCGAGACCAGCGCCGGCGGCAGCGCGAACGGCGCGGCCTCGAGCCGGAAGGCCAGGTAGTTGTACACGGCGACGAACACGCCGACGACGAAGAACGTCTGCGCGGCGACCGCGAGCAGGACGGGGTCGCGGAGGACCTGGGCGATCTTGCCGCGCCAGCCGCCCGCCTCCCGCGGCGCCGCCACGGCGCCACCGCGCGGCGCGAGCAGGACGAACGCGACGGCCGCGAGAGCGCAGACGACCGTGACGGCGAGCAGGGCGCCGCGCCAGCCGACCACCGCCGCGAGCGGGCCGGCCAGCAGGCGCCCGGCGGCTCCACCCAGCGTCGTCCCGGAGACGTAGGCCGCGGCGGCGGCGGTGGCACCCGCCCCGCCGACCCGGTCGTGGATCGCCGCCACGGCGAGCGCCGGCACCGCGCCCAGCGCCGCCCCGCTGAGGAACCGGAGCACGAGCAGCACCTCGAAGGACGGCGCGACACAGGCCAGCAGGGCGAGCACCACGGAGGAGAGCACCGCGATGCGCATCGACTCCAGCCGCCCGATCCGCTCGGCGATCGACGCCCAGGGCAGCACCATCAGCGCGAGTCCGACGGTCGCCGCCGAGACCGTCAGCGCCGCGTCCGACGCGGAGATCCCCCACTCGCGGGAGAACTGCGGGAGCACCCCCTGCACCGCATAGAGCTCGGCGAAGGTGGCGACGCCGGCGGCGAGCAGTGCGATCGTCAGGCGGCGCTGCGAGACGGCGGGAGCGTCGACGGCGGGGCGGACGCTGGTGCTCATCCTCCGAGGCTAGAACCGCTGCCAGCGCATGACTAATACCTGTCGTGCGATGACCTATACGCTCAAGGCATGGACGACCCCGCGATCCTCCGGCTGCTGCCGATGCTCGTCGCCGTGGCCCGGACCGGGAGCGTCACCGCGGCCGCCGCCGAGCTCGGCGTGCCGCAGCCCACCGCCAGCCGCTCGCTCGCGCGCCTGTCGGAGCTCGTCGGCGCCCCGCTGCTGCGTCGCGAGGGCCGCGGGGTCGTGCTGACGGAGGCGGGGCGGCGGCTCGCGGAGGTCGCGCAGGACGGCCTGGCGCTGATCCGCGCGGGACTGACCGAGGTCCAGCAGGCCCGCGACCTCGAGGACGGCCGCATCGCGATCGCCTTCCAGACCCTCCTCGGCGAGACCTTCGTCCCCGACGTGATCCGGCGCTTCCGCCGCCGGGCCCCGCGTCGGCTTCGGCCTCCGCCACGGCTCGCGGGCGCTCTGCCTCGGGGCGGTCGCCGACGGCGAGTCGGAGCTGGCGATCGTCGCCGACCCGCCCGAGCTGCCCGGCACCACCACGACCACGCTCTACACGGAGCCGCTGCTCGCCGTCGTCGACGACCGGCACCCGCTCGCCTCCCGCCGCTCCGTGACGGTGGCGGAGCTGCGCGGCCTCGACCTGATCATGCTCTCGCCCGGCTACGGCCTGCACGAGTCGGCCCGACGGCTGCTGTCGTTCGAGGGGCACGACCCGGAGCCGGCCTTCGAGGTCGGCGACTACCGGGCCGCGCGCGGACTGGCCGCGGCGGGGCTCGGCCTGACGATCCTGCCGCCGAGCCCGTCGGCGACGGAGGACGGCGTGCGCGAGATCCCGATCGACGATCCGCGGGCGGTCCGCGAGATCGGGGTGCTGGTCCGGGACACCGGGAATCCGGTGGTGCCGGAGTTCGTCGAGGCCCTGCGGGCGGCGGCCGGAGCGCGGGCGAGAGTCCGCTGACGCTCGAGGACTCTTCTGTCAAGCACAGGCACGCGGGGCTCCTGTGCAGGATGCTCGGAGAGGATCCACTTCCCCCCTCACCGCGCACCACCAGCAGCCAGGACGGTCCCGGTCATGATCCTTCTCCGCACCCACTCCAACCGCTGGATCGCCCGCGCCCGCCGCACCGGCGTCGTCCACGGCCTGATCACCTTCGCCGACGACCTGCCGCAGCCCGTCTTCCGCACGCTGCGCCTGGACGCCGCGACCGGCGAGCGCGTCCTGCTCCGCGACACCGACACCCTCGAGGTCGCCTTCGCGGTGCTGATCGCGGCGGTCGAGCGGGCGCGCCTGGCGGAGGTCGCGGCGCCGGTGAAGAACGAGTCGGACCCCGCGGCGCAGAATCCGCTCGCGCCGGTCGCGGTCCTCGCCGAGCCGGACTCCTTCGAGCCGGACGAGCCCACCGACCCGCTGGAGGACGCCGTCGCGGCGTGACCCGCGCGACGAACCGCGCCGGTTTCGTAAAACCTTCCGAACGATTTCGTCCGTGTGGTTTTAGACTGAGGACATGAGCCGCGACGACCTCTCCGCAGCGCTGAGCGAGCTGCTGCTCGACGCCGGGCTCAGCATGCGCATCACCGGCTTCCGTGAGCTGCGGATCACCACGCCCTCCGGCGCGGACCTGCACGTGCGCCTCATCATCAGCCCTCGACCGCCGACCGCCTCCGAGTTGCGCGACCAGGCCTCGCGATCGACCGACGATGCCGTGACCGGGTTCGTCGTGCCGCGAGCGAATGCGATCGCGCGGCGACTCGCTCTCGACGACCCGCGGCTCGCGCTGTTCGGCACGGACGACGGCACGGTGATCCTGGACAGGCAGGACCTGTCGTTCGCGACGGACGAACGGCCCGCCGTCCCCCGGCGTGTGCCGTACGCGCGCTTCGCCCTCCTGCGCGCGCTGATCAGGACCCGCGAGCCCCGCTCGCAGACGGAGCTCGCGGCGGAGTGCGGCGTCTCGCAGATGTCGATCTCGAAGCTGCTGCGCGCCGACCCGCTCCTCGCCGAGCGGACCGAGCACGGCTGGACCGCCCGCGACCCGCAGGCGCTCGTCCGGCACTTCCTCGCGGAGTACCCAGGCCCGGGCGGGCTCTCCCAGTACTGGTACTCCCTTCGGCCCGTGATCGCGCAGGGCGAGCGAGCCCTGACGACGGGGGTTCCAGCGCTGCTGTCCGGCGACTCCGCCGCCGATCGTCTCCAACCGTGGAGAGTCCCGCGTCTGGCCGTCGTCTACGCCGACCGCGGACTTCCACTCGAACCCGCTGACTTCACGGAGTCGGATTCGCGAGAGGGCACTCTCCTGGTCACCGTTCCGAGGGACCGGACGATCCGGGCGACGGCGACCGCGTGGTACCCGGACGGCCGCGCAGTCGACCCGCTCATCGCCGCATGGGATCTCCGCCGGAGCGGAGGTCCCGATGCCGAGGAGGCTGCGGATCGCCTGCTGACGCGCGAGACGACGGCCTGGACGCCATGAGGTCCGTCACCCTGCCCTCGACCTCGGGATCCGACGACGCCGCCCTGCGCGCCCTGCACGACGCCTCGGCAGCGATGGCCCACCTGCAGGAGGCGTGCATCGTCGGCGGACAGATGGTGGCCCTCCTCTGTGCCGCGTTCCCCAGTGCCGGGATGATCGCTCGGAGAACAGCGGACGCGGACGCCGGCATCTCCCCCGTCATCGCCGCGGCGGGAACGCTTCACCGTCTCCTGCTCGATCGCGGGTACACGCCGCAGCGAGGGAACCACTACACCTTCGGCGATCGTGAGATCGACATCCTCGTTCCCGCGAGGACGCATCTCTTCGAGAGTGCGGAGTACGGCGGGCGGGTCTTCGACAGCGCACCCGGCCTGGGTCTGGCCTTGGCGGAGCTGCTCGAACTCCAGGTGACGGCGGTCCTTCTCGACGGCACTCCGCTCACCTTCCGCACCCGAGTCCCGGGAGTCGAACGCGCCTTGATCGTGAAGGCCCTGTCCTACGAATCCCGCAGAAGCACGAACGACATGATCGACCTCTTCAACCTCCTGCAGATCAGGCACTCGAACGAACCTGCCGAGATCGGAGGCTGGCGGATCGGAGACCGCGCAGACGCAGGAGCGCGACGGGACGCGGCGACCGCGCTGCACCGACTCGCCGGCGCGCCGGGTCTCCGCTTGAGCCTCAGAGGGTCCGACGTCCCGCCTTCGGAGTTCAGCGCACTGCTCCGCAGATACATCACCGCTGTCTGAGATCCCACCGGCGGACCCGCACGGGGCCGACCCTCGACAGGTCGGCCCCCTCCGCACTCAGAGCGTCAGCGTGTGCGCGCCCGAGGAGAGCTCGCGGTCCTCGGTGCCGGCCGTGCGGACCACGGCGGTCGCGCCCTCCGGGACCGTGACGGCCAGCTCGATCGCGTCGCCGCGGCGGTCCCAGCGGACCGAGGCCAGGCCGTGCGGGGTCTCGAGCGTGGACTCCGCCCAGTCGAGGTCGGTGCCGGGCTGCGGGGCGACCAGGAGGCGGGAGTAGCCGGGCTCCAGCGGCGCGAGGCCGCCGACGACGCGGTGCAGCCAGTCGGCGACGGCGCCGAGCGCGTAGTGGTTGAAGCTCGTCATCTCGCCCGGGTTGATGGTGCCGTCGGGCAGCATCGAGTCCCAGCGCTCCCAGACCGTGGTCGCGCCCATCGTCACCGGGTACAGCCAGGACGGGCACCCGCGCTGCAGCAGCAGGCGGTACGCGGCGTCGATGTGGCCGGTCGAGGAGAGCGCGTCGGTGATGAAGGGCGTGCCCGCGAAGCCGGTCGAGATCGTGTAGCCGCTCTCGGCCACGAGCTCGGCGAGGCGGTCGCCGGCCCAGCCGAGCTCGTCGTCGTCGAGCAGGCCGAAGACGATCGCGAGGGAGTAGACGGTCGTGCAGTCGCTGAAGACGCGCTGGTCCGCGACGTACTTGGCGCGGAAGCACTCGCGCAGCTGCGCCGCCATCTCGGTGAACTCCTGGACGTCCTCGGTGCGGCCGAGCACGGCGGCGCTCTCGGCGACGATGCGGGCCGTGCGGTAGGCGCAGGCTGTGGCGACGACGCCGGTGTCGGCCTTCGCATCGGCGGGCTTGTCGGGCGCCGCGTCCGGGTCGAGCCAGTCGCCGAACTGGAAGCCGGTGTCCCAGACCCCCGAGTCGGAGAGCTTCGAGCGCACCCGGCGGGCGTGCGAGGCCATCGACGCGAACGACTCCTCGAGCACGACCGGGTCGCCGTAGGCCTCCCAGACCGCCCACGGCACCCAGGCCGCGGCGTCGCTCCACAGCGCGGTGGAGTCCATGGGAGGGAAGCTGGTCTCGGCCGCGCGGCGCTTCAGCACGTCCGGCACGACGAACGGGACGGCGCCGTCGTGGTGCGCCTGCTCGAGGGCGAGGTCGCGGAGCCAGTCGCGGAGGAAGTCCTCGGCGTCGGCCAGGTAGACGGCGGTCGAGGCGAACGCGGCGATGTCGCCGGTCCAGCCGAGGCGCTCGTCGCGCTGCGGGCAGTCGGTCGGCACGTCGAGGAAGTTGCCGACCATGCCGCGGTAGACGTTGTCGTGCAGTTGGTTGACGAGGTCGTCGGAGCTGCGGAAGGTGCCGATCCGGCGCAGGTCGCTGGAGACGACGACGGCGGTGAGGGCGCCGTCGGCGATCGACTCCCCGGGCCAGCCCACGACCTCGGCGTAGCGGAAGCCGTGGAAGGTGAGGGTCGGCTCGAAGACGTCCGCGCCGCCCGAGAGGGTGAAGCGGTCGGTGGCCTTCGCCTCGCGCAGCGGGCGGACGCCCAGCTCGTCGTCCTCGAGGACCTCGGCGTGGCGCAGCGTGACGACGCTCCCCTCCGGGCCGGTGACCTCGACGCGCAGCCAGCCGACCAGGTTCTCGCCGAAGTCGACGAGGGTGCGGCCGGACGGGCTCGTCCAGATCTTCTGCGGCGCGACCTCGCGGAGGCGGCGGACCGGCGGCGCGATGTACGGCTCGAGCTTCGCCAGGTCGACGTCGAGCTCTCGGGTCGCGGTCCAGGCGGAGTCGTCGAAGCCGGCGCTCTTCCAGCCCTGCGGCTCGAGACGGGCGTCGATGTCCTGGCCGTCGTAGATGCTGTCGGCGGTCGTCGATCCGGTCGCGGCGCGCCAGGAGTCGTCGGTCGCGACGATCTGCTCGGCGCCGTCGGCGAAGGTGATCCGCAGCTCCGCGAAGCCGGCGATCTCGGTGCCGTAGGGCTCGGCGCCCTCGCCCCAGGTCAGCCGGCCGCGGTACCAGCCGTCGCCGAGCGCGAGGGCGAGGACGATCGAGTCGCCCGAGATCAGGCTCGTCACGTCGTGCTCGGAGTAGCGCAGGCGCCACTCGTAGCTCGTCCAACCCGGGGTGAAGAGCTCGTCCGAGACGGGCTCGCCGTCGATCCAGGCCTCGACGATCCCCAGCGCCGAGAGGCGGAGGGTCGCGGAGACGACCTCGCCGTGCCCGGTCGCGAGGGCGGTCTCGCGGCGGAGCAGCGGGGCGGCGTCCAGGGCGGCGGCGGGCGCCGTGAAGCGGGCGGTCCAGTCGGTCATCATCGTCCTTCTGTCAGGAGTGGTCGGGAGTGAGCGGGTGTCAGGAGTGATCGGGGGAATCCGCGGTGGTGGTGTCCGCGGGTGTCGGGCTGGTCTGGTGGTGGCGCGGTGCCCCCGGCACGGAGGAGGAGCGGACGCGCAGCACGGGCGTGAGCTCGAAGTGCACCGCCTCGGTCCGGCCCTCGAGCCGCTCCAGCAGGAGGCGCACGGCACGGTCGCCGAGCTCCTCGCCGGACTGGTCGACGGTCGTCAGCGAGATGCCGGGGTGGCCGGCGACCTCGATGTCGTCGTAGCCGACGATCGCGACGTCGGCGGCGGTGAGCCCCAGCTCGTCGCGGGCCCAGAGCGCGTCGAGGGCGAGCGCGTCGTTGCCCGCGTAGACCGCGGTCGGCCGGTCCGGCGGGCGGAGGAGCTCGAGCGAGCGCTCGTACGCGTCGAGGCGGTCGGTGCCGAGGTGCACGACGTGCAGCTCGTCCGAGAGCCCGGCCGCCGCCATCCGCTCGCGGTAGCGGACGAGGCGCACGGAGTGCGGCGCCGCCGCGACCCGGCTGGTGATCTCGTCGCTGATGGTGAGGTGCGCGATGCGGCGGTGCCCGAGCTCGAGCAGGTGGTCGAGGACCAGGTCGGTGCCCGCGACGTCGTCGTTGGTGACCGTGTCGTAGCCGGTGGAGTCGTCGTGCCGGCCGAGCATCACGATCGGCGTCCGCGCAGCGAGGCGCTCGAGCCAGGCCGGCTCGACCATCGGCGAGACCGCGATCAGCCCGTCGACCTGGCGGTCGAAGAGCGCCTCGATCGCGCGGAAGCCCTCGCCGGAGTCGCTCTGCGCGGGGGCGACGATCAGCTGGTAGCGGCTGCCCTCGAGCGCGGCGGACGCGCCGGTGACGATGCGGTTGAAGAAGGAGTTGCCGAGCGAGGGGACCTCGACGCCGATGGTGAAGCTGGCGCCGCGCATGGCCCGGGCCGCGACGCTCGGCCGGTAGTCGAGCTCGTCGATCGCTGCGGTGACCCGCTCGCGCATCGACGCACTGACGCCGTAGGCGTTGCGGATCACCTTCGAGACGGCGGCTCGCGAGACACCGGCGTGCAGGGCGACGTCCTGGATGGTCGCGGGGCCGCGGCGACCGGTGTCGGTCGAGCTCATCGTCGCCCCCTCGCGTCGTCGGTCGTGCGTGCCTGTGGTGATCGGACGGCGCCCCGATCGGGGCCTCCGCGAACGCCACTCTAACGGTTCACCTGCCATTGTGTAGATCGATCCACGAATTTTCGCAATTTCGTTGACACGTTTCACGAAGCGGACGTAGGTTCTCCCTGCGTCGCCCCGCCGCCCGGCCTTCTCACCGGCCCGGCAGGCAGGTCGGCCGCCCCCGGGCACCCCCCGCAACGAAGAAGTTGTCCCTACATGGAGGTAGTGATGTCGACCCGACAGAACCGGCGAGCAGTGCTCGCCCTCGGCGCAGGAGGAGCGGCTCTCGCTCTTGCGCTCACCGGCTGCAGCACCGGAGGCGGCGGCGACTCCGCCGACGGATCCACGCTGAGCGTGCTCATCGACAACCAGACGGCGACCGTCGAGCTCTGGGACGCGCTGAAGACGAAGTTCGAGGAGGAGAACGACGGCATCACCCTCGACATCGAGACCCGGCCGCAGGGCAGCGAGGGCGACAACCTGATC
The DNA here is from genome assembly GCF_013266705.1 of Rathayibacter sp. VKM Ac-2835. NCBI lineage: Bacteria > Bacillati > Actinomycetota > Actinomycetes > Micrococcales > Microbacteriaceae > Rathayibacter > Rathayibacter sp. VKM Ac-2835. The sequence continues at coordinate 524,864 of NZ_JABSNQ010000002.1, read as the reverse complement.
AAGACGCGCCTCGCCACCGGCGAGATGAACGACGTCTTCGCCTACAACTCGGGCTCGCTCTTCCAGGCGCTGAACCCCGACCAGAACCTCGCACCGCTCTCGGACGAGCCCTGGGTCGATTCGCTCGACGAGGGCTTCCGCACCGTGGTCTCGACCGACGCGGACCTCTACGGCATCCCGCTCGGCCAGGCGATGGGCGGCGCGGTCCTCTACAACAAGGACGTCTACAGCTCGCTCGGCCTGACCGTGCCGAAGACCTGGGACGAGTTCATCGCGAACAGCGAGAAGATCAAGGCCGCCGGCGACGTCGCGCCGATCATCCAGACCTACGGCGACACCTGGACCTCGCAGCTCTTCGTGCTCGGCGACTTCGCCAACGTGCTGGAGCAGGACCCGGAGTGGGCGACGCAGTACACGGCGAACGAGGCCAAGTACGTCGACGAGCCGGCGCTGGCCGGCTTCGAGCACCTGCAGCAGGTCGCCGAGTCGGGCCTGGTGAACGAGGACTACGCCTCGGCCACCTACGACGACGGCGTCCGCATGGTCGCGACCGGCGAGGGTGCGCAGTACCCGATGCTGACCTTCGCGGCCGGCCCGCTGATCCAGAACTACCCGGACTCGCTGCAGAAGGTGGGCCTGTTCCCGCTGCCCGGCGAGTCCGCCGACTCGAATCCGCTGACCGTCTGGCAGCCCAACGCGGTCTACGTGCCCAAGTCGACCGAGGGCGCGAAGCTCGAGAGCGCGAAGAAGCTGATGGCCTTCCTGGTCACCCCCGAGAGCTGCGACATCCAGAGCGAGATCGCGGCGCCCCAGGGTCCGTTCGTGATCGACGGCTGCACGCTGCCCGACGACGTGCCCGCGCTCGTCTCGGACATGCAGCCCTACTTCGACAGCGGTGACACGGGCCTCGCGCTCGAGTTCCTCTCGCCGATCAAGGGACCGGCGCTCGAGCAGATCACCGTCGCCGTCGGCTCGGGCATCACGCCCGCCGCGGAGGGTGCGCAGCAGTACGACGACGACGTCACGAAGCAGGCCAAGCAGCTCGGCCTCGACGGCTGGTGAGCCCCGGGGGCCGGGAGCGCAGGCGCGTCCTCCCTCCCGGCCCCTCCCCCCGGGCGCCCGCCCTTCCTTCGGGCGCCCTCCCCCACCCCTCACCGGCCGATCGACGGAGATCTGATGACCGCAACGATGGAGAAGCGCCCGGCCCGGCGCTCCGACCCCTCCCGCTCCCCCGAGCCGCCGACGCGGCGGAAGGCCATGAAGAGCCCGTACCCGACGTGGTTCTACCTGCCGGCCGGCGTCTTCTACGTGGTCCTGTTCCTCGTTCCGACGGTCGCCTCCCTCTACTTCTCCCTCACGCGCTGGACGCTCTTCGACTCGACCTTCATCGGCTTCGAGAACTTCATCGAGTTCTTCCAGGACCCGGCGCTGACGACCGGCTTCGTCAACACCTTCATCTACGCGGCGATCACCTCGGGCCTGAAGATCGTGCTCGGCATGGCCCTCGGGGTGCTCCTGAGCTCGCAGATCATCGGCCGCGGCTTCCTCCGCAGCGTCGTGTTCTTCCCCGTGCTGGTCTCCACGATCGGCATCGGCATCACCTTCAAGGTGCTGCTCGACCCGTTCGACGGCCTGATCAACCAGGGCCTCGCGACCATCGGCCTCGCCGGCCCGGGCTGGCTGACCGACCCGCAGTGGGCGCTCTTCTCGGTCGCGCTCGTCGACGTCTGGAAGGGCGTCGGACTCGCGACGCTCATCTACATCGCCGGCATCGTCGCGATCCCGCAGGACTACTTCGAGGCCGCCCGCGTCGACGGCGCCGGCGCCTGGCACAACTTCCGGCACATCACGCTGCCGCTGCTGCGCCCCGCCACCGTGACGGTGATCCTGCTCTCGCTGATCGGCGGGCTGCGCTCGTTCGACCTGATCTGGGCGATGACCAAGGGCGGGCCGGGCTTCACCAGCGACGTGGTCGCCTCGGTCATCTACAAGCAGTACCAGGCCGGCTTCTACGGCCTCTCGACCGCCGGCAACGTCATCCTCTTCCTCGTCGTCGCAGCGCTGATCTTCCCGCTGTCGGCCTGGCTCAACCGGAAGGACAAGGAGCTGTGACCACCACGCCGCTCACGCCCGCCCCGCTCTCGCCGACCCCGCTCGAGGACGACCCGCTGCGCGCGAAGGTGCGCCAGCGCGGTGTCGGCCGCGGCTCCCGGACCTGGCGCTACGGCGGCGGCATCCTCGCCATCGTCCTCGCCGTCCTCGTCTTCATCGTCCCGTTCCTCTTCATCGTGCTCACCGCCGCGAAGACGCAGCAGGAGTCGTCGCTGCTCGGCTTCACCCTGCCGACCCAGTGGGTGTTCCTCGAGAACCTGCAGGAGGTGGTCTCGGCGCGGAACTTCGTGCTGCTGCGGGCCTTCGCGAACAGCGCGATCCTGACGATCGTCTCCGTCACGGTGATGGTGGTCCTGGCCGCGATGGTCGGCTACGTCCTCCAGCGCCGCCGCTCGAAGTGGAACCCGCTCGTCAACGGCTTCGTCCTGGCCGGCCTGATCATCCCGCCCGCCGTCGTCCCGACGATCTGGGTGCTGCAGGGCCTCGAGCTCTTCAAGACGCTGCCCGGCCTGATCGCGGTGCACGTCGCCTTCGGCCTCTCCTTCTGCATCCTGCTCTTCCGCGCCTTCGTCTCGACGATCCCCCGCGAGCTGGACGAGGCGGCGACCATCGACGGCGCCGGCCCCTTCCGCCTGTTCTTCACCGTGGTGCTGCCGCTGCTGAAGCCGGTGATCGTGACCGTCATCGTCGTCCAGGCCGTGACGGTCTTCAACGACTTCACCTACGCGCTGTACTTCCTGCCCGGCGACGACAACGCGACCGTGCAGCTCACGCTCTACAACTTCTCCTCGCAGTCGGTGTCGTCCTGGAACCTCCTCTTCATGGACGTGCTGCTCATCACCATCCCGCCGCTGGTGATGTACATCTTCTTCAACCGCCAGATCGTCGCCGGCATGACGTCCGGAGCGGTCAAGGGCTGAGCGGGGCCGTCGGACCGCACCTCCGTCTCGCCGCCGCCGGACGCCCTTCGAAACCCCGAGGAGGCGTCGGGCGGCGATTCTGCGCGCGTTCCGCGCCGCGACGACGAAGCGCCCTGCTCCAGCGACACTCGCCGCCTCCGAGTCCGCTGGACAGTGACGACCGCCGTCGGCCTCCCTCCCAACGACCTCCCTGCCGCATCCTGCGCCGCCACCTTCCGTGGCGCGAAGTATCGGGCCCGTCTCGACGCGCCGCAGCAACGCCTTCACGCGAGGGGGCCTCGCCACGCTCCAGACCCGCCGATGCCCGCGGTCCTGCGGATTCCGCCGGCACTGCGTCAACGGCGACGGCTGCGTGGCGTAGAGATCGACCACTGTACGGGAGGCCTCGGTCGCCTCGCAGACGCACGAAGAACTCGCAAAGCATGACCACGGCTGCACAAGCCGAAACATCCTCGTATTCTTCCTGATCAACCGCGAAGGGCGGGATCGAAGTGTCTTCGCACGCTCGAAGACCTCGGTCATTCAGTCACGAAGGAGTGCAGCTAATGGTCATGCAGAAGAATCACAGAACGGTCTTCACCGTCATGTCGAGTATGGTCGCGGCAGCGGTCGTCCTCGCCGCAGCGAGTCCAGCGCAGGCGATCCCTAGAGTCGAGAGCACCGAACCATCTCCGGCGGCCGACTTCTCGACCGAGGTCGTTCCCGCGACCACCACTGTGGTGACCGACGCCGGAGCGGTATCCGTGGGCATCACCCTCCCCGGCGCGGTGTCGTCCTCCGCGGTGGTCGACCCGGGCACTCTCCCGGACGGTCTCTTCGACGGAGCAGGCGAGCCGGTGCTGACGACGACCTTCGGTGACGCAGCGATCAGCAGCTATGCGACGGAGAAGGGCACGCAGACGCTGATCCAGGTGGACTCCGCCGATGCGGCCCACGATTACCGCTTCCCCCTCTCGCTTCCCGCCGGCGCCAGCGCGACCGTAGAGCCCGACGGGTCGGTCGCCGTCCTATCGGCCGCGGGTGATCTGCTCGGTGGCTACGAGATCCCCTGGGCCTACGACGCCCTGGGCAGTCCCGTCGGCACGAGCTTCACCCTGGACGGGAACACCCTCGTCCAGACGGTGGAGTTCGACGAGGCGACTGCCTTCCCCGTGATCGCCGACCCGAGCGACGCTTGGGGGTGGGCCGCGTGTGTGGCCGCAGTGGCCGGTGCCGTGGCAGTGAACGCGAACATCGCGAACAAGGTCGCCTCCCTGGTGTCCCGGTTCGGAAACATTCAGAAAGCCTTCGAGGTGATTTATCGCGCATGGAAGACCACCTCCAACGCGGAGAAGCGGCGGCAGGCGATCATCAACGCCGCCGGCGATCTGGTCCTGGAACTGGCCGGGGTGATCTCGATAAAGCAGGCCTGCTTTGACTCCTGAGAAGAGGAACAGTGCGCCGTTCGCACTCACCATGTTCGCGATCGGCAGCCTGTTCGTCTTCCTCGCCGCCGCCGAGAACCGACCCGCGTGGTGGATCGTTCTCTTCGGGATCATGCTGCTCACGACCGGGTACAGCGCTTTCGTCGAATTCCGTCGGCGTAGGCAGTAGAACCGGGAGAGGGTTCATGTTCTCCGCCGCCGCGGAGTGCAAGCCGAGCTGGTGGATCTTCCTCACCGCGATAGTCCTCCTCGGGACCGGCATCGGCGCTTTCGGTCACTTCAGGCGGCGGGGGCGTTGAAGACACTGTCCCCTCCTTGCTCGAGTAAGCCACCGTTCGAGTGAGACATTCCACCCAGGCCCCACGAGAGCGGGCAGAGCGAGCCGATCTTGACGGCCGCTCTGCCCGCTCTTCGCGTCGGGCCACTCCGCCTGTCGGCTCCACGCGGTCGGCGAAGCGGGCAGGACGAAGCGTACGAACTCCGGAGCGGTCAAGGGCTGAGCGGGGCCGCCTCTCCGTCGGCCGGATGCTCCCCCGCCGGGCACCGCTCGGTCCAGCGGGCGACGTCCGACGGGGGCTCGGTCGTGGGGAGGTCACGGGGGCCGACGAGCCGGCGCAGCCGGGCCGGCCGGCGCGAGCGGGTCAGCGCCGTCCGCCAGCGGATGTCGACCACCGCACGCTGGAGCGGGTCGATCGGCTGGAGGACGCCGTCGATCCGCTCCTCGATGCGCACGAGCGGCGGGCGGACGAGATGCAGGCGTCGGCCGGGCTCGCGTTCCGGGTCGGTCCGGCCTGCCCGGGTGCGCAGCTGCTGCTCGAGCTGCTCCGGGTCGCTCGCCGACCAGGCGCTGACGCCGACGCGGCCGTCGGGCAGGGCGAAGCGCTCGGTGATCCGCAGCGGAAGCTCGTCGTGGGGGTGCGTCATCGTTCTGACCTTCCGGTGGGGAGAGAAGAGGGGAGTCCGCGCTCGGCGGGAGTCGTGGCCCGTCGTCTCCGCAAGCGCCGCGCCGCGAGGAGACCGCCGCCCGAGAGCAGGAGCAGTCCGGCCACCAGCCCGACCGGACCCGCCGCCGCTCCGGAGACGGCGAGCGCCGTCGGCACGGGACCGACCGGAGGCACGGTCACCCCGGCGCAGCTGGCTGTCGGCTCGTCGTCGCAGGGGTGCTGGACCGAGGTCGGCGGGAAGCCCGGCGGCAGCCGCTCGATCCGCGCGCGGTTCGCGATCGTCCAGCCGTCGACGCCGTCGGCGACCCGCCCCGTCACGGTGAAGACCGTCGAGGCGCCGGGCGCCAGGGCCAGGCCCTGGACCTCGAGATCGGCGGAGGCGGGCCCGCCGTCCCGCGAGATCGTCACGTCGGACAGGTGCTCGAGGGTCGGGACATCGGTGAGGGTGAACCCCTTCGCGGGACGGGCGCCGATGTTCGCGACGACGATCCGGAAGCCGGCGCGGCCGCCGTGCGCGACCGTCGGCTCCAGCGCCGTCTTCGCGATCGCGAGACGGCCGTCGGTCCCTGGCGCAGGGACCTCGGGTACCGGCACCTCGGGCACGGGAACCTCGGGCACCGGGACCTCGGGAACGGGAATCTCGGGCACCGGGACCTCGGGCACGGGAATCTCGGGCACCGGGACCTCGGGCACCGGGACCTCGGGCACGGGCACCTCGGGCACGGGGATCTCGGCGCAGGAGAACGCGGCGTCGTCCGGGCACGGGTGCCGAACCGTGGGAGGCTCGAAGCCGCCCGGCTGCTGCGAGATCGTCGCCCGGTTCGGCACGGTGAGCGCGTCCCGGCCCTCGGCCACCCGGCCGCTGACATGCAGGGTGATCTGCCCGCCCGCAGGGATCGCGAGCCCGGTCACGGGCTCCGTCGCGGGCTGGACGCCTCCGGCGCCGTTCTCGATCACGGCGTCGAGGAGATGCTCGAGCACCGGGACGTCGGTGACGGTCACGTCGGCGGCGTCGAGAGAGCCCGAGTTGCCCACGACCACGTCGAAGCCGGCCTGCCCGCCGTGCTCCGCCGACGACTGAGCGGCCGTCTTGTCGATCCACAGCGCCCCTCGGCCGATCGTGTGCGGGACGGTCGCGCAGGGGTTCTGCTCGGTCGCGACTCCCGAGGCAGAGGGTGCGAAGGCGGCCCCCGCGAGGCAGGCCGTGTTCGCGAGGGTGCGGTCCCCCGGCCGGTCCGTGCGCACGACGACCTCGAAGGAGAGCTCGGCGACGGTCCCGACCGGCAGGGTCCCTGCCGCCCAGACCAGCCGGCCCGTCGCCGGATCGACCGTGGCCGTGCCGTGCGAGGTCCGGATCGAGGCGGCGTCGAGGTCGGCGTCGTCGAGGACTCCCTGGTCGAGGTGGTCGACGACGGCCGCGTCGCGGGCGTCCCCCGAGCCGTCGGAGGTGAGCGTCAGCCGGTACGGCACCCGCGCGCCCGGCCGCAGCGGGACGTCGGACGGCACCGACGAGCTCTTCGTCAGGGTGACATGAGGGGTGAGAGCGCCGAGCCCGGCGACCGCCGTCGCGCCGTCGGAGCCGGCGGCCCAGTCGTCGATCGCGCGCAGATCGCCGTAGGAGCCGTGCACGGCGTCGTTCACGTTCGGCACGCGACCCCGGCCCGAGTCGTCCGCCTCCCAGCGGTGGACCCCGGCGCTCGAGTCCGCACCGTCCGTCGGCGAGGTGACGGCGGACGTCGCCGAGTAGCGCTCGCCGTTCGAGCCTGCGAGCAGATGGTCGTCCCAGTGCAGGGCGGCCGGGGACGCCTCGCCACCGGTCGAGCGCACGACGGACAGACCGCCGGCCGACGTCTCCGCATCGACCCGGGTGACGTGGAACTCGTTCGTCCGCCCGACCGAGGCGCGGAAGCGGACGCCGGGATCGGCGGTGTCGACCGCGTCGCCGCGCGCGTCGAGGCCGTTCCAGGCGATGTCGAACGGGCCCGGCTCCGCGACGATGCGGGAGAGGTGGACATCGCGCGGGCCGTCGTAGGCCCCGTCCCCGTCGGCGTCGATGTCGGCCGCGACCGTGCCCGGCTGGGTGCCGAGAGTGCCGACGAGGGTGCCCGCGTTCGAGCCGGAGCCGGAGCGTCGATAGGCGAGCCCCTCGATCGTCGGGGCGGCGTAGGCGGGCGCGATCGCGGCCGGGAGATCGGCCGCGGGCGGGTCCAGGAAGAGCTTGTACGTCTGCAGGCCGTCGATGCCGGAGCGTCCGGACGCCTGGACGTACTGCGCGCCGACGCCCTGCGCCTCGGTCGACTCCGGCATCGGCACGGACAGGTACGACGGATCGGAGGACCCGACCCGGACGTTGCCCTTGTTCGTCGCCTGGAGCGTCGAGGCGACGCCGTCGTAGTCGCGGAGCGTCAGGTCGTAGCGCGCCCCGGTCTCGGTGACGGCGTGCAGCGTGAAGGTCGCGCGGCGGTCCGCGGGTGTCGCGTAGCTGGTCCTCGCCCCGGACTGGATCCCGTAGGAGGTGGACCAGACCCGGCCGGCCAGCGGTGCGCCCGATGCCGCCGCGACCGCGATGCTCCAGACCAGGTTCACCGGCGCAGTGACGTCGTCGTCGGTCACGATGACGCGGAAGACCCCGGTCTCCTCGGCGACGAACTCGCCTCCGGCCGCGACGGACGGCGGAGCGCCCCGCGGGAAGACCTGCGCGTCGAGCACGCCGCCGTCCGGCGCGAGGATCGAGGCGGTGCCGCCTCCGCTCTCGCCCTCCCCCGTGCCCGACCCGCCCTTCAGCGGGTGCAGATCGGCGCTCAGCCGCTCGCCCTTCTGCAGCCAGGCCGAGACCGTGGTCGCCCCCGCGTTGGTGGATCCGCCGTGCAGCAGGGTGTTCTCGATCGTCCGATGCGGCGACGCCTGGGCCGCGCCGGCGGGCGGAGTGGTCGCTCCTGAGCCGAGCAGCCCGCCGACGAGAGCGGCGCACACCCCCGCTCCCAGCACCGGCCGGACGACCCTCTCTCTGCGGCGACCGGCACACCCCTGCCGTTCCGTTCGACTCATCCGTTCGTCCCTCTCCTCGGCCGCCCGCGCTCACCGCGCCGGCGACGGTCGTTCAGCCCCGTGGGAAGGAGAGTAATGCTCAGGTCGAAGCGGTCGGGGGCGATGCGGCGATCTGTGGACGACTCGGTGGATCGGGTCGTGGGGAGGAGTGGCGTCTCCCGCGCCGGACCGGGACGGGGCGCGCTGTCCGTGCCACACTCGTGGGGATCGGAAGGCCGTGGTGACCACCGCACCCCCTCCGCGCCGAACCGCTCGAAGGCCCGCCAGGGCGCCCGCTCGAGGGCCGAGGCGTTCCCGTGGGTGTCGCGGACGAGACGGCCTGAGCGGAGTTCCTGCGGGTGGATCTCGATACGCCCGCTGCGCGGGCTACCCGATCAGCATGAGTGGACCCGCCCCGCGGGTACCTCGGTCAGCATGTGCCGGCCCGCTGGGCGGCCTCTCGACCGGTAGAGCGGTCGCTCAGGCCGGAACGCGCTCGCGGGCGGCGCGGGGCTTCGCGGCCGAAGTGAGCAGCGAGGCGAGGGCGACCAGCACCAGGACGACGGCCATCGCGCCGCGGAGGCCGAAGTGCTCGCCGAGGAAGCCGAGCAGCGGCGGGCCGACGAGGAAGGCGATGTAGCCGGCGGTCGCGACGGCGGCGACGGCGGAGGTCGGGTCCTCGCTCTCGCCCGCGGCGGAGAGGGTGACCGGGAAGCCGAGGGCCGCGCCGAGACCCCAGAGGACCACGGCCGCACCCGCCACGACGGCGTTGTCGGCGAAGACGACGATGCCGATCCCGACCGCCGAGACGAGGGTGCTGGCCAGCAGGACGGTCGCCTTGCCGAACCGGGCCAGCAGCGGGGTGCCGAGGAAGCGGCCGACGGTCATCGCCGCGGCGAAGGCCGTGAACACCACGGTGCCGACGGTGGCGGAGACGCCGTGGCCGTCGACCATGAGCAGCGGCAGCCAGTCGGTCGCCGAGCCCTCGGCCAGCGCCAGGGCGAGCACGATCAGCCCGAGCATCAGCACGCGCGGCTGCTGCCAGACGGGCGTCGAGCGGACCTTCTCCCGGGGAGCGCCCTCGACGGCGCGCTCCACCCGGCCGGTCTCGACGGGGATGGAGCGGATGACGGTGACCAGGAGCGCGAGCGCGACCACCGCGACTCCGACGAGCTGCCAGACGACGGGGAAGTCGATCGCCGTCAGGCCGATGCCCGCCACCGCGCCGGTGACGGTGCCGAGACTGTAGAAGCCGTGCAGCGCCGGCAGGACCGAGCGGCCCGTCAGCGTCTCGAGCGCGGCTCCCTCCACGTTGAGCGCGATCTCGGAGATGCCGATCCCGAAGCCGACGAGGGCGAGGCCGGCCGCGACGCCGAACGGCGTCGAGAGCTCGGCGAACACGCCGGTCAGGGCGATGCCGGTGACGAAGGACGCGCCGCCGATGACGACGGTGAAGCGCACTCCCTGCCGGCGCACGACGGCAGCCGAGGAGAGCACTCCGCTCATCGAGCCGACCGAGAGGCCGAGCAGGACGAGGCCCATCTCGGCGGTCGAGGCGGCGAGCAGGTCGCGGACCGCCGGGGTCCGCACGACCCAGGAGGCCATCCCGATGCCGAAGACGAGCATGAAGGCCGAGATGGCCAGGCGGCGCTTCGCGGCGGAGACGGGGCGGGACGGCATGAGGACGACCGTATCGTCCGGGAGTGGACGGCAGGCGCCGCAGGACGATCAGGGCGGCCGTCAAGCTCCCCCGTCGGCACGCGGGCCGCGGCTAGCGTTCGAGGAGGGCCGGTGCCGCGGAACGACGGCGCCCCGCCCGCTCGACGACCTCCGGAGGACCCCATGCCCGACCAGTACACCTTCACGAACCCCGCCACGCAGTACCCGAACGTCACGCCGCCGGTGCAGCAGCAGCCCGAGCCCGGCCTCCAGTCGCGGATGACCCCGGTCCCGGACCTCGGCGAGGACAGCTATCGCGGCACCGGCCGCCTGACCGGGCGCCGCGCGCTGATCACGGGAGCCGACTCCGGCATCGGCGCGGCGGTCGCCATCGCCTTCGCCCGCGAGGGTGCGGACATCGCCCTCGCCTACCTCCCCGACGAGGAGGAGGACGCGCAGCACGTCGTCGAGGTGATCCGCGCGGCCGGCCGCACCGCCGTGACGATCCCCGGCGACTTGACCGATGCGCAGTACTGCCGCGACCTGGTCGAGAAGGCAGTCGAGGGGCTCGGCGGGCTCGACACGGTCGTCAACGTCGCCGGCAAGCAGGTCTGGCAGGACGACGTGCTCGAGCTCAGCGACGAGCAGTTCGAGACGACCTTCGCGATCAACGTCTTCGCGCCGTTCCGGATCATCAAGGCCGCGCTCCCGCACCTCCCCGCGGGCTCGACGATCATCAACACCGCCTCGGCCGAGGCGCACACGCCCGCGCCCGACCGCCTCGACTACGCGATGACCAAGGGCGCGATCAACAACCTCTCGAAGGGGCTCGCCCAGCAGCTCGCGGCGAAGGGCATCCGCGTCAACGTCGTCGCGCCGGGACCGACCTGGTCGGTGCTGCAGGTGACGGCGGGCGTCGACCCGGAGAGCCTGCCCGAGTTCGGCTCCAGCGAGTCCCCGATGGGCCGCGCCGCGCAGCCGGCCGAGCAGGCGCCCGCGTACGTCTTCCTCGCGTCGGCGGAGTCGAGCTACGTGGTCGGCGAGACCCTGAACGTCAACGGCGGGATGGTCTCGCCGTAGCTGGTCGCGCCAGGTCGGCGCCCGCCCTCTACCGGGGAGGCATGAGGACGAGGCGATGGCTCCTACCGGCGGCGGGCGTGCTGCTCGTCGTGATCGGGATCATCGTCGCTGCGACCACTCCGAGCGAGGTGTCGTTCGGCTGGTTCGCGTACGCGCCGCTCTCGGAGACGATGTTCTCGCCCGTCGGCACGATGGTCGTCCCTCCGGGTCAGGCGACCGCAGGCGCTCTGATCGTGCTCGGCCTGCTCGTGCTCGCGTTCTGCGCGGGCTGGCTGCTCGCCCGCCGGCGACCGCGGACCGCGAGGGGAGCGTCGGGACAGGGCTCCTGACGCCCAGGTTCGCGCGCCCGCGCTGCGGTGCGGTGACGATGCGGTGCGGTGCGAATCGTCGACGGACCTCCGGCTCGCGGAACGCGGTCCGGCTCGCAGAATCGAGCAGATCCCACGAGCCGGAGCTGAGCAGGGAACCCTCCCGCGAACGGACCCGAATCGGGCCCTGCGCGCGAAGCAGAGCCCGATCCCCGTCCACTCGCGCGCCGCTCCGACTGCGAGTGGACGGGGAACGGGGCCCGCGCGGGGGCCGGGGCCCGTTCCGGGTCCGGTCGCGGAGCCGCCCCCGGGAGCCGGCGCGGCACTAGGGTGAGCGCACCCGCCGCCGCTCCGATCCCGGTGCGCCCGGACGGGGCAGCGAGAGGCGGCGCCGTGGTCCCCGACATCAACCCGTGGGCGGTGGCCCTGGCCACCCTGTCGACCATGCTCGTCGGCTCGATCTGGTACACCCCGAAGGTCTTCGGCACGCTCTGGATGCGCCTGACCGGCATCAGCCGGGAGCAGATGAGCAGCCGCAGCGCGGTCGTCCCGATCCTGGTCACCGTCGTGGTCAGCCTGGTGACCGCGCTCGTCCTGGCCGGCTGCGTCGACATCGCGCACGCCTTCTACGGCGGCAGCTGGTTCGCGAACTCGGTGATCACCGGGCTGTTCCTCTTCGCCGGCTTCACCGCCGCGCGGATGATCACCCACGACGCGTTCGAGGGCCGGCCGGCGAAGCTGACGATCCTGAACATCACGCACGAGCTCGTCACGATCCTCGTGATGGCGGTGATCATCGGGCTGCTGCCCGTCTGACGTCGGGCCGGCTCAGTGCCGGTCAGCTCTCGGGCAGCTCGGCGAACGTGCGCTTGGCGCCGTTGTACCAGCCCATCGACTGGACGGGGTGGCGCCAGCGGTTCTTCATCTCGTCCCGCGCCTCCTCGTGCATCGCGTCGCCGCCTTTCACGGCGTCACGGAGGTGCCGGTCCTGGAGCTTGACGACCGCGTCGGCCGAGTCGCCACGGTGCTCGAGGTCGCAGGGTCCGCCGAGCTGGCGGCAGGTCATGGTCTTCATCCGGTGCTCCTTCTGTCGGGGGCCCGAACGGGCCTCTCTCCTGTTCGACGGCCGGGGAGCCGCCGATGTGACACGACACGCCGGAGCGTGTCAGCCGGTGTCGACCGCGCCGCCCTCGCGCCGGCGGATCGACGCGAGAACGGCCGGGTCCGCCCGGAAGACGACGGCGGCGACCCGCCCGGCCTCGACCGTGAAGTCGAAGGCGACCTGCGGGGAACCCCGGTGGAACCAGGCAGCACCCGGCCGCCCGTCGACGAACGCCGCGAGCGCCGCGTGCGCGCTGCCGTCGAAGAAGGCGGCCACGGCCTCGCGACCGTCGATCCGCTCCGGGGTGCCCGCGGCGAGCGCATCCGCATCCGCCCGGATGCTCGCCCCGGGTGCGAGCAGCAGCAGGAGGCGCGCCAGGTCGCCGCCGCGTGCCGCTGCCATGAAGGCGTCGACCACCTGCCAGTCGGCGACCGGCCCGTCCGCGGGTCCGGCCGCGGCCCTGGCGCGCGCCCGGGAGGCGAGCTTGCGGGCCGAGACCGCGCTGCGCCCGAGGATCTCGCCGATCGTCGCGAAGTCGACCCCGAAGCTGTCCGCGAGCACGAACGCGACGCGCTCGTTGGGCGTCAGGGTCTCGACGACGACGTGCAGGGCCTGGCCGACGGCCTCCGCGCGCTCCAGCCCCGCACCCTCCGTGCCCGTGCCGGTCTCGACGAGCTCGGCGGGCTCCGGGATGCGCGCGCGCAGCCGATCGAGGCAGAGCCGTGTGGTGACCGTCGTCAGCCAGGCCGGCAGGTTGTCGATGTCGGCCGTCGTGCCGTGCAGGCGCAGCCACGCCGACTGCACCGCGTCCTCGGCCTCGTGGTGGTCGTCGAGCAGCCGCGAGGCGAGCCGGGTGAGCCGGCCGCGCTCCGCCTCGAAGGCCACGGCCTGCTCGTCGGCGGAGTGGGACACGCGTCCTCCTGACCGGACCTGCGGTGGCCGCAGCTCGCGCCCCGGTCGCCGATCCGGAGAGGACCGCGCGGTGAGGGACGCCCCCAGTGTCGCGTCCGGTCACCGCCGCGACAAGAGCGACGGCGGCCGGCCCCCGCGTCAGCGGTCCGCGCGCGCGTCCTCCGGAGCCTCCGACCGCCCCCCGGCGGCCGGCGCCGCCAGGCTCTCGCGGTGCAGGCGCTCCGCCTCCTCTCCGCCGACGGCCTCGCCGCGCGCGACCATGCCGGACTGGTCCGACAGCGGGATCTGCTTGAGCAGCAGCGCGAGCACGAAGGCGATCGCGATGAAGGGCAGGAGGTACCAGAACACCGGCGCCAGCGACTCGGCGTAGGCGCGGACGACGCCGTCGCGGACCTCGTCCGGCAGGGCGTTCAGTGCCTGCGGGTCGAGCGTCGCGGTGGCCGCACCGACGTCGGCGACGCCCGCGTCGGTGAAGACGCCGGTCAGCTTCTCGGCGAGCGAGTTGGTGAAGATCGTGCCGAACACGGCGACGCCGAGCGAGGCGCCCACCTCGCGGAAGTAGTTGTTCGTGCTGGTCGCCGTGCCGATCATCTCGGGGGCGACGGCGTTCTGCACGACCAGGACGATGACCTGCATGATCAGGCCGAGCCCGGCGCCGAAGAAGAAGAGGTAGACGCAGATCAGCGGGATCGGGGTCTCGGCGGTCAGCGTGGTCATCGCCGCCATCGCGAGGCCCGTCAGCAGCGCGCCCACGATCGGGAAGGCCTTGTAGCGGCCGGTGCGCGAGATCGCGATGCCCGAGTAGATCGACGTGCCCATCAGGCCCGCCATCATCGGCAGCATCAGCAGGCCCGACGCGGCGGCGGACGTGCCGGACGCCATCTGCAGGAAGGTCGGCACGAACGCGATGGCCGAGAACATGCCGAGGCCGAGCGTGAGGCCGATCGCCGTCGCGTTCACGAAGATCGGGTTGCGGAAGAGGCTCAGCGGGATGATCGGGTCCTCGGCCCGCGACTCCACCCAGATGAAGCCGGCGACCGCGGCGACCAGCCCGGCGCCGAAGGCCCAGGTCTCGAGGGCGCCCCAGCCGTGCGCGGCGTCGCCGCCGAAGTCGGTGAAGAAGATCAGGCAGGTGGTGGCGATCGAGAGCAGCAGGACGCCGGGGACGTCGATCCGCTTGGTCGCGCGCTTGCTCGGGAGCGTCAGCGCGAACCACGCGATCGCGAAGGCCGCGATGCCGACCGGGATGTTGATGTAGAACGCCCACTGCCAGGTGAGGTGGTCGACGAAGAGGCCGCCGAGCAGCGGACCGGCGACGGCCGAGAGGCCGAAGACCGCGCCGAGCGGACCCATGTACTTGCCGCGCTCGTTGGCGGGCACGATGTCGGCGATGATCGCCTGCGACAGGATCATCAGCCCGCCGCCACCCAGGCCCTGCAGGGCGCGGAACACCACGAAGGACCAGAAGTCGCCCGCCAGCGCGCAGCCGACCGAGGCCAGGGTGAACAGCGCGATGGCGATCAGGAAGAGCGTGCGGCGGCCGAGGACGTCGCCGAACTTGCCGTAGATCGGCATCACGATCGTGGTCGCGAGCAGGTAGGCGGTGGTGATCCAGGCCTGGTGCTCGACGCCGCCGAGCTGGCCGACGATGGTCGGCATCGCGGTCGAGACGATGGTCTGGTCGAGGCTGGAGAGGAGCATGCCGGCGATCAGCGCGGAGAAGATGATCCAGATCCGGCGCTGCGTGAGCAGGAGCGGAGAGGCGGGGGCGGGGGCGGTCATGGTGTCCTCGGGGTCGGGTGGGGCGTGAGGGAGCGGGAGGCCGGTCGGCGCCGGAGTGGCCGGTCAGCCCAGGAGCAGGCGCGTCACGGCTGCGATGCGGTCCTGCGCGAGGCGCTCGAGCGGAATGGAGCCGTCGGAGTCGAGGTAGGCGCCGGCCGCGCTGCGCACGACGGTGCCGGCGGTCTGCACGGCGAGCAGCACGGACGGGTCGGCGGGGTCGAGCCCTTCGCGCCGCGCGACGAGGTCCGCGACGAGGAGGTCGCGCTGGGTGCCGACGTCGAGCAGGGCCTGCAGGAGCTTCGGCTCGCGATCGGCGACGGCGACGAACTCGCGGACGCTGTCGGCGTTCAGCCCGATCGCGGCGAAGTGCACCGCGCCGAGGGCGACGAGGGCCTCGAGCAGCGAGACGCCGGGGCGGCGGGTCAGGAACTCCGTGACGCTGTCGTCGTCGAGGCCCTCCTCGGGCCGGCCGACGATCGCGTACTCCTTGCTCGGGAAGTAGTTGAAGAAGGTGCGGCGCGAGATGCCGACCTCCTCGCAGAGCTCCTCGACGGTGAAGCCCGAGAAGCCGTGCCGGATCGTCAGCTCGCGGGCGGTGCGCGCCAACTCACTGCGCCGCTCGGCGGCGCGTTGGTCGCGCCGGGTCGCGGTCGCACTCTCTTGCATGCTGTGCATCCTTGCACTCTGCGCCCCGTAGTGCAAGACACGAGCTGCTGCGGTGGTCCGACCCCCGTCCGGGGGACTATCGGGCCCTGGAGCCGAGTGGGAGCGTGCCGGGCGATACCGTCGTCGCTGAGACGGGACGCCGCTTCGGCACGCAGACAGCGGCACGCAGACGACGGCACACAGACAACGGGGGAACGATGTCGCAGCAGACCAGCCGGGACCCGGCGATCGAGGCGGAGGCGCCGAGCGACCGCGACCGGCGCACCGCGGTCATCGAGGCCATGGGCCTGATGGGCTCCGGCCCCGAGGAGCGCTTCGACCGGATCACGCGGATGGCGCAGGAGCTCTTCCGCGTGCCGGTGGCCGAGATCCACATCCTCGACGAGACCACGCTCTTCACGAAGTCGCCGCAGCCCGAGGGGCCGGTCTCCTACCCGCGCGCAGGGACCTTCTGCGACGCGACGCTCGCCAAGCGGAGCACGCTGGTCGTCCCGGATCTGGGCGCCGACGGCGCGTGGGCGCAGCACGTGCACGTGTCCGGCCCGCCGCACGTCCAGTTCTACGCCGGCCGCCCGCTCACGGTGGACGACGGCCTGCAGCTCGGCACGCTCTGCCTGCTCGACTTCGTCCCGCGCGCCCTCACCGCGGAGGAGGAGCTGCTCTTCGAGGAGTTCGGCCAGTGGGTGGAGCGCGAGCTGCGCGACACCGCGGAGTGGGACCGCGCCGCCGACGTGCAGGCCCGCCTCGCTCCCGCCGCCTTCCGCCACCCCGCCGGCTACGACCTCGCGGGGGCGTCGCTGCCCAAGTGGCAGATCTGCGGCGACTTCTACAGCTGGACCGCCACCGAGGCGATCGTCGACCTGACCCTCGTCGACGTGATGGGCAAGGGCACGGGGGCCGCGATCCTCGCCGCGGGCATCCGCGCCGCGTTCCGCGCCCGGGCCGGCGGTGCACCGGACGAGGTGGTCGCGGCGGTCAGCGAGCAGCTGCAGCCGGACTTCTCGGCCACCGAGACCTTCGCCACGCTCTTCCACGGCCGGCTCGACACGGGGACCGGGCGGGTCGACTTCGTCGACGCGGGCCACGGGCTCACCGTCCTGCTCCGCGCCGACGGCACGTTCCACCGTCTCGCCGCCCTCGGGCTCCCCCTCGGCATCACGGAGGACGGCGGCTGGGTCACCCAGACCGTCGATCTGGCGGTCGGCGACTCCCTGGTCTCCTTCACCGACGGGGTGCTCGACCTCTTCGACGGGACGCTGCAGTCGCTCGTCCTCGCGGCCGACCTCGTCCGCACCTCCGAGGGCGCCATCGGCTTCCTCACCGCCCTGACCGCGCTCGCCGGCTCCGGCCGCGCGATCGACGACATCACCGCGCTCCTCGTGACGCGGACGCACGACTCCGCACGCCCCGCCGCGGAGACCGATCAGGAGCAGGCATGACCTTCAGCACCGAGACGATCGCCCCGGGCGTCGCCGTGATCACGGCGGCGGGTCGGCTCAATCTCACCGCGGCACGGGAGCTGCGCACCGAGGTGCGGAGCGCTCTCGACGAGGGCAGCAGCCGCATCGTCGTGGAGCTGAGCGAGGTCTCCTTCATGGACTCGTCCGGGCTCGGCGCGCTCGTCGCCTGCCTCAAGAGCGCCCGCCAGGCCGGCGGCGATCTCCGGATCGCCGCACCGAGCGCCCAGGTCACCATGGTGCTCGAGCTCTCCAACCTCGACCGCGTGCTCGTCGGCTACGACTCGGCCGGCGACGCGTACCGTGACTGAGCGCACCCTCGCCTTCCGGACCCCGCCGGACGACATCGAGCTCGTGCACGACCTGCTCGACTCGCTCTTCACCGAGCGCGTCGACGTCGGCGCCCGCGACCGGATGGAGTTCGAGACGGCGCTCGTCGAGCTCGTGTCGAACGTCATCCAACACGCCGTCTCGACGACCGCGGTGCTCTGCCGCCTCGTCGTGACCGTCGACGACGACGCGCTCCGGGCCGAGCTGATCGACACCGCCGATCCGCCCGGCGTCGACACCGGCCCGCGGGAGATGCCCGACGCCTTCGCCGAGTCCGGTCGCGGTCTCGCGCTGATCACCGCGCTCGTGACCGTCTTCGACTACGAGCGCACCTCGAGCCGCAATCTGTGGTCGATCAGCAAGGACCGCTCGCCGCAGGCCTGACGCGCACGGTCGCGCGGGCTCAGCGGATCGTGTGCGCCGTGATGACCGCCGCGGCCCGCGCGAGATCCTCGACGACCTCGTCCTCGCCCAGACGCGGCGACGCCCGCAGCACCTCGACGCTGACCGCGTCGTAGCGCTCGTCCACTGCCGCGAGCAGCGCGGTGCCGGAGTCGGTCAGCCGGAGCAGGACGCTGCGCCGGTCCTGCGGGTTCGACACCCGATCGAGGTGGCCGGCCTTGGCCAGGCGGTCCAGCAGCGCGGTGACCGCGCCGGTCGTCAGGGACAGCTCGAGGCCCAGCCACTTCGGCGTCAGGCCGGGCGAGTCGGCGAGCGCCTCCAGCGCGCCCAGCTCCGAGATGCCGATCCCGAGGTCGAGGGCGACCGCGGTGCGCAGGTCGCGCTGCGCGGTCTCGAGCGCCCGCAGCGCCTGCCGGAGGGCGGCGCCGGCGGACTGCGCGCCGCCGTCGGCGGGGGGCGTGTTCTCGGGATCCATGCGGGCCTTCTCGCGGGTCGGAGCAGGCTCCTCGCCGACGGAGCGGCTGTGCCTACAACAGGGGGTATTGGAACGATTGCAAAGTATCTTTGCCATCAAGTAACTTACTCGACAAGCCAGAAACATCCCCACAGCGAACTGCACGGCAGTTCACCTTCTACCCGATCAGGAGTCCTGTCATGTCGAACCACACCGCAAAGCGCAAGCGCGTCCGTTTCGCCCCCCTCGTCCTCGCCACCAGCGTCGCCGCCGCCGCGCTGCTGTCGGTCTCGATGTCCGGAACCCTCTCCGGCTTCGTCGCCAGCATCACCAACACCAACAACACCGCGGCCTCCGGCTCGCTCGTGATGGAGGAGAAGTCGACCGGCGCCAACCCCGTCACCTGCCTCAGCACCGACGGCGGCTCGGTCAGCACCAACACCGCGACCTGCTCGACCATCAACAAGTTCGGCGGATCGACCACCATGATCCCCGGCCAGACCGTCACCACCGCGATCACGATCAAGAACGCCGGCACCGTCTCGGCCAACACCTTCACGCTCACCCCCGGTGCCAAGTGCGAGCAGACCGCCAACACCGCCGCCGGCACCCTCTCGGGCACCGCGACCGACTTCTGCTCCAAGCTGAACGTCGTCATCACCTCCGGCAGCACCACCGTCTACAGCGGCACCGCCGCCGCGCTCGCCGGCTCGGCCGCCAAGTCGCTCGCCACCGCCCCCGTCACCGCCGGCACCAGCACCCCCTTCACCATCGCCGTCACGCTCGACTCCTCCGCCGGCAACACCTACCAGGGCCTGTCCGGCTCGCTCCCCCTCACCTGGACCTTCGCCAGCTGATCGAGCCTCCCCGGCTCACGCCGACCGAGGCACGCGCCCGATCCATGCCGATCGGGATACGCGCCCGGTCCATGCTGATCGAGTAGCCCGCAGAGCGGGCGTATCGAGATCCACCACCGAAGACCGCTTCCCCCGAAGCACCCGCCCCACCCCGGAAACACCCCGAGAAACACCCCCCCGCAACACCCGACACCCGCACCCCGGGGGCCGCCGCCCAGGCGGCCCCCTCCCCGCCGAGGAGGTGGACCGATGACCACGCTGCAGACCCGCCCCGCACCCGCCCTCCCCGGATCCACCGCCGTTCCCACCGGCAGCACCACCCCCACCACCCCCACCACCCCCGGCACCACCCCCGAGCCCCGCTCCCCCCGCACCCGCCTGCGCACCGTCGCGACCTGGACCGTCACGGCCCTCGTCGCCGCCCTGGTCGTCGCCGCCTTCCTCTTCCACGCCTCGGGCGGACGCTGGTTCATCGTCCAGACGCCCTCGATGGGCACCGCCGCCCCCGTCGGCACCCTCGTCCTCACCGCCCCGACGCCCCTCGAGGACATCCGGGTCGGCGACGTCGTCAGCTTCCACCCCACCACCACCCCCGACGAGACCTACACCCACCGCGTGGTCGAGCTCGCCGACGACGGCACCCTGGTCACCCGCGGCGACATCAACGGCGCGACCGACCCGTGGGCGACCGGCGCCGAGCAGCTGATCGGGAAGGTCGTCGTCGCGCTCCCCGGCGCCGGCTGGCTCGCGAAGGGCCTCCCGATGCTCCTCGCCGGCACCGTCCTCGTCCTGCTGCTCACTCGCCTGCTCTCCTCCCCCACCCACCGCGCCGCGATGCGGGTGCTCGGGATCTCGCTCGTCGCCTCCTTCACCGTCTTCGTGCTCCGCCCGTTCGTCGGCATCGTCGTCCTCGAGGCGACCGTCGAGGACGGACGGACGGGCGCCTCGCTCGTCTCGGTCGGCATGCTGCCGATCCGCGTCACGGCGGTCGGCGGCACGCACGTCGATCTGGTCTCCGGCCAGGTCGGCGGCATCCAGGTGCCGGCCAACGGCGAGGACTTCTACAACGTGTCCTCGGCGCTGCATCTGCCGCTCTGGGGCTGGATCCTCTTCGGCGCCCTCTGCGCCGCCCCCGTGCTCTGGACCGTGCTGGTCGGGCTCCCCGCCGGAGCCGAGCCGGTGGGCGAGCACGGCCGCCGCGCCCGCACCACCGGGACCGAGCCCGCCGAGACCGAGCCCACCGGGACCGAGCCCACCGGGACCGCATCCTCCCGGCCCGAGCCCGTCGAGAGCGACCCCGCGCGATGAGCCGCCACCGCCGCACGCGCGCCGCCTCGCCCCGCACCACCCTCGCGGCCCTGCTCGTCGCCGCCCTCTCGGCCGTGCTCTTCCTCGCCCCCGCCACCTCGGGCGCCTACGTCGCCTCCATCCGCAACTCGAACAACACCGTCGGCAGCGCGGCCGCCTTCTTCACCTGCGACTCGGCGCTCGCCGCCGACAGGGGCGACGCGCTGTTCTCCTACACGCTCGCTCAGGCGACCGGAGCGACGACCGCCGTCGACACCGACTCCGGCGCCTACCCCGGCACCTACCGTCCGGCGATGACCAGCTCCGCGACCACCCCGAAGGCCTGCCCGCGCGACGCCGGCGGCTCCTGGCTGCTGAACGGCACGAACGGCTTCCTCAGCACGCCCCTGCTGCTGAACAACCCGACCACCTTCAGCACGGAGATCTGGTTCAAGACCACCGTCGCGGGCGGCAAGCTCTTCAGCTTCAACACCAGCCGCGACACCGCGGGCAGCCAGTACGACCGGCACACCTACATCGGCGCGGACGGCCGCCTCGTCTTCGGCATCTACAACAACGGCGTCCAGTCGATCACCAGCCCGAACGCCGTGAACGACGGAGCCTGGCACCACGTCGTCTCGACGATCTCGCCGACCGCCGGGATGAGCCTCTGGCTCGACGGAGCGAAGGTCGCCGGCAACACCGCTTTCCGCAGCCCGGAGAACAGCAACGGCTACTGGAAGATCGGCTACGACACCCTCGGCGGCTCCTGGACGAACGTCGGCCCGGCCTCCTTCTCCGGCAGCCTGCGCTACGCCTCCGTCTACTCGACCGTGCTCACCGCGACCCAGATCCAGAACCACTACAACGCCGGCCGCTGAGTCCCTGCTCCGCCCGCACCGCGCCTGCACCGCCCCGCCCTGCCCTGCCCTACGCCTGCCCCGTCCCCTCCGCACCCGAACGGATCCCGCCATGACCAGCACCCCCACGCCCGGCCTCTCGCGCCGCTCGCTCACCTCGACCGCCCTCTGGACCGTCCCCGTGATCGCCGTCGCGGCGGGCGCTCCCCTCGCCGTCGCGTCGACCGCGCCCTGCACGAGCGTCACGCAGTTCGCCGCGACGAACGCGAGCGGCAACCCCGCCGTCCTCGGCGCGACCTCCGCCTCCGGGCGCACCTCGACCATCCGCATCACCTCGACCCTCGCCGCCGGCACCACCGACCTCTCCGGCGGTACGCGCTACAACATGAGCCAGAACGGCTCGGGCTGGGCCGGAAACGCCCCCGGCGGCGTCCCCTCCGAGTACTCCTTCTCCGGCTTCGGCCCGGCGGGCGCCCTCGTGCTCAACCAGCGCCGCGCGGGCGATCTCACCGTCCTCCCGAGCCCCGGATCCGACGCGCAGACGCTGACCTTCGAGTTCCGGGACGCCGACGGCGCGCTCTTCGACCCCGTCGACTTCCAGCTGACGATCTTCGACATCACCTCGAACACCGACGCCGGCTCGTGGGTCCCGACCTACTGGGACGCCGTCGGCTTCAGCACCGAGCCGACCTCGATCGCGACCTCGGGCTCCCTCCCGGGCGCCGGCGTCGGCACCCTCGCCGACCCCTTCCGCCGCGCGACCGGGAACGAGTACACGACGGCGGGCGTCACCCGCTCCGACACCTTCCGCTTCGGCGTCTTCCCCTCGGGCAGCACCCTCACCTACACCCAGCACGACGGCCGCCAGGGCTGGCACTTCGTCTCCCTCACCGACCTCCGCTTCGGCGCCGACGACTGCTGAAGCGGTTCCGGACGCGTCGCCTGCGACGCTCCACTTCCGAGGCCCACGCGAGAGCGTGGGTCTTCGTCGTCTCCCCGAGCGCTGTCAGGATGAGGGCATGCGCGCTCTCGTCCTCGACTCCGTCCGCGGCGAGCCGGAGGTCCGCGAGGTCCCGGCACCGGTGGCACCGACCGACGGCGTCGTCGTGCGGGTGCTGGCCACCGGTCTCTGCCGGAGCGACTGGCACGCCTGGGCCGGGCACGACGACATCGCCTTCCCGCACGTCCCGGGGCACGAGCTCGCCGGCGTGATCGCCGAGGTCGGGCCCGAGGTCCGGAACTGGGCGGTCGGCGACCGGGTGACCGTGCCCTTCGTCTGCGGCTGCGGCCGCTGCGAGTGGTGCCTGCAGGGCGACGCCCAGGTCTGCCCGGACCAGGAGCAGCCCGGCTTCACGCACTGGGGCTCGTTCGCCGAGCTCGTCGCACTGCACGCGGCCGACACCAATCTCGTCGCGATCCCGGAGGGCGTCGACGTCGCCACCGCCGCGAGCCTCGGCTGCCGCTTCGCCACGGCCTACCGCGCGCTGGTCGGCCGGGCCCGGGTTCAGGCCGGCGAGTGGGTGACGGTGGTCGGAGCCGGCGGCGTCGGCCTCAGCGCCGTCATGGTCGCGCACGCGCTCGGCGCCCGCGTCATCGCCGTGGACCGGAACGCCGCCGCCCTCGAGGTCGCGGCGAGCGTCGGAGCGGAACACGTCCTCCTCGCCGACGGCAGTGATCTGCCGGCCGCCGTGCACGCGCTCACCGGCGGCGGGAGTCACGTCGCGGTCGACGCCGTCGGCAGCGAGCAGACCTGCGCCGACGCCCTGCTCAGCCTGCGCCGCCGCGGCCGGCACGTGCAGATCGGCCTGCTGCCGCCCGTCGAGGGCCACCCGCGCGTGCCGATGGCGCGCGTGATCGCCTGGGAGCTCGACGTCCTCGGCAGCCACGGGATGGCGGCGCGCGACTACCCCGGCATGCTCCGGCTGATCGAGCAGGGCGTCCTCGCCCCGCAGCGCCTGATCGAGCGGACCATCGGGCTCGAGGAGGCGGCCGTGCTCCTCCCCGTCTTCGACCGCGCGAGCCCGGCGGGGATGACGATCATCGACCCCACTGGTCGCCGGTAACCGCTTTCCGATACGCTGGCCGGATCATGCAGCCCACACGAGACGACCGCCGCCCGCTCTCCGGAGTCCGACCGTGATCCCGCGGATCGGGCTCGTCGGCATCGGCGGCTACGGCGCCTCGCACCTCGGTGCCGTCCTCGCGGCGCAGCGCGACGGCCGCGTCCGCCTCGTCGGAGTCGCCGACCCGCGGCCGCCGGTCGACGGACTGCTCCCGGACGGCGTCGCGCACCACCCCGACGCGAGCGGCCTCTTCGCCGCCGGCGGCACCGACATGGTCATCATCAGCACGCCGATCCACACCCACGCGGCGATCGCGCTCGCGGCGATGGACCACGGCAACGACGTCCTGCTGGAGAAGCCGCCCGCCGCCTCGCTCGCCGAGTTCACGGCGATCAGCGAGCGCGCCGCGGCCACCGGCGCCCTCGTGCAGGTCGGCTTCCAGAGCCTCGGCTCCTCCGCGATCCCGGCGATCCGCGCGGCCGTCGCCGACGGCGAGATCGGCGACGTCCAGCGCTACGGCGCCTCCGGAGTCTGGGTCCGCGACGACCGCTACTGGTCGCGCTCCCCCTGGGCCGGCCGGCGCACGCTCGACGGCGCAGTCGTCGCCGACGGCGTCCTGACCAACCCCTTCTCGCACGCGACCGCCACCGCCCTCGCGATCGCCGGCGCCGACCGGCTCGAGGACGTCGTCGACGTGCGCCTCGACCTGCGGCGTGCGAACGACATCGAGGCGGACGACACCTCCGTCGCCGTGCTCACCCTGGCCGACGGGCTCCGGGTGACGACCGCGGTCACCCTCTGCGCCGAGCGGCCGGAGGAGCCCTCCGTCGAGATCGTCGGCACCCGCGGGACGATCCGCTTCTACTACACGCTCGACGTCGTGCAGCTGGAGCGGGACGACCTGCCGCCGCGCACCGTCCAGTACGACCGGATCACGCCGTTCGAGGGACTGCTCGCCGCCCGCGAGCTGGGCACGCCCCTGCACGCCGGGATCGAGCGCACCGGCGGCTTCCTCCGCCTGCTCGACGCGGTGATGGCGGCGCCGTCGCCGCGGGCTCTGCCCGCGGACGCCTGGCGCGAGGTGCAGGACATCGAGGGGCGCCACCGCGTCGTCGACGGCGTCGAGCACGCGCTGCAGGAGGCGCTGCGCCGCGAGACGACGTTCGACGCGCTGGGTCTTCCCTGGAGCTGAGACTGTCACTCCTCTGAGAAGAAGGAGCCCGGTCCGCCGCTCACCCTCCAGCGTCGGCGGACCGGGAGTTCAGAGGTGCGCCTCTCAGAGGTGCGGCGACACCGTCTCGGCGAAGGCCGCGACGACGCGCTCGGCCACCTCGGGGTACGCCGTGTCCCAGACCTCCTGGTGGAAGATCTCGACCTCGACGTCGCCGGTGTACCCCGCCTCGACGACCGCGCGGGTCAGTGAGGCGAAGTCGATGACACCCTCTCCCGGGTAGCGGCGGGCGAGCAGCACGTCGGCCGGCAGCGGGGTCGCCCAGTCGCAGACCTGATAGCTCGCGATCCGGCCCTCGGCTCCGGCCCGGGCGATCTGCGCGAGGACCTGCGGGTCCCACCAGAGGTGGAAGGTGTCCACGACGACGCCGACCGCGGCCGCGTCGAACGGCGCGGCGAGATCGAGCGCCTGGCCGAGCGTCGAGACGACGGCGCGGTCGGACGCGTACATCGGGTGCAACGGCTCGATGGCGAGCTGCACGCCCGCCGCCGCGGCGTCGTCCGCGAGCTCGGCCAGCGCCTCCTGCACGCGGGCGCGAGCGCCGATCACATCGCGCGAGCCGGTCGGCAGCCCGCCGGCGACGAGCACGAGCGCGGGTGCGCCGAGCGCGGCGGTCTCCTCGATCGCGCGGCGGTTCTCGTCGATCGCCGCCCGCCGCTCCGGCCCTTCGGGCGCCGTGAAGAAGCCGCCGCGGCAGAGGGAGGAGACGCGCAGCCCCGAGTCGGCGACGAGGCGCACGGCCTCCGCCAGCCCGACCTCGGCGACCGGCTCGCGCCAGAGGCCGATCGCGGACATGCCCGCGCCGGCCGTGGTGTCGAGCGCCTCGGCGAGCGAGGCGCGCTTGATGGTGGCCTGGTTGAGCGAGAGGCGCGGGTCGGCGCTCACGCGTGCACCGCCTCGACCAGGTGCAGCGCCTCGACGCCGCGGGTCACCTCGACGCCGTTCAGCGCGAGCAGCCCGGTCCAGCGGTCGGCCGCGAGCTCCGGCCGCTCCAGCGCGCCGGACGCGTTCGCGAGCCGGACGATCTCGGACAGGTGCGGCAGCGAGCGCGCGGAGTGCAGACCGCCCACCATCGAGAAGGCCGGCTGGTGGCCGTTCAGCCAGGAGAGGAAGGCGACGCCGGTCTTGTAGTACTGCGTCGGCGCGGCGAAGACCTGGCGCGAGAGCGCCTCTGTCGGGGCCAGCACGCGGCGGTACTCGGCGGTGTCGCCGGCGTCCAGCGCCTGGATCGCGGCGGAGGCGCTCGGCGCCAGCGCGGCGAAGGCGCCGAGCAGGGCGTCCGACCAGCGCGGTGTGCCGTCGGCGTCCGGAGCGCCCTCGATGAGGCCGACGTAGTTGAAGTCGTCGCCCGTGAAGAGGGTCGCGCCCTCGGGCAGCCGCGAGCGCAGCGCGATCTCGGCATCCGCGTCCAGGAGCGACATCTTGATGCCGCGCACCGAGTCGAGGTTGTCCTCGATGATCCGCTGCACGACCGGGAACGCGTCCACCGGGTCGGCCGCGCCGAAGTAGCCCTCGAGCACGCTGTCGAACGCAGTGCCGAGCCAGTGCAGGACGACCGGCTTCGTGGCGCGCGCGAGCACGGCGGCGTAGACGCGCTCGTAATCGGCAGCCGACTCCGCGGCGCGGGCGAGGTGGCGGCTGGCCATCAGCACGACCTCCGCCCCCGCGTCCTCGGCGAAGGCGAGCTGCTCGACGTAGGCGTCGATGACGGTGGCGAGCGGAACCACGTCGTCGGTGAGCTGGTCGGTGTTGATCCCGACCACGAGCGCCCCGCCGACCGAGGCGGCCTCGGCCGCGCTGCGGCGGATCAGCTCCTGCGTCGCCGTCCAGTCCAGGCCCATGTTGCGCTGCGCGGTGTCCATCGCGTCGGCGACGCCGAGGCCCCAGGACCAGACGTGGTGGCGGAAGCCGAGCGTGGCGTCCCAGTCGATCTGGGCCGGGTGGCCGGGACGGTTCTCGCCGTGCACGAGCGGCACGACGTGCGCGGCGGCGTAGGCGGTGCGCGAGCGCAGCGGCGCGGTCGGCCTCGTGTGCGCGGGCGCGGGCAGCAGCTCGATCGAGCGGGTCGCGCCGTCGGCGCCGAGGAGGGTCAGCCCGGTCACTGGACGGCGCCCGCCTGCGCGAGCGCCTCGGCGTCCGCAGCGGCGTCGAGGGCGGCGACGTCGATCCGGCGCCCGTCGCGCGAGGACTCCAGTCCGAGCTCGGCCAGGCGCACGCCGCGGGCTCCGGCGAAGAAGTCGTACTCGTGGGGAGCGTCCTCGACCACGTGGCGGATGAACTGCTCCCACTGGGTCTTGAAGCCGTTCTCGAACACGTCGTTGACGGGCAGCTCCTGCCAGTCCTCGGCGTAGTCGTGGGTCTCGGGCAGGTCCGGGTTCCAGGTGGGCTTGGGCGTGGCGACGCGCGGCTGGATCTTGGCGCCGAACAGGCCGACGACGGCCGAGCCGAGGGTGCCGTCGACCTGGAACTCGACGAGCTCCTTGCGGTCGACGCGCACCGCCCAGGAGGAGTTGAGCTGGGCGGTGATGCCGCCGGCGAGGTCGAAGATCGCGTAGGCGGCATCGTCGGCCGTCGCCGTGTAGGGCGCGCCGTTCTCGTCGACGCGGGTCTCGATGTGGGTGGTCGCCTTGGCGTAGACGCCCTCGATCGGTCCGAAGAGGTTCTCGAGCACGTAGTTCCAGTGCGGGAACATGTCGACGATGATGCCGCCGCCGTCCTCGCTGCGGTAGTTCCAGCTCGGGCGCTGGGCGGCCTGCCAGTCGCCCTCGAAGACCCAGTAGCCGAACTCGCCGCGCACGCTGAGGATGCGGCCGAAGAAGCCGGAGTCGATCAGGCGCTTGAGCTTCTGGAGGCCGGGCAGGTAGAGCTTGTCGTGCACGACGCCGTTCTTGATGCCGGCCTCCTTGGCCAGCTCGGCGATCTCGAGCGCCTCGGCGTAGGACTCCGCGGTGGGCTTCTCGGTGTAGATGTGCTTGCCGGCGGCGATCGCCTTCTTGATCGCGGGGACGCGCGCCTTCGTCACGAGGAAGTCGGCGTAGACCTGCCACTTCGGGTCGGCGAGCGCGGCGTCGAGGTCCGTCGTCCAGTTCGTCAGGCCGTGCTTGCCGGCCAGCTCGGCGAGCTTCGCCTCGGAGCGGCCGACCAGCAGCGGCTCGACCTGCACGCGGGTGCCGTCGGAGAGCAGCACGCCGCCCTGCTCGCGGATCGCCAGGATCGAGCGGACGAGGTGCTGGCGGTAGCCCATCCGGCCGGAGGCGCCGTTCAGGATGATCCCGAGGGTGGGGGTGGTCGGCTCTGACACGGTGCGCCTTTCGGAGGAGGGGAAGCGTTTTCCTGATGCTAGCCGTCTAGTCGTGTTGCGGGCAAGCGCTTTCCCGCTCGTAGGAGGAACGGTGGCGGGCGGGTCTCGACACGCGCTCCGCGCTACTCGACCAGCATGTGCGCGCGTCCACGCCGAAGCGCCTCGCGCGCCCTGCATGCTGATCGAGTAGCCCGCGGAGCGGGCGTATCGAGATCCCCCCACCGTCAGAACGGTGCGGGAGCATCGTCGAAGCGAGGCCCCGGCGGCCGTTCCGGCGGCCGCCCGGGCAGTGGGGGTGGTCGGTCGCTGATCCGCCGGCCGGTCGGGCTCGTCCAGACGAGGGTCCCGTGGTCATCGAACCGGTCGTAGCTCCACTGCTCTCCGTGCCGCACGTGGTGGTGCGACGTGCACAGCATGACGAGGTTCTCGAGAGACGTCTCGCCGCCGTTGCACCACTCGAGGGTGTGATCGGCCTCGGCTGTTGAGGCCGTGCGGATGCAGCCGGGGAACCGGCAGGTCTGATCCCGCAGCTGCAGGTGCAGGCGCATCTGGGATGGCGGAACGCGCCAGGTGCGGCCCACGGACACGACGGCGCCGGTGTCCGGGTCGGTCAGGACCCGGGTGAAGGACGCCGCCGTGCGGATCAGCTCGCGGGCGATCTCGGCGGGGACCGGGCCGTAGCCGTCGAGATCGGCGGGTGCGTCGTCGAGACCGACCGCGGTGGAGGCGGCGAGGGTGAGGCGCACCTCCGCGCGGACGCCGGGGACGAAGGTCGGGTCGGGCCGGTGCTCGGCGTTGGGCGTGGTTCCGGCGATGTCGCCGTCGCAGAGCAGATCGACCGCGGCGTCGGCGCTGAGCTGCTGGAGTGTGCGCGGGTCGCCTTCGTCGCGGAGGGTGCGGGCGATGCGGCGCAGTCGGTCGTAGGCGCCGGAGACGGCGGGCGCGGGAGCGGAGACGCAGAGCGTCGCCATCCCGTCGACGTCGGGCGTGATCCAGACGGCGCGGTCCTCCTTCGCGCGTGCGTGGCGCTCGACGAGGGGCTGCTCGTGCAGCTCCTCCCGCCAGCGGCCGAGGGCGCGGCGCAGCTGCGTCGTCGTCATCGTGAGGACGGCGTCAGTGGCACGCTCATCGAGCGCCCCGCGGGAAGCCTCCGGGAGACTGCTGGCCGTCCTGCAGATCGCCTCGCCCGCATCCCACAGGATCCGGCCGTCGCGGAGGAGAGCGCGGGTGAGCGGGAGGTACTCCATCAGCAGCTGCGCGGTCTCGAGGCGGCGAGAGGCCTCCTGCTCGGACACGCCGATCGCGGCCGCGAGCTCGGCGCGGACAGACCGCTCGACGAGGTCACGGGTCTCACTCCGGGACGCGCCGCGCGCGAACGCCTCCGGGACGGTGAGCGCGACCCGGTAACCGCGGTGCATCCGCTCCGCCGCCCGGAGGCGCGTCGGCGATGCAGCACGCTCGGCGGCCGCGGAGTCGTCGAAGCAGTCACGCACCTCCGCGAGTGCTGCCGCATTCTCATCTTCTGACATACGAGTATTGAAGCAGGGACCACCGACATCGGGGCGGGGTGCTGAGTCATCCGGGGACAGTGCTGTGGGATCGGGGGCTGGGGAGGAGGCTCGTTCCCGGGTGCCTCGGCGAGCGTCGGTCTCGATACGCCCTCCGGGCTACTCGACCTGCATGAGGTGGCCCGCGCCGACGCGCCCTGCACGCGCCTCATGCTGATCGAGTAGCCCGCGCAGCGGGCGTATCGAGATCGACCACCCTCAGAACAGGTGTCTGCAGACCTGCCCTTCAGCGGACGGCGGGTCTCGAGGCGCCCCTCCGGGCTACTCGACCTGCATGACGCGGCGCGGCCACGTCCTGTCCCTCACCACCGAGACGCGAAGCGGCTTCTCCGCTCGGTACGACCCGCTGCGCGGGCTGCTCAGCGAGGACGCGCTGCTCGACCAGCAGAGGCGGGGTGCGCGCGCTACGCGGCCGGCGCGGTCCGCCGCGGGGTGCTCGCCCGCAGCACGACGCGGGTCGGCAGCTCGACGGACGCGCCGTCGGCCTCGTCGCCGAGGGCCGCGGCGACCGCCCGCTCGCCGAGCGCGGCCAGCGGCACGGCGACCGTGGTCAGCCCGGGGTGCACGTCCTCCGCGATGGGCGCGTCGTCGAAACCCGCGACGCCCATGCCCGCGCCGGGCTCGACCCCGGCCGCGCGCATCGCGGAGGCGACGCCGACGGCCATCAGGTCGGTGACGGCGAAGACGAGGTCGATGTCAGCGGAGAGCCCGGCCAGCAGCGCGGCGGCCGCGTCGAACGCGCCGTCCCGGGTGAGCGGCGCCTCGACGATGAGACTCGGATCGACGCTCACACCGGCCGCAGCCAGCCCCTCGAGGAATCCCGCGACCCGGTCCGACGACGTGAGCACCGCCTCCGGACCGCGCACGATCGCGCAGCGCCGGTAGCCGGCCTCGGCGAGCGCCGCGGCGAGCGCCCGGGCTCCCGCGCGGTTGTCCACCTGCACCGAGGGGAACGGCAGCCCGCCCTGGCTGATCATCGCGACCCGCCCGCCGGACGCCTCGTAGGCCTGCAGCTCGGCGATCAGCGCGTCGCGGTGGCGGTCGGCGGCGAAGCGGCTGCCGGCGAGCACGATGGCCCGCGGCCGCCCGCCGCGGAGCGAGCGCACCAGGCCGAGCTCCTTGTCCGGGTCGCGGTCGGTGACGGCGATGCGCACGTCCAGCCGCGCCGCGTCGGCGGCGCCGATGACGCCGGACGCGATGCCCGAGAAGTAGGGGTCGGTGATGTCGCTGACGAGCAGCGCGATCGTCGAGGTGGTCCCCCGCGCGACGGCCTGCGCCGCCGGGTTCGCGGAGTAGCCCAGCTCGGCCGCGGCCGCCTCGACCCGCTCGCGGTACTCCCCCTGCACCTTGCGGGCACTGCCGTTGAGCACGCGCGACGCGGTGGCCAGGGACACCCCCGCCGCACGGGCGACGTCGTGCAGCGTCGCGGCGGCGGTCGTTCGTCGTGCTGCCACGGTGCTCCTCGGGGTCCGGCGGCGGCTTCCCGCGCGCTCGCCAGTGTACGGAGGAGTGGGCGCGCTCAGCTCGCGTCGAGCGGCGACACCCCCGTCAGCTCGGCGGCGCGGTCCCAGAGCCGGCGCGCGCGGTCGCGGTCGCGGGCCGCGCGGTTCGGATTCACCTGGCGCGGCGCCCCGCGGACCTCGCCGAGGCCGCCCGGTCCGTAGTAGGCGCCGGAGCGGGCGTCGGGCGAGGTCGCCGCGAGCAGCGTCGGCAGCGCGCCGTCGTCACCGCTCTGCCCGACCGTGCGCATCAGGGTGCCCATCAGCGCGCCCTGTCCCGCCGTCGCGTGGGTGTGCAGCTCGGTCACCGACATGCCGGGGTGCGCGGCCATCGAGCCGACGCTCGAGCCCGCCCGGCGCAGGCGCCGGTGCAGCTCGAACGCGAAGACCAGGTCGGCCAGCTTCGACTGCCCGTAGGCCGGCCACGGGCTGTAGCGGCGGCGCTCCCAGTTCAGGTCGTCGAAGTCGAGGGTGCCGAAGCGGTGCGCGAGGCTCGAGAGCGACACCACCCGGTCGGCGATCCGCGGCAGCAGCAGCCCGGTCAGCGCGAACGGTCCGAGGAAGTTGGTGCCGAACTGCAGCTCGAAGCCGTCCGCCGTGCGCCCCTCCGGCACCGCCATGATGCCGGCGTTGTTGACGAGCACGTCGATCGGCCCGGTCGCCTCGGCGAACTCGCGCACCGAGGAGAGGTCGGCGAGGTCGAGTCGCCGGACGACGACATCGCCGCCCATCCGCTCGGCCGCCCGCTCGCCCTTCTCGACGGTCCGGCAGGCGAGGACGACGTGGGCGCCGTGCTCGGCGAGCGCCCGCGCGGTCGCCTCCCCCAGTCCGCTGTTCGCACCGGTGACGACGAACGTCCTGCCGGTCTGGTCGGGGATGTCTGCGGCGCTCCAGGAGGTCATCCTCCCACCCTAGATTCCGGGCGTGCACGCCACCTGGACGCCGGTCAGTCCTCGGTCCAGCGGTACCAGTGCGCCACCGTGACCGGGCCGAGCTCGAGGAGAGGAGACGCGTCGCGGCGCCGGCGCTCCTCCGCGCTCCCGGTCAGGCCGATCCGCGCCTCGGGCGACATCGGCAGGATCTCCAGCAGGATCTCTCCCGCTCCGACCGCCCCGGCGCCCAGCTCGTCGAGGTCGAGGACCCACGGCCCGCCGTCCCAGAACTGATCGGCCACGACCTCGCCCCCGACGAGGATCCGCGCGACGTCGCCGGCCCAGTGGATCTCGAGCTCCCGGCGCCGAGCACGGGAATCGAGTGCGGGGACGTCGAGCCGGTGGACCGCCGCGGCGGCGAAGTCGGCGTCCCGCGGCGCGGAGGCGCGCCCCGCGGACTCGCCGTAGGAGGCGGGCACGCCGGCACCCTCGCGGACCAGCGCGACGCCGACCTCGACCGCGCCCCGCGGTGATGCGGCGGATCCGGGAACGGGGACGAAGCGCTGCCGCTCGACGTCCCAGGCGCGCGGCGGACGGCTGCCGTGCCGCAGGTCGCCGGCGATCCGGCCCGAGCCGTCCGTCCAGACCGGATCCTCGGAGAGGACGAGGCGGCGGCGCCCGGCCTCGACGAGCACCGACGCCTCGTCGCCCGCCTCCGCGGACAGGATCAGCACCGAGCACGCTCCGCCCGCGCCGCGCGCCCGCACCAGCACCGGCTCGTCGACGTCGAGCCGGAGGATCCGCCCGTCCTGCCGCACGCCGTCGACCTCGAGCTCCGCGCCCTCGGCGAAGGCCAGCTCCGCGGTGACGCCGCGCGCCGCGACCAGCACCAGCGTCGGCTCCGCCCCGTCGAGGAGCGTCAGCGGCGTCGCGGTCGCCCAGTCCAGCCGCACCCCGCCGACCGTCAGGCCGACCGGCCAGACCGCCAGCGTCCCCGCCGGCACCGCAGTGCTCACGGAGGGGAACCGCACGGTCTCGTCGTCCAGGCCGACCTCGAGCAGCACACCCGGGTGCTCCGGCAGCGGCTCGTGCGGCTGGTGCCAGGTGACGAACACGAAGCCGCTCGTCCCGTCGCTGCGCAGCGCCCAGCGCAGGGTGTCCGTGTCCTGCTGGCTCGAGGGCAGCTCGTCCGGCAGCGTCGACGGCATCTCCGCGAGCCGCTCGCCGAACGCCTCGAGGAAGGCGTGCTGGCGCCGCAGCAGCGCGAGCGTCGGCGACGGCCGCCCGCTCGCGCCGATCGGCGCGCGGAAGTCGTAGTCGAACCGCGGCAGGTCGTTCGGGTAGCCGGTGGCCTGCGACTCCTGCAGCCCGTCGACCGTCACTCCACGCGGGTTCGTCCCGCCGGCGTACATGTAGTACCCCTGCCAGGCCGAGCCGTTGCCGATCTTGGTGTGCGCGACCGCCGCGATGTCGAGCGGCTGCACGGCCGGGCGCCGGTGGTAGGCGGTGGCCATACCGCCGCCGAGCTCGCAGGTCGCCGGCGGGTAGTCGAGCGAGGGGGCGCGGGGCGTCACCGCGTCGGTCGCACCGCGGACGTCCGCGCCGATCCCCGGGTCGTCCCACTGGTGGCTGAAGAAGAAGTGGTCGCGGAAGGTGGTGTCCCACGGCGAGTCCGACTCGACCCAGAAGCCGTCGGCGTAGCCGCCGAAGAGCGGCAGGACCTCGTCCAGCGGGAGGTCCGCGCCGCCCCAGCCCGTCGACGTCCAGATCGGCGCGGTCAGTCCCGCCTCGCGGGCCAGGCCCTTCAGCGTCCGGATGTGCTCGGGCTGGTCGTAGATCTCGTTCTCGAGCTGGATCGCGACGACGTTGCTGCCGGGCCCGCAGCGCGAGGCCAGCTCGCCGCCGAGGGCGCCGAACCAGTCCCGGACGAGCGCCAGGTAGCGGGGATCGTCGGTCCGGTGCCGCACGTCGGCGTCCTGCACCCAGTCGGGGAACCCGCCGTTGCGGACCTCGCCGTGGCACCACGGCCCCACGCGCAGCACGACGTCCAGCCCGACCTCGGCGCACAGGTCGACGAACGCGCCGACGTCGAGGTCCCCGTCGAAGCGACGGGCGCCGCGGACCTCCTCGTGGTGGATCCAGATCGTGTAGAACGCCACGACGGTGACGCCGCTCGCGCGCATCAGCCGCAGCCGCTCCTCCCACCGCGCCCGCGGCACGCGGCTGCAGTGCAGCTCGCCCGACACCGGGACGAACGGCCGGCCGTCGCGCAGCACGGAGCGGCTGGTCAGCCGCCAGCGGTCGTGGCGGTCGACCGTGTTGCTCATCGCGGGCTCCCGGCGCTCGGCGGCCCACGGGAGGTGCCGCACCGACGCGGCGGTGACGGTGTCCTGGCGTGCTTCGGTCATGGAGATGCTCCTTCGGATCCGGCCGATCGATCCCGTCCACGCTAGCGGGGGCGGATCCGGGGCCTCCCCCTCAGCGCCGCGCCCGCGTCGACGCCCGCACCACCAGCTCCGGCAGGAACACCGTCTGCCGCGGGATCAGCTCCGGGTCCGCCGCCTCCTCCAGCAGCACGCGCAGCGCCGTCCGCCCGATCACCGAGCTCGGCTGCCGCATCGAGGACAGCGGCACGGCGGCGGCCGCGGCGAAGGAGATGTCGTCGAAGCCGATCAGCGCGATCTCCTCCGGCACGAGCATCCGCCCGTCCACGGCGAGCGCCTGCAGCAGCCCGAGCGCGACCAGGTCGTTGGCCGCGAAGAGCGCGTCGGGGCGGTCGCGCCGCGGCCGGGCCAGGATGCGCGCCCCGGCGGCGACCCCCTGCGCGACGGTCAGCGCCGTCGTCGCGACCACCTCGAGGTCCACCGCGGCGTCGCTGTTCTCGACCGCGACCCGCGCTCCCGCGAGCCGGTCGGTGACCTGGCGGATCTCGAACGGCCCGCCCACGAAGGCGAGCCGCCGCCTCCCGGTCGCGATCAGGTGCTCGGCCGCCATCCGCCCGCCGGCCACGCTGTCGACCGAGACCGAGCTGTAGCGGCCGTCGCCGCTGAAGCGGTCGACCAGCACGACCGGCACCCCGCGCCCGCGCAGCTTCTCCAGCCGCTGCGAGATGTCGCCGTAGGGAGCGATCAGCACGCCGCGCACCTGCTGCTCCTCGAAGAGGTCGAGGTACTGCCGCTCGCGCGACGGGTCCTCATCGGTGTTGCCGTAGAGCACGGCGATCTGGTGGCGGGACGCCTCGTCCTCGGCCCCGCGGACCACGTCGTTGAAGAACGGGTTCTGCCCGTCGAGTACCACGAAGCCGACGGTCGAGCTCACGCCGTTGCGGAGCTTGCGCGCGGCATCGTTGCGCACGTAGCCGAGCGACTCGACGGCGGCGTTCACCCGGGCGAGCGAGTCGTCGGAGACCTCGTCCGGCCGGTTGAGCACGTTGGAGACCGTGCCGACCGAGACGCCGGCGCGCAGGGCGACGTCGCGGATGCTCACTCGCGCCACTTCGCCTCCCCTGGGACGCCGAGCCGCCTTCCGCGTTGACCGCTCCGGCTCAGCGTCCCTATAGTAGCGATGAAGCTGGATGAATCGATTCAGGTCCTCTTCATCCGAAGCCGGGACCTGATCGCGATTCCCCTCGATGAGGAGGTACCACCCGTGGCATCAGATCCGCCACCCGCACTCGAACTCGCCCGCGTGGTCAAGGCGTTCGGCGCCGTCGTCGCGCTGCGCTCGGGCACCATCGCCGTGCACCGCGGGTCGATCCACGCCCTCGTCGGCGAGAACGGCGCCGGCAAGTCGACGCTCGTGAAGATCATCGCCGGAGTGCACCAGCGCGACGCGGGCGAGTTCCTCCTCGACGGCGAGCCGGTCGACTTCTCCTCGACCGCGCAGTCGAAGGCCGCGGGCATCGCCGTGATCTACCAGGAGCCGACGCTCTTCCCCGATCTCAGCGTCACCGAGAACATCTTCATGGGCCGCCAGCCGCGCGGTCGCCTCGGCCGCATCGACCGCAAGGCCATGCGCACCGAGGTCGTCGGCCTCTTCGAGCGCCTCGGCGTCCGGATCGACCCCGACCGCCCCGCCGAGGGCCTCTCCATCGCCGACCAGCAGATCATCGAGATCGCCAAGGCCATCTCGCTCGACGCGAAGGTCCTCGTGATGGACGAGCCGACCGCCGCGCTCTCCGGCGTCGAGGTCGAGCGCCTCTTCACCGTCGCCCGGTCGCTCCGCGACGAGGGCCGCGCGCTGATCTTCATCTCGCACCGCTTCGACGAGGTCTTCTCGCTCTGCGACACCATCACCGTGATGCGCGACGGCGCCTACATCTCCACGACCGCCACCACCGACGCCACCGTCGACGGCATCGTCCGCGAGATGGTCGGCCGCGACATCACCGAGCTCTTCCCCAAGCAGACGACCGAGATCACCGACGTCCTGCTCGAGGTCGCCGGCCTCACCTCGGCCGGCGTCTTCCACGACATCTCCTTCACCGTCCGCGCCGGCGAGATCGTCGGCCTGGCCGGCCTCGTCGGCGCCGGCCGCAGCGAGGTCGCCCGCGCCGTCTTCGGCGTCGACCCGTACGACTCCGGCTCGGTCACTCTCGCCGGTGGCCGGATCCCGGCCGGCAGCCCCTCCGCCGCGATGCGCGCCGGGCTCGCGCTCGTCCCCGAGGACCGCCGCAAGCAGGGCCTCGTGCTCGACTCCTCCGTCTCGCGCAACATCACGATGGCGATCCAGAAGTCGCTGTCCAAGGGCGGCCTGATCACCGGCCGCCGCGAGAACACGGCCGCCCGCGACTGGGCCGCGCGCCTCGAGGTGAAGACCGACGCGCTCGACACCGTCGCCGGCACCCTCTCGGGCGGCAACCAGCAGAAGGTCGTGCTGGGCAAGTGGCTCGCCACGGATCCGAAGGTCCTGATCATCGACGAGCCGACCCGCGGCATCGACGTCGGCACCAAGTCCGAAGTGCACCGGCTGCTCTCGCAGCTCGCCGGGGAGGGAATGGGGATCCTGATGATCTCGTCCGAGCTGCCCGAGGTGCTCGGCATGGCCGACCGCGTCCTGGTGATGCGCGAGGGGCGGATCACCGCCGAGCTCGACCGCTCCGACGCCACCAGCGAGACCGTGATGCTCGCCGCCACCAGAGGGGCAGCCGCATGAGCACCGCCCAGGCGCCGGCGCAGAAGCGCGTGCCGGCCGCGAAGCCCAACGCCTTCTCCTCCGGCTTCGGCTCCTTCATCCGGGCCCGCGAGACGGGAATCCTGCTCGCGCTGGTCCTCGTCGTCATCGCGACGACCGCGAAGAACCCGACCTTCCTCTTCTCCCCCGACGGCTGGCGCGACCTGCTGCTGACCCCGTCGATCCTGATCCTGATCGCGGTCGGCCAGGCCATCGTGATCATCACCCGCTCGGTCGACCTCTCGGTCGGCTCGATCCTGGGGCTGACCGCCTACCTCACCGGCCGGCTGTTCCTGGACGTGCCGGGGATCCCGATCCTCGCGGTCTTCGCCGCCGGCGTCGTCTTCGGCGGACTGCTCGGGCTGATCAACGGCGCGCTCGTCGCGTTCGCGAAGGTCCCGGCGCTGGTGATCACCCTCGGCACGCTCTACGCCTACCGCGGCATCAACGTCGCCTGGACGGGCAGCGACCGGATCAACGCGTCCGATATGCCCAAGGACTTCCTCGCCCTGGGCACCGGCCAGTTCCTCACCATCCCGTACCTCACGATCATCGCCCTCGTCGTGCTGGTCGCCGCGGGCTGGTACCTGCGCAACCAGCGCGCGGGCCGCGAGTTCTACGCGATCGGCTCCGACCCGGACGCGGCGCGGCTCTACGGCCTGCCCGTCACCCGGCGCATCCTCGTCGCCTTCGTCGTCTCCGGCGCGCTGACCGGCCTGGCCGGCGTGCTCTACGCCGCGCGCTACGGCACCGTCAACTCGCAGGCCGGCTCCGGCTACGAGCTCGACGCGGTCGGCGCCGCGGTGATCGGCGGCGTCGCGATCTTCGGCGGCTCCGGCACGGTCTGGGGCGCGGCGATCGGCGCCGTGCTGCTGCTCACCATCAACCGGGCCCTGCCGATCCTGGGCGTGCCCGACTTCTGGCAGCGGGCGGTGGTCGGCGTGCTGATCATCGGCGCGATCGTGCTCGACCGCGTGCTCTCCCTCCGACAGTCCCGCAAGCTCCTCGAAGAGAGGGACGACTCCTGATGAGCCTCGTCACCGACACCACCGCCGTGCGCACCGCGCGCGAGTACCGCGACTACGCCCGCCCGGCCTGGCAGCGGATCCTCTTCAGCCGCGAGACGGCCATCGTCGTGCTGCTGATCCTCGTGATCGTCGTCGCCTCCGCCTCGGTGAAGAGCTTCGACAAGCCGATCACCATCACCTACCTGTTCCTCGACATCGCGCCGACACTGCTGATCGCGCTGCCGATGACGCTGATCATCATCACCGGCGAGATCGACCTGTCGGTCGCCTCCACGGTGGGCCTGGCGAGCGTGCTCACCGGCACGCTGCACCAGGCCGGAGTGCCGTTCGAGGTCGCCGCGCTGATCGCGATCGTGGCCGGCGCCGCCGGCGGAGCGCTGAACGGCTTCCTGGTCACCGTCGTCGGGCTGCCCTCGCTCGCCGTCACCATCGGCACGCTCGCCCTCTACCGCGGGCTCGCCGTCGGACTGCTCGGCACCACCGCCGTCACCGACTTCCCCGAGTTCTGGACCGACCTCGCGAAGGCCAAGCTCGTCGGCCCGGTGCCGCTGGTGGTGCTGCCGTTCGCGATCCTGGCGATCGTCTTCGCGGTGGTGCTGCACTCCACCCGCTTCGGCCGCGGCGTCTTCGCCATCGGCCTGAACGACGAGGCGGCGATCTTCTCCGGCGTGAACGTGAACCGCACCAAGTTCATCCTGTTCGTGGTCTCCGGCGCCGTCTCCGCGCTGGCCGGCATCTACTACACGCTGCGCTACGGCTCCGCCCGCGGCGACAACGCGACCGGGCTCGAGCTGCAGGTGATCGCGGCGGTCCTGCTGGGCGGCGTCTCGATCTTCGGCGGCCGCGGCGCCCTGCACGGCGTGATCGCCGGCGTGATCCTGATCGGCGTGATCGCCTCGGCCCTGCGCCTCGCGAACGTCACCTCCGACGTCATCAACATCATCACCGGAGTGCTGCTCGTGCTCTCGGTGGTGTCCACCAGCTTCCTGGCCTGGCTGTCGCGACTGCGGCGCTCGGGCAGGAGACGCCCCTGATCCCGCATCACCGGCACAGCACCCGCACCACCCCGCACCACCCCCACAGCACCTCGACGAAAGGCAGACGATGATGTTCTCCTCCCGTGGGCGCCGCTTCGGCACCCTCACCGCACTGGCTGTCTCGGTCGCGCTCGTCGCGACCGGCTGCTCCGCCTCCGACGGCGACTCCGGCGGCGACTCCGGCTCCGGCGAAGGCTCCGGCGACTACTCGATCACCTTCCTGCCGAAGAACCTCGGCAACGCGTACTTCGACACCTCCGACGCCGGCGGCGAGAAGGCGATCGAGGAGTTCGGCGGCACCTACGCCGAGGTCGGCCCCGCTGAGGCCTCCCCCGACGCGCAGGTCTCCTACATCAACACCCTCACCCAGCAGGGCGCCGGAGCGATCGTCGTCTCGGCGAACGACCCGAAGGCGATCTGCGACGCGCTGAACGAGGCGCGCGACAACGGCACCAAGGTCGTCACCTTCGATTCCGACACCAACGCCGACTGCCGCGACCTCTACATCAACCAGGCCACCGCCGAGGGCATCGCCAAGGCGCAGGTCGACCTGATCACCGAGCAGATCGGCGACAGCGGCGAGGTCGCGATCCTCTCCGCCTCCGCGAACGCCACGAACCAGAACGCCTGGATCGAGCTGATGGAGCAGGAGCTCACCGCGAACCACCCCGACGTGACCCTCGTCGACACCGTCTACGGCGACGACGACGACCAGACCTCGTTCGACAAGACCGCGGCCCTGCTGCAGACCCACCCCGACCTCAAGGGCATCATCTCGCCCACCACGGTCGGCATCGCCGCCGCCGCCCGCTACCTCTCCACCTCGGACTTCAAGGGCGAGGTCGCGCTGACCGGTCTCGGCACGCCGAACCAGATGCGCGAGTTCGTCGAGGACGGCACCGTCACCGCGTTCGCGCTGTGGAACCCGGGAGACCTCGGCTACCTCGCCGCCTACGCCTCGAAGGCCCTGATCGACGGCGACATCACCGGCGCCGAGGGCGACACCTTCGAGGCCGGCGACCTGGGCTCCTTCACGGTCGACGCCGACGGCACCGTCCTCCTGGGCGACCCGTTCACCTTCACCGCGGACAACATCGGCGACTTCGACTTCTGATCCGTCGGCCTGCTGATCGCGGCATGCTGATCGAGTAGCGCCCGCAGGGCGCGTATCGAGATCCACCGTCCATGACACGGTGGGTCTCGATACGCCGCTCCGCGGCTGCTCGACCAGCATGGCTGCATGCCGCTCGAACAGCTTCCGCAGGGCGACCCCCGTTCATGCTGATCGAGTAGCGCCCGCAGGGCGCGTATCGAGATCCACCGAATCCGAGCGAAAGGCCCCACCCCATGCAGCGCGTCTGCTTCCAGCTCCAGGTGCGACCGGAGCTCATCCCCGAGTACACCCGCCGCCACGCCGCGATCTGGCCCGACATGGCCGCCGCCCTGAAGGCCACCGGCTGGAACAACTACTCCCTCTTCCTCCGCCCCGACGGCCTGCTGATCGGCTACTTCGAGACGCCGTCCCTCGAGGCCGCCCGCGCCGGGATGGCCGCCACCGAGGTCAACGCCCGCTGGCAGGCCGAGATGGCCGAGTTCTTCGTCGAGCTCGACGGCGCCCCCGACACGGACTTCCTGCAGCTGACCGAGGTCTTCCACCTCGAGGACCAGCTCTCCTGACTCCTCTCCTCCTCCCCGACACCCATCGGACAGAGCCGCGGCTCCGAATGATGCACGGGGTCGATCGAGGAGGTCGCAAGGATGTCGTTCAACAGTCGCCGCTGGCAGGTGCGCACCATCGTCGCGCGGGTCCGGGCCACCGCCGCCGTCGGCACGGCGGGCCTGGACACCGCCGCCCGCGCTGACCGCAAGCTCGAGATCCTCCGGGTCGCGGACGGCGTCGACGCCGGCCGGGTGAGCAACGACCAGGCCGTCGCCGCCTTCGAGCGGCTGGCGGAGGAGCTCCGTCCGCACCCCGAGGCCCGGCTCGGTTGACGCACCGTCGTCAGGGCGCGCGGTGACCGCCGACGCCCCGTCCGCGCAGGACGACGTCGTCCCGCCCCTCGCCGACGGCGACCACGCCGCGTTCCGCCGGCTCTACGAGCGCACTGTGCGCCGCGTCCGCTCGATCACCGTCGGCATCCTGCAGGACCACGCGCAGGCCGAGGAGGTCGCGCAGGAGACCTACTTCGAGCTCTGGCGCTCGGCGGCCCGGCACGCGGTCCTCGAGGAGCAGCAGCACCTCGTCGCCGTGATCGCCCGCCGACGCGCCATCGACCGCGTCCGCGCCGCGCAGTCGTCCCGCGAGCGCGACCACCGCTACGCGATCCACAGCTACCTCCGCGAGATCGACGAGGCGGAGACCCGTGGCGAGATCGTCGGCGAGTTCGGCCGCGCCGCCGTCGAGATCCGCCGCCTCGCCCCGAAGCACCGCGACCTGCTCTTCCTCGCCTACGTCCGCGGCCTGTCCCACTCCGAGATCGCCGCCGAGCTCGACCTCCCCATCGGCACCGTCAAGACCCGCCTCCGCGACACCCTCGCCCGCCTCCGCCGCGAGCTGACGACCCCGTCCCCCTGACGCGCCCTGCACGCCGGTCGAGCAGCCACGCCCTGCATGCTGGTCGAGCAGCCGCGCAGCGGCGTATCGAGACCAATCCCCGTCAGAGGGCCGGGTCTGCAGACTCCCCCCTCCGCCCACGCCGTGGCCCCCGCCCTCCGCGCGCGGAGAGCGGGGGCCACGGCGACGCCGTCAGCGCGTCAGAGCGTCTGCGCGAACGGGTCGAAGTCCACCGGCACCGCGGGCACCGGCGCGGACAGCGAGCTGTCGATCGCGACGAACTCGCCGCTCTCGGCCGACTCCTGCGCCGACAGCATGACGTCGAGCACGTGGAAGCCGAGCTCGCCGGTGGCGACGTGCGGACGGTCCTCGGCGATCGCGCGGACCATGTCGAGCAGTCCGAGGCCGCGGCCGACGACCGTGCCCTTCTGCTCGATCTCGGTCCACTCCTGCTCGCCCCACTGGCCGTCGGCGATCGAGGTGCGGGCCTTCAC
The DNA here is from genome assembly GCF_013266705.1 of Rathayibacter sp. VKM Ac-2835. Taxonomy (NCBI): domain Bacteria; kingdom Bacillati; phylum Actinomycetota; class Actinomycetes; order Micrococcales; family Microbacteriaceae; genus Rathayibacter; species Rathayibacter sp. VKM Ac-2835. The sequence goes on along the minus strand of NZ_JABSNQ010000002.1, from coordinate 482,462 downwards.
GTACGCGGTGCGCCCCTCGAACTGGTTCGGGTCCGGGATCACGATCGACCCCTCCGTGCCGTGGATCTCGAAGACACCGTGGCGCTCGAGCGCGGAGTCGAAGCTGAGCAGGCTCGACGCCTGCGGCCCGGCCGCGAACGAGGTCAGCACCTGCAGCGAGGTCGGCACCTCGACCGGGAACGTGGTCCCCGCGTCGGGTCCGGAGCGGATGACCCGCTCCTCGAGCTTCTTGCGCCCGAGCGCGGCGACCCGCGCGACGGGTCCGAACAGGCTGACGAGCCCGGTGAAGTAGTACGGACCCATGTCCAGCAGCGGGCCCGCGCCCTCCGCGAAGAGGAACGCCGGGCTCGGGTGCCAGAGGTCCGGTCCGACCGTCTGGAAGACCGTGGACGCGAACATCGGCTCGCCGATCACGCCGTCCGCGATCGCGCGCTTCGCGGTCTGGAAGCCCGGGCCGAGCAGCGTGTCCGGCGCCGAGCCGACGCGCAGCCCCTTGGCGGCGGCGTCCTGCAGCAGCTGCGCGGTGCCGGCGCGATCGAGGCCCAGCGGCTTCTCGCTCCAGACGTGCTTGCCCGCGGCGATCGCCGCGGCCGAGACCTCGACGTGCGCGGCGGGGATCGTCAGGTTGACGACGACCTGCACACCGGCGTGCGCGAGCACGTCCTCGGCCGAGCCCCAGGCGGGGACGCCGTGCTTCTCGGCCTGGCTCTTCGCCCGGTCGAGCAGCAGGTCGCCGACGATCAGGACCTCGACGTCCGGGAAGGACGCGAGGTTCTCGAGGTAGGTGTCGCTGATGACGCCGACGCCGATGACGCCGATCCCGACGGGGCCGCTCATGCCGCGTACCCGCCCTTCACGAGGAAGTCGTAGCTGGCCTGGATGTCCGCGAAGACGTCGCCGGGGGCGTTGTCGTACTCGATGACGGCGTACTTGATGGCACCCTCGCCGGCCTCGAGCGCCTCGACGAGCGGCACGTCGCCCTCGCCCGGGCGGCGCTGATCGAGGGTGTCCGAGCCGAAGGCCGCGGCGCCGGGAGCGAACGGGTTCTCCGCCGGCGCGATGCCGTCCTTGACGTGCACCGCGACCAGGCGCGAGCCCAGCTTCGACACCAGCGCGGGGCCGTCCTGACCGCCGGTCAGCGCCCAGAACAGGTCCAGCTCGATCTCGACGCGCTCGTCGGTGGTCGCGACGAAGCGCTCGTACGCGGTCTGCCCGTCGAAGGAGGCGATGAACTCCTGCGCGTGGTTGTGGTAGCCGACCTTGAGGCCGAAGGTCGCGGCGACCTCCGCGGCCTTGTTCAGGCGGTCGGCGATGTCCGCGACGCCGTCCTCGGTCAGCCAGCGCTCGGCCGAGACGAACGGGTCGATGACGGTCTGGATGCCGATCTGCGCGGCCGCCTCGAAGACGACCTCGGGGGCGGGCGTGGGGATGGAGCCGTCCGGCGTCCACAGCTCGTCGGAGAGCAGCGGAGCGTGGCCGGTCGGCGAGGCGAGACCGCTCGCGTCGAGCGCGGCGCGGATCTCGGCAGGGCGGCGGACGAAGTCGAACGCCTCGACGTTCTTCAGGCCGATCGCCGCGAGCTTCTCGAGCGAGCCGTTCGGGTCCTCGGAGAACTCCTTGGCCAGCGTGTAGAGCTGGATGGAGGCCAGGGGCAGAGTCATGATCGATGTCGCTTTCACTGGTGATGGTGGTGCGGGCAGGACTGTCGTCTCCGACCAGCCTGTCCTATGGACGTCCGAGAAAGGCCTATCGGACTTTCTTGATGGGGAGGATGACGAGTGCGCCGACCACCGCGGCCAGTGCGCAGACCGTGAACCACAGGCCGTAGTTGTTGCCGGTCGGGTCGCTCACGTAGACGAGGATGCCGCCGACCAGCGGGGCGAGCGTCTGCGGCAGCGCGTTGGCGATGTTGAAGACGCCGAGGTCCTTGCCCGAGTCGTCGGGGTTCGGCAGCACGTCGACGACGAGCGCGAGGTCGACGCCGACGTAGATGCCGTAGGCGAGGCCGAGGACCGCCTCGAGGACGTAGAAGGCGCCGATGTCCTGCACGAAGATCAGCGCGAAGGTGCCGACCGCGAAGAGCGCGGTGGAGCTCCAGACGAACACCTTGCGGCGGCCGATCCGGTCCGACAGCCAACCGGCGAAGTAGCTCGCGCCGACCAGCGTCACAGTGTAGATCAGCACGCTGGTGGTGATGACGGCCGGGATGTTGCCCTCCTCGACGCCGATGTGGTTGAGGAGGTAGAAGAAGCGGAAGGTGGTGAAGCCGAAGCTCGCGAAGATGATCAGGAAGCGCGACCACCAGGCCAGCGCGTAATCGGGGTTCTTCACCGGGCTGACCCAGAAGGTCTCGGCCCAGTCGCGCAGCGTCGCGCGCGGCGGCGCCTGGGGCAGGCGCTTGTCGGGCAGGACGACCGCGAAGACGACCATCGCGACGATCGCCAGGATCGACGGGGCGACGAACATCACGACCAGCTGACCGGCGAACGCCTGGGCGACGTACGTGCCGCCGAGGATGCCGACGTTCTGCGCGATCCCGAGCGCCGCGGTGATCTTGCCGCGCTGGAACTTGGGCACCTGGTCGGCGAGCGTCGCGGTGAAGGGCGCGAGCGTCATGTTCGCGCCGAGCTGGGCGAGCGACCAGCCGACGGTGGCGACGAGCAGGGTGGGGGCGAGCGCCATGATCGCGAAGGCGACCGTCATCAGCACCGTGCCGGTGACGATCCAGATCCGGCGGCGGCCGAAGCGGCTCGTCGTGCGGTCGGAGAGCCGGCCCACGACGACGTTCGCGATCGTGGCGAAGAGGGCACCGAAGCCGCCGAGCACCGCCGCGGCACCGGTCGCGCCGTCCTGCGCGATCTCGCCCGACTCCACGAGCGCCTGGATCTTCAGGCCGATGCCGACGACGGCCGGACCCAGCAGCGCGATGAAGAAGATCAGCTGCGCCGCGAGCAGCCAGAAGACGTAGCCCCTCGTCGCCGGCTCGGTCGGCTCGGAGAACGCGTGATGCCCCCGCACTGTCGCCGTCGCGGTGGTCATGCCCGAGGGCATCCCCGCCGCGGATCCGCTGGACGTCGTCATGATCGTTCCCTCTCGTCATCGAGTGTGCAGAGCCGAGCAGCGCCCAAAACCTTGCGTCGTGTGGTTTTGAGTATGCTGGGCCGCTCGCATCGCCGCAACCGTCGGCCACCCGATACCGGTCTCCGAGTTGCGCAAGATCCTGCCCCGTCGACGCTAGTCCTCCCCCTCGCGCCCCCACCGCCCCGCACCCGAGCTGGCGCGCGACGTCCCGCGAGCAGACCCCGGACGTCGGACTGCACGCCCCTCGGCGCCGAACCGCGGACGCCCCGACGGACGAACGTACGCTCGAAGCATGTCGACCATCAGCGTCACCGACGCGTGCGCGAACCTCTCCGAACTGATCATCCGCTCACGCACCGAGACTGTCGTCCTCGTGCGCCGAGGACGTCCGGAAGTCGTGCTCATCAGCCCCGAGCAGTACGAGCGAATGAGAGACGCTCTCGAGGACGCAGAAGATGTGAAGGCCTTCGACGCGGCGCTGGCGGAGGACGGCGACGACATCCCCTGGTCAGAGGCGGAGGCGGAACTCGGCCGTCTGCGAGCGGACGAACGACCTCAGTCCGGAGATGCGGAGGTCGCACCCCGAACCAGCCGTCAACCAAGAACGGCCCGCCGAAGCGGGCCGTCCTGTTCTGTCTCAACCAGAGTGCGCCCGGAGGGATTCGAACCCCCAACCTTCTGATCCGTAGTCAGATGCTCTATCCGTTGAGCTACGGGCGCAGTCCATCGCGTGGCCTTGGGGGGCGCACGCAACGAGGTACGACTATACACATCGGGGAGCCCCTCCGCGAATCGAGCGGGCGCCCGCCCGGGCCCGCGTACCGTGGCAGTCATGGAGGCCGCCGCGATCGAGCTCGTGCGCTTCGTCGTCTCGCCGCTGCACCGGTTCGAGGGGCGGCCGGCGGACGGCCCGATCCCCTCCGAGGGCAACGAGCAGCCCGAGCGGATCGAGATCCGGGCGGGACTCGGCATCGTCGGTGACCGCTACTTCGCCCAGCGCGCGCACCGGACGGCCGCGGTCACCCTCTTCGCGATCGAGTCGCTCGAGCACGTCGCGGCGGAGCTCGGCCGTGCCGCGTTCGACCCCGCCGACACCCGCCGCAACATCATCGTGCGCGGCGCCGACATCGACGCCCTCGCCGGCCGCACCTTCGCGGTGGAGCAGGGCGGCGAGCGGATCGAGTTCCAGGGCGGCCGCCCGGCCAACCCCTGCGCCTGGATGGACGTCTCGCTCGCGCCCGGCGCCTTCAAGGCGATGCGGCGGCGCGGCGGCGTCCGCTGCACTCCGCTCACCAACGGCCTCCTCCACATCGGGCCCGCCCGGCTGATCCTCCACCGCTCCGAGGACATGCTGATCTGAGCGGATCGGCCAGCGCCTAGGCTCTCCCCCGACCCGTTCCCGCCAGGCCGCTGCGCCGCCACACCCGAGGAGGCGCCCGTGCCCTACCCCGGCCGCCCCCTGCGCGCCCTCGCCTCGAGCGTCCGTCACGGCCTGCGCGACGTCTTCTCCACCACGCGCTCCCGCCGGCGCGACCCGCGCCGCCGCTACAAGAACACCGACGTCTCCGTCCTTCGCGTGCGCCGCGGCGACGTCTACGCCCGCGTCAACACCGTCGGCCACACTGGCGAGCGCACGTTCGTCCTCGTCCCGGGCATCGGCGTCGCCGCCACCTACTTCGAGCGGCTCGCCCCGGCGCTCAACGAGTTCGGCCCCGTGCACGCCCTCGACCTGCCCGGCTTCGGCGGCGTCCCGCACCCGCCGAACGCCCGGCACATGACGATCGGCGACTACGCCGAGCTGGTCGGCGCCGTCATCGACGACCTCGGCCTCGACGACCCGGTCGTCCTCGGCCACTCGATGGGCACTCAGGTCGTCGCCGAGCTCGCCGCGCGCCGCCCCGAGCTCACCACGATCGTGCTCCTCGGCCCGGTGATGAACCCGCACGAGCGCCGCATCCCCGTCGCCGCCTGGCGCTTCGCCCAGTCGAGCGTCCGCGAGCCGGTGCAGGTCGCCGTCCTCGCCGCCGCGGCCTACCTTCTCTGCGGCCCGCGCTGGTTCTCGCGGGTGCTGCCCGAGATGATGCAGTACCGGATCGAGGACGTGCTGCCGAGGATCCGCGCCTCCACGCTGGTCATCCGCGGCGAGTTCGACCGCCTCGTCCCGAGGGAGTGGGCCGAGGAGGTCGCCGAGTCGATCCCGCATGCCCGCGCGTGGGAGATCCCGGACGCCTCGCACTCCGTGATGCACGCCCACGCGGAGGAGGTCGCCCGGCTCTGCGTCGAGCACGCCCGCGCCCCGCAGCCCGACCGCGACGAGGCCGAGCTGCGCCGCTTCCCGGACGACGAGGTCGACCGCTCGCAGGAGGACGCCCCGATCGAGGACCCGCTCGGCGCGATCCGGGGAAGGGTGACCGAGCTCGCCGGCATCCTCGTCGACGACGACTCCCTCATCGCCGAGGGCAAGACCCAGCACGCCGAGGCGACCGACCCGGCCGCCCTGCAGGAGTCCGACACCGACGCGGGCGACGGCGATTCCGGCCCCGACCTCTTCGACGCCCCCGCCGCCGCGCGCTGACAGCGCGGCCCGCTCAGGACTCCTCGCCCACGATCTCCTCGCGGATGCGCCGCAGGTCCTCGGCGAGCGCCCCCAGCAGGATCCAGTGCTCCGGGTGCGGCGTCACGATCACCAGCGGGGCGGTGAGCGCCGGCAGCTCGTCGGTGATCGGCTCCGGCTCGGGCACCGCGACCGAGGACTGCACGAGCAGCCGCAGGTCGTGCGCCGCCCGGTGCAGCTGCACCGCGATGTCGCTGATCGTCGGCTCGCCCACCAGGTCCTGGTCGTAGAGGTCGTGCACCGTGCGGGTCATCCCGCGCACCCGCGTGACGATGCGGGCCAACCGCGGTGTGACGGAGTCCAGCGCCAGCAGCCGGTCGCGGTGCGCGGAGCGGCGCGGGTTCAGCCGCAGCGACTCCTCCCCCGTGGCGATGGCCTCCTCCGCCTTGGTCTGCATGGTCTGCAGCAGCCGCGCGTTGATCAGCAGCTCGCTGAGCCGCTCCCGGCCGACCTTCGTCTCGAGCACGTCCCCCAGGTCGTCCAGAGCCGCGGCGAGCTGCGCGGTGAGGTCGCCGACGGCCCGCTCCGCCGGCGCGAGCGTGATCGGCGGGACGATCAGCGCGTTGACGACGATGCCGACCGCCGCGCCGATCAGCGTCTCCAGGATGCGGTCGACGGCGTAGTTCGGCGTGACCGAGCCGACCGAGAGCACGAGCATCGCGCTGATCGGGATCTGCACGGCGGAGGCGGGCGTCAGCCGCACCGCCCAGCCCACCGCGATCGCGGCGACGATCGCGCCGAGGACGATCACGCTCTCGTCGCCGAAGAGCGTGCCGATCAGCGAGCCGACGACGACGCCGATGATCACGCCGACGCTGCGCTCGAGCGCCTTCGAGAACGACTGGTTGACGCTGGGGGCGACCACGAGCAGCGCCGCGATGGCGCCGAAGACCGGCAGCGTCCCCGGGAAGATCAGGGCCGCGATGATCCAGGTGACGACGGTCGCCGCCGCCGTCTTGACCAGCTGCAGCACCGGCGGCCGCGTGTCCACGGTGAAGCTGGACGTGAGGCGCATGGCTCCACGGTAGCCGCGGCGCGAAGGCGCGGTCACTGCTTCGGCGCCGCCTCGATGCTCGCGAGCACCGCACGCAGCCCCTGGGCGGCGTCCTCCCGGAGCGACTCGGGCACCGCGGCCAGCAGCTCCCGCTCCACGTCGAGCACCTCGGGGAAGGCCGCGTCGACCAGGGCGGTCCCCTCGTCGGTCAGCGCGATCAGGGCGCCGCGCCCGTCCGCCGGGTTCGCGGTCCGCAGCACCAGCCTGCGGCGCTCGAGCGCGTGCAGCCGCTTCGTGACGGCGGGAGCGGAGGCGAGGCCGATCGTCCGCAGCGTCGTCGGCGACTGCGGCGCGGCCAGCCGACGCAGCGTCGTCAGCACGTCGAATTCACCGCGGGTCAGCTCGAAGGCCGCGAGCCGCTCCTCCGTCGCCCGCACTAGCAGGGCGGAGGCCCGGATCAGCCGCCCGGCGATGTCGACGGCCGTCGTGTCCAGCTCGGGCCGCAGCCGGTGCCAGCCCGCCCGGATCTCGTCGACGGCGTCCGGGGCGCCATCCGCGGCGTCATCGGGAGACCTGCTCGACACAAGATGATTCACGAGTAAAGTATAACTGGTTCACCCGTGAACGACCTCTCCGGCCGGTGCCGCTCGGATCCACCCGCCGACCCGAGGACTCCGATGCCCGCCACCCCCTCCCTCCGCAGCGCACTGCCGCATCCCCGCGAGCTCGTCGCCTTCGGCCCGCACGACGGCGCCCACCGCGTCGCCCTGCGCGCCGGCGTCTCGATGGCCGTGCCACTGCTGGTGCTCTGGGTGTTCGGCCGGACCGACCTCGCGCTCTACGCGACCTTCGGCGCCTTCACCGCGCTCTACGGCCGCCGGCACACGCACCGCCCGCGCCTGCTGATGCAGGCCTCGGCCGCCGCCTACCTCGTCGCGATGGTGACGATCGGCACCGCCGTCGCCCTCTCGCCGCAGCGCGACTGGCTGATCATCCCGGTGGTGACGCTCGCCGCCGTCGGCGCCGCCTACCTCAGCGACGCCCTGCACTGGCACCCGCCTGGTCCGCTCTTCCCGGTGTTCGCCGTCACCGCCTGCGCCTCGGTGCCCGTCGAGGCGACGCGGATCCCGGAGGCGTTCGCCCTCGCCGCCGCCTCCGCCGCCTTCTCGCTGCTCGTCGGAGTGAGCGGGATCGCCGCACCGCGCGCCCGCCTGCTGCCCGCGACGCCGTGGCGCCCCTCCTTCCGCGCCGCCGCCGCCCGCCCCGCGACCCGCGCCGGGATGGTCCGCTTCGGCGCCGTCGTGCTGATCGCCGGCGCGATCCCCACCGCGACCGGCCTCGGCCACCCCTACTGGGCGATGGTCTCGGCCGTCGCCGCCGTCTCGGGCGCCGACGCGACCGCCCGCCTCGTCCGCGCGGGCCACCGGATGCTCGGCACCGTCGTCGGCGTCGCGATCGCCGCGGCGCTGCTCGCGCTGCCGCTGTCCCCGCTCGCCACGATCGGCGTCGTCGTGCTGCTGCAGATGCTCGCCGAGCTGGTCGTCGGCCGCAACTACGGCCTGACCCTCGCCCTGATCACCCCGCTCGCGATCCTGATGGTCGAGCTCGCCCACCACACCGACGAGTTCGTCCTGCTGCGCGATCGCGCCCTCGAGACCGCGATCGGCGTCGCCGTCGGCGTGGCCGCCACCCTCCTGTCCCACGCGATCGCCACCCGCACGCACAGCGGAACCGCCGCCACCCGCTGACCGCCGCGCGCCTGCGGAGCACATCGCCCAACTCCAGATCTGCTCCAGATTCAGACACGATCTGGAGCAACGGGGCGCTCGGGTGGGGACCACAAGCGGACCGTCGTGCGGCTCCCCCAGCAGAGCGATCGCGCGTCCGGGCACGACGGAACCCCCGGTCGGCTCGCGCTGACCGGGGGTTCCACCGGCGGGGGTCGGCGGGCACCGGACCCGATGGGCCCGCCCGCCCCCGCACGAGGCGTGGAGTCGCGCGGCGGTTTCCCCCCACCGCGCGACCCTCACGCCTCAGCTAGGCGACGAAGCTCCACTTCTGGTGGTTGCCTCCGTTGCAGGACCAGGTGCCGAGCTGCCGGCCCGCGGTCGTGCTCTCGTCGGGCACGTCGAGGCAGGCGCCGCTCGCGCGGTTGACGATCGTCTGACCGCTCACCTGCCACTGCGTCGTCTGCCCGGACGTGCAGGGCGCCTGCACCAGCGCGCCGCCGGAGCCCGAGGTGCCGGACTGTGCGAGGCAGAGCCCGCTGTGCTGCGTCTGGAACTGCACGTAGCCGCCGGCCGAGGCGCGGGCGAACACGGCGTTCGACCCGTTGCCGCAGGTCCACTGGACGACCTTCGAGCCGGTCGTGGTCGAGTCGTCGGCCACGTTCACGCAGAGACCGCTCGACGCGGACTTGATCGTCGACCGCGGCAGCGCCGGAGCGGCGTTCACCGTTCCCGCCGCGGTGTCGATGACGACCCCGTCCACCTCGGGCATGGCGACCGAGGTGTTCGTCGGGAACCGCAGCGGCTGCCAGACGTAGCTGGAGTCGTTCACCGCGCCGTTGTTCGCGCCTGCCCAGCGGTCGCCCATGTAGAGGTAGGACGTGCCGGCCGTGCCGCTGATCGTCGCCACATAGGTCGGCTGCGAGCGGTTGCCGGTCGGCCCGCCGAAGTCGGTCGGCGTCGACCAGGGACCGGTGATCTTCGTGGCCGTGGAGTACTTGTTCTGGTTCGGGCTCCAGCCGGTGGTCCCGGACGAGAGCGCGAAGTAGACGCCGTTGCGCTTGAAGATCGTCGGCGCTTCGCGGGACTGGTTCTCCCAGTGCAGGCCCTGGAACGACTCGACGTTCGTGTAGGACGCGTTGAGCTTGAAGATCGCCGTCGACGCGTTCGTCGTGGGGATGGCCGTCGACGAGAAGAGGTACGCCGACCCGTCGTCGTCCTGGTAGACCGTCATGTCGCGCGACTCGTAGCCGAGCGGCCGGAAGCTGCCCTGGTAGGCGTAGGAGCCGTCGATCGTGCTCGACGTGGCGACCGCGGTCCGGCCCTCCCAGTAGTTCTGCCCGTTCTCCCAGTGCATCCAGAGCACGTACTTCTGGGTGGCGGCGTTGTAGACGAGCTTCGGCCGCTCGATCGTGGAGACGTTCAGCTCCGGCGCCGAGTTCTTGGTGAGGATGTCGCCGCGGAACTCCCAGTTCTTGAAGTCCGTCGAGCGGTAGAGCGGGACCGAGATGAACCGGTTGTCCGCGTCGGTGCTCTGACCGACCCAGTAGTAGTACTGCCCCACCTTGAGCAGCCCGGCGCCGTGGCCGTGGATCGGCTGGCCCTGGGTGGTGAGGAACTGCGTGCCGTTGGTGACGGTCTGCGGGGCCGCGGTCGCGGGCGCCAGGCCCGAGACCGCGACCAGCGCGGCGGTGGCGAGCGCCATGAGCGCCAGCCTGATCCGTCCTCGTCGTTTCGTCATTGAAACTCTCCTTCTAGTTGAGGGTCATCGAAGGGACGACCCACGTGGTGGTCGACATCGCGGGAGCGGACGCCGTGAACCGGTTGCCGGCGAGCGCGGCCGAGGGCAGCGCCGCGAGGTCCTGGGAGCCGCTCGTGCGCACCCCCGAGGCGGTCGCGGTGGCGGGAGCGAAGCGGGTGAGGTCGTAGGTGACCGTCGCCGGCGTCGAGGTGGTGTTGACCGTGACGAGCACGACGCGCCGGCCGGCCTCGTCGTGGAAGGCGACGGTGTCGTTGTCGCTCACCCCGATGACCCGGTAGCCGCGGCGGACGTACCGGCTCCACTGCGCCATCGCCCAGAACTTCTTGTTGCGCGTGTACTTCGACAGGTCGGCGGACGCGTTGTTGAGGTCGGTGTCGAGCATCCCCCAGCCGCCGGAGTCGACCGCCTGCCAGTAGGCGAACGCACTCGCGCCCAGCCACTTCACGTCCCAGAGGATGTTCTGCGAGAGCGCCATGCCGCTCGCGTCGCCGTTGCCGTGCTCGGAGTCCCAGATCCGCACGCCGCGCGCCGCGGTCTTGAAGCCGGTCCGGTCGGAGCCCTCGTAGCTGTGCACGTTGTACTGGCCGACGAGGCCCCGGGCCTGCGAGGACCAGCTGTTCACCGTGTCGCGGCCGACGTCGATGCTCGTCTCGTCCGATGCCGCGATCCGCGTCGGCGACCCCTGCCGGGCGAGCTCGTCCGCCAGGGCCTTGAGCATGATCGCCTGATTCGCCGGGTACATCCGGTTGCCCTCCTGGCGGTTGCCGAAGGTCCAGTAGGGCGCACTCGGCTCATTCACCGGCGACAGCGTGCGGAACGGGACGCCCCACGAGGTGCGGAAGCGCTCGTTGACGGTGACGAGGTACCGGGCGAAGGCCGCGTAGCTGTCGGTGCGCAGGTTCTCGGCCGCGTCCCTGCCCCCGGTGACGCTGCCCGAGACCGTCATCCACCAGGGCGGCGAGTTCGCGAACGACTCCGCGAGGAACTCGCTCGCCGGGATCCGCGACTTCGCCGCCTGCAGGAACCAGCGCTGATTCGGGTCGGCCGACCAGTCGTACGCCGCCGTGGCGGACGCGAGGTAGCCGGGGATGCGGGCGCGCAGATCCATGTGCCCGGGGTAGGCCGGGTTCTCGCCGCCGCCGATGTTGTAGCGGACGATGTTCAACCCGAGACCCTTGTCGCGGTCGAAGAGCAGATCGGCGTACGTGTCGCGCACGGTCGCGGTGCCGCCGATCCGGTGCGCGAACCAGCAGAGCGCCGTGCCGAAGCCCTCCCACACGGGTCCGCGCTGCGCCGGGTCGACGACCGCGGTGCCGGTCGCGGCGTGTGCGGGCGCGGCGCCCGATCCGGCGACCGCTGCCACCGCGCTCGACAGCGCCGCCGTGCCCGCGAGGGCGAAGAGCCCTCTCCTGTCCGTCTCCATGGGTACCTCCTCGTACCGTCGTGCGACTCCGGTGCCGCCCGGATGTCCACGTCAACATCGTTTCGAGGAACGTAACATGACAACGCAACCACGACCCGCACACAGTGATGGTCGTTCGATGCACGGTGTGCAGCGAGGGCGGTCGTCGCGAGAAGCAGCGCACCAGGCTCCCCGCGGCGCAGGTGGGATCAGCTCACAGAACTAGTCGACCCTGTTGCCCCTGACTGCTGAGACGACGAGCGCACCGGAACTGATCACCGCCGGCACGAAGCCGAGCAACGACTCCGCCGGAAAGCCCTGAACGATGAGCACGACGCCGGCTGCGAGGCCCCCGATGGCGAGAAGCTGCGCCCCGAGGGTTCCGACGATCACACCGAAGGATTCCGCCCTGGTGAGCCGAGTCAGCGCTCCCGCGCGAGCGTGTTCGTTCGCGACATGCGCATCGACGATCTTCTCGGCACTGCCCGAAACGACGCGCTCGTATCCCTCGATCCTCGCGACCGGAGGGAGAGGACCTCGAAACGATCGGCTTCGTGCGATCGCCTCTACCGTGCCGGAGCGCTCGGACTCTTCTTCGATTTCTGCGTCGAGCGTTCGATCGACGAGACCACGGTCGGCGTCGGGTGACCAAGCGCCTTCTTCCTCTCACTCAGACGACGTCTGTCGCCCGTCGCTCCCACGAACGCGCCGTGCGTCAGGCCCCTGATCGCTGCTCGCGCTGTCGGTGTCATCTGCCAGACCTGCGTCCTTCACCATGCCAGAGGCAGCTCTCGCCATGTCGACGACCGAGAGCCCAGGCAAGGATGTCATCCGCTCGACCGCCGACACGGCCGGCTGCGCCCCAGGGAGGAATCGCCCTTCGTCTTTGTGCGACTCATCAGCGAAAGGCACGGGAACGACAGAACCCCCGGTCGGCTCTCGCTGACTCGGGGGTTCTGACTGGCGGTACCGGTGGGATTTGAACCCACGGTGGACGCAAGCCCACACATGTTTTCGAGACATGCTCCTTCGGCCGCTCGGACACGGTACCGAGGACGAGTGTACGCGAGGCTCAGGAATCCCGCCAATCGGCGCGGGAACCGCGACCGGGCGCGGGTCGGACCGCAGAGCCGCGGCTCAGGCGGGCCCGGGCAGGAGGAAGGCGAGCACGCGCTCCCACTCGGAGACGGCGAGCAGGTGGCCGCGACCGGGCACGACCTCGAGGCGCGAGTCCGGCAGGCGGGCGGCGTACCACTCGCCGTGCAGGCGGCCGACGGCGGCGTCGTCCGCGCCGTAGAGGAGGAGCGCCGGGGCGTCGACCGTCTCGACCGCGAAGCCCCACTCCTGCAGGGTGTAGCCGACGATGTCCGCGGCCTGGCCGAGGTTGCCCTGGGCGACAGCGCGCTCGAGCATCGCCAGGATCCGCTCGCGGACGCCGGGCGCCTCGAGCACGTCCGCGTCGGCGGCGTCCCCGCCGAGCACGCCGAGCAGCGACTCGGGGCTGGGCGACGGACCGAACGCCGTGTCGAGCGCGGCCGCGAGGGAGCGGACGGCCTCGTCCAGCGGCAGCTCGCGCAGCTGCTCGAGCATGGCCCGGTTCTGCTCGCCGACCCATGGCACGGCGTCGTCGGGCGCGGGCGTGCCGAGCACGGCGACGCGCTCGACGAGGCCCGGGTAGTTGGCCGAGAGGGCGAGGGCGACGCGGCCGCCCGCCGACCAGCCGGCCGCGCTGACGGAGGCGATGCCCACGGTGGCGAGGTACTCGGCGATGTCAGCGGCGGCCTGCTCCGGACTCGCGCCGGCGCCGGCACCGGCGGGATCGAGATCGGTGAGCAGCGCCGAGGCGCCGTAGCCGGGGCGGTCGAACGAGAGGAGTCGCACGCCGTGCCGGGCGGTGGCCGCGGGGTCCGGGTCGAGGCCGGCGGCGCCGGGCGCCGGGTGCGCGAGCACGACGACGTGCTCGGCGCCCTCCGGGCCGGACCAGGTGACTCCGAGCGCGCGGCCGGACTTGAGGGTGTGCACCGTCGAGGACATGGGCTCAGTCTTCCGCAGACGACCGACACCGCCTGCGCGCCGCTCGGGCACCCGCAGGACTCCTCCCCCGCGAGCCGGGTGGACGCACTGTCCACCGTCCGGGCGCGGCGCGTCGCGGTGTCGGCGGCACCCGCTATCGTCGAAGACACGTTCGAAGGAGCGCTCCGATGTCGGAGGCCGGCCGTAGCGTCGCCGGTGCTCCACTCCCCCCGCACTCCCCCCGGCCCGGAAGGACCCCATGGCCTCCTCGAAGACGCGCACCGCCGCCTACCGCTGCTCCGAGTGCGGCTGGACGACCGCGAAGTGGGTCGGCCGCTGCGGCGAGTGCCAGCAGTGGGGCTCCGTGATCGAGAGCACCGAGCGCACCGGCCTCGTCCGCGCGGTCGCCGCCGTCGCCCCCACGGCGGCGCGGCTCGCCAAGCCGATCACGCAGATCGAGACCACCTCCGCCGCGCACCGGCCCACGGGCGTCGGCGAGCTCGACCGCGTGCTCGGCGGCGGCATCGTCAACGGCGCCGTCGTCCTCCTCTCCGGCGAGCCGGGCGTCGGCAAGTCGACCCTGCTGCTCGAGGTCGCCTCCCGCGCCGCAGCCGAGGGTCAGCGCGTGCTCTACGTCAGCGCGGAGGAGTCCGCCGCCCAGGTGCGGATGCGCGCCGAGCGCACCGGCGCCATGCACGACAGCCTCTTCCTCGCTGCCGAGACCGACCTCGCCACGGTCCTCGGCCAGATCGACGAGGTCCGGCCGGACCTCCTCATCGTCGACTCCGTGCAGACCGTGGCGAGCGACACGGTGGACGGCCTGCCCGGCGGTCCGAGCCAGGTCCGCGAGGTCGCGGCGACGCTCATCCGGGTCTGCAAGGAGCGCGCTCTCCCCCTCGTCCTCGTCGGCCACGTCACCAAGGACGGCTCGATCGCCGGTCCGCGCCTGCTCGAGCACCTCGTCGACGTCGTCTGCCACTTCGAGGGCGACCGCCAGACAGCGCTGCGCTTCGTCCGCTCCCTCAAGAACCGGTTCGGCCCGACCGACGAGGTCGGCTGCTTCGAGATGACCGCCGAGGGCATCGCCGAGATCCCCGATCCGAGCGGCCTCTTCCTCAGCCGCACCCGCTTCCCCACCCCGGGCATCTGCGTCACCGTCGCGATGGAGGGGCGCCGCGCCCTGCCCGTCGAGATCCAGGCCCTCGTCATCGCGAACGACGGCGACCACCCGCGCCGCGTCACCAACGGTGTCGACGCGTCGCGGGTCGCGATGATCCTGGCGGTGCTCGAGCGCCAGGCGGGCATCCCGCTGCGCCGCTGCGACGTCTACGTCTCGACCGTCGGCGGAGTGAAGCTGATGGAGCCGGCCGCCGACCTCGCCATCGCCGTCGCCATCGCCTCGGCGCACGCGTACACGCCGCTGCGCCCCGGGATCGCGGCCTTCGGCGAGATCAGCCTCTCCGGAGACATCCGCCCGGCCTCCGGCGCCAAGCAGCGGGCCAACGAGGCCACCCGGCTCGGCCACCCCTCCCACCTCGACTCCAGCGCCTTCACGCTCTCGAGCGCGATCACCCACGCCCTCGTGCCCGTGCCCGCCCGCATCCCGGTCGGCTGAGGGCGGCACGCCGAGCCGCACGCCGCGCAGGCCCCGCGAGCGGCGGCACCGAGCGGGCTAGACCCCGCCTCCGCCGCCGCCTCCGCCGCCACCGCCGGAGCTGCCGCCGCCGCCCGCGCCTCCGCTCGACGAGCTCGACGACGACCCGACGTAGCTCGACGCGGACGAGGAGAACGACGCGACGCTCCCCGCGAACGCCGCCGTCTGAAATCCGTTCCGCCCCGCGTACCAGCCCGGGCTCTCCCCCGTCTGCTCGTACGCGCTCGCCAGCGCCGCCGACCACTCCTTCTCGAGACCGAGGAGGACGGCCCACGGCAGCAGCCGCTCGGTGACCTCGACCACCTCGATCGGCCCGACGCTGCGACGGTCGGCGCCCCGGGGCGACTGCAGCATGGCGAAGCGGTCGGCCTCGGCCAGCCGCAGATACAGCGTCAGCCCCTTCAGGTGATCGCGCAGCTCCGCGCCCGCCGCCGTCAGCGGCACCTTCGCGAGGAGGACGCAGATCGCGGCGCCCAGCGCGACCGCCACGAGCACCAGGACGAACGGGAGCGGCCCGCCGAGCTTCCCCACCAGCAGCAGCGCACCGCCCAGGACGGCGCCGATCGACGCGACCACCGCCAGCAGGGCCAGGAGCACCGAGCCGCGCACCGTTCCCGGTCGCCGCAGCCCCTCCTGCGTCACCCGCTTGGACATCCCCGTCTGGAACGCCGACACGGCCTTCCCGAGCTCCTTGTCCTTCTCGCTCAGATCGCGGACCTCGCCCGGCCGGGGCGCCGCACCGAAGGCGATGTCGAAGAACTCGCGGTCCACGGGAGGGATCGCCCGCGGCCGGCCGGCGCGTCGCGGCGAGGCCGTCGCGGGGTCGAGCACCCGGAGCAGGAAGGCCGGCTTCTTCGCCGACCCGCCCTTCGCCGACTCCTTCTCCTCGACCCGGACCAGGCCGCGGACCGCCGCGTCCAGGAGCGCCGCGGCCGGCGCGTTCCACGACCTGCCGCGCAGGGCCGCCGAGAGGAAGAGCCCCTGGGCGGGCGGCTCGTACTCGGCGATCACCGTCGGACGCCCGGGGGCGTCGCGCAGCACCGTTGCCCGCCGGTGGACCGCCGCGACGAGCACCCCTAGCAGCACCAGCAGCGACCCCAGCTGCACCCACGCCCAGGCGGAGGCGAAGTAGCCGTCGTCGCGCGGCGTGAAGGTCCCGGGAGCGAAGCCGACCGCGACCGTCACGTTCTCGTACGCCGCCAGATCGGTCCCGCTCGCGGTCACCACGGCGCCGTCGCGGCCAATCGAGCAGCCGTCGGTGGACCCGGCCGCGCCGCGGTAGCAGGCGGAGGTGCCGGTCGCCGCCTCGGCCAGGCCGTCGGCGAGCCGGATCCGGACGTCGTAGCGGTCGAAGGGCTGCCGCCACTGCGTGCCGTTCGCGTCCCAGTAGAACTCGTCCTCGCCGCTCCTCGTGCCGGAGCCGGGCAGCGTCACGTCGTGCTGGGTGTAGGTGAAGACATAGGTCTGACTGCCGCTGACGAAGCCGTCCGCGGCACTCGTCACGAGGAGGATCCCGTCCTCGGTCTCGGTGTCGACGGGCCGCGTCCGCCCCTCTCCGTCCGTCACCGACACCAGGTCGACGCCGGTCGGGTAGCCCTGGTATTCGAGCGGGATCGCCCGTTGCATCCCGCGGTTCTGGTCCTCGGGGAACTCTGCGACGAAGGTCTCGACCGTCGTCAGCGTCGAACGCCCCTCGGCGTCGCGGCCGAGGTCGTAGTCGACGGCGTAGCGGGAGAAGCGGAAGTCGTCCACGCCGCGTGCCGGCCCGCCGACGGGAGCGGCGCCGACGAAAGCCGCGGCGACCGGCTCGGCCTCGTGAACCGCCGCCAGCGGTCCCGCCGTCGCCGCGGGTGCCCCCGCCAGTGCGGCCAGGAGCAGCACCACGGCCGCTCCCCCCGGGAGCCCCGCTCCGCGCTCTCCGGAGCCCCGGCCCCTCGACGTCGTCGCGGACAGGAGCCGGCCGAGCATCCACATCATGTCCGCGAGCGTACGCGCGCGTGTCCCGCGCCACCTCCCCCTCAAGGGCGACAGCCGGGGCGCGATGACCGGCCTACTGCAGCAGGAACTGCGTCGTCGAGCCCGAGGGGATCCCCGCGACCGACACCGACAGGTTGTACGCCGCGCCGCCCGCCTCGACCGCCTCGCGCCCGCCGGAGCAGGTGTCGGCCGAGGAGCGGGTGCGGTCCCAGGTGATCGAGCTGCCCGTGACCGAGGTGCCCGCCTGCAGCAGGATCTCGAGGTCCGCCGCGCCCGTCTGGCAGTCGGTCGAGGTCCAGACCGGGTCCGAGCCGCTGGTGATCGTGAAGACCTGCCCGCTCGTCCCGGCGTTGATCACGCAGTCGGCGCTGGAGATGTTGGCGAGCGACAGCGAGAGCTGCGGCGCCTCGTCCGGCCCGTAGCTCGTCGCGTCGGTCACGGCCGTGACCGCGACGGTGTCCGCGGTGCAGGCGGCAGCGTCCGCGGGCGGTGAGCCCTCCGGCGCCGTCGACGGGTAGAGCGTCGGCAGCGCGGACGCCGTCGGACTCGCGCTCTCGGCGGCTCCGCGTCCGCCCGCCCAGGGCTGGAGCGAGACCAGCGCGGCGATCCCGGCGACGATCACCAGCAGCGCGAGGATCAGGCCGGCCCTCCGCCGCCGGTAGACCCGGGAGGGCAGGCGGCGGGGAGGCGGAGTCACCGACACAGGCTACGACGTGCGCGCGCTCAGAGCGTCTTGAGCATGCGGGTGTTGCCGAGCGTGTTCGGCTTCACCCGGGCGAGGTCGAGGAACTCGGCCACGCCCTCGTCGGGCGAGCGCAGCAGTTCGGCGTACACCTCGGGGTCGACGACCTTCTCACCGATCGGCGCGTAGCCGTGGCGCTCGAAGAAGCCGACCTCGAAGGTCAGGCAGAACAGGCGCTTCAGACCGAGCTCCCGCGCGTCGTTCTCGAGGCGCTCCAGGATGTGGTGGCCGACCCCGCGGCCGAGCCAGTCCTGCGAGACGGCGAGAGTGCGCACCTCCGCGATGTCGTCCCACATCACGTGCAGCGCGCCGCAGCCGATGGCCGTGCCCTCGCCGTCCTCCGCGATGCGGAACTCCTGCACCGCGCCGTAGAGCACCACGCGGTCCTTGCCCAGGAGGATGCGCTCGTTCACGAGCGGCTCGCTGAGCTCCTGGATGAAGGGGACGTCGCTCGTGCGCGCACGGCGCACCGGGTACTTCCAATCGGCCATCCGACAAGCGTACGGCCGAACGACGACGAGCCCGCCCCTCCGGAGGGAGGGACGGGCTCGCTGTCGTGCTGCGGCGCTCCTGTGCTACGCCATCAGGTCGGGCGTCGCCGGGCCGGCGGTCGCCGCTCCCGCCGTCGCGCCGGCGCTGATCGAGATGAGGCGCGGCGTCGTCGTGAAGACGAACTTGTTCTCGAGGAAGTCCACGTGCACGTGGTCTCCGGAGCCGAGCTGGCCGTGCAGGATCTGCTCGGACAGCTGGTCCTCGATCTCGCGCTGGATCGCGCGGCGCAGGGGGCGGGCGCCGAGGGCCGGGTCGAAGCCGACCTCGATCAGCCGCTCCTTGGCCGACTGCGTCAGCTCCACCGTCATGTCGCGGTCGAGCAGGCGGTCGCCGAGGCGGCCGATGAACAGGTCGACGATCTGGAGCAGCTCCGGCTTCGACAGCTGCGGGAAGACGATGACGTCGTCCACGCGGTTGAGGAACTCGGGCTTGAAGTGCTTCTTCAGCTCCTCGTTGACCTTGCCGCGCATGCGGTCGTAGCCGGTGGCGTTGTCGCCCTCGATCTGGAACCCGACGGGACCACCGGCGATGTCACGCGCACCGAGGTTGGTGGTCATGATGATGACGGTGTTCTTGAAGTCGACGACGCGCCCCTGGCCGTCGGTCAGACGACCCTCCTCGAGGATCTGGAGGAGCGAGTTGAAGATGTCGGGGTGGGCCTTCTCGATCTCGTCGAAGAGGACCACGCTGAACGGCTTGCGGCGGACCTTCTCGGTGAGCTGGCCGCCCTCCTCGAAGCCGACGAACCCGGGAGGGGCGCCGAACAGACGCGAGACGGTGTGCTTCTCGCCGTACTCCGACATGTCGAGCGAGATCATCGCGTTCTCGTCGTCGAAGAGGAACTCCGCGAGCGCCTTGGCGAGCTCGGTCTTGCCGACGCCCGTGGGGCCGGCGAAGATGAACGATCCCGAGGGGCGCTTGGGGTCCTTGAGGCCGGCGCGCGTGCGGCGGATCGTGCGCGAGAGGGCCGCGATGGCCTCCTCCTGCCCGATGACGCGCTGGTGCAGCGCCTTCTCCATGAAGACGAGCCGCGAGGACTCCTCCTCGGTCAGCTTGAAGACCGGGATGCCCGTCGCCTGGGCGAGGACCTCGGCGATCAGGCCCTCGTCGACGACACCGGTCGCCTTGACGTCGCCCGACTTCCACTTCTTCTCGAGGCGCAGGCGCTCACCGAGCAGCTGCTTCTCCTCGTCGCGGAGCGACGCGGCCTTCTCGAAGTCCTGGTCCTCGATCGCGGCCTCCTTCGCGGTGCGGACGACGGCGATCTTGTCGTCGAACTCGCGCAGCTCAGGCGGGGCCGAGAGGATCGAGAGGCGCAGGCGCGCGCCGGCCTCGTCGATCAGGTCGATGGCCTTGTCGGGGAGGAAGCGGTCGCTGATGTAGCGGTCCGCGAGGTTGGCGGCGGAGACGATCGCGCCGTCGGTGATGGACACCTTGTGGTGCGCCTCGTAGCGGTCGCGCAGGCCCTTGAGGATGTTGATCGTGTGGGGCAGCGACGGCTCCGCGACCTGGATCGGCTGGAAGCGGCGCTCGAGCGCGGCGTCCTTCTCGAAGTGCTTGCGGTACTCGTCGAGCGTGGTCGCGCCGATGGTCTGCAGCTCGCCGCGGGCGAGCAGCGGCTTGAGGATCGAGGCGGCGTCGATCGCGCCCTCCGCGGCCCCTGCGCCGACGAGGGTGTGGATCTCGTCGATGAAGGTGATGATGTCGCCGCGGGTGCGGATCTCCTTCGTCACCTTCTTGAGGCGCTCCTCGAAGTCTCCGCGGTAGCGGGAGCCGGCGATGAGCGAGCCGAGGTCGAGCGTGTAGAGCTGCTTGTCCTTCAGCGTCTCGGGCACGTCGCCGCGCACGATCGCCTGGGCGAGGCCCTCGACGACGGCGGTCTTGCCGACGCCGGGCTCGCCGATCAGGACGGGGTTGTTCTTGGAGCGGCGGGAGAGGATCTGCATGACCCGCTCGATCTCCTTCTCGCGCCCGATGACCGGGTCGAGCTTGTTGTCGCGCGCCGCCTGCGTGAGGTTGCGTCCGAACTGGTCGAGGATCTGCGAGCCGCCCTGAGGCTGCTGCTGCTCACCGCCCACGGCGACCTGCTCCTTGCCCTGGTAGCCCGAGAGGAGCTGGATGACCTGCTGGCGCACCCGGTTGAGGTCGGCGCCCAGCTTGACGAGCACCTGTGCGGCGACGCCCTCGCCCTCGCGGATGAGGCCGAGCAGGATGTGCTCGGTCCCGATGTAGTTGTGGCCGAGCTGCAGCGCTTCGCGCAGGGACAGCTCGAGGACCTTCTTCGCACGCGGCGTGAAGGGGATGTGGCCGGTGGGCTGCTGCTGCCCCTGGCCGATGATGTCCTGGACCTGCTCGCGCACCGCGTCGAGCGAGATGCCGAGGGACTCGAGCGCCTTGGCGGCCACTCCCTCGCCCTCGTGGATCAGGCCGAGCAGGATGTGCTCGGTCCCGATGTAGTTGTGATTAAGCATCTTGGCCTCTTCTTGGGCCAGGACGACGACGCGCCGTGCGCGATCGGTGAATCTCTCGAACATGCTGTCACTCCCTACAGAACCCGCAGGGGTGGGCTCCGATAGCTCGACTGTAGCCAGCGCTCCCCCCGGTCGGACCCCCTGTTCGCCCTGGGCGTGAGGGGCTATTTCCATGCACAGGCATAGAGTTCAGGCATGAGCAATCTGGAGGAGCATCCGGACGAGCACGCGGTCGCCTCCGAGCCCGCCGCGACGTCGCCCGTGGAGATCCTCGAGGCGCGCCTCGTGCCGCTCGGCGGACCCCGCGCGATCGAGGTGCGGCGCACGCTCCCCCAGCGCTCGCGCTCCACGATCGGAGCCTGGTGCTTCGCCGACCACTACGGCCCCGTGCGCCTCGGCGAGGAGGCGGGCATGGACGTCCCGCCGCACCCGCACACCGGGCTGCAGACCGTCAGCTGGCTCTTCGAGGGCGAGATCGATCACCGCGACAGCGTCGGGAGCCACCAGCTGGTGCGGCCCGGCGAGCTGAACCTGATGACCGCCGGGCGCGGCATCTCGCACTCCGAGGTCTCCACCGGCGCCGAGCCCGTCCTGCACGGCGTGCAGCTCTGGGTGGCGCTGCCCGAGGAGGCCCGCCTCGGCGATCCGTTCTTCGAGCACCACCGCGGAGTGCGGGTCGCGCTGCCCGGCGCGGTGGCGCAGGTCTTCGTCGGCGAGCTGCTCGGCGCCTCCGTGCCCGCGAGCGTCTTCACCCCGCTCGTCGCGGCGCAGCTCGACCTGGAGCCGGGCGCGCGGGTCGAGATCCCGCTCGACATCGCCTGGGAGCACGGCGTGCTCGTGGACGCCGGCCCGGTCGGCGTCGACGGCGTGGACGTGCGGCGCTCCGACCTCGCCTACCTCGCGCCGGGTCGCGGCACGCTGGTGCTGACCGCCGGCGACGAGGGCGCCCGTGTCGTGCTGATCGGCGGCGAGCCGTTCCCCGAGCAGCTGGTGATGTGGTGGAACTTCGTCGGCCGCAGCCACGACGACGTCGCCGCGGCGCGCGAGCGCTGGCAGGACGACGTCATCGCGGGCGGCGACGCAGGCGGCCCGTTCGGCACGGTCGCGGGCTACCCGGGCAGAGCGCTGCCCGCGCCGACGCTGCCGACGGTCCGGCTGAAGCCGCGCCGGCGCGCCTGATCCGGCGCGCCGGCAGCGGCCGGGTCAGGAGGCCTCGGCCGCCTTCTCCTTCTCCTTCGCGGCGCGCTTCTCGGCCGCCTCGCGGTCCGTCGCCTCAGCGGTCTCGCGGAACGCGCGCCGCGGGTCCTGCAGCGCGCTCATCGGCGAGAGGTCGCGTCGGGAGACCGCGTCGATGATCCAGCCGGCGATGATCCGCCACTTGCGATCGAAGGTCGGCATCGCCGCCCCGTGGTACGCGCGGTGGGCGAGCCAGGCGGGCACCCCGCGCAGCTTCACGCCCTTGATCAGCCCGGCGCCCTTGCCGATCCCGTACTCGGCGACCGTGCCCACGGAGGCGTGGCGGTACTCCTCGACCGCGCCACCGGTGATGTCGCCGATGATGTTGCGCGCCAGCAGCTTGGCCTGCCGGACCGCGTTCTGCGCGTTCGGCGGGTAGTAGGCGGGCTGCTTCGCGGCGGTCAGGTCGGGCACCTGCGCGCCGTCGCCGGCGGCCCAGGCCGCCCCGACGGGCTCGCCGTCCTCCGTGATCACGCGCAGGCGCGCGTCGGCCATGACGTGGCCCTTCGGTCCGCGCGGCGCGTCCGTCGCGTCGAGGATCGGGTTCGGCTTGACGCCGGCGGTCCAGACGATCGTCGCCGCGGGGATCCGCTCGCCGCTGGAGAGCTCGACCACGCCGTCCTCGCAGGAGGGCATCGTCGTCTTCAGGTGCACGTGCACGCCGCGCTCGCGGAGGTGGTCGAGCGTCCAGACCGAGAGCTCCTGGCCGACCTCCGGCGCGACGCGGTCGAGCGCCTCGACGAGGTGCCAGGTGACGTCGCCCATCGACAGCGACGGCTGCGCGGCGAGGGTGCGGCGGCTGAGGTCGAGCAGCTCGCTGAGCGCCTCGACCCCCGTGTAGCCGCCGCCGACGAAGACGAAGGTGAGCAGGCGCCGCCGCTCGACCGGGTCGGTGGTCAGAGCGGCCTTCGCGATGTTCTCGATGACGCGGTCGCGCAGGTGCGCGGCCTCCTCGACGGTCTTGAAGCCGATCGCGTGCTCGGCGAGACCGGGTGTCGGGAAGGTGCGGGTCACCGCTCCGAGCGCGAAGACGACGTGATCGAAGGGCAGCGTGCGGCTGGTGCCGTCGATCGCCGCGACCGTCGCCGACCGGTCGGCGATGCTGACGCCGGTGATCGCGCCGCGCACGATCCGGGTGCGCTTGAGCGCCTGCACCAGCGGCACGGTGACGTGCCGGGGCTGGACGTGCCCGCCCGCCACCTCGGGGAGGAGCGGCTGGTAGGTCATGTAGGGGTTCGGCTCGACGACGGTGACGTCGATCGGCGTCGCCCCGCGGAGCTTCTCGAGGCCCCAGGCCGTGTAGAGGCCGACGTAGCCGCCGCCGAGGATGAGGATGCGCGTCGTTCTGCTCGCCGCCATGACGTTTCCCTTCTGAAGAGCCGGCCCGCGAGGACCGGTCGCCCGCACCGTGCTGAGGACGCTCCGACGCTACGCCGGGCTTCTCGGGCGGGCCAGGGCCTTGCGCACGGCGCGGCGACCCGCAAGCGCGAGCCGGGGGCGCGGGTCCGCTCAGCCCGCGGCGAGGTCCTCGCCGTTCAGCCGGCGCCGGTACTCGCTCGGCGACAGCCCGGTCTCCGTCGCGATGGCCCGCCGCAGCCGCTCGGGCGAGGAGAAGCCGGAGCGCCGGGCGATGTCGCTCAGCGGCAGCGCGGCCGAGTCCGGCGTCCCGACGAGTCGCAGTGCGTTCTCGGTGCGGACGTCCGAGATGAGCTTCCGGAGGGTCGAGCCGCGCTCGTCCGCCACCGCGCGCTGCAGCGTGCGCAGGCTGACCCGGCAGCGCCGCGCCACCGTGCTCGGGTCGAGCGTGGGGTCGCTGAAGTCGGCCTGGATGACCTGCAGGGCGGCCTCGACCATGTCGTGCAGGCCGAGGCGCTCGCGCGTGCCCTCCTCCCGCTCCGAGCCGAGCAGCCGGGCGAGGCGCAGGACGGTGCCCTCGAGGTACTCGGCCTGCACCGCGTTCTCGGGGTCGAGCTCGGCGAGGAACGCCCGCAGCATCGTCCGCGCGGTCGCGGTGGTCGAGGTGGCGGGGACGACCCGGACGGGGTCGGCGCGACGGCGCTCCGAGACGCCGTTGTCGGCGCAGAGCACGAGGAGGCGGACCGGGCGGGACGAGCGGACGACGACCGGGTCCTCCGTGGAGAGTGCGAGCCCGCCCTCGTCGACCTCGAGCAGGTCGGCCGACGCGTCGACGGCGAGCGAGCCCTCCATCGGCAGCACGAAGACGGAGGAGCCGTCGACCGCGCTCGACCCTGGCCAGCGGATCGCGAACGGCGTCGAGACGACGTGCAGCACGCGGACGCGCTCGGTCGCGGCGATAGCGAGGTCCATCCGGAACCCCGCCGTCGTCGGGACCGACACGTCGACCGTGCGGCGGAGCGCGGCGACGCCCTCCGAGCCGCGGAGCCGGACGGCTCGGGCGCCGGCGCTGAGCGGGATGCAGAGCGGATTGCGATGAGCGGGGCGAGGGATCACGGTGGCGACTCCGTTCGAAGGTGAGCGAACGTCGACGAACGCTCGCCTTCGGAGCGTAACAAGAACTGAGGGAGTCTCGCCATCCCTGAGCGAAGCTCGAGGATCCCCTATTGGAGGGCCGAGGTGAGCCGGGCGAGATTGTCGAGGATCGTCGAGCGCAGCGGCTGCTGCCGCCACTCCCGCAGCGTCAGCTCCCGGGAGTGCTCCCGGTAGTCCTGCTGCACCTCCCGGAGGTCCTCGACGAAGTCGGCGCCGCGCACCATCAGCGACACCTCGAGGTTGAGCGTGAAGGAGCGCATGTCCATGTTGCTCGAGCCGATCACGGCGACGTCGTCGTCGATGGTGAAGTGCTTCGCGTGCAGGATCGTGGGCTTGCGGTACATCCAGATCCGCACGCCCGCGGTGAGCAGCGTCTCGTAGTAGGAGCGCTGCGCGTGGTAGACCACGGCCTGGTCGCCGATCTCGGAGACGAAGAGCTCGACGTGCACGCCGCGGCGGGTGGCGGTGGTGATCGCGTAGAGCATCGCCTCGTCGGGGACGAAGTACGGGCTCGTGATGATGATCGACTTCTGCGCCGAGTAGAGCAGTGCGAGGAAGAGGCGGAGATTGTTCTCGCCGTCGAAGCCCGGCCCGCTCGGCACCACCTGGCAGTCGATCGTGTCGCGCTGCTGCAGCGCCTCCATCGGCGCCGACTCGCGCAGGAGCAGCTCGTCCGTCTCGCTGTACCAGTCGGTGATGAAGATGGCGTTGATGCCCTGCACCACCGGGCCCTCGAGGCGCACCATCAGGTCGTGCCAGTGCAGGCCGCGCCGGATGTTGCCGCGCTTGTTGTAGCTGGAGTCGACGACGTTCTGCGAGCCCATGAAGGCGGCGTTGCCGTCCACGATCAGCAGCTTGCGGTGATTGCGCAGATCGGGCCGCTGGTACTGGCCGAGCCAGGGGCGCACGGGGAGCATGTAGGACCAGTGCGCGCCGGCCCGCTCCAGCGCCCTGAGGCGGCGGTGCGTGCCGGTGTAGTAGCCGGGGACGCGGATCGACGCGATGTGATCGAGCAGGATCCGCACCGTCACGCCGCGCGCGACCGCGCGGTCGAGTGCGTCGAAGAAGGGAGCCGTCGTCGTGTCGGCGGCGAGGATGTAGAACTCGCAGTGCACGTAGCTGCGGGCCCGGTCGATCTCGTCGGCCATCGCCCGGATCGTCTGCTCGTAGCCGCCCTGCAGCCGGGCGTCGTTGCCGCCGACGAGGGGCATCGCGCCGAGGTTGCGGTTGAGCGTGACGACCGACTCGAGCCAGAGCGGCCACGGGTGGTTGCGCGCGACCCGGTCGATGCCCTCCGTCGACTCGAGGATGAAGCGGTTGATCTCCTCCTGCTTGCGCCGGCGCTTGCGCGGGAGGCGGTAGCTGCCGATGAAGAGGAAGAGCAGGATGCCGACGTAGGGGATCAGGAAGATCGCCATCAGCCAGGCGAGGCCGGTGGTCGGGCGGCGGTTGCGCGGGACCACGATGACCGCGATCACGCGGACGACGAGCTCGACGACGATGGCGCCCACCGCCAGGACGAGCGACCAGTCCGGTCCGTTCACCTCGGGCTCTACGCGGCGTCGCGCGGGGGCAGACCGCGGCGGGCCCGCTCCTGCGCCTCGATGCGGTCGTAGGCGCGGCGCTCGTTGCGGTCCGAGCGGATCAGCGCGCGCATGATGAACCAGAAGAGGAGGCCGATGGTGACGGTCGGCACGAGTGCCCACAGTCCTTGATTCCACAGCTCCCAGTCCATGGGGGCGATCCTACCCGGCCGGGCCGGGAGCGGGCCCGGAGCGGCCGCTCAGCGAACAGCGGCGCCGGCGGACGCGCGGGCCGACAGCTGAGGGCGCTCAGCTGCTCTCGATCGAGCGGTTGAGGGCCGACGCGTCGGCGTTCAGCCCCTCGAGCTCGGAGCGCAGGCCGTCGTAGACCGCCACGTCGGTGTCGATCGCGGCCCGGGTGGCGTCGATCGCGGCGCCCCGCGCGAGCAGGTCGGCCCGCTCGGCGTCGAAGGCGGCGTCCGAGGCGAAGTCGCCGCTGTCCGCCCGGGCGTTGAACGAGTCGATCTCGGCGTTCAGCGCGTCGTACTCGGCGTTGTTGGCGTCGATGCGCGCCGTGAGGTCCGCGTACATCGCGTCGATGCGGGCGACCAGCTCGGTGATCCGGTTCTCGAGATCGGTGAAGACGGCCTCGTACTGGGCGTTCAGGCCGACCACGATCGAGCGGTCGGCGAAGTACTCGGCGTAGTGCGCCTCCAGCGCGGGCGGCAGATCGGCGACTTCGGTGCCGAGGATCGAGTGCAGCTCGTTGACGCGCTCGCCCAGCCCGCCGGTGCGGTAGAGCTCCAGGCGCTCCGCGATCGGGCCGTCCTGCGGGAGCGCGGCGTAGGCCGCCTCCAGCTGGGCGCCGACCTCGGCCTGCTCGGCCGCGTCCATCCGCACCCACGCGGCGTGCAGCATCTCGTGGGCGGCGGTGACGTCGCGGATCCCGTCGAGGTCGGGGTTCTCGACGTCGGAGATGTAGATGTCGCTGCCGGTGTAGCAGCCGAGCACGATCTCGTCGGAGGCGCCGTAGCCGCAGAGCGCGTTGAAGCCGGCCGTCGGCTCCACCGAGGGGTTCGAGGCGTAGTAGAGCGCGCGGCCGCGGGTCGACATCGCGGTGCGGTCCGCGAAGCCGGTGATCGTGCCGTCGGGAGTGAACGACTGCGCGGCCCGCTGATCGGCGAGCCCCCGGCCGAGGTCCGCCGAGTCGACGAGCACCGAGGTGGCGACCGCCGCGCCCACGCCGAACTGCGCGAGCGTGAGAACTCCCGCGACGACCGTCGCGACGATGCTGGATGCCCTGACCACGCCCTCGAACCTACTTGACCAGCGGGAAGAGGATGGTCTCGCGGATCCCCAGACCGGTGACGGCCATCAGCAGGCGGTCGATGCCCATGCCCATGCCGCCGGTCGGCGGCATGCCGTGCTCGAGCGCGCGGAGGAAGTCCTCGTCGAGGCGCATCGCCTCGTCGTCGCCGGCCGCGGCCTGCTGCGCCTGCTCGACGAAGCGCTCGCGCTGCACGACCGGGTCGATCAGCTCGGAGTAGCCGGTGGCCAGCTCGAAGCCGCGGACGTAGAGGTCCCACTTCTCCACGACGCCCGGGATGCTCCGGTGCGCGCGCACGAGCGGCGAGGTGTCGACGGGGAAGTCCATGACGAAGGTCGGCCGGACGAGGCCGCCCTTGACGAAGTGCTCCCAGAGCTCCTCGACGTACTTGCCGTGGGTGGGCACATGCACCTCGACGCCCTCGCGCGCGGCGAGGGTCTCGAGCTCGACCAGCGGGGTCTCCGGCGTGATCGCGATGCCGGCGGCCAGTGAGAGGCTCTCGTACATCGAGATCCGGTCCCACTCGCCGCCGAGGTCGTACTCGGTGCCGTCGGCCCAGGTGACCACGTGCGAGCCCGCGACGGCGAGCGCCGCGTTCTGGATCAACTCCTGGGTGAGGTCGGCGATGCTCGAGTAGTCGCCGTAGGCCTGGTACGCCTCGAGCATCGCGAACTCGGGCGAGTGCGTCGAGTCGGCGCCCTCGTTGCGGAAGTTGCGGTTGATCTCGAAGACGCGGTCGATGCCGCCGACGACGGCGCGCTTGAGGTAGAGCTCCGGCGCGATGCGGAGGTAGAGCTCGGTGTCGAAGGCGTTCGAGTGCGTGGCGAAGGGGCGGGCGGAGGCACCGCCGTGCATCACCTGGAGCATCGGGGTCTCGACCTCGAGGAAGCCGTGGTCGACGAAGGTCCTCCGGAGTGAGGCGTTGACGGTGGAGCGGGCGATCACGGTCTCTCGGGCCTGGGGGCGCACGATCAGGTCGAGGTAGCGCTGGCGCATCCGGGTCTCGTCGCCGAGCTCGTTGTGCAGGTTCGGCAGCGGGAGGATCGCCTTCGCCGCGATGCTCCAGTCGGAGACCCAGACGCTCAGCTCGCCGCGCTTGCTGGAGAGGACCTCGCCGGCGACGAAGAGGTGGTCGCCGAGGTCGACGAGCTCCTTCCAGCTCGCCAGCGACTCCTCGCCGACGTCGCCGAGCGACACCATCGCCTGGATCCGCGAGCCGTCGCCCGCCTGCAGCGTCGCGAAGCAGAGCTTGCCGGTGTTGCGCTGGAAGACGACGCGGCCGGCGAGGCCGACCTGCTCACCCGTCCTCACGTCGGGCGCGATGCCCTCGTGGCGCGCGCGCACCGCCGCGATGGTGTCCGTGACCGGGACGGAGACGGGATAGGCGCCGCCGCCGAGGTCGTCGGCGGCGAGCTCGATCAGGCGCTCGCGCTTGGCCAGGCGCACGGCCTTCTGCTCGGAGGCCTCCTCGGGCGTGGGCTCGGACGGGGGCACGGGGGCGCCGGGGGTGTCGACCATGTCAGAACGCAGGTGCTTTCGGTTGGAGGCGGCGGGCGCGATCAGGCGAGCAGGATCGGGCCGTTGTCGAGGAGCCGGGTGGAGCCGACGACCGCGGCGACGAGCACGAGGGCCGGGCCGCGGTGGTCGTCGTCGACCGGCAGGAGCGTCGCCGGATTCGCGACGACGAGGTAGTCCAGCTTAACCAGCGGCTCGCCCCTCGAGGCGGACTGCGCGGCGGCGACGACGGCGTCGAGCCCGCGGTCGGCGGCGGAGGCGGCGGCCTCGAGCAGGAGCGGGATCGTGCGGGCGGCCCGGCGCTCGCGGGCGTCGAGGTAGCGGTTGCGGCTGGAGAGCGCGAGGCCGTCCTCCTCGCGGACGGTGGCCACGCCCTCGATCGCGACGGGCAGATCGAGGTCGCGCACCATCCTGCGGACGAGGAAGAGCTGCTGCGCGTCCTTCTGCCCGAACATCGCGACATCGGGCTGGACGATGTGGAGGAGCTTCGAGACGACGGTCAGCATGCCGTCGAAGTGGCCGGGGCGCGAGCGGCCCTCGTAGAGCGAGCCGACCTCCCCGGCGACGACGCGGGTGGAGGAGGGGCCGTCCGGGTACATCTCGGCGACGCTCGGCGCGAAGACGTGCTCGACGCCGCGCTCCTCGAGCAGGGCGACGTCGGCCGCCAGGTCGCGCGGGTAGCGGTCGAGGTCCTCGTTCGGGCCGAACTGCAGCGGATTCACGAAGATCGACACGACGACCACGTCCGCGATCTCGCGCGCCCGGTCGACGAGGGCGAGGTGCCCGGCGTGCAGCGCGCCCATGGTCGGCACGAGGGCGATGCGCGCCCCCGAGCGCCGCGCCTCCTGCAGCGTCCCGCGGAGCTCGCCGATGCGTTCGATGGTGCTGATCACCCGAGAACCCTACCGGCGACGCGGAGACCGCTGATCGAGCACCCCGCGCAGCGGGCGCCACCATGCTGATCGAGCACCCCGCGCAGCGGGCGCCGCCATGCTGATCGAGTAGCCCGCGCAGCGGGCGTATCGAGATCCACCAGCGTCAGAACACGAGCCTGCAGAGCCGCCCTGCTGATGACGGCGGGTCTCGATACGCGCCTGCGGCGCTACTCGACCAGCATGCGGGGGCCGCCGTTCATGCAGGAGGGCGTCAGCCGGCCGCGCGGCGGAGGGCGTCGTCGACGGAGGAGCGGACGAGGCTGGAGAGGAAGAAGCCGGGCTTGTCGACGCCGATGCCGGCGAGGAGGCCGGCGGCCTGCTCGACGATGGCGGTCGAGAAGGTGGTCGCGGTCGAGACGGCCTCGGCGTAGGCGGCGCGGTCCGCCTCCGCGACGGTGACCGGCTCGCCGCCCATCTCGACGACGAGGGCCTGCGCGATGGGCAGCACCGGGCCGGGCGCGGTCACCGCGAAGTAGGTCTCGGCGAGGCGGGCGAGGTCGAGGCTCGTGCCGCTGAACGCCATCGCCGGGTGCACGGCGAGCGGGATGACTCCCGAGGCGAGAGCCGGCGAGAGCACACCGAAGCCGTGCTCGGCCGCGGTGTGCAGCACGAGCTGCCCGGGCTGCCAGGCCCCGGTGGCGGCGAGTCCGGCGACGAGTGCGGCGATCTCGCCGCCCGGGACGGCGATGATCACCAGCTCGCTCCGCTCGACGAGATCCGGGATCGCGAGCACCGGGGCGCCCGGCAGCAGTGCGTCGACGCGCTCGCGGCCGGCGTCGCTCGTCGTGGCGACGCCGATCACGGCATGCCCGGCGTTGGCGAGCGCGGCGCCGAGCACCGGACCGACGGGTCCGGCGCCGATGATCCCGACGCCGAGGCGTCCGTCGCGGCGGGCGTCAGGCATACGGGTCCCCCTCGGGTGCGGCCCACGCGTCGCGGGGCGTCGGGGCGTCGACGGCGCGCCGCCCCCAGTGGTGGCTGGCGTCGCGCTCGGCCGCGACAGTCCCTGCCCGGCCCACGCGCTCGAAGAAGGCGAGGCCGTCGGCGACGCTCATCACCGGCACCAGCGGCGTCACCGGCCCGGCGACCGTGTGCACGCGCGCGGAGGCCAACCCGAGCATCCGCTGGAGCGGCCCCTGCTGCACGCCGACGCTCTGCATGCGGGCGAGCGGGACGACCGTGACGCGGCGCCAGACGGCACCGCTGCGCAGCACCGCGACGTCCTCCGCGAGGCGGAACCCCGTGCGCCGCCAGGAGAACGGGCGCAGCAGCATCGCCGAGCGGGGCGCGCTGGTGAAGCCGGGGGCGTCGCGGCGGCGCAGCGCGTCGCCGACCGGGGTCGCCTCGGCGCCCTCGTCCGCGCCCGGCAGCAGCAGCGACAGGACCCGCTCGACCGCGGCGAGATCGCCGACCGGCAGGATCGTCGTGTTCGGCTCGCCGTTCGCACCGCGCGAGGCCGCGTGGCCGGCCCGGTCGATCTTCACCTGCCACCAGCCGAACGGGCGCCAGAGCAGCGGCTGGGTGATCTCGACCGCGTGGATCCGGCCGGGCGGCAGGGTGTCGCTGCTGGTCGAGAGCACGCCGTAGCCGACGCGGACGCCGTCGGGCGTCGACGCGATCGAGTAGCGCAGCGAGCGGACGAACTGGCGGACGTAGTAGCTGCCCGAGCCGATCAGACCGGGCAGGATCGCGAACAGCACGTAGGGCGAGCCGTAGACCGAGGTGAAGACGACGGCGACCACCGACACCAGCAGGAAGAGCGTGAAGCCGCTGAACACCAGCGAGCCGAGCAGCCGGCCCGGCGGGATCAAGACGACCGACTCGGGCGGCGCGTCCTCGGCCGGCTCGCCGAACTCCTCGATCCGGCGCGCGAGGAAGCCGCCGGCCGGGGCCTCCCCCGCGACCGCCTCCCGCTCGCGCACGCCGGAGGCCAGCCGCAGGATGTCGCGGCGGAGGGCGTCGACCAGCCGCGAGCCGAGGTAGGAGAGCTGCACGTTCGCGTCCTGGCCGGCGACGCTGACCTCGAGCTTGGCCGCGCCGAACAGCCGGGCGAACAGCGGGCGCTGCACCGCGATGCCCTGGATGCGGTCGAGCCGCGCGCGGCGGTTGGTGCGGAACAGCACGCCCGAGCGCACCTCGACGATCTCGTCGGTGATGCGGAAGGTGTGCATCCGCCAGGACAGCCAGAAGGCGAGCACGGCGACGGCGAGACCGGCCGCTACGGCGAGCAGCGCCCAGCCGATCAGCCCGCGGTCGATCAGCGCGTCGACCGGATCGCCGCTCTCGTAATCGCCGCCGGGGCCGGGGAGGAAGAGCTCGAGCAGGCGCTCGCGGAGGTTCGTGATGAGGAGGCCGAGGACGACCAGCAGGCCGATCCCGCCCTTGAGCACGGGCGTCGCCGGGTGCAGGCGGTGCCACTCCCCGTCGGCGAGGTCGGTCTCGATGCCGCGGACGGCCGCAGGAGCCTCGCTCACAGGCCGGCCCGGCGCGACTCCGCCAGCTCGACGAGCCGATCGCGCAGCTCCTCGGCGTCGCCGTCGACGAGCCCGGGGATGCTGACGCCGGTCGCCGCGGCGGCGGTCACGAAGCGCAGGTCGGCCAGGCCGAGCGCGCGGGCGAGCGGGCCGCGGTTGACGTCGATCAGCTGCATGCGCCCGTAGGGCACCGAGACGAAGCGCTGGAACATGATGCCGCGACGGAAGAGCAGGTCGTCCTCGCGCAGCTGGTAGCCGTAGGCGCGAGCACGGCGGGGCGCGACGATCAGCAGCGTGACGGCGAGGACAGCGGCCGCGAGGACGAGGATCCAGGCCCAGTCGACGCCGATCAGGAGCATCCCGATCGGCACGGCGAGGAGCACCGCGCTCGAGACCACGGCCGAGACGACCTCGACGGCCACGTACTTGGGCGAGACCCGGCGCCACGGGCCGGCCAGGTCGAGGCGGTCGCCCCCGGAGGACCCGGGAGCGGCGGGGTCGAGCCGGACGCCCTCCTGCTGGACGGCGTCGTGCTCCGGCTGGACCGCCTCGCGCTCCTGCTCGATCGCCGCCTCGCGGATCCGCGCCTCGCGACGGCTCAGCGGCTCCGAGGTCAGCGGCTCCGGGCTCAGCGGCACCGGGGCGGCCGAGGGGGTCGCCTCCTGGTCGTCGGCCATGATGACGTCCTCCCTGCCTGCGTCCGAGCGTGCGTCGGCGTCAGGCGTGGTTCACCTCGCCGACAGCGGGGTCGTCGTCATCGGTCGGCGGGATGGTGCACAGGTGCTCGGCGACCAGACCGGCCACCAGCAGGACGATCGCGCCGACGATGGCGGCCACGTCCTGCCACACGGAGCCTAGCGAAGGCACCACCGGCCGGCTCAGCAGGTAGACGAGCACCCCGCCGGACGCCCCGAGCAGCAGCGCGCCGACGAGGCTGGAGGCCTTGGCCAGCACGACCACGCGCATCGCGCGGAAGGGATCGATGGGGCGGCGGAGCGTCCCCTTCGTCGCACGATGGATCGGGATCGCGAACCCGATCACGAGCGCCGCGACCACCACGAGCGTGAGCGGGACCGTGAGCGGCGGGATCAGCACCGGGCGCCCCGCGGCGGCGATCGCCAGGTCGATCAGGAAGCCGACGACGGCCCCGGCGAGGCCGAGGCCGAGCAGGGAGCTGATGCGGGTGCGCTTCACGGAGTGCTGCTCTCGGGGTCGGTGCGGCCGGGGGCGGTGCTCGGTGCGGTGGTGGTCGTTCCGCGGGAGGCGTCTCCCGAGGACCGCGTGCGCCGCCACGCTATCGCCTCGGGCCGGTCGGTCACCCGGTCCGTCGCTCTCGCGCGGAGCTCCGCGACCGGCCCGCGCCCCGGCAGGACGGCGTGCGGGTCGACGTCGAGCCACGGCTCCAGCACGAAGGCGCGCTCGCCGGCGCGGGGGTGCGGGAGCGTGAGGTGCGCGTCGTCGCGGACGACCCCGCCGACGGCGACGACGTCGATGTCGAGTGTGCGGTCGCCCCAGCGCTCCTCGCCCTCGCCGCGGACCCGCCCGCCCGCGCTCTCGATCGCGGCGGTGGCGGCGAGCAGGTCGTCCGGCTCGAGGGTCGTCGATCCGATGACCACGGCGTTGAAGTAGGCGGGCGCGTCCTCGTCGACGCCGTCGAGCTTCCAGGCCGGCGACTCGACCACCTTCGACACGGCGTCGATCCGGAGCCCGGGTGTCGTCGCGAGGGATCGGACGGCGGTCTCGAGGTGCGCGAGCCGGTCGCCCAGGTTGCTGCCCAGGGCGAGGACGACGCGGCGCTCGGGGAGCAGCCGCTGCGGCCGGGGCCTCACGGGCGGACCCGGGTGATCTGCACGGCGACGTCGTCGAACGGCAGCGGGATGGGCGCGTCGGGCTTGTGCACGGTGATCCGCACCACCTCGGCGGCGGCGAAGCTCAGGGCGACCGCGGCGAGGCGCTCGGCGACGGTCTCGATCAGGTCGACCGGGTCGCGGGTGACGGCGTCCGCCAGGGCGATCGCCAGCTCGCCGTAGTGCACCGTCTCGGCCAGAGCGTCACCGCTCGCGGCAGGGGCGAGGTCGAGCCAGACCGTCGCGTCGATGACGAAGTCCTGGCCGTTCTCGCGCTCGAAGTCGAAGACGCCGTGGTGCGCGCGCACCCGCAGCCCCGTCAGGGTGATCGAGTCGCGCAGGGCGAGCGCGGCGGCGTCGAGACGCGGCGGAGTGGCGGCGGCGCGGGCGGGGTCGGTCACGGGAGCTCCTCCTGGAGGCGGGCGCCGAGCGCGAGGGCGCGGGCGCTCGAGCGGACGTCGTGCACCCGGACGCCCCAGGCGCCGCGGTCGACGGCGGCGAGGCTCAGCAGCGCCGTCACGTCGTCGCGCTCCGCGGCGGTCGAGCCGGCCGGCGCGAAGGGCGCGAGGAAGCGCTTGCGCGAGTGGCCCACCAGCACCGGCAGCCCGAGCGAGACGATCGCGTCCAGGTGGACGAGCAGCGCCCAGTCGTGGCCGCCGTCCTTCGCGAAGCCGAGACCGGGGTCGAGGATCAGGTGCTCGTCGCGGATCCCGGCCGCTCGGGCGGCGTCGACGCGGCGCTCGAGCTCGGAGCGCACCTCGGCCACCACGTCGGCGTAGGAGGCGAGCGCCGTCATCCCCGCACTGTGGCCGCGCCAGTGCATCGCGATGTAGACCGCTCCGCGCTCGGCGACGAGCGGGAGCATCGCCGGGTCGGCGAGCCCGCCGGAGACGTCGTTGACGACGACCGCGCCCGCGTCGAGCGCGGCCCCGGCGGTCGCCGCGCTCATCGTGTCGATGCTCACGCGGACGCCCTCGGCCGCGAGGGCGCGGACCACGGGGAGCACGCGGGCCTGCTCGGCTGCGGCGTCGACGCGCGCGGCACCGGGCCGGGTCGACTCGCCGCCGACGTCGACGACGTCCGCACCGAAGGAGGCCGGCCCCTCCCCCGAGGGCCGGGTCATGCCGATCCCGTGCCGGACCGCGTCGTCGACGGAGAGCCAGCGGCCGCCGTCGCTGAAGGAGTCGGGGGTGACGTTGAGGATCCCGAGGAGGGCGGCGCGGTGGCCGGGGGCGAGATCGGTGACGACGGGACCCACGTCAGACCTCCCGCGCGGCGCCGATCAGCGCGATGATCTCGGCGCGGGCGGCGGGGTCGGCGAGGGTGCCGCGCGCGGCGACGGTGACGGTCGAGCTCGCGGTCTGCCGGGCTCCGCGCATCCGCACGCAGCCGTGCTCGGCGTCCACGACGACCAGCACGCCCTCGGGCGAGAGGCCGGCGTCCAGGACGTCCGCGATCTGCTCGGTGAGGCGCTCCTGGAGCTGCGGGCGCGAGGCGACGGTCTCGACGACCCGTGGCAGCTTGCCGAGCCCGACGACGCGCTCGCCGGCGCGGTAGGCGATGTGCGCGACGCCGGCGAAGGGCAGCAGGTGGTGCTCGCAGACCGAGCGGAACGCGAGGTCGCGCACGACGACCGTCTGCGTCGCGGGCGGCTGCTCCCCCTCCTCGACGACGGCGAACGTCTCGGCGAGGTGGACGGCCGGGTCGAGGTCGAACTCGCCGAAGAACTCCTCGTAGGAGTCGGCGAAGCGCTGCGGCGTCGTCGCGAGCCCCTCGCGGCCCGGGTCCTCCCCGATGGCCGCGAGGAGCTCGGCGACGGCGGCCTCGATGCGCGCCCTGTCGACCGGCACGGTCCTGCTACGCCGTCGTCGGGCGCGGGTTGATCAGCGGCGGCCGCTGCGGGGCGGCGGGCTCGGAGCTCTCCGAGACGACCGCGCCGTCGGTGGCCCCGGCGTCGATCGGCGCCTTGGCCGGCGGCATCGGGATCGGCGGGAGGTCGGACAGCGGGCGCTTGTCGCTCGAGAGCCACTGCGGTCGCTCGTCGATCTTGCGGACGTCCTTAAAGATCTCGGCCAGCTGGTCGTGGTCGAGCGTCTCCTTCTCGAGGAGGTCGGCCGCGAGGCGGTCGAGGATGTCGCGGTTGGCGTTGATGACCTGCCAGGCCTCGTCGTGCGCCTGCTCGATCAGCTGCCGGGTCTCGAGGTCGACGCGCTCGGCGATCTGCTCGGAGTAGTCGCGCTGGTGGCCCATGTCGCGGCCGAGGAACATCTCGCCCGAGGACGAGCCGAGCTTCACGGCGCCGACGGTCGACGACATGCCGAACTCGGTGACCATCTTGCGGGCGATCGAGGTCGCCTTCTCGATGTCGTTCGAGGCGCCGGTGGTCGGATCGTGGAAGACGATCTCCTCCGCGACGCGGCCGCCCATGGCGTAGGCCAGCTGGTCGAGCAGCTCGTTGCGGGTGGTCGAGTACTTGTCCTCGAGCGGCAGCACCATCGTGTAGCCGAGGGCGCGGCCGCGCGGGAGGATCGTGACCTTCGTGACCGGGTCGGTGTGGCGCATCGCCGCTGCGGCGAGGGCGTGGCCGCCCTCGTGGTACGCGGTGATCAGCTTCTCCTTGTCGCGCATGACGCGCGTGCGGCGCTGCGGGCCGGCGATGACGCGGTCGATCGCCTCGTCGAGAGCGCGGTTGTCGATCAGCTGCGCGTTCGAGCGGGCGGTGAGCAGCGCGGCCTCGTTGAGGACGTTCGCGAGGTCCGCGCCGGTGAAGCCCGGCGTCTTGCGGGCGACGACCTCGAGGTCGACGCCGCCGGCGAGCGGCTTGCCGCGGCCGTGCACCTCGAGGATCTTCTTGCGGCCGAGCATGTCGGGGGCGTCGACGCCGATCTGGCGGTCGAAGCGGCCCGGGCGCAGCAGCGCGGGGTCGAGGATGTCGGGGCGGTTCGTCGCCGCGATCAGGATGACGTTGGTCTTGACGTCGAAGCCGTCCATCTCGACCAGGAGCTGGTTGAGGGTCTGCTCGCGCTCGTCGTGCCCGCCGCCCATGCCCGCGCCGCGGTGGCGGCCGACGGCGTCGATCTCGTCGACGAAGATGATGGCCGGCGAGTTCTCCTTGGCCTGCTGGAACAGGTCGCGGACGCGGCTCGCGCCGACACCGACGAACATCTCGACGAAGTCGGACCCGGAGATGGAGTAGAAGGGGACACCCGCCTCGCCCGCGACGGCGCGGGCCAGCAGGGTCTTTCCGGTGCCGGGAGGGCCGTAGAGCAGGACGCCCTTCGGGATCCGCGCGCCGACGGCCTGGAACTTGGCCGGCTCCTTGAGGAACTCCTTGATCTCGTGCAGCTCCTCGATCGCCTCGTCGGCGCCGGCGACGTCGCCGAACGTGACCTTGGGCGACTCCTTCGAGACGAGCTTCGCCTTCGACTTGCCGAACTGCATGACGCGGTTGCCGCCGCCCTGCATGCCCGAGAGCATCAGCCAGAAGAACGCGCCGATCAGCAGGATCGGGAGGAGGAAGCCGAGCGCGGAGAGGAACCAGTTGGTCTGCGGGACCTCGTCGTCGTAGCCGTCCGACGGAGCGGCGGTGGTGACCGCGTCCACGACCTCGGCGCCGCGCGGTGCCACGTAGTAGAACTGCACCTGCTTGCCGTTGTCGCCGTCGTCCTGCGCGAGGGTCAGGTCGACGCGCTGCTCGCCGTCGACGATCTTCGCGGAGTCGACCTTGCCGTCGGACAGGAGCTGGAGCCCCTCCTGCGTGCTGATCTGCCGGAAGCCCGACATCGTGATCAGCGAGGACCCGATCCAGACCGCCACGATCGCGAGGACGACGTAGAGAATGGGACCCCGGAAGATGCGCTTGACGTTCATGAATGTTGCGGGCGCAGGCCCGGCACCTTTCTGACGAGGAAATGTGAGTGTCAGGCTACCTCCCGCTCTCTGAGCGCGCGCCACGCGTTCGCCCTGGGCGGAGGAAGCGTCGGCTGGGCGCTCGGCCCCCTCTTCATGCTGATCGAGCAGCCCGCGCAGCGGGCGTATCGAGATCCACCGGCGTCAGAAGACGAGTCTGCAGACCCGCCCTGCTGGGGACGGCGGGTCTCGATACGCCCCTGCGGGGCTACTCGACCAGCACGACGCTCACCACCGGGACGCGGAGCGGCTTCGCGGCTGCTCGACCAGCGTGCTGAGCCGCTCCGGTCAGGCCGTCTCGAGCAGGGGCTCCGGGTCGCGCAGCGCCGGGGTCAGTCCGCGGCGGCGGCGGGCGGCGGCCAGCACGGTGACGGCGAGGGCGCCGAGCAGCCAGAGCGAGAGCACCAGCACGGCGTTCGCGACGCCGATGCTCCCGCCGGCGATCAGGGAGCGGAACGCCTCGACCGTGTAGGTCAGCGGCAGCACCCCGTGCAGCGCCTGGAAGAAGGCGGGCGCCGTCTCGATCGGATAGGTGCCGCCGGCCGAGGAGAGCTGGAGCACGATCAGCAGCAGCGCGAGGAAGCGACCCGGGGCGTCGAGCAGGGCGATCAGCGCCTGGTTGATCGCGACGAAGGTCAGGCTGGTGAGGACCGCGATCCCCATCAGCGCGGGGAGCTGCGCCATGTCGACGCCGACGCCGAAGCGGATCACCAGCGCGGCGAGCACGCCCTGCGCCACCGCCATCAGCGCACCCGGGAGGTAGCTGCGCAGCGCGATCACCCAGGCGGGCCGGCGGGCGGTCAGCAGGCGCTCGCTCAGCGGCGCGCTCATCAGGTAGAAGGCGAGGGCGCCGACCCAGAGCGCGAGAGCCATGAAGTAGGGCGCGAGTCCGGAGCCGTACTCGGGCACGCGGTTCAGCCGCTCGGTGTCGAGTGCGACGGGAGCCGCGGCGACGGCGCTCAGCGAGTCCGCCTGGTCCGCCGTGTAGGACGGGACGTCGGCGGCGCCGTCGGCCAGCTTCCCGGACAGCGTCTCGGAGCCGGTCGCGAGCGAGTCGATGCCCGAGGCGAGGCTGCCGGCGCCGGTCGCGGCGTCCGCGGTGCCCTCCGCCGCTCCGGCGGCACCGGTGGCGAGGGTGTCGGAGCCGGAGGCGAGGGTCGCGGTGCCCGAGGCGAGCGCGCCGGCCCCGCTCGCGGCGGAGTCGAGGCCGCTCGTCAGCGGGTCGACGCTGCCGGCGAGGGTGCCGGTGCCGACGGCGACCTGCGCCGCTCCGGAGTCGAGGGAGGCGGCGCCGGTCGCGAGGGACTGCGCCCCGGTGCTGAGCGACTGCGCGCCGGAGTCGGCGGACGCCGCTCCGGAGGCGAGGGACTGCACGCCCGTCGTGAGGTCCGCAGCGCCGGAGGAGACGGAGGCGGCACCGGCCGCGAGCGCGGTCAGACCGCCGGAGGAGTCGCCGACGAGCGCCGAGGAGCCCTCGGCGAGGCTCTGCGCGCCCTGGTCCGCGGCGGTCGCACCGGCCGAGACCCCGGCGGCCCCCGTCTCGAGCTGCGTGAGGAGCGCGAGGCGCTCGGCGTCGGTGAGAGTGCCGTAGCCCGCGATCAGCGACTGGAGACCGGTGTCGACCGACGCCGCTCCCGTGGCCAGCGCGGGAGTGCTCGCGGCGAGCGCCGCCGAGCCGTCCCGCAGCGTCCCGGCTCCGTCGAGCGCTGCCGTCGCCCCGTCGGAGACGGAGGAGGCGCCGTCCGCGAGGGTCTGAGCACCCGCCGCCGCTGTCGTCGCTCCGGAGGACAGCGCGGCGGTGCCGGTGGCGAGGCTCGCCGCTCCGGTCGCGAGGTCCGCGGCGCCCCCGTCGAGGGTCTGCGCGCCCGAGGCGACCGACCGAGCGCCGGTGTCCAGCGCGGCGGCGGACGACGGCAGCGCGGCCGTCCCGTCCGCCAGCTGCTGCAGCCCGGAGGAGAGGGTCGCCGCACCGTCCGCGGCGGAGTCGGCGCCGGCGCGGAGCGAGTCCGCTCCGGTCGCGAGCTGTGCCGTGCCGTCCTGGAGCTGCTCGAGGCCGACGACGAGCTCGTCCGAGCCGCTCGACGCGGTGGCCGCGCCGTCAGCGAGCTGCGTCGCACCGTCGGCGGCCTGCTCGAGGCTGTCGTGCACGTCCGTGAAGCCGACGTAGACGTTCTTCAGGTAGCTCTCGCCGACCTGCTTCTCCAGCGTCTGCGTGACGGTGCTGCCGATCGTCGCGGCGATGTTGCCGACGATCAGGTTGGCGCCGTCGTTCGTCGCGATGGAGAGCCGGGCCGCGGTCGCCGCCGACGGGTCGTCCCCGCCGACCGAGGCGACGTCGGCCGAGAAGCCGGCCGGCACCGTCAGCACCGCGTACACGGCTCCGGAGGCGAGCTCGCTCGCGGCCTCGTCGGCGTCGGTCCGCGTCCAGGCGAAGTTCGAGGAGGACGTGCTCGACGTCAGCTCGTCGGTCAGCGCGTCGCCGAGGGCGAGGGCCGAGCCGTCGGACGCGGTCGCGCCGGTGTCCTCGTTCACGATCGCCGCGGGAACGGTGTCGAGGTGGTGGGTCGGGTCGAGGTTCGCCGAGGTCAGCAGTCCCGCGTAGATCAGCGGGATGAGCGCGATCGCGGAGAAGACGACGACGAGGCGCGGGGAGACGGAGCGCAGTCGGTGGAGGAGGCGGGGTGAGCGGCGGGCGGCGGAGGCGGGCATGGTCCTTCTACTTCGAGGAGTCGGTGACGAGGGCGGTGAGGCGCGTCGTCGCGACTCCGGTGACGAGGAGCTCGGCGATCTCGGCCGAGGCGGCGGCGGCGGAGCGGCGGTCGTCGCCGTCGAGCAGCCAGCCGACGACGAGCCAGACGGTCCCCGCGCTGAGGAAGACGGCGAAGCGCTCGACCCGGGCGCGGTCCCCCGCCTCCTCGGCGGCCAGCGGCGAGAAGGTGAGCAGCCGCTGCGCGAGGAAGGCGACGACCGACTCCTGGACGGAGCGGGCCGTGCCGCCGCTCAGCGCGCGGCGGTAGAAGTCGGCGTGCTCGAGGAGTCCCGAGAGCAGGCCGTGGACGACGCGGGGCACCGCGGTCTCCCAGACGTCGAGCGGCGACGGCGGCACGACCTCGGCGAAGAGCGCGTGCATCCGCTCGAGCGCGGCGGCCTCGAGCAGCGAGGGGACGTCGCCGAAGTGCTGGTAGAAGGTCGGCCGGCTGACCCGGGCGGCGGCGCAGAGGTCGGTGATCGACGGCTGGTCGTCGCCGGGGCGATCGAGGGCGGTGGTGATCGCGGCGATCAGCTGATCGCGCGAGCGGGCGAGGCGGGGGTCGGCCATGACGCCTCCTTTACGTTCGTAATTTACATTACATCCGTAAAGCAGTCAGGGGAAGGCATCCCGTCATGCTCATCGAGCAGCCCGCTCAGCGGGCGCATCGGGATCCACCGGGCCAGCGGTCGGGTCTCACGCGCCGTCGGGGTCGGCGGCGAGGATCGTCGCGATCTCGGTGGTGTCGATCACGAGGGTGTCGTGCGGAGTGAGGCCGGGGCTCTTCGGGGTCGGCACGGGCAGGCGCACCAGCAGCGCGCCGGGGTCGACGCTGAAGCGGCCGCTGGTGGTGCGGCCGATCGGATCGCCGTCGAGCTCGGCGAGCACGGGCTGGTCGAGCTCGAAGGAGAACTCGCGCCCGGGCCACTGGTGCAGCGAGGCGAGGCCGTTGCGGTTGCCCGTCGCGACGTCGAGGGCGAGGCCGAAGCGGCGGCGCAGCAGCACCAGCTCCAGATCGCCGTCGTCGAGCACCGCGCCGGCGGCGAGCTCGATGTTCGCCACGACCGAGCTGCAGTTGCACGCCAGCACCATCAGCGTGCGGGTCGGCGGCTCGGGCTTCCCGTCGATGGTCAGCGTCACCTCGAAGCCGGCCTTGAACATCACCTCGGCACCGGCCGCGACGTACGCGCCCCAGCCGACGCGCTTCTTCAGCTCGTCGTCGGTCTTGTCCATGATCTCGGCGTCCAGGCCCACGCCGCCCATCACCATGAAGACGCGCTCCTGACCGTCGTCGAACGTGGCCGTGCCGACGTCGACCGCCCGGTCCTGGCCCAGCAGCGCGATCTCGACAGCATCGGCGAGCGACCCGAGCGGGATGCCGAGGTTGCGGGCGAGCAGGTTGCCGGTGCCGCTGGGCAGCAGGCCGTACGGGACTCTCGTCCCCCGCAGCACCGAGGCCACCGCGCGCACGGTGCCGTCGCCGCCCATCGCGCAGACGAGATCGGCGCCCGACTCCAGTGCCGCGCGCGCGGCCCCGGCTCCCGAGTCGTCGACGCTGGTCTCGAACCAGAGCGGCTCGCTCCAGCCCGCCCGGCGCGCGACCGTGGCGACCACGTCCTCCGCCGCGCCGACGTCGTCGAACTTGCTCGGGTTGATGACGACGGCGACCACCGGGCGCGCGCTCGCGGATCGGTCGGAAGAGGCTCTCACGGACTCAGTCTGCTGTGCCGCGCGCCGGGTCCCGCACCGAGCGCCGCTCGAGCGTCGCCGCCGCCTCCGTCGCGAGGACCGCGCCGAGCTCGGCCGAGAGCGTCGCCGGAAGGGTCGGCGGCGCGTCCCAGCGCGGGCCGGCGAGCAGCACGCCGCCGCGCTCGCTCGAGCGCCACAGGGCGTCGACGCTGCCGGAGACGAAGCCGCGGAGGCGCTCGGCCGACGCCGGGTCGACCCCCTCCGCCGTCGCGAGGTCGACGAGGTGCCGGTAGGCGATGCCGCCGAAGAGCGCGCCGTCGCCCGCGCCCTGGTCGACGAGGACGCCGTCGGGGGCGAGGCGCGTGAGCAGGTCGTCGGCGGTGCGGGAGGCGTGCCCGAGCAGCCGCGCATCCGGACGCAGACGGTGCAGCGCCAGCGCCGCACCGATGTAGACGCCGTGGTTGTAGCTGAACGCCCAGTCGTCGCGGGCCGAGCCGCC
This sequence comes from Rathayibacter sp. VKM Ac-2835, assembly GCF_013266705.1. Classification (NCBI taxonomy): domain Bacteria; kingdom Bacillati; phylum Actinomycetota; class Actinomycetes; order Micrococcales; family Microbacteriaceae; genus Rathayibacter; species Rathayibacter sp. VKM Ac-2835. The sequence continues at coordinate 439,259 of NZ_JABSNQ010000002.1, read as the reverse complement.
CTCGCGGCCGATGCCGTCGGCGACGAAGCCGGTGTCGTCGTCGCGCAGGCGCACGTGCAGCCAGTCGAAGGCGGCCCGGGACAGCTCCTCGCGGCCGTCCGGGCGGAGGCGCTCCAGCCGTGCGCCGAGGATCGCGAACGGCCCGTTCGCCGGCGCGTTCTTGTAGTCGAGCTGGCGGCGGCGCCAGGCGAGGCTCGCACCGTGCCGGAGGTTCCAGCCGCGGGCGACCGCGAAGCGCCAGAGCCGGTCGGCGCGGTCGAGCCAGCGCCCCTCCCCCGTCGCCTCGCCGAGCCGGGCGAGAGCTCCGCCGAGCCACATCATGTCGTCGAAGTAGCCGTTGACGAGCCGGCCGCCGTTGCGCAGCCGGACCGCGCGGTGGATCCGGACGGCGCGCTCGAGGTGCTCGGCCTCTCCGGTGCGCTCGAACGCGTCGACGGCGGCGTCGATCGCGTGCGCGAGCCACCAGTAGTTGAAGACGAGGTCCGCCCGCAGCGAGGTCGGGTAGCTCATGTGGTAGCCGAGGACCGGCACCCCGAAGAGCCGCTCGAGACTCGACTGCGCCGCGTCCGCGCGGGCGCCGGCCTCGGAGCGGCTAGGCGTAGACGTGGGGTGCGAGGATCGCGACATCGCGGAGGTTGCGGTAGCGCTCGGCGTAGTCGAGGCCGTAGCCGATGACGAAGTCGTTCGGGATGTCGAAGCCCACGTAGGCGACGTCGACCTCGACCTTGGCGGCGCGGGGCTTGCGGAACAGCGCGCAGATCTCGACCGACTCGGCGCCGCGGCTGCGCAGGTTGCCCTGCAGCCAGGAGAGGGTGAGACCGGAGTCGATGATGTCCTCGACGATCAGCACCTTGCGGTCGGTGATGTCGGTGTCGAGGTCCTTGAGGATCCGGACCACGCCCGAGGACTTCGTGCTGCTGCCGTAGGAGGAGACGGCCATCCAGTCCATCACGATGTCGAGCTTGAGCTCGCGGGCGAGGTCCGCCATCACCATCACGGCACCGCGGAGCACCCCCACGATGAGCAGGTTCTCGCCGGCGTAGTCGCGCTCGATGGCGCGGGCCAGGTCGCGGATCCGCTCGTGGATCTCGGCCTCGGTGAAGAGGACCTCGGTGATGTCGTCGGCGATGTCGGCTGCTTCCACCCGGCCACTCTACGGGCGAGGGCCCCGTGCTCCCTCCCGCGAGATGCCACTTGTGCACGCCTTCCACGGCGTGTCGCGCGCACAAGCGGCATCTCGCGGCGGGGGGATCACACGGGGGCGAAGACGAGAGTCGCGGACACCCGGGTGGCGCGGACGCCCGGGAGGTCGACGCCCTTCTGGCCGTGCCAGTCGGTGACGAGGGCGGCGACGGCGAGGGTCTGCGCGCGGGAGAGGGCGACGCCGAACTCGTTCTGCACGACGAGGCGGATGATGCGCTGGCGCAGCGCCGGCGGGTCGGCGGCCAGGCCGCGCGCGTCGACCGTGACGTGCCCGTCGTCGTTCTGGCCGACGAGCTCGAGCGCCCAGTCGAGCGCCATCGCGTCGAGCGCGTCGCCGTCCTCGCGGAGCTGGTCGGCCGTGCGGGCGAGGGCCTCGGCGACTCCGGGGCCGAGCTCGTCCTCGAGCACCGGGAGGACCGTGCCGCGGACGCGGACGCGGGTGTAGCGCGGGTCGGCGTTGTGCGGGTCCTCCCACGGCTCCAGCCCGGCGTCGTCGCAGGCCGCCCGGGTGCTCGCACGCCGGATGCCGAGCAGGGGGCGCCGCAGCACCCCGCTCACCGCCGCCATGCCGTGCAGGCTCGCGGCCCCCGCACCGCGCGCGAGTCCGAGCAGCACCGTCTCGGCCTGGTCGTCGAGGGTGTGCGCGAGGAGGACCGCCGCGGCACCCGTCGCCTCGACCGCGTCATCGAAGGCGCGGTACCGCGCCGTGCGCGCAGCCGCCTCCGGACCCTCGCCGTCCAGCAGCACGGACACGACCTCGCGCAGCACGGGGGCGAGACCGAGGGCGTGCGCCTGCTGCGCCGCGCGTCGGGCGACCTCCGCCGAGCCGTCCTGCAGCCCGTGGTCGACGATCACCGCTCCGGCCCGCCGACCGCCGCGCTCGGCCTCGAAGGCGACCGCCGCCGCGAGGGCCAGCGAGTCGGCTCCCCCGCTCAGCGCGACGAGAACCAGGGCGCCCGGCTCGAGCTCGTCGAGGCTCGCGCGCACCGCGCGCCGGATGTCGGCGACGGCGGGAGTCAGGCGAGGGCGATCGGGCACATCAAGTAACGTTAGGCCAGCGATCCGGCCTGCGAGCGCGCGCATCCGCACGCGTTCTCCCGGCCGGTCCGACCCGCCGATGCGCCGCCCGCGGCGCCACCGACTCAAGGAGCGAACATGGCCGCATACGACGTCGTCGTAGAGATCCCCAAGGGCAGCCGCAACAAGTACGAGGTCGACCACGAGACCGGTCGCGTCTACCTCGACCGCGTGCTCTTCACCTCCTTCGTCTACCCGACGGACTACGGCTACTTCGAGAACACCCTCGGCCTCGACGGCGACCCCGTCGACGCGCTGGTGCTGCTCGAGTACCCCGTCTTCCCGGGCGTGGGCGTCTCCGTCCGCCCCGTCGGCGTGCTCAACATGAGCGACGAGGCCGGCTCCGACGCCAAGGTGATCGTGGTCCCCGCGAAGGACCCGCGCTGGCAGCACATCCAGGACATCGCCGACGTCCCGGAGCAGACCAAGAACGAGATCAAGCACTTCTTCGAGCGCTACAAGGACCTCGAGCCCAACAAGTGGGTCAAGGTCGAGGCCTGGGGCGACGCCGCCGAGGCGGAGCAGATCGTCCAGGACGGCATCAAGAAGCTGGCCGAAGAGGGCCACTGACCCTCACGGGCCACTGAACGACGGAACCCGCCCCGTCGAGTCGACCGGCTGCTGCCGGCGCCTCGAGGGGGCGGGTTCTTCTGTCGCTGCGGCGCTACGCCGTCGGGCGGCCGACCATGCCGGTCGGGGTGCCCCAGATCGAGTGCACGCGCACCGGCGAGTTGGGGTTGGGCGCCTCGATCATCTGGCCGTCGCCGAGGTAGATCGCCACGTGGTAGTAGTCACCGGGCGAGTCCGACCAGAAGAGCAGGTCGCCGCGCTGGCGCTGGCTGTAGGGGACGAGCTTGCCCTCGTTCGCCATGGTGTTGTACTGGTTCGTCGCGGAGTGCGTGCCGATGTACTCGCCGGCGCTCGCGTACGACTGCTTAGTGAGACCCGAGCAGTCCCAGACGTCCGGGCCCATGCCGCCGAGGACGTAGCGCTCGCCGAGCTGCGCCATCGCGTACGAGATCGCGGTCTCGACCTGGTCGACCTGCGGCTCCGGGTTCGCCACCGGGACCGGAGCGGGCGGCGGTGCAGCCGGCTGCGGGAGCTGGACGACGGGCGGCGGTGCGGGGGCCGCCGGCGCGGCGGGCTGCTCCGGGGCCGGCTGCTGCTGCGGCGCCTCGGGCTGCGGGGCGACAGGCTGCTGCGCGATCGGGGCCGAGGGCTGGTTCGCGGCCGGCGCGGCCGGGCGGGAGCCGGACGACGAGGAACCCGACGACGAGGAACCCGACGACGAGGAGCCGGACGACGGCTGAGCCGCGACGGGAGCGCTCGCGGCGGGCTGAGCGGACGCAGCGTCGGCCTCGGCCTTCGCGGCGGCAGCGGCTGCGGCCGCCACTGCCTTGCGCTCCTGCTCGCCGGCGAGGAACGCGGTCTCGATCTCGACGGTGGAGTCCTTGAGCAGGGCGAGCTGCGCGATGAGCTCCTCCGACTTCGCCTCCTGAGCCGCGAGGGCGCTCCGGGCGGACGCGGCGGCGCTGTCGGCGCCGGTGCGCGCCTCGTCCGCGGCGTCGGACAGCTTCTGGTGCTCGACGACGGCGACGTCGGCCTGCTCGGCGAGCGACTCCGCGGTCTGCTTGTCGGCGAGGGCGTCGGCGTAGACGCGCTGCGACTGCTCGGAGAGCTGCGACATGGCGCCGAGCTGGTACAGCAGATCGCCCGCGTCCTGGCCCTTCGCGACGAGGCTCATCGAGAGGTCGCCACCGGCGGAGCGGGAGAGGTGTGCGGCGAGGAGGCCGGCACGCATCTGCGAGGTATGGGCCGTCGACGCCGCCTCGTTCGCGCGGTCCTCGAGCTCGGCGACCGCGGCGGCCGCGGCGTCGAGCGCCTCCTGGGCCTGGCGCCAGGCCTCCGCCTTCTTCATCGCGACGAGCGACGCGTCGTCGACCGAGGTCTGCAGCCCGCCGATCAGGGCGGTGATCGAGTCGATCTCGGCCTGCTTGCTCGCCTCGTCCGTCTTCGCGTTCTGCACGTCGTCCCACGACGGGTACGCCGGGTCGTCCGCCTGAGCGGGCACGATGCCGAGGGAGGCCGTGACGGCGGTCACCGCGAAGGCGGCGGAGACCGCCAGCGGAAGCCGGCCCTTCCAGGCCCGCTCGCGCGGGGCGGGGGTGAAGCTGCGGGCGGTCTTCTGCGCGTCAACCAAGTGTGACTCCTCGTGCGGCCATGAAGGGCTGAGCGTCGACGGCGGTGCCGTTGACGCGGGTCTCGTAGTGCAGGTGGCAGCCGGTGGAGGCGCCGGTGGTGCCGACGGCGGCGATCTGCTGGCCCGCCTCGACCCGCTGGCCGACGCTGACGTAGATGCCGCCGGGCATGATGTGCGCGTAGCCGGTGCTGATGCCGTCGCCGTTGCTGATCTCGATCCAGTTGCCGTAGGTGCCGAACCAGCCGGCGTAGGTCACCGTCCCGCTGTGGGCGGCGAAGATCGGAATGCCGCAGCCGCCGGCGATGTCGGTGCCGCGGTGGTAGGAGCTGGTCGAGCCGCCGCCGGTGGAGAGGCTGCCGCGCGGCCCGAAGGTGCCGGTGATCCGGCCCGACGCGGGGCGCACCCAGCCGGAGTCGCTGACGGCCGTCGAGCCGCCGCCGGGCGAGGGGACGACGGGGGCGCTGTAGCCGCCGCCGCCACCGCTGGAGCCGCGCGACGGAGCCGCCGCGGCTGCGGCCGCCGCTGCCTCGCGAGCGGCCGCGGCCTGCTGACGCGCGAGCTCGGCCTGCGCCTGACGGGCGGCCTCCTGCTCGGCGAGGACGCGCTGGCGCTCCGCCTCGCGCGCGGCGACGCCGGCCTCGTACTCGGCGACCGTCGTCGACTCGGTGTCGCGGAGAGCGGCGAGCTGCTGCTCGAGCACGATGCTCTGGTTCTGCTGCTCGGTGAGAGCGGCCTCGGATGCGGCCTGGGCGGCGGTCGCCTCGGCGAGCTTCGCCTCGGCGGCGACACGGAGCTTCTCCCGCTCGGTCTGGGCGACCTGGGCCTGAGCGCCGAGCGCCTCTGCGGCGTTCTTCGTGGTGCTCGCCTGCTCGTAGATGGCGTTGGAGCGCTCGACGAGCTTGGTCATGTTGCCGATGCGGCCGAGGAGGTCGTCGGCCTTGCCGCCCTCGCCGTCGAGGAAGATGTTGACCGAGAGGTCGGTGCCGGTGGTGCGGTAGAGCTGCGCGGCGAGCAGACCCGCCTGCTGCGTCGCGGCGTCGGCCTGGTCGGCGCTCGCGGTGGCCTTCGCCTCGAGCTCGGTCGCCTCGTCGGACGCCTTGTCGAAGGCGTCCTGCGCCGCGAAGTACTCGTCGCCGCGCTGCTGGGCGACCTGCTGCGCCGCCGCGACCTCGCTCTGCAGGTCGTCGATCAGCGAGAGGATGCTGTCCACCTGGGCGGCCGCCGCCTGGGTGTTGCCCTTCGCCGCCTCGACGTCGGCCCAGCTGGGGTACTCGACCGCCTGGGCGGGAGTGGCGACCAGCAGACCCGCGACCAGGGCCACCGCGGCCGAGACGAGTGCCGTGCCGCGGAGTCGGCCGATCCGCGGCGCGCCGGAGCGGCGTGCGGGGCGGTTGCGGCGCGGGGAGTGGATCATGGGACCTCGGTGCTGGAGACGGAGTACTCCCCCGGCGGCGGTGCGGCTCCGTCGCGAGGAAATGACGATTCCGACCCACCCTAGTCAAGCCCCTCCCGTACGCCTAGGGATCGGCGTCGCCCGTCCGGGGCACAGGCGCGCTTCGACGTCCCCTGTCAGACCGGTGCCGCGCGCCTCGAGCAGGCCGATTTTGCATATCGGGCCGGCTGTCCCTATGCTTGCGTGTCGGTAGTCATGGTGGGTCGGCCGCAGGGTCGCCCCGGCGAGCTTCCGGCCCCATCGTTTAGTGGCCTAGGACACCGCCCTTTCACGGCGGCAGCACGGGTTCGAATCCCGTTGGGGTCACGGATGAGGTCTACCACAGCAAGAGAAGATCACCACCGCAGAACGGCCGGAGACGGACGGACTGTGAAAATCGAACAGCCTCGAAGGCAGTATGCTTGTCTTCGCAACGAGGCCCTGTAGCGCAGCTGGTTAGCGTGCCGCCCTGTCACGGCGGAGGTCGCGGGTTCAAGTCCCGTCAGGGTCGCAGAGAGGCCCTTCCGAGAGGAAGGGCCTTTTCCAGGAGACGACGAGTTCGTCTCCTCGCGGCATCGATGCTCTCGAGCATCACCGCCTGCACGGCTCTGTAGCTCAGTTGGTAGAGCGCACGACTGAAAATCGTGAGGTCACGGGATCGACGCCCGTCGGAGCCACGGAAACCCTCGCCTAGCTTCTACATGGCGGGGGTTTCTTCCGTTGACGGGTCGTTCCCGAGCCCGACCGGTCGGGCTGCGCCTCACTCCGCAGAAGTCGTCGTCCTCGATGCAGGAGTACGACGGATTTCGGGCAGCGGTGCTCGAAAGCGGCTGCTCGGCTCGTCGCATCGGCCTCGGCTCGCGAGAACAGCTCGATCCTGCGAGCCGGACGTGGTTCTGCGAGCCCGAGGTGCGCTCCGGGCGCTCAGCTGGGCTGCGTAGCCTGGGCGGGCCATGAATCCCGCCGCCTTCCCGCCGCCCGATCCGTCGACCGTCGCCCCTGAGCAGCCGCCTGCCGTCGTGCCGGCGCCGGGTGGGTCCGCCTTCGCGTGGGCGCCGCCGCGCGAGCCGCAGCCGTCGATCGACGCTCCGTACTCCTCTCTCCTCTATCTGCCGGATCCTCGGGTGCGGTGGGGGCTGCCGACGGCGGCGCTGACGATCGCCGGCATCGTGCTGCCGCTCGCGCTGCTGATCCTGCTGTTCGGCTTCGGGGTGCTGCCCTACTCCCCCGGGCTCGTGTTCGCGGGCTCGTTCGCCAGCTACCTGGTCGCGCTCGTCGTCCCGTTCGCCGCGTCGAAGCTGCGCGGGCTGGGGTCGCTCGCCGCGGACTACGGGCTGCGGTTCCGCTGGATCGACGTGCCGATCGGCATCGGGATCGGGATCGGCGTGCGGATCGCGATCGTCGCCGTGCTGATCGTGTTCTCGCCGCTGCTGGGCGAGGCGGAGAGCAACCTCGAGCTCGACCCCGACCCGCTGTGGTTCGTGCTGAGCTCCGTGATGATCCCGGTGCTGGTCGCGCCGATCGTCGAGGAGATCCTCTGCCGCGGGGTGGTGATGCGGGCAGTGCGCAACCGGATGCTGCGGACCAAGGGGGACGCTCCGGCACCGACCCGTGGGCGCCGCGTCTGGGCGGCGGTGTTCAGCGTGGTCGCGTCGACGCTGGTCTTCGCTCTGCTGCACGGGCACCAGATGGTGAACCCCGCGACGGTGGTCACGCTGGGGACGACGACGGTGATCGCCGGGCTGGCGCACGGCTGGATCTCGACGGTGACCGGGCGGCTCGGCGCGGCGATCGTGTCGCACGCGACGCTGAACGGGTCCGCGGTCCTGCTGCTGGTGCTGGTGACGGCGCTGGGGTAGTCCCGGCGACGGTGGATCTCGAGACGCCCGCTGCGCGGGCTGCTCGATCAGCAGGGGATCGGAGCGGGCTGCCCGATCGGCATGCAGCGGGGTCAGACGTCGAGGATGCGGAGGACCGGGTCGAGGGGGAGCTCGCCGCGGACCTGGCGGTGCAGGCGCTCCATGTCGGCGTCGAGGGCGGCGGCGGTGCGCGCGGCGTCGGACAGGCCGTCGAGCAGCTGCTGCGGGACCTGGCGGTCGTACTTGTAGTAGATCTTGTGCTCGAGGCTCGCCCAGAAGTCCATCGCGATGGTGCGGAACTGGACCTCGACGCAGACGTCGACCGAGCCTCCCGAGAGGAACACCGGCACCTCGACGATCGCATGCAGGCTCTTGTAGCCGTTGTCCTTCGGGGTGGCGATGTAGTCCTTCACCTCGAGGACGCGGACGTCGGCCTGCGAGGTGAGCATGTCGAAGACGCGGTAGACGTCGGAGACGAAGCTGCAGGTGATCCGGACGCCCGCGATGTCGGTGACTGCGGCCGCGATGCCCTCGAAGGAGGTGTCGCAGCCCTTGCGCTCGATCTTCTCGATCAGGCTGTCGGCCGACTTCAGCCGGCTCGAGACGTGCTCGATGGGGTTGTACTCCCGCATCTCGCGGAACTCCTCCTGCAGGATCGTCACCTTCGTGACGATCTCGTCCATGCCGAACTTGTACTGCAGCATGAACCGCGCGAAGTCGTCGCGGAGGGCGCGGATCTCGGCGACGGTGCCGGCGTCGAGCGCCTGGGCGACCTCGTCGCTCAGCGGGGGGACGGCGGGCGCCGCGCGGTCGGGAGATCGGGGTTCCACGGGGAGTCACCCTACGCGCGGGCACCTCGGGCCGGGATGTGAAGCGCCATCGGGGTTCCGAGGAGTCGCTGCTCCGTCCCGCGGGGGACGATCCGCGAGACCCCCTTTGGCTAGCGTCGGAGGATGATCTCCGCCTTCAACGTCTTCGGCATCCTCTACCTCGTCGCCGCGATCGCCGTCGTGGTGCTCGTCCTCGTGCTCGGCGTGCTGCTCTGCCGGCTGGTGATCGCCGCGCGGGAGAACCAGCTGGCGACCGCTCGGCTGCGCGAGCTCCAGATCGAGCGGCTGCTCCTCGACGAGGAGTGACCGCCACCCGGAGCCGACGCGCCGGTCAGGGCAGCGCCGGACGCACCTCCGGGCGGGACACCTTCGGGATCAGCAGCCCGAGCACCACGGCGACCACCGCGCCGATCGCGCCGATGACGAACGTCGTCTCGAACGCCTCCGAGCTCGGCAGATCGACGGCTCCGACCGAGACGGTGAGCTGCGCCAGCACGGCCGCGGTGACGGCGGAGGACAGCGTCGTGCCGAGGGTGCGCATCAGCGAGTTCAGGCCGTTCGCCGCCGCGGTCTCCGAGGCCGGGACCGCGTGCATGATCAGGGTCGGCATCGCGGCGTAGGCGAGGCCGAGGCCGACGCCGATCAGCGCGTTGATCACGAGGATCTGCCAGACCTCCGCGCCGAACGGGAGGATCAGCAGATAGGAGACGGCGATCAGCGCCGCTCCCGAGACCAGCACCAGGCGCGGCCCGGACTGCGCCGAGAGCCGGGCGGCGAGCGGCGAGGTCGCCATCATCGCCAGACCCGAGGGCGCCAGGACCAGGCTCGCCACGATCAGGCTGAGGCCGAAGCCGACGCCCGACGCCGCGGGCAGCTCGAGGCGCTGCGGCAGGGTGATCTGCGCGCCGAAGAAGGCGAAGCCGACGGCCACCGAGGCGAGGTTCGTGAACAGCACGGCCGGCCGGGCGGCGACCCGGAGGTCGACGAGCGGGCTCTCCTGGCGCAGCTCGTACCAGCCCCAGATCAGCAGGACCGCGACGCCGCCCAAGCCGGAGCCGAGGATGCCGGGGCTCGTCCAGCCGGCGTCGTTGCCGCGGGAGACGGCGATCAGGATGCCGCTCAGGCCGATCGCGAGGCCGATCGTGCCGACGACGTCGAAGCGCCCGGGCGAGCGCAGGGTCGAGACGGGGATGACGAGGAACACGAGGACGATGTCGAGGACGCCGAGTCCGGCGGACATCCAGAACAGCACGTGCCAGTCGAGGTTCTCGGCGACCAGCGCGCTGAGCGGCAGACCGAGCGCGCCGCCGATGCCGAGCGTCGCGCTGACCAAGGCGATCGCGCCGGGCAGGCGGTCGCGGTGCAGGGTGTCGCGGAGGATCGAGATGCCGAGCGGGATGACGCCCATCACCGCGCCCTGCAGCGCCCGGCCGACGACGAGCGTCCAGACGTCGTCCGCGAAGGCGCAGACGATCGAGCCGATCACCAGGACGACGAGGGCCGCGAGGGCCATCCGGCGCTTGCCGTAGAGGTCGCCGAGCCGCCCGGAGACCGGGGTGAGGATGCAGGCGCTGAGCAGGGTCGCGGTGATCACCCACGCGGTCTCACTGCGGTCGGCGCCGAGGAGTGTGGGCAGCTCCGACTGGATCGGGACGACCAGCGTCTGCATGAACGAGGCGCTCATCCCCGCGAAGGCGAGGACGGCGGTGATCAGGCGGGGGCTGGGAGAGCGGGTCAGCGAGCGTCTGTCGGAGTCGGGCACTGCGGTCCTTCGTGTCGGCGGCGTGCGGGAGCGGGGCGCCGGGGGTCCGGCGTCCTGCGGGGCGGGTCGTATTGCTCAGCTTTGCATCGCCGGGCCTCTGAGCCGAACCGACCGATGCTCGGAAACCTTCCCGATCGCTCTACCGGGCGGCCGCGGGCGGGACGAGGATGGGCGCATGATCGAGATCGAGAGCTGGATCGCCGGCTACGAGAAGGCCTGGGCGACGGACGACCCCGCCGATGTCGCGGCGCTCTTCACCGAGGACGCGGAGTACTTCACGGCGCCGTACGCGGAGGCGATCACCCCGCGCGACGCCATCGTGGAGTGGTGGGTGGCAGAGAGCGAGCCGGACGACCCGACGTTCGCCTGGGGGCTGGTCGCACTGACGGAGACGACGGCGGTCGTGGAGGCGCGGACCATCTACCCGTCGGACCGGACGTACCTGAACCTGTGGGTGATCCGGTTCGCGGAGGACGGGCGGGCGTGCTCGTTCACGGAGTGGTACATGGAGGAGCCGAGCGACTCGGTGAGCTGAGGGGGCGGGTCTCGATGCGCCGCTGCGCGGCTGCTCGACCGGCATGCGGGGCGCTGAGCGGCTGCTCGACCAGCATGCGGCGGCGGGCAGGGGTCAGAGGGCGGAGCCCGCGACGGCGAAGGTGTCGCAGGCGGTGGCGTCGGCGTCGAAGCCGGCCTGGAACCAGCGCTGGCGCTGCTCGGCGGAGCCGTGGGTCCAGCCCTCGGGGTCGACGGTGCCGGTCGCCTGCTCCTGGATGCGGTCGTCGCCGACGGCCGCGGCGGCGCTCAGGGCGTCCCGGTACTGCTCCGTCGTCACCGGCTTGAGGAAGGGCGTGCCGGTCTCGTCGGGCACGGTGGAGGCGTCGCCGACCCAGGCGCCGGCGTAGCAGTCGGCCTGGAGCTCGAGGCGCACGGAGTCGGAGTCCGGGCCGGTGCCGCTGCGGTCGGCCGACTCCATCGCGCCGGTCAGGCTCTGGATGTGGTGGCCCCACTCGTGGGCCAGGATGTACATCTGCGCGAGCGAGCCGCCCGAGGTGTCGAAGCGGGTGCGCAGCTCGTCGAAGAAGTCGGTGTCGAGGTAGATCGTCTGGTCCGGCGGGCAGTAGAACGGGCCCACCGCGGCGGTCGCGTTGCCGCAGCCGGTGCTGGTCTGGTCCTCGAAGACGATGACGCCGCCGGTCGTCGTGTAGCTCGCGCCGATCGCGCCCGCCGCGCCGGCCCAGTAGCGGTCGAGCGACTCCGCCGCGCCCTCGAGCCGGCAGTCGACCTCGGCGTTGGCGTCCGCGCCGGTGTCGCAGTCGACGGCCTCGCTGGTCACCTGGTCCGGCGAGGTTCCGCCGCCGCCGACGAGACCGCCGAGCCCGGAGAGGTCGACGCCGAGCAGCTGCGAGAGCAGGGCGAGCACGACGACGCCCACCGCTCCTCCGCCGACCGCGATGCCGGTGGTGCGGCCGCGCCGGCGGACCTTGCCGCCGCTGAGCTGGGAGTCGTCGTTGAAGGTCATGCGGTCAAACTAGCGCCGACCGCGGACGCGCTGCCCGGGGTTGCGGACGGCGCGGCGGGACGGGATCAGCCCCAGCGCGACTCGCTGGCGTCGCGGATGATGTCGAGCAGCGCCTCGCGCAGCGGGCCGTGGTCGAGGGTGCCGGGCAGCATGTCGACCTCGAGCCGGTGGGCGCGCTGCCAGGCCTCGACGCCCTTGTCCGTCAGGGACACCAGCTGCCGGCGGCGGTCGGCGGGGTCGCTCACGCGGGAGACGTGCCCCTCGCGCTCGAGGCGCTCGATCGTGCGCGACATGGTCTGCACCTCGACGTGGGCGGAGGCGGCGAGCTCCTTCTGCGCGGCCGGGCCGGCCTGCAGCAGGTGCAGCACGACCAGGCCCGCGTGGGTGAGGCCGATCTCGGCGAGCGCGCCGTGCCAGGCGTGCTCGACCATCCGGGACGCCGTGGCGAGAAGGCGGCCGGTGGGCCAGCCGTCCATCCCCGAGTCCTCGTCCGCGCGCATCCGCCCAGGCTAGTCCGCCCCGCCGGTCATGCGAGGCGGGCGGTCGATCGGCTCAGGAGGCGAAGCGGTCGGTGGCCTCGATCAGCGCGTCGAGGATGCCCGGCTCGTCGAACGCGTGGCCGGCGTCGGGGATCAGGTGGAAGTCCGCCTCGGGCCAGGCCTTGTGCAGGTCCCACGCGGTGAACGCGGGCGTGCACATGTCGTAGCGGCCCTGGACGATGACGGCCGGGATGCCGCGCAGCACGCCGACGTCGCGGATCAGCTGCCCCTCCTCCAGCCAGCCCTTGTGCACGAAGTAGTGGTTCTCGATCCGCGCGAAGGCGAGGGCGAAGGCGGGATCGGACCACGCCTCGATCATCTCCGGCTTCTGCAGGAGCGTGACGGTCGAGGACTCCCAGGTGGTCCAGGCGACGCCGGCCGGTCCGTGCACGGCGGGGTCGGCGTCGTGGAGCAGTCGGTAGTAGGCCTCGATCAGGCTGCCGCGCTCGCCCGCGGGGATCACCGAGGTGTAGCCCTCCCAGAGGTCCGGGTAGACCGCGGCGGCGCCGCCCTCGTAGAACCACTCGAGCTCGGCCCGGCGCAGGGTGAAGATGCCGCGGAGGACGAGCTCGGTGACCCGCTCGGGGTGCGACTCGGCGTAGGCGAGGGCCAGCGTGGAGCCCCAGGAGCCGCCGAAGACCTGCCAGCGCTCGATGTCGAGGTGCTCGCGGAGCTTCTCGAGGTCGGAGACGAGGTACCACGTGGTGTTGGTGGAGAGGTCGGCGTCCGGCTCGCTGGCGTGCGGGGTGGAGCGGCCGCACATCCGCTGGTCGAGGAGCACGATCCGGTACTTCTCCGGATCGAACAGGCGGCGGTGGGCGGCCGAGGCGCCGGCACCAGGTCCGCCGTGCAGGAAGACGACGGGCTTGCCCTCGGGGTTGCCGGAGGCCTCCCAGTAGATCTCGTGGCCGTCGCCGACGTCGAGCATCCCGGTGTGGAAGGGCTCGATCTCGGGGTACAGAGTGCGCATGGGCCGCACACTACTGACGATCAGGGACGGGGGCCGCGATTGGGTTCGGCCCGGCTCCGGATGGGGGCGGGGGTTGCGCGGTGGGGAGGGGGCGTGGTGGGCGGTTCTCTATGCGACGCTGCGCTGCTGCTCGACCAGCATGGGGCGGGCCGCTCCGCCAGCAGGCACGAGGGAGCGCCCTCGGCCCCGGAGGGTCGAGGGCGCTCCCTTCATCAGTGGTGCGTCAGGCGCAGGGGCGGGCCGGGTAGGCGGCGGTCACCTCCGCGGAGACGGGGGTGCCGTCGATCGTCGCCGAGGCGCCGACCGTCACCGCGCCGGCGGGCAGGCTCACCTGCCGGGTGGTGAAGGCGTGCGAGACCGTCGCGCCGGCGGCGACCGACGCGAACGTCTTGGTGCCGTAGGCGGTCGTCATCGTCACCGCGGCGGTCGCGTCGGACGCGTTCGTCGCCTGCGCCGTGATGATCGCCTTGCCCGCGATGCAGCGGGTGGAGGCGCTCGCCGCGAGCTCGAGGGCCGGGGCCGCCTCGCCCTCGGTGAAGGCGAAGGTGTCGAGCTCGAACAGGTCGCCGGCCGGGCCGGAGTAGCTGAAGTACACGTCGTGCACTCCGGTCGCTCCGGTCAGCGTCGTGCTCAGGTCGGCCCACTCCCCCGTGGCCCCGGTCACCGCGAGCGTGCCCGCGACGGGCCCGGTCTCGGAGTCGAGACGCACGGTGATGCTGCCGCCGGCCTGCAGGGCCTTCGCGCGGGCCGAGAACGTCGCCGCTCCCGTGTCGCCGAAGTCGACCGCCGACAGCGCGGTCCAGTCCCCGCTGTCGAGGTCGCGCAGGGTCAGGTTCTGCGTCGCTCCGGCGCCGGGGGTGCCCAGCGGTCCGGTCGCGATGCCCTTGCTCCAGCCGATCGTCTCGGCCGGGAAGGTGCGGAACGGGTCGAAGTCCTTGACCTGGTCGACGCCGGCGTAGTCGCCGACGACCTGCTGGACCGTGCCGTCCGCGTTGAACTGCAGCTCCTGGATGTGCGGGCTGCGGTAGCCCTGGGTGGTGTCGCCGTTGATCCGCTTGTTCAACGTGGGCGCGTGGTAGGTGAAGTAGTACTTGCCGCCGAGCTCGAAGACCGACTGGTGGTTGTTGCCGCCCGTCCCCGCTCCGAAGAAGCGGCTCTGGTTCGGGAACATCACGCCGGCGTACGCCTCCTTGGGCCACGACATCGGGTCGTCCGAGATCATGTAGCCGATCTCGCCGCCGCCCGGGTAGCCGGGCACGCGGGTCTGGTTGCCGCCGAAGTCGGTGCCGCCGAAGTGCGACGAGTAGGAGAGGTAGTACTTGCCCTCGCGCTCGAAGACCTGCGCCGCCTCGAACGCGACCGGAGCGTCGACCACGGCGGCCGTGCCCTCGGTGGAGATCATGTCGTCGCCGAGCTCGATCACGCGGATGTTCTTCGGGTTGTTGAAGCGCTCGGCCGCGGGGAGGGCGGTCGAGGCGGGTCCGCCGCCGAAGAACAGGTAGCCCTGGCCGTCGTCGTCGATGAGCGGCGCCGGGTCGAACTTCCACGCGACGTCCGCACCGGGGGTGCTGTCGTTGATCAGCGTCGAGGTGCGCTGGCTCGTCCACGGGCCGACCGGCGAGTCGCCGGTGATCACGTTGCTGGAGCCGCCGCCGTTGGCGTAGTAGAGGAAGTACTTGTCGACGCCGTTCACGGTCTTCTTGGCCATGCCGGGCGCCCACGAGTTGCCGGTGAAGGGCGCGACTCCCGCGGAGCCGGCGACCTGGATCTCGCCGTGGTCGGTCCAGTTGACGAGGTCGTCGGAGGAGATCACGGTGATCTGGTTGATCTTCCCGTAGTCGATCCCGGGAGAGACGCCCGTCGCCGGGTTCGGGGCGTAGCCCTGGGTGTCGTTCGTCATGTACATGTACACGCGCCCGTTCTCCACGAAGCCGAAGCCGTCGGCCCCGAACTTCCAGCCGATGAGCGGGTTGTGGTCGCCGGGCAGCTTGCCGACGACCTCGATGGTCTTCGACGCGGGGGCCGGCGGCGCGGCGCCGACGAGCGAGACGTCGTCGAGCGTGTAGTCCATCAGGTGGGTGTCGGGCGCGGCCGACGGGGTGGCCGTCCACGGGGTCTCGAAGAACAGCCGCGCGGTGGCGACGCTCTGGCCCGCAGGGATGGTGAAGGAGCCGGTGATCGACGCCCACTGCCCCTTGGTCGCGGTGACGCTCGCGAGGTTCGTGTAGGTGCCTCCGCCGTAGTGCATCGTGGCGAAGAACTGCTTGGTCGCGGGGCCCGCCGCGTTCTCGTACTTGATCTGCGCCTTCACCTGGTAGGTCTGACCGGCGGTGACCTTGCCGGTCAGGTCCTGCATGGCTCCCGCGCCGGTCGTGGTGCGCCCGGTGACGAGCGCGGCGCCCGACCCCGTCTTCGCATCCGCCGTCACGGCGATGCTGCCGGCGTCGGCGGCGTTGCCGTTGTTGACGAACCAGTTCGCCACGCCGTTCTCGAACCCGCCGTTGACGATGAGCTCCTGCTCGGCGGCGGACGAGGTCTGGCCGGCGAAGGGCGCCACCAGCAGTGCGGTGAGGGCCGCTGTCGCCAGCAGCCTCAGTCGCAGCCTGCCCTTCGGGGCGGCTTCTTGTCGTGTTCTCACGAATCCTCCTTGATCGCGTCGTTCTGGGTGTCGTCGTCGGCGGCGAGCGCCGGCGACGGGTCGGGAGTCGCGGGCGGGCGGCCTCGAGGACCGGCCGCCCGCGAGGGTCAGCCGCAGGTCGCCGCCGGGTGCGGCGCGCGGACCGTGGTGCTGACGGGGGCGCCGTCGACGACGGCGGTCGCGGTGACCGTCGCCTCGCCGGCCGGGACGCTCGTCGCTCGGGTCGTGAACGCGTGGCTCGCGTTCCTCCCGGGAGCGACGGCGGCGAACGACTTCGCGCCGGAGGCGGTCGTCATCTCGATCGCGACGGGCACCTGCTCGCGGTTGGTCGCCTTCACGGTGACGACGACCTTCCCGGCGATGCAGCGCGTGCTCGCCTCCGCGGTGACGTCGAGCGACGCCGCTCTCAGCGTCCCGAGGCGGGCCAGCTGGTAGCTGAGCGCGCGCTCGGGGGCGTCGAGCCGGTTCTGCGTGCCGGCGGTCGTGACGGCCTGCGCCTTCACGAGCACCGACCGCATCGCGGCCCACGCGTCCGCCGGGTAGTCGGCCTCGCGGAGGGTCGCGGCGTGCGCGATCGCGGCGTCGAGCGGCGCGCGGTCGAGCGCCTTCCCCTCCGAGGAGAGCGTGTCGCTGAGCAGGAACTCGTCGACGTCGACGTGACCGCCGGTCGTCTGCGTGGCGTAGCTGAACAGCCCGAGACGGTGGCCCATGAAGTGGGTCAGCGTCCCGTCGAGCGTCTGCGGGCCCACGCGGTCACCGAGCCTCGTCCACGCCGTGCCGTCGAGGCTGTAGGAGAAGGTCGTCCAGAGCTGCCCCGCCGGGTCGTTCAGCTCCAGGTCGGCCTTCAGGTGCACCTCGGCACCGGCGGGCAGCACGGCGGTGGTCCCGGGGAGGAACGCCTCCACGGCCGCCTGGTCGAAGGTCTGCGCGAACGGCTGGCCGCGGTTCACCACTCCGACCGTGTTCACGCCGGCCACCCGCTTCACCGCGACGTACGAGAAGCCGCGGTTGTAGGCGGCGAGACCGGCGACGTCGCCGTCCTTCATCCCCGACACGTCCAGCGTCGCCTCGGCCGACTGCTTCGGCGCGACGATGCGCTGCGAGAGCGTGTTGCGCGCCTCCTCGAGCCAGGTCAGCTCGGGCGAGTCCGACAGCTTGGTGTGCCGGTACTCCCCGGTGACGACCTTGCCGTTGGTGAGGCGGAGCCAGCCCTCGCGCTCGGTCAGCGACCAGTAGCGGTTGTCGGGGGCGTGGTTCCACTGCCAGGCCGGGTCCAGGCGCGAGCCGTTCGGCGCGATCTCGGCGGCGGACGGCTGCTCGGTCGTCGGAGCGGCGCCGATGATCGACACGTCGTCGAGGAGGTACTCGACGCTCGAGGACGCGGGCTGCGGGTTCCCCCACGGCGTCTCGACCGCGAACTTCACACTCGAGACGCTCGCGTTCTGCGGCACGGTGTAGCGCCCCGTGATCGTGGTCCACTGTCCCTGCGGGACGGCGGCGGTGACCATGGTCTGCGGTCCGGCGCCGAAGTCGGCGCAGAGGTTGAAGCGGACCGAGGCGGGGCCGCTGGTGTGCTTCACCTTCGCGGAGACCGTGTAGGTGACGCCGGGCTGGAGCTTCGCGGCCAGGATCTGGCTCGGTCCGGAGCCGTTCAGGGTCCTGGTGCCCACCTTCAGCGCGGCGGTGCCCGAGGCGGGATCCGAGCTGTCGGCGGTGAGGGTCGCGCCGAACTGGCCGGCCCACGGCGCCGTGCCCGACTCCGCCCCCGGGTTCTGCAGCAGCTCGACGCCGATCAGCGCCGGGTCGATGCTCGGGGCGGCCGGGATCGTCCACTCCTCGTCCTGGTAGGCCTTCGCCGGCGCGTCGTTGTCGAAGTCGTCCGAGACGACGAGGCTCTTCTGGCTCTCGAACAGCTCCTCCTCCGGGCTCAGGCGGATCGGCTTCGGGAAGCTGCCGCCCACCGGGACCGAGCCGTTCGTGCCGAAGGTCGGCCAGCCGTCCTTCCAGGTCGCCGGGATCAGACCCGGGATGCGGCCGGTCGGGAAGCTGTCGCGGAAGAACATGCCGTGCCAGTCGGTCGTGCCGTCCTCGCGGGCGATCGGCACGAGACTCCCCTGCGCGAAGCCGCTCGAGTTCAGCACTCCGCGGCCCTCGTAGGGGTTGCCGCCGTCGGCGGTGGCGTAGCGGCCGAGCAGCTCGGACGAGCGGAACAGCGCGACCTGGCGGCCCTGACCCGAGGGCCAGGTGATGATCACGATGTAGTACTGGCCGTCGATGTACTGCACCTGCGCGCCCTCGAACAGGCCGCCGAGGTAGCCGGCGCCCGGGTAGTCGGACGTGCGGAGGATGTCCGGATACTCCCCGACCACCGTCGTGAGGTCGTCGCTGAGCTTCACCGCGCTGGTCGAGCCGGAGCCGTAGAAGATGTAGGGCGTGCCGCCGTCGGCCTCGTCGAAGAACAGCGACGGGTCGTGGAAGGCGCGGCCGAGCGCCGTGCGGGTCCACGCCCCGTCCTCGATGTCGTCGGTCGAGTAGAGGTAGGAGCCGCCGAGGTTGTTGGTGTTGAAGACGACGTAGTACCGGCCGTCGTGGTACCGCAGCGACGACGCCCACTGGCCGTTGCCATAGGAGCTCTGGCCGTTGCGCAGCGAGAACCGGTCGCCGATCTCGAGCCGGTCGAAGACGTAGTTCACGATCTCCCAGTTCACGAGGTCGTAGGACTTCATGATCGGAGCCCCGGGGCTCAGATGCATCGTCGTCGAGATCATGTAGTAGACGTCGCGGCCCTCGTCGTTCTCGGCCGCGGGCACCCGCTCGACGCTGACGTCGGGCACGTCCGCGTTGAGCAGCGGCACACGGTAGCGGCCGTCGCCCGTGTCGGTCGAGGTGTACGAGGGCTCCGGCATCCAGCCGCCGGCGGCGCTCGCCGGGGCGGCCGAGGCGAGCAGGCCCGCCGTGAGCAGGGCGCCGACCGCGGTCATCGCGAGCGCCCTCGTTCCCGATCCGCTCATTCGAAGAGCGAGAGGGTCAGCACGGAGGAGTAGTCGCCGGGAGCGACGTCGGCCTCGGTCTTGAGCGTGAGGCCGGCCTTCACGGTCCACGAGCCCTCGGCGGCGACGCCCTGGGAGTCGAGCGCGATCGCGAGCAGCTCCTGGTCGACGAGGCCGACCGCGTCGGGGCCCTCGTCGAGCACGGTGTCGACCTGATCGCCCTCGGCGACCAGACCGGAGTCGCCGCCGTCGACGAGCTGCGGGGTCCAGCCGAGGTGGTCGGCGCCGATCGGCTGCTGGCCGGCGCCGCCGACGAAGTCGCTCGAGGAGCCGAGCACGTACCAGCCGGCGCCGGCGGGGATCTCGTCCGCGGCGCGGGTGTCGGTGACGGTGACCTCGGGCAGCTCGCCCGTGAACTGCCGCACGGTCGGCGTGGAGCCGCTCTCGGTCAGCACCGCGGCGGTGCCGTCGACGCTCATCGCGAGCACGCCGGGCTGCTCGACCTCGGCGATCGAGACGTTCACGTCGACCTCGCCGTCGCCGTACTCGGTGTCGGCGAAGGCGGCCGCGGAGCCGACTCCGGCGAGCAGCAGGCAGCCGGCCAGGGCGGCTCCGGAGCGGGCGAGCCAGGGAGTGGAAGGACGTCGCTTGTCCATGGGGTCTTCCTCCTCGATCGGCACCGTCGCCGATCAGTTCGAGCGCCGGGAGGGCGCGAGTGCGGAGCACCGGGAGCGGTGCGGGAGGACAGCGCGGGAGGGCGCCCGAGAGGCGGGCGCCGCGGCTGTTCCGACGATGAGGGCGGCACCGTGCGATCGGCTCCTGCGCAGCAGCTTCCACAGCGTGCCTGCGCGAGCAGCAGCCGCCGATCCCCGTCAGCACTGAGGGGAAGGGGGCTGTTCCGTCGCTTGCCGTCCTCGACCGCTGAGCGGATGTTCAGCTAGTCTGTCGGCAATGTTACCGGGAACATTCGGGAGCGCAAGGGTGCGATCCGGATCCCGGGACGGGGTGGACAGGGCCTTCGACGGCGTCCACCGCGCGACGAGCAGCACGCGGCCGGGACGATCCGGACCAGCGGGAAGGGTGACCCACGTGCCCAGGGGGAGACTGCCGAGCTCGGGCTCGGCGACGGTGCTCGAGGACGCCGGCGGCGGAGTCGTGGGGGCGGACGCGGAGGCGCGGCCCGGGCTGATCGGCGTCGTGCTGACCGACGTCGAGCCGTTCAGCGCCGAGGTGCTGAAGGGCGTGGCGTCGGCGCTGCACGGGACGCGCTTCGACCTGCTCGCGAGCACGGGGTCCAGCCACCAGGACGCGCCGGGCTGGGAGCGCGACTCGCTGCTGCGACTGCGCGACGCGCGCGTCGAGGGGGCGATCCTCGTCGCTCCCGCCTCCGTGATCGGCGACCCGGGGCTGCCCCTCGTCGTCGTCGATCCGCTCACCGCGCAGACCGAGCTGCACTCGGTCGGCTCGGACGACTTCGGCGGGGCGGTGCTCGCCGTCCGCCACCTGATCGAGAGCGGGCATCGGCGGATCGGATTCGTCGCCGGCCGCCCGGACCTCGAGTCGTCGCACCGGCGCGAGGCCGGCTACCGGCGCGCGCTCGCCGAGGCCGGGCTCGCCTACGACCCCGGGCTGGTGCGGGTGGGCTGCTACCACTACGAGCCGTCGGTGGCGGCGGCGACGGAGCTGCTCGGGCGCGCCGATCCGCCCACCGCGGTCTTCGCGGCGAACGACGTCTCGGCGATCGCCGTCATCGAGGTCGCGCGCGGGCTCGGCATCGCGGTGCCGGAGGCGCTGTCGGTGGTCGGCTTCGACGACGTGCCGGAGGCGTCGCGGCTCGTCCCGGCGCTCAGCACGGTGCGCCAGCCGATGCACAAGGTCGGCCGCGCGGCCGTGCGGATGCTGCTCGCGCTGATCGACGGGCGTCCGGTGCCGGAGCGACAGCTGCAGCTGCGCACCCGGCTGGTGCTGCGCGGGTCGACGGGGGCGCCGGGCGGGGACTGAACCGCACCGCTTCCTGCTGGTCGAGCTGCGCGGGCTGCTCGATCAGCAGGGGGCGTCCACCGTCCGCAGAGCGCTTCCGATGCGGCGCGCAGGCACCCGGACTAGCGTCGGCCGCATGAGCATGCAGCGCGTCCCCGTCACCGTCGCCGTCACCGGAGCGGGAGGCGCGATCGGCTACGCGCTCCTGTTCCGCATCGCCTCCGGGCAGCTCCTCGGGCCCGACGTCCCGGTCCGGCTGAGCCTCCTCGAGATCCCCGCCGGCCTGCGCTCCGCGGCCGGCACCGCGCTCGAGCTGCAGGACGGCGCGTTCCCGCTGCTGCGCGGGATCGAGGTCACCGACGACCCCGCCGCCGCGTTCGACGGCGCGAGCGTCGCCCTCCTCGTCGGCGCCCGCCCGCGCTCCGCCGGCATGGAGCGCGCCGACCTCCTCGCGGCGAACGCCGGCATCTTCGGTCCGCAGGGCGCGGCGCTCAACGAGCACGCCGCCGACGACATCCGCGTGCTCGTGGTCGGCAACCCGGCCAACACCAACGCCTGGATCGCGCGTGCGAGCGCCCCGGACATCCCGGCCGGGCGCTTCACCGCGATGACCCGCCTCGACCACAACCGCGCCGTCGCGCAGCTCGCCGCGAAGCTCGACGCTCCGGTCGACGCGATCTCGGGCGTCACGATCTGGGGCAACCACTCCGCCTCGCAGTACCCGGACGTCACCCACGCGGTCGTCGACGGCCGGCCCGTCACCGAGCTGGTCGACGCCGGCTGGCTGCACGAGGAGTTCGAGCCGCGGGTCGCCAAGCGCGGCGCCGAGATCATCGAGGTCCGCGGAGCCTCGTCGGCCGCCTCGGCCGCGTCCGCCGCGATCGACCACGTGCACGACTGGGTCACCGGCACCGAGTGGACCTCCGCCGCCGTCGAGTCCGACGGCTCCTACGGCGTGGAGGAGGGGCTGATCTCCTCGTTCCCCGTCCGCTCCGTCGACGGCGAGTGGCGGATCATCCCGGGCCTCGAGATCGACGCCCACTCGCGCGCCAAGATCGACGAGTCCGTGCTCGAGCTGCGCGCCGAGCGCGACGCCGCCCTGGCCTTCCTGGAGCGCTGACGCCGGTCGCGAGATGCCACTTGTGCACGCTTCTCACGGCGTGTCGCGTGCACAAGTGGCATCTCGCGGAGGGGGTCAGCGCTTCGGCGACTTCTCGGGGGTGGGGAGGGTGCCGGCGGCGCGGGCGGCCTCGTACCAGGCGTGCGCCTCCTCCTGGCGGGCGGCCTCGGCGCCGCTCGCGATCGACGCGCGGATGTGCTCGGGGCGGTAGCCGAACGAGGCGACCAGGTCGCCGGCGTGCGGGCGCAGCCGCGCGAGCAGGCGGTCGATGTAGGAGGTGACGGCGAGCGCCCGCTGCGAGGAGAGCCGGCCGTGCAGGAGATACCAGGCGAGGTGCTTCTCGATCAGCTCGAGGCCGAACAGGTCGCGGAGCCAGGTCAGCACCGTGCGCGTCCCGTCGTCCTCGATCGAGGCGAGCGCCTCGGTGAACGCCTCCCACTGCAGCAGCTCCGCATGGGCGCGGGCGGCCTCGATCAGCTCGCTCTGGTGCGCGTTGAAGAGGCGGGCGGCCTCGTCGGCGGGCAGCTTCGACGCCGAGCGCAGGCGCGACGCGACTCCCGAGACCATGCTCTCGACGCGGTCCGTCAGCAGCTCGCGCTGCTCGTCGCGGAGCTGGCCGACCGAGCGGGCCGTCGAGCCGCGGTCGGCGACGACCTGCGCGAGCCGCCGCAGCCCGGAGTTGTTGACCGTCGCTCCGGCGACCTGGCCGACGGCGTAGCGGGCCAGCTCCCCCGGCTGCGCGTTCTTGAAGCGGCGGCCGACATCGGTCAGCAGGCGCTTGGCGACGAGCTGCAGCAGCACGGTGTTGTCGCCCTCGAAGGTCGCGTAGACGTCGAGGTCGGCGCGGAGCTGGGTGAGCCGGTTCTCGGCGAGGAAGCCGGCGCCGCCGCAGGCCTCGCGCGCCTCCTGCAGGGTGTCGAGGGCGTGCCAGGTCGAGAGCGCCTTGAGGCCCGCGGCCAGCGTCTCGAGATCCTGCCGCGACTCGTCCGTGTCGTTCCTGCCCGAGAACACGTCGTCGAAGGCGCGCAGCAGCCGGTCGTGCGCGAAGCCGGCCGCGAAGGTGGTCGCCAGGCGCGGCAGCAGCC
Source organism: Rathayibacter sp. VKM Ac-2835 (assembly GCF_013266705.1). Lineage (NCBI taxonomy): Bacteria > Bacillati > Actinomycetota > Actinomycetes > Micrococcales > Microbacteriaceae > Rathayibacter > Rathayibacter sp. VKM Ac-2835. The sequence goes on along the minus strand of NZ_JABSNQ010000002.1, from coordinate 416,055 downwards.
GGCGCTGGTGCCGCTGGTAGTCGAGCAGCACCTCCTCGCGGTCGCCTCCGCCGGTGAACTGCCGGCGCTGGTCGCCGTAGGTGACCGCGATGGTCAGCGCGATCTTCGAGGCGGCGACCGAGGCGCCGTCGAGCGAGACGCGGCCCTGCACGAGCGTGCCGAGCATGGTGAAGAAGCGGCGGCCCGGGCTCGCGATCGGCGAGGAGTAGCTGCCGTCGGCCGCGACGTCGCCGTAGCGGTTGAGCAGGTTCTCGCGCGGCACGCGGACGTGGTCGAAGTGCAGCCGGCCGTTGTCGATGCCGTTCAGGCCGCCCTTGAGACCGTCGTCCTCGCCGCCGACGCCGGGGAGGAAGGCACCCTCGTCGTCGCGGATCGGCACGTAGAACGCGTGCACGCCGTGGTTCACGCCGCGGGTGACGAGCTGGGCGAAGACGACGGCGGCGCGGCCGTCGACGGCGGCGTTGCCGAGGTAGTCCTTCCACGCGGCGCGGAACGGGGTGGTCAGGACGAAGTCGCCGGCCTCCTCGTCGAAGGTCGCGGAGGTCGCGATCGAGGCGACGTCGGAGCCGTGCCCGGTCTCGGTCATCGCGAAGGCGCCGGGGATCTCGAGGCTCATGATGCCGGGCAGCCACTTCTCGTGGTGCGCCTGCGTGCCGAGGTGCAGGACGGCGGCGCCGAAGAGGCCCCACTGCACGCCGGACTTGATCTGCAGGGACGGGTCGGCGGTGACCAGCTCCTCGAAGCCGGCGATGTTGCCGCCGTGGTCGGCGTCGCCGCCGAGGGCGACCGGGAAGGCGCGGTGCACACCGCCCTCCGCCGCGAGGATGCTCATCTGCTGCGTGACCCGCGCGCGGTGCTCGGCCATCGGGAGGCCGTCGGTCCGGTGCAGCTCGGGGCGGGAGGTGAGGGCACGGGTCGCGAGGCGCTGCTCGCGCCAGTCGCCGAGCAGCAGCTCACCGAGGGCGGCGACGTCGACTCCGGGGGCGCCGTCCTCGTCGAGCCGGGCGTCGACCTCGCTGCCGAGCACGTCGACAGGCGGGGTCGGGGTGATCGGGCCGGAGCGCGAGCGGCGGACCCGGGTGCGGGTTCCGGCGCGGTCGGCGGCGTCCGCGGCGGAGTGGGGGCGGGGCGCAGTGGTGCTCATGAGGAGGATCCCTTCGACCGTCTTCGGTTCGGACCGCTCGCGATCGGCCGGTGGGGTGGATCGAGCGGTCGATCCCGGCGCTGCAGTGCGTCGGGAGGCGGTGCTCCTGCACGGTAGGTCGGGCCGGTGCATCCCGGAAACGTTCCGTCGCGCGGCCACAAAGGGCGGCGGGAGCGAGCGGGCGCGGGTTGTCGGAACCTGCCAGCGTGGCGGGACGCGGATCCGCCGGTGGTGGACCTCGGGTCTGCAGAGCCTTCGTGCCTAAGCGGGTGGGTCTCGATACTCCCCCGCGGGACTGATCGACCAGCATGAGGGGACCCGGGGTGGCGGGAGGGGCGTGGCTAGGCTCGGGGCATGAGCGAGCCGCAGCTGCCTCCGCCTCCGCCGCCCCGACGGGAGGACCGGCCGGACTGGCGGCCGCCCACCTCGATGGAGGCGGTGCAGGCGCTGGAGTCGGCCCGGCCGTCGGGGCCCGGCACACCGTGGAGCCCGGCTCGGCAGCGGCGCCCGGTGCGGGTGTGGGACCTGGTGCTGACCGTGGCGCTGATCCTGGGAGCGGGCGCCGTCACCCTGCTGCTGTCCTACTTCGGGCTGTTCTTCGCGATGGCGAGCGACGCGTGCATGGGCGCGAACGACTGCAACGGCGACCTGATCGGCTGGGGCGTGCTCGTCGCGGCCGGCGGGGTATGGGTCCCGTTCCTCGCGGCGATCGCCGTCTCGATCGTGCTGCTGGTGGTGCGGCGGATCGCCTTCTGGGTGCCGATCGCGGGGCTCGCCCTGTCCTTCGGCTGCACCCTGCTCGGCGGCTGGATGGCCTCGACCGGCGCGGACGGCTGACGGCGACGGCTGACGGCGACGCTCAGGCCGACCGCGGGGTCGGCGCTGCCGGCGTTCCAGCGCCGCCGCGCCTCAGTAGGTGTCCCAGCCGGGGTCCTCGTCGGGCTCCTCCGGCGGGACCCAGTCGTCCTCGGGCGGGGCGGAGGACACCGGCGGACCGGAGCGCTCGCCTCCGAAGGACGGGCGCGCGCCGGACGAGCGGGCAGCCGTCGACCGGGCGGCGGGCTGGCGGCGCGCCGGAGCCGGCTCCTGGTTCGCGTCGGGCTCGGCGATCTCGGGCGTCTCCCCGGCGACGACGGCGAGCACCGCCGCGCCGTAGGTGATCAGCTTCTTCTGCCCGACGCCGCCGATGACGCTGAGGGCGTCGATCGTGGTCGGCTCGACCGTGGCGATCTCGCGGAGGGTCGCGTCGTTGAAGACGACGTAGGCCGGGACCGACTGCGCGCGGGCCTGGGCGACGCGCCACTCCCGGAGCCGCTCGAACAGGGGCTGCGCCTCGGCTGAGAGGTCGGAGACGGTGGAGCGGCCGGAGCGCGACGAGCCGCTCGAGCGCGCGGGGCGCTCGGGCTCCTGCCGCAGCTCGACCTTGCGCTCGCCGCTCAGCACGGACGACGACTCGGGGGTCAGCACGAGCGTGCCGAAGCCGTCGTCGTTCACGCCGAGCAGGCTCTGCGCGAGCAGCTGGCGGGCGACCCCGCGCCACTGGGTGTCGCTGAGGTCGGCGCCGATGCCCCAGGTGGCGATCGTGTCGTGCTTGTGCTGGGTCGTCCGGGGCGTGGTCTTGCCGCGGAGGATGTCGATGATGTGGCCGGCGCCGAACTGCTGGTTGCGCTCGCGCTTCAGCCGGACGACCGTCGAGAGGAACTTCTGCGCGGCGACCGTGCCGTCCCACGAGGCGGGCGGCTCGAGGCAGGTGTCGCAGTTGCCGCAGGGGGTGCTCTCCTGGCCGAAGTAGGCGAGGAGGTTCATCCGGCGGCACTGCACCGTCTCGGAGAGGGCGAGCATCGCGTCGAGGTGCGCGGACATCCGCCGTCGGTGCGCGAGGTCGCCCGGCGACTCGTCGATCATCCGGCGCTGCTGGACGACGTCCTGCAGGCCGTAGGCGAGCCAGGCGGTGGAGGGCAGGCCGTCGCGACCGGCGCGACCCGTCTCCTGGTAGTAGCCCTCGACCGACTTCGGCAGGTCGATGTGCGCCACGAAGCGGACGTCGGGCTTGTCGATGCCCATGCCGAACGCGATCGTGGCGCAGACGATGACTCCCTCCTCGCGGAGGAAGCGCGACTGCGCGGCGGCCCGGACTCGGGCGTCGAGACCCGCGTGGTACGCGACGGCGTCGAAGCCGGCCGCGCGCAGGGCCTCGGCCGTCGCCTCCACGCTCTTGCGCGAGAGCGCGTAGACGATGCCCGCGTCGTCCGCGTGCTCCCGCTTGAGGAAGTCGATCAGCTGCTTGCGCGGCTCGACCTTGTTGACGATCCGGTACTGGATGTTGGGGCGGTCGAAGCTGGAGATGAAGTGGCGGGCCGCGCCGAGGTGCAGGCGGGTGGTGATCTCGCGGTGGGTCGCCTCGGTGGCGGTCGCGGTGAGGGCGATGCGCGGGACGTCGGGCCAGCGCTCGGCGAGCTCGCCGAGGGCGAGGTAGTCGGGGCGGAAGTCGTGGCCCCACTGGCTCACGCAGTGCGCCTCGTCGATCGCGAACAGGGCGATGCGGCCGCGGGCGAGGAACTGCTTGGTGCCCTCGTTGCCGAGGCGCTCGGGGGCGACGTAGAGAAGGTCGAGCTCGCCGTCGAGGTAGGCGCGCTCGACGCGCTGGCGCTCGCCCATGTCCTGGGTGGAGTTGAGGAACTCGGCGCGCACGCCGTTCGCGCGCAGGGCGTCGACCTGGTCCTGCATCAGGGCGATCAGCGGTGAGACGACGACGCCGGTGCCCGGCCGGACGATCGAGGGGATCTGGTAGCAGAGCGACTTGCCGCCGCCGGTGGGCATCAGCACGACCGCGTCGCCGCCGCCGATGACCTGCTCGACGATGGCCTGCTGCTCGCCGCGGAACGAGCCGTAGCCGAAGACCCGCTCGAGGATCTCCTGGGCCGCGGCGGAGGACCCGGCCCCGGCGTCCGCGGTCGGGAGCTCGGCGGTCGAGAGGGCGGTCGCGGTGGGCTCTGTCACCCGTGGAACTCTACCCGCCGCCTCCGACGCGGCCCCGGGCGAGCGGCGTTCTGGGGACGGTCGCGGCGGATGCGGGGTTGGGGAGGAGGGGCGGGCGCGGCGGGGTGGCGGCGGCTGGAGTGCCTCCGGCTCGCGATACGGCCTCGGGCACGCGGGAACCGGTCGATTCCGCGAGCCGGAGGTGGAATCGCGAGCCGAACGTGAGCGGGAAGCGGCTTCGGCACGCGGAAACACCTTCGGCACGCAGGAACCGGTCGATTGCACGAGCCGGAGGTGGACTCACGAGCCGAAGGTCGGCGGGAAGCGGGCGAGCGAGGAGCCTGCGGGCGGGGCGAGAGGCCGGCGGGCGGGGTGAGAGGCCGGCGGTGTCAGAGGTCGGTGATCGTCTTGGTGTCACCGTCCCAGAAGCGGATGCTCGCGAGACCGACGGGAAAGGGCTCGCCGAGAAGGGGGACGGCCTGGGCGAGCTGCTCGGCGCGGAGTCGGCGGGACACGCTGATGTGCGGGGTCCAGGACTCGGGGAGCGAGGTGGGCACGGCGCCCGGCATCAGCTCGGTCGCGCGGGCGTGCAGGGCGTCGAGGGCGGGCGAGCGCACGGCTCCCCACGCCAGCACGAAGCGGCCGGCGTGCGGGAACAGCAGCACGGCGCCGAGCTCGACGGTCGCCGGGAGCTCGCCGAGCGCGCCCGGCAGCGGCGGGGTCAGCTCGGGGCCGGCGAGGAGGGTGAGGTGCGGGCGGTTGCTGGCTGAGGTGTGCAGCGCGAGGCTCGGGATGCCGGCCGCCTCGAGCGCCTCCCACTGGCCGCGGATCCGGGCCTCCGACTCCGGGTCGAGGAGGACTTCGAGGCTGCGCATGCCCCCATCCTGCCGCGCCGACCGGCCGCTCGCGGCTGCTCGCCCGGTCCGCGCCCGCGCGGCCGCGCGACCCTCCAGAAGTCGCGGTAGTCGACGGCGACTACCGCAACTACTGCGTACTCGACGCGTCTCCGCCTGGCTCGGAGCGTGGAGGGCCGCGCGACCTTCCAGAAGTCGCGGTAGTCGGGCGCGACTACCGCGACTTCTGGGGAGTGGAGAGGGGGTGGGGTGGGCGGCGACGGAGCGTGCGGGTCAGCCGATGGTCACCAGGGCGGAGAGCAGCTCCGGGGCGCGGCGGTCGAGGACGCGGCCGCCGACGCGGATGCCGACGAGGGCGAAGACCGTGCCGAGCACCAGGGCGGCGGCGAGCGCGGCGAGACCGAGGCCGACGCTCCCGCCGACCAGCGAGACCGTGCCGAGGACGAGCGACGGCAGCGACAGCAGCGCGGTCGCGCCCATGCTGCCGAGCATCACGACGCTCGAGATCATCCCGGAGCCGGGCGGGGTCTTCAGCGGGCTGTCGCCGGGGGCGGGCACCGGGTAGACGACCAGCGCCGAGGCGACGCTCGAGACGCCGAAGCCGCTGAGCACGAGCGCGAGCGACATCCCGAGGACGGCGGGGATCGACTCCGGCCGACCCGCGTAGAGGCAGGTGCCGACGGCGACGATCAGCACGGCCGGCACGCCGATCAGCCCGGCGGCGATGACGCGGCCGGCGCGGTCGGCCGAGCCCGCGACTCCGGAGCTGACGTGCGCGGCCCAGGCGGTGCCGTCGTAGGAGACGTCGGCGCAGAGGGTCACCCCGAAGATCAGCGCGATGAAGAGGGAGGAGAGGACGACCAGCATCGAGCCGCCGCCCTGCAGCGCGCTGTAGAAGACGGCCAGCACGACCACCGCGGGGATCACCAGCAGGCCGCGGCTGTAGCGCGGATCGCGCCACCAGTAGCCGAGGGCCCGCGCGGCGATCGCGCCGGTCGGGGTGCCGGGGAAGCGGCCGAGCAGTCCGATGCCCTGCGCGCCCGAGGCGGCCTGCGAGGAGGACGCGGCGGGCTCGGCCAGCGCGTGCCGGAGCGCCCGGGCCCAGAGCAGCACCACGACGGCGAGCGTGGCGACTCCGATCGCGAAGCGGGCGAGGGCGACCGCCCACTCCCCCGCGACCATCGCGCCGGGGACGCCCCAGATCGCACCGAGCGGCGACCAGCCGAGGGCCGAGGCGACGACGGGGAGGACGTCGAGGCCGTCGCTGATGACGGTGGTCACCCCGATCAGCAGCGGCCCCAGCAGGATCACGACCACGAGGACGACTCCGCCGATCACCTCGCGGTAGCGGCGGCTCGAGCCGAGGCCCGTGGTCAGCGCGCCGATGAGGCGCGAGGCGACCACGCAGGTCGCGACGCCGATCACCGCCGAGACGAGTCCGGGGAGGATGCCGACGGGGTGGCTCCACCACGCCGCGGCCGAGGCGAGCGCGCCCAGCGCGGTGACGATCCCCGGGACGCCGGCGAGACCGGCGGCCGCGAGGCCGAGCATCAGCGTCCGGAGCGGGATCGGGAAGGTCGCCAGGGTCGGCAGGTCGAGGCTCTGGTCCGAGCCGGAGACGAAGATCGGACCGAGCACCCAGCCCAGCAGCAGCGCGGACCCGCCGAGGATCAGGGCGACGTTCGCGAACGCCGGGTCGGAGGCGCCGAGCGCGATCAGCCCGACGACCACCAGGCCGAGCACGCCGACCGCGTAGAGCCCGCCGACGATCACGCCGATCAGCTGCCAGACGTTGCGGGTGAGCGTGTTGCGCAGCAGCAGCAGGCGCAGCCTCAGGAGATGCGCAACCATGCCGGGCCCTCCTGGTGGGTGCGGCCGCCGACGAGGTCGACGAAGCGCTCCTCGAGGCTGGAGCCGGCGCGGACCTCCTCGAGCGTCCCGGCGGCGAGGACGCGGCCGTCGGCGATGACGGCGACGCGGTCGCACATCCGCTCGACGAGGTCCATCGAGTGGCTCGAGACGATGACGGTGCCGCCGGAGGCGACGTAGCCGGTGAGGATGTCGCGGATGTTCGCGGCGGAGACCGGGTCGACGGACTCGAACGGCTCGTCGAGCACCAGCAGGCGCGGGGCGCGGACCAGGGCGCAGGCGAGCGCGATCTTCTTCGTCATGCCGGCGGAGTAGTCGACGACGAGGGTGCGGTCGGCCGGGTCGAGGCCGAGCAGGGCGAGCAGGTCGTTCGCGCGCTCGAGGACGGTCGGGCGGTCGATGCCGCAGAGCAGCCCGTAGTAGGTGATCAGCTGCAGGCCGGTGAGGCGGTCGAAGAGCTTGACGCCGTCGGCGAGCACGCCGATCAGCCGCTTGGCGGCGAGGGTGTCGCGCCAGACGTCGACGTCGTGGATGGTGACGGTCCCCGCGTCGGGGCGGAGCAGGGCTGTCGCCATCGAGAGCGTGGTCGTCTTGCCGGCGCCGTTGGGGCCGACGAGGCCGAAGAAGGAGCCGGCCGGCACGTCGAGGTCGATGCCGGCGACGGCCTCCTTGTCGCCGAAGCGCTTGCGGAGGCCGCGGATGCGGAGGGCGATCTCGTCCTGGCGGCCGGTGGCGTCGGGGGCGGCCCAGGCGGGGGCGGGAGTCGCGGTGCCGGTGGTGCTGTCGGTCGCGGTGGTGTCGATCGCCGCGTCCTGCGCGACGGCCGGATCGTGCTGCGGGGTGCCGGTCGGCGTCGTGCCGTTCGTCCCGTCCATGGGAGTCCCTTCGGTGCAGGTGTCCTCGGGGCCGCGGTGGGCGGCCGCTCGTCCACGGTAGCGAGGGGCGGCGTCGGCGGCATCAGTCGCGGGGAGGAGGGGCCGGGCAGCCGGGCGGATGACCTCGGGCTCGTGGAAGCGCGCTCGGCTCGCTCGAACCGGCGGATTCGGCGAGCCGGAGGTGGGACAGCGAGCCGGAGGTGGGGCGGGCTCCGGAGGAGGGGCGGAGGGGGCGTGTCTAGGCTGAGCCGCATGCCCACGCTCCTCCTCGTCCGTCACGGGCGCACCACGGCCAACACCGCCGGGATCCTCGCCGGACGCACCGCCGGGGTCCGCCTCGACGACGTCGGCCGCACCCAGGCCGCGCGCACCGGGGAGCGGCTGGCCGCGGTCCCGCTCGCCGCGGTCGTGTCGAGTCCGCTCGAGCGCTGCCGGCAGACGGCGCGGTACCTGCTGGAGCGGCAGGACGGCTCGCCGGCGACGCCGATCGAGAAGGGGATCACCGAGTGCGACTACGGGGAGTGGCAGGGGCGCTCGCTGCGGGACCTCGCGAAGGAGCCGATGTGGTCGGTGGTGCAGAACCAGCCGTCGGCGGCGGTCTTCCCCGGCGGCGAGGGGCTCGCCGGGATGCAGGCGCGCTCTGTCGCGGCGATCCGTCGGCACGACGCGGCGGTGGCGGCGGAGCACGGGGCGAACGCGGTGTGGGCGGCGGTCAGCCACGGCGACATCATCAAGGCGGTGCTGGCCGACGCGCTCGGCATGCACCTCGACCTCTTCCAGCGGCTGTCGGTCGGGCCGGCGTCGGTGTCGATGATCCGCTACGGCGCGGGGCGACCCGATGTGATCGCGATGAACACGGAGGCCGGCGACCTGGGCTGGCTGCGCGCGCCGGCGCCGGCCGAGGCCGAGGCGCCGGTCGGGGGCGGGGCGGGGCACGAGTAGCGGCGCACAGCATCAGCTGATGGTGTGCGGGGTGGATCTCCTAGGAGAGATCACCTGATACGTAGGGGAGATCCATGCTGATCGAGTAGCCCGCGGAGCGGGCGTATCGAGATCCACCACTGTCAGAACGCGAGTCTGCAGAACCGCCCTGCTGACGGTGGTGGGTCTCGATACGCCCCTGCGGGGCTGCTCGACCAGCAGGAAAGTGGCGCCGCGCGTCCTTTCCCTCACCACCGAGACGCGAAACGGCTTCGCTGCTCGATCAGCAAGAAGGGGCGGCGCCCGCAAGGGCGTCTCCTTCGCGTGCAGGGGCGGGCCAGGCGGGCGCTCGTAGACTGGGGGCATGCCCATCGTGCACGGATTCGACTGGCCCGACCGCGTGGTCGTGGGGACGATCGGCTCCCCCGGCTCCCGCTCCTTCTACCTGCAGGCCCGCACCGGTCCGCGCGTCGTCAGCGTCGGGCTGGAGAAGCAGCAGTCCGCCCTGCTCGCCGAGAAGATCGACGAGATCCTCGACCAGCTGATGTCCGCCGAGGGCAACCCGGCGAGTGTGCCGCCCGGCACTCCGCCCGAGCTCGTCGACAACGAGCCGCTCGACCAGCCGGTCGCGGCCGAGTTCCGCGTCGGCAGCCTCAGCCTCGGCTGGGACCCGTCGACGGCGCAGGTGGTCATCGAGGCCTACCCGGTGGTCGAGGGCGACGACGAGGACGACCTCAGCATCGACGACTCCCCGACGCTGCCCGACGAGATGCTGCAGGTGCGGATCCCGGTCGGCACCGCCCGCGCCTTCGCCAAGCGGACGCTCGAGATCGTCGGCGCCGGCCGTCCGCTCTGCCCGCGCTGCGGCGAGCCGATGGACCCCGACGGGCACGACTGCCCTCTGACATGACCGACGCGTCCGAGCCGTCCGCCGAGCACGAGCCGCCGAGCGGCTCCGGGCCGCCCGGCGGCTCCGAGCTGCCCGACGATGCGGAGCTGCAGAGCGGCGAGCTCGAGCTCACCGGCCGGATCACGGTCGCCTCGAACGCGACGTTCCTCGGCAGCATCGGCGGCACCTCCGTCGTCTACAAGCCGGTCGCCGGCGAGAAGCCGCTCTGGGACTTCCCGGACGGGCAGCTCGCGGGCCGCGAGGTGTCGGCCTACCTCGCCTCGGAGGCGCTGGGCTGGAGCGTCGTGCCGCGCACCTGGCTCCGCGAGGGTCCGCTGGGCATCGGCATGGTGCAGCTCTGGCAGGACATCGATCCGGAGCAGGACGCCGTCGACCTGGTGCCCGCCGACGCGGTGCCCGCGGGCTGGCGGCACGTCCTCGACGGCAGCGACGCCGAGGACCGCGACATCTCGCTCGTGCACGAGGACTCGGCGGCGCTGCGGCGGATGGCCGTCTTCGACGTCGTGGTCAACAACGCGGACCGCAAGGGCGGGCACGTGCTCGAGATGCCGGGCGGTCACCGCTACGGGGTCGACCACGGCCTGACCTTCCACGTCGAGCACAAGCTGCGCACGGTGCTCTGGGGCTGGGTCGGCGAGCCGCTGACCGACGACGAGCTCGCGGCGCTGCAGCGCCTGCGCTCGGCGATCGACGGCCCGCTCGGCGCGGCGCTGTCCGAGCTGCTGCTGGACGAGGAGATCGCCACGTTCGCGAAGCGCTGCGACCGGCTGCGCTCCTCCGGCCGCTTCCCGGCGCCGCGCGGCAGCATGCCCGCCGTGCCGTGGCCGCTGTTCTGACCGCGTCCGGCGGGCCGGGCGCCCGGGAGCACCGGGCGACCGGACGCCCGAGGCGCTGGAAGCCCGAGGCGCTGGAAGCCAGAGGCGCTGGAAGCCGCAGCCGCTGGAAGCCCCGCCGCTAGAAGCCCCAGCCGCGGCCGAACAGCTCGTCGCCGGGCGGTCGCCCGCCGGGAGCCGCCCCGCGCGCGCCGAGGTAGGACGAGACGACGGCCGCGCCGAGGTCGTCCGCCTCCGGGTTCACGACCGAGCCGCCGACCCGGCGGGCGAGCGAGTCGATGAAGCGGGCGAGCCCCGGGTCGTCCCCGAGCCGGAAGAACGTGGTGTGCGCGCCGAGCCGGGTGGAGGCGTCGAGCTCGCGGACGGACACGGCGACGGTCACCGGGTCAGGCGGGTAGTCGAAGTAGATCTGCCCGTCGGGCTCCAGGTGCGCGGTCGGCTCGCCGTCGGTGACGATCAGCAGCACCGGCTGCGCGCTGGGGTGCTTCCGGAAGTGCCGGTTGGCCAGCAGCAGGGCGTGGTGCAGGTTGGTGCCCTTCTCCCACTCGGCGTCGAGGCCGACGAGCTGCTCGACGTCCATCACCTCGGCCTGGCGGCCGAACGCGATCAGCTGCAGCTCGTCGCCGCGGAACCGGCTCGAGATCAGCGTGTGGAGGGCGAGCGCGGTGCGCTTCATCGGCACCCAGCGGCCGTCCATCGCCATCGAGAACGAGGTGTCGACGAGGAGGGCGACGCAGGCCTGGGTCCGCGCCTCCGTCTCCTGCACCTCGACGTCGCCGATCTCGATCCGGACGCCGGAGCCGGTCTCGCGGCCGTCGCCGGCGGTCCGGGTCAGCGCGTTGGTGAGGGTGCGGGTGACGTCCCACGCCTCGGTGTCGCCGAACTCCCACTGCCGGGTCGCGCCGGAGCGCTCGCCCGCGGCGCCGGCCCGGCGCACGTCGCGCGCGCCCTGGCGGCCGGACATCGTGTCGGCGATGTCGCGCAGCAGCGCCTTGCCGAGCTGGCGCATGGCCTTCGGAGTGAGGGTGAGCGCGCCGTCCGAACCGCGGCGCAGGGTGCCGGAGTCGCGCAGCGCCTTCTCGAGGCGCTTGAGGGTCTGCGCGTCGACCGCCGCGTCGTCGCCGAGGCGGCGGGCCAGCAGGTCGAGGTCGAGGTCGTCGAGGTTCGAGCGCTCGTGCGGCTGCGCGAGCTGGTCGGCGAGGGCGTCGAGGTCGGCGAGCTCCTGGAAGACGCCGGTGCCGTCGCCGAGGCCGAGGCCCTGCTCGCCGTCCATCCGCTCGGAGCCGCCCCAGTCCTCGCCGGGGCGCAGGCCCCTCAGCGTCTCGTCGAGCTGCCCGAGCGACTGCATCAGCTCGGGCGTGCCGAACGCCTGCTGGGCGAGGGCGTCGAGCTCGTCGCGCTGCTGCTGGGTCATCGAGTTGCGCATCCGCTGGGCCGCGGCGGCGCGGGCGGCCAGGGTGTCGATCAGCTCGTCGACGGTCTCGGGCCGCTCGGGGAAGTACTCGCCGTGCTGGGCCATGAAGGCGTCGAACTGCTCGGGGGTGTCCTCGCCGCGGGCGTGCGCCTCGAGGAGCTGGTTGAGGTCGCGCAGCATCGCGTCGATCGCCGCGCGGTCCTCGTCGCTCGCGTTCTCGAGGGCCTGCTTCATGCCCTCGAAGCGCTGCTCGAGCATCTCGGCGCCGAGCAGCTCCTTGATCCTCTCGAAGTCGGCGCGCGCCTCGGGGCTCTGCCAGCGGTAGTCGGAGAGCTCGGAGACCGCGGCCGCCGGCGAGGGCGGGAGGCTGTCGAGCTGGATCTCGGCGAGGGCGCGGTCGCCGTCGTCCATCTGCGTGTCGCGGGCGAGCTGCTTGCGCTCGGCGAGGACGGCGCGGTCGAGCAGCTCGCGGACCTCGCGGAGGGTGCCGTCGAGGCCGTGCTTCTGCGTCAGCTCGCGCCGGCGCTCGGCGACACGGGCGGCGAGGTCGTCGAGACCCTGGGCGTCTCGGCCGCCGCGGCGGAGGAACTCGCGCATGGCGCGCTCGGGCGAGGTGCCGGCCATGACGTCCTCGCCGATGGCGTCGAGCGCCTCGGCCAGGTCGACGGGCGGGGCGAGCGGGTCGGGACCGCCGTCATAGCGGGAGTAGCGGGCGTCGCGCCCGAGCCGGCGGTTGCCCCTAGGCACGCGCGGGCCCTCCGGCGGGCTGCGCCGCTCCGATGCGCAGCGGCTCAGCCATAGACGGCCTCGCCCCCGCCCGTCTCCTTGCTGAGCTTGCGCGAGAGGTAGAGGCCCTCGAGGGCGAGCTCGACGGCGCCCGCGCGACGGCCGGAGCCGGTGGCCTCGAGGCGGTCGGCGATGTCGTCGTAGAGGGCCGACTCGCCGAGCACGGGCAGGGCGGCGAGGAACTCCTCGGCCGTCACCTGCTCGCCGGTCGTGATCATCGCGCCGTTCTCGACGGCGGTCACGAGGGGGGTGAGGTCCAGCCCGCGCAGGTGCGCGCGGACCGTCTCGGCGGTGGCCTGGCGGAGGAGGTGGTCGAGGATCTCGTCCTCGCGGCCCTCCTCCCCCGACTCGAACTCGATCTTGCCGCCGAGCACGTCGACCGCGGTCTCGAGGTCGATCGGGCGGGCGACCGCCTCCTCCTCGCCGCGGCGCGTGGCCCGGTGCAGCGCGGCGGCGGCGATGGTCTCGGCGCCGGCGATGGCGAAGCGGGCGCTGACGCCGCTGCGCTGGTCGACCGAGGACGACTCGCGCAGGGCCCGGGTGAAGCGGGCGAGGATCTCGATCAGCGTGTCCGGGACGGTGGCCACGAGGTCGGCCTCCTGGCGGATCACCGCGATCTCGTCGACCAGCGCGGTCGGGTAGTGGGTGCGGATCTCGGCGCCGAAGCGGTCCTTGAGCGGGGTGATGATCCGGCCGCGGTTCGTGTAGTCCTCGGGGTTGGCGCTGGCGACCACGAGCACGTCGAGCGGCAGGCGCAGGACGTAGCCGCGGATCTGGATGTCGCGCTCCTCCATCACGTTGAGCATCGCGACCTGGATGCGCTCGGCGAGGTCGGGCAGCTCGTTGATCGCGACGATGCCGCGGTGGCTGCGCGGGATGAGGCCGAAGTGGATGGTCTCCGGATCGCCGAGGCTGCGGCCCTCGGCCACCTTCATCGGGTCGACGTCGCCGATGAGGTCCGCGACGCTCGTGTCCGGCGTGGCCAGCTTCTCGACGTAGCGCTCCTCGCGGCTGCGCCAGGCGACGGGCAGCTCGTCGCCGAGCTCGTCCGCCCGGCGCTTGCTGATCGAGGTGATCGGCTCGTAGGGGTGCTCGCCGAGCTCGGAGCCCTCGATGACGGGGGTCCACTCGTCGAGCAGGCCGTTGAGCGTGCGGAGGAGGCGGGTCTTGCCCTGGCCGCGCTCGCCGAGCAGCACGATGTCGTGCCCGGCGATCACCGCCCGCTCGACCTGGGGGATGACGGTGTCCTGGAAGCCGTGCAGGCCGGGCCAGGGGTCGCGGCCCTCGCGGAGGGCGTCGAGGAGGTTGTCGCGGATCTCGGTGCGGAGGGTCTTCTGCGCGTGCCCGGAGGCGCGCAGCTGGCCGAGGGTGCTGATCTGGGGGCGCATCACCTCGTCAACGCTACGCCGCAGGTCCGACATGCGGTGGGGGTGCGCGGGATCCGTCGGGGTGCTAGCGGCGGGCGCGGCAGCGGCTGAGAGGGCTCGAAGGTTCGGCGGGCAGCCTGGGGGGATGACCGGTCCCGTCCTCCGCTCGGCCCTCGTCGGCGCGACGCTCGCGCTCGGCGTGGGGCTCGCCTCCTGCAGCACGACTCCCGCCGCTCCCGGCCCCGAGGCGCGCGAGCTCGTCGGCGCGAGCAGCGTCGCGGAGGGGCTCGAGGCGCCGTGGTCGGTCGTCTTCGTCGACGACGGCACGGCGCTCGTCAGCGAGCGCGACAGCGGACGGGTGCTCGAGCTCGCGGCGGACGGCAGCACCCGAGAGGTCGGTGTCGTCGAGGGCGTGGTCGCCGAGGGCGAGAGCGGGCTGCTCGGGCTGGCCGTCGACGGCCGGACCCTGTTCGCCTACTCGACCGCGGCCGACGGCAACCGGATCCAGCGGTTCGCGCTCGAGCGCGAGGCCGGGGCGTACGCACTCGGCGCGCCGGAGACGATCCTCGACGGCATCCCGTCCGCTCGCACGCACGACGGCGGGCGGATCGCGATCGGCCCCGACGGCATGCTCTACGCGACCGTCGGCGACGCCGGGCGGCGCGAGGCGGCGCAGGACCTCGACGAGCTCTCCGGCAAGATCCTCCGGATGACGCTCGACGGCGCCGTGCCCGACGACAACCCGTACCCGGGGTCGCTGGTCTGGAGCAGCGGGCACCGCAATCCGCAGGGTCTCGCCTGGGCGGAGGACGGCACCCTGTTCGCGAGCGAGTTCGGGCAGGACACCTGGGACGAGCTGAACGTGATCGAGCCCGGCGCGAACTACGGCTGGCCCGAGGTGGAGGGGATCGCCGGCGAGGACGGCTTCGTCGATCCGGTGCAGCAGTGGGAGCCGGGCGCGGCCAGCCCGAGCGGGATGACCGAGCTGGACGGCGTGCTCTACCTGGCGAACCTGCGCGGCGAGGTGCTGCGCGCGGTGCCGGTCGCGGATCCGTCGGCCTCGACCGACTACGCCGTCGGCGAGTACGGGCGGCTGCGGGACGCGGTGGCGGCGCCGGACGGCGACCTGTGGTTCGTGACGAGCAACACGGACGGACGCGGGTCGCCGGGCGAGGAGGACGACCGGATCGTGAGCGTGCCGCCGCCGGCGTGACGCGCGCGCGCGACGTCCCGCTCCCGTCGAGGCGTCCGGGTGCTGCGGGACGCCTCGACGGTTCGAGGACGCCTCGGCGGGCGCCTCAGGCGCCGGGGGTCAGCAGGCCGCTCTCGTAGGCGGCGATGACGAGCTGGGCGCGGTCGTGGGCCGAGAGCTTGGTCATGATGCGGTTGACGTGGGTCTTGGCGGTGTGCGGGGAGATGACGAGGTCGTCCGCGATCTCCTGGTTGGAGCGGCCGCGCGCGACGAGCAGCAGGACCTCGCGCTCGCGGTCGGTCAGCTGGGCGAACTCCGGCGGCTCGACGAGCGGCGGGGACGCCGGCGGGGCGAGGACGTAGCGGGTGATCAGGCTGCGGGTCGCGGCGGGCGAGAGGAGGCTGTCGCCGGCGTGCACGGCACGGACGGCGGCGGCGATCTCCTCCGGCTCGGCGCCCTTGCCGAGGAAGCCGCCGGCGCCCGCGCGCAGGGCGGCGATCAGGTACTCGTCCTCCTCGAAGGTCGTGAGGATGAGGACCTTCGTCGCGGCGAGCTCCGGGTCGGCGCAGATCAGCGCGGTGGCGCCGATGCCGTCGAGCTCGGGCATGCGGATGTCCATCAGGACGACGTCGGGGCGCAGGCGGGTCGCCAGCTCGACCGCCTCGCGGCCGGTGCGCGCCTCGCCGACGACCTCGATGCCGCTCGCGCTGCCGAGGATGTCGGTGACGGCCTGGCGGATCAGGGGCTGGTCGTCCACGACGAGGACGGTGGTCATCGCGGGTCCTCCTCTGTGATCGACGGGGCCGGGAGCGGCGCTGCGGGCGGGACGGCCGCGGACGGCGGGGGCGACTGCGGCAGCGGCAGCGACGCCGCCACGCGGTAGCCGCCCGCCACTTCCCCCGTCACGACCGTGCCGCGGACGGAGGCCACCCGCTCGCGGAGTCCGAGCAGCCCGTGCCCGCTGCCGCGCTCGCGGTCCGGACCCGCGACGGCCGCGACCGGGTTCGCCACGACGATCTCGACGCGGTCGTCCGCCACCGCGACGAGGACGTGCGCGCGGTGCTCGGCGCCGTGCTTGTGCGCGTTGGTGAGCGCCTCCTGGACCACGCGGTACGCGACGAGATCGGCCGCCCCCTGGACGCGGTCGAGCGCGCCCTCGGTGCGGACGGTCACCTGCAGGCCGTCCTCTCCGAAGCGGCGGACGAGCTCGTCGAGGCGGTCGAGGCCGGGCTGGGGCGCCGTGCCGGCCGCCTCGTCGGTGCGGAGGACCTCGAGGAGGTCGCCGATCTCGCCGAGGACCGACCGGGCCGCACTGCGGATCGTGCTCAGCGCCTCCCGCGCCTTCTCGGGCCGGGAGTCGAGGGCGGAGCTCGCGACCCCGGCGTTGAGGCTGATCACCGAGATCTGGTGCGCGACGGCGTCGTGCAGATCGCGGGCGATGCGCAGCCGCTCCTCGCTGACGCGGCGCCGCGCCTCCGACTCCCGGGTCTGCTCGGCCCGCTCCGCCCGCTCGGTCACCGCGACGATGTACTCGCGGCGGGAGCGCGTGGCGTCGCCGGCGGCCGCCGCGAAGAGCACCGTGACGGCGTACTGCACCGCCCGGGCGTCGAGGGGGCTCACCGCCGCGCCGACGACGCTCAGGAGCACCACCGCGACCACCGTGACCCCGGTCACGACGAGACCGACCCGGCGGGAGCTGCGGTTCGTCACCGCGAACATCGCGATCGCCGTCGCGAGGACGACGCCCGGCGCGAGCAGTCCGAGGACCGCCGCGGCGGCGGACAGCACGACGATCGCCGCGAGCACCGGGGTCGGCCGGCGCCGCCGCAGCGGCAGCAGGACCGCCGGCGCGAGCACGATCGCGAACTCGAGCAGGCCCGAGGGCCGCTGAGCGGACCCCTGGAACGGCGCGAACGCCGCGGCGACGATGATCGCGGCCGCGAGGGCGTCGCCGAGCCGGGACCGCAGCCGCGGGTGGGCCTGCATCCGCGGCGTCATCCCCACATCCTGGCGGAGTGCGCGCGCCGCGGCGTCACCCCGCCGCAGTGCTCCGCCTACCGCGACCGCGGTACGGCGGGGACACCCTGCGAGGGACGCGCGAGGGAGCGCCGCCGCCCAGGCTGGAGGGGCCGCCCCGGAACCCGCCGGGCGGCGGAGGGAGTCCCATGAGCACGCCCATCATCTCGGTGAGAGACGTCCGCAGGTCGTACGGCCGAGGCCAGAACCGCTTCGAGGCACTGAAGGGCGTGAGCTTCGACATCCAGGAGGGCGAGAGCGTCGCGATCGTCGGCAAGAGCGGCTCGGGCAAGTCGACTCTGATGCACCTGCTCGCGCTGCTCGACGCGCCCAGCACCGGCGTGGTCGAGCTCGAGGGAGTGGACACGAGCACGCTCAAGGGGCGCCGGCTCGACGTCACCCGCAACCGCACCTTCGGCTTCGTCTTCCAGCAGTTCTTCCTCACGCCGAACGCGTCGGTGCTCGACAACGTCGTGCTGCCGATGAAGATCGCCGGGATCGGCCGGGCGGAGCGCAAGCGCCGCGGCCTCGCCGCGCTGGCGCAGCTCGAGCTCGACGACAAGGCCGGCAGCAGGGCCGTCGACCTCTCGGGCGGGCAGAAGCAGCGGACGGTCATCGCCCGCGCGCTCGTCAACAACCCGCGCATCCTGTTCGCGGACGAGCCGACCGGCAACCTGGACACGACGACCGGCGGGGTGGTCGAGGACATCCTCTTCGCGCTCAACCGCGAGAACGGCATCACCCTGATTGTGGTCACCCACGACGAGGAGCTGGCGGCGCGCTGCGACCGGCGCCTGATGATCCGCGACGGCCTGCTGGTCGAGGACTCCGCGGCGGTGGCCGCATGAAGGCCGTCGACCTGATCGGGACCGCGATCGCCAACACCTTCCGCTCCCGGACGCGCACGCTCCTGACGATCCTCGCGATCTTCGTCGGCGCGTTCACCCTGACCCTCACCAACGGGCTCGGCACCGGCATCAACGCCTACATCGACGACACGGTCGACGGGGTGGGCGCCTCGGACGTGATGACGGTGTCGAAGACCTCCGAGTCGGCGACGGGCCTCGGCTCCGGGCCGGTCGAGTACGACCCCGACGCGATCGCGAGCGGGGCCGCCGGGCCTCCCGGGCAGACCGTCGTCGCGCTGACCCCGGCCGACCTCGACACGCTCGCCGGAGTCGAGGGCGTGCTCGACGTGCAGGCGGTGAAGTCGATCTCGGCCGACTACGTGGCGGCGGGCGGCGACGGCGCGAAGTACGTGATCGGGATCGGGAGCCTCGTGGAGGGGCAGACCGTCCAGCTCGCCGCCGGGGCCGGCCTCGACGACGCGTCGACGCAGCTCCAGGCCGTGCTGCCGGTGTCCTACGTCGAGCCGCTCGGCTTCGCGGACGACGCGGCGGCCGTCGGGACGACCGTGTCGATCGGCATCACCGACGCGCAGCGGACGCCGCACGTGGTCGAGGCGACGATCGTCGGCGTCGCGGAGGAGAGCATCGCGGGAGCGGGCGGGGGCCTCGTCACGAACGACGCGCTCACCGACGCGCTGTTCACGACCCAGAGCATCGGCGTGCCGGCGGACCAGGTCGACCGCTTCGCCCAGGCGAGCGTGCGCTTCGACGCGGCGGCGGACGACGAGCAGGTCACCGCGCTGAAGGACCGCCTCGCGGACGCCGGCTACACCGGCACCACGGTCGCGGACCAGCTGGGCACGATCAAGGCCGTCGTCGACGGGATCGTGCTGGTGCTCAACGCCTTCGCGGTGATCGCGCTGCTGGCGGCGAGCTTCGGCATCGTCAACACACTGCTGATGAGCGTGCAGGAGCGGACCCGCGAGATCGGCCTGATGAAGGCGATGGGGATGGGCAGCGGACGGGTGTTCGCGCTCTTCAGCATCGAGGCGGCGTTCATCGGCTTCCTCGGCAGCGCGATCGGCGCGCTGCTGGCGGTGGCGGCGGGGACCGGGCTGAGCGGGGTGCTCTCGGGCTCGCTGCTCTCGGACCTGCCCGGGCTGACCCTGATCGCGTTCGACCCGGTCTCGATCCTGACGGTGGTGCTCGTGGTGATGCTGATCGCGTTCGTGGCGGGGACGCTGCCGGCCGCGCGGGCGGCACGGGCGGATCCGGTGCAGTCGCTGCGGTACGAGTAGCACCCCGGAAGTTGTCGCTGCAGAGCATCGGCTGAGCGTGCGGCTCATCGCTCAGGGGCGATGAGAAGGCGTCTCAGCCGATGTTCTGCCTCCGTCAGCGCCCCTCGTACTCCGCGTCGGTGATGTGCTCGGCCCAGGCCGTGGTGGTCGACGGGTCGTCGGCGGCCTCGAGGACGGCGAGGTGCTCCATGAAGACGCCGGGCGCGGAGGCGTGCCAGTGCTCCTCGCCGGGCGGGGTGTAGAGGGTCTGGCCGGCGTGCACCTCGAGGACCGTGCCGTCGCGGCCGCCGAAGCGGGCGACGCCCGAGGTCACGTGCAGGTACTGGCCGCGGGCGTGCGAGTGCCAGGCGGTGCGGGCGCCGGGGGCGAAGCGCACCCGGGCCATCGTGGTGCGCTGGTCGGCGTCGTGCGGCACGACGATCGTGTCGAGCCAGACGTCGCCGGCGAACTGCTCGGGCGGGTTCTTGACGGAGGGCGTCGACGGTTCGATGTTCACGGGGTCCTTCTTCCTGGACGGATGGACGGGCGGGGCGGGCTGGCGCCTCCGCCGCCACGCTAGGCCGGGGTCGGCGTGCGGGACAGGCCCTGGCGGTACACGTTCCGGCAGGGCCTCGCTCGCGCGGGGAGCGCTCGTAGGGTGGTCCCGGAACGACCTCGACGAGCGGAGACGACGATGACCCACGCGCAGGACGACGAGCGCCGCCAGGCGGTGGCGGGGCCGACCTGCCCCTTCGGCGACGAGGTGTTCGAGGACGACGGGGGCACGACGCTCCGCTGGCTCGGCATGGCCGGGTTCCTGCTCACCTCGCGCGGCACGTCGCTGATGATCGACCCGCTGCTCGGCGGCTTCGACATGCCGGTGCTGATCGACTTCCCGATCGCCGCCTCCGCCGTGCCGCGGCTGGATGCGGTGCTGGTGACTCACAGCGACAACGACCACTTCAGCCGGCCGACCTGCCGGGAGCTCGCGCCGGTGACGAACGCCTTCCACTCGACGCGCTACGTCGCCTCGGAGATGACCGCCGAGGGGCTGCCGGCCCACGGGCACGGGATCGGCGACGCGTTCGAGGTCGGCGGCGTCGGCGTCCGGCTGACCCCGGCCGACCACGCCTGGCAGAACGCGTTCCCCGAGCCGGGGCAGCGCTTCTTCGAGGAGGAGGACGCCTGCGGCTTCTGGCTCGAGACGGCCGACGGCACGGTCTGGGCGCCCGGCGATTCGCGGCTGATCCGCGAGCACCACCTGACCGGACCGAGCCCGGACGTGATGCTCTTCGACTTCTCGGACAGCGAGTGGCACTTCACCTTCGAGGGCGCGATCGAGATGGCGGACGCGCATCCGACGTCGCAGCTGCTGCTGCACCACTGGGGCTCGGTGGACTCGCCGGACTTCGCGCCGTTCAACGGCGACCCGGCGGACGTGCTGCGCGCGGTGTCGCATCCGGAGCGGGTGCACGTGCTGGCGCCCGGGGAGCCCTATCGGCTGGCCTGAGGGGTCCGGCTGGGCTGAGCAGAGGTCGCGGTCGGGGTGGCCCCGCTCAGACCGCCGGCCGCGCCGCGGGGAGCACCAGGCCGGAGCGGCGGCCCAGCAGCCAGACCGTGAGGGCGAAGCCGCTCAGCACGGCGCCGGCGATGCAGACCGCGCCCCAGCCGCCGTGGGTCCAGAGGAAGGACGCGAGGGCCGAGCCGATCGCGCCGCAGACGAAGTTGGTCGTGATGAACGCGGTGTTGAGGCGGCTGCGCGCGGACGGGTCGACCTGGAACATCCGGGACTGGACCAGGATGTTGTGCCCCTGGATCGCGATGTCGAGCACCAGGATCGCGACGATCACGGCGACGATCGAGCGGCCGCCGAGTCCGCCGATCACCCAGGACGCCAGCACCGCCGCCCAGGCGATGCCGATCACCGGGAGCGCCAGACCGCGGTCGTGCAGGTGGCCGGCGCGCTGGGCGGCGATCGCACCGGCGAGGCCGATCAGGCCGAAGAGCCCGATCGTGCCGACGTCGAAGGAGAACGGCGGGGCGCTGAGCAGGAAGGTCAGCGACGTCCAGAACATCGTGAAGACGGCGAAGGACGTGCCGCCGAGGGCGAGGCTCCAGCGCACCGAGCGCTCGCGCCGGACGATCGCGAAGACCCAGGCGATCAGCGCCGGGTAGCGCAGCGTGGTCCGCGGCGGCAGCGACGGGATGGCGCGGGCGAGCAGCACGGCGAGCACGACTCCCGCGACCGCTGCGACGACGTAGACGGTGCGCCAGCCGGCGGCCTGCGCGATGAGGCCGCTGACGGTGCGCGAGACGAGGATGCCGGTCAGGATGCCGGAGACGACGGTGCCGACGACCCTCCCCCGCGTGGCGTCGTCGGCGAGGTCGCCCGCGAGCGGGGCGAGGATCTGGCCGGCGACGGTGGTCAGGCCGACCAGCGCGAGAGTGGCGACGAGCACGGCGAAGGTGGGCGCGAGCGCGCAGGCGAGCAGCGCGAGGGAGGCGCAGAGCATCGCGGCGGGCACGAGGACGCGGCGGTCGAGCACGTCGCCGAGCGGGACGAAGAGGAGGACGCCGAGGGCGTAGCCGAGCTGCGTCGCGGTGACGAGCCAGCCGGCGGATCCGGTGCTCGTGCCGAGGTCGGCGGCGAGGAAGTCGAGCAGCGGCTGGGCCCAGTAGAGGTTGCCGACGGCGACGCCGCCCGCGATCGCGAAGAGGAGGGTGGTGCGGCGGTTCACTCGGCGGTCCTGTCAGCGGGGGCGGGGTGCGCGGCCGGGGTCGTCTGCGCGCTCTGCGTCGCCGACCAGCTCGCGAGCAGCTTCAGGGCGTCGTCGCTCGGCGAGCCGGGCTCCGCGCTGTAGATGAGGAAGTCGAGACCGGGGTCGCCCAGCGGCTCGAACGCCTCGTAGCTGAGGTGCAGGTCGCCGACGATCGGGTGGTGGAAGTGCTTGCTGCCGCTGGCGTGGTGGCGGACCTCGTGGGCACCCCAGCGGGTGCGGAACTCGTCGCTCCGGGTGGAGAGCTCGCCGACGAGCGCCTGGAGCTCGGCGTCGTGCGGGGCGCGGCCGGCCTCGGTGCGGAGGATGCCGACGGTGATGTCGGCGGCGGTGCTCCAGACCGGGTAGAACGCCTCCGCGAGCTCGCGCTGCAGGAAGGCGAAGCGGGCGAGGTTGACCGGGCGCTCCGGGAGCGCGTAGAGGTCGGCGTAGAGCGCGCGGAAGAGGTCGTTCTCGACGAGGACGTCGAGCCGGCCGTTGCGGACGAAGGCGGGGGCCGAGGTGATCGACTCGACCGCGAGCCGCATGCTCGGCCGGACGGCGGCAGGCGCGCGCCGGCGGGAGCGCAGCGGCGAGCGCTCGGCCGCGCGGGCGAGGTCGAAGAGGTGCTCGCGCTCGGCCCGGTCGAGGCGCAGGGCGTCGGCGAGCGCCGTCAGCACCGACTCGGACGCACCGCGGAGGTCGCCGCGCTCGAGCCGCGAGTAGTACTCGATGCTCACGCCGGCCAGCTGGGCCACCTCGCTGCGGCGCAGGCCCGGGACCCGCCGGTGGCCGCCGGCGGGCAGCTCGACCTGCTCGGGGGTCAGCCGGGCCCGGCGGGAGGTCAGGAAGTCGCGCGCCTCGGGGTCGTTCGTCATGCCTGTCACGCTACGGCGCCGGGGCCTGGGGAGGGATGCCCTGCGGGGGCACCGGTGCGGCGGGCGGGTGCGTCCTGGGGAGCGAGGGCGAGCTCGCATGCTGATCGAGTAGCCCGCGGAACGGGCGTATCGAGATCCACCACCGTCAGAAGACGAATCTGCAGACACGCCCTGCTGAGACGGGTGGGTCTCGATACGCCCCTGCGGGGCTACTCGACCAGCAGGAAAGGGGGCGTGCGGCCCTCCCTGCGCTGCTCGACCAGCATGAGAGGGCGCGCCGGCCGGCTCCCTGTTCTCCACGTTCCAGGACGCGTTCTGTCCGCCTTCGTCGGCAGGGTGGAGGGCATGAGCGAAGCAGAGAGCGTCTTCCCCTTCCGCATCGACATCGCCGGGAGCGACGTCGAGGACCTCCGCCGCCGGCTCCGCGCCGCGCGGCTCCCCGAGCCGCTGCCCGGCGACGACTGGGACACCGGCGTGCCGACCGACACCCTCCGCCGGCTCGCGTCGGCCTGGGCGGAGTTCGACTGGGCGCGGTACCAGGAGCGGCTGAACGAGGTGCCGCAGTTCAGCACGGTGATCGACGGGCAGACGATCCACTTCGCGCACGTGCGGTCCGCCGTGGCGGGTGCCGTGCCGCTGCTGCTGACGCACGGCTGGCCGGGGTCGTTCCTCGAGTTCCTCGGACTGATCGGCCCGCTGACCGATCCGGTCGCGCACGGCGGCGAGGCGGCCGACGCCTTCGACGTCGTGATCCCCTCGATCCCCGGCTTCGGCTTCTCGTCTCCGCTGGCCTCGGACGGCTGGACGACGCGGCGGATCGCCGAGGCGTGGCTGACGCTGATGGACCGGCTCGGCTACGACCGCTTCGCCGTGCAGGGCGGGGACCTCGGCGCGGGGATCTCGCCCGAGGTGGCGCGGGTGGCGCCGGAGCGGGTGATCGGCGTGCACGTGAACGGCACGCTCGGCTTCGCGACCGACGTCGACGACGAGACGGCCGCGTCCCTGACGGAGCTGGAGCAGGACCGGCTGCGGCGGACCCGCACCTTCATGGCGGAGGAGTACGGCTACATCGCCCTCCAGTCGACCCGGCCGGGACTCGTCGGCGAGCTGCTCAGCGACTCCCCCGTCGCGCAGCTGGCCTGGATGCTGGACAAGCTCCAGGCCTGGACGCATCCGGCGGCGAGGCCGGCCGAGGAGATCGTGGGCCTGGACCTGCTGCTCGGGAACGCCTCGCTGTACTGGTTCACGGCGACGGCGGGCTCGGCCGCGTCGGTCGGCTACGCGCAGGGCGGCGACTGGGGTGCGCCCCCGGAGGACTCGGGAGTGCCGACCGCGGTGCTCTGCTTCGCGCACGACATCGGCATCCGGCGCTTCGTCGAGGACGCGCACACGATCGTGCGCTGGACGGACGTGCCCGAGCGCGGCGGGCACCTCGCGGCGCTCGAGGAGCCGGAGACGCTCGTCGCGGACGTGCGGGAGTTCCTGCGGCCGCTGCGGTGAGCGGGGCGCGCGCACGCGACCTCAGTTCGACCCGCAGGACATCCATGCTGATCGAGTAGCCCGCGGAGCGGGCGTCTCGAGATCCACCACCGTCAGAAGACGAGTCTGCAGACACACCCTGCTGAGACGGGCGGGTCTCGATACGCCCCTGCGGGGCTACTCGACCAGCAGGAAAGGGGCCGACGTCGTGCGCCCGCGAACGCGTCAGAGGCGGTCGAGGCGGGGGGCGGCGGCCAGGAGGCGGCGGGTGTAGTCCTCGCGCGGGGCGCCGAGGACGGCGGCGGCCGGGCCGGACTCGACGAGGCGGCCGTCTCGCATGACGGCGATGCGGTCGCTCATGTGCGCGATGACGCCGAGGTCGTGCGAGATCAGCAGCAGCGCGAGGCCGTGGCGGCGCTGGAGCTCGTCGAGCAGGTCGAGGATCTGCGCCTGCACCGAGACGTCGAGGGCCGAGACGGGCTCGTCGCAGATCAGGACGTCGGGGCGGGTCGCCAGGGCGCGCGCGATCGAGACGCGCTGGCGCTGGCCGCCGGAGAGGGTGCGCGGCGAGCGGCGCTCCAGCGACGGCGCGAGGCCGACGCTCTCGAGCAGCGCCGGCACCGACTCCGCGCCCGCATCGCGCAGCAGCCGGCCGACGCTCCAGCGCGGGTCGAAGGACGACAGGCTGTCCTGGTAGATCGCGCCGATCCGCGGGCGGAGTGGTCGCCGCGCTCGCTCGGTGGCGGCCGACCACGGGCCGCCGTCGAACTCGACCGAGCCCGCATCCGGCCGGCGCAGCGCGAGCAGCAGCCGGGCGACCGTGCTCTTGCCGGAGCCGGACTCGCCGACCAGCCCGAGCGTCTCGCCGCGGCGCAGCTCGAGGCCGACGCCGTCGACGGCCGTGCGGGTGCCGCCGCCGGGGCGGGGGAAGCGGGTGACGAGGTCCGTCGCGCGCAGCAGCAGCTCGCCGGGCGGCGCGGGCGGGACGACGGGGGCGTTCGGTTCCGTCAGCCGCGAGCCGCGCGGCCGCCCGGCCGGGACCGCGGCGACGAGCGTCCGCGCCTGGATCGACTCCGGTGAGCGCAGCACCCGGGCCGCCGGGCCGTCCTCGACGACGCGGCCGTCCGCGAGCACGAGGATCCGGTCGGCGAGCCCGGCGACGACGGCGAGGTCGTGCGAGACCAGCAGCAGCGCCCGGCCGCGCGCCTTCTGCTCGGCGAACAGCTCGAGCACCCGGGCCTGCACGGTGACGTCGAGGGCGGTGGTCGGCTCGTCGGCCACCAGGAGCGGCGGGTCGAGGGCGATCGCGGCGGCCAGCAGAGCGCGCTGACGGAGTCCGCCGGAGAGCTCGCCGGAGCGGTCGCGCATCCGCTCCTCGGGGTCGGGCATGCCGACGCTCGCGAGCACCTCGGCGACGCGTGCCGACGCCTCCGCGGCCGAGAGCCGGGAGTGCAGGCGCAGCACGTCGCCGATCTCACGGCCGATCGGGCGCAGCGGATCGAGCGAGAGCAGCGCGTCCTGCGGCACGAAGCCGACGCCCGCTCCCCGGAGGCGGCGCAGCGACCGCGCGCCCGCGCCGATCACCTCCTGGTCGCCGACCCGGACGCTCCCGGTCGCCGTGCCGCCGCTGAGACCCAGCAGTGCGCGCGCGGTCACGCTCTTGCCCGAGCCCGACTCGCCGACGATCGCGACGCACTCCCCCGGCTCGATGCGGAAGGACACCCCGTGCACGACCTCGACGCCGTCGAAGGCGACGCGGAGGTCCTCCACCACGGCGGCGCTGCCCGCGCGCGCGGCGCTCATCGCGCGCCCCGCAGTCGCCCGCCGAGGACCGTGGTCGCGAGCGTGGTCAGCACGATCGCGAGGCCCGGGAACACCGTCAGCCACCAGGCGCTCGAGAGGTAGGTGCGGCCCGCGGAGAGCATCGCACCCCACTCCGGCGCCGGCGGCTCGGCCCCGAGGCCCAGGTAGCTCAGCGCCGACGCCCAGACGATCGCCTGGCCGACGCCGAGGGTCGCCAGCACCGCGAGCGGGCCGAAGGTGTTCGGCAGCACGTGCGCGAGCAGGATCCGCGGGGAGGAGTGGCCGAGCACGCGCGCCGCCTCGACGTAGCCGGAGTCGCGGATGCCGAGCAGCTGGGTCCGGAGGATGCGCGCGTAGCCGGGCGCGGTCGAGAGGCCGACCGCGACCGTCGCGGGGACGACTCCGGGGCCGGTGACCACGATCACCAGCAGCGCGAGCAGCAGCGCGGGGAAGGCGAAGAGCACCTCGAGGACGCGGCCGATCACTCCGTCGACGAAGCGGCCGCCGAACGCCGCGGCCACGCCCAGCACGGCGCCGAGCACGAGGCCGATGGCGGTCGCGCTGACGCCGATCAGGAGGGAGGCGCCCGCCCCGGCGATCAGGCGGCTGAGCACGTCGCGGCCCGACTCGTCGGTGCCGAGGGAGTGCGCGGCGGAGGGCGGGTCGAAGGCGTCGCGCGGGGCGATGGCGAGCGGATCGAAGGGGGCGAGGAGGTCGGGGGCGACGGCCGCGAGCAGCAGGAGGACGACGAAGGCGAGGGCGAGCAGCTCGCCGACGCGGAGGCGGCCGGCGGCCCGGCGCGCGGGGCGGGCGGCGCGCAGCTCGAGCTCGCTCATGCGCGGGCCTCCTGCGGGCGGGCGGCGGCGAGGCGCGGGTCGACGAGGCGGGCGACGAGGTCCGTGGCGAAGGTGACCACGATGTAGGCGAGGGCGGTGACGAGCACGACGCCGGTGACGACGGGCACGTCGCGGACGGTCACCGCGGCGAGCAGGGTGCGGCCGAGACCGGGCCGGGCGAAGATCGTCTCGACCACCACGGCACCGCCGATCAGGTAGCCGAACGCCCAGCCCGAGAGCGAGACGCCCGGCAGCACCGCGTGCCGCAGGGCGTGCCGGAGCCGGATGCCGAGCTCGCCCTCGCCGCGAGCCCGGGCCGCGAGCACGAACGGCGACTCCAGCGCGTCGAGGAGGGAGCGCCGCATCACCTGGCCGAGGAAGCCGGCGAGCGGGATCGCGAGGGTCAGCGCGGGCAGGACGAGTCCGTTCGCGGAGCCGGTGCTGACCGGCGGGAACCAGCGCAGCGCGGTCGCGAAGACGGCGATCAGCACGGTGGCGAGCCAGAAGTGCGGAAGGGCGGCAGCGGTGAGCTCGAGACCGGAGCCGATCGCGGCGGCGACCCGGCCGCCGCGGGTGGACCAGAGCGCGGTGGCGAGGGCGAGGACCCAGGCGAGGGTCAGCGCGAGCGCGGCCAGGAGAAGGGTGCCGGGCAGCTGCTGGGCGAGGAGGTCGGCGACGGGGGTGCGCAGGGAGTAGGAGGTGCCGAGGTCGCCGCGGGCGAGGCGGCCGAGCTGGGTGAGGTACTGCACGAGCAGCGGCTGGTCGAGTCCGTACTGCTCGCGGACCGCGGCGAGCGCCTCCTCGGACGCCTGCGAGCCGGGGCCGCCGAGGATCGCCTGGGCCGGGTCGCCGGGGATCAGGCGGATGAGGAAGAACACGGCGGTCGCGACCGCCCAGAGCACCACGAGCGCGCCGCCGAGGCGGAGGAGGAGGCGGCGGATCACGGGGGCTCCTCTCGGGATGCGGAGTCGTGCGGGCGGGTCTCGATACGCCGCTTCGCGGCTACTCGACCAGCATGGTGGAGGCTGCGGCACCGCTCGACCGGCGGGCGACGCATGCTGATCGAGCAGCCCTCGCAGAGGGCGTATCGAGATCCACCCTGCTGGCGACGCCGGGCCTCGATACGCCGCGTGCCGCGGCTACTCGACCAGCATGGCGCTGCTCGACCGGCGGGCGACGCATGCTGATCGAGCAGCCCGCGGAGCGGGCGTATCGAGATCCACCGTGATCAGGACGCCGGGTCTCGATACGCCGCTTCGCGGCTGCTCGACCAGCATGCTCGGAAGCAGCGCGGGCCCGCAGGGTCAGAGCCAGGCGTCCGCGAACCAGGGGGTCGAGACGGTCGCCAGGGCGGCGACGCCCTGGACGGCCGAGCGGTGCAGGTAGTGGTTCTGCTGGTCGTAGAGCGGCAGGATCCAGTAGCCCTCGAGCACGATCCGCTGCGCCTGCGAGTAGAGGTCGGCGCGCTCGGTCTCGTCGACGGTCGCGCTCGCCTGCTCGAGCAGGGCGTCGAGGGCGGGGTCGTTCACCTGGGCGTGGTTGGCGAAGTAGCCGCTCGGCGCCGGGGTGATGCCGGAGGACGCGTAGAGGGTGCGCAGCACGTCCGGTCCGACCTTCGTGTACGGCGCGCTGACCAGCTCGTACTCGTTCGCGGCGAGCGCGGTGTACCAGCTGGAGAGGTCGAGCAGGCTGATCTGCACGTCGAAGCCGGCGACCTTCGCGGACGCCTGGATTTGCTCGAACAGCGACTGCTCGGCCGGGATCGACTGGTTGGTGCTCACCGGGAGGCGCAGGACGAGCGGCGCGCCGTCCTTCTCGCGGATGCCGTCGCCGTCGGAGTCGACCCAGCCCGCGGCCTCGAGGAGGTCCTCCGCGGCGGCGATCTCGTCGTCCGAGCCGGCGTCCTCGAAGAGCGACGGGTCGGAGTACGCGGTCGCCTCGCTGCTCGACAGCGGCGAGTACGAGCGCTCGGCGGTGCCGAAGAAGAGGGAGTCGATGGCGTCGTTCACACCGACGGCGCGGACGAACGCCTCGCGCACGCTCTCGTCGTCGAACGGCGCCTGGCCGGAGTTGAGCTCGAGGCGGTTCACCGAGCCGGGGCGGGGCGCGTCGATCTCGACCAGGTCGGAGGCGTCCGTCGCGGCCGCCAGGGTGTCGGGCTGGGCGTTGTCGATCACGTCGACCTCGCCGGCCTGCAGCGCCGCGTAGCGGGTGGCGGAGTCGGGGATGAAGCGCCAGGTGATGCTCGAGAGGTAGGCGGGGCCGTCGTGTCCCTCGCCGGTCGGGCCGGTCGCGGCGTCGTAGTCGTCGTTGCGGGTGAGGGTCACGTGGTCCTGCTTGACCCACTCCGTCACCGTGAACGGACCGGTGCCGACGGGCGCCTCGCAGTTCGCCTCCTCGCCGCGGGCGATGCCGGTGGGCGACTCGATCGCGGTCCACGGCTGCGAGAGCGACTCGAGCAGCGCGCTGTCGGGGGCGCTGAGGGTGAAGCGGGCGACGGTCGGCGAGACCGCGGTGACCGACTCGACCTTCGCGACGGCGAGGTAGCCGGTGGAGGACTTGGTCGCCGGGTCCTGGAGGTGCGCGATGGTGGCGGCGACCGCCTCCGCGTCGAGCGGGGTGCCGTCGGTGAAGGTCAGGCCCTCGCGGAGGGTGAAGTCGTAGCTGAGCGCGTCGTCCGAGACGGTCCACGACTCCGCGAGCCACGGGGTGATGGTGCCGTCGTCGCTGCGGGAGACGAGCGACTCCAGGACCTGGGTGGCGAGCAGCGCCTGCGGGTAGTTGCCGCCGACGTGCGGGTCGAGGCAGGTGGGCTCGGCGTCGCCGGTCGCGTAGGTGAGGACCCCGTCGGCGACCGGGGTGCTGGAGCCTCCCCCGGCGTCGCCGTCGGACGCGGCGGTGCAGCCGGTCAGCAGGAGGGCGGAGGCCGCGAGGGCGGCGAGGGCGGAACGGCGCAGAGTCATGGCGGCTTTCGTCAGGAGGGGGAAGCCGCGTTTCTTGGACCCGGCCCACTAAACGCTACCAGCGCGCTCAGCCTCCGGGCGGAGGTCCCCCGTTCTGCCCCCTCCCCGCGAGATGCCAGTTGGGTACGCGACACGCCGAGGAAGGCGTACCCAAGAGGCATCTCGCGGGGAGGGGCAGACGGGTGGGTCAGCCGGCGGTCGAGGCGCGGACGACGAGCTCGGGCTGGAAGACGACCTGGCGGGGCTCGGACTCGAGGAGGAGCTCGACGGCCGTCGCGCCGATCAGGGCGCTCGGCTGGCGGATGCTCGACAGCGGCACGATCGTCGCGGTCGCGAAGGCGATGTCGTCGTAGCCGATCAGCGCCACGTCCTCCGGCACCCGCAGCTCGCCGAGCAGCATCAGCCCCTGCAGCACGCCGACCGCGACCAGGTCGTTCGCGCAGAAGACGGCGTCGGGGCGCTCGGCCGCGTCGCGCTCGGCGAGCGCCTGCCCCGCGGCCCGGCCGTCCAGCACGGTGAGCCCCGTCGTCGGCAGCACCTCGAGCGTCGCGCCCGGCACCGCCGCCACGGCCTCGCGCGCGCCGGCGAACCGGTCCGCGACCTGCCGGATCGACTCCGGCCCGCCGACCACCGCGATCCGGCGCCGCCCGAGCCCGAGCAGGTGCTCGACCGCGAGCCGGCCGCCCGCGACGTCGTCGACCGCGACCGACGAGAACGCACTGTCCCCCGACTCCCGGTCGACCAGGACGCAGGGGATGCCGTGCGCGCGGAGCCGGTCGAGCCGCGCCGACCCCTCCCCCTGCGGCGAGATCAGCACCCCGCTCACCCGCTGCTCCTCGAAGAGGTCGAGGTAGGAGTCTTCGCGGTCGGCCTCGGCGTCGGTGCTCGCGAGGAGCACGGAGAGTCCCGCCTCGGCGGCGCGCGCCTGGGCTCCGCGGGCGAGCTCGGCGAAGAACGGGTTGCCGGCGTCGAGCACGACGAGGCCGATGCTGCGGCTGCGCCCGGCGCGGAGCTGGCGGGCCGCGTCGTTGCGGACGAAGCCGAGCTCGGCGATCGCGGACTGCACCCGGCGGACGGACTCGGCGCCGACCTTCTCGGGCCGGTTGAGCACGTTCGAGACGGTGCCGACCGACACTCCGGCGCGCGCGGCGACCTCGCGGACACTGATGGACGCCACATCGTCTCCTCTGGTCGTCGCGGATCGCAGGACTGCGCGCGATCCGGGAATCATCTCATCCGGCGGCACCGCGGCGGGTGTCCCCCTCAGCAGGCCTTTGACAGCCCGGGAAGCCGAGCGATACGCTCGCTCCACGGCGCTGTGAAACGATTCATACGGTGCCGCCCGGTCGGCGCCCACCGCGGACGACCGGATCGCCCCGCAGAGAAGGACCCCACCGTGACCGACCTCAGCCCCGACGTCCTCCGCCAGCTCGAGCAGCAGGCGATCGAACTGCCCTCCTGGGCGTTCGGCAACTCCGGCACCCGCTTCAAGGTGTTCAGCACCCCGGGCACCCCGCGGACGATCCAGGAGAAGATCTCGGACGCGGCGAAGGTCAACGAGCTGACCGGCCTGGCCCCGAGCGTCGCGCTGCACATCCCCTGGGACAAGGTGGACGACTACGCGGCGCTGGGCGAGTTCGCCGCGTCGAAGGGCGTCGCGCTGGGCACGATCAACTCGAACACGTTCCAGGACGACGACTACAAGTTCGGCTCGCTCACGCACTCCGACCCGGTGATCCGCCAGAAGGCGATCGACCACCACCTCGCCTGCATCGACATCATGGACGCGACCGGCTCGCGCGACCTCAAGATCTGGCTCGCCGACGGCTCCAACTACCCGGGCCAGCAGGACATCCGCGGCCGTCAGGACCGCCTCGCCGACTCGCTCGCCGCGATCTACGAGCGCCTCGGCACCGAGCAGCGCCTGGTGCTCGAGTACAAGTTCTTCGAGCCCGCGTTCTACCACACCGATGTGCCGGACTGGGGCACCTCCTACGCCCACGTGGCCGCGCTCGGCGACCGCGCCCTGGTCTGCCTCGACACCGGCCACCACGCGCCGGGCACCAACATCGAGTTCATCGTCGCCCAGCTGCTGCGCCTCGGGAAGCTCGGCTCGTTCGACTTCAACTCGCGCTTCTACGCGGACGACGACCTGATCGTCGGCGCGGCCGACCCGTTCCAGCTCTTCCGCATCCTCTTCGAGGTGGTGCGCGGAGGCGGCTACGGCCCGGACTCGCCCGTCGCCTTCATGCTCGACCAGTGCCACAACGTCGAGGACAAGATCCCCGGCCAGATCCGCTCGGTGCTCAACGTGCAGGAGATGACGGCGCGCGCGCTGCTCGTGGACCGCGCGGCCCTCGAGGAGGCGCAGCTCGCCGGCGACGTGCTCGGCGCGAACGGGATCTTCATGGACGCCTTCTACTCCGACGTCCGCCCGGCCCTCGCGGCCTGGCGCTCGGAGCGCGGGCTGCCGGCCGACCCGATGGCGGCGTACGCGGCGTCCGGGCACGCGCAGGCCATCGCGGAGGAGCGCGTCGGCGGCACGCAGTCGAGCTGGGGCGCGTAGGCCTCGGCGGGAGCGCCCGCACGACTCAGGCTGGAAGGGCCGATCCGACCGTTTCTCGACGGATTCGGGGCTTCCAGCCTGAGTTGTGCACGGCAGTGAGGCGTGACCGGCCGGCGAGCGGAGTCCTGAGCGCCGTCGGGTGCTGAATCCGGGGGCCGATCGGGCCGTCCGGCTGACAGAGATGAACTCCGGCACGCGGAACGAGCTCCGGCACGCTTCTTCGCGGCGTTTCAACGAGCCGGAGGTGTTTCCGCGAGCCCGACCTTGCTCCGACGCCTTCCGGCACGCAGAAGCAGCTCCGGCTCGCGGAGTCACGGGATTCTCGCGAGCCGAGCGCGACTCCGCGAGCCGGAGGTCGCGACCGGGGTCAGAGCGCCGCCCGGAGGCCGTCGACCAGGTCGTGCTGTGCGTCCCGGCCTGCGCGGGTCGGCACCAGCGGATACACGTGCAGCTGCCCGACGGCCTCGTGCAGCTCGAACGGCACACCGGCCGCCGCCGCCTTCTCGGCGAGGACGTGCGCGTCGGGGTTCAGCACGTCGCGAGTGCCGGTGTAGACGCTCAGCGGGCCGAGGCCGGAGAGGTCTCCGAAGAGCGGACTCACGATCGGGTCGAGCAGATCGAGCTCGCCGCGCCACTTCTCGGCCAGGACGCGGCCGCCGGGCGTGCCCAGCCAGGGGTCGCTCGGCTGCACCTCGGGGATGCGCGGGTTGCTCCAGGAGAGATCGAGTGCGGGCGAGATCAGCGTGGTCAGCGGCAGGACGACGCCCTCGTCGCGGAGGGCCAGGGCCGTCGACAGCGCGATCTGGCCGCCGGCCGAGTCTCCGGCGAGCGCCGTCGCGCCGTAGTGGTCGAGGCTCCGGTGCACCAGCGCGCGGACGCCGTCGCGCGCCTCGAGGGCGGTGCCGAACGGGACGAGCGGATAGATCGGGAGGGTCACCGCGACCGAGGCCTCCTCCGCGATCCGCGCCGCGAGCCACCAGTGCTGCGGCGCGATCTCGTTGACCCAGCCGCCGCCGTGCGCGTAGACGACTCCGCCGCGGATCCGTTGCGGGCGGATCGTGTAGACCGGCCAGCCGCCGACCTGCTCGACGTCGACGCGGACTCCGGGTCGCAGCCGCGGGGGCGGGCCGTAGCGAGCCGGGCGGAGGGCGTTCTCGCGGATCCGCCGGCGTGCGCCGTCCGCCGTGACGAACGTTCGGTTGGCGCGGGCCAGGCGCAGGGCGAGCGGGACGAGGGCGTCGGGAACGGCGAGGGGCATGCCCCAGCTTCTCCCGCGGGAATCAGCGGAGCCTGGGCGCTCCGGCGCGAGGCGGATGCGGGCGCGGTCCCGTCGGGGTGGGCGCACTGGGCCTGGCACGTGAAGCGACGCTGGGCACGCGCGAACCGGCCGACACCACGAGCCGGAGGTGCCTTCGCGATCCGAAGGCGGCAAGGATTCCGGAGTCGACGGACGATGCCCTGCTTCAGTCGCCGCCCCCGCCGCCCCCGCCGCCGTCCGCACCGCCACCGTCCGAGGAGCCGCCGTCCGGGGAGCCGCCGTCATCGGCGCGGCCGTCGCGGGTGTCCGACCCGCTCGAGGTGCTGTCGCCCGTCGCGGCGGTCGAGCCGCCGTCCCGCGGGGCCGGGCGCGCACCCGGTGCGCCGGCGCGCATCCGCAGGACGGTCGCGATCACCGACCCGACGACCGCGATCGCGACGACGAGGGCGACGAGCACCGCGATCTGCTGGTTCTCCACGTCCGGCTCCTGACTGCGTGAGTGCATCCTCAGCTTCACCGTAGCGAGCGGGCTGGACGAGGGCGACGGGACGGAGGCCGCGCAGAAGATCAGCCAGGAGTGGTTCTCGTCGCCGATGGGCGATGACGGACGCTCTCGGCTGATCTCCTGCCGAGCGGCGGGTCTCGATACGCCCCTGCGGGGCTACTCGACCAGCATGCAGAGGCCCCTGCGGGGCTGCTCGGCCAGCATGACGGGACGCCGCCCCATCCTTTCGCTCACCACTGCGCCGACCGCTACGGTGACCCCATGCCGAGACAGCCGACGATCCGCGACGTCGCGGTCAGCGCGGGCGTCTCGTACCAGACGGTGTCGCGCGTGCTCAACGACAGCCCGCAGGTCCGGCCGCGCACCCGCGACAAGGTGCTCGCGGCCATCGACGACCTCGGCTTCCGTCGCAGCGCCGCGGCCCGTGCGCTCGCGGCGGGCCGCTCCGGGCTGATCGGCATCCTCGCTGCCGAGAGCCACAGCTTCTACGGCACCGCCACGGCGATGGCCGCGATCGAGCAGGCCGCGCGCGACGCCGGCTACCGGGTGCCGGTGGTCAACGCGGCGCCCGACGCGGAGTCGCTGGCCGCCGCGCTCGAGCACTTGCAGCGCGAGGCGGTGGAGGCGATCGTCGTGCTCGCACCGCAGGAGCGCGCGCTCGAGGCGATCGAGAGCCTCGCGATCGGGGTGCCGTTCGTCACCCTCGGCGCGGCGGGGCGCGGGGCCGACCCTCGGCTCCTCGTCGACCAGGCCGCGGGTGCGCGACTCGCCGCCGAGCACCTCCTCGCGCTCGGCCACACCCGCATCGCGCACCTCGCCGGCCCGCAGCACTGGGTGGAGGCGCACGCCCGCCTCGACGGATTCACCGCCCGGATGGCCGAGGCGGGGCTGGAGCCGGCCGCGGTGATCAGCGGGGACTGGACCGCGGAGTCGGGCTACCGCGCGGGGCTGCGGCTGCTCGACGTCGCCGACCTCACCGCGGTGGTCGCCGGCAACGACCAGATGGCGCTCGGGCTGCTGCACGCCTGCGCGGACCGCGGCGTCCGCGTGCCCGAGGACCTGAGTGTCGTCGGCTTCGACGACGTGCCCGAGGCCGCGCACTACCGGCCGCCGCTGACGACGATCCGGCAGGACTTCGCCGAGGTCGGCCGCCGCACGATCGGCGTGGTGCTGGCGGAGCTGCGTGGCGAGCCGGCCGCCGTCGACCGGCCGGTGCCGCCGGTGCTGGTGGAGCGGGACTCGACGCGGGCGGTCTGACGCGGAGGTCCGGCGACGGCGGGTCTCGATACGCCCCTGCGGGGCTACTCGACCAGCATGAGCACAGCGGGTCTCGATACGCCCCTCCGGGGCTACTCGACCAGCATGAGGACGGCGGATCTCGATACGCGCCCCGCGGGCGCTACTCGATCAGCATGAGCACGACGCAGGGCAGAGCGCGCGATCGAGAATCGCGTGCCAGCGATTCGAGACAGCGCGACGCGACCCGCTCCGCGGAACGCACCACGCACCCGAGCCGACCGCGCCGAGCCGCACAAGGGGCGGCTCGGAATCGAGCACCGCAGCGCGCGATCGAGAATCGCGTGCCAGCGATTCGAGACAGCGCGACGCGACCCGCTCCGCGTGACGCACCACGCACCCGAGCCGACCGCGCCGAGCCGCACAAGGGGCGGCTCGGAAGTGAGCACCGCGCAGCGCGCGATCGAGAATCGCGTGCCAGCGATTCGAGACAGCGCGACGCGACCCGCTCCGCGGAACGCACCACGCACCCGAGCCGACCGCGCCGAGCCGCACAAGGGGCGGCTCAGAATCGAGCACCGCAGCGCGCGATCGAGAATCGCGTGCCAGCGATTCGAGACAGCGCGACGCGACCCGCTCCGCGTGACGCACCACGCGCTCGCCCGACCGCGCCGAGCCGCGCGGGGAGCGGCTCGGAAGGAGGCACAGCTTGCCGACCGCGCGCCCGTTCGCCTACGCTGGCCCGTGGCTTTGTGAACGGTCACATGGCCCTCAGCGAGGAGTGCAATGGACCAGCGACGGCCCCCCGCCGAGGCGATCACGAGCGGCGCGACCGCCCTCGGGATCGAGCTCGGCTCCACCCGCATCAAGGCGTGCCTCGTCGACGCGGCCGACCCGTCCGTGGTCCTCGCCGTCGGCAGCCACGAGTGGGAGAACCAGCTCGTCGACCGCCGCTGGACGTACTCGCTCGACGCCGTGCACGAGGGGCTCCAGGCCGCCTACGCCGATCTCGTCGCCGACGCCGAGAAGCGCCACGGCGCGCGCCTCACCATCGTCGGGGCGCTGGGCGTCTCGGCGATGATGCACGGCTACCTCGCCTTCGACGAGGCGGGCGAGCTCCTCGTCCCGTTCCGCACCTGGCGCAACACCAGCACCGGCCCCGCGTCGGCCGAGCTGACCGAGCTGTTCGGCGCGAACATCCCGCTGCGCTGGTCGCTCGCGCACCTGCACCAGGCGGTCCTCGACTCCGAGCCGCACGTCGAGAGGATCGACTTCCTCACCACCCTCGCGGGCTACGTGCACTGGCGTCTCACCGGCGAGAAGGTCCTCGGAGTCGGCGACGCCTCCGGCATGGTCCCCACCGACCCGGCGACCCGCGACTACGACGAGACCGTCCTCGAGCGCTACGACGCCCGCGTCGCCGGCACCCTGCCGCCGCTGCGCGAGCTGCTGCCCGCCGTCCTCCCCGCGGGTGCCGCGGCCGGCGAGCTGACCGCCGAGGGCGCGCTGCTGCTCGACCCGACCGGCGCGCTCCAGCCCGGCGTCCCGTTCTGCCCGCCCGAGGGCGACGCCGGCACCGGCATGGTCGCCACCAACTCCGTCGCCCCGCGCACCGGCAACGTCAGCGCCGGCACGAGCATCTTCGCGATGGTCGTCCTGGAGCGCCCGCTCGAGAGCGTGCACCACGAGCTCGACCTGGTCGCCACTCCGGCCGGCGACCTCGTCGCGATGGTGCACTGCAACAACGGCGCGAGCGAGCTCGCGACCTGGGTCGGCCTGTTCTCGCGGTTCGCCGCGGCCTCGGGCGGCCCCTCCGACAGCGACGCCGTCTACGGCACCCTCTTCGCGGAGGCGCTGGCCGGCGAGGCCGACGCGGGCGGGCTCCTCGCTTACAACCACCTCGCGGGCGAGCCGATCGCCGGGCTCGTCGAGGGCCGCCCGCTCGTCGTGCGCACGCCCGACTCCCGCCTCACGCTGGCCAACTTCATGCGCGCGCAGCTCTACGGCGTGTTCGGCACGCTCGCGCTCGGCATGCGCGTGCTGGCCGGCGAGGGCGTCGTGATCGACGAGATGTTCGCGCACGGCGGCATGTTCCGCACGGCCGGAGTCGCCCAGCGCTTCCTCGCCGGAGCGCTCGACGCCCCCGTCTCGGTCGCCGCGACCGCCTCCGAGGGCGGCCCCTGGGGCATGGCGGTGCTCGCCGCCTTCCGCCTGCAGGAGGGGACGACCCTCGACTCCTACCTGACCGAGCAGGTCTTCGGCGACGCCGGCTTCGAGACGGTGGCGCCCGACAGCGCCGACGTCGCCGGCTTCACCGCCTACCTCGAGCGCTACCGCGCCGGCCTCGCCGTCGAGCAGACGGCCGTCGACACCCTCACCACGCAAGGAGACACCGCATGACCGACAGCACGACCGCTGCGCCCGCCGGGTTCGGCCCCGAGGTCGAGGCGGCGATCGCCCGCGTCCGCGAGGACGTCGCCCGCCTGCACGCCGAGCTCGTCCGCTACGGCCTCGTCATCTGGACCGGCGGCAACATCTCCGGCCGCGTGCCCGGCGCCGACCTGTTCGTGATCAAGCCGAGCGGTGTCTCCTACGACGACCTCGCGCCCGAGAACATGATCCTCTGCGACCTCGACGGCACCGTCGTCCCGGGCAGCCTCGGCTCCGAGCGCAGCCCGTCCAGCGACACCGCCGCGCACGCCTACGTCTACCGCGAGATGCCCGAGGTCGGCGGCCAGGTGCACACGCACTCCACCTACGCCACCGCCTGGGCCGCCCGCGCCGAGGCGATCCCCTGCGTCATCACCGCGATGGCGGACGAGTTCGGCGGCGAGATCCCGCTCGGCCCGTTCGCGATCATCGGCGACGACTCGATCGGCCGCGGCGTCGTCTCGACGCTCACCGGGCACCGCTCGCGCGCCGTCCTGATGCAGAACCACGGCGTCTTCACCATCGGCAAGGACGCGAAGGACGCCGTCAAGGCCGCGGTGATGACGGAGGACGTCGCCCGCACCGTGCACATCGCGCGCCAGGGCGGCGAGCTCGTCCCCATCCCGCAGGAGTCGATCGACGCCCTGTTCGACCGCTACCAGAACGTCTACGGACAGAACCCCACCGGAGCACTCGCATGACCCGCAGCCCGCGCTACAAGAGCATCGTCCCCGACCTCGCGACCCGCACCGTCTGGTTCCTCACCGGCAGCCAGGACCTCTACGGCGAGGACACCCTCCGCCAGGTCGCCGAGCAGTCGCAGGCCGTCGTCGCGCAGCTCAACGAGTCCAGCGACATCCCCGTCACCATCGAGTGGAAGCCGGTGCTGAAGAGCTCCGACGCGATCCGCCGCACGATGATCGAGGCGAACTCCGACGACTCCGTCGTGGGCGTCATCACCTGGATGCACACCTTCAGCCCCTCGAAGATGTGGATCCACGGCTTCGACGCGCTGGCCAAGCCGCTGCTGCACTTCCACACCCAGGCGAACGTGGCCCTGCCGTGGCAGGACATCGACTTCGACTTCATGAACCTCAACCAGGCCGCGCACGGCGACCGCGAGCACGGCTACATCCTCAGCCGGATGAGCGTGCCGCGGAAGACGGTCGTCGGCCACGCCAGCGACGCCCGCGTCACCGAGTCGATCGGCATCTGGTCGCGCGCCGCGGCCGGCTGGTCGGCCTCGCAGAGCATGAAGGTCGCCCGCTTCGGCGACAACATGCGCAACGTCGCCGTCACCGAGGGCGACAAGACCGAGGCCGAGATCCGCCTCGGCGTCAGCGTCAACACCTGGGGCGTCAACGAGCTCGTCGAGCGCGTGGACGCCGCGACCGACGCCGACATCGACGCGCTGGTCGCGGAGTACGTCGAGAGCTACGACGTGGTGCCCGAGCTGCTCCCCGGCGGCGAGCGCCACGAGTCGCTGCGCTACGGCGCGGCGGTCGAGATCGGCCTGCGCTCCTTCCTGGAGGAGGGCGGCTTCGAGGCGTTCACCGACAGCTTCGAGGACCTCGGCGGGCTGCGTCAGCTCCCGGGTCTCGCCGTGCAGCGCCTGATGGCCGACGGCTACGGCTTCGGCGGCGAGGGCGACTGGAAGACCGCCGTCCTCATCCGCATCGCCGCGGTGATGGGCGCCGGCCTGCCCGGCGGCACCAGCCTGATGGAGGACTACACCTACGACATGACGCCCGGCGAGGAGCTCATCCTCGGCGCGCACATGCTCGAGGTGTCGCCGTCGCTGTCGTCGAAGCGCGCGTCGCTCGAGATCCACCCGCTGGGCATCGGCGGACGCGAGGACCCGGTGCGCCTGGTCTTCACCGCCGACGCCGGCGACGCGGTCGTCGTCGCGCTGAGCGACGTGCGCGAGCGCTTCCGCCTGGTCGCGAACAAGGTGACCACCGTCGAGCCGCCGCAGACGCTGCCGCACCTGCCGGTCGGCCGCGCCGTCTGGCAGCCCGCCCCCGACTTCGGCACCAGCGCCGCGGCCTGGATCACGGCCGGCGCCGCGCACCACACCGTCATGACGACGCAGATCGGCCTGGAGGCGTGGGAGGACTTCGCCCGCATCGCCGGCGTCGAGCTCCTCGTCATCGACGAGTCGACCACCCTCCGCGGCTTCGAGGCCGACATCCGCTCGAACGCGGCGTACTACCGCCTGGCGCAGGGGCTGTAGGGACGACTGCACGACCGGCGGCCGGCTCCCCGCGGGGGGCCGGCCGTTCGTGCGTCTGCGGGGTCGCCTCATCAGCGGAGGTCACCCTCGC
This sequence comes from Rathayibacter sp. VKM Ac-2835, assembly GCF_013266705.1. Lineage (NCBI taxonomy): Bacteria > Bacillati > Actinomycetota > Actinomycetes > Micrococcales > Microbacteriaceae > Rathayibacter > Rathayibacter sp. VKM Ac-2835. The sequence continues at coordinate 375,736 of NZ_JABSNQ010000002.1, read as the reverse complement.
ATGATGGTCGAGTAGCCCTGCAGGGGCGTATCGAGACCCGACGTCGTCGAGAGGGCGGGTCTGCCGGCCCCGTGTCCTGGCGACGGTGGATCTACTTGGAAGAGACGCCCGCAATCATGCTGGGCGAGTAGCCCCGAAGGGGCGTATCGAGACCCGCCCACCCCGAAGACGTCGGCCTCTTCCACGCCCTGCGCTGGCGCCGAAGGCGCCCCCTTCGCTCGATACGCCCGCTCCGCGGGCTACTCGATCAGCATGAAGGACCCGGTGCGCTGACTGCTCCGTCCGCAGGGAGCGCTCGGGCTCTGCACAACATCAGCTGAGAAGGGGTGGCGTCCGCTGTCAGGCGATGCCCCCTGCTCTCAGCTGACGTTGTGCGGACCCCTTGCTGGTCGAGTAGCCGCGGAGCGGCGTATCGACCCTGCGTCGCCAGCAGGGCGGGACTGCGGACCCAGCTCTCGGCGACGGTGGATCCACTTGGACGAGACCCCCGCAGACATGCTGGTCGAGTAGCCCCGAAGGGGCGTATCGAGACCCGCCCACCGTCAGCACGGTGGAACTGCAGACCCAGCTCTCGGTGACGGCGGATCTCGATACGCCCGCTTCGCGGGCTACTCGATCAGTATGGAGGCGGGCGCGGCGTCAGCCGCTCGATCGCCCGCTCAGCGGGAGGTGGAGAAGGCCGCGTCGAAGGCGTCGGCCGGGGGCGTGATCGCGTTGAGCTTGCGGACGAAGGCGAGGGACTCGGGGGCGCCGTCGAGGCGGTCCATGCCGGCGTCCTCCCACTCGACGCTCGTCGGGCCGGTGTAGCCGATCGCGTTGAGGGCGCGGAAGACGGGCTCCCACGGGACGGCGCCGTGGCCGGTCGAGACGAAGGTCCAGCCGCGGCGCGGGTTGGCCCAGGGCAGGTGCGAGCCGAGGACACCGTTGCGGCCGTCGAGGTTGGCGATCGACTCCTTCACATGCACGTGCAGGATGTGCTCGGCGAAGTCGAGGATGAACGCGACGCTGTCCAGCTGCTGCCAGACGAAGTGCGACGGGTCGAAGTTGAAGCCGAAGGACGTCCGGTGGCCGATCGCCTCGAGGGTGCGCTTGGCGGTCCAGTAGTCGTAGGCGATCTCGCTCGGGTGCACCTCGAGGCCGTAGCGCACGCCGACCTCCTCGAAGACGTCGAGGATCGGGTTGAAGCGGTCGGCGAAGTCCTGGTAGCCGGCGGCGATCCACTCGTCGGACGCCGGCGGGAACATCGCCACGCCCTTCCAGATCGACGAGCCGGAGAAGCCGTTGACCTGCTTCACGCCGAGCGCGGCGGCGAAGCGGGCGGTGTCCTTGAGGTCCTGAGCGGCCCGCTGGCGGACGCCCTCGGGGTCGCCGTCGCCCCAGACGCGGTCGCTGAGGATGTCGCGGTGGCGTGCGTCGATCGGATCGTCGCAGACGGCCTGGCCGGTGAGGTGGTTCGAGATCGCGAAGACCTGGAGGCCGTTCTTCTCTAGGATGTCCTTCCGGCTCTGCACGTACTCCGCGTCGTCCCAGCGGGCGACGTCGATGTGGTCGCCCCAGCAGGCGATCTCGAGGCCGTCGTAGCCCCACTCGCCGGCGAGACGGGCCACCTCCTCGAACGGGAGGTCTGCCCACTGGCCGGTGAAGAGGGTGATCGGTCGCGTCATCGCGGAGTCCTTACTCTCGACTCCCGCGCGCCGTCGCACCGGGAGAGGTAATTTGAAGTTCCAGGCAACATATCAGGCGCTCCCTCGAGCCCGAAAGGAACCGATCATCTCCTCGATCGACAGCGCATCGTCGCGCACCGACCTCCTCGTCACCGCCACCGCCGCTCCCACCTGGGAGGAGGGGCTGATCGTCGGCAGCGGCCGCGTCGGCGCCGTCGTGCACGGCCCGGCCGATGCACTCACCGTGTCCCTGGCGCACGAGCGGTACTTCCTGCCCGTCAACGCGCGGCCCGCCGCACCCGAGCTCGCCGGGGTGCGCGAGGAGCTGCGCAGCGCCCTGCTGGCCGGCGACGCCGACGCGGCGAGCGAGGCCCTGACCCGCGGGGCGCGCTCCAGCGGTTACGACGGCGGGCTGATCTGGACCGACCCGCTCGGGATCTGCGCGACGGTCTCGATCCGCACGGCCGGCGGCGTCGCCTCGAGCCGCCGCCTGATCGCCCCACTGCTGGGTGAGGTCGCCGTCGAGTGGGTCGACCTCGACGGCGGGCGGCACGCGGTGCGGCTGCTCGCCCCGCACGGCGGCGAGAGCGTCCGGCTGTGCGTGGAGTCCGACCGCGACAGCGAGAGCGTCGTCGCGCTCGGGCTGGGCGCGGGCGACGCGACCTCGTTCGACACCGGAGTCCCGGACGCGTCGGCGGTCGTCGAGGCGAGCGTCGAGGGCGGGGTGGTCGGGCGGCTCGTCGCCCTCGCCGGCACCGGCAGCGCGGAGACCGGGGGCGAGCGCGTCCGCGCGGTCGTCACCGCCGCCACCGGGACGCCGTGGGAGGTCGACGGAGCGGTCACCCGCTCGGTCGCGCCGGTCGCGGCCGGCGCGCCCCGGCTCCTCCGCCTCGACCTGTCGCTCTCGGACGAGGAGCCGGTGGCGGACGACCTGTCGTGGACCGACCTGCGCGCGGCGCAGCGCGACGGCCACGGCCGCCTCGTCGGCGCCTCCGCGCTCGACCTGGCCGGCGCCTCCTCCGCCGTCCTCACCGAGGACCTCTGGGACGAGGCCCGCGCCGGCGACGAGGGCGCGCGCCGCCGCGTCGTCGAGCTGGCCTACCTCAGCGGCCGGGCGAACATCGTCGCCTCGACCGGCGAGCTGCCGCCGACGCTGCAGGGCGTCTGGCAGGGGACCTGGCGGCCGGCCTGGTCGGCCGACTACACGCTCAACGGCAACGTGCAGAACGGGGCGATGGCCGGGATGATCCCGACCGGCACGCCGGAGCTGGCGCTGTCGATCCTGGAGCTGGTGCTGCCGCACCTCGACGACTACCGCGAGAACGCGCGCCTGGTCTACGGAGCGGAGGGGATGCTCCTGCCGTCGCGGATGTCGACGCACGGCCGCGCGGACCACTTCGCGGCGAGCTACCCGCACCTGTTCTGGACCGGCTGCGGCGGCTGGGTGCTGCGCCTCGCCGCCGACGCCGTCGCCGCGACGGGCGACCGCGGCATCGTGGACGACCGGCTGTGGGAGCTGGCCGAGGGCGTGCTCCGCTTCGCCGAGACCGGGACGACCGTGGTCGACGGGGTGCGGCGGATCGTGCCGTCCTACTCCCCCGAGAACACGCCCGGTGGGGCGCGCTCGCCGCTGGCGGTCGACGCGACGATCGACGTCGCGGTGCTGCGCGACGCCGCGCGGGCGACGGCGCTGCTCGGGCGGGCGCGCGGCGACGACTCGCTCGACGAGCGCTGGGCGCGGGTGGTCGCCGAGCTGCCGGAGTACCGCGTGGCGGAGGACGGCACGCTGGCGGAGTGGATCGACCCGCGGTTCGCAGAGGAGATCGCGCACCGGCACGCCTCGCAGCTGTACCCGCTCTGGTACGGGGGCGATGCGGCGTTCGAGGGGGACGGTGCGGCTGCGGTGGAGCTGCGGGCCGCCGCGGCGGCGACCGTGGCGGCGAAGATCGCGTGGCGGGCGGAGGCGCCGACGGCTCCTCCCGGACGGATGGAGATGGCGTTCGGGCTGGTGCAGGTCGGCACGGCGGCCGCGGCGCTGGGCGATGCGGAGTCGGCGCTGACCTGTGCGGAGTGGCTGGCGGTCGAGCACTGGTCGCCGACGCTCACGACCCGGCACGACGCGGGGCGGATCTTCAACCTCGACGCGAGCGGCGGGCTGCCGGGACTGGTCGCGGCGATGCTGCTCGGGTCGGACGACGAGTCGCTGACGGTGCTGCCCGCGCTGCCGTCGGTGTGGGCGCGCGGTGCGGTGACGGGGCTGCGGGCGCGCGGCGGGCTGGTCGTGGACCGGCTGGAGTGGTCGCCGGGACGCGCGTCGCTGACGGTGCGGCGGGTGCCGGGCGCGGAGTGGCTGGCGCCGGCGGGCGGGACGCGGCTGCGGACGCTCCGCGACGCGGTGCTGCGGGTCGACGGGCGCGAGGTGTCGGCCGGGCTGCCGCTCGGCGCGGAGGCGGTGCGCGTGGACGTGGAGTGGCGCGGCTGAGGGTGCGAGGGTGACCTCCGGCTCGCGGAACGCGTCTGGGCACGCGGAAACGGGTGGATCCGGCGAGCCGGATCTGACTCCGCGAGCCGGAGGTTCCGCCGGGGTGACTCCTGGCATGCGGGATGCGCCTCGGCACGCGGGAACCGACGGATCCGGCGAGCCGGACGTGGAACCTCGGGTCGGAGGATCGCCGGAGATCTTCACGAAACGGCCGAGGTCTCCGGCACGCCGTTCATCCGGTCTGGCACAGGCGCGCGACCGCATCACCCTGCAGGTAGGCGGTCGTGCCGAGCCAGACGTGAACGCGCAGCGCGCCCTGCTCGCCGACTACCGCGCCGCGCTGGCCGGCGACGTCGCCACCGTCGAGCTGTCCGCGGCCGAGGAGTGGAAGCGCGACGCCGACCCCTCCGGGTTCCAGGATTACCGGGTGCAGACATCGATCGACTGGAACGACGCCGGCCAGGTCAGCACCCCCGACCCCGCCGCCGTCGCCGCCACGCGAGCGGCGCTGGTCGAGGAATGGAAAGACACAGTCGCCCCCGAGCGCACCCGCGCCGGCGCCGAACTGACGGAGGCGCGGCAGCTCATTGCGGAAGCCGAACGGCTCGACCGCGCCAACGACGCCCGCGGCGACACCGCAGCTCGAGACACCCCAGGCGCGGCCGACGTCGACAACGGTCCGGCGCACATGGCAGCCCAGCTCGAAGCGCGCGCCCACGACTACGACCGCGACGCCGCCGCCGGCGGCACCGCTGACGCGACTCCCGCCGAGCTGCGTGACCTCGCCGACGACGCACGCGCTCAGGTGGAGCTTTTCCGCGACGACGGCCCCGCCGAACGCCAGGACTCCGCGCAAAGCACCAATGGAGCGTCGGTCGGCTCCACGCTTCCCGCGACCGATGCGCGCGCGGCCGCAACACGGGAAGCCGGCGAAGTCGCCTACGACAGTGCCGAGCGGCGTCAGTCGACCATCGGAGCGATGGAAGCCAAAGGAGTTCCCCCGCACGTCATTGAGGCGCGCCTGAGCGCCGACACCGCACACGCCACCCCGCCCAGCGGTGCCGTCACGTCGAAGGCGCCGACGAGCACTATGCCGCAGACGCGCCGCGGCCGGGGCCAGGGGCCGGGCGCCGATCGCGGAGACCTCAGCCGCTGACGACAGGCTCGACCAGGGGCGGCGTCGTGTGCTAGCTTTACCATGAACAACGGCAGACAGGATCTGTTCGTTACTAGTGTGAAAGCCCCACATCATGTGGGGCTTTTGCAGTTTTCGGGGGATGCGATGCCGCAGAGGCTGATTGCCGCAATGAACGACGCACGTCTGGCGACCTATGCCGACGAGTGGGCACGGGCGGCCGGCCTCGCGCCAGCAGACGTCAGCCGACCCGCGATTGCTGCGCTCTACGCATGGCAGGTCTCACTGAGCTCTGCATGGTACGAGACCCTGGCCTATACGGAAGCAATCGTCCGAAACGCTGTGGATCACGCCCTACGAGACTGGAATGTGCGTCAGGGGCGATCAGAGAATTGGCTCGATGACGCCCCGAATCCGCTATCTGGTCTGGTCAAGAAGGCGGCAGGCGACACGTTGTACCGAGCAAATCAGGCGAGCCTACGTCGCGCGAGTACGCATCCGCGCCGCGGAGCCCCGGTCATGTTCGACGATCGCGTTGCTCAACTAGAATTTGGAAGCCTCGTTTACCTCTTCCCGGTGGACCCACCGGCTAACAGGGCGTTGCGAGGATCCGGGCTAACGGGACGCGAGAATTTATGGATCCATGGTCTCAGTTCGGCGTTCCCCGGGCTCACTCCTGACTTGACCAAGAGTTGGCAACCTCACCTGCCGTCAGGTTTGCCTAAAGGTGTAGAAGACGGTTACGCGGTCGGCCTTGCGCTAGAGCGTTTGCGACGCCTCCGTAACAGAGTCGGTCATCACGAACAGACTTTTCGCGTTCAACATGCTCGGCGCCTCAAAGACACAACCCTGTTGTTGCGCAGCATCAACCCTGGGGCCGCGCTCGCTCTCAAGGATCTTGATCGTGTTCGACGGGTTCTTGCGCTACGGCCTCAACCTTAAGACTGCATGCGACGTCGGGCACAAAGCGCGCTGCGGCCTATTTGAGAAGAGCGTAATTCTCAAATACCTAAGCCGGTCGGCTTTCTTCCGCGCACCCTGGGCGGTGCCAAACGATTCTCGGCGGCGCCGGCCAGCGGCGGTCGTTTCGCGTGATCTCGCTCCTGGCGGCCGAACCTCGCGCTGGGGGGTGCGCGATTCCCCCGGGACCGCGGTCGGCGGTTTCAAGAACAGCGCGGCGGGAAGGAATCTCGAAGGACCCGTGTGCGCACAGGTGCCGTCGGCAGCCTCTGGCACCCTTCCCTCGACGCCGGCGCTCCGCGGAGCGCCAATCGATAAGGAGGCGTGCGCCGCACCCGTGGCGCTCCTGGGAACTTATTGCTAGTGACACGTCAACAGCCAGAGCGCCACACGCGGAGTCCTACGCGGTCTCCAGGCCAGCAGCGCGGTCGAGAAGGCCGTCCTGTTCGGGACTACGAGCACTACTGTCTTCCTATGACAAATTTTCCACCGGAGGCGTGCCCTTGCTTGAGCGCACACCGTCGCCTGATGGACTTCCACGAGGATATACATCGGGTCGTTGAAAATTATTTCGACGAGAACGAATTTCGGCGCTACCTAAATTCTGCTATTCAAAACTCCCGTGGTGTCACATTCCTTCTTCAGAAAAAGAAGGATAAGTGGTCAGATTTTGACGAGTGGTATGGTGCTTGGCAAGATCGAGCAAGGAAGAATCCTGTTCTCGGCTGGGGGGTAACTGCGCGGAATCGCATTGTAAAGGAAGAAGACCTTGCGACGCTAAGTCAGGCAAGAGTGGGCGTCTATGACACTCATCGACTGGGTTACGAGGATGCCTTTGCGGTACCGCCGTCAGCGTCCCCCGAGATGCTTATCGCAGCGTTTCAGCAGGCTCAATCCGAAGACCACAAAAGCAGAAAAGGTTGGATTCGCGTAGAACGTCGCTGGGTTGATGATCAGCTTCCCGACTACGAGCTGGTTGCAGCATTGCGAGAGATGTATTACGGCGTTGCAGAAATAATCGAGCGGGCGCATGCGGCGAGCGGTGTTGCGGATTGCGCTGTCGGGGACTTCAATCGTGATTGTGTGACAAGTCGCATTGATCGCGACTTGCATTGCTTAGGCCCTGGCAATCCTGCGTCAACTACGATACTCAATCTCGAGACAGGCAAGGTGGCCCAAATCGGGTTTCTCTCGTACGAATACGACAAGGAAAGCGCGCCGGCAGGTATTGAACGGTACGGGCAGCCGCCTAAATTCTCGGGTGATCCCATCTCCCATGCAGACGACAGAATGAAGTTGTCAAAACAATTTCTTCGCGCGGATGGCTATGCTGGCCCCATTTTGATGCTTTTTGGCGAGGGGCGCGGTCGCCTATTTCCTGTACCATTCAACCGCGACGATCCTCGCGAGGTGCATATAGCGGCGATTGTAGAAAGCGTCGGCGCTTGGCAATTCGACGGAGCAATTTATTCCTCCGAAATGTGGCTGGGGTATCCAGGATCAAAAGGCATGCTGGTCGGAGCACCGCCAGGCTTACTCCTTCCGAGCAATCAAGAGGTATTCGATGAGGACTTGCAGGGAGGGCGCGACGAGGCCCTGATAGTGGTTGGTCTCACGTCGGACGGGCGACATCGCGTACTCGCGCAACCTTTCGGTCGGGCAATCGGCGGCTATATCTTTGGTCCCCTACTGGAAAACGAATTGCCCATCCCGGAATTTCTTCGCCCCCTATGGGATAGATGGCCTTCCGCGGGTGATCTGAGCGCTCATTCTGGCTAACGGCTGCGTGTCATTGGTCGTGATTGCTGAGAGCTGCCCCCTTCGCCCCGTCTAGAGGAAACGCATTCGAACACACCAACGCGGCCCATCCTGCTATCCAGCAACGCGGGGGTCTGCGCGTGAACTGTCGGAGCGGGAAGATCGTGCCGGAGTACGACCGCGCGCAATCCACGCGACCGACCGCGATTCTTTTCGATGAAGCTGCTAGGTCCACGAGATCCTGGGCCATTGCTGCGGCCCGCGAAGTTGGCGAGGTTCAGGATGCCTCACTCTGCGCCGCAGTCGTCAGATCACCCGCGGGGTTGGTGCGGTAAGGCAAACCAGAGAGAGCGGCGATGCACTTACCGCTGACCAGGCTGTCGGCGTCGAGCCCTCATCGCTGACAGTCAAGCGGAGCTAGCGGGATGACCGTCGCGGCGCCAGCGTCACCACCTCACTAAAGCAGGATGAGCTTTCTTCCAGCCTTTTCTGCAATATCCGATACGTATATTATGTCAGTTTTGTGGCCCGGCTGCCGCGTTAAGAAGGGCCTCCGCATACCTTGCGGCAGGGCGCTTGACGTAGGCCGGCGTGATGATGGCGGTCCAGAGTGCACTCGATGCGAGAGCTCCAGCGCCGCTGAGGATCATCGGGAGCCAGGAGAAATCGGTGAGACCGAGCGTGTTCGTCACGGCAGCGCCAGCCGCGAGTGCGAGAACTCCTATGGAGATGGTGAGGCCCCACGGCTTCACGCCGAGCAGATTCCTCGCGGTGCTGTACTCGAGCAGCTCGGAGAAGACTCGATGGTAGCGAGTGCGGTCTCGGGTCATTTCTCGAAGGCGTGCTACTGCGCGTTCGTAGGTAGCGTCTGCCTGAGCCGGGTTGGCGCGCTCGGCTGCGGCCTTGGGTAGCTTCGTGCCTGTCATCGTTTGGACTCGGCGGTGAAGCTCGGTGTGGGCTTGATGATCGGTTGCTGAGCTCCAGCGGAGCCGAAGTGCCGTCGGGTGTCCACCCCACTTTTTCCAAAGCCGGTCTTGGACCTTGTTCCCTTTGTCGCGGATCAGTCTCATGATGACGAGATGAAATCCCGCGGTAGCGAGACATGTGACGATCGACGGCGGGAGGTGCTCCCACCGAAAAGTGACAACAGTGGCGAAGCTCAGGGGCGCGACCGCTGCGGCCGCAGGGACCAGTTGGGTTGTTCGCTGGTAGCGGTCCACGCCGTCAGTCCTCCGGTTCCACCCAGGGTAGAGGGGTCATCGGGACCCATCCGGTCCGAGGCGTCGCGTCGCGGGAGAAGCAAATCTTCTGTCCTCGTGTCGCGCCGACGATGTATCCCCGGCGCTTGAGCGCGTTGGCCACCTCCGCACGGGGAAACTCGTCTGCCTTCTTCCCGACGCTGACCAGGGCCGTGTGGTTGGCGGTGTCGCCGACGATGGGTCCAACGAGACGGTCGAGTGTCGCGGAGTCGAGATTGTGACGAGATCCGTGATGGGGGACGTCGAAGAAGTCTGGGCTGGCCGTCGAGCGGTAGGCGGCGGCCACCGCGTCGACGGCTGGGTTCAGTGCGGGTACGCCGGCGTCGCCGGTGAAGAGCGCACGATAGCCGTCGAGCTGGAAGTCGAGGATGATGCTGCTGTTGTTGCGTGCGGTAGTGCCGCCGTTGTCGGTCAACTCACCCTCACCGGGATCGGTCGATCGGGGAGTCAGGGCGTTCTTGATCGCTGCGGCTGATGCTCTCAAGAAGGACGAGAAGCTGCCGGATGATTTGGTGGCCGAGCCGGACTGCTCGGCCAGGAGGGCGCGGTAGTACTCGCGGGTCGGGCCAGCGATCATGAGGGCGCCGGTGAAGAAGGTGTGCCCGGCCCAGGCGTTGGTGGTCACCGTCGTGCCGAATGTGCGGGCGAGCGTGATGAGCTCGTCGACGCGAGCTGATTTCACGTCGTCCGACCGGTAGCCGTGTTCGCTTGGGCGATGGATCAGCAGCTCGCCGACGGTGAGTTCGTCGAAGACCCCGAACAGGCCGTCGATGTGGTCGCTGTCCGGGTGCGTGCAGACCATCAGGTCGATGTGACCTGTCCCATAGAACTGACGGACGTGCGAGGCGATGTCGTCGCTCGTGTCGGTGAAGCCTCCGTCGATGAGGACGACGCGGTCCCCGCCTGTGGACGGCTCGGTGAAGTGGAGCAGGATCGCGTCACCGGTGTTGGTTTCCTCACCGATCGGCAGAAACTCGATCTCAATCATGGTGCAAGCTCTTCTCGTGTGAAGCCGAATCGCGGCTGTGGTCTCGGCGAGGCAGGTGCGGAGTGGAAGGCGCGGGTTGAAGGGCAGCAGTTCTAACCTCGAGGGCTCTTTGTTGGATGGTCCTCGATCACCAGCCTGCCGGACAGCTGCGCAGTTGAACATCATCGACACGTCATCTCCGTGGTCTTCGCCGGAGGTCATGCATCACCCACAGTCTCCGTCCGGGCGCACTGGTGGCTCTAGAACAAGCTTGTGGCGTCGTCCACGTCTTCAAGGTGCCATAGGCGATGAGCAATTTCTCTGTACAGCTCGCACCGATGACGGGAGCGACCAGTGCGTCGTACTTCTCTCTCAGTTCGTCCTCGGTCAGCGGGCTGCGCACGTTGCCCTTCGCGTATTCGCGGAGAAGGCGTATCGAGGTTCCGTCTTCGAGGGTGACGACGATCTTCACCGATGCGTCGGCGTTGAAGTCTCGGGCGGCGAACTCCTCGTCAACTCGGGTGCGCACTCGGGACATCAACGACTGGATCTCCGGGTTGAGCACCGCGGCGTCGTCGTTGAAGATTTTGAGGCAAACGAGAGCCGCGGCAACCGCGTATTCCATAGAGAGCTTCGCCCCGGTCGCTGAGGCCGGCGAGCTGTAGATCAGTTCGTTGTAGGCCCACGGCGTCTCACCCACCTCTACGCTGATGATGCTTGCAGGATCCAATCCAGCGACTTCCGGCGACTCCAAAAGGGCATCCAAGGCTGGCCCCATGCTCGAGCAGCAGGCGTAGCGCTTGAAGTGGATCCCGGGATCGAGGATGCTCCAGCTCTCCGTGTCGTCGTATTCCACCGTGTTGGTTGCGACTCCGCCGAACAGCTGGAAGAAGCCGTCGACGCCTTCAAGGATCGTCGGCGTAGGTCTCAGTCCAGCGTGGGCGAGGTCTGCGCACCAGATGCAGGTGCGGGCGGCCATGCCGCAGTGGTGCGGCTTCACGGGCGACCTGAAGTTGCCTCGGAGCCCGCTGGCTTCGGATGCGGCGATGCCGAGCGCCGCGGCGATTTCGTCTGCGGGGTCGGTGTGCGGCGATCGATGCCGCGACACTGGCGCCGAGAACCCCGAACACCCCCTTGGTGTGCCATCCCTGCTCGGTGGTGAAGGGGAGGCACTCGCGTCCAATGCGGTACATGATCTCCCGCTAGAACGTACGAACGGATCACGTCCGCGCCGGTTGTTCCGCTCGCCTCCGCGACCGCGAAGGAGGCCGGCGCGACAGGTGCGGTCGGGTGGTTGATGATCGAGAAGTCGTCGTAGTCGTAGACGTGTGCCGCAAATCCGTCGAGCAGCGCTGCCTGGTCGGTCTGAGAGCGAAGAATCGTGCCCAGCACGGCAGCAGGGTCGGCCGGCCGAAGGCTCGGGATGAAGTTCGCCGCGTTGCGGACGTCGGGGTGCTGGCTCCCTGCGATGGCGACGCCGACGTAGTCGATGAGGGCGTGCTTCGCGGTGCTGACTGCTTCGAGTGGGATCTGCTCGAACGGCCGCGTTGCGAGATCACCGATGATGTCGTTGAGGTAGGGCACGAGTGCTCCGTAAGTGCCGATCAGTTCCGACACCATCCGCAAGAAGCCCGTCTCGGAGATTCCGCCGGCGTAGATCTTCGCGTTCGCGGCCGACCACAGCTTGTCCATGCCCTCTCGCCCGAACACGCTCACGCCTTGGGACCAGGACTGGAACACCGACATGATTGGGACGCCTCGGGATCCGAAGTGGCTGCAGAGGTCGGGGAGGTCCCGTCAGCGGCAGACGTTCGCCGCCTCATCGAGCACGCCGAGCATCGGGGTCTGCATCCGGCCGCCGGGCGAAACGCCGCCAGCTCCTCTGCCGCTTCGACGGTCGCGGCGGTCAGGGCGAGGACGAGGGGGCCGGCGCTGACGGGAATCACGAACCGGAGGTCCGCTGGCGTGACTCCGGCACGTGGACCACGCTTCAGCACGCTGAAACCGCCGAAACCAGCGAGCTGGACGTGAATTCGCGAGCCGGAGGTCGGCCGGGGTGACCTCCGGCGCGTGGAACACGCATCGGCACGCGGAAACGGCCGAATTCAGCGAGCCGGAGGTGGTTTCGCGAGCCGGAGGTGACCGGGCGGGGTCGGGTCAGCTCCGCGGCCGCCCGTAGTGGTCGTAGACGCGGTTGCGCACCGCCAGCTCGGCCGGCGGCAGGCGCTGGGCGTCGGCGATCTCGTAGACGCCGAAGGTGTCGCGCAGGCGCGAGGACGGGTCGACCTCGACGAAGGTGCACCAGGGCAGCCAGTGGTGGTGGCTGCGCAGCGTCTGGGTCGCGAAGTCGCCGCTCTCGTGGCCGAGGCCGGGCATCGCGTAGCCGATGCTGCCGTCGACGTCGGTCGACTGGCGGGTGTTGCGGTGCAGGAACTCGGCGACGTCCCGGTAGTGGTCGTCGCCGGTGATCAGGGACAGCCGGTAGTAGCTGTACGAGCAGGCCGCCATGTACACGTCGGCGCCGCCGCCGAGGGTGATGATGCTCTGTCCGCTGATCGAGTACCGGTTGAAGGGATGCGCCCAGGGCGCGACCACCGGGAAGGACCACGCGTAGGTCCAGGTCTCGGTGTAGTCGGCGGCGCGGACGGCGCCCTCCAGCCAGCGGTGCTCCTCGGTCAGGTCGTAGAGGGCGAGGAAGCCGAACAGTCCGTAGATGCCGGCCTCCTTGTCCTGGATGTCGGCGTTGTCGCAGGTGCCGCCGCGGTACTCCAGGGTGCGGTGGATGTTCGCGAACGACCACTCGCCGGCGCGCACCGCGGACTCGCGGTAGCGCGCCTCCCCCGTCACCAGGTGCAGCTGCACGAGGAAGCGGATGACGCTCGGGGTGTTCGAGCGCGAGTCCATCCGCACCGAGCCGTCGGCGTTGTAGGCGCGGTGGAAGCTGCCGTCGGCGTCCTGCACCTCGAGCAGCCAGTCGGCCGTCCGCCGGCAGAATTCGAGCCAGAGCGCGCGGTCGTCGCCGAGGCCGCGCAGGTGCAGGTAGGCGTCGAGGATCGCCTCGACGCCGTCGGCGAGCATCCGCAGGTAGTGCGGGTACGGCTCGAAACCGCCGAGGGAGGGGTTGAAGCACATCCGCGGCGGGCCCGACTCCGGCAGCGCGGTCCGCGCCCAGAAGTCGACGATGCCGACGCCCTGCTCGAACGCCTCGGGCACGCCCTCGCGGTCGCCGTAGCGCAGCAGCTGGTAGCCGATGCCGGGCTGCTGGCCGACGAAGCCGAACTGGAACGAGACGCTCGAGACGTCCAGGTCCGGCAGCTGGCAGGCGAACGGCAGCCCCCAGGCGTCGCCGTAGCGGCGGGTGAGCCGCTGCAGGATCGCCATGCCGTGGTGGAAGTGCCGCTCGTTGTCGACCTCGAACAGGTCGTCGCGGAGGCGCGCATAGGCGCTGCGCCAGGTGGCGCGCATCATCGTCGCGAAGTCGTCGTGGCGGCCGAGATCGACGGCCACGGCGTAGCGCTGGCGGAAGCCGACCTCGACCGGGTGGTTCACCCGCTGCAGCGACTTCGGCGCCGCGTCGTAGTCGAGCCCGGAGTAGGGGTTGTCGACCGGGCGCTCGCCGTCGGCGCCGGGGTAGACGTAGTCGATCGAGAGGCCGGCCGGCTCCTCGTCGAGCGGGGTCCGCACGCCGAAGCCGTAGTAGAGGTAGTTCAGCGTGGTGCCCTGCGGGCGGCTCAGGCCGATCGAGCCGACGGTGCACTCCGGGTCGGTGAAGTTCTCCGAGCGGACCACGTCCAGGCGCGGCAGCGTGACGTCGGCCGCCCAGCGCGAGAGCGCCACGGTCTCGCCGTCCGCGAGGCTCTGCGCGGCGAAGAGCGGCAGCGCGTAGTGCGTCTCGGTGCGCCAGAAGTACTCGCCGCCGGGGTCGCGGCCCATCGCGTCGGCCGGGCCGAAGGCGTTGTCGCGGTACCAGGCACCGGGCGCGAAGCACTCGTAGTCGCGGAGGTCGGCGGACCCGGTCAGCCCGAGGGAGATCGCCGTGGCGAAGCCGAGGTCGCCGCCGGCCGCGAGCACCTCGACCTCGCGGTGCACGGAGAAGCCCGCGCCCGTGACGCGCCAGACGTCGGTGACGGCGAAGGACGAGCCCGAGCGCGCGATGATCGTGCCGGTGGCGGTGAGCGCGCCGTCCGCCACCGAGACGTCGTCGTAGGGCGCGCCGGAGTACTCGCTGATCGCGGTGACGGTCTTCACCGTGACGCGCAGCGGGCGGTCGTTCGCGTAGAGGACGTGCTCGCCCGCGAGCACCTCGAGGCCGCCCGCGCGGGCGCGCAGGGTGTAGTCGCCGGAGCGGAGTTCCACGGTGGATCCTTCCTGGAGGGTCATGTCAGTGCTTCTCGTCCGCGGGGCTGGTCGACTCCGCCGGCCGCGGCTCGTCCTCGAGCCGCCGCGCGCCCGGATCGAAGCGCCGCGACCCCGGCCGGAACAGCAGCGCCACTCCGCCCTCGACGAGCGCCGCGACGAGCAGGAGGATCGCGAACGGGATCAGCGAGATCTCGGCCCACGCGCCCATCACCGGCATCACCAGGCCGGCCGCCGTGAAGCTGACCGTGCCGAGGATCGCCGTGACGCTCCCCGCCTCGCTCGACGGGCCCTGGAGCGACAGGTACTGCACCGGCGCGAAGCCGAGCGAGCGCCCGGCGAGCGCGAAGGTGAGCGCGCCGACGACGACGAGCAGCGGCTGCGTCCCGGTGAGGGCGAGCACCGCGACCACGACGGCGCCGACACCCGTGACGATCGCGGACGCGAACATCGCGAACCGCGGTCCGAACCGCGGCACGATCACTCGGCCCGTCGTCTGCCCGACCGCGATCGTCACGAGCGAGGTGACCAGGAACAGCAGCCCGTAGAGGTCCGGCCCCACCGCGTAGACGTTCGTGTAGAGGAAGGGCGCGGTCGCCAGGTAGGCGAAGCCGACCGACCAGCCGGCGGCCGACGCGGCGGCGAGCGCCAGCACCCGTGGCCGCCTCAGCATCCCGAACGAGTTCCGCAGCGACGGGCCGAGCCCGCCCTGGTGCCGCCGCTCGCGAGGCAGCGTCTCGGGCAGCACCAGCAGCGCGATCACGGTCGCGAGCGCTCCCCAGGCGGCGACCGCGAGGAAAGAGCCGCGCCAGTCGATCACCTTGGTCAGCTGCGCGCCGACGGAGGGCACCAGGATCGGGAAGACCGACACGATCACGGCGAGGTTCGCGAGCATCGTCACGAGCCGCTTGCCGCTGTAGAGGTCGCGGACGATCGCGGTGACGACGACGCCGGCCGCGGTGCAGGCGGCGCCCTGGACGAAGCGGGCCGAGAGCAGCACCGCCGTGTCCGAGGTCATCGCCGCGACGAGGCTCGCCGCGATGTGCAGCGCCGCCGAGACGCCGAGCGGCCACTTGCGGCCGACCGCGTCGCTGAGCGGACCCGAGATCAGCTGGCCGGCCGCGAAGCCGAAGGTCGCGCCGGTGACGACCAGCTGGGCGGTCGCGACCGAGACGCCGAGGTCGTCCTGCAGCGTCGGCAGGAAGGGCAGCACCAGGTCGATGGTGAGCGGCCCGAAGCCGACGAGCATCGCGAAGATCGGCAGCAGCAGCCGGCCGCGGGGCATCGCCCGGGTGGCGGAAGCGGCGGTGGTGGAGGCGGTCATGAGCGCGGAGCGCAGGTCACGGAGGGGGTCCTGTCCATCAGCTCCCGGCCGAGACCGGGAAGTAGAGCGAGAAGGGTTCGTCGACGACCTCGTGCAGAGGCCGGAAGCGGATGGCGGCGGGCTGGCCGAGGGTGCGGTAGCCGCGCAGCCACTGGGTCCACTGCCGCTCGTTGTCCGGGGCGAGCAGCGCGGGGGCGTCCTCGAGGCGGCCGCGGAGGCTCACCTCGCGGTCGACGAGGCCGGCCAGCACGACCGGACCCTCGACGAACGCGACGGTGCCGGGCTCGTCCGGGATCGACACGGCGCGGATCTCCGTGCCGAAGGCGAGGTCGACGCTGGTGCGGCCGCCCGGGTGCTCGAGCAGGAGCGCGCCCTCGACGGTCCGGACCCGCGCGGCGTCGCCCGCGATCCCCGGCGCGCCGACGGTCCACTCCGGCACCCGGACCCGCACCTGCAGCGCGACCCCCTCCGCCGACTCCACCTCGATGCGGATCCGCGAGGCGGAGGGCCGATGCGCATCGCCCGCGGCCCCCGCGTTCGCATCCGGCCCCACGTAGCCCGCGTTGTCGAGCACCTCGACCCGCACGGACGCCTCGCCCGCGACGGTCGCCACGCGGACGCTCGCGTCGACGTGCTGCGCGATCGTCAGCTCGGCGTCGCCGCCGCGGTAGAAGACCAGAACGGAGTGGCGGGTGTGCGCCTGCACCAGCGTGCCGTGGCAGCACCAGAAGTCCTCGGTCGGGCTGCCCCAGTCCTTGCGGGCGCCGCCCTCCAGCGGGAGGAAGTAGGCGACCATCCCGGTCCGGGGGTGCTGCTGGGCGAGCAGGCCGTTCCAGAGGTTCCGCTCGATGTAGTCGGCGTAGGCGAGGTCGCCCGTCCAGCGCAGCAGCACGTCGGCCAGCCGGATCATGTTGTAGACCGTGCAGTGCTCCTGCGTCTTCTCGCCGCGGCGGGCGGCGAACTCGAACGGCGGCGTCCAGATCTCGCCGGAGGTCTGGCCGCCGGTGCAGAAGGTGCCGCGGAGGACGACCGCCTGCTCCCAGTAGGCCTCGACGATCCGCCGCCAGCGCTCGTCGCCGGTGACCTCGTAGGCGCGGGCGGCGCCGAGCACCTCGGGGATCGTGGTGTTGGCGTGCATGTTCGTGAGCACGTCGCGGCCCTCGAGGAGACCCTCGAAGAGCGAGCGGCGGTCGTAGCGCTCGAGCAGCTCGGCGTAGACCGGGTCGCCGGTGATCGCGAGCAGGTCGGCCCAGACCTCGAGCATGCCGCCGGTCTCGACCTCGAGGATCTCCTGGAACGCGTCGTCGTCGAAGCCGCGGACCCACTCCAGCAGCGGGGCCGTCGCCGCCCGCGCCATCCGCAGCGCCCGCTCGTCGCCGAGGTCGAGGTGCAGATCGACGAGGCCCATCAGCAGCTTGTGCATCGCGTACTGCGGCGCCCAGATCGGGCGGCCGGTCGCCAGGCGGTCGAGGTAGCCGCGCGGGATCGCCCAGATCCAGCCGCCGCCGTTCTCCTCCTGGCAGCGCTCGAGGCCGTCGAGCACGGAGTCGATCCGGGCGCGGAGCAGCGGATCGCCGGTGACGGCGACCTCGCGCGCCGCGGCCGAGAGCCAGTGGCCGAGGAAGTGGCCGCGCAGCTGCGAGCCGGGTGTCTCCCAGCCCCAGTGCCGGTCGAGACCGCGGGCCTCGCGCGACTCCTGGGACGGGTGCAGATGCCAGCCCTGGTCGCCGATCCCGGCCTCGATGCGGAAGTTCTGCAGCAGCCCCTCGTCGCTCAGCGAGAGCAGGTAGTCGCGGTTGAGCCGCCGCCGCGCGTCGAGCACTCCGCGCTCCAGGCGGGACTCGTGCGGGGCCGGGTGGGTCAGCGGCATGGGTGCTCCTCGTCGTCGAGTGGGTGGGGTGTGCGGACCGGCGCCCTGCGGAGGGAGGCGAAGGTCGAGATCGATCTCTCACTGTACTCAGCCCAGGATCGACGGTAGGAATGTCATCATGCAATCCCCGAGAGTGATCCATCTCGTCGCCGATGACGTGTCCGCCCTCCTCACTCAGTCGGGAGGCGACCTGCCCGTGCTGCTGCACTGGGGTCCGCGGATCGACGCGAGCGACGACGACCTCGCCGGTTTCGCAAGAACCCCCGAGAGGACGGGGATGGACGGCGGTTCCGACGTGCCCTACGAGCCCGGGATCCTCCCCGAGCACACCTTCGGCTGGGCCGGTCTGCCCGGACTCCGGGTGCACCGAGCGGGCGCCGGCTGGTCGCCGCGGCTCACCGTGGACGCCGTCTCGGTGGCCGGCGAGGCCCTCGCGGAGGGCGCCGTCGTGCAACGCGGGAGCGCCTCCGTCGCGGTCGAGGCGCACGACGCGCAGGCCGGAATCGGGGTCGTGCTGGAGATCGTTCTCTCGCCAGCCGGCCTCCTCCGGACCCGCGTCTCCGTCCGCAACGACGGCGCCGGGCACCTCGACGTGATCGGCGTCGACCCCGCCCTGCGGATCCCGACCGAGGCGCGCGAGATCCTGGACTTCTCCGGCCGCTGGGGCACCGAGAAGATCCCGCAGCGCCACCCCGTCGTCACCGGCACCCATTCGCGCTCCTCGCGGCGCGGCCGCACGGGCCTGGACGCGACGACGGTCGTCGCGATCGGCACCCCCGGCTTCGACGCGGCCGACGGACGGGTCTGGCTCTGCCACGTCGGCATCGGCGGCAACCACGAGCACGCCGTGGAGCGCGGCGACGGCTGGCTCGCCTTCCGCGGCGGCGAGCTGCTCCTCCCCGGCGAGGTCCGCCTCGCGAGCGGCGAGAGCTACTCCTCCCCTTGGATCTCCGGGAGCTTCGGCCACGGCCTCGACGCCGCGTCGGCCCGCTTCCACGCCTTCCTCCGCGAGCGCTCCCGCTCCTCGCGCCGCCCGCGCCCCGTCACCCTGAACGTCTGGGAGGCGGTCTACTTCGAGCAGGACTTCGCGACCCTCGCCGAGCTGGCCGACCGGGCCGCCGCCCTCGGGGTCGAGCGCTACGTGCTCGACGACGGCTGGTTCCTCGGCCGCAGCGACGACCGCGCGGGCCTCGGTGACTGGACGCCCGACCCCGCCTCCTGGCCGGACGGCCTCCTCCCCCTCGCCGAGCACGTCCGCAGCCGGGGTATGGAGTTCGGCCTCTGGGTCGAGCCCGAGATGATCAACGAGGACTCCGACCTCGCCCGCGCGCACCCCGACTGGATCCTGCGCGCCCGCGAGGAGCTGCCGCCGCGGTTCCGCTTCCAGCAGGTGCTCGACCTGACCAACCCGGACGCGTTCGCGCACATCCTGGGGGTGCTCGACGGGCTGGTCGCCGACCTCGGCGTCGCGTACCTCAAGTGGGACCACAACCGCGATCTGATCGACGCCGGCCACCCCGCCACCGGCGCCGCCGCCGTGCACGAGCAGACGCTCGCGCTGTACCGGCTGATCGATGAGCTGCGCGAGCGGCACCCCGAGCTCGAGATCGAGAGCTGCGCCTCCGGCGGCGGCCGCGTCGACCTCGGGATCCTCGAGCGCACCGACCGCGTGCACACCTCCGACAACCAGGACCCGCTGGACCGCTCGCGGATGCTGCGCTGGACCGGGCTGCTCGTGCCGCCGGAGATGCTCGGCTCGCACGTCGCCTCGCCGGTCAACTCCGTCACCAGCCGCACCAGCGACCTGCACACCCGCTGCGCGATCGCCTTCCTCGGCCACTTCGGCCTCGAGTGGGACCTCCGCGAGCTGGACGCCGAGGAGGAGCCGGTGCTGGCCGGCTGGATCGCGGCGTACCGCGAGCACCGCGCGCTGATCGCGACGGGCCGGGTCGTCGGCAGTGGCGACTCCGACCCCGACGCGCCGTCGCTGCGCGGCGTCGTCGCGACCGACGGCTCGGAGGCGCTCTACACGCTGGTCACACCCGCGCTGACGGCCGACTCGCGCCGCCGCGTCCGCCTCCCGGGCCTGGACCCGCGGGCCCGGTACCGCGTCGAGGCCGCGCGCCCCGGCTCGCTCGGACCGCCCTGGCAGAGCCCGCGCTGGCTGGAGGCGACCGTGCCGCTCGACTCCGACGCCCCGGCCCCCGCCTACTCGGGGAGCCTGCTGGGCGAGGCGGGCCTGGACCTGCCGACCTTCCACGCCGACCGCGCGATCGTCCTGCGGCTCGTCCGCGTCGACGCATGAGCGCCGCCGCGTGAGCGCCGCCGCGTGAGCGCCGCCGCATGAGCGCCGCCGTCCCGACCACTGCCGAATCGCCCGCCACCACCCTGGAGCACCCCGTGAACACCACCGTCACCGTCGACCTCGACCGGCCCGGCGCCACCATCAGCAAGCACGTCTACGGCCACTTCGCCGAGCACCTCGGCCGCTGCATCTACGACGGCTTCTGGGTCGGCGAGGACTCGCCCGTCCCGAACGCCGGCGGGATCCGCCTCGACGTCGTCGAGGCCCTGCGCGCCCTCGACATCCCCAACCTCCGCTGGCCCGGCGGCTGCTTCGCCGACCGCTACCACTGGACCAACGGCATCGGCCCGCGCGAGGAGCGCCCCGGCCTGATCAACACCCAGTGGGGCGGCGTCGCCGAGGACAACTCCTTCGGCACCCACGAGTTCATGGCGCTCTGCGAGCTGCTCGGCGCCGACGCCTACATCTCCGGCAACATCGGCTCCGGCACCGTGCAGGAGATGGCCGACTGGGTCGAGTACCTCACCGGCTCCGGGAAGTCGCCGATGGCCGACCTCCGCCGCTCGCACGGCCGCGAGGAGCCGTGGACCGTCCGCTACTGGGGGCTCGGCAACGAGACCTGGGGCTGCGGCGGCAACATGCGCGCCGGCGCCTACGCCGACCTCGCCCGCCAGTTCGGCACCTTCGTGCAGAGCGGCAACGACGTGCCGCTGCACCGGATCGCGGCCGGCGCCGACGGCGCGGACACGCACTGGACGCAGACGCTGATGGAGGTGATCCCCGAGATCGAGGGGCACCCCTTCTCCTCCGTGCCGTGGGAGTCGGTCTCGGTGCACTACTACACGATCGGCGGCAGCTGGCACGCGAAGGGCAGCGCGACCGACTTCGACGCGGACACCTACTGGAGCACGATCGTCGCCGCGCAGGGCATCGAGGAGCTGCTGCGCTCGCACGCCGCCGTGATGGACGTGCACGACCCCGAGAAGAAGTACGGGATGGTGCTCGACGAGTGGGGCACCTGGTGGGACGTGGAGCCGGGCACGCACCCGGGCTTCCTCTTCCAGCAGAACACCATCCGCGACGCGATGGTCGCGGGGATCCACTTCGACGTCTTCCACGCCTTCGCCGACCGGCTCTCCATGGCGAACATCGCGCAGACCGTCAACGTGCTGCAGGCGATGCTGCTGACCGACCCCGACGGCGGCGAGATGGTGCGGACGCCGACGTACCACGTGTTCGAGATGAACAAGGGGCACCAGGACGCGACGGTGCTGCCGACCACGGTCGCCGGGCCCACTCGCGCGGTCGACGGGCGCGAGATCGCGCTCGCCTCCGCCTCCGCCTCGGTGAAGGACGGGCGCGTGCTGGTCTCGATGACCAACGTCGACCTCGACGAGCCGCTGGAGATCGAGCTGTCCTTCCGCGGCGGTTCCGTGACCGGAGCGACGGGGCGGCTCCTCACCGCCGACTCGCCCCAGGCGCACAACCGGCCGGGCGACGCCGACGCGGTCAGCCCGGTCGCGCTCGAGGGGCTGGAGACCACGGCGACCGGCCTGCGGGTGACGCTGCCGCCGCACTCCTTCGCGACGGTGTCGCTGGAGTTGGTCGGGGCCCTCGAGCCGACGGGCGCCGACGTGGCAGGGTCGAAGGCGTGACCGCCATGAGCACTGCCGCCGCACGCACCGAGGCCGCCCGCCGCCCGCCGATGGGCTGGAACAGCTGGGACTGCTTCGGCTCCTCCGTCACCGAGGACGAGGTGCTGGCGAACGCCGAGTACCTCGCCGAGCACCTGCTCCCGCACGGCTGGGACACGGTCGTCGTCGACATCCAGTGGTACGAGCCGGACCCCGGCACGAGCGACTACCAGGAGGTGTCGGAGCCGGTCCTGGACGACTGGGGCCGGCCGCAGCCCGCGGTGGGGCGCTTCCCCTCCGCCTCCGTCGCGGGGTTCACCGCGCTCGCCGCGCGCGTGCACGCCCTCGGGCTGCGCTTCGGCGTGCACCTGATGCGCGGCGTGCCCCGCCGGGCCGCCGGGCTCGGGCTGCCGGTGCTCGGCTCCGACGCGACCTGCGCCGACATCGCCGACCGCGGCAACGTCTGCCCGTGGAATCCGGACAACTTCGGCGTCGACATGACGGTGCCGGGCGCGCAGCAGTACTACGACTCGGTGATGGCGCAGCTGGCCTCGTGGGGTGTCGACTTCGTCAAGCTCGACGACGTGCTCTACCCGCCGATCCAGGCCGACGAGATCGCCGCGCTCTCCCGCGCGATCGACGCGACCGGCCGGCCGATGGTGCTGAGCCTCTCGCCGGGCAAGCAGCTCTCGCTGGAGAACCTCGAGCTGCTCCGGGACACGGCGCAGATGTGGCGGATCTCCGACGACTTCTGGGACGACTGGGGGCACCTGCAGGAGCAGTTCCAGCGCGCCGCGCGCTGGGCGCCGCACCAGCGGCCGGGCGCCTGGGCCGACGCCGACATGCTGCCGCTCGGCCGGATCGGCGTGCGGGCGCACGTGGGCGAGGACCGGCTCTCGCGCTTCACCCCCGCCGAGCAGCGGACGCTCGTGACGCTGTGGTGCCTGCTGCGGTCGCCGCTGATGATGGGCGGGCACCTCCCCGACACCCCGCCCGAGACGCTCGCGCTGCTGACGAACGACGACGTGCTGGCGCTGCTGTCCAGCGAGGGCAGCCGCGAGATCGTCCGCGACGGCGACCTCGTCGTCTGGAGCGCCTGGCAGGGCGACGTGCAGTGGCGCGGCGTCTTCTGGCTCGGCGACACCCCGCGCGAGTACTCCGCGCACCTCGCCGACCTCGGCTGCACCGGCACCCCCGTCGACGTCTGGACGGGCGAGCCCCTTCCCGTCGCCGACGGCGCCGTCGCGCTGACCCTGGAGCCCCACGGCGCCCACCTGCTCCGCTTCGCCTGAGCCGCCGCGCCCGCCGCGCCCCGAGTCCTCAAAAGTTGCGGTAGTCGCCCTCGACTACCGCAACTTCCGAATTCTCGGGAGAGGCAGGGAGGGGCGCAGCGCTGCCCATGCTGATCGAGTAGCGCCCGCAGGGCCCGTATCGAGATCCACCACCGCAAGCACGCCGGGTCTCGATACGCCGCTCCGCGGCTACTCGACCAGCAAAGAGGAAGCCGCTGCGCGGCTGCTCGGCCGGCATGCGGGGCCGCTCCGCGGCTCCTCAGCCTGCATGACGGGCCGCCCCGCGGCCGCTCGGCCGGCGCGCTTCCGTCAGTGCGCAGAAGTTGCGGTAGTCAGGCGCGACTACCGCAACTTCTGCGTTCTGGGAGCGGGTCAGGACTCCGTGTCGGTGAGGGCGTCGAGGCGGGCGACGTCGTCGGCCGAGAGGGGGAAGTCGACCTGGGCGTTCTCGCGGATGCGCTCGGGGGTGGTCGACTTGGGCAGGGGCAGGACGTCCTTCTCGAGGAGGTAGCGGATGCAGAGCTGCGCGACCGAGACGCCGTTCGCCTTCGCGATGTCGGCGAGGTCCGAGTTCTCGAGCAGGCCGCCGGTCGCCAGCGGCGAGTAGCCCTCGACGAGGATGCCGTTGCTGCGGCAGTAGTCGGTCGTCTCGTCCTGGGTGTTGCCGACGAACCAGCGGATCTGGTTGGCGTGCGGCTTCACGTCGGTCGCGGCGATCAGCGACTCCAGGTCGTCGACCGAGAAGTTGGAGACGCCGATGGCGCGGGCGCGGCCGGAGTCGTAGATCTCCTCCATCGCCTTCCACGCGGCGATGTTGCCGTCGCGGTGGTCCGAGCCCATCTCCGACCACGGCCACGGCGCGTGGATCAGGTACAGGTCGACGTGCTCCAGCTCGAGCGCCGCCATCGTGGTCTCGAAGCTGTCCTTCGCGCCGGCGTGGTCCTTGACCTCGGCGGGCAGCTTCGTGGTGATGAACACCTCGTCGCGAGGGATCCCGCTGTCGCGCAGCGCGCGGCCGACGCTCGCCTCGTTGCCGTAGCCGCGGGCGGTGTCGATGTGGCGGTAGCCGGCCTCGAGGGCCGTGGTCACCGCGTCGTAGGCGTCGGCGCCGTCCTCGATCTGCCAGGTGCCGAAGCCGATCTTCGGGATCTCGACCCCGTTGGACAGGGTGAAGGTGTCGGTCAGTGCAGGCATGTCTCTCCTCGAGAAGTCCGGCCCCGCGCGCGTCCTCGCGCCGGGGGTGCTGCTGTTCACGGTAGGCGCGCGGGACGCGGCGCGCAGGCCCCTTGCGGAGCCGCCTCATGCTGATCGAGGAGCGCCCGCAGGGCGCGTATCGAGATCCGACGTCTCCAGGAGGGCGGGTCTCGATACGCCCCTGCGGGGCTGCTCGACCAGCATGGAGGGGCGGGTCAGGCCCGGGTCACCGACCACGGGGTGCGGAGCGCGCGCTCGGCGAGCACGCGGCGCGCGCCCGTCAGGGCGACGTCGGCGGTCTGCGCGGCGTCGGCCGCGGACGGACCCGCGATCAGGCGCAGCGGGCCCGGATCCACGCTGAGCGCGCCGTCCTCGCCGGTCGCCGCGAGCCGCGCCGCGTCGACGTGGAAGTGCACGGTCAGCGACTGCCCGGCGGCGATGCGGACCCGCGCGTAGCCGAGCAGCTGCGCGGCCGGCCGCACCACGGGCGCGGTCGGATACGCGGCGTACAGCTGCACGACCTCGACGGTGTCCTCGCCGCTGTTGCGGATGGTGACCGCGGCGTCGAGCGCCCCGTCCACCGCCAGCACAGCCGGTGCGGACAGCGCCTCGTAGGAGATGTCCCCCCGCGTGAGCCCGAAGCCGAACGGGTGCAGCGGCGTGTTGTCGAGTGCGGTGATCCCCGGGTTCGACAGGCCCAGCGACGGCTGCAGGTACGTGGTCGACGCCGACGGCAGCCGCGGGATCTGCACGGGCAGGCGCCCGGTCGGCGAGACCCGCCCGGAGAGCACGCCGGCGACCGCGGCCGCCCCGTCCGCTCCGGGGAAGAACGCCTGCACGACACCGCGCGCCGCTCCGTAGGCGCCGAGCGCGTAGGGCCGGCCCGAGAGCACGACCAGCACGGTCGGCACGCCGGTCGCGAGGACCGCCGCGACGAGCTCGTCCTGGGCGCCCGGCAGGCGCAGGTCGGCCGCGTCGCAGCCCTCGCCCGAGGTGCCGTCGCCGAACAGCCCGGCCACGTCGCCGACGACGACCACGGCCGCGTCGCTCGAGCGCGCCGTCGCGACGGCCTCGGCGATCGCCGAGGTGTCGGCGGAGGTGATCGACCCGCCGGCCGCGAAGCGCACGCGCTCCTCGCCGAGCTCGGCGCGCAGCGCGCTCAGCACGGTCGGGATCTCGATCCCGAGCTCGTGCCCCGGGTGCTTCGAGAGCACGTGGTTCGGGAAGGCGTAGCAGCCGACCAGGCTGCGGAACTGGTCCGCCGCCGGACCCAGCACCGCGACGGTGTCGGAGGCGAGCAGCCCGGTCACGTCCTCGTCGCGCAGCAGCACGACCGACTCCTCCGCGATCCGGAGCGAGATCGCCCGGTTGCGCGCGCTGTCGAGGTCGACCGACTCGGCGCCCTCGGGCACGAGGGGCCCGCCGTCGAGCAGCCCGGCCTCGAACTTGTGCCGCAGGTGCCGCTCGACGGAGCGGTCGAGGTCGCGCTCGTCGACGACGCCCTCGCGGATGAGGCGCGGCAGCTCGCCGTACGCCGCGGTCTGCGGCAGCTCGACGTCGACGCCGGCGCGGATCGCCAGGCGCCCCGCGTCGGCCGTGTCGACAGCGACGTGGTGCATCGCCTGGAGGAACGGCACGGCCCAGTAGTCGGCCACGACCGTCCCCTCGAAGCCCCACTTCTCCCGCAGGATCGTGGTGAGCAGATGCCGGCTCGCGCTGCTGGGCACGCCGTCGATGTCGGTGTACGAGGTCATCACGCTGCGCGCGCCGCCGTGCCGCAGCGCGGCCTCGAACGGCGGCAGCACGGTGTCCGCGATCTCGCGCGGCCCCATGCTCACCGGAGCGTGGTTGCGGGCCCCGCGGGAGGCCGCGTAGCCGGCGAAGTGCTTGAGCGTCGCGATGATCCCCGCCGACTCGAGCCCGGCGACGTACGCGGTGCCGAGCTGCGAGACGAGGTACGGGTCCTCGCCGAGGGTCTCCTCGACGCGGCCCCAGCGGTAGTCCTTCACCACGTCGACGACGGGCGCGAGTCCCTGGTGGATCCCGAGCGCGCGCATGTCGGAGCCGATCGCCTCCGCCATCTCGCCGACGAGGTCCTCGTCGAAGGTGGCCGCCCAGGCGAGCGGCGTCGGGAACGCGGTCGCGCCGTACGCGGCGAGGCCGGTCAGGCACTCCTCGTGCGCGATCGCCGGGATGCCCAGGCGCTGCGAGCCGACGACCCGCTCCTGCAGCCCGCGGAGCCGGCGCACGCCCTCCGGCACCGAGACGGGCTCGGTGCCGAAGACGCGGGTGAGCTGGCCGAGGCCGCCGTCGAACGGGTCGGCCGCGGTCTCGGGGCCGCCCTCGAGCTTCGGGGCGAAGTCGTCGGCGGAGTCGGTGAGCCAGACGGAGCCGAGCTGGGCCGCCTTCTCCTCGAGCGTGAGCTCGGCGGTGAGGAGGCGGGCCCGCTCGCTCGCGGAGAGGGAGCGGTCCCGCCAACCGCCGCGACCACCGCTCCGATCCCCGGTCTCGTCGGTGCGGTCGGAGGGGACGAGAGTGGTGGAGGCGTCGTGCATCAGCCCTTGAACGCTCCGTCCATGATCCCGGACACCATGCGGCGGCCGACGAAGAAGAACGCGATCAGCAGCGGCAGCGTGGCCATGAACGAGCCGCCCATCGCCAGTGCGACGTCGATCGAGCGGTTGGCCTGCAGCTGCTTCAGCGCGATCTGCACTGTGAACAGCTCCGGCGACTTCAGCACGATGAACGGCCACATGAAGTCGTTCCAGACCGCGGTGAACGTGATCAGGCCGAGCACGAACGCCGCCGGGCGGACCACCGGGAAGGCGATGCGCCAGAACAGCTGCCAGGAGTTGGCGCCGTCGATGCGGGCCGCCTGGATCAGCTCGTCGCTGACCGTGGTCGACATGTGCTGGCGCATCCAGAAGATGCCGAAGGCGCTGGCCAGACCCGGGACGATGATCGCCTGGAGGGTGTCGACCCAGTCGAGGGCCGAGACGATCAGGTACTGCGGGATGATGCTCAGCTGCGCCGGCACCGTCATGGTGAGCAGCACGATCAGGAACAGCACGTTGCGGCCCGGGAACTGCAGCTTCGCGAAGGCGAAGCCGGCCATCGCGCAGAGGATCGCGGAGAGGACCGCGATGCTCAGCGACACGATCAGCGAGTTGAACAGCGACGCGATGAACGGGACGGTGTCGAACACCTTCTCCGCGATGGCGAAGAAGTTCGTGCCCGGGTACAGGCGCGGCGGGATCGACGTGACGGCGGTCGCTCCGACCGACGCGATGACGAACATGTAGTAGAGGGGGAACACCGAGACGAGCACGGCGACGACGAGGAAGACGTACGTCGGCCAGCCGACTCCGCCGCCCTTGCCGCGGCGCCGCGGGAGCACCTTCGGGGTGTCGCCCGTGGCCACGGCGCGGGCCTGCGGGAGGGCCTGATCGATCACATCGGACATCAGACGGCCGCCTTCCGGGTGCGGGTGGACAGGTAGAAGTTGATCAGCGAGACGACCACGACGATCACGAACAGCACGACGCCGATGGCGGAGCCGTAGCCGAACTTGAACTGGCCGAAGCCCTGCTCGTAGAGGAACAGAGCGAGCGTCTGGCACTGCCGGCCGGCGCCGCAGGTGAGGCCCGATTCGGGAGCCACCAGGAGCGCCTCCGTGAAGATCTGCAGACCGCCGATGGTCGACATGATCACGGTGAAGACGATGATCGGGCGCAGCGCCGGGATGGTGAGGTGGCGGAACTGCTGCCAGCTGGAGGCGCCGTCGACCGAGGCGGCCTCGAACATCTCGCGCGGGAGCGACTGGAGCCCCGCCAGGTAGAGCAGCGTGTTGTAGCCGAACCAGCGCCAGAAGACCATCGTCGAGATGACGATCCAGGAGCCGTAGTTGGTGGCGAGGAAGTTGATCGACGGCAGACCGAAGATGCCGAGGAACCAGTTGATCAGGCCGAAGTTCTTGTCGAAGATCTGCGCGAAGACGATCGCGGTCGCCGCGACGGAGGTGATGTAGGGCACCAGCAGCGCCATGCGCCAGAAGTTCGCCCAGCGCAGCCGCGCGTGGTTGAGCAGGTGCGCCAGGAAGAGCGCGAAGAGCAGCTGCGGCACCGTCGAGATGATGAAGATGCCGAAGGTGTTGACCAGGGCGTTCCAGAACCGGCTGTCCGCGAAGAGCTGCTGGAAGTTCGCGAGGCCGACGAAGGTCTGCTCGCCGATCGGGTTCCAGTCGAAGAGCGAGACGTAGAACGTGAAGAGCAGCGGGAAGAGCCCGAAGACGATGAAGATGAGGAAGAAGGGCGCGACGTACGCGTAGGGGGCGATCCGCTCCGAGAGGGAGTTGCGGATCCTCGCGGCCTTCTGGACCGGGGCGCTGTGCTGCTTGCGCTGCTTGGGGGGACGTATGGCTGTCGCCGTTGACACGTGGGTTACCTCCGTCGAAGGGGCGGCCCGGCGCGCGAGGCGCCGGGCCGCTCGGGTGGGTGGGGCGATCAGCCGCCGATGGCCTGCTTGGCCGTGTCGAGGGCCGTCGTCCACGCCTTGTCGGAGGTGACGTTGCCCGCCTCCAGCTCGACGAGGGTGTTCAGCAGGGCGCCGTTGATCGGCGTCGTGTCGGGACCGTTGTAGAAGGAGGGGAACTGCTCGACCGAGGTGGCCATGACCTCGCCGATCTTCGAGTCGCCGAAGAACGGGTCGGTGTAGTTGCGGACCTCGTCGCTCGCGACCGCCTCGGTGGCGGCGGGCAGGGTGCCCGAGGCCGCGAAGTGGTCGGTCTGGCCCTCGGCGGACATCATCGTCTCGATGTACTGCCAGGCGGCCTCGGGGTGCTCGGCGCGGGCCGGGATGGCGATGACGCTGCCGCCCCAGTTTCCGCCGACGCCGGGGACGCTCGTGACGCGCCAGTTGCCCGCGGTGTCGGGGGCGTCGGTCTTGATGCCCGCGAGAATCCACGACGGCGCGATGGTCACGGCGAAGGCGCCGTTGGCGCGGCCGGGAGCCCAGCCCGAGGACCAGGCGGCGATGCCGGCGCTGATGCCGGCGTCCTTGGTGTCCACGGCGACCTGGAACGCGTCCTTCACCTGCGGGTTGGTGTCGTAGACGAGCTCGCCGTCGGGCGAGTAGTACTTCTCCGAGACCTGGTTGACGGTCGAGAAGAAGACGCTGGTCTCGATGTTGTCGACGAACGGCTTGCCGGTCGCCTCGGTGTACTTCTCGCCCATGGCGATGAAGGACGGCCAGTCCTTCCACATCTCGGCGACCTCGGCCGGGTCGGTCGGCAGACCGGCGGCCTCGAAGAGGTCGGCGCGGTAGGCGAAGCCCAGTCCGCCGACGTCGGTGGGGACGCCCACGACGGAGCCGTCGTCGGCCGTCGCCGCGGAGGCGGCCCACGGGAGGTACGCGGAGGCCACGTCGTCGCCGCCGAGGGTGCGGAGGTCGAGGAAGTTCGAGCTGTTGGCGACGAACTGGGGCAGGTCGTCGTTCTGGATCATGACCAGGTCGGGCACCTTGCCGCCGGCGAGCGCCGCGGTGAGGGCGGTGGCCGTCTCAGTGGTGCTGCCGACCTCCGAGAGCTTGATCTTCGCGTCCGGCATCTTCGCCAGGTACTCGTCGACGCTGTCCTTGGCGTTGATGCCGGTGAAGGACCAGAAGGTCGCTTCGGCGTTCGGGTCGTCGGACGCGCCGCCGCCGCTTCCGGATGAGCATCCGGTGAGGGCGAGGGCCACGGCGGCGGCTGCTGCGGCGACGGCCGTCAGTCTTCTGTTCACGATTGTTCCTCTTCGTCGGGGATTCGCGGTGGGTGATCTCGCAGGTGGAGACCCAGGGGGCAGAGAACGATCTCTTGGACGCCAAGGTAGCCCGCGTTCGACCCGGGTGCAAGCGCGATCTTCGAGTCGTTACCGCAGCGTGAGATATCGATCTCCCCTAGTATTCAGAAGAACTTTCGCAAATCGGACCGCTTCGGCCCAGGGGGAGGCGTCCCCGTGGGACTCTGGAGATCGAGCATCCGGCGCCCCGGTCCGCTCCCCTCCTCGTTCAGAAGGATGCAGCCATGACCCGACCCACGCTCGTGGACGTCGCCCTGGCCGCGGGCGTGTCCCGCGCCACCGCCGCCCGGGTTCTCGCGGGCGGCACGAACGTCGACGTCCGCATGTCGGCGGCCGTCGAGCACGCCGCGAAGCAGCTCGGCTACGAGGCGAACAGCGCCGCGCGGATGCTCCGCGGCGGCCGCTCAGGGGCGATCGCGCTGATCGTCGCCTTCAACGAGCTCGACAGCCTCACCGGCACGTTCTTCACCTCGGTGCTCAAGGGCGCGGCGAAGGGGCTCTACGCCGCCGAGGTGCAGCCGGTGCTGCTGCCCGCGGACCACGACGACGGCGACCGCATCCCCAAGTTCCTCCGCTCGCGCGCGGTCGACGGAGCGATCGTGATCCTGCAGCACGAGATCACGCACCTCGCGCAGGCGCTCGCCGACTCCCCCGTGCCGATCGCCTGGGTCGGCCGGCCGCGGGTCGCCCTGGCCGAGGACGCGATCGTGATCGACTCCGACAACTACGGCGGTGGCCGGCTGGCCGCCCGCGCGCTCGCCGACTCCGGGCGGCGGCGGCTCGGGATCATCGCCGGCCCGCACGACATGGAGCCCGCCCGCGACCGCATCCGCGGCTGGCGCGACGAGCTGACGGAACTGGGCCTGGACCACAGCCCGATCGTGCACGGCGAGTTCACCCTCGAAAGCGGCTCCGCCGCGATGGCGCGACTGCTGCAGCGCCACCCGGACCTCGACGGCGTCTTCGCCTCCTCCGACCTGATGGCCAACGGCGCGATCCGGGTGCTGCAGGCCTCCGGTCGGCGGGTGCCCGCCGACATCTCGGTCGTGGGCTTCGACGACGTGGTCATCGCGACCACCTCGGATCCGACGCTGACTACGATCCGCCAGCCGCTCGAGGACATGGGGCGCGTCGCCGCCGAGACCGTGGTGGCCGTGGTGGCGGGCCGCGAGGTCGACCGGCAGCCGATCCTCGCGACGACGCTCGTGCAGCGGGAGTCGGCGTGAGTGTCGTGCCGGTACCGCACCGGCTGATCGTCAGCACCGACGCCGCGAACGAGGCCGACGACCAGTTCGCGATCGTGCAGGCGCTGCTGAGCGCGACGCTCGACGTGCGGGCGCTCGTCGCCGCGCACTTCGGCCGGCCCGGGAGCCTGCGGGAGTCGCGCGCGGAGATCGATCGCGTGGTCGCCCTCGCCGGGGCCGACGTGCGGGTCGTGGACGGGGCGTCAGCGGCGCTGGTCGCCGGCGGTTCCGCGGAGTCCGTGGCGTCCGAGGGCTCGCGCGTGATCGTCGAGGAGGCGCTGCACGGCGAGGGCCGGCTCTGGATCGCCGTGCTCGGCCCGCTCACCGACGTCGCCGCGGCGCTGCTGACGGAGCCGTCGATCGCCGAGCGCGACGTCGTCGTGGTCTGGGTGGGCGGCCCGCCCTACGAGGGCATCGCCGCGTACCACCCGGAGTTCAACCTGATCAACGACGTCGCGGCCGCGAACGCCGTGCTCGCCTCCGGAGTCGCCGTCTGGCAGATCCCGATGCCCGTCTACACGATGGTCGGCGTCGGTCACGCCGAGCTGCGCACGCGGCTGGGCGGCACGAGCCCCCTCGGCGACTACCTCGTCGACCAGCTGATCGCCTTCAACGCGACGATCCCCTACGGCCCGCTCGACTTCCGCTCCCTCGGTGACAGCCCCGCGATCGGCGCCGTGATGAACCCCGCCGGCGGCCGCTGGCGCGCCGTCCCCGCCCCGCGCTTCACCACCGCCGGCGACCTGCAGCCCGGCATCGGCCCGCACACCGTCCGCGTCTGCGAGGCCTTCGACACCCGCTGGCTCCTCGAGGACCTCTTCGCGAAGCTCCTCGAGTTCGGCCGCGCCGCCCGCTGACGGCCCGCCCTGGGCCGACTCCGGCGCACAACATCAGCTGAGAGCACCCGGCCTCCCCTGTCAGAGGAGGGACCCCCGTCTCAGCTGACGTTGCGCGCGACCTCGGCGGCAGAGCATCAGCCGGATCGGGCGCAGACGGGGTCACGGTCAGGCGCGGGCGGCCTTGACGTAGGCGACGAGGGCGTTCGCGTGCCCGTGGCCGAGACCGTGCTCGGTCTTCAGCCAGGAGACGGCCTGCATGTGCGTCTCGGAGTCGAGCCGCTCGTCCACCAGGTCGAGCCACTCCTGGACCGGGCGGCCGTACGTGGTCTCGATGCTCGGGAAGTACGACGCGGGTCCCTTCGGCTTCGAGCCGTCGGCGGGAGGCTCCGGTGCGAGGACGCGCGAGGGGGTCATGCCGGTCACTGTAGCGGCGTCGGTGCGCCGGATCTACGTGGAAGAGATATCCGCAGACATGCTGGTCGAGTAGCCCCGCAGGGGCGTATCGAGACCCACCCACCCCAAGGACGTCGGCCTCTTCACTGCACTGCGCCGGGGCCGAAGGCGCCCCCTCCGCTCGATACGCGGCCGCTCGCTCGCACTTCCCGTCGACGCGACGCGGCGCGCCTCCTCTCCCTCCGGTTCGCGTCACACCCTTGCCGACCCGAGCGATGGGAAGGACGCTGGCGACCATACACAGAAGGTCATGCCGGTGATACCTCATCGGCGGTCGGTCCTTCTGAGAGCAGGAACGAGGAACGAGATGAAGAGGACGATCGTCGCCATCACCGGGACGGCCGCACTGATCGGCGCGCTGCTGCTGGCGCCGGGGGCGGCTCACGCCGAGAACCGGTCCACGCCGGAGGACCTGACCGCACAGCAGAAGGAGGCGATCGCGATCTGGGAGGCACCGCAGAAGACGGCGGGGTCATCCCCGAAACGAACAGCCGCCTCGTCACCGGTGCCGGGCGCGATGAGCGACGGGCAGATCTGGAAGTCCCGAACGAACCTCTATCGCGGCAGCATCCTGATGTGGACGAACGAGAGAGTCGATTTCGAGTCGACCTCCTCCTCCGTCCTCTGGAGCTCCGGCTTCCAGGAGTCCGGCGCCGTCTTCCCGAACAACGTGACGCAGAACGGCACGTCTCGCATCCTGAGCAGCCGCGCGAAGCACACCTGGCGCGGCGGCTACACAGTTGGCGCCGGTGTCCCGACGCCGTGGGGCAACGCGAACGTCTACAACGCCAGCGCGACTGCGACCACCGACGTGCGCGCCGGTAACAGCTGGTCAGCCTCCTGGTGATGACGGAGCGCGAGGGACTGCACGTCGAGGGGCTCGCGACGAGGGGCGGCGGTCGCGCGGTCCTGAGGGGTATCGATCTGCATCTGGAGCCGGGCGACTTCCTTCTGCTGCTCGGGGCGAACGGCGCGGGCAAGACCACGCTGCTCCGCTGCCTCCTGGGGCTCACGCGGCACTCCGGGTCCGTCCGGGTCGACGTCGGTGGAGCGGCGGCGAGCCACGCCCACTTCGCACCCGTCCTCGACCGGACGAGCCTGCATCCCGGCTGGACCGTGCGGGCGAACGTGGACTACCAGCTGAACGACTCGAAGGGGCATCGACGCTCTCTCGTTCAGGAGCTGGTCCCGTCCGCGGTCCTCCGCTCGGCAGCAGGACGGCTGTCCACCGGCCAGCGCAAGACGGTCATGCTCGCCATCGCTCTCGCCGGCGATTCCCCCGTCCTGCTGCTCGACGAGTTTGCGAACGGCCTCGATGTCGCCGGCCGGCAGGAGCTGCGGACCGGTCTGCAGCAGGCCTGCGGAGACGGGCGCATCGTGCTCGCCACCGGCCACGACGTCTCCGCGTTCGAGGGCCTCCCCTCGCATGTCGCCGAACTCGTCGACGGCGTTCTCGTCGATGTCACTGCTGCGCACCAGGGCCTGCGTCGAGTCGAGGAGCGGTGAGCTCCCTGTGCGGCGAGGTGCGGAGGGAGCTGCGCGGGGCGGTCGCCTCACGGCTGCTTCTCGTCCTCCTGCTCGCCGGCGCCGCCTTCGCGGTCTGGAGCGCGGTGACGGACGTCGGCAACGCCCGGTCGACGGCAGCGCTCTTCGAGCGGACCGCCGCGGAGTACCGCTCGGCCGGGCACTCCGTCGAGGAGGCGCTGGCCGAGCCCGTGAGCGTGACCACTCACGGGGACGGGCGGACGGAGATCGACAACCCGCTGCGCTACGACTTCGAGGCGGCGACGGCGGCCTCGGCGGCGCTGACACCGCTCGGTGCGGTCGAGACCGGGCTGAGCCTCGCGGTGTTCCTGGTGACCCCGCTCCTCGGGTACGCGACGGGGCTCTTCGCGGCGACCACGGACCTCCGCGGCGGGTCGATCGTCGTGCGGTGGCCGCAGGTCCGTCGGGTGCGCATTTTCGTCGCGGCGAAAGCAGTGCTCCTCGCCGCGGCCGTCATGACCTTCGGCGCGGCGCTCGTCGTCACGGCGGCCGTCGCCGGTCTCGTCACCGCGCGGCTGAGGCCGTTCCCCGTCGACGGCGGGTCCGCGCCTCCGTCCGCCGATCCCGCGGCGATCGGCGCGCTGGCGGCCGTCCTCGTGCTGATCGGCGTCGCCTTCGCGGCGCTGGGCTTCCTCGTCGCGACGCTGACGCGGGAGCGCGCTTTCTCGCTCACCGTCTTCGCCCTGACCTACTACCTGCTGCCGATCCTGGGGCCGGGCGACCCGCGGAACCTCGTGCCGAGTGTCGCGGCGCCGTGGCTCGCCTTCCACGGCGGGTTCCAGCCGCGGGCCGTCGGCGACCTCGGCGTGCCGGTGAGCGCACTCGCCCTCGGCGGCGGGGCGCTCCTGCTCCTGGGCGCGAGCGCGGCCGTCTGGTCGCTGCGCGACAAGACGCCGCGGGACGTCTGAGCGGCTCCGGCGCTGTCGTCCGCGGAACCGCCCGGCCGCGGCCACCGGGTCTCGATACGCGCCTCCGCCGCTCCTCGACCAGCATGAGGGGGCGGCTCCGCCGCTCCTCGACCGGCGGTGAGGGGGCGCGCCGCAGCGCGGCCGCGGCCGTCAGAGCCAGCCGCCGTCGACGACCCAGTTCTGTGCGGTGCACATCGCGGAGTCGTCGGCCGCGAGCCAGAGGACCAGGCGGGCGACGTCCTCCGGGACGAGGCGGCCGGGGAGGCACTGGCTGCGGTCGATCTGCTGCTCCGCCTCGGGCGTGACGACCTGCTGCAGCTGGCGCTCGGTCATGATCCAGCCGGGGATGACGCAGTTCACACGGATGCCGCCGGCGCCGAGCTCGCGGGCCAGGGCGCGGGTCATGCCCTCGATCGCGGCCTTCGCGGTGATGTAGCCGACCAGCTCGACGAGGTCGATGTGCGCGCTGATCGAGCCGAGGTTGATGATCGAGCCGGCGCCCGCGCGCAGCATCCCGCGCGAGACGAGCCGTGCCGCGAAGAACTGGTGCCGGAGGTTCACCGCCATGCGGTCGTCCCAGTAGGCCGGATCGAGGTCCTCGACCGTGTGTCGCGCGTCGTTCGCCGCGTTGTTGACGAGCACGTGGGCCGGGCCGAGCTCGGCGGTGAGCCCCTCGATCGCGGCCGCGAGCGCCGCCACGTCGCGCACGTCGCAGGCGGCGAAGCGGACGGCTCCGCCCAGCTCGCGGGCGAGCGCCGCACCCTGCTCGGCGTCGATGTCGAGGAAGCCGACCCGCGAGCCCTGCGCCGCGAACTGCCGCACGAACTCCGCGCCGAGCCCGGAGGCCCCGCCCGTCACGATCACGGTCCGCCCGTCGAGGCTCGGGTACCGGGCGAACGCGCTCACCGCGCGCCCTCCCGCGCAGGCACGACGATCGAGCGCCCGACACTGCCGTGCTCCAGCGCCGCGAACGCCGCGCCGATCTCGTCGAGGGCGAACCGCTCCCCCACCAGCTCGTCGAGCGGCAGCGCGCCGCTGCGGTACAGCTCGAAGATCCGCGGCAGATCCAGCTGCGGGATCGACGACCCGTAGAGCGAGCCGACCACGCGCTTCTGCTTCTGCACCAGGTCGTTCACGGGGATGTCGAAGCGCTGACCGACCCGGCCGAGGCCCACGGCGACGGCCGTCCCACCCGGCTGCAGCATCGCCACCGCCGACGCCAGCGTCTCCGGCCGACCCACCGCCTCCACCACCCAGGGCACTCCGCCGGGGACGAGGGCGAGCAGCTGCTCGACCGCGTCGCCGCCGCCGGAGGAGGAGGAGGAGGACCCGTCGATCACGTGCGTCGCGCCGAGCCGCCTCGCCAGCGCGAGCCGGTCCGCGTCCACGTCGACCGCGACGACGGTCGTCGCGCCGGCCGCCCGCGCGCCCATCACCGCGGAGAGGCCGACGCCGCCGGCGCCGATCACCACGACCGCGTCGCCGAGGCACGCGCCGATCACGTTCAGCACTGCGCCGACCCCGGTGATGACCGCGCACCCGGCGATCGCCGCGATCTCGGCCGGCACGTCGTCGGGGACGCGGACCACGCTGCGCTCGGGCACGACCACCCGCTCCGCGAAGCAGGACACCCCGAGCAGGTGGTGCACGGTCTCGCCTCCGGCGCTGAGCCGGCTCGTGCCGTCGAGCAGGCCGCCGGACGCCGCCTGCACCGGTCCGTACTCGCACATGATCGGCCGGCCGGCGACGCACTGCGCGCACCGGCCGCAGTTCGGCCGCCAGAGCAGCGCGACCCGGTCGCCGACGGCGAAGCCCTCGCGCAGGTCCGGCCCGAGGGCGACGACGCGGCCGGCGCCCTCGTGCCCGGGCACCACCGGCAGCGGGCAGCGCAGATCACCGTGCAGGTAGTGCAGATCGGAGTGGCAGACGCCCGCCGCGTCGATCTCGACGAGCAGCTCGCCCCGGCCGGGGTCGGCGAGGTCGACGTCCTCGACGGCCAGCGGCGCGCCGAACTCCCGCAGCACCGCAGCGCGCATCCGCGTGCTCATCGCGGTCCTCCTGTCGTGCCGGTCATCGTGGTCCCTTCGTCGTGCTCCCGGGAGCTCCGCCCCGCCCCGCTCAATGCGACTCCCGCAGCACACCGGGCCCGGTCGCGCCGGTCAGGAAGTCCAGGTCCGCGCCGCGCTCGGCCTGCTCGACGTGGTCGATGTAGAGCCGCTCCCAGCCGCGGACCGGCGCCGCGTAGGCGGCCGTGGTCGCGGCGGACGGCCGGCGGGCCGCCAGGTCCTCGTCGGACACCAGTAGCGTCAGCGTCCGCGACGCGACGTCGAGCTCGATCGGGTCGCCGTCCTGCACCAGCCCGAGAGCACCGCCGACCGCCGACTCCGGGGTCACGTGCAGCACGATCGTGCCGTAGGCCGTGCCGCTCATCCGCCCGTCGCAGATCCGGACCATGTCGCGCACGCCCGCGTCGAGCAGGCGCTTCGGCAGCGGCATGTTGGCGACCTCGGGCATCCCGGGGTAGCCGCGCGGACCGCAGCCGCGCAGCACCAGGACCGAGTCCGCGGTGACGTCGAGCTCGGGCGAGTCGATCCGGGCGTGCATGTCCTCGACCGAGTCGAAGACGACCGCCGGCCCGCGGTGGTGCAGCAGCGCCGCCGTCGCCGCGGCCGGCTTGATGATCGCGCCGGTCGGCGCGAGGTTGCCGCGGAGCACGGCGATGCCGGCCGCCGGCAGCAGCGGCGCCTCGACCGTGCGGATCACGTCGCGGTCCCAGACCTCGTGCCCCGGCAGCTCGTCGACGAAGGGCGTGCCGAGCACCGTCACCGCCGTCGGATCCAGCAGCGGCCGGACCTCGTTCATCACGGCGAGGAACCCGCCCGCGCGGAACAGGTCCTCCATCAGGTGGGCGCCGGCCGGCTGCAGATTCACCAGCAGCGGGACGTCGGCGCCGATGCGGTCGAAGTCGTCGAGGTCGAGCTCGACGCCGAGCCGGCCCGCGATCGCGAGCAGGTGCACCACGGCGTTGGTCGATCCGCCGATCGCGGCGAGCGCCACGATCGCGTTGTGGAACGCGGCCTTCGTCATCACGTCCGCCGGTGCGAGCTCCTCCTCCACCATCGCGACGACGCGGTTGCCCGTCGCGTGCGCGAACTGCAGCAGCCGGCTGTCCGAGGCGGGGACGCCCGCGACGCCGGGCAGCGTCATGCCGAGCGCCTCCGCGACGCAGGCCATCGAGGACGCCGTGCCCATGGTGTTGCAGTGCCCGCGGCTGCGGATCATCGAGGACTCGGACTGGACGAAGTAGTCGCTGTCGAGCGCGCCCGCCCGCACCTCCTCGCTCAGGCGCCAGACGTCGGTGCCGCAGCCGAGCGTGCTGCCGCGGAAGGTCCCGTTGAGCATCGGCCCGCCGGGGACGACGATCGCCGGGATCCCCACGCTGGCGGCGGCCATCAGCAGCGCCGGGATGGTCTTGTCGCAGCCGCCGAGCAGCACCAGGCCGTCGATCGGATTGGCGCGGAACAGCTCCTCCGCGGCCATCGCGACCATGTTGCGCCAGAGCATCGCGGTGGTCCGGACGGTCGTCTCGCCGAGCGAGATGACAGGCAGGTTGTAGGGGATCCCGCCCGCCTCGTACACGCCGTTCTTGACGCTCTGGGCGACCTCGTCGAGGTGCGAGTTGCACGGCGAGAGGTCGGAGGCGGTGTTCGCGATCGCGATCTGCGGCCGGCCGTCGAAGGCGTGGTCGGGCGTGCCGCGGCGCATCCACGCCCGGTGCAGGTAGGTGTTGCGGTCGTCGCCGCCGTACCACTGGGCGCTGCGGACGGCGCGGCCGGTCCGGATCACCGGGCCCATGCCGGTGGGCCGCCCCGGGTTCTCGTCGTTCATCGGGGGACCGATCTGCCGTCGCGGCGGTGAGGGAGGCGGGCGAGGCCCGCATCGGTGAGGTCGGCCGGGAGCGCGGCGGCCGGAGCCCCCTGGTAGGCGATCGGCCGGAGGAAGCGCCGGATCGCGGTCGCTCCGACCGAGGTGTGCTGCGAGGTCGTGGCGGGCCACGGTCCGCCGTGGTGCTGCCCCCAGGTGACGCTGACGCCGGTCGGCCAGCCGTCGAAGACGACGCGGCCGGAGCGCTCGGCGAGGACGGCGACGAGCGCGCCGATGTCCTCGCCCGGCGCGCTGTGCACGGTGGCTGTCAGCGATCCGTCCAGGTGGGTGAGCGCGGCGAGCACCTCCTCCGGCGAGCGGTACTCGATCAGCAGCGTCAGCGGGCCGAAGCACTCCTCGAGCAGGACGTCGCTGTGCCGGACGACGTCGTCGATGGTCGTCACGAGGACGACCGGTGCGGTGCCGTCGACCTGCGCGCCGCGGGCGAGGACACGGACCCCGTCCGCCGACGCCAGCCGGCCGGCGGACGCGGAGAAGGACTCCGCGATCCTCTCCGTGAGCAGGACCGTCCCCGGCAGGCTCTCGACCCGCTCCGCCACCGCCTGGCGGAACGCGGGTCTCGAGACGCGCTGCGCGCTACTCGACCAGCATGGAGGCGTGCCGCCGCCCGCCCCTGCTGATCGAGCAGCCCGCTCCGCGGGCGTATCGAGATCCGCCGCCGCCGGCACGAAGACCACGCCGGGCTTGGTGCAGAACTGCCCGCCGCCGAGGGTGAAGGAGGCGACCAGCTCGGCCGCGAGCTCCGCCGCGCGCTCCTCGGCCGCCCCGGGCGTGATCACCACGGGGTTCACGCTGCCGAGCTCGCCGAAGAACGGGATCGGCTCCGCGCGCTCGGACATCGCGTCCATCAGCGCGGTGGCCCCCGGCAGCGAGCCGGTGAACGCCACGGCGCGCACCTCGGGCGCCCTGACGAGCACGAGCCCCGCCGCGCGCCCCTCCACGAGGTCGAAGACGCCGCGCGGGGCGCCGGCCTCCTCGAGCGCCCGGTCGACCACGGCGGCGGTCCGCCGCGACAGCTCCGGATGCCCGGGGTGGGCCTTCACGAGCACCGGACAGCCCGCCGCCAGCGCCGACGCGGTGTCGCCGCCGGCCACCGAGAACGCGAACGGGAAGTTCGAGGCGGAGAAGACCGCGACCGGCCCGAGCGGGCGGAGGAAGCGGCGGATCTCCTGCGAGCCGTCGCCGCCGATCGTGCCGGCGACGTCGATCGAGGCCTCGAGGTAGGAGCCCTCCTCGAGCACGTCCGCGAACAGCCGCAGCTGGCCCGTCGTGCGCGCCACCTCGCCCCGCAGCCGCTCGACGCCGAGGTGCGTCTCGCCCTCGGCCACCTCGACCAGCTCGTCGCGCGCCTCGTCGAGCCGCGCCGCGATCCGGGTGAGCCAGCCCGCGCGCTCCTGCCGCGAGGAGGCGAGCACCGCCGGAGCCGCGGCCGCGGCCGCCGCGACGCGCAGCTCGGCGAGCCGGGTGCCGGCCACGGCCTGCACGCGCTCCTCGTCCGCCTCGATGCTCATCGCGGCACCACGACCGTGATCGGGCCGCTCCCGGCCGACACCTCGACCTCGACCGACGTGCCGCCGGCGGTGACCCGGTAGCGCCCGGCGAAGCCCCGGAGCGGCA
Organism: Rathayibacter sp. VKM Ac-2835; assembly: GCF_013266705.1. Lineage (NCBI taxonomy): Bacteria > Bacillati > Actinomycetota > Actinomycetes > Micrococcales > Microbacteriaceae > Rathayibacter > Rathayibacter sp. VKM Ac-2835. Next base: position 335,148 of record NZ_JABSNQ010000002.1, on the reverse strand, counting down.
CGCACCCCTCGGCTCCCGTCGTCGCGGTCGTCTCCGCGTGCCACCACTCGCGGCGGATCAGGTCCTGCAGCGCGTCGTAGCCGGGCTTCCGGCTGCCGTCCCGGCGGAGCAGCCCGGAGGGCGCCCCGAGCCAGGCGCCGTCGTCGGTCAGCCCCCAGTAGGTCAGCGACTCGACCGCCGGATGCGCGAGGACGCTCCGGTAGTGCCGGACGAGCTCGTCCGCCTGCCGCGCCTCGCCCTCCTCGGTGCTCGGCCAGGAGTCGACCACGTAGTCGTTCAGGTCGTCGATCTCCGGCGGCATCAGGTCGCCGGAGAGGAGGGTCGTCTCCGTCATCTGCAGCGGCAGGCCGAAGCGGGAGAAGCGCTCGAGCACCTCCGCGATCCGGTCCTCACCGCGATAGCCCTGGTGCATGTGGGTCTGCAGGCCGATGGCGTCGATCGCGATCCCCGCCTCGAGGCACTCCTCGATCACGTGCTCGTACTCGCTCGACAGATCGAAGTCGTTGAGGACGAACCGCCCGCCCGAGCCGACCGAGCGGGCCTCCTCGAACGCCAGCCGGATCATGCCGACCCGGCCGAGGCGCTGCGCCAGCCGGGTGATCGCGTTCGGCTCCGCCGTGAAGCGCGGCAGGATGACCGTCTCGTTGATCGCGTCCCACACGTCGACGACACCGGCGAAGTCGGCGACCTCGCGGCGGACCCGCGCGCGCAGCACCTCCTCCACCTCGGCGTCCTCGAGCGGCATCAGCCACTCGGGCGCGAGCGTGTGCCAGACGAGGGGGTGACCCTTCACCCGGACGCCGCGCTCGGCGAACCACTCGGCCGTCCGGCGCAGCCGCTGCGTCTCGGGACGGCCTCGCTCGGGCTCGAAGGCCCGCCAGTAGAAGGGCAGGGTCACCGTGTCGAAGACGCCGAGCCAGGCGTCCGCGAGCTGCTGCGGATCCGAGTCGACCTTGCCGCCGAAGAACTCCGAGGCGTCGCCGCCCGTCGAGAGCGGCGGACCGCCCAGCCAGTCGAGGAAGTCGAAGCCGATGCTGCCGAAGCCGAAGGCGTGCCGCAGCTGCTCGGTGGTCACGTCCACGCCGGCGACCGGCCGGCCCTGCTCGTCGACGACCCGGACGTCGGTCGTGAGGGTGCGCGCGCCGAGGTCAGCCACGCTCGCCCCGCGCACCGGGGTACCAGTCGTCCAGCGTGTTCTCGGTGATCGCGATGAACACGTCGTCCGGGCGGACGCCCTCGGCCTCCAGCCGGCGGGCGACCGCCTCGAACATCGCGGCCTTGGTCTCCTTGTCGTACATGCGGACCATGAGGACGCGCACGTAGACCACGTCCCTCCGGTCGCCGCCGAGATAGTGCGGGTCGGCGACGAGGTGGCTCGCGGGCAGGGGGTGGATGACCTGGAAGCGGTCCTCCGCATCCATGCCCAGGCCCTCGACGAGGCCCGCGTTGACGGCCTCCGCGTAGGCGAACCGGGTCTCCTCGGGGACGGTGTCGGCGATCTCTATGGTGACGAGAGGCATCAGGCCCACGCTTCCTTGCTCACGCGCACATCGGCGCTGGTTCGTACGGACTCCTCGATCGCGAGACCGAGGAGATGGTCCTGGCAGGCTTCCGCCAGCGGGTAGGGCTCGGGGCCGGCGTCGCGGGCCCACCGCCCGGTCGCCTCGAGGAGGTCGGCGACCGCGAGGTCGTCCTCGGACAGCCGGGTCCCGACCCACTCGTTGCGCCAGACGATCCGGCCCTCGAAGGAGGCGGTGACCACCTCGTTGCCCTCGAGGTTCATGTCGATGCCGGTGCGCCGGTAGGAGATCGGCGACACGATCACGCCCTCGTCCGTGAGGTGGGTGACCGTGTCGTCGGCGATCTCGCCGAGCGAGCCGCGGATCACGATCCGCCGGCTGAGCAGCGGGTTCCACCACTGGTTGTCGACGAAGTCGTAGAGGCCCATCCTGCCGTCGCCGAAGTCGAGCGTGCCGATCGTCGTCGTCCGCGGCTCGGGCGACGGATCCTCGCGCCAGCCGTCGAAGGTCAGCGGGTCGGCCTGGGGCGCGGTGAAGGCGCGGGCGCTCACGACGGCCTCGGCCATGCCCGCGCCGAGGAAGCCGCGGATCAGGCTGGTCGCGTGGTACAGGTGCGTGGAGGCGATGTGCACGGCAGTGGCCTCGCCGATCGCGCCGCTCCGGACGACCGCCTGGCGTGCCGCGTGCCCGGGCATCAGCATGTACTGCTCCGCCACCTGCACCCGGGCCGAGGCGCCGAGGGCGCTCCACAGCTCGCGCAGCCCGTCGGCCGTCGGCGCGGGCGGGGTCTCGGCGAGCACGGGGACGCCGAGCTCGGCGAGCCGGATCGTCACGCCCGGCATCGACGGCCAGGAGACGGCGGCGATCACGAAGTCGGGCCGGTGGGCGAGGGCCTCCTCCAGCGTCCGGACGACGGGCGCGTCCCAGCGCGCGGTCATCCGGTCCTCGGCGGCGGCGGAGTTCGCCACGATCGCCACCGCGCGCAGCCGCTCAGGGGCCGTGCGGGCCAGGCGGAGGTAGAACTCGGAGCGCCAGCCGGTCCCCACCACCGCGAACGTCGTCGGCTCAGTCATGTCGGACCTTCTCTCTGTGTGTACGGGTCGTGCCTCGGTCGTGCCGTCGTGCTGCTGGGGGGCCGCGTCGTCGTCGCTCACGCCTGCGTCATCCCGCCGTCGACGACCAGCTCGGCGCCGGCGATGAAGCTCGACTCCGCGGTCGCGAGGAAGAGGACCGCCGAGGCGACCTCCTCGGGCCGGCCGATGCGGCCGACCGGGATCTGCGCGGCGACCGCCTGCTCGATCGCGGCCGAGCCTCCGGTGAACTTGTCGAAGCCGGCGGTGGCGATCGGGCCGGGGCTCACCGCGTTGGCGCGGATCCGCCGATCGGCGAGCTCGGCCGTCAGGGTCCGCGCCAGCGAGCGCACGGCCGCCTTGGTCGCGTTGTAGACGGAGTGCCCCGGCCCGCCGTTGTGCCCGGCGATCGAGGAGACGAGGACGATGCGCCCGCCGTCCGCCATCGCCGGGACGATGCTCCGGGCGGTCAGGAAAGTGCCGCGGAAGTTGAGGTCGCTCACGTGGTCGAACATCTCGGGCGTGGTGTCGACGATCGGCGTCGCCTCGACGTCGCGCCCGGCGTTGAGGACCAGGACGTCGACGGCGCGGCCGTCCTCGCCGACGGCCCGCGTCAGCTCCGCGAGGTGCTCGAGCGTCGAGCCGTCGCCGACCACGGTGCGCACGGCGCCGCCGCCCTCCGCGCGCAGGGCCGCCGCGCGCTCCTCGCTCGTGCCGGTCGCGATCACGTCGGCACCCTCCGCGACCAGGCGGAGCACGATCGCCCGCCCGATCCCGGCGGTCCCGGCGGTGACGACGGCGAGCGCTCCGTCCAGCCGGGCGCTCACTTGAGCGCTCCGGCGGCCAGGCCGCGCTCGAAGGAGCGCTGCAGCAGGAGGTACGCGACGATCACCGGGACCGCCGTGATCACCGAGGCGGCCAGGACTCCCGTCTGGTCGTTGGTGTACTGGCTGGTGAAGAACGAGGGCAGCAGGGTCACCACCTGCTTGTCCGGGTCGTTCAGCATCAGCAGCGGCAGCAGGAACGCGTTCCAGCTGTTGATCAGCGTGAGCACCACGATCGCGCCGGCGATCGGCCGGGTCAGCGGCAGGACGATGTACCAGAAGACCTTGACGATGCTCGCGCCGTCGACGCGGCCGGCGTCCATCAGCTCGGTCGGGATGCCGGCGAAGAAGCTCCGGGCCAGCAGGACCGTGAACGGCACCTGCAGCGCGGCCAGCGGCAGGATCACCGCGATCAGCTGGTTGTAGACGTCGAGGGTCGAGGCGGTGACGAACAGCGGCGTGAGCAGCACCGCCTCCGGCATGGTGAGCGCCGCGATCAGCAGCCAGAACCACACCTCCTTGCCGCGGATCCGCAGCTTGGCGAAGCCGAACGCCGCCAGCATCGTGCAGACGTAGACGATCGCGACGGTCGAGACCGCGACGATGATCGTGTTCCGGAAGTAGGTGGGCACGACGCCGGTCGCGAAGACCTTGCCGTAGTTGCCCCAGCCGGCGCCGGCCAGCGAGCCCTGCACCATCGCGACGAGCGCGAACAGGTAGGGGATGACGATGACGGTCGCGAGCAGCTGCACGCCGAGGCGCGAGCGGAGCGATCGGAGTTCGAACACGGCGGCCTCAGCTCTCGTCGGCGCGGCGCCGCAGGTTGGTCAGGACGCCGCCGCCGACCGCGAGGACGAGGAGGGCGATCGAGATCGCGGCCGCGTAGCCGAAGTGCTTCTCCGCGACCATGGTCTGGTAGATGTACGTGCCGAGGAACTCGGTCGCGTGGTTCGGTCCGCCCTTGGTCACCAGGTACGGCACGTCGAAGGTCTTCAGCGCCCCGATGATGCCCAGCGTGGCGAGGGCGATCGTCGTGCCCCGGCAGATCGGCCAGACGATCGAGACGAGCGAGCGGAGGTTGCTCGCCCCGTCGATCCGGGCGGCCTCGAGGATCTCCGGCTCGATCTGCGCCATCGCGGCGTAGAAGAGGATGAAGGTGAGCCCGGTCCACTGCCAGACGGTGACGGCCATCACGACCGGCATCGCCGTGGCCGGGTCGGCCAGCCACGGGTGGGCGAGACCGCCCAGACCGACGCCGCGCAGCACCTGGTTGAACTGGCCGTCGACGTCGAAGATCGAGCGGAAGACGGGCGCCATCGACGCCGGGGCGAGGACGGTCGGCACGAAGATCAGCACCTTGTAGAGCGGCGCGAGCCGGATCCGCGAGTGCATGATCGCCGCGAAGGTGAAGCCGATCGCCGTCTGCACGGCGAAGGTGACGACGAAGAAGATCGCCGTGTGCCCGATCGCGCCCCAGAAGACGCGGTCCTGCACCATCTGCACGTAGTTGTCCGCGCCCACCGACTCCGAGGGGCTCAGGATGAACCCGTTCCAGTCGAGCGTCGAGACGTAGCCCGTGTAGCCGATGGCGAAGTAGATCATCCCCAGCACGAGGACGATCGCCGGGAGGATCCAGATCATCCCGGGGCCGAGCAGCATCCGCTTCCGCGGACGCCCCCCGGAGGGCTCGACGCCTCGAGCGGCGCGGTCGGGTGCTCCCGCTCCGGATCTCGCGATGGCCGTGGTCATGTCGGCTCCCTTGCCTGATGCCCGTCGCGGGCGGTCGGTCGGACCGCCCGCGACAGGGGTCGGTCCTACTTCTGGTCGTCGACGACGGACTGCAGACCCTGGAGGGCCTGGTCGATGTCCGTGTCCCCGGAGGCGACGCCGATCAGCGCGTCGCGGAAGGCGGTGTTGAGGTCGGCGCTGACCGTCGCGAAGCGCGGGTCGGTCGCCTTGCTCGCCGTCGCCGTGTAGTCCTTGAGGGCGTCCAGCTGCGCGTCCGGCGCGACGAGGTCGATGCTGTCCCAGTCGGGCTGCACCCCCGCCAGCGACGGGATGTCGTTGAGCGTGTTCGCGACAGCGGTCTGCCCGGCCTCGGAGGTGGTCAGCCAGACGGCGAACGTCGTGGCCGCGGCCTGCGCGTCGGACTTGGTGCTCACCGCGAGCCCGTAGTCCGCGTCTCCGAACATCTCGCCGACGTTCCCGGTGCCCGCGACGTCCGGGAACTGGATCGGCACCATGGTGAAGGGCTCCGGGTTCGAGACTCCGGCCGCCTCCATCGCGGTGACCATCGCGTCGCGGACGGTGTACTGGGTGTACCAGCTGCCCATCATCACCATCGCGTACTTCTCGGACATGAAGGCGTTGTTCGCGTCCGGGTACTGCTGCAGGCCGATCGCGCCCTCCTGCATGATCCCGTCGTCGAAGAGGTCCTTCCAGATCTGCATGCCCTGCTCGAAGGCGGGATCCGTGTAGTCCATCTCGCCGGCGGCGGCCTTCGCGTAGGCGCCGGGCTCGATGTTCTGCATGATCGCCTCGAAGGTGTCCATGTCGAACGCCCACTGGCCGGCGCCCTGCACGAAGCAGCCCTTGCCGGCGGCCTCGAGAGTCCGGCAGACCTGGACCCACTCGTCGTAGGTGGTGGGCGCGGTCACGCCGACCTCGTCGAGCATGTCCTGGTTGACCCAGATGCTGCCGGAGTAGACGGCGCCGGCGGAGAGGCCGACGACCTTGTCGTCGACGGCGAGGCCCTCGACACCCGAGGCGGCCAGCTTGTCCTGCCAGTCCGCGCCCAGCTCCTCCTCGACGGCGGGGCCGAGGTCGATGGCGCCGGCCTGGAAGGTCTCGACGCCGCCGTTGGCCGAGCCCGGCGCGACGTTGAACACGTCCGGGCCGTCGGCCGAGGTGATGGCCGGCCCGAGGACCGAGTCGTAGCTGTCGATCGGCTTCGAGACGAACTCGACCTCGATGTCCGGGTACTCCTCGTTGAACGAGGCGATCAGCTTGTCGGCCAGCGGCTTGTCCGGGGTCCAGCCCCACCAGGTGATCGAGCCCTCGGTGGCGGAGCCGGGATCGCTCGACGCTCCTCCCCCGCCGCCGCTGCAGGCGGTGAGCGAGACCGCCAGGACCCCGGCCGCGACGAGCGCGGCCCTCCTCGGCCAACCGAACGTCTTCTTCGACATCGCGCTACTCCTTCGCTCCGCGTCGTCGCGGAGTGTCTGTGGATCGAGGGTGCGACGCCGCCTCCTCGGGCGACTCGCAAAACTTGCTTGCAACTTACTGCGCAAGTTGCGCACGAGTTGCAGTGTAAAGTGACGGAGTCGGGAAGGTCAAGACCGGAAGAGCTCAGCAGGAAAGGGGTGCCGCATGACGGAATCGGGCGCAACTCTCGCGCAAATCGCCGAAGCGGCCGGAGTCTCCATCCCCACGGTGTCCCGCGTCCTCAACGGCAAGCCCGGCATCTCGGCCCCCAAGCGGCACGAGATCGAGCGCCTGATCGAGGACCACGGCTATGCGCGACGCAAGGCCAAGCGATCCGCGACGCTGATCGACTTCGTCGTCTCGAGCCTCGAGACGCAGTGGGCGACGGAGCTGTTGCGCGGCGCCCAGGCGGAGGCCTCGCGCGCGGGCGTCGACCTGGTGCTCAACGTCACCCACGACGGCGGGACCGGCGTGCCCGACTGGATCGACCGCATCGCCTCCCGCGGCTCGGACGGCATCGTCCTCGTGGTGTCCGACCTCACGGCCGAGGCGCGTGCGCGGCTCGCGACGCTCAAGGTCCCGGTCGTCGCCATCGACCCGCAGGGCAGCGACACGGAGTCGTTCGCGACCGTGTCCGCGACCGACTGGGTCGGCGGGCGGGAGGCGACCGAGCACCTGCTCGCGCTCGGCCACCGGCGGATCGGCTTCGTCACCGGCCCGATGGAGCTCGAGTGCCACCAGGACCGCCTCGACGGCTACACCAGCGCCCTCGGCCGCGCCGGCGTCGAGCCGCTGAAGGAGCTCGTCAGGAACGGCGACTCGCTGATCAGCGGCGGCGTGCGCTTCGGCGGCGAGCTGCTCGACCTGCCCGAGCGCCCCACGGCGATCATCAGCGGCTCCGACGAGCAGGCCTACGGCGTCTACCTCGCGGCCCGCGACCGCGGCCTCCGCGTCCCCGAGGACCTCTCCGTCGTCGGCTTCGACGACGTCGACCTCTGCCGCTGGGTCAGCCCGCAGCTGACCACCGTCCGCCAGCCCCTCGCCAGCATGGCGTCCGAGGCGACCCGCCTCCTGCTCAAGCTCGCGGCCGGCGACCCCGTCGACACCCCCACTGTCCGCCTCGCCTCCACCCTCATCGTCCGCGAGTCCACGGCCGCCCCGGCCGCCTGACGCCCGCCCCGCGCCTACCGCGGAGCGCCCACTGGGCGCGCCCCCTCTTCTGTCGAGGAGCGCCCACCGGGCGCGCCCCTTTTTCATGCTGATCGAGTAGCCCGCTCGCGGGCGTATCGAGATCCACCCCCTGCAGACCCCGGGTCTCGATACGCCGCTCCGCGCCTACTCGACCAGCATGAACGCGCCGCACCCGCACTACTGCCGACTGAGGAGCGCCCACTGGGCGCGCCCCCTTCTCCTGCTGATCGAGCAGCCCGCTCCGCGGGTCCTCCATGCTGATCGAGTAGCCCGCCCGCGGGCGAACCATGCGGATCGAGTAGCCCGCTCCGCGGGCGTATCGAGATCCACCCCCTGCAGACCCCGGGTCTCGATACGCCGCTCCGCGGCTACTCGACCAGCATGCACACCTGCCCCGCCCTGGGCACCGGCTGCTGCGGCTCATCCCGCCCAGGGCACGACCACGTCGATGATCCAGGTGACCCCGAAGCGGTCGGTCAGCTTGCCGTAGAGCGGCGAGAACACGGACGGCCCGAACGGGACGTGGACGACCGCGCCCTCCGACTCCGCGAGGGCGGTGCCGAGGCGCTCGATCTCCGCGCTCTCGGTGCCCCGCAGCGAGACGTAGAAGGCGTTCTCGCCGGCCGCGTACGGGAGCGAGTCCTGCACGTCGTACGCCATGACGTGGAACCCGTTCGGCGCCGCCACCTGCCCCCAGGCGATCTGCTCGGACTGGGCGGCGCTCTGCCCCGCCTCGACGTTCCCGTAGGGAGCGAGGACGAGGTCGCCCCCGAAGACCGAGTGGTAGAACTCGAGCGCCTCCCTCGCGCTGCCGCGGAAGTTGAGGTGCAGGGTGCTGGTGATGCTCACGACGGGTCTCCTCCAGAGATGCGAGTCGCTCCGAACCGCTCGGAGCACCTGCAGTCCACCGCCCGTACCGGTCGGGGAGCGTCCGGATTCGCCGACGCGATACCCGATCCCAGAGCGGCGACCCATCGCGCGCCCGGCGGCGCCCATTAGGGAAGTTAGAGCGTTTTAGGAGATCTGGATAAAACGCTCTAACACTCGAAACAGCGCGCTTCTCCGGCGGAGCGGCATCGACGCCGGCCGTCAACGCTGCTGTTCGACCGAACTCTCTCCCGGCGCGGGCTCGAGGTCGTCCGACGACGGTTCCGGAAGGGCGCCGGCCGCCGGCGGCTCCGCGCGCAGGTACTGCGCCGAGATCGTGCGGTACGAGCGGGTGAGCATCGAGGCGCCGGCCGCGACCACCATGATCACCCCGCCGATCAGGAAGACGAGCGCGATCCCCCGCCCGACCCCGTCGCCGAGCAGCCAGCCGTACGCCGCCCGCCCGTCGGCCGACTCCATGTACGGGATCAGCGCGAACTCCGCGATCGGCGCGATCAGGAACGCGGTGATCGGCGCCGCCGCCGACTCCAGCGCCGCCGCGAAGCCGAAGACCCGCCCCTGCGTCTCGAACGGCACCACCTTCTGCACGACCGTCTGCTCCGCCGCCTCGACCGCGGGGATCAGCGTCATGTAGACCCAGATGCCGCCGGCGTAGAGCCACCACCAGTCGCGGAGGGTGAAGACCGCGCCGATCACGCCCATCGCCATCACCAGCAGCAGCATCGTCCGGATCGGATTCCGGCCGAGCCCGAGCTTCGCCACCAGCAGCCCGCCGATGATGAAGCCGGTCGCGGTCACGCCGAGCACGACGCCCCACAGCTCCACCGGGAACAACTCGAGACCGTACGGATCCATGAGCGCCAGGTACACGCCGCCGATCAGGTTGTTGAAGGTCGAGAAGACGATCAGCGCGAAGAGCCCGGTCGCCGCACGCACCGCCGTGATGCTCCCCCGCAGATCGATCAGCGGGGCCCGCGAGCCGGCCGCCGCGGGGATCGCCTCGGCGATCCGCAGGAACAGCAGGTGCACGAGCGCCGCGGCGGAGACCCCGATCGCGATCAGCAGCGTCCAGCCCATGCCGAGCAGGCCGATCGAGAGCCCGCTGAACACGCTCGTGACCACGAACGCGAGCCCCTGCACCGTGCCGACCAGGCCGTTCGCGTTCGCGTGGCGCTCCACCGGCACCATCAGCGTCACCGTCGTCGACAGGGCGATGTTCCGCATGTTCTCGATCACCGCGCCGAACAGGACCGTGCCGGAGAAGACCCAGAACCAGGGCCCGCCGAAGTCCAGCAGCGTCGCCTCCGGCAGCGCGAGGTAGAGGCCGCCGGCGACGCCGAACGACACCAGCGTCACCGCCCCGGCGAACACCATCACCCGGTGCTTCCGGTGCCGGTCCACGATCGTGCCGAAGGCCATCGCGAAGACCGCGACGAGCAGCATGTACGCGCCGCCGATGATCCCGGTGGCGAGCACCGACCGCGTCTCGAGGTAGACCCAGAAGGTCAGCGCGAACCAGAGGAAGCTCGTCGTGACGTTCGCGACGGCGGTGTTCGCGAGGATCCAGCCGAAGGTGCGCAGGCTCGCCGCGCTCGGCTCCGCGGCGGGTGCGCCGGCGGCCTCGGGGACGGTCGAGGACATGGCTTCCCTCCGCTCGGCGACGGCCTGCCCGGAGTCGTCCCGGACCGCCGTCGCAGCCACTGTAGGCCCGCGCCGCCGACCGGTCGAGAGGCGACCGGGAGAGCAACGCGACCTCTCCGCGGACGCCGTCGCGTCACTCCGCTCGCGGCAGCGCCACCCCCATCCGGTAGAACCGGTCCGCCGTCCCCGCGAACACCGCGAGCCGCTCGGCCGGCGAGAGCTGCGCCGTCAGCGCGTCGAACGCCGAGTACAGCTCGGTGAAGGAGCTGTAGAGCCCGTCCACGGGGAAGTTGCTGCCGAACATCGACCGGTCCGGCCCGAAGACCTCCAGAGTCTCGAGGACGAACGGCGCGATCGACTCCCGGGTCCAGGAGTGGTCGTTGGTGCCGAGCGCCGAGATCTTGACGACGGTGTTCTCCTGCGCGGCGACCGCGGCCAGGCCCGCGCGCCACTCGGCGACCGACTCCGGATCCCGCCCGATCGGCATGCCCAGGTGATCGAGCACGATCGCCGTCCCCGGGAAGTCCGCGGCGAGCGCCGCCACCTCCGCGAGCTGCGAGGGGAACACCTGCAGATCGAACGAGAGCCCCAGCCCCTGCAGCCGGCCGAAGTTCGCCCGCCAGACCGGATCGCCGAGGACGTCGCCCCGGTCCCGGTGGCTGAAGACCGGGTCCGGATGCCAGTTCAGGATGTCGCGGACGCCGCGCGTGACCGCGAACGCGGCGTGCTCCTCGAGCAGCCGCGGCGCCTCCTGATCGAGCAGCGACACGTGCGCGACGTGGACGGTCGGCACCGTGCTCTCCCGGGCGAGCGCGTCGATCCACGCGGTCTCGGCGAGCGCGTCGGCGGCCCCGTTCTCGACGTGCACCGAGGCGAGCAGCGTCACGTCGCAGGCGTCCGCGCGGTAGTCGTCGACGCTGTAGGAGCGGCGGAGCGGGCGGTCGTCGCCGTGGTAGCGGAACGGCTCGGCGGGTCCCTCCAGCCACGGGTACGAGCGGCGCAGGTCGGTGAGGTGGTGGTGCGCGTCGATGACGACGAGGTCAGGCATGCGGCTCCTCCGGTCGGCGGGCGAGCCCGGCGAGCGTGCGGTGCACGCCGGTGTGGTCGAGGTCGCCGTCACCCTCGGCGATCATCCTCTCGAACAGCTCGGTCACCGCGGCGGTGGTCGGCAGCACGACGCCCTCCGCGGCGGCGGACTCGGCGACGAAGCGCAGGTCCTTGAGCTGGTTGCGGGCGCTGCCGCCCTCGGCGAAGTCCTCGTCGAGCCACTTGCGGCTCTTCTGCTCCAGGACCTCGGTGCGCGCCAACCCGCCCTGCAGGAGCTCGACGACAGTGGCCGGGTCGAGACCGGCGCTCCGGGCGAGCAGCAGCGCCTCCGACACCACGGCGACAGTGCCGGCGACGACGATCTGGTTGCAGAGCTTGGCGGTGGCACCCGCTCCGCTCGGCCCGAGGTGGCGGACCGTGCGGCCGAGCCGCTCGAAGACGGGGAGCACGCGGGCCACCGGCTCGTCGGCGCCGCCGACCATGATGCTGAGCGTCGCGTCGCGGGCGCCGACCGTTCCGCCGCTGAGCGGGGCGTCGACCACCTGCACACCGTGCTCGGCGGCGAGCCGGCGGGCGAGCCCCGCGACGGCGATCGGCGAGACGGTGCCGTGCACGACGAGCACCGGAGCGGCGATCCCCGCCGCGCGCCAGCCCGCGAGCAGGCCGTCCTCGCCCTCGAGCAGCGATTCCACCTGCACCAGATCGGGCAGCACCGTCAGCACGACGTCGCCGGCCGCCGCCGCGGGGGTCGGCGCGACCACGGCGCCGAGCTCCGCGAAGGGCGCGGCCCGCGACGCCGTCCGGTTCCACACCGTGAGCGCCCCGCCCGCGAGCAGGTTCCGCGCCATCGGCGCGCCCATCGGTCCGAGGCCGAGCAGCGAGAAGTTCATGCGCCGGACCCCGCGGGCGCCACGTCGGCGAGCTCCTGCGGCGCGACGTCGTCGAGGAGCACCCGCGCCTCGAAGCCGAGCAGCTCGCGGGAGCGGGTCAGGTCGAGCCCGACCGCGCGCCCCTCGAGCCGCCCGCGCGGGACGTCCGGGGCGACCGCGTCGAGCGCGTCCGCGGTGCTCCCGCGCAGATAGGTGAGCGGAGCCGCGACGAGGATCCCCGGCGCCGGCGGCGTCTCGTGCAGCAGCGCCGCGAGCACGGCCCGCGCCGAGTCGGCGGCGTCGAGATAGCTCCAGCCCTCCGCCGCCTGCCGTCGCGGGTCGGCCGCCAGCACCGCCCGCAGGTGCGCGCCGAACACGCGGCCGCCGTCCACGGTGATGTCGCGGACCAGCGGGTAGCGCAGCCCGGTGAGGCTCAGCCCCCAGGTCGCGTGCGCCATCCGCGCCGCGTCCTCGGTCGCGAGCTTCGACAGCGAGTACTCGTCCGAGATCCGCGGCTGCGCGTCCTCGGAGTAGGGGAAGACCGGCGGCAGCACCTGCTCGGCGCCGAGCGGGTAGCCGTTGGCGTTGATGCTCGAGGCGTAGACGACCTTCGCGACCCCGGCCGCGGCGGCGGCGGCGAACACCGCGAAGCTGCCCACCGCGTTCACCCGGTAGGTCTTGACCGCGTCCGCCATGCCCAGCCCGGCGTAGCCGCCCAGGTGCACCACCGCGTCCTGCCCGGCCACCGCCTCCGCCAGCACGGCCGGGTCGGTCACGTCGCCGACGATCGAGCGGACGTCCGCGTCCGACGCGACCCGGTCCAGGACGGTGACCACCGCCCCCTCCGCCTGCAGCGCCGCGACCGTGGGCCGGCCGATCAGGCCGCAGCCGCCCGTCACCAGGACGCGGGCCCCGTCGAGCGTGGTCAGCCGCGCCGTCGCGCTCCGCCGCGCCGTCACGCGCGCACCGACGGCGTCGACTCGGTGGGCGGCGCCGCGACGTCCTCGCGCTGCTTCTTCTTTCCCCGCGAGAGCATCGGCCAGCCCTTGCTGCCCTGGTCGAGGGTGACCGCGATGAGGACGACGAGTCCGGTCACGATCTGCTCGTAGAAGCTCGGCACGTTCAGCAGCACCAGGCCGTTGGTGAGAGCTCCGAGGATCAGCGCGCCGACCAGGGTGCCCGCGATGCGGCCCTCGCCGCCCATCAGGTTCGCGCCGCCGATCACCGCGGCCGCGATCGCGGTCAGCTGGTACGGGCTGCCCGCGTCCGGCTGCGCCGCGTTGATCCGGGCGACGATCACCAGGCCGGCCAGCGCCGAGAGACCGCCGGAGATGCAGTACACCGCGATCTTCACCCGGTGCACCCGCACACCCGAGAGCCAGGCGGTCTCCTCGCTGCCGCCCACCGCGATCACGTTCTGGCCGAAGACGGTCTTGCGCAGCAGCAGCCAGGCCGCGATGCCGACGACTGCCACGATCAGCACGACGACGGGCACGCCGCCGACGTAGCTGTTGAGCAGCAGGATGAACTCCTTCGGCACGTCGTAGACCGGCTTGCCGTTGGTGGCGACGTACGCGCCGCCCTGGAAGACGCTCATCGTGCCGAGCGTCGCGATGAACGGCGGCAGGTTGAGCTTGGTGACGAGCAGCCCGTTGATCCCGCCGCAGACCAGGCCGAGGACGATGCCCGCGGCCAGCCCGAGCAGCGGCGGCACCCCGCCGTTGACCAGCAGCGACGCGCTGACGATGCCGACGAAGCTGGCCATCGCGCCGACCGCGAGGTCGATGCCGCCGGTGATGATGACGAAGGTCAGGCCGATGCCGATGATCGCGTTCACGCTCGCCGACACCGCGACGTCGCGGAGGTTGCCGAGGGTGAGGAAGTTCGGGTTCAGGACGCCGAGGACGACGAAGAGGACGATCGCGGCGAGGTAGATGCCGAAGGCCTGCAGGTTGAAGGAGCGGCGGGGCGGCGTGGCGACGCCCCCGGTCTCGGGGGAGGTCATGAGATTCCTTTCGCGACGCCCATGGCGTTGGTGACGATGCTGTGCTCGGTGATGTCGTCGCCGACGTGCTCGGAGACGAAGCGGCCCGCCCTCATGACGAGGACCCGGTCGCTGAGGGAGATGATCTCGGGCAGGTCGCTCGAGACGACGATCACGGCGTGCCCCTCGGAGGCGAGCTGGTCGATGAGCTCGTAGATCTCGACCTTGCCGCCGACGTCGACGCCCTTGGTCGGCTCGTCGAAGAGGAAGACGCTCGCGCCGAGCCAGATCCACTTCGCGATCACGATCTTCTGCTGGTTCCCGCCGGAGAACTGGCGCGCGTTCAGCCGGACGTCGGCCGGGCGCAGCGACATCCGCCGGCCCATCTCCTCCGCCGTCGCGATCTGCCGCTTCGTGCTGATGAACGGACCGAAGCCGTTGAGCTGCCGATCGGAGGTGAGGGCGACGTTCGCGTAGGCCGGGGTCTGCAGCACGAGTCCCTGGTGCTTGCGGTCCTCCGGGATGAAGGCGATCCCCGCGTCGCGGCTGTCGCGCGGCGAGCGCACCTTGAGCGTGCGGCCGGCGAGCCGGACCGTGCCCTCGCTGCCCTCGTCGGCGCGGATCAGCGCGCGGAGGAACTCGGTGCGCCCCGAGCCGACCAGGCCTGCGATGCCGACGACCTCGCCGTGCCGCACCTGGATCGACTCCGGCCCGACGCCGCTCGGGTGCGTGACGCCGGAGGCCTCGAAGTGCACCTCGGCGTCCGCGGCGACCGGGTGCCGCCGCTCGAACGAGAGCAGCTCGCGCCCGACCATCCGCCGGACGATGTCCTCGGAGGACGTCTCGGCGATCGGCGCGTCGTAGGCGGGCCGCCCGTCGCGGAGGACGACGACCGTGTCCGAGACGCTCATCACCTCCGGCATCTTGTGCGAGACGTAGATCACGCCGACGCCCCGCCCGTGCGCGATCTCGCGCACCCGGGTCAGCACGCCCTCGACGTTGTGCTCGAGCATGCTCGTCGTCGGCTCGTCCAGGGCGACGATCTTGGCGCCGAAGGCGAAGGCCCGCGCGATGGTGAGCGCGTGCCGCTGCGCCGGGCTCAGCCGGCCGACGGGCGTCCGCCCGTCCATCGGGAAGCCCATCCGGTGGACGTCCTGGAGGGCCTGGTCGATGTCGTCCTGGGCGGAGGCGCGCTGCGCGCGCGTGCGCCCCAGCAGCAGGTTCTGCGTCACCGTGAGCTGGGGCACGATGGCCGGCTCCTGGTGCGCGATCCGCACCCCCTCCGCGAGCGCCTGGCGCGAGGTGTACTCCATCCGCCGCACGCCGTCGATGGTGATCGAGCCGCGGTCGGGGCGGAGGGCGCCGCCGAGGATGTTGAGCAGGGTGCTCTTCCCCGCGCCGTTCTCGCCCGCGAGGGTGCGGATCTCCCCGCGTTCGAGGGTGAAGCTCACGCCGTCCAGGGCGCGGACGCCCGGGAACGACTTCGCGATGCCGCGGACCTCGAGCAGATGCTCGGCCATGTTCCGTCTTCTTTCCTGATCGAGAGGGGCCTTGCCGAGAGTGTGCTCCGCCGGAGGGGTCTCCGGCGGAGCGCGGGGGTCAGCCGCGGGTCACGGCATCCCGGTCTCGTAGTCGGCGACGTTCTCACTGTCGATGATGAAGGCCGGCACGTCGATCCAGCCCGGGACCTCCTCACCGGCGAGGAGCCAGAGCGCGGCGTCCACGCCGGTCGCGCCCTCGGTCGTCGGCAGCTCGCTGACGGTGGCGGTGTAGTCGCCGGCCAGGATCTGCTTCTTGGCCTGCGGGATGCCGTCGGTGCCGACGAGGATCACCTTCCCGGTGAGGCCCTTCGCGTCGATGGCGGCCTGCACGCCGAGCGCCATGCCGTCGTTCTGCGAGTAGAAGGCCTTGATGTCGGGGTTCGCCGTGAGCATCGTGGTCGCGATCTCCTGCGCCTTGGTCTGGTCCCACGAGGCGGTCTGCGAGGCGACGAGCTCGAGGTTCTCGTGCTTCGCGAGCGCGGCCGTGAAGCCGTCGCCGCGGTTGATCGCGTTGGAGGAGCCGGGGTCGCCCTCGATCATCGCGACCTGGCCGCCGTCCGGCAGCAGGTCCGCGATGTAGTCGGCGGCCGTGGCGCCGATGGTGGTCGCGTCGGGGCCGACGTAGACGACGCCGGGGACGTCGCTCTTCGCGTCGTTCAGCACGACGGCCGGGATGCCGTCGGCGAGGGCGGACTCGAAGACCGAGTCGAGGCCGGTCGCCGAGATGGGCGAGGCGAGGATCGCGGTGCAGCCCTGGTTCATCGCGCTCTTGGCCTTGTCGAGCTGCTCGGTGATCGAGGACTCGTCCGTGACGTCGAAGGTCTGGTAGTCGACGCCGAGCTCCTTCGCGCGGTTCTCGAAGCCGTCGCGCTCGTAGCCCCAGAACTCGTTCGAGAGGGTGCGGGTGATGTAGCAGAGCTTGGCGCCGTCGGGCACGGCCGGGTCGCCGAGCGAGGAGGTGACCTCGTCGACCGGGGTCTGCGCGGAGGAGTCGACGAGCGACACGATGTCGGCGCCGGAGCCGCCGGCAGCGGCACCTCCACCGTCGCCGTCGGGCGAGGCCGAGCAGCCGACGAGGAGCGTCAGGGAGGCGAGCCCGGCGAGGGCGGCGCCGGTGGCGCGGGTGGGGAAGGACATGGGAGGGGGCCTTTCGTCATCGGAAGGTGGGGCGGGGTCGTGCGGGGTCGCGGATCGCGAGGGTGGTGCGGAAGCGGGCCGGGCGGAGGACTCGCCCGGCCCGAGGGGGTCAGGAGGCGAGCAGCGCCTCGGTCTCGCGGCGCAGCTCGAGCGCCTCGGCGAGCGACTCGTCGATGATCACGTCGTCCCATCCGACGGTCGCGCCCTGCGCGATGTCGTGGCGCAGCTCGACGTGATGGGCCAGGGCGACGGGGAGCGCTCCGATGGCGACGGAGTGCTTCGCGGAGACGAGCTTGCCGTAGACGGTGAAGCCGCCCTCGCCGTCGAGGAACTCGCCGGCCTTCAGGTCCTTCTTCGCGGTCGCGACGACGTCGCCGTAGAAGCCCTCGGGGTGCCCGGTCGAGATGCCGCGCAGCGCCGCGTTGGCGATCGACACGTTCAGCTCGAGACCGACGTAGTGGTACGGCCGGTAGAGCGCCGCGTACTGCTTGGTCGGGTCCGGGTGCCACGGGTACTCGTCGAAGCAGGTGGACACGTAGGGGTTCGTCGCCTTGACGACGACGTAGACGCCCTCCTGCGTGTTGTGCGGGATGAGGGAGCCGTCGCGCCGGACGCTCGACATCACGTCGACCGTCCCCTCGTGGTCGAGGGCGCCGCCGATCGAGCTCGGCCGGCTGATCGTCGCGATCTCCTCGACGTCGCCCGGCGTGAAGGTGAGGCCGGAGTCGGAGGGCACCAGGCCCGCCGCGTTCGCGACCGCCGCCATCTCGATCGCGGCCTTCGTGCCGTCGCGGAACGAGGTGTGCATGTACGGGTTGAGCTGTCCGGAGTCGGTCAGCTCCTTGCTGAACTCCCAGTTCTCCCAGACGTTGTCGGGGTTCATCTGGTGGTAGTGCTCGAGGTACTTGGCGCCCTTGCCGGCGCAGACGACGTCGAAGCCGCTGGTGCGGGCCCAGTCGACGAGCTCCATGATCAGGGCGGGCTGGTCGCCGTACGCCATCGAGTAGACGATGCCCGCGGCCTCGGCGCGCTTGGCGAGCGCGGGGCCGGCCAGCGCGTCGGCCTCGACGGTGACCATGATGATGTGCTTGCCGGTCTCGATCGCCCGGAGCGCGTGGTGCACGCCGACGATCGGGTTGCCGGTCGCCTCGACGATGACGTCGATGTCGTGCTCGAAGAGGACGGCGGCGTTGTCGACGATGGTGGTCGTCCGGTTCGCGAGTGCCTCGGGGATGTCCGCGGCCATCGCCTCGGCCGGCCAGTCGACCAGCTCGAAGGCGCCGCGGGCCCGGGCGACGTTGACGTCGGCGATGGCGACCACGTGGACGCCGGGGATGTTGCGCGCCTGCGAGAGGTACATGGTGCCGTAGCGCCCGGCACCGATCAGCCCGATGCGGATGGGGCGGCCCTCTCGTTCGCGATCGCCGAGGAGTTTGTACAGGTTCACGGTGGCCTCTCTGGTCCGGGGGCGCACGGACGCAGAGGGCCGCCTCGGGGGCGGAGGACGTCGTCGTCGTGCGCAGTCTTCGTGGGGAAGTGCTGCTCGCCGGCTCCCAGTGGAACCGGTACCAGTTTTGTACCAGCAACGATTAGAGTGTGTCAACAGCGGGCACGGCGGGCTGACCACGCGCCGATACGATTGCCCGACACCCGGGGAGGAACCGTGCAGAAAGCACCCACGATCCGCGACGTCGCGCGCAGTGCGGGCGTCTCCGTGTCCGTGGTGTCGCGCGTGCTCAACGACGGGACCGGCCCGGTCGCCGTCGACACCCGACGCCGCGTGGTCGAGGCGATCGAGCAGCTCGGCTTCCGCCCGCGCGCCGCGGCCCGCGAATTGAGCCACGGCCAGACCCTGTCCATCGGCCTGGTGCTGCCCGACCTGACGAACCCGTTCTTCGCCCGCCTGGCCGACAGCGTCGTCTGGGAGGCGCGCGCCCGCGGCGCCCAGGTGCTCCTGATGACGACGCAGGAGGACTCGCACGTCGAGGGCGAGTCGCTCACCAGCCTGCTCGACCGCTCGGTCGGCGGAGTGATCGCGACCCCGTCCGGCGAGAACCTCGAGAAGTGGTCGCGGCTGCGCCGGGCCGGGATCGACGTCGTCTTCGTCGACCGCACCACCCCCGGTCTCGACGACGTCGACGTGGTCAGCATCGGCAACTCCGCCTCCGCCGCCCGGGCGACCGACCACCTGCTCGCGCTCGGCCACCGCCGGATCGCGATCGTCTCGGGGCCGCTGCGCACCTCGACCGGCCAGGCGCGCGTCGCCGGCTACCGCGCCGCCCTCACCGCCGCCGGGCTGCCGATCGACGGCACGCTGATCCGCGAGGTCCCGTTCCGCGGCGACATCGGCGGCGAGGCCGTCGCCGGACTGCTCGCCCTGCCGGAGCCGCCGACCGCCCTGATCGTCGCCAACACGGCGCAGGTGCGCAGCGCCGTGCACCGCCTGTTCCAGCTCGGCGTCGCGATCCCCGAGGCGCTCTCCGTGGTCGTCTTCGACGACAACCCGTGGAGCGAGCTCGTCACCCCGCCGCTCAGCGTCGTCCGCCAGCCGATCGACATGCTCGCCCGGCACAGCGTCGACCTGGTGCTGGCCCGGATGCAGGGCCGGATCCCCGACACCCCCCAGCACATCGAGGTCCAGGCCGACCTCGTCATCCGCTCCAGCTGCGCCGCCCCGGCGCAGCGCTGACTCCGCCCCATAACCCCTCCACGAAAGGCACTGCCATGTCCGACCCCGTCGTCGTCACCGCGATCTTCACCCCCGCCGAGGGCAAGCATGACGCCCTCGTCGCCGCCCTCACGCCCGCCATCGCCGAGGTCCACGGCGAGGAGGGCTGCGAGCTCTACGCGATCCACGACTCCCCCGACGGCACCATCGTCATGCTCGAGAAGTGGACCAGCGCCGAGGCCCTCGACGCCCACGGCGCCGGCGAACCCGTCGTCCGCCTGAACGCCGCCATCAAGGGCCTCGTCGCCGCGCCCCCCGTCGTCACCCGCCTCTCCCCGATCCCCGCCGGCACCCCCACCCAGGGCGCCCTCTAGCCCGGACCCGCACCGAGTCGCCCGAGAAGGCTCGTTCTCCATCCCGAGAACGCACCTTCTCGGGCGACTCACCGCAGCCGCATGCTGGTCGAGTAGCCCCGCAGGGGCGTATCGAGACCCGCCCTCAGCGCGGCGCGGCCACCGACGCGCGCTCGATCAGCCGGGTCTCCAGCTCCAGCCGCGTCGCGCTCGAGGACAGCGGCCGGGCCGCGCGGTGCGCCTGGTGAAGCATCCGGAAGGCGGCGGCGCCCATGTCGGCGATCGGCTGCTGGATCGTGGTCAGCGGCGGCGTCGCCCAGGCCGACTCCTGCACGTCGTCGAAGCCGATCACGCTGAGGTCGTCGGGGATGCGCAGTCCCGCCTGGTCGGCCGCGTCGTAGACCCCGAGCGCCATCGTGTCCGAGAGCGCGAAGACGGCCGTGGGCCGGATCATCGCGTCCGACAGCATCGCGGAGGCGACGTCCCGCGCACGGTCCCGGTTCCAGCCGCCGTAGACCACGCGCTCCCGCGGCAGCGGCACCCCCGCGTCGCGCAGCGCCGTGCTGAAGCCGTCGAGCCGGGCACTGCTGTAGAGCTGCCCCCGGGCGCCCGCGATCACGCCGATGCGGGTGTGGCCCCGGCCGAGCAGGTGCTCCGCCGCCATCCGGCCGCCGTCCCAGTTGGTCGCGCCGATGCTCGCCACGTCGGCGGGCGGGCGGGTGATCGGATCCACGATCACCACGGGCAGCTCGGCGGTGGTGAGCAGGTGCAGCTGCGCGGCCGTCACGTCCACGAGGACGACGATCGCCCCGAGCGACGAGCGGCGCAGGAGCCGGTTGACCCACTCCCCGTCGGGGCGCGCGCGGGTGAGCACCAGGTCGACGCCGGCCGCCGCGGCCTCCTCCTCGATCCCGCCGAGGACGGGTCCGATCCAGGTGCCGTCGAGGTGGCCGACGACGACGTCGACGATGTGCGCGACGTGCGGGTCCTCCGCCGGCGGGCGCAGACGGGGCCGGCGCCGGTAGCCGAGCTCGTGCGCGGCCTCCATCACCCGCAGCCGCGTCGCCTCGGAGACGTCGGTGCCGCCGCTGAGCACCTTCGAGACCGTCGGCACGCTCGTCGCCGCGCGCTCCGCGATGCGGGCCATGGTGGGGCGGGGAGCGGCACCGGTGTCGTCCATGCCCCCACTGTAGAGCAGAACGAGTTGCGAAACACCTCTCCGCTAGCACGGCACCACGACGCATTCCGCGCCTTGCCCGGGACTCTCCCGGGGTGCAGACTGAGGGGACGCGGGCGGGGGCGGCAACGCGAGTTGCGCAACTACCGTTCGATGACGAACCGCGGAGCGATCCGCCGAGCACCCCGAGGACACCGATGACCGACCTCCCCCCGACCACTCCCGCCAAGAGGGCGCTCGTCGTCCGCGGCGGCTGGGACGGCCACCAGCCCGTCGAGGCGACCGAGCTGTTCCTGCCCTTCCTCGCCGAGAACGGCTTCGAGGTGCGCGTCGAGGAGTCGACCGCCGTCTACGCCGACGAGGACTACCTGCGCACCGTCGACCTGATCGTGCAGTCCAACACCATGACCTCGATCGAGTGGCCCGAGTTCCTCGGCCTGCGCGCGGCCGTCGAGCGCGGGACCGGCCTGGCCGGCTGGCACGGCGGCATCGCCGACTCGTACCGGAACAACTCCGACTACCTGCAGCTGATCGGCGGCCAGTTCGTCTCGCACCCCGGCAAGCACCCGGACGAGCGCACCGGCGAGCAGTCGGACAACTACGTCCCGCACACGATCGAGATGACGGCCCTCGCCGCCGACCACCCGATCACGCAGGGCATCACCGACTTCGAGCTCACCACCGAGCAGTACTGGGTGCTGCACGACGACTACAACGACGTGCTCGCGACCACGACGCAGGCCGTCCGCGAGTGGGACCCGTGGCACCGCCCGATCACCTCCCCCGCCGTGTGGACCCGCCAGTGGGGCGCCGGCCGCATCTTCGTCTCGACCCCGGGCCACCGCGTCGAGATCCTCCAGGACGCCAACGTCCGCACCATCATCGAAAGGGGACTGCTGTGGGCCTCCCGCTGAGAGTCGGCATCATCGGAGTCGGGAAGATCAGCGAGCAGTACCTCGCCAACCTCCCGACCTTCCCCGGCCTGCGCCTCGTCGCGGTCGCGGATCTCAACACGGCCCGCGCGCAGGAGGTCGCCGACGAGCACGGCGTCCGCGCGCTCTCGGTCGACGACCTGATCGCCGACCCCGAGGTCGACGCCGTGCTCAACCTGACCATCCCGGCCGCGCACGTCGAGATCGGCACCCGCGCACTGAAGGCCGGCAAGCACGTCTTCGCGGAGAAGCCGCTGGGCCTGAACCCGGCCGAGGCCGCGCCGATGCTCGACCTGGCCGAGGAGCTGGGGCTGCGCTTCGGAAGCGCTCCCGACACCGTGCTCGGCACCGGCGTGCAGACCGCGCGGCAGACGCTCGACTCGGGAGTGATCGGCACGCCGATCGCCGCGCAGGTGCACTGGGCGGCGCCCGGCCACGAGCGCTGGCACCCGGCGCCCGAGTTCTACTACCAGCCCGGCGGCGGACCGCTGCTGGACATGGGCCCGTACTACCTGACCGCGCTGGTGCACTTCTTCGGTCCCGTCGTCCGGGTCACCGGCCTCGCGACCCGCTCGGACCGCCCGCGCACCATCGAGTCCGGCCCGCGCGCCGGCACGCCCATCCCCGTCTCGATCGACACGCACATCAGCGCGCTGCTCGAGCACGAGAACGGCGTCACCTCGACCGTGACCGTCAGCTTCGAGGTCTGGCGCAGCCGCGCGCCGAAGTTCGAGATCTTCGGCACGGAGGGCACGATCTCGGTCCCCGACCCGAACATGTTCTCCGACCCGGTCGAGGTCGCCGTGCGCGACGAGGACTGGCGGGTCGTCCCCGACTCCGCCGGCGTCGTCGACACCGGGCGCGGCGTCGGCCTCGCCGACATCGCCGAGGCGATCGAGGAGGACCGGCCGCACCGCGCCTCCGGCCGCCTCGCCCTGCACGTCCTCGAGATCATGGACGCGATCCTGCGCTCGAGCGCCGAGAAGGCGGTCGTCGCGATCGAGACCACGGCGGAGCGGCCCGAGCTGCTCCCGCTGCGGACGGCCGCCGGCGAGCCGGTCGGCGAGCCCGTCCGCGCCTGACCCCGCCGCCCGACCCGACCGACCCCGCGCCGGTCGCGACCTCTCCCGGTCGCGGCCGGCGCGCCCCTTCCGAGGAGACCCCGATGACAGCACCTCTCCGCGTGGCGATGATCGGCCACGCCTTCATGGGCCGCGCCCACGCCCAGGCCTGGCGGACCGCGCCGCGCTTCTTCGACCTGCCGCTGCAGCCCGAGCTCGCCGTCGTCGTCGGCCGCGACGAGGGCCGCGCGCGGGCCGCCGCCGCCAACTTCGGCGCGACCGAGTCGTCGATCGACTGGCGCGCCGTGATCGCCCGCGACGACATCGATCTGATCGACATCTGCACCCCGGGCGACCAGCACGCCGAGATCGCGATCGCCGCGCTCGAGGCCGGCAAGCACGTGCTCTGCGAGAAGCCGCTGGCGCGCTCCGTGCCCGAGGCGCGGACGATGACGGAGGCGGCCGCCGCCGCGACCGGCTTCGCGATGTGCGGCTTCAGCTACCGCCGCACCCCGGCGCTCGCCCTCGCCAAGCGCTTCATCGAGGAGGGCCGGCTCGGCGAGATCCGGCACGTCCGCGCGCAGTACCTGCAGGACTGGCTGAGCGACTCCGAGGGGCCGCTGACCTGGCGGCTCGACAAGGAGAAGGCCGGCTCCGGCGCCCTCGGCGACATCGGCGCGCACAGCATCGACACCGCGCAGTGGCTCACCGGGCAGACGATCGACGGCGTCTCGGCGATGCTGCGCACCTTCGTCACCGAGCGCCCCGTCCTCTCCGCGCAGGCGGGACTCGGCGGTCGCGCCGAGGAGGGCGCCGAGCGCGGCCCGGTCACCGTCGACGACGCCGCCCTCTTCACGGCGACGCTCAGCGGAGGCGCCCTCGGCGTCTTCGAGTCGACCCGGCTCGCGCTCGGCCGCCGCAACGCGAACCGGATCGAGATCAACGGCGAGACCGGCTCGATCGCGTTCGACTTCGAGCGGCTGAACGAGCTGGAGTACTACGACGGCCGCGACCCCGAGGACGCGCAGGGCTTCCGCACCATCCAGGTGACGGAGCCCGTGCACCCCTACGCCGCCGCCTGGTGGCCGACCGGGCACGGGCTCGGCTACGAGCACGTCTTCAGCCACCAGGTCGTCGACCTCGTCACGGCGATCGCGGAGGGCGTCCAGCCCACGCCGTCGTTCGCCGACGCGCTGCAGGTGCAGCAGGTGCTCGACGCCGTCGAGCGCAGTGCCGCGGACGGCTCCCGCCTCACCGCGACCCGCTGACCGGACCTCCTCGGACGGCCGCCCTGCTCGCGGGGCGGCCGTCCGTCGCGCGAGGGGCGGCCGTGACGCCGCGGAGCCGTCCGCCCCGATGCGTCGGCACTCCCCCGATCCCCGACACGGCCACGGGCCCCTTTCGGGGGGAGCACTGCCGGAAAACCCCGTAAACTGGGGTCCAGGGGGACGTCGACGCTCGTCCCGGGGCGCGAAGGGGACTGCAGTGGGGATCGGTTTCCGGACCGCGGGAGAACTGCGAGTGCTCGCCGGTGCGCGCCTCCACCCCGTCGTCGGACCGGCCCTCAGCCGCTCCCGCGACCGCTCCCGCCTCTCGGCCGGCCTGTCGATGCCGAGCGGCCCCGGTCTCGTGCGGCCCTCGCCGCTGGCGCAGCCGTGGGAGGCACCGCTGATCCGGCTGATCCGCGCCGGTGCCCCCGCCGCCGAGCTGCACGAGGCGACCGCCGCCTCCCCGGAGGGCTCGAAGCTCGCGGCCGTGATCGAGCTCGTCCGCGACGCGCTCTCGCGCCGCGAGGACGACCGCGCCCTCCGTCTGGCGGGCTGGCTGGTGCGGATGCGCTACGACCCGTCCGCCGATCCGTTCCTCCGCCGCTACGGGATCGTCCTGACCGCCCACCTGCCGCTCAGCGCCGGCCTCGACATCGACGTGCCGCTCGACGCGACCGCGCTCCGCCTGCTCTTCGCCGAGCTCGCCGCCGCGGACGACCCCGCCGGTGCCACCGCGGCCGTCGAGACCTTGCCGCCCTCGACGCTGGCCGCCTCCTCGCTCGCCGCGCTCTACTCCGCCCGGCGGCGCTGGAGCGACATGGCGCAGTTCTCCGCGCCGGTGGTCAACGTCGACGCCCCGTCCGCCGCGGTCCTCATCCGCCGCGGTGTCGCCCTGCGCGAACTCGGCCTGATCGAGAGCGCCCTCGAGGCGTTCGACCGCGTGGTGCGGCCGAACGTCACCACCGCCCGGCCCGTCGAGCTCCGGATCGAGGCCCTCTACGAGCGGGCCAGCACCCACCTCGCCGACGGCCGGCGCGCGCCCGCCCGCCGCGACCTGGAGCGCGTGCTCGCCCAGTACCCCGAGAGCGCCGAGGCCCACGAGCTGATGTCGGCCGTCAGCCGCTGACCCGCCCGTCGTCGCCCCGCCCATGCTGATCGAGTAGCCCTCGCAGAGGGCGTATCGAGATCCACCATCCCCGAAGAGCGGGTCTCGATACGACGCTCCGCGACTACTCGACCACCATGCCCTCGCCCGCTCCTCAGAAATCGCGGTAGTCGCCCTTGAGTACCGCAACGTCTGCTGAACGGACTGCCCTCGCCGGACCATGCCGACGAGGAGCCCGCGCAGCGGGCACCCCCTGCTGATCGAGGAGCCCGCGCAGCGGGCGTACCGAGGTCCCCCCACCGCAGGCAGCGGAAAGGGGCGCCCCCGTCACCGGGAACGCCCCTCCACGTCCGATCGACCGGCTCAGCCCTCGGCCTTCGACGGCTTGCCCTCGGCGGGCAGCACCTCGACCGGGGTGTCGCGCGGATCCTCGCCCTCGGCCTGCGAGGGCTTGTCGGCCTGGTCGTCCGGGTCCTCGACGGGGCTCGGGGTCTGGTCGCTCATCGCAGTCCCTCCGGCTCGTCCGAGGTCGCGGACGGCTCGGGGTGCGCCTCGAACTCCATCCACGCCCGCTCGAGTCCGGCCTGGGCCGAGGCGGGCTCGCTCGCGAAGTAGCCGTCGTAGATGGCCCGTCCGCCGTGCTCCGGCAGGTCGCCGCGGCCGGCGTAGGTCTGGGCGAGCTCGCCGACCTCGTCGTCCCTCTTCTCCTGGTCCCGCAACCACGCGGGGAAGGTCTGCGTCATGGTGACACCTCTCTTTCCTGTCTCCAGACAATCCCTCCGACCCGCGGGCTGCAAGCCCTTGCCCCGGGCGTTCGCCGATCGCGATCACCGGCCGCGACCACTGCGAGGATTCCGGTATGGACAGCAGCGAGCGCCCCCGCCGCCCCGACGTCACGAGCGTCGACATCGTCGGCGGCGCCGAGCCGCTCGCGGTCGGACTGCACGCGTACGACGAGGGCTGGCCGGAGTCGTTCCGCGAGCACGAGCGGCGGATCGCGCAGGCGCTCACCGAGGTGGACGTCGCGATCGAGCACATCGGCTCGACGTCCGTGCCCGGTCTGGCCGCGAAGCCGATCATCGACATCGTCGTCGCCGTCCCCGACATCACCGCCGAGGAGGACTACCTCGACCCGCTGCTCGCGGCCGGCTACGCGCTCCGGGTCCGCGAGCCCGGGCACCGCCTCGTCCGCACCCCGGACCGCGACGTGCACGTGCACCTCTACACCCGGGGCGACGGCGCGATCGAGGAGTACCTCCTGCTCCGCGACCACCTCCGTCGCGACGCCGACGACCGCGCCCTCTACGAGTCGACGAAGCGCTCCCTGATGGGGCGGCGCTGGGCCGACATGAACGCCTACTCGGACGCCAAGACCGCGGTGATCGAGGCGATCAAGGCGCGGGCGCGAGCTGCGGGAGTCGACGCGGCACCCGCGGACGCAGCGCCGGCCTGAGAGCCGCGGCGCCTCGAGGCGTCGCCTCGCGCCGGTTCGCCGAACGGCGTCGTCCACCGCGCCCCGTCGCATGAGGCTGGACGGATGCACGCCGACGAGTACCTGTCCCCCGAGGATCTCCCCGAGCCGCCGACGCTGGACGTCGTGACGCAGTTCTTCGTCGGTCCGCTCTTCACCCTCACACCCCAGCCGTCCCTGGAGGAGTGGCTGTCCTCGGCCTCGGCGCGCGACCGGGACGGGAGGATCCTCTTCGACGAGGCCTCGATCGGCTACACGTTCTGGCGCAACCCGGCCGACCACGACGATCCCGCGAATCTCGAGGAGCTCGACGGCGAGCCGAGGCCCTCACTCGACGCGCCGTCGACGCGTCCCGTGCCCGAGTGGATGGCGGAGATCGCCGCCCGCCAGCCGTACCCCCGGCTCTGGGACGCGGTCCGGACGAGCGTCGCGGAGGAGCACTCGCCGTGGCAGAACATCGAGTTCACGCTCATCGACCATGTGAACCGCATCCTGAGGAGCCGCGCCCGCGCCGAGCGCGCCCGGGGGATCGACCCCGTCGAGCTCCTCGGCCCCGCGATGGACCTCGGCGTCGAGCACGACGTCCCGCTCCTCCTCGACGGCCGTCCGGTCCCCGGCATCCGGATCGACACCGACGCGCACGTCCTCGGCGTCGGCGCCCAGCTCGGCGACCGCTTCCTGACAGCCGTCGTCGACCGCGACCGCCTCCCCCTCCTCGACTTCACCTTCGTCACCCGCCGCGCCCCCACCTGAGCCCCTTTGCTGGTCGAGCAGCCCGCGCAGCGGGCGTATCGAGACCCCCATCGCCAGGAGCCGAGTCCGCAGACCGCACCAGCCGACGGGGTCGGGTCTCGATACGCCCCTGCGGGGCTACTCGACCGACATGCTTCGGCCGGGCGCCGCGCGAAGAGACCCGCCGACCTCCGCTGGTCGAGCAGCCCGCTCGGCGGGCCCCCCGCTGGCGGGCAGCCCGCGCAGCGGGTCCCTTTTGCTGGTCGAGCAGCCCGCGCAGCGGGCGTGTCGAGACCCGCCCTGCGCCCAGCCCCGGGCCGCCGTTGCGCCCGCCCTGGCGACGCGCCAGGCTCAGGAGATGTTCTTCGACGAGAGCGCCCGCCTCGAGGACGTCCCGGTCCCGCCGACCCTCGACGAGGTGGCGCGCGCCTTCCCGGGCCCGCTGTACGGCTTCACGCCTCAGCCGTCGCTCGAGCCGTGGACGTCCGGCACGACGTCGAGCTCCTCCGGCGGACGCGTCGAGATCGAGTCCGTGGCGATCGGCTACACGGTCTGGCTCAACCCGGACGACCACGACGACCCCGCGAACCTCGCGGAGCTGGACGACGAGCTGCGCGCCTCGCTCGACGCCCCGCCGGTGCGCCCCCTGCCCGACTGGATGACCGCGATCACCGCACGGATGCGCTACCCCTGGCTGTGGGAGGCGGTGCGGACGACCGTCGTGCACGAGCCGGCGCCGCCGTGGCACTCCGTCGAGAGCGTCCTCGTCGAGCACGTGAACCACGTCCTGATGAACCGGTTCCGCGACGAGCGCGTCCGCGGCGGCTTCCCGGGTGAGCTGCTCGGCCGAGCCACCGAGAAGTGCGTCGAGCGCGACGTCCCGCTCCTCCTCGACGGCCGGTCGATCCCCGGCCTCCGGATCGACACCGACGCGCACGTCCTCGGCGTCGGCGCCGACCTCGGCGACCGCGTCCTGACGGCCGTCGTCGACCGCGACCGCCTCCCCCTCATCGACCTCGCCTTCGCCACCCTTCCTTCGCCGGACGAGTAGCCCGCGCAGCGGGAGCCCTTGCTGGTCGAGCAGCCCGCGCAGCGGGCGTATCGAGACCCACTCTCGTCAGGAGCAGGGTCTGCAGAGCGGGCCTTCTGAAGTGGTCGGGTCTCGATACTCCCCTGCGGGGCTACTCGACCAGCAAGATCCGGCTGAGCACTCCCTCGTGAGACCCTGCCCCACCCCCTGTACTGGCGGGTAGCCCGCGCAGCGGGTCCTTCTGCTGGTCGAGCAGCGCGCGCAGCGGGCGTATCGTGACCCCGACCAGCACGGTTCGGCCGGGGGCTCCCCGCGGCTCAGGACGCTACGAGGTGGAGCCGTTCGTCGCACCAGCTCGCGATGCCGGGGTCGTGGGTCGCGACGACCACGCTCGCGCCGTGACCGGCGAGCTCGGTCAGCACGTCGAGCACGGTCTCGCTGTTCTCGGCGTCGAGGGCGCCGGTCGGCTCGTCGGCCAGCACGAGGGTCGGGCTCTTCACCAGCAGCCGGGCGAGCGCGACCCGCTGCTGCTCGCCGCCGCTCAGCCGGGCGACGCGCTCGCGGCCACGCCCGGCGAGGCCGACGCGGTCGAGCGCGCGCTCGAACCGGTCGCTGCGGCCGCGCCGCTCGCCGAGCGCGATCGCGAGGTTCTGCTCGACGGTCGCGGTGTCGACGAGCGCGTAGCTCTGGAAGAGGTAGCCGAGCCGGTCCCGCCGGAAGCGGCGTCGGCCGTGCGCCCGCAGGCGGGTCAGCTCCTCCCCGTCGACCTCGATCGAGCCCGAGTCGGGGGCGTCGAGGAGCCCGAGGCAGTTGAGGAGCGTCGACTTGCCGCTGCCGCTCGCGCCGGTGAGGGCGAGGGTGCTGCCGGAGGCGACGGTGACGTCGAGTCCGCTCCACAGCGTGCGCGAGCCGTAGCCCTTGGCGAGATGGGTGGCGAGGATCACTGGAGGCCTTTCCGTTCGGTCGGGAGGGAGGAGTGGAGCAGGGAGCGCATCAGGTGTCGACGGTGGGCGAGCGGCTCGCCCTCCGGTGGGCGAGGGCGAGGCACGCGACGAGGAGCGCAGCGCTGGCCGCGACCACGCCGATGTCCAGCGCCGTCTGCTCGAGCAGGAAGTTCTCGGTGTCGACCGTGCCGAGGTCGATCACCGTGCGGACGTCCTTCGGATCGCGGAACCACTGCGGGACGACGGCGAGCGCCAGCGTCGCCGTCAGCAGAACGCCCTCCAGCAGGAGCCCGCTCCGGTGCGCCGTGAGCGGTCCGAGCCCGGACAGCCGGTGCACGAACGCCCGCTTGCGGTCCTTCTCCACCAGCACCACCGCCGCGACGAGACCGGTGAGCAGCACGACGATCCCGCCGCTCACGAACCCGGTCACGTTGATCGCGTGCGCGCCGAGCGCCCGCCGGTACTGCTCGTTCGCCTGGTACGCCACGGGAGTGATCGAGCCCACGACACCGGAGAGCCCGCGCTCCTCGATCGCGCCCGAGAGCGCCGGAGGGTCGGTGAAGATCACTCCGCCCTGAGTGATCACCGCGATCAGCTCGGAGTGGGCGAGCACGTCGACCGACGGCAGGACGACGACGATCGGATCGACGAGCTCGGGCTCGGGTTGGAAGACCATGTCTCCGGAGCCGAAGGTGACGAGGGTCTGCCCCGACGGCACGACGTGCTCCACGACCGGAAGGTCGACGGTCCCCGGTGCCGGGTCGGAGACGCTCGACTGGATGTCCTGCCAGGAGTGCAGCTCTGCGAGCGCGGACTGCCGCCGCTGCGCGGAGGAGTCCTCCGGCTCGAGGACGGTGAGAACGCCGTCGGGGACGTCAGCGATCCGCCGACCGCCCTCTCCGAGGACCTCGACCCTTCGGAGGTAGCCCTCACCGACGATCAGCAGGTTCCGTTCGAGACCGAGTCGCGGCGTGACGAAGATCACCTCACCGGCGGCTTCCCGCGAGACGACCAGATCGGCCAGTGGCCCGTTCGCGGCGCGGTACTCGGACTCGCCGAGGTACCCGCTGATGCTGATCGTGACCGCGTCCTCGGCGGCGCTCCAGAGCTCACGGCTGCGACCCTCGATCTCCGCGACCTTCGCGCTCTGCCCGAGTGCAGCGACGATCGCGAGGAGCACCAGCACCGCGGGGACCCGCACCGCATAGACGCCGAGCAGCACCCACCAGCCGTCGATCTCGCCCTTGACCTGATCGACGAGCCGTCGGCCGTCGGTGAGGGCGATCGCGAGGATCTGCGCGACGACCGCCGCGAGCAGGAGGAGCGCGAGAAGCCGACCGGAGAGCGCGAGGACCGTCGGCAGCTGGGCGAGGCCGTTCAGAGCGGCGGTCGCGAGAGCGACCGCCGCCACTCCCCCGAGCGAGAGCACGACCACCGGGAGCGCGAGGAAGCGCCACTCCGACAGCAGGATCCGGAGGAGCCCCGCGCCGTGCAGCCGCTGCACACCGTGTGCGCGGCTCCGCAGCAGGGTCCCCGCCCCGACGAGGACGACGACGGCGAGCAGCGCGACCGCGAGCGAGCGCATCAGATCGCCGTACTCCCGATAGGTGTCGATGTCGACGGTGGAGACATAGGGGGCGACTCTGCCGGACCAGCCGCCGTCCTCGAGGACCGCGAGCACCGCCTCCGCATCCGCTCGATCCCCGCCGATCAGCCAGGCGCCGCGCGGATCGAGCAGATCCAGGTCCTGCAGCGGCGCGACTGTCGTGGTGATCGACGTGTCGACCGCGCCGTAGCCGTCGCGGAGCAGCTCCGCCGCTGCCCCGTCACCCGCGACGTAGAGGTGGCGCACGGTGGCCGGCTCGACCGCGTCCTCGACGTAGCGGACGACGTCGATCCCGCGATCCTCGGCCAGCACCGTGAGCTCCCGGTAGACGTCGCTCGCCGCGACCAGTGGTGTCGCGTCCTTCGAGATCCTGAGCTGCCAGCCCCCGTCCCAGACCAGACCGCGCGCGTCGAACGCCCGCACGAAGACGACGGCGAGCACGGCCGCCAGGACGACAGCCAGCGCATAGCCGAGAATCACGCTCTTGCTTCTCACAGCTCTCCCCGCTGCAGGGGCGGGCGGAGCCGAGGCTCCGCCCGCCGATCGGTCAGGAGCAGATGTCGTAGTACGCGGAGTCGACCTCGTAGGGTCGAGCGGGTGCACTCACCGCGGCGGGGACACCCGGGTTCTGGCATCCCGCGTAGTGGTACTCGCCGTTGTAGACGGTCGCCTTGTGCCTGCGAGAGTCGTGCTCGTAGGAGGACAGCACGGTCCCGCGGCTCGTCCCGTGGATCCACGTCCCTCCCTCCTCCGGGTGGGACACGGTGTACGCCGCCGCGACGGGCGCGATCAGCATCGCCCCCGTCAGGGCGAGTCCGGTGATGAAGGACCGGCGGGAGCCGGGTGCTCGGAAGGACATGGTGGGACCTCTCTGTTTCGGACCGCCGTCGCCGAGACCGGTGAGGCGGGCTGCGCTGCGGCAGCGAGGGAACCGTATGCCCGACACCATACTCATCTGACCACCTCAGCGAGGTATCTCGACGACTCGGCGCGTTTCAGTACCTGTGGAGGAGTCTCGACACCCCGCCGCACCCTCCCGACCGCCCGGGCACACGCCTACCCATCCCCTCCGCGCGGCCACCGGCCAGAGCCGGCGCTGCGCGGGAGTACCGTGACGCCATGACAGCGCAGGACGACATCGGTGCGGAGCAGGCGCCCCCCAAGGACTTCTCGCACGAGCAGGAGGGCTACCAGCACGGTCTGAAGCCCCGCCAGCTCCAGATGATCGCGATCGGCGGTGCGATCGGAACCGGGCTCTTCCTCGGCGCCGGCGGCCACCTCAACTCCGCCGGCCCGGCCCTCGCGATCGCCTACCTCGTCGCCGGGATCTTCGCGTTCTTCATCCTCCGCGCCCTCGGCGAGCTGGTCCTGCACCGCCCGTCGTCGGGGTCGTTCATCTCCTACGCCCGCGAGTTCTACGGCGAGAAGTTCGCCTACGCGGCCGGCTGGATGTACTTCCTCAACTGGGCGATGACCTCGATCGTCGACACCACCGCCGTCGCCGTCTACCTCAAGTACTGGTCGGCCTTCACCGCGGCGCCGCAGTGGCTCCTCGCTCTGATCGCGCTGCTCGTCGTCCTCGCTGCGAACATGGTCGCGGTCAAGGTCTTCGGCGAGCTCGAGTTCTGGTTCGCCCTGATCAAGGTGACGGCGCTCGTCGCCTTCCTCGTCGTCGCGCTGATCTGGCTCGTCTTCGCCTTCCCGGTGCAGGCCGGCGGCGAGACCGTGCGGACCGGCGTCTCGATCCTCGCGGACAACGGCGGCATCCTGCCCAACGGCCTGCTCCCCGCGGTCCTGGTCATGCAGGGCGTGGTCTTCGCCTACGCCGCGATCGAGCTGGTCGGCACCGCCTCCGGCGAGACGCAGGACACCGAGAAGGTGATCCCGCGTGCGATCAACTCGGTGATCTTCCGGATCGCGATCTTCTACGTCGGCTCGATCGTCCTGCTCTCGCTGCTGCTGCCGTTCACGGCCTACAAGGAGGGCGAGAGCCCCTTCGTCACCTTCTTCTCCTCGATCGGCGGCCCCGAGGTCGGCACGATCGCCGGCTCGATCATGAACTTCGTGGTCCTCACAGCGGCCCTCTCCTCGCTCAACGCGGGCCTCTACTCCACCGGCCGCGCGCTGCACTCGATGGGCATGAACGGCTCCGCCCCGAAGTGGACCACGCGGATGTCGCGCGGCGGCGTGCCCTACGCGGGCATCCTGCTCACCGCGACCTTCACGGTGGCGGGCGTCGTGCTGAACTACTTCGTGCCGAGCCAGGCGTTCGAGATCGCGCTCAACATCGCGAGCCTCGGCATCATCACGGCGTGGGGCACCATCATCCTCTGCCAGATGCGGCTGCGGCAGTGGGCGAAGAAGGGCCTCGCGAAGGAGCCCTCCTTCAAGCTCCCCGGCGCCCCGGTCACGTCCTGGCTGACCCTCGTCTTCCTGGCCGTGGTGCTCGTGCTGATGGCGATCGACTTCCCGGTCGGCACCCTCACCATCGCCTCGCTGGTGATCATCGTCCCGCTGCTGGTGGCCGGCTGGTTCCTCCAGCGCGGGCGCATCCTCCGGATCGCGGAGCTGCGCGACGGAGTGACGGGGCCGTTCCCGGTGACCGGTCGCGACCCTGCGGCCCAGGTGCGCCGCGATCGCGACGACCAGGACTGACGCCGGCCGGCACCGACGCAGGCCGCACCCGCCCACCGTTACTCTCGATCGCGCGGGCGCCCACGCGTCGGCGGAACGGGAGCGGCATGGCCACGGTGGACTCCGCGGAGCGGCGGGCGCGCCTGATCGAGCTGCTCGAGCGCGACGGCGCGATCCGCCTCGACGACGCGGCGGCCGAGCTCGACGTCTCGACGATGACCGTCCGGCGCGACCTCGCCGATCTCGAGGTGGAGGGCCGGCTCAGCCGGGTCCGCGGCGGCGCGGTCGCCGCGCTCCGCCCCCGCCCCTTCGCCGAGCGCCTGGCCGCGGGCGCCGCCGCCAAGCGCGAGATCGCCCGGAAGGCCGTCGCCCTGCTGCCCGACTCCGGCGCGATCGCGGTGGACGCCTCCTCGACCGCGGGCACCCTCCTCGCCGCCGCCCCGGAGTCGCCGCGGCTGCTCATCGCGACCAACTCGCTGGAGAACCACGCCTCGGCGCGCGCCACCCGCGCCCGCGTCGTCCTGATCGGCGGCGAGCTCCAGGCCGAGACCGACAGCTTCGTCGGCCCGCTCGCCTGCGCCGGCGCTGCCGAGCTGCACTACGACCGCTTCTTCACCTCCGCCTCGGCCGTGACCCGCTCGGGCACCAGCGAGGTGACGCTCGAGGAGGCGCAGGTGAAGCGCGTGCTCGTCGCCGCCTCGGCCGAGACGGTGCTGCTGGTCGACTCCTCCAAGCTCGAGCGCACGGCCCTCGCCCGCGCGCTCGACTGGGACGCGATCGCTGTGCTCGTCACCGAGCTCGACCCCGCCGACGACCGGCTCGACCCCTTCCGCGGTCTCGCCGACGTGCGCTGACGAGCATTGACCGGAACGAGTCGGCCTGTTAGCTTCTGTGATAGTTAACACACTCGTTCAACCAGACGGAGAAGTCATGGCAGCCTCGACCGCCGCGGAGCTCATCGCCCGCTCGAACCGCCTCGGGGCCGACCCGCGCAACACGAACTACGCCGGCGGCAACACCTCCGCGAAGGGCGTCGAGACCGACCCCGTCACCGGTGAGCCCGTCGAGCTGCTCTGGGTCAAGGGCTCCGGCGGCGACCTCGGCACGCTGAAGGAGTCGGGCCTCGCGGTCCTCCGCATGGACCGCCTCCGCGCGCTCGTGAACGTCTACCCCGGCGTCGACCGCGAGGACGAGATGGTCGCCGCCTTCGACTACACGCTGCACGGCAAGGGCGGCGCCGCCCCCTCGATCGACACCGCGATGCACGGCCTCGTCGACGCCGCGCACGTCGATCACCTGCACCCCGACTCCGGCATCGCCTTCGCGACCGCCGCCGACGGCGAGCGCCTCACCGCCGAGGCCTTCGGCGGCACCGTCGCCTGGGTCCCGTGGCGCCGCCCCGGCTTCCAGCTCGGCCTCGACATCGCCGCGATCAAGGAGGCGAACCCCGAGGTCATCGGCGCGATCCTCGGCGGCCACGGCATCACCGCCTGGGGCGACACCAGCGAGGAGGCTGAGGCGAACTCGCTCCGCATCATCGAGACCGCGAGCGCGTACATCGCCGAGCACGGCCGCCCCGATCCCTTCGGCCCCGCCCTCGACGGCTACTCCGCTCTGCCCGAGGAGGAGCGCCGTGCCAAGGCCGCCGCCCTCGCCGCGCACCTGCGCTCGATCGCCTCGCACGACCGCCCCCAGGTCGGCCACTTCACCGACTCCGCCGAGGTCCTCGATTTCCTCGCGAGCACCGAGCACCCGCGCTTGGCCGCGCTCGGCACCTCCTGCCCGGACCACTTCCTCCGCACCAAGGTGAAGCCGCTGCTCGTCGACCTGCCGGCCACAGCCACGGTCGAGGAGATCGTCGAGCGCCTCCCCGCGCTGCACGAGGCGTACCGCGCCGACTACCAGGCCTACTACGACGCGCACGCGACGCCCGAGAGCCCCGCGATCCGCGGCGCCGACCCGCTGATCGTGCTCGTGCCGGGCGTGGGCATGTTCTCCTACGGCGCGAACAAGCAGACCGCCCGGGTCGCCGGGGAGTTCTACGTCAACGCGATCAACGTGATGCGCGGCGCCGAGGCGATCTCGACCTACGCCCCGATCGACGAGGCCGAGAAGTTCCGCATCGAGTACTGGGCGCTCGAGGAGGCGAAGCTGCAGCGGATGCCGAAGCCCAAGCCCCTCGCCTCCCGCATCGCACTCGTCACCGGCGCCGCCTCCGGCATCGGCAAGGCCATCGCCACCCGCCTCGCCGCCGAGGGCGCCTGCGTCGTCGTCGCCGACCTCGATCTCGCCAAGGCGCAGGCCGCGGCCGCGGAGCTCGGCTCGACCGACGTCGCGGTGGGAGTGGCGGCGAACGTCTCCGACGCCGCCGCCGTCAAGGCCGCGATCGACGCCACCGTGCTCGCCTTCGGCGGTCTCGACCTGGTGGTCAACAACGCCGGCCTCTCGCTGTCGAAGTCGCTCTTCGACACCACCGAGGCCGACTGGGACCTCCAGCACGACGTGATGGCGAAGGGCTCGTTCCTCGTCTCGCAGGCCGCGGCTCGCGTGCTCGTCGACCAGAAGCTCGGCGGCGACATCGTCTACATCTCCTCGAAGAACTCGGTCTTCGCCGGCCCGAACAACATCGCCTACTCCGCGACCAAGGCCGACCAGGCCCACCAGGTCCGCCTGCTGGCCGCCGAGCTCGGCGAGCACGGCATCAAGGTCAACGGCATCAACCCCGACGGTGTCGTCCGCGGCTCCGGCATCTTCGCCTCCGGCTGGGGCGCGAACCGCGCCAAGACCTACGGCATCGACGAGGAGGACCTGGGCGCGTTCTACGCCAAGCGCACCATCCTCAAGCGCGAGGTCGTCCCCGAGAACGTCGCCAACGCCGTCTTCGCCCTCTGCACTTCCGACTTCTCGCACACGACCGGACTCCACGTCCCTGTCGACGCGGGCGTGGCTGCGGCCTTCCTGCGATGACATCGTCATCGCGGGAACGCCGCAGCATCGCCCGAAAGGCGGCAGCCCTCGGCCCGGAAGACCGTGGGACGCGACGGCGACCCTCAATGGGTCGCATCCCGCCGAAGGCGTCCGACAGAGGAGCCCTCCGATGAAGGCGGTCGCGGCGGTCGACCTCGGCGCGACCAGCGGGCGCGTCATCCTCGGCTACGTCGGCCACGACGAGCTGCGGATGCGGCACGTCGCGCGCTTCCCGAACCAGCCGGTGCGCGTCCAGGAGGGCGGCGAGTCCGCGCTGCACTGGAACATCCTCGAGCTGCACCGCTCGCTGACGACCGGGCTGACCAACGCCCTCCGCGACGAGCCCGAGGTCGTCTCGATCGGCATCGACTCCTGGGCCGTCGACTACGCCCTGCTGCGGCAGGGGCGCATGCTCGGCGCGCCGTACCACTACCGCGACGAGCGGACCGCGCGCGGCGTCGCCGATGTGCACGCGCGGATCGGCGCGGAGGAGCTCTACGCGCGCAACGGACTCCAGCACCTCCCCTTCAACACGCTGTTCCAGCTCGCCGCCGAGCGCGACGTGCTCGCCCTCGCCGACCAGGCACTGCTCGTCCCGGACCTGATCGGCTACTGGCTGACCGGCATCGCCGCGACCGAGATCACCAACGCCTCCACCACGGGTCTGCTCGACCCGCACACCCGCGCGTGGGACCACGAGCTCCTCGCGCGCCTCGATCTGCCGCTCGGGATCCTCGCCCCTCTGATCGAGCCGGGCTCCCGGCTCGGCGCGCTCCTGCCCGCCGTCGCCGCCGAGCTCGGCGCCCCGGCCGGGCTCGGCGTCGTCGCCGTCGGCTCGCACGACACGGCCTCGGCCGTCGTCGCCGTGCCGGCCGCGGACGAGGACTTCGCGTACATCTCCAGCGGCACCTGGTCGCTCGTCGGCGTCGAACTCGAGGAGCCGGTGGTCTCGCTGGAGGGTCGGGCCGCCAACTTCACCAACGAGGGCGGCGTCGACGGGCGTGTCCGATTCCTGAAGAACGTGTCCGGGCTGTGGCTGCTCTCCGAGTCGATCCGCACCTGGGAGCGCAGCACCGGCGAGCAGATCGACCTCCCCGAGCTGCTGCGGCAGGCCGCGGCGATCCGCGGCCCGATCACGACCTTCGACCCCGCCGACGAGCGCTTCCTCGCCCCCGGCAACATGCCCGGCCGGATCGTCGAGTGGTGCGTCGAGCGCGGCCTCGCGCAGCCGCGCACCCGGCCCGAGTTCGTCCGCTCGATCCTGGAGTCGCTCGCCGAGGCCTACGCGAGCACCCTCGCCGACGCCGTCCGACTCAGCGGCAAGCGGGTCCGCACGATCCACGTCGTCGGCGGCGGCTCGCAGAACGAGCTGCTCTGCCAGCTCACCGCCGACCGCACCGGCCTCCCGGTCGAGGCCGGCCCCAGCGAGGCCACGGCGATCGGCAACATCATCGTCCAGGCCCGCGCCCAGGGCCTCGTCTCCGGCTCGCTCGAATCGCTGCGCGCGCTCGTGCGCCGGGCGTTCCCGCCGGTGCGCTACGAACCCCGTCCCTCCTCCCCCGAGAAAGGCTGACCAGCATGGTCCAGCGTCAGTTCCCGAAGCCCGTCGAGCTGCTCGAGTACCTCAGCTTCAAGAAGCCCGAGCTCGACGGCCGCAAGCGCCGCCTCGACGCCGCGCTCACCATCGAGGACCTCCGCTCCATCGCGAAGCGCCGCACCCCGAAGGCCGCGTTCGACTACACCGACGGCTCCGCCGAGGGCGAGATCTCCATCGCCCGCGCCCGCCAGGCCTTCGAGGACGTGGAGTTCCACCCCCAGGTGCTCCGCGACGTCGCCGCCGTCGACACCACCGCCACCGTCCTCGGCGCCCCCTCAGCGATGCCGTTCGGGATCGCGCCCACCGGCTTCACCCGCCTGATGCAGACCGAGGGCGAGTCCGCCGGAGCCGGAGCGGCCGCCGCCGCCGGCATCCCGTTCACCCTCTCCACGCTCGGCACCACCTCCATCGAGAACGTGAAGAAGGCCAACCCCCACGGCCGCAACTGGTTCCAGCTCTACGTCATGCGCGACCGCGAGATCTCCTACGGCCTCGTCGAGCGCGCCGCGCAGGCCGGCTACGAGACGCTCTTCTTCACCGTCGACACCCCCGTCGCCGGCGCCCGCCTGCGCGACAAGCGCAACGGCTTCTCCATCCCGCCGCAGCTCACGGTCGGCACCGTCCTGGACGCGCTGCCCCGCCCGTGGTGGTGGTTCGACTTCCTCACCACCCAGAAGCTCGAGTTCGCCTCGCTCAGCGCGACCGGCGGCACCGTCGGCGACCTCCTCGACCTCGCCATGGACCCCACCATCAGCTTCGAGGACCTGAAGGTCATCCGCGAGATGTGGCCCGGCAAGCTCGTCATCAAGGGCGTGCAGAGCGTCGAGGACGCCCACAAGTTCGCCGACTTCGGCGTCGACGGCATCGTCCTCTCCAACCACGGCGGACGCCAGCTCGACCGCGCGCCCATCCCGTTCCACCTCCTCCCCGAGGTCGTCCGCGAGGTCGGCACCGACACCGAGGTGATGGTCGATACCGGCATCATGAACGGCGCCGACATCGTCTCCTCCATCGCCCTGGGAGCGAAGTTCACCCTCATCGGCCGCGCCTACCTCTACGGCCTGATGGCCGGCGGCCGCCAGGGCGTGGACCGCACCATCGCGATCCTCTCCGACCAGATCGTGCGCACCATGAAGCTCCTCGGCGCCCACTCCCTCGAGGAGCTGACCGCGGCCCACGTCACCCAGCTCGAGCGCCTGCAGCCCCGCCCCCGCGCCTGACTCGGCTCCACCTCCGGCACGCAGAACCGCCGCAGGCCGACCATGCTGGTCGAGTAGCCGCGGAACGCGGCGTATCGAGACCCGCCGTCGGCAGCAGGGCGGGTCTGCAGACCTGTCTTCTGACGGTGGTGGATCTCGATACGGCCGCAATGCGGCCTACTCGATCAGCATGCAAGGGGCAGCCGCTCCACCGTCCCCCGTCCACGCAGCCGCCCTCATGCTGGTCGAGCAGCCGCCGCAGGCGGCGTATCGAGACCCGCCCGCACACAGCCTCTTGCCAGGAACGCCGTCGACCCACTACGGTCGACGAACGCCACCACGAAAGGAGCCGACCATGACGCACGCACCGCACTTCACCACCGCCGGCTTCTTCGGCGCCCTCTCCGACTGACCGGTCGAGCCTCCCGCTCGTCATCGCTCAGACGGTGACGGCGCAGAAGAAGCTCCCGGTCCCGCGGCACCGCCGCACGGACCGTCGTCCCGTTCCCGACCCGATCCCAGGGTCTCGCGTGCCGCCCCTCCGGCGGCCGCTCCGCGCGCTCCGAGCGCGCTCCTCGCCGCGCCCACCAGGCGCTCTCCGGCGCGCCCGCGCGCCAGCCGCCCGGCATCGATCGGGCCCCGCACGAAGGACACCATCGTGAACACCGCAGCGACTCTCGTCGCCCGCCTCCCTCGACCCCGCCTCGCCCGCCTGCTCGACCGCCTGGCCCTCCGCGCCGGCATCGCCCTGGTGGCGTGGAGCACGCGCGAGCGCCGCCTCCCGCCCACCCACGCGGAGGTCACCGCCCTCCGCCACGAGCGCGCCGCCCTGCAGGACCGCGAGCGCCGCACCGCGCTTCAGCGCCTCCCGCGCTGACCCCACCCACAACGCAGAAGTCGCGGTAGTCGAACGCGACGACCGCGACTTCTGCGTCCTGAGCCGAGCGGCCTAGAGCTGCTGGTCGAACACCTTGGCCTTCCGGAGTGCGTCCGCGAACCCGAAGCCCAGCACGCCCTCGTACTCCCAGACCTCCAGTCGATCGCCGGGATCCACCCCATCGATGAGGAAGGTCGTCTCCGCGTCCTCGGTCGACTTCGAGACGCCAGCGACGCCGCGGGCATCGTTCTCCCGCATCTCGGCGACGGGCTTCCCGCCGACCACGACCACGAAGCGCCGATCCGACTCGACGATGGCATCAGGCAGGGTCACCAGAGCACGACCGCCCGAGATCGACGCCTTCACGAACGTCGGCTCCGCCGGGGCGGGCGCAGGAGTCTCAGGCGGCGTTGCCGTCAGAACCTGGTCGAGCAGCTTCTCCTTGCGGAGGGCCGGATCGCGCGAGTCGTACCACGTGCCCTCGTACTCCCAGACCTCCAGGTGCTCACCGGGGGTCACCGTGCTGAACTCGAACAGCTTCGCGTCGCCCTCGCGCCACTCGTTCACCGGCCCGTACGCCGCGTCCCCCTGGATCTCTCCGAGGTCCCTTCCGCCGGTGGAGACCACCAGCCGCTTGTTCGTCCGGAGGACCTCATCGGGCACGGACAGCACGGCGTTCCCGTTCACCAGGGACACCGCCATGCCCGGCTTCTCGCCGACCTGCTGGTCGAACAGCTTCGCGATCCGCTTGACGTCCTCCACGCCGAAGTCGAACCCTGCTCCCTCGTACTCGGAGACCTCCACCCGACTGCCGGGCTTCACACCGAGGAGCTGGATCCGTGTCCGGTCGCCGTCGATCCGCTTGCTGCCGAGGAACGTGGTCCTCCCGTCCTGGCCGCCGCCGATGAAGGTCTTCCCGCCGTAGCTCTGACCGACCTCCACCCCGTCGGCCCGGAACACGAGCCTCCTCTGCGCCGCGAAGACGCCGGTGGGCACGCTCACCACCGCGAAGCCGTCCTCGAACGACGCCGTCAGTCCCGACTCGACCGGAGCGTCCGACGCCCGGACGTCGGCCAGCTTCTTGATCCAGGGGGCCTCATCCACGTCATCGCCCAGCGATCCCTCGAGTTGGAAGACCCCCAGCCGCTCACCAGGCTGGGCGTCTCCGAACTCGACCTTCATCCGGCCGTCCAGCGCGTAGTACGGCCTGCCGCCGACGACGACGCCGTTCTGGATCTGACCGAGGACCCTCTCCCCGGCGCGGACAATGAGCCACGTGTCCGACGAGGAGATCTCACCGGGGAGGCTCACGATCACGTGGCCGTTCACGAGGGACGCCGTCACAGCCGAGCTCGGCGCAGGAGCGGGCACGGCCGGCGCAGCCGCGGACCGGGAGGCCCCGGCCCCGCCTCGGTCGGCCGGTGCGGCCGTCGCCGGCGTCGCCGACAGCAGGCCGACCAGGGCGGTCGCGGCGACGCAGGCCGCGAGAGTGCGCGTGCTTCTCATCGAATTCCTCTCCTTCAGTGCGACCGGCGACGACGAAGCGGCATCTCCTGGAGCAGCCCCGGCCGGTCACGAGGAGCCATTGTGTTCCGGGCGCACCGCACCCCTTCTCCCCCTGTCGCGCAGTGCGGCATGCCCGTCCCGACGCGCTCGAGACCGCGCTGACCCCGCCCACGACGCAGAAGTCGCGGTAGTCGAACGCGACTACCGCGACTCCTGCGTCCTCGGTCGCACCAGGGCCGCTCTCGCCCCGCCAGGGCGCCTTCCGTCCGCGCGGGCTACGCCGCGGGAGCGGACGGCGCGGTCGTCGGAGCGGCATCGCCGAGCTGCGCCGCGTACAGCCTCGTCCGGCGGAGGGAGTCGTCGAAGCCGTCGTCCAGCGATCCCGCGTACTCGGTCACCGCCATGCGATCACCGGGCTTCACGCCCGGGATGTGCAGGACCGACCGACCGTCCACGACATCAGGGACCACCCTCGTCACACCGCGGGTCTGCTTGTTCTGGATCTGAGCGACGGGCTTCCCCTCGACGATCACGACGATCCGCTTCTCCGAGCGGTAGAGCTCGTCGGACAACGACACCAGCGCCCCGTCGTCCGAGAGCGTCGCGATCACCGGCGTCGGCTGCGCGGACGACGCCGCTCCCGGAGCGGGCTCGGGCGCAGCGGCCGTCGGCGTGGGCGCGACGGCCGTCGGAGTCGGGGCGGGCTCGGCCAGCGCCGGCGTGGCTGACATCAGGCCGAACAGGGTGGTCGCGGCGAGACAGGCCGCTGCAGTGCGCGTGTTCCTCATGGGTATCCCTTCGTTGTTGGCGACCAGAGACGAAGGAGCCGGGCGCTTCGGGACGCCCGCGGCTGGTCGCGACGAGACATTCTCATCCGGTGGGAGTCGCGGTCGCTCGGCCGTGGCGCGAGACACCTGTGCGGTCGCCCGCGCCTGCTGCGGGCTCCAGGAGCGACCCGGCTGCGCGCCTCATCAGGCAGTCGCTCACAGTCGCCGCACATATCGCTGAGTATCGTTCGGAGCGACACGGTCGTTCGGAACGGCACACTCGGAAGACATACGGAGGTCACCATGAAGAACCAGTCCTCGACCGGCGCGTTCGGCGCCGGCAACCCCATCGACGGCATCTGGCAGGCGATGGAGCAGGCCCGCGCCGGCTTCGAGAAGCGCACCGGCAGCCGCGTCGGCCGCGGCGACGTCCGCGCCGCCGTCCTCGCACTCCTCGCCGAGCAGCCGATGCACGGCTACCAGATCATCCACGAGATCGAGGAGCGCAGCGGCGGCAGCTGGAAGCCGAGCCCCGGCTCCGTCTACCCGACCCTGCAGCTGCTCGCCGACGAGGGCCTGATCGCCGCCGACGAGTCCAACGGCCGCAAGACCTACAGCCTCACCGACTCCGGTCGCGCGCAGGTCGCCGCCTCCGGCACCGACGCCCCGTGGTCCGAGTCCGACCAGGTCGACTTCGGCGCGCTGCCGAAGGCCGGCGTCGCACTCGCCCAGGCCGCCGCGCAGGTCGGCCGCTCGGGCACCCCGGCTCAGATCCGGCAGGCCGTCTCCGAACTCGAGGACGTGCGCCGCCGCCTGTACGCGATCCTCGCGCAGGACTGACCCGGGTGGCGCCGGTCCGCCCGGGTCCCACAGACCCGGGCCGCCGAGCCCGCAGCGACCAGCGTCGCTACCGCCGCATCCTGCGGTTCGCCTCCTGGCACCTCGCGGTGACCTGGTTCTTCGATCTGCTGCTGCCCCGCATCGGGCTGACGGCGGTCGCGCTGCGCACCCGCCCGCAGCGGATGCGGCGCTTCGCGCGCAGCTTCCACGTCCTGGCCGTCGACCTCGGCGGTCTGATGATCAAGGTGGGCCAGTTCATGTCGTCGCGCCTGGACGTCCTGCCGCCCGAGATCACCCGCGAGCTGGAGGGCCTCCAGGACGAGGTGCCTCCGGTGCCGTTCCCCCGGATCCGGGCCCTCGCCGAGTCCGAGCTGGGGACGACGCTCGCACGCGCCTACGCGGACGTCGACGAGACGCCCGTCGCCGCCGCCTCGCTCGGCCAGGCGCACCGCGCCCGGCTCTCCCCGGTGGACGCGGCCGACTCCGGACACGAGAACGCCATCGTCAAGGTCCAGCGCCCCGGCATCGACGAGATCGTCGAGGTCGACCTCGCGGCGCTGCGGCGCATCGGCGGCTGGCTGACCCACGTGCGCCTCGTCTCCGACCGCGTCGACGCGCCCGCGCTGGTCGAGGAGTTCGCGGTCACGAGCCTCGAGGAGATCGATTACCTGCGCGAGGCGGCGAACTCGGTGCGCTTCGCCGCGGACTTCGCCGGCGATCCTCGCGTCGCCGTCCCGGACGTGATCTGGGAGCGCTCGACCCGCAAGGTGCTCACCCTGCAGGACGTCACCGCGATCAAGATCACCGACGCGGAGGGTCTCGCCGCCGCCGGGATCGATCCGCGCGACGTGGCTCC
This sequence comes from Rathayibacter sp. VKM Ac-2835, assembly GCF_013266705.1. Lineage (NCBI taxonomy): Bacteria > Bacillati > Actinomycetota > Actinomycetes > Micrococcales > Microbacteriaceae > Rathayibacter > Rathayibacter sp. VKM Ac-2835. The sequence continues at coordinate 290,642 of NZ_JABSNQ010000002.1, read as the reverse complement.
TGTGTTCGCCGCGGTCATGTTCGACCAGCTCTTCACCAACGGCTGGTTCCACGCCGACCCGCACCCGGGCAACGTCTTCGTGACGCCGACCCCCGGCGGCGAGCTGCCCTGGCGGCTGACCTTCATCGACTTCGGGATGATGGGCGAGGTGCCGCCGTCGACGAGGGCGGGACTGCGCGCGATGCTGATCGCCGCCGCCTCGCGCGACGGCAAGGGCCTCGTCGACGCGGCGCGCAACGTGGGGGTGCTGCTCCCCTCGGCCGACTCCCGCGAGCTCGAGCGCGCGATGACGCAGCTCTTCGCGCGCTTCGGCGGCATGGGCTTCGCCGAGCTGCGCGAGGTCGACCCGCGCGAGTTCCGCGACTTCGCGATCCAGTTCGGCGACGTGGTGCGCTCGCTGCCCTTCCAGCTGCCCGAGAACTTCCTGCTCATCATCCGGGCGATGTCGCTGACGTCGGGGGTGTGCAGCGCGCTCGATCCGGCGTTCAACCTCTGGGACTCGGTCGAGCCCTACGCGCAGCAGCTGATCCGGGAGGAGCGCGGCAACGTCGCGCAGGACGTGGGCCGGCAGGCGCTCGACACGCTCGGGCTCCTCGTGCGCCTGCCGCGGCGCCTGGACGAGCTGGCGACGACACTCGAGGACGGGACGCTCGCGGTCACCGTGCCGACGGTCGAGCGCCGGCTGAACCGGCTCGAGGGGACGGTCCGGAGGATCGTCTCGGCGGTGCTCTTCGCCGGGCTGCTCATCGCGGGTGCGGTCGTCCGGGCCGACGACACCGTGTTCGGCACGGTGCTGATGGCGGTCTCCGCGCTGCCGCTGCTGCACGCGCTGTTCTCGCGCTCGCGCCTGCTCTGAGGCACGCCCGCGACGGACCGGTTCCCGCCACATGGTCGGACTGCGCCGATTTGTGGAGGCCCGCTCGGACGAGGTCCACGGTGGGATCACGGTCGTTCACCGACGAACGCCCGACCAGGTCCGAGGAAGGGAGTCGTGATGATCTTCGCATTGATCGCCTATCTGATCTCGATCTTCGAGTGACCCGCCCGAGCGATCGCGGCCACCCGCCCAGGGTGACCGCGACCGGCCCGGCGTCCTCGCTGCAGTGCCGCAGCGCGCAACCCCGCACGCCCTGCGACGGCGGGTCCAGGGACGAGCCGGGGTCAGTTGCCCCGCAGCTCCTCCTCGAGCAGCGGGTACCTCGCGGACCTCGACCCGATCGGTTCGCCAGGACGACCGCCGATCACCGAGACCTCGAGGCGGTCGCCCGCCTTCGCCGGTCCCATCCGGAGGAAGACCCGGTCGCCGATCGACCACCGGCTCGCGTAGTAGGCCGAGCCCGAGTAGGTCTCGCCGACGTACCGGTCGTTCACCAGCACGACGATCCGCGTCCTCGACCGGAGGAGTCCGGCGGACAGGTCGATCACCACGTCGCCGCCCTCCAGGTGAGCGTGGATCGAGTCGTCGACGTGCGACACGGACCCGCCCACGGGCGCGAGGTACGGATCCTGGGGCGTCGCTCCGGCGCCGGCCGCAGCAGCGGTCGCCGGTGTCGCGGACGCGAGGCCGAGGAGCGCTGAGGCGATCACGCCGATCGTCACGGTGCGCAGGAGCATCATCGGGGAGCCTTTCCGTCGGACCCCTCGGATCGAGCGCAGAGGTCGAGACCAGCGCGCGTCGGCGTCGCCGAGAGGGGTGGTCGCCCATCCTGCAGGAGGGGGCCGAGCAGAGCGTCATCGCTGTCACGGATGAGCACGAATGGCACGGAGCCGAGCCTCGAACCGCGCCGGAACCGACCGATCGCGCCGCCTCGCACCGCGAGCGCCACGGAGTCGAACGCGCTTCCGCCGTCGGCGACAGTGGCGGCGGTCTCAGCGACCGACCCCACTCCGACACCACGAAAGGACACGCCATGATCCCCGACGCGCTCGTCGCGATCTTCATCGCCTTCTTCGGCTCGCGCTAGCGGACCGCCGACTCCAGCTCGCCGGCGGGAGGAGGCGGGCCGTCCGTTCCCCGCCTCCTCCCGCCGTCGCACTCGCGCGCGCCACCCCCGGGCAGCGACAGGTCCGCGCTCACGGCAGGACGATCACCTTCCCGATGATGCGGCCCTCGGCCGCCTCGGCGTGGATCGCCGGAAGCTCGGCCAGCGGCACTCGGCGGGTGACCTCCACGGTCAGCTCCCCCGCGTCGACCAGGGCGACGAGCTCCGCGAGCCGGTCACGGTTCGGCAGCACGAAGACCGTCGCCGCGCGCACGCCGCGGCTGTCATCGCCCGGAGTCGTCAGGAAGGCCGTCGTGCTGACGACGACCCCGCCGTCGCGCACCGCGGCGACCGAGGCGGCGAACCGCTCCGGCTCGAGCGGAGCCAGGTTGAGCAGCACGTCCACCTGCTCACCGAGGGCCGCGAGGACGTCGGTCGCCGTGTGATCGATGATCTCGTCGGCGCCCGCCGCCCGGACGGCGTCGATGCTGCGCGGACTCGCGGTCGCGATCACGTGCACGCCGGCGCGCTTCGCGAGCTGCACGGCGTACTTCCCGACCACTCCGCCCGCGCCGACGACGAGGACCCGCTGGCCGACGACGAGCCGGCCGTCGTCGAACAGCGCCTGCCAGGCGGTGAGCGCCACCGACGGCAGCGCGGCAGCGTCGGCGAGCGGAAGACTCGACGGAGCGGCGACCACCGCCTCGGCCGGCGCCAGCACGTACTCGGCCGCTCCCCCGTCGCGCTCCATCGGCAGGAACGCGACGACCGCCTCGCCCACCGCCACTCCCTCGACACCGTCACCGACCGCATCGATCGTGCCGGACACGTCGTAGCCGGGTACGTGCGGAAGCTCGACCGGGATCGGCAGGAAGCCGCCGCGCATGCCGGCGTCGGCTGCGTTGAAGGCCGAGGCTGCGACCCGGAGCCGCACCTGCCCGGCGCCGGGAACCGGGACCGGGATCTCCTCCTGGACGAGGACCTCGGGTCCGCCCACCTCATGGAATCGCACTGCCTGCATGATCGTCTCCCTCGCATCATCGCTTCCAATTCGAAGCACTACTGCGACGCTAACACTGCTTCCAGTTCGAAGCAACGGTAGAATCGCCGTCATGACGGATGCAGCCCTCACTCCGACCCAGCTCTCGGCCTACCTGGCCTTCACCGAGGTCGGCAGCCTGCTGCGCCCGGCGGTCGAGCAGCAGCTGCGCGAGGCCGGCGACCTGAGCTACCTCCAGTTCCAGCTGCTGGCGCGCCTGGGCGACGCCCCGGACGGACGACAGCGGATGACCGACCTCGCGGACGGCGTCGCGCACAGCCGCAGCGGCCTCACCTACCAGGCGCAGCTGCTCGAGCAGCGGGGGCTCGTCACCCGCTCGCCGTCACCGGACGACGAGCGCAGCACCGTCGTCGCGCTGACCGCCGCGGGGCGGGAGGTCCTCCGAGCCGTCTTCCCCGGGCACATCGCGACCGTGCACGGGCTGCTGTTCGCCCCGCTCACCGAGGCGGATGCGGGTGAGCTCGCGCGCATCCTCGGGCGGGTCGGCGAGCACCTGCGGGCGGCGCCGCCGAGGTCGGCGCGACGGCGACGGTCGAAGCCCGCGAACGGCTCCCCGCTGACCGGACCTCGCGAGTCCTAGAGCAGACCGGTCAGCACGCCGCCGTCGGCGCGCAGGGCCGCCCCGTTCGTGGCGGAGGCGCGCGGGCTGGCGAGGTAGGTGACGAGCGAGGCGATCTCGTCCGGCTCGAGGAAGCGCTCGACGAGGGAGGTTGCGCTGCCGCCGATGATCGCGGCGCGGAGGGCGTCCACCGGAACGCCCTGCGCGGCCGCGATGCCCTCGACGCTGCTCGCGACGCCGTCCGACCAGGTCGGGCCGCCGAGGACCGTGTTGACCGTGACCCCGGTGCCGCGGGTCAGCTTGGCCAGGCCGTTGCCGAGCGCGAGCATCCCCGCCTTGGTCACTCCGTAGTGGGTCATGTCGGCCGGGACGTTCACGCCGGACTCGCTGCTGACGAAGACGATGCGGCCCCAGCCGGCCTCGAGCATCGAGTCGAGGACGTGCCGGGACAGGCGGACGCCGCTCATCACGTTCACCGTGAAGTAGCGCAGCCACTGCTCGTCGGTGATGCCGGCGAAGGGGGCGACCTCGAACAGCCCGACGTTGTTGATCAGGATGTCGACGCGGCCCAGACGGCTCAGGAGCCGCTCCACCGACGCCGCGTCGGCGAAGTCCGCGGCGATGCCCGAGACGACGGCGCCCGGCACCTGCGCGCGGAGCTCCTCGATCGCCGAGTCGACGCCCGCTCGGCCGCGCCCGTTCACCACCACCTCGACGCCCTCCCGCAGCAGCGCGAGCGCGATCGCCCGGCCGATGCCCTGCGTCGACCCGCTCACGAAGGCGCGCCTGCCCGCCAGTTCCAGGTCCATCCGGTCCGTCCTCTCCCATGGCAGCTCATTGCTTGCCTGGGAAACTGTAGCCGATTCACTTTCCCGGTCAAGTGAATCGGCGCTACGCTCATGAGGTGACCGGCCCTGATCCCGCCCCGTCGAGCGGCGACGACCTCGCCGCGTGGAGCGCGCTCGCGACCGTGCTCGAGTGGCTCCCTGCGACGCTCGACGCACAGCTGCTGCGCGACTCCGGCCTGAGTCACTTCGAGTACGGCGTCCTCTACGCCCTGGCCGCCGCTCCGGAGCGGACCCTGCGGATGAGCGCGCTGGCGGGCTACGCGAACAGCTCGCTGTCGCGGCTGTCGCGCGCGGTCTCGCGGCTGGAGGCACGCGGCTGGGTCGAGCGGCGACCGGATCCGGGCGACGGGCGCACGACCCTCGCGACACTGACCGCGGCCGGCGCCTCCCAGCAGGAGCAGGCGGCACCCGGCCACGAGGCCCTGGTCCGCGCCGTGGTCCTCGATCCGCTGAGTGCACGGCAGCGCCGGGAGCTGCAGGCGATCGCCTCGACCATCGCACGGGCCATCCGCCCGGACGACTCGTGGACACCGCCGGAGGGCCGCTCCTCCCGGTGATCCGGCGAGCCGCGGCCCGGCAGTCGAGGTGGCACGGGACGTGCGGAACGGCGCCGATCGGGGGCGGCAGGCGACCGTTCCGAGCGCCGCGTCAGCTCACGACGATGCGGGTGAACGCGGTCGCCTCGCCGTCGGAAGCGTTCGCGTAGGCGTAGGGGCGGGCGGTGGAGAAGGCGACGTGCTGGCCGACCGCGAGCCGGACGTCCGCCTCGCCCTCGCGCTCGAGCACGAGGGCGCCTGCGGTCACGAGGAGGATCTCGTGCCAGCCCTCTGGGTCGGGCTGCGCCCGGTAGCGGTCGCCGGGACCGAGCGTCCAGGTCCAGAGCTGCGCCTCGGCGCGGGCCGGGACGGACGCGAGCAGGACCGCGACGCTGGCCGCGTCGTCGCCGCGCCAGGCCACCTCGTCGATCGCGGCGGGGACGGAGCCGGGCGCGGAGACGAGGGCGGTGAAGCTGGAGCCGAGCGCGACGGCGAGCCGGTCGACGCCGGTGAGACTGATGTTCGCCTCGCCCGCCTCGACGTTGACGATGGTGCGCCGGCTGATGCCGGAGAGCTCGGCGAGCGCCGCCTGACTCAGCCCGGCCTCCAGCCGCGACCGGCGGAGGTTGCTGCCGACGTGGGCGAGGACGGCGGCGGGCTCTGGCGTGCGCATCGTTCTGCACTCTATAGTGTGCAGAATGCTGCGCACCCGCCTCCTCTCGGCCGTCCGGTTCTCGCGACCGGAGTGGGCGCTGATCGGGATCACCGCGCTCTGGGGCGGCACCTTCCTGGCGGTGCACGTCGCGATGCAGCACAGCGGGCCGCTCTTCTTCGTCGGGGTGCGGTTCCTCGCGGCGGGAGTGATCAGCGCCGTGGTCTTCCACCGGTCGCTGCGCGGGATGCGGCGGATCGACCTGGGAGCCGGGGCCGCGATCGGCGCGATGATCTTCCTCGGCTACGGGCTGCAGACCTTCGGACTGCAGAGCATCCCGAGCAGCACCTCCGCCTTCCTCACGGCGCTGTACGTGCCGCTGGTGCCGCTGCTGCAGTGGGTCGTGCTGCGGCGGCGGCCCGGGGTGCTCACGCTCGTCGGCGTCGGGCTGGCGTTCGTCGGGCTGCTGCTGATCGCGGGCCCGCAGACCGGAGTGGGACTCGGGGCGGGCGAGGTCGCGACGCTGATCAGCACCCTCCCGATCGCCGCGGAGATCATCCTGATCAGCGCGTTCGCCGGGCGGGTCGACCTCGGGCGCGTGACGGTCGTGCAGCTCCTGGTCGCGGGCGGACTCTCGTTCGCCTGCATGCCCTTCGCCGGGGAGGCGATCCCCGCGTTCTCCTGGGTCTGGCTCGTCGCCGCCCTCGCCCTCGGCGCGAGCAGCTGCCTGATCCAGTTGACGATGAACTGGGCGCAGCGCTCGGTCTCGCCGACCCGGGCGACGATCATCTACTCCGCCGAGCCGGTCTGGGGCGGGATCATCGGGCGGCTCGCCGGCGACCGGCTGCCGGCGCTCGCGCTGCTGGGGGCGGCGCTGATCGTCGCGGGGACGCTCGTGAGCGAGCTGCGGCCACGGCGAGCGAGCGAGAACGCGGCGGAGGTGGATGCGCGAGGACCGGAGGAGCCTCTCGAGGCGGCCACCCCCTCTTCGGAGCCGCTCGACCGCACCTCAGGCTCGTGAGTGCTCGCCCGAGACTGGCCCACGGCCAGGAAGTTAGGTTAGGTTAACCTTCGCAACCCCGTCACCCCTCCGAAGGATCGCCGTGCCCGTCTCCCGCACCCCCCTCCGCCGCACTCCCCTGCGCGTCACCGCCGTCGCCGCGCTCGGCCTCTCCGCGCTGCTGCTCGCCGGCTGCTCCGCCGGGGCCGACGCCGCCGGCACCGACGGCAGCACCGACGCCGCCGCGACCGGCGCGGGCTTCCCCGTCACTGTCGAGCACGCGTTCGGCGAGACGACCGTGGAGTCGGCCGACCGCGTCGTCGCGACCAGCTGGACCAACCAGGACGTGGCGCTCGCCCTCGGCGTGACTCCGGTCGGCTTCGCGAAGGCCTCCTACGGCGACGAGGACGGCGACGGCCTCCTCGCCTGGACGAAGGAGGCGCTCGACGCGAGCGGTGCCGAGACGCCCACGCTCTTCGACGAGACCGACGGCGTGCCGTTCGAGGCGATCTCGGACCTCACCCCCGACGTGATCCTCTCCGCCTACTCCGGCATCACGCAGCAGGACTACGACACCCTCACGCAGATCGCCCCGACCGTCGCGTACCCCGGCCTGCCCTGGGCGACCACCTGGCAGGACTCCGCGAAGCTCGACGGCGAGGCGCTCGGGCTGGGCGACGAGGCCGAGGCGAAGGTCGCCGAGGTCGAGGACGAGATCGACGCCGCCGTCGCCGCGAAGCCCTCGCTCGCCGGCAAGACCTTCACCTACGGCTGGTACGACCCGACCGACGCCAGCACCTTCACCTACTACACCGGCAACGACGCGCGCGTGAAGTTCGTCGAGGACCTCGGTCTCGAGCTCGCGCCGAGCGTCGTCTCGCTCACCGGCGACTCCGAGCTGTTCAGCGGCACCGTCAGCTCCGAGAACGCCGACCAGCTCGACGCCGACGTCCTCATCGTCTACGGCGACGACACCACCCTCGCTGCACTGCAGGCCGACCCGCTGCTCTCCAAGATCCCCGCGGTCGCCCGCGGCTCGGTCTACGTCCTCACCGACGACTCCTCCGAGGCGATGGCGACCTCGTCGCCGAACCTGCTGAGCATCCCGTGGGTGCTCGACGAGTACACCACCGGCCTCGCGACCGCCGCCGACAAGGTGTCGTGACCGCCGAGGCCACGGCACCCCACCGGCGCCCCGGACGCGGCGACATCCGCCTCCGGGGCGCCGGTGCGCGCTGGCGCATCCCGGCGCTGATCGCGGTCCTCGCCGCGCTCGTCGTCGCCTCGGTGCTCTCGCTCGTCTACGGCTCCCGCGAGATCCCCTTCGGCGAGATCTGGCCCGCGCTCACCGCGCCCGACCCGGACTCGATCGTCGACGCGGCGGTGCAGGGGCGCGTCCCGCGGACGGTCCTGGCGCTGCTCGTCGGCGCCGCGCTCGGGCTCGCCGGCGCGGTCATGCAGGGGATGACCCGCAACCCGCTCGCCGATCCGGGGATCCTCGGGCTGAACGCGGGCGCGTCCCTCGCGGTCGTGCTCGGCATCTCGACGCTCGGGGCGGCGACGCTCCCCCAGTTCATCTGGCTCGCCTTCCTCGGCGCGGCGGCGGCGGGCGCCTTCGTCTACGCGGTCGCCTCGCTGGGACGCGAGGGCGCCACTCCCCTCAAGCTCGCGCTCGCCGGCGCCGCGACCGCCGCGGCCCTCGCCTCGCTGATCAGCGCCGTGCTGCTCACCCAGGACGCGACGCTCAACCGGTTCCGGTTCTGGCAGGTCGGCGGAGTGGGCGGCGCCGAGTTCACGAGCATCCTGCAGGTCCTGCCGTTCCTCGCGGTCGGCGGCGTGCTCGCGGTCGGCAGCGCCCGCGGACTCGACGCCCTCGCCCTCGGCGACGACCTCGCGAAGGGACTCGGCCGCCGCGTCGGCCGCACCCGCCTCGTCGCCGGGCTCGCCGCGGTGCTGCTCTGCGGAGCGGCGACCGCGATCGCGGGGCCGATCGGCTTCATCGGGCTGACGGTCCCGCACCTCGCGCGGCGGTTCACCGGACCGTCGCACTCCTGGCTGCTCCCCTCCTCCGCACTGCTCGGCGCGCTGCTGCTCGTCGTCGCCGACGTGCTCGGCCGGGTCGTCGCGCGGCCGAGCGACGTCGAGGTGGGCATCGTCACCGCACTGATCGGGGCGCCGGTGCTGATCGCGATCGTGCGGCGCTCGAAGGTGCGGGCCCTGTGAGCGCCGCCCCGTCACTCCGTTCCTCCACGGGTTCTCCCCCGCTCGGCATCGCCGCCGGCCGTCGCCGCCGCGCCCGCCGCACCGCGCTGGGCTGCAGCCTGCTCGCGCTGATCGCCCTCGCGCTCGTCGTCGTGTCGCTCACCGTCGGCAGCACCGTGTACTCGCCGCTCGAGGTGCTGCGGGTGGTGCTGGGCGAGACCGTGCCCGGCGCCTCCTTCACCGTCGGAACCCTGCGGCTGCCGCGCACGCTGACCGCGGTGCTGGTCGGCCTGGGGTTCGGGATGGGCGGCGTGATCTTCCAGACGATGCTGCGGAACGCGCTCGCCAGCCCCGACATCATCGGCATCACCTCCGGCGCGAGCGCGGCGGCCGTCGTCGCGATCGCGTTCTTCGGACTCTCCGGTGGCGCGGTCTCGGTGATCGCGGTCGCCGCAGCGCTCGTCACGGCGCTGCTGATCGCCTGGCTCGCCGACGGCAGCGGCGTGATCGGCGCCCGGCTGATCCTGATCGGCATCGGGATCGCGGCGATGCTGCAGAGCGTCATCGCCTACGTGCAGACGCGCGCGCAGTTCGAGGACGTGCAGGAGTCGCTGCGCTGGCTGACCGGCAGCCTCAACTCGGCCTCGTGGGCCGGGGTGCCCGCGCTCGCGCTGTCGATGCTGGTGCTCGCGCCGCTCGCGCTGCTGCTGGCCGGGCGGCTCTCGATGCTGCAGCTCGGCGACGAGTCCGCGACCGCGCTGGGAGTGGACGTGCGGCGCAGCCGGCTGGGACTGCTCGCGGTGGCGGTGTGCCTGGTCGCCGTCGCGACCGCGGCCACCGGGCCGATCGCGTTCGTCGCCTTCGTCTCCGGGCCGATCGCGCGGCGGCTCGTACCGGACGCGCGCGTGCCGCTGATCCCGTCCGCGCTGGTCGGGATCGTCGTCGTGCTCGCGGCCGACCTGGTCGCGCAGCACGTCGCCGGGCTCGCCTTCTCGGGCGCCCGCTTCCCCGTCGGGGTGGTGACCGGTGCGCTCGGCGCGCCGTTCCTGCTCTGGCTCCTCGCCCGCCGCAACCGCACCGGAGGGTCGCTGTGACCGCCCCGACCTCCCCCGTGACCGCCGGTCACTCCACGCTGTCCGTCGACGGTGTGACGCTCGCCTACGACGAGCGCGTGGTCGTCGACGGGCTGTCGCTGACGGTGCCGACCGGCGCGATCAGCGTCATCGTCGGGGCGAACGCCTGCGGCAAGTCGACGCTGCTGCGGGCGATGGCGCGGCTGATCACGCCGCGCGAGGGGGCCGTGCTGCTGGACGGCGAGGCGATCCACCGGCTCCCGACGCGGCAGGTCGCGCAGCGGGTGGGGCTGCTGCCGCAGACGCCGATCGCGCCCGAGGGGATCGCCGTGGCGGATCTGGTGGCGCGCGGGCGGTACCCGCACCGCGGCTGGTTCGGGCGGGGCGCGTCCGCGGACGACGACGCGATCGTGGAGGACGCCCTGCGCGCCACCGGGACGCTCGAGATCGCGGACCGGCCCGTCGACGAGCTGTCCGGAGGGCAGCGGCAGCGGGTGTGGATCGCGCTGGCGCTCGCGCAGCGGACCGACGTGCTGCTGCTCGACGAGCCGACGACCTACCTCGACGTGTCGCACCAGATCGAGGTGCTCGACCTGCTGACCGACCTCAACCGGGAGCGCGGCACGACGATCGTGATCGTGCTGCACGACCTCAACCTGGCGGCGCGCTACGCCGACCACCTCGTCGCGGTGCGGGCCGGGGCGCTGTACGCGTCGGGGACGCCGGCCGAGGTCGTGACCGCGGACACGGTGCGCGCGGTCTTCGGCATGGAGTCGCGCGTGATCGCGGACCCGGTGTCCGGGACGCCGCTGGTGCTGCCGATCGGGCGGCACCACTCGGGGTGAGGGGCCCAGCATGTTGCGCCGAGGCGTCCTCGGACGGTCGAGGCGTCCCGGTGCTGCTGGACGTCTCGACCATTGCGGGACGCCTCGGCGGGGTGCACTCCATGATGATCGAGTAGCCCGCACACCGGGCGTATCGAGATCCACCACCGTCAGAACGCGAGTCTGCAGACCCGCCCTGCTGATGACGGCGGGTCTCGATACGCCCCTACGGGGCTACTCGACCAACATGATGCGGCGCCGCCGCGTCCTTCTTCCCGCCACCGAGACGCGAAGCGTCTTCCCCGCTCGATACGCCCCTCCGGAGCTACTGGACAGCATGGGGCGGTGGGAGCGGTTTCCTGGGGCCGGTGTCGGAGGCGTGTGGCACCCTCCTCCGAGGAGTCCGCAGGCGGCGGACGGAGCGGAGCGGCATGATCGAGCTGGACCTGAGCGGACGGACGGCCCTGGTGACGGGGTCAGGCCAGGGCATCGGACTCGCGATCGCCATCGGGCTGGCACACGCCGGCGCCGAGGTGGTCGTCAACGCGCGATCGGAGCGGTCGGTGCGCCGAGCGATCAAGGACGTGCGCGCGGCGGTGCCCGACGCCTCCGTCCGCGGTGTGGCCGCCGACGTCTCGAGCGAGGCCGGAACGGCGAAGCTGCTCGAGTCGGTCCCGCGGGTCGACGTGCTGGTGAACAACCTCGGCATCTTCGGCAGCACCGAGCCGCTCGACATCACCGACGACGAGTGGCGGCGCTACTTCGAGGTCAACGTCCTCACCGGCGTCCGCCTCACCCGCGCCTACCTGCCCGCGATGACGGAGGAGGGCTGGGGCCGCGTCCTCTACATCGGCAGCGACTCCGCCGTCGTCACGCCGGCCGAGATGATCCACTACGGCGTCTCGAAGACCGCGCTGCTCGGCGTCTCCCGCGGCTTCGCGAAGGCCGCCGCCGGCACCGGCGTCACCGTCAACAGCGTCCTCGCCGGGCCGACGCACACCGGCGGCGTCGAGGACTTCGTCTACGAGCTCGTGGACCACTCCCTCCCCTGGGAGGAGGCGCAGCGCGAGTTCATGCGGCTGCACCGCCCGCAGTCGCTGCTCCAGCGCCTGATCGAGCCGGAGGAGATCGCGAACATGGTCGTCTACCTCGCGTCGCCGCTCGCCTCGGCGACGACGGGCGCCGCCGTGCGGGTCGACGGCGGGTACATCGACGCGATCGTGCCGTAGGGGCGGGACCCGAGGCGCCGGCTGGGACGGCAGGAGGACCGCGCGCGCCAGCTCAGTAGGTGCACTGCGCCGGATCACGACTCGCAGGACCGACACCACGCGCCACCGTTAAAGATGAAACCGCCGTGATCGAGGCGATCTACGGCGGTTTCCGAAACCCGACCGCGGCCGGTGCCGGGGGGATATGAAGCCGACCATATCGTTATGGATGTGATCCCACAACTCAGCGAAGGAGAGCAGAAGGCTCTGATCGCGAGCCTCGCGAGGCAGCGCCTGCGCCGATAGCTCGACGAGGTCGCACTCCTCAAGTTCGTTCTCGCCCATCCCGACAGCTACTGGCATACGGTCGGTACGTGCAAGATGGGGCCGACCTCGGACCCGACCGCTGTCGTCGACGGTCCTGGGAAGGTGCACGGCGTGGAGGGGCTCTGGGTCGCCGACTGCTCCATCATGCCGATGGTCCCGCGAGCCACCAAGGCGATGCCGGCAGTCGTGATCGGAGAGCGGATCGCGCAGTTCCTGCTCGAGACCCGCGCGACCGTGTGAGCGGAGCTTCATCGACTCCCTCGTCGCCCGGCTCCCGAGCACGCCGGTGTCCGGCCACCCCGCGGTAGCAGGCGTCCTTTGTGGGCGGTGAGTTCTGAGGAGCAGTTCGCGCCTATCGTCCGGCTGCTCGAGAGCTGGTACAGGGGGCAAGGACTCCCTGTGCGGCTGATGCAGGGTCTCTCCGTCCCTGTCGGCTGTGATGGTTCTCCACCGCAGTTCGAGACTCGACTCGAGTAGTCCGCGGCGCAGGGGCTTCTCTCGTCACTGCAGCGCGTGCATATTCTCGCTTTCCCTTCCCCTGCTCGCAGGGGCGAAGGTGCGGAGACGCCATTCAGGCCCGCAGGAGCTGTTCAGCTCTGCGCGAGCGGATGAAGAGCCGCAACCACGTCGAAGGAGGGGACGGCGAGCCACTGGTTCTGGAGGCCGTCCGACGCGGCGACAGCCGGCCAGTCCTGATGAGCGCTTCGTCCCGTCCGACAGCGGCAGCACTCGCAGACCTGCTGGTCGCGGTCTTCCTCCCCCGCTATCGCTCGACGGGCTCTCGTCGCTGACCTCGTCCGCTGCGATCGCAGTAGCTGCGTCACTCCAGGAGGACGACGTCGTTTCCGCACTCGCAGCGAAGACTCGAGACGAGGCCGGCCGGGGGCGCGACCACGGCTGCCGCCGACCGGCGGACCGTCGTCGAGCGGAACGCTCGAACCCTCCATCTCGATCCACCTCGAAGGAGAAGACATGCGCATCGCCGTCGACATGACCAAGTGCCAGAGCTACGCGCAGTGCGCCTTCCTGGCGCCCGACGTGTTCCGATTCGAGGGTGACGAGGCGCTCGTCTACGACCCCGATCCGGCGGAGGAGTTCCGGGCTCGTGTCCAGCAGTCCGCGGCGGCCTGCCCGGTGCAGGCCATTCGTCTCGACGGGGAGCAGCGAAGGCCGCTGCATCGGTCGTCGGGCCCGTCGGTGCTGACCGACGCCGATCGAGTGGTCGTCGTGGGGGCGTCCCTGGCCGGACTGACCGCGGCCGAGACCTTGAGAGCGGAGGGATTCACGGGCTCGATCACGATCATCGGCGAGGAGAGCGGCGAGCCGTACGACCGACCGCCTCTGTCGAAGCAGGTCCTGCTCGGGACGGTGTCCGCTGATGGCACCCGCCTACCTCAGGCCGCCGACCTGGACATCGAGTGGCGCCTCGGCATCCGCGCGTCCGGCCTCGATGTGAGCAGGCGGGAAGTCGTCCTCGCGGACGGTGAACGAGTGCCCTACGGCCGGGTGCTCATCGCCACCGGCACCCGGGCCCGGCCGTGGCCCGTGGCCCACGAATCGGCCCTGGACGGCGTCCACACCCTTCGCACCGCTGACGACGCGGCACGTCTCCGTGCGCGCCTTGCTGCGGGCCCGCAGCGTGTCCTCGTCGTCGGCGGTGGCTTCACCGGCTCGGAGATCGCCTCGGCCTGCCGACGTCTCGAAATCCCCGTCACTCTGGTCGATCGAGGACCCGCTCCGCTCGCTCGAGCGCTCGGTGCGACGGTCGCTCACGTCCTCGCCGGCGTGCAGCGCGAACACGGCGTCGATCTGCGGTCGCAGGTCACCGTCTCGAGTCTGCAGTCCGACGCGAGCGGAGCGGTCACCGCGGCCGTGCTTTCGGACGGGACGACGGTGAGCGTCGACGTGGTGGTCATCGCCATCGGCGCGCTGCGGAACACCGAATGGCTCAGTGAGTCGGGTCTGTCTGTCGGACCGCTCGGTGTGGACTGCGACGCTTCCTGCCGTGCGCTGGCCGGCGACGGAAGCGTGGTCGACGGGGTCTTCGTCGCCGGCGATGTCGCCGCCTTCCCCCACCCCTCGGCCGGTGGCCGCCGGATCTCTGTCGAGCACTGGGGGAATGCCGTGGGCCAGGCCACGATCGCCGCCGGCAACATGCGGACAGGCGGACAGGCACGCCACGAGGAGATCCCGGTGTTCTGGTCGAATCAGTTCGGCCACGTGATCAAATCCGTGGGGATGCCCGATGCGGCGACCAGCATGATGATCGCGCAAGGGTCCCTCGACAAGCGCGCCTTCGTGGCCGTCTACGGACACGGCGACCGGATGGTAGGTGCCACCGCGATCGACCAGGTGAAGTGGCTCGAGCACTACCGGCGTCAGATCCGTCGTGGAGCCCACTTCCCTCCGACAGGCCGGACGATCGACAGCCCCTCCGATACAGACCATGGCGTGCACCCTCATTCGCGTGCGCCTCGCCCCGCCGTAATCGCCCGTAGCTCCAACGAGAGGACGACACCGTGAACACGTCTCCCGAATCCCGCTCCTGCCCTGTAGCCGGCGGGTCTTCCGCTGCGACCGAGGTGTGGAACCGCTTCCTCGACCACGACAGCAGACCCGACCCTTATCCGCTGTACGCCCGCCTTCGCGACAACGCGCCTGTCCAGCGTCTCGACGACGGCGCATTTCTCATCACCGGCTACGACGAGATCCTCCAGATCGTCCACGACCCGCGTATCAGCTCGAATCCGCTCGCCGGTCCTGACGACGCGGGTGACGCCGACCCCGGGCTGACCTCCGCCTTCGTGATGCAGGATCCGCCCGACCACGACCGTCTCCGCCGCCAGACCATACGGCACTTCGGGCCACCTCACCACGGCGGGTACATCGACTCCCTCCGTGACGACATCACACGGACCGCGACCGCCCTCATCGATGCCTTTCCCGCATCCGGCACTCTGGATCTCGTCGAGGCGTTCGCCTACCCGCTGCCGGTCGTGATGATCTGCGACGTGCTCGGCGTCCCGCACGAGGACGAGCCGCGCTTCCACGCCTGGAGCATGGCGATCATCGCGGCACCTGAGGCCACGACCCCCGAAGAGGCGCAGACGCTTCAGGAGGAGGCGACGGCGGCGACCCGCGAACTCAGCGCCTACCTCGCTCAGCTCGCCGAGGTCCGTCGAGGAACACCTCAGGGCGACCTCCTGTCCGGGCTGGTCAACGACGACGGCTCCGACGACTCGATGTCGACCAGCGAGATGATCAGCACCTCGATCATGCTGCTGATCGGCGGCCACGAGACGACCGTGAACATGATCGCCAACGGCGCGCTGACGCTTCTTCGACACCCGGAAGCACTCAATCGGCTGCGCGCGGATCCGAGCACCATGCCGCTCGTCTTCGAGGAGCTGCTCCGCCTCGAGCCGCCCGCTCAGGTCACGCCGAAGTACAGAGCCCTCGAGGACGTGCCGGTCGGTGACGTGACGATCACCGCTGGGTCCCCCGTCTGGATCGCCTGGGCGGCAGCGAATCGGGACCCCCGCCATTTCGCCGATCCTGACCGCTTCGACCCGACACGGGAGAATCGGAACCACCTCGGATTCGGAGCCGGGATCCACGCCTGCTTCGGCGCACCGCTCGCCCGCCTCGAGACTCAGATCGCCTTGGCAGAGCTGTTCTCCCGTCTCGAGAACGTGCGCCTCGTCGACGATCCCCCGCCGTATCGCCGTAACCCGCTCCTGCGCGGCCCCAGCCGTCTGGACATCACCTTCGACAGCATCCGACCGCTCTGAGAGGCGGCGACCCGTTCGCACGGAGCTTGATCTCGACATCGGTCGCGGAGCCGAGGCCGACCGCGTCCTCCGGCGGCACAACGATCGTGGTCAGCAGAGCGCCCTCCTCGTCGTAGGCGAGGAGGGCGGGGCGGTTGTGCACTCCGAACTTGGCGAGAACGTACTCTCGCGTCTGCCTCTTGATGAGCTCATGGCGCTCGAGAGAGGAGGGGCGCGCGATCAGTCGCGAGCTGCGGGGCGCTCACGATTGATCGCCCGCATCCTCACTGGACGGACCAGCCGCCGTCGGAGGCGAGCACTATCCCGTTCACGTTGGCGGAGTCGTCGCTCAGCAGCCAGGTGATCGAGGCGGCCATCGTGTCGGCCGAGACGACCGCCGGGATGAGCGCCATGAACGGCGAGAGCCGCTCGCGCCCGAACTCGGACGCCATCGTGCCCTCGATCGCCGTGGCCGTCGGGCCGGGGGCGACGGCGTTGGTGCGGATGCCGGAGGGGCCGTAGAGGAACGCGGCCGACTTCGTGATGCCCACGACCGCGTGCTTCGAGGCCGTGTAGGCGGTGCCGGCCGCGTTGCCGCGCAGCGACGCCTCCGATGCGATGTTGACGACGGAGCCGCGGCCCTGCGCGAGCATGGCGGGCAGCACCGCGCGGCTGAGCGCGAACGTGCCGTCGACGTTGACCGAGAAGACGCGGCGCCAGAGGGAGTCGTCGACCTCGTGGAGCGGCGTCATGCCGTCCATGATCCCGGCGATGTTGGCGAGGCCGTCGATCCGCTCCCCCGCCGCGGCGATGATGGCTGCGACTCCGTCGGCCGAGGTGATATCGGCGGTCACGGTCACGACCGAACCCTCGGCGGAGGCGGCGGCCAGCTCGTCGATGCCCTTCGGCACCACGTCGACCGCGATCACCCGGGCGCCCTCGCGCACGAGCCGGCGCGCGGTGGCCCGGCCGATGCCCGAGCCTGCGCCGGTGACGATGATGGTGCGATCCGCAAAGCGCGCCTGAGCATCCGGCTCGGCCTCCTCCTCCGGGATCACGCCGCCGTTCGCCTGCTTGACGAGCGTGTCGACGAGCTCCTGCGGGAACCGGCCGCCGCCGAGCTCGACGAGGGTCTGCAGACTGAGGCCGGCGGCGGGCGCGAGGTCGTCGGCGGATTGGCCGCCCTGGGCGAGGATCCCGCGGAGGATCGGGCCGCCGACGGAGTCGTCGAGCCACTCCTGAACGGTGTTCTTGGACGTGAGCATGCGGTTTCTCCTTGTGAGTAGCGGGATCAGAGGGTCGGGAGCAGGGCTAGGACGTCGCTCGTCGTACCCGTCTCGCCGAGCACGGGCAGCACACGGGCGACGCTGTTCTCGTGCGAGGCGAGCTGGAGGTCGGTGACGGCGTCGGTCGCGACGACCACCGAGTAGCCGAGGTCGTAGGCGGCGCGCGCCGTCGACTCGATGCCGAAGCTGGTGGTGAGTCCGGCGAGCACGACCTGGGTGACGCCGCGCCGCGTCAGAGCCTCGTGCAGCCCCGTCCCGCCGAAGGCGCTCCAGGCGCTCTTGACCAGCACGATGTCGCCGTGGCCGAGAGCGGGCAGCGGAGCGATCGCCTCGGGGGGCAGGACCGGCGCCGTCCGGCCGCGTCCGACCTCCGTGCGCCCCGGGTTCGGGTGGCCGAGGTCGGCCGTGACCAGGGCGACGGGCAGGCCGTGCCGGCGGAACGTGTCGGCGAGCGCCGCGGCCCGAGCGATGACGTCGTCGATGGGGTGGACCAGCGGATTCGCGATCGTCGCGGGCTGCAGGTCGACGACGATCAGCGCGGTAGCGGCGTCGAGGGCGCTGATCGTCATCGCGCGTCGCTCCCGAAGGTGACGACGACCTTGTCGGCGGCGCCCGGCGTCGAGGCGGTGACGAAGGCCCGGTCGACCTCGGAGAAATCGACGACGTCGCTGACGATCACCGCGTACTTCTCCCAGTTCGCGACCAGATCCTCCGTCACCTCGAAGATCTCGGTCGGGTAGCCCATCGAGAGCACGATGGTGAGCTCGGAGCCGAGGATCGCGCCGAAGTCGACCTCGACCGGCTTCTTGTGCACGGCCACGATGCCGAGGGTCGCGCCGTGCTTCGCCGCGCCGAGGATCGTCTGCACCACGATCGGCGCACCGGCCGCGTCGAGGAACACGTCGGTCGCGGGCTTGCGCTGCCCGCGACGCGCGGGGGCCTCGCCCTGCAGCTCGATCAGGCGCTCGACGACGTCCTCGCGCGAGGAGTCGACGACCGCGTCGGCGCCGACCGCGAGCGCCTTCTCGAGACGGGAGGGGATCACATCGACGACGGTGACGTGACCGGCGCCGAGCGCGCGGTAGGCGAGCACCGCGCCGAGGCCGATGGGGCCGGCTCCGAAGACCACGACGGCGTCGCCCGGCTTCGGCTGCGTGCGGTTGACGGCGTGGCGCGCGACGGCCATCGGCTCGTTGAGCGCCGCGACCTCGAAAGGGATGTGGTCGGGCACGATCTGCAGGCTCCGCCCGAGCACCGCGTTCTCGATCAGGAGGAACTCGGCCATGCCTCCGCTCGTGCCGCCCGAGCCGATGATGCCGGTGGGCGCGGCCATCGGGTTGATCACCACCCGGGAGCCGATCGGGACGCCCTCGACGTCGGCTCCGACCGCGACGACTTCGCCGGCCGGCTCGTGGCCGAGCGGCGTGCGCCCCTCGATCCCGGGCAGCCCGCCGAGGGCGATGTACAGCGCGTCGGAGCCGCAGATCCCGCACGCGCGCACCCGCACCAGCACGTCGGCCGGTCCCGGAGTCGGGGTGTCGACCTCGACTGTCGTCGTCGTTCCGGGGGCCGTGACCATCGAGAGCTTCATCCGTGGTTCTCCTTCTTCGTGCCTGAGCTTCGTGCCTGAGCTGGTGGTGATCTGCATGATCTGGTGTAAAGCTAGCCGAACGGCTATCTTTCGACAATAGACGCCTAGGATCGTCAGCGAACGAGGAGGAGCGATGGCCCGACCGGTCGGTAAGCGCGGCGAATCGCGGGCGCGCCTCCTGCAGACGGCGCTGCGGCTCTTCGGCGAACGCGGGGTCAACGGCACGTCGCTGCAGAACATCGCCGACGAGCTCGGAGTGACCAAGGCGGCCGTTTACCACCAGTTCGCGTCGAAGGACGAGATCGTCCTCGCGGTCGTCCAGCCCGCCTTCGCGCGGATGGCCGAACTCGTGCGCGAGGGCGACGCGGCGCCTCCCGCGCGCGCGTTCGACGTCACGCTCGAGGGGCTCGTCGGGCTCGCCGTCGACCACCGCGAGTTCGCCGCCGCGATCCAGCGCGACCCCGCCGTCGTGCAGCTGCTCTGGCGCGACCCCGCCTTCGTCGAGGCGACCACCGGCATCAACCGCCACCTCATCGGTTCCGACCCATCGGCGGAAGCGCGCATCGCGCTCGCGGTCGCGGGCGGCGGCCTCATGATCGCTGGGATGGATCCTTCACTGCGCTCGACCGAGCGCGACGTGCTAGCCAGGGTGCTACTGGAATCTGCACGCACTGTGCTCGCGCCATATCGCGTCTGCTGAGGCGCGTCCGGTAGTTGTGGCGAGGCCGTCGCGGACGATCGCGCCGCTCCGCCTCCGCCCGCCGTTGCGCGCATTTGGGTTGCAGGGTGTCCGCCTTCTCTCTCCAGCTAGCGGGCAGTTGCGCTTTCCCGAGTCGTGGCCTCGACCGGACGTGAGGCTGACCCACGGATGAGCGCGGACGGGCAGATCCCGGGGTGGAGCCCAGATCGCCGCCGACCACTATGCCGACCACTCGACTGTGACGGTAGGAGAATCTCGCGGGAGTCGCGGCCTTCCTCTCTCGGACGACGCCGAATGGCTCAACGGCTAGACCTGGTCGATCAACGGTGGGGCCTTCATGCGGGAGTGGGGCTCACGGGCGGAGCGTCGACGGCCGGCGCTCCGCCCTTCGGTGCACGACGCGCCTCACCGCTAGTACAAGCATCCCGCCACGTGGTCACCACCTTCGCTTGGCCCGCCTCCTGACTGATCGCCACGTATTCGCGACCGCCGCTGTTTGCAGGACGAGCGCATCGCGTGACGCGATGTTCGCGCTCTGAACGCTTCACACAACGACGGCGATACTCGCTTTACATGGGACTGCTGGGCGCGTCACGGGCCGCGAAGGGCTTCGATGCCCTCACGGATATCGCCCGCGATTGAAGTTGGGACGGCTGTCCTGGCGGAGTCGATGCAAGTCGCGGCGCAGGCGGCAGCGGTGTCGTCGTCAGGAAGCCTGATCGCACGGACATAGTCGAATCGACCAGTTGCGGGCCGCGCCCGCCTCTGTGTCCGTGTCCGCGGGCTTTGAAGCAACTCCCCTTGGACTCGGAGTACCCGCCGCCGCCGCGGCTCGTTCCTGCAGATGTCCGCTTCATCCGAGCGCCAAGGATGAAGGACTGCGCGAAGGAGCGCGGGCCGCGGGGTCGAGCGCGACGTGACAGGGGTCAGCTGCACGAGTCTGCGAGGAGACCCATCGAGCCGCATGGATCCCTGAGGCCCCAGCGCTGGAGCTCCTGGAGAGCTGAGCCGCACTACGTGCGCCGCGACTCGAGCGACGAGGCCACCTGAGGAGTCCAAGTCGCCAATTCCCGGTTCCGCCGCCGGACCGATCGCCGCGGAGGACCCTGTCACCTCGACTGACTGCTCGTCCGTCAGAGACACTCCTCCTCCGGCTTCCGCCGGAAGATGATCTTGAAGATCGGGAAGAAGACGATCACGGAGATCAGAGCATTGATCAGCATCGTGACGCCATCGGCGATCGTCTCCCCGGCGCTGCCGAGATCGAGAGCGACGATGAAGAACTCATAGATCGGCGCTTTGTAGAAGCCCTGCAGAGCAGCGGCGCCCACCGTGATGACGACGTAGGCGAGGACGTACCACTGCGCGGCGCGCCACGGATTCGTGTTCGACTTGAAGGTGACCGAGCGCTGGAGGAAGAAGTTGATGAACTGCGCCAGGGCGAGTGTCAACTGCACTGCGAGGAAGTACGCGAGCCCTCCCCCGCCCTCGGGCAGTGCGCCGGCCGCGTAGTCGAACACGAAGAACGCCTCATGGCCCGACTCGCCGATCCGGAGCCAGCGGAAATCGGTCGCGACCAGCGGAGTCATGCCGAAGAGCCACTTGGACAACGGCATCACCACGAGTTGAAGCACCGTCAATCCGCTGTTGAGCAGAGAGAAGACGAGGAACTGCGCGACACCGGGGTGCCTGCGAGCGAACGACCCCCAGGCGCGAGGTGAGTCAGCGGAACGATTCCCGGATCCGGACGGCTTCTGAACCGCGCTGCTCTCCTGCGCTGTGTTGATTCCGGACACCAGTGCCACCTCTTCGTCGACGATGCGTCGAAAGACGCACTTCGATTCAACTCAGGAGACAGTCCGGCGGTGGCGTGAACTCACGAACTGTCATTCTCGGAGCACGATCAGCTATGGAACAGGTCTCGATCACGTCGCCTTCGCGCCGGACGGGAGCGGGATCAGGATCCGGAGCGAGAACCAGTTCTCGCGCGATTCGAAGGTGACGGTACCGTCGTACTTCTCCGCGACGCCGCGAATGTTGCGAAGGCCGAAGCCGTGCTGCGAGGGATCCGGCTTGAGGGAGACCGGATGACCCTCGACGATCCGCAGCCGCCCATCGAAAGTGTTCTCGACCCGGATCATCAGAAGTTCGTTCTGCGAGAACACCGCGACTCGAATGAGGCGCCTCTCGAGATCAGGCACGCGCACCGAGCTCTCGATGGCGTTGTCGAGAGCGTTGCCGAAGACGGAGGTGATGTCGATGACGTTCATGAAGTCGAGCAGGGCGCCATCGGCAACGCAGGTGAGCTGGATCCGCTGCTCGGTGCAGTACGTGCTCTTTGCGGACAGGAGGATGTCGAGCACGGCGTTGCCTGTGCGTCGTTGATTCGCGAACGCCTGGATGCTGCCCTCGAGCTCGTCGAGGTACGAATCCTTCCGGCGTGGGTCGTTCTCGGCCCGGATCACCTCGATCTGATTCTTCATGTCGTGGTACTTCCGATCGACCTCCTCCATTGTGCGTTTCGACTGCAGGTACAGATCGTGCTGCTTCCTCAGCAGGCTGTCCATCGCAGCGTTCTCGATACGGGTGCGCAACTGGACGCGTTGCTCCTGCTGTGCATACAACGCCACGAAGCCGCACAGGTCGACGAGAGTGCGGATGTAAAAGACCTCGAGGCCCAGCCTGCCGCTGAACGGGGTGTCGGGGATGACGAAGCTGATATTGCTCACCGCGAATGTCGCGGCGGCGATGAGCGCTGTCGCTCCGAGCTCGCGTGCGCTCACCTCGGAGAAGGAGCCGCGCGAGAGATGCCTGGCCTCGGCGAGGCCGGCGAGGCCGAGGATGCAGGCGTAGATGACGACGACCACTGAGGTGTGCGCCGAGTCGCTCGGATCGCGGAAGAAGAAGCTGAGCAGCTGCCACTGGAAGGACGCGGCGAACTCCGCGAGGACGAGCGCGCGGGCGGTCAGGAAAAGGGCGCTCACGGTGCGCAGCGTCAGCATGGTTCGCAGCATCCCGAACATGACGAGAGTCGCCACGGCCATCCCGAGGGTCCAGAGGTAGATCGGAAGAAGCCCTGCGAGGAGCTGGATTGCGACCAGGAACGCCAGCCAGAGCGGCAGGCCGAGCGCTATGCGGCTCCAGGACCGCGAGCGCGACAACACGATGACGTAGACGACGCAGGCACCCCACTCCGCGAAGGCCGTGAGGAGGCGTGGAATGTCGGGGAGCGGGTCGGCTATCACGCTCGCGAGCTCCCCAGGTAGTCGCTGATCGCCTCCAAGAGCCCCTTCTTGCGAGGTCTGCTGATCTGAAGCTCATGACCGCCGCGGAGGGAGCAGATGTTCTGCTTCACCCCGGTCACGTGACGCAGGTTGACGAGGTAGCAGTTGTTGCTCCGGAAGAAGTCGTCGGCGGCGAGGCGCTCCTCGAAGGACTTGAGAGAGCCGACGAGGGAGTAGGTGCGCGCGATCGTGTGCACGGTGATGCGGTGCTTCACGCTCTCGATGAAGAGCACCTCCTCGACGTCGACCCGGTGTTGCTCCACCCCTGTACCCAGGAGGAGGTAGGACCGCTCGCGACGGGCGGCCTGCTCGATGCACCGGCCCAGCTCCTCCGCGAAGCCCCCGTACGGCACCGGCTTCAGCAGATAGCTGAGCGCCGCGACCTGGTACCCGCCGATCGCGTACTGGGGCGAGTTCGTGATGAACACCAGCACGACCTCCTTGTCGACCTCGCGAATTCGCTTAGCCGTCGTCATCCCGTCCACGTGCTCCATCTCGACATCCAGGAACACGACGTCGTAGACCGGCTTGTAGCGCGAGAGGATCTCGCGTCCGTCGGAGAAGGTCGATACGTCGAACCGTAGTCCGCTCTCAGCCTGGTATCTCTCGAGGTGGCTGACGAGGAGCTCGCGGCTGCGATCCTCGTCCTCGACGACAGCGATGCTGATCATGCCGCCTCTCCTTCGAACCATCCACGGACCACGGTGTCGAAGCGCGTGAGTGCGCTCGCGATCGCCATGTGCATGTCAAGGTACTGATAGGACCCGAGACGACCTCCGAACAGTACTCGGTCCCGACTTGCGGCGAGACGACGGTAGCGGCCGAGTAGCTCTTTGTCCTGCTTCGTGCTGATGGGGTAGTACGGCTCGTCGGGCACCTCTGCAAAGCGCGAGTACTCGCGCATGATCACTGTCGACGCCTCCGTATAGGACCGTTCCGGATGGAAGTGCCGGAACTCGTGGATACGGGTGTAGGGGACGTCGGTGTCCGAGAAGTTGACGACTGCCGTGCCCTGGTAATCAGCGATGGGGAGCACCTCGAGCTCGAAGTCGAGTGTGCGCCAGCCCAGAGGCCCGTGCTCATAGTCGAAGTACCGATCGATGGCACCCGTGTAGACGACAGGAGTGCGGCCCTCGACCCGCGACCTGCTGAGGCTGTGGGTACCGTCGAGGTAGTCCGTCCCGAGGACGATCTCGATGTTCTCATGCTCCGCCATGCGGGCGATCCACGCGGCGTAGCCCTCCCGGGGAAGGCCTTGATGAGCGTCGTCGAAGTAGCCGGAATCGTTCGTGTACCGGACGGGGAGACGATCAATGATGGACGGAGGGAGACTGCGCGGGTCGGTCTGCCATTGCTTCGCCGTGTAGCCCTTGACGAACGCCTCGTAAAGGGGCGCCCCGATGAGCGAGATCGCCCGGTCCTCCAGATTCGAGGCGGTGCCGGGATCGACTCCCCTCGAGTGGCGCTCGACCCAGTCGCGCGCCTCCGTGCTCGTCAGAGCGGTGCCCAAGAACTTGTTGATCGTCTGGAGGTTGATGGGCATCGGGTAGGTCTCGCCGCGGTGGCTCGCGACCACGGCATGACGGTAGGTCGTGAAATCAGTGAATCGGTTCACGTACTCCCATACCCGCTCGTGAGAGGTGTGGAACAGGTGCGCGCCGTACCGGTGGACCTCGATTCCGGTGGTCGGCTCGACGAAGCTGTGCGCGTTGCCTCCGATGTGATCCCTCTTATCGACGACGACGACACGCAGCCCGAGCTTCTGAGCTGCTCGCTCTGCGATGGTCAGCCCGAACAGGCCTGCACCCACGACGAGAAGATCCATGGTCCCACCTCCCCGCCGCCCCGACCGGTCGGTCTGCTCCTTCTCGCGACACTCAATTGAACCCGACGAACCAGCGGAGCACGCGGTAGACGATCAGCGTGACGGCGCGACCGAGCCGCCCCGGCAGAGTAACGACCCGTCCCATCGGGCTGCGGCTCACTCGCCGGAACAGCTCGGGATCCCGCCGCTCCAAAGACTCCCACCAGCGGGTGTGGCGGTCGAGATCGTCCTGAGTGCCTGAACGGATCAGGAGAAGCGCGGTCACCGCGCTGATCACGCCGAAATAGTGAACGAGGTACGTGTGCAGAGCCGGAGGCACGTCCTCGAGCGCTGGAAGTGCAGCCCGCATCATCTCGGTCACGCGGAGTTGATCGTCGATCCGCCGGATCATCACGTTCTCGTTCACGGACTGGTCCGGTCGGCCCGTGACATAACGGTAGAGGTCGACGTCGAGGTAGTAGAGCGAGACGACTGAGGGGAGCGGCACGAAGGCGTAGAGATTGTCGACGTAGGACGTGTGAGCCGGGAGTCTCAGAGCGGCGGCACGGAGCACATCCGTCCGGTAGGTCAGCGCGTGCATGAGAAGGTATTGGCTCGGACGGAAGCGCCCGATCTCCCCCCATCGGAAGACGCGACCGCGCGGAAGGACATTGCGGTAACGGACCGCCCGGTGGCATCGCCTGCCGGTTTTCTCGTAAACGAAGTTCGAGACCACAAGGCCCGGACCTCGCCCCTTCGAGTCGAGGCGGGCGAGAGTGTCCAGAAGCCGGCGCAGCGCGACGGGGTCGAGCCGGTCATCACTGTCCAGAACACGGATGTAGCGTCCCGAGGCGGAGGCGATCCCGGAGTGCACCGCAGGACCATGGCCGCCATTGGGCCTGTGGATCACGCGGACCGAGTCGGGGAAGAGCCGCTGGTACTCGTCGGCGATCGCGCCCGTCGAATCTGTCGATCCGTCGTCGACGACGATGACCTCGACGTCTGTGCCGCTGCTCAGAGCGGAGTCGATCGCGCGGCGCATGTAGTCGGCGGAGTCGAAGCACGGTACGACGATGGACAGGATCCTCATGTGTTCAATCCTCCCGACCGTGACGCGCGAGAGCCTGAGGTCCCTCCTCCGGCTCTCGTCGGAAGATCACCTTGAAGATCGGGAAGAACACCCAGAAGGAGATGGCCGTGTTGATGATCACAGTGACGACGTCCGCAATGACTCCGCCGGTTGCGCCGAGCCCCCAGGTGTCGATGAGGAGCTCGTAGATGGGCCCCTTGTAGAGGCCCTGCAGCGCGGCGGCGCCGAAGGTGATCACGACGTATGCGAGGACGTACCAGAAGGCCGCACGCCAGGGGCTGGTGTTCGAACGGAAGGTGATGTTCCTCTGTGCGTAGAAGTTGATGACCTGAGCGATTGCGAGAGTGCATTGCACCGCGAGGAAGTACGCAAGACCGCCGCCACCGTCGGGCAGCTCTCCCGAGCTGTAGTCGAAGACGTAGTACGGGCTGCCGTCGATGTTGCTCCCGATCGGCAGCCACTGGAAACCGGAGTCGACCAGGTCCGTAGCTCCGAACACCGCCTTGAAGATCGGCATGAGGACGAGTTGCAGCACGGTGATGCCGTTGCTCAGGACGAGAAACACGACGAACTGCGCGGATCCGGGGCGTCTCTCAGCGAACGTCGTCCACGTCTTCCGGATTCGCCCCAGGGGAGCATTCGTCGGGGCCGGACGCTTCCCGCCGCTCATGCTCCGCGTCCCAGCTCGCGGCGCAGCTGCACTGTGAGACGTCGGTTCAGCACAAAGCGCTTCACCAGCGCTCCGATCCCTCGGATGTGCTCGCCGTTGACGATCTGGAGGAGCGCGTCGACCATGTCCGTCGAGACGGTGCCGTTCGTCATCTTCGCAATCGACCGGAAGGGCATGTTGTAGAGGAACAAGAGGTTCAGATCGGGTCGGTGCAGCGCTTCCGCCTGCTTCATCCGGCGCTCCAGCAGACGGACCGCGAGTCGGGCGAGCGGACTCCGGGCGGCACTCATCCGGCACAGGGGGTCGTTGGGCGCAAGGTCCCTCGTCGACCAGCGGGCATCAGGGACCGGCCTGCCGAGTAACGCGGCGAACTCTTCGTCCGTTACGGCAGCGACCCGACCCGAAGCGTAGGGTGCGAGGGCCGCCGCCGGCTCCACCGGATCGATCGATCCCCCGACCGCGAGGGAGGCGCTCAACCGGATATCCGCAACGCTCGCTCCCACCGAGACGAGGTACTCGCCCGTCTCGACCTCCCAGGACCGACGACCCACGTCGTAGTGGCGGAAGGTCGTCTCGTCCATGGGTATCGTGACAGCGCGCGATTCTCCGGGGGCCAGAGCGATCTTCACGAAGCCCTTGAGCTCCCGTGTCGGACGAGGGATGCCGTTGGTGGTGCGACCGACATACAGCTGCGCGATCTCCGCCCCAGCGACGAGTCCTGTGTTCGTGAGAGTGAAACGCACCCCTGACTCGTCGGCAGTGAGACCGCTGTACTCGAATTCGGTGTAGCTGAGCCCGAACCCGAAGGGGAATCTGACCGGGACGCCGGCGGTCACGAAGTACCGGTATCCGACGAAGAGGCCCTCGCGGTACTCGGCGGTCCGTTCGGTACCCGGGTAGTACGCGTGGACAGCGGTGTCCTCGCTTCGGAGAGGATACGTCTCCGCCAGCTTTCCGGATGGCGTGACGACTCCAGTGAGCACATCGAGCATCGCTGCAGCGCCTGCCTGACCGCCGAGGTACCCGTGCACCAGTGCCGAGCACTTCTCGAGCCAAGGGATCTCCACTGCGGAACCGGCACTGAGCACGACGACGATCCTCGGGTTCACCTCGTGCAGGCGGGTGAGAAGCTCGATCTGGTTGGCCGGCATTCTCATGTGGACGCGATCCAGTCCCTCAGACTCGCTGATCTCGTCCAGCCCGAGGTAGACGAGAACGACGTCGGCCGGTGCTGCCGCCCGCACCGCCGCCTCGAGAAGCGACGCCGAAGCCCGGCCGTCGCGCTCATACCCCCGCTCGAAGGCGACCAGTTCGAGCCCAGAGTAGGGGAGCGATTCGAGAGTGGTCGTCATCCTCGTGGGGTTCACGACGGAGGAGCCCGAGCCTTGGTAGCGCGGGTTCTCCGCGAAGTCGCCGATCACGGCGACTCGCGTCCCTTTCCTCAGCGGCAGAACGCGGTCCTCGTTTTTGAGGAGGACGATGCTCGAAGCGGCTGCGCTGCGGGCGAGGTCGTGGTGCGATGAGACGTCTACCTCTGCAGGTGCTGCTCCGAGCGTCTCCACTGACAGAGCGAGCATCTCCCGGACGCGCTCGTCGAGGACGCTCTCCGCCAGAGCACCGCTGCGCACCGCTTCGACCAACCGGTGGGCCGAGTCGAACCCGGGGGAGGGCATCTCGAGCGTGCTTCCGTTGCGCGCGCCCGCGACAGCGTCGTTGCCTCCTCCCCAGTCCGTTATCACAGCCCCCGTGAAGCCCCATTCGCCACGGAGCACCGTCGAGAGTAGGAACGGATCCTCGTTCGCGTAGACGCCGTTCACAAGGTTGTAGCTTGACATCAGAGCCCGCGGAGCAGACTCCCGCACGACGATCTCGAACGCGGCCAGGTAGATCTCGCGCAGGGTGCGCTCGTCGAGAACGGAATCGGTGGTCATCCGACGCAGTTCCTGATTGTTGACGGCGAAGTGCTTCGGAGTCGCAGCCACTCCCTGCTTCTGAATCCCGCGGACATAGGCTGCTGCGAGTTTGCCCGAGAGGTACGGATCCTCCGAGAAGTACTCGAAGTTGCGACCGCAGAGAGGGCTGCGCTTGATGTTCAGCCCAGGGCCGAGCAACACGTCGACGCCGAGTGAGCGGGCCTCGGCGCCGAGGGCTCGGCCGATCCGGTCCGCCAGGTCCACATCCCAGCTGTTCGCGATGGTGGCCGCAGTCGGGAAGCAGGTCGCCTTCTCGGATTCGTGAAGGCCGAGATGATCTGAGGAGCCGAGCTGCTTGCGCACGCCGTGCGGTCCGTCCGAGAGGAAGAGAGAGCGAACTCCGTGGCGGGGAAGCGAGCGGGTCTCCCACACGTTCCTCCCGCTGAGCAGGGCTGCCTTCTCGAGAAGTGTGAGGTTCGTGATCATGGGGTGTTCCACGCTGACAGGACGGAGGTCGGTGGTGACCCGTGGCATCGGTGCCAGGTCCGGTCGGCGATACCTCTCCTTCGAAGTCGGGGTTTCTCGGTCCATCACAAACCAGCGCAGTAGGCGGCAGGACTCAGCGCGCACAACCTGTCGATTCCGAAGCGCGGTCTGTCGATGACGGACGACGGCGTCCGCGACTTCGCTGTGCGGGTTGCAGGTTGAGTGCGCAAATGGACAGATCGTGCACGGTGTTGTCACGTCGCCGAGCACGCGTGCTTTCGTCGGCGGTGAGCGGGGCCGCCATCCGTCAAACCAGAGTCACCCGCGACGGCCGGCAAGGCGGGTCAAGGGCTTCCGCCCTCCCGCTCCCTCCGACATCTCCGCCCCAGACCACAGAGAGAAGCTCGAATTGTCGAAGAAGACAAGACGCAGGATGCGCCTGCCCGTCGCCGTGATCATCTACGCGGTGAGTGCAGCACTCGCAGTGACGATCGTCGTAGGCACGGTCATGGCTAACCGCTACGCCGACCTCGTGTCGGTGTACTTCGGCCAGACCACGCAGAAGGTCGTGTCGGCCGACGGGGAGAGCGCTGAGTACTTCAGCAGTGAGTTCGCGTCCACTGAGCAGCTCGGCCAGCACGTGACCGAGGTCGCCACCGATATCGCTCGTGAGGGCATCACCCTCCTCGAGAACGACGGGGCCCTTCCCCTCGCGTCCGGTGCGAGAGTCAGCGTGT
Organism: Rathayibacter sp. VKM Ac-2835; assembly: GCF_013266705.1. Classification (NCBI taxonomy): domain Bacteria; kingdom Bacillati; phylum Actinomycetota; class Actinomycetes; order Micrococcales; family Microbacteriaceae; genus Rathayibacter; species Rathayibacter sp. VKM Ac-2835. The sequence continues at coordinate 261,040 of NZ_JABSNQ010000002.1, read as the reverse complement.
TCGGCCAGGATTCCGTCGACCCGGTCTACGGCGGCGGCGGTGCCGGTTCAGTCGACACGTCCAGAGTCGTCGACCTGCAGACCGGCATCACCGACGCCGGGATCGAGATCAACCCCACTCTGCGGGACTTCTACGTCAGCGGACCCGGGAAGGACTACCGCAAGACCACACCGGATGTCTACGGAGAAGGCGCCTTCGCTGTGAACGAAGTGCCTGCCGCTGTCTACACCGAGGAGGTCAAGGCCAGCTTCGCCGACTATGGGGATGCGGCAATCGTCGTCATCGGCCGTTCCGGAGGTGAGAGCTCCGACCTGGCGTCGACTCCGGACGCTTCGGGAAGCACCTACCTGCAGCTCACCAGTGACGAGAAGGACATGCTCACCCTCGCTGATGACGCCTTCGATCGCGTCATCGTCCTGCTCAATACCCAGAACCCGCTCGAGCTCGGATTCCTCGAGGAGTATCAGGTGAACGCGGCGCTCTGGGTCGGTGCGTTCGGTCAGACCGGTGCGACTGCCGTCGGCGAAGTACTGACCGGAGTCGTCAATCCTTCGGGGGCGCTCGTCGACACCTACGCTTACGACTCCCTAGGCGCTCCGAGCATGGCAAACCTCGGCTCATACAGCATCACCAACAGCGAAGTCGACCGCGGAGACACGTACATCGTTTATAGCGAGGGCGTATACGTGGGGTACCAGTACTACGAGACGCGGTATGAAGACGTCGTCTTAGGCGCAGAGGATGCGGCGAATTTCGACTACTCGACCCAGGTTCAGTACCCCTTCGGTTTCGGCGGCTCGTACACCTCGTTCGCCTGGTCCGACTTCTCCGTGTCGGAGGGTGACGACGGCTACACAGCAACTGTCACCGTGACCAACACCGGCGAGCAGGCAGGCAAGGAGATCGTGCAGATCTATCTGCAGTCCCCCTACACGGACTACGACCGCGTCAACGGCATCGAGAAACCAGCGGTCGAACTCGCAGGCTTCGCTAAGACCTCGGAGCTGGAGGCCGGGGCGACGGAGACCGTGACCGTCCCCGTCCCGAAGGAGTCGCTGAAGGTCTACGACGCGAGCGGCGCCGGAACCTACATCGTCGACGCCGGCGACTACTACCTGGCGGCGGGTCAGGATTCTCACGATGCGCTCAACAACGTGCTGGCGGCCAAGGGGAAGTCGACTGCGGACGGCATGAGTGCCAACGGTGATGCAGAACTCGCACAGCGCTTCACCCGCGCGGAGACGGACACCACGACCTACTCCGTCTCGCAGGCCACGGGGGCCGCGATCTCGAATCAGTTCGACGACGTGGACATCCGCGCCTACGACCCGGACTTCCGATACCTGAGTCGGAACGACTGGTCGGGCACCTGGCCTTCGACGTACGCGGATGGAGCGTGGACCGCGCCGGAGGATGCGCTCGCAGCCCTCGAGATCTCGTTCACAGAGAACGCCGATGCGGCACAGCCCACTGTCGGGGCCGTGGACGATGAGTACGGCGAGCTCAGCACGGCCACTCTCGTTGGAGAGGATCCGGCCAGCCCGCTGTGGGACACCCTTGTCGAGCAGGCAAGCGTCGAGGAGCTCGACCTCCTCGTACGCGTCGGCGGTTACGCGACTCAGACCGTCGAGTCGATGGCACTTCCCGGCACGGTCGACAAGGACGGGCCCGCAGGTATCTCGGACACCCTCGTCGGCGGGGACAGCGGCATGGGATACCCGCCGCCCATCGTTCTCGCTTCGACCTGGAACACCGATCTCGCCGAGGCCATGGGTGCGGCCGTCGGTGAAGAGAGTCTCGATCTCGGCGTCACGGGCTGGTACGCCCCCGCGATGAACATTCACCGCTCGCCCTACAGTGGCCGCAACTTCGAGTACTACTCCGAGGACGCGACGCTGTCCGGGGAGATCGGTGCGGGTGTCGTCTCCGGAGCCCAGTCGAAGGGTGTTCTCGTCTTCATCAAGCACATGGCGCTCAACGACCAGGAGACGAACCGGATCGGAGGCAGCATCTTCACCAACGAGCAGGCGATGCGAGAGCTCTATCTGGCGCCGTTCGAGACGAGCGTCCGTGACGCTGACGCGCGTGGAGTGATGGCCGGTCTCAACCGGATCGGGATGCGATGGGCCGGTGGGCATGCCGGTCTTCTCACCGAGACGCTGAGAGGAGAGTGGGGGTTCAACGGTGTCGTCGTCACGGACCAGGCTTCGTTCGATGTCTTCGTCTACGAAGATCTGCGCGAGGGTCTTCAGGCCGGTACGGACCTCTGGCTGAACACAGATGCGGACCTCTGGGCTCTTCCGGAGGAAGAGATGACGCCCACAGTCGTCGCCGACATGCAGCGTGCCGCTCGCAACATCGTGTTCGCTGTTGCTCACAGCAACGCCATGAACGGACTCGCGGCAGACAGCGAAATCGTCCGGGTCACGCCCCTCTGGCAGTGGGGTCTCTACGCTCTCGACGCGGTCCTCGGGCTCCTGGTGTTGCTGACCGTGTTCTTCACGACCCGGGCGCTCCTGCGCGGCCGACGGGCGTCGAGAGAGCAGCCGGCAGCGCAGTAAGACGGCGCGTCAGTCGCGCGGATGGCGGTGTGGTCGAGGAGGAGTCCTCCACCACACCGCCATCCGCGTGCCCCCTGAAATCGGCTTGATCGGGATCCTGGATGGGGGGCGGCGGACCGAAGCAGCAATCCGAGCGCGGTGCCGGCGGCAGTCACGGCGAGGTAGAGGGGATGTCGAAGCCAGTCGACCAGCGCGCTCATGACAGCACACCGGGAAGAAGGACCAGCACGTCCTTGAAGCGGTCCATCAAGTCCAGCATCTCTGTGGTGTCGGTGGTCATCAGCGCGGCCAGCGATTCATCGATCACTCTCCGGAACAGCATGTATTTCGCCCTTAGGGGGTTCTCGTCATTCGGGTTGTGGAAGGAACGCTTCGCGAACTCCTCACTCCAGGGTCGATCGTGATCACAAACGACAGGCGCTTTTCCAGTCCTGGCGCAGCGCCTGGGACGAATATCGCAGCGTGGTCCGTCTTACGCCCTACACTCCGCCGGGAGCTCGACGCGGAACGTGGTGCGGTGCTGCTCGGAGGCGACAGTGATGCGTCCGCCGTGTGCTTCCACGACGGCTGCGACGATCGCCAGGCCCAGTCCTGTCGAGCCGGTCGTGCGGGCTCGCGATGAGTCGCCGCGGGAGAAGCGCTCGAACAGCACCGGTACGAGCGCAGGGTCGATACCCGGCCCGGAGTCTGTCACGCTCACCACGGCGATCCTTTGCCCTCGTTCGTCCCGGTCTTGGGCGAGCGTCGTGACGACGCGTGTACCCGGGGGTGTGTGCACGGTGGCATTGCGCAGCAGATTTGCGACCACCTGGTGCAGCCGGAAGCGGTCTCCGGGGATCTCGAGCGGCTCCTCGGGCAGTTCGAGATCCCACTCGTGGTCAGGACCGGCGACGTGCGCGTCCGACACTGCTTCTATCAGCAGCATGGTCAGGTCGACGGGCTCCTTCTGGAGAGCACGCCCCTCGTCGAGGCGTGCGAGCAAGAGGAGATCCTCGACGAGCGAGGTCATCCGCATCGCTGCCGACTCGATGCGGTCGAGCGAGTAGGCCGCCTCCTCCGACAACTTCGCTTCGCTCCGGCGCGGCAGTTCGGCGTAGCCGCGGATCGCAGCCAACGGCGTGCGCAGCTCGTGCGAGGCATCGGCAACGAACTGCCGCACTTTGTTCTCGCTCTCCTGCCTAGCCTCCAGGGCGCCGGTGACGTGGTCGAGCATCCGGTTGAAGGCGACGCCGACGCGGCCGACCTCGGTGCGAGTGTCGGCGTCCTCCTCAGGCACCCTCTCGGCGAGCTCGACCTCGCCACGTTCGAGGGGCAGCTCCGCCACGCGGGTGGCGATCGCCTCCACCCGCTCGAACGGTCGCAGGGCGACCTTGATGATGGCGGTCGCGAGCAGTGCCGCGAGCAGCATCGCCGCAAGAACGACGATCACAACGACGACGGTCAACGATCCCAAGGTCGCGGCCACGCCGCGCAACGGTACGCCGACGACGACCACTGCACCTTCCACGACGGCCGCACGGACTCGGTACTGACCGAGCTCGCCCGGCAGGTCGATGGACACCTCGTCGCCATCAGCGGCAACGGCGGACCCCAATACAGAGTCAGCGGAATCAGAGAGCTGCTGACAGGTGTCGGCCGCGTCGGTGTATGCGCCTACGAACGAGCCGTCCGATTGCTGGACGGCTGTGATGGTGCTGAGGTCCTGACTCGGTCCGTCACCGAAGGAGCCACCGGAGCAGGTCGTCGCCCGCTCGATCGCGTCTGGCCCCTCGAACCGGCCGGGCCCATCGAAGTCCTGCAGGCGCTGCAGCGATTCACTCAGCTGAACGTCGGTGCTGCTGTAGAGGATGCTCCGCAGCGAGAGAAGACTCACCGCAGCGACGATGCCAGCGGTCACGGCAACCAACGCCACCACCGTGACGACCATCCGACGCCGCAATGTCCACGGACCACGACGGCAGCGAGAGCCGCCGGCATGGGTGGTCTGCCGTGCGGAAGAGCCTCTGATGGAGCGGGAGGTAAGAGCCGCCGGCACTGTGTGCCGCCGACCGTGACCCGTGCTCACTACTGCGCAGGCTTCAGCAGGTAGCCGGCGCCGCGCACCGTGTGGATCATCGGCGCCCTCCCGGCGTCGATCTTCTTGCGCAGATACGAGATGTAGATCTCGACCACGCTCGACCTGCCGCCGAAGTCGTACGACCAGACCCGGTCGAGGATCTGCGCCTTGCTCAGCACCCGGCGCGGGTTGCGCATCAGGAAGCGCAGCAGCTCGAACTCGGTCGCGGTCAGCTCGATCTCGTCGGCTCCGCGGCGCACCTCGTGGCTGTCCTCGTTCAGCACGAGATCACCGACGACGACCTCGGGGTTGTCGAGCTCAACGGCGAGCAGGGTCGAGCGACGGATGAGCCCGCGCAACCGGGCGACGAGCTCCTCGAGCGAGAACGGCTTGGTGACGTAGTCATCGCCCCCTGCTGTCAGCCCAGCGATCCGGTCATCGAGAGCGTCCTTGGCCGTGAGGAAAAGAACAGGGGCGGCGTTTCCGGCGGCGCGAACGCGCTGAAGGACCTGAAGACCGTCGATATCCGGCAGCATCACGTCGAGCACGATGACGTCGGGGCGGAACTCTCGCGCGAGCGTCATCGCCGGGTGGCCCGCCGCGGCAGTGCGCACTTCCCAGCCCTCGTATCCCAGCGCCATCCGAAGCAGATCGGTCAGCGCGTCTTCGTCGTCAACGACGAGAACGCGTACCGGTAGCCCGTCGGCCCTGGTGAGTCGCGGGCGCCGCTCGGCCGTGAAGTGGGACGAGGGGGAGGCGATACCAGAGGCGTGGGTTGTCATGCTTTCAGTATCGAGACGCTCCTATGAGCTAGCCCTGCGGCTCCGATGTGCTCTCTGTGTTCACGTCGGCGCTCAGTGAAAGGGGATGGGCGAGCGTGGGGACGTCGGACGACGAGATGCTCCATTGGTGAGCAGCACGCCCATCCCACGCAGGATAGAAGTCCGCCGTACTCAGTCTCGGGCTCCTCGCGAGACGGCTTGGTCGCGTCCAGGTGCTCTCATTTGCCTGGCGTCGGGCTGGCAGCAGTTAGGGGGCGGGCCAAGCGGGGGTTGTGATCACGTGACGGGATGCGTCTACCAGTCGCGAGGCGCGTCGTGCTGCAGCGAGTTCGGAGGCGGCTCGACGTCCTCGAACGACGGCTGCGGTCGACCACGTGTTGGCCGTGACGCAGGTGGGCGCAGCCACGGTGACCGAGCGCCAAACGGGCTCCGCGGGGATGCCCCACCGCGGGTCGAGGATGTGGTGCACGGAGGCCCCGTCGTGTCCCCACCGTCGACGTCTGGTGCTCGAGGTGGCGATGGCCCAACCGCTCTGCAGCGAGATCGTTTGGGAGGGGTCTTCGGGGAGATCCTCCACGAGGACCTGCCAGCCGCTCGTCGGGCCAGGGCCCGCCGTGGCGATGTCTCCGCCGAGCGATACGAGGACTCCCACTCCAGTGGCCTGAGCGGCGGCGGCGGCCGCCATGTCTGCCGCAGCAGCCTTGGCCGTCGCCCCCAGATCGAGGACGACGCCTTCCGGGACTCGTATCCAGTCTCCGCGGAGTTGGATATCGCGCCACGCCGCTGACGTCACGGGGAGAGCGCGGAGGTTGTCGAGAGTGCCGCCTGTCGTCGTCGGGACGTCGATGGTGGTGAGGGGCTGGGCACGGTCGTACCCGAGATGCGTCATGTGGACGCCCAGGGAGGGGTCGACGTCGCCGTCGGTGGCGCGAGCGGCGGCAAGAGCGATGCGGACGAGCGCAGCGAGCATCGGGGAGACGTGGGTCCCGTCGATGAGGGCAGCTGAGCGAGCCATCAGTTCGGAGTCGGATCGGAAACGGCTGCAGGCGTTTTCGACAGCGGTGGTGACTGCGCGGACGTGGCGTTCCGCTTCGGCGAGGACGTCAAGGTCAGAGCTGTGAACAACGACCTGAGCTGTCGTGGTCCACAGTTCCCAGGCGTGTTGTGCGAAGGGTTCTTCGCGGTGGTCGGGCGTCATGATCCGGAGGTCTGGGACTGCTGTCCGGCGCCTGTTCCCGGTGAGACGCCTGAGCCTGTCGATTCTTCGGTCTGCGTGGTCGCGCCGGTGTCCTCAGTGGCGTTCTCGTCCGGCGTGTCGTTCGTGGTCGACGTGTCGGTCGGTCCCGCGGACTCGGTGTTGGAAGAGGATTCGGCTTCCGTCTCGGTGGTGGTGGACGACGTGGATGTGTCCTCAGCGAGGAGAGCGTGGCCGAGGTAGAGACCCGATCCGATCGCGCCGGTCCCGACGAGAGCCAGGACGGCGGTCAGGGAGGCGGTCATCCGTGTGGACCAGCGTGAGTTGGGAGAGGGCATGGTGCTCCTTCGTTGTGGTGACGTCATCGGGACGGTCGGGGTGACCTGTCACCAGCCGAACCGTTCGCGGTGGATCTGTGCAGGGAGGAGCCCTGCGGCTCGTGCGTCGGATTCGACGAGGTCGGCCCACCGCGGTGACCCGCAGATGAAGAGGTCGGACTGCCGAAGGTTCGGGAACACCGTCGACGCGCGCACGCCGCGGGAGGCGTCTTCTGCCGAGAGCCATCCGGCGGGACCCCGGCCACGGGGGCCGATGCTCGTGAAGACCTGATGCTCTCGCGCTCGTGCCCACTCGAGCACTTCTCCCCACAGGTGGGTCTCTCGGTCGCTGTGAGCTCGCAGGAGGACGGTCACGGCCCCGGGGGGCGCCTCCAGGTCCTCGAGGAAGGCCCTGACCGGAGTGATCCCGATGCCGGATGCCACGACCGCGACCTGCACATGGCTGCGGCTGCTGTCGGTGAACACCCCGTACGGCCCCTCGAAAGAGACGGGAGTGCCGGGCTCGAGGCGAGCGAGAGCTGCGCTTCCCCGGCCGAGAGCACGGACGGTGAGGCGGAGAGACCGGTCGGTGGGTGCCGCGGAGAGTGACAACGGGTGGGCGTGCCACCACGTCCCTCCGGCCCAGAAACGCCACATGAAGAACTGGCCTCCCCGTGCGGCGAGCGTGCTGAGGTCGCGGCCGGCCAAGTGGATCGAGACGACGCCGTCGCCGAGGGGCTGAACGTCCTCGACTGTGACTCGGTGGCGCAGGGAGCGGATCACGGGCCTCACGAACCGGTACCAGACGATGCAGCCGAGGGCTGTGACGTAGAGCGCGATCCAGTAGCTCCGCTGCCAGCTCGTCTCGGCGAGGACCTGGCCTTGCTGCAGCTGGTGGGGCACGGCGAGGACGACCGCGAGGTAGGACAGCAGATGCACCGCGTGCCATGTCTCGTACGGCAGAACTCTCCGCACGGCGACCACTGACGTGACGACGACGACGATCAGTGCTGCCAGCCCGATGATCGCCAGTCGCACGTCGACAGCGGCCCACAGTGCCCCGACCAGCGTCACGATGCCTTCACCGGAGTCGAGGGAGTAGCCGACGATGAGCAGTGCCGCGTGAGCGAGGAGCAGGTAGAGGGCCGGTTTTCCCAGGCGCCCGTGCAGCGCCATCGCAGCGTCGTGCCCGACGACACGGTCGATCACAGGGACGCGAGCGGCGAGGACGAGCATGACCAGGATGAGGTCGGTTCCGACGAGACCGGCGATGATCCCGAGGACGATCACGATCCGGCCGTCTCCGGTCACGGTGGCAGCGCCGGAGGTGGCCCAGAGGACCACCGCGAGAACGGCGGAGGCCCAGACCGCACCCACGAGGATGTTGCGCGCTGCTCGTCGTCGCCGGCCCTGAGCCGCTAAGAGATGCTCGCGGGCGGTGGAAGCGCGGGCCGTGGGAGGCCGCGGCGCGCCGACCGGGCGAGAAGATGTGCTCGTCATGAAGCCAGTGAGCACCAGGAATCGATGGATTGCCTCTGCGCTACCTAAGACCGATCCTCGACTTCGTCGTGGCGAATCAGCGGCTGGCACTTCATGGCCGATGCTTCACGAATATCTCCGAGGTTCGAACGCATGCTGCAAGCCGAAGCCGAGAACGGCACGCATCGAAGCGGCGCAGCCTGACGGCACGACGACGGCGAGGCGCGCCATCACCGGTGCGAACGGGTCCGACTCGTCTGCACGAAAGAGGATCCCGGGCTCTTGCGAGGCAGCCACCGTGGGAAAGGATCGTCCGGCCGAGTAGGGGGTCGGGCAGAGCTGCCTGCCATGGGCGCGGACTGCTCTGTGCAGCGGTTCGGCCGTACCGGCTGATTGCTGCGATCAAGGTCGCCTTGTGGCTGTCTGCCGTCGCGCCTCGCCGTCGCCTTCATCAGGCGGCGAGCTCGCCTGGATCTGCGGTGTGCGGATCTCGTCGGCGAGAAACGAACCCCGACTGGCGCGGTCGATCTCGATTCCGTCTCACCCCGGTGCACAGGCGCACGTGTTCCCGTATTGCGTGCCGCTGGCGCGATGCACGTGTGCTGAGGCGTGGCCTCAGTTGAGACGGAGGTTGTACCTCATCTCGAGCTCCGTTGTCATCCGCCTCATCAGCATCGCAATGTCGGGGTGATCTCGACTCCACGTCACGGCAGCCTGGTACGTGTTCGCGATGTCGTCGGACGTCGCGGTGTCCCACCACTCCGGGTCCTGAGTCGCCTCGAGCATCCTCCTCGTGGTGCGCAACTCCGCAGCGAGGCGGTTGAGCATCCAGCGCGCCTCATCGGCATCGCCCTTGGCCCTCCAGAGGGCGTCGATGTGCATCTGGGCGGTGAGGTCCCCCAAGTGCTGTGCAGCTCTGAGGGACAGGGCCAGGTCGTCCACTGGATCTCCTTCCAGGAGAAGAGTCGTTCGGTCGAGACGCGTTTCACGGTGGCCGATGAAGGGGCTCGGTGTCCCCGGGCAGTCGAGGATGCAAGTCAGGGAGCGCAGGGGGCTTCCACGCCGCCCCGGCTCCCGCCACGGCCATGAACCGGACCCGCACCTGCCCTACCGGAGTAGCCGTTCACACGACGTGAGGAAGAGCGTAGGAAAGCTTTCTATGTGAGCCCTTTGAGCAAGTACTCACCTCCTCTGCGGAGTTCGCGCTCCCGCTGCGCGACCGCCGGCACGGCGGTGGGCAGCACTCTTGGGAAGTGCCTAGACCCCTCGAATGGTCGTGCCTGACCCGGCGCGTACGACGGTATCCATGGACGAGAACACGACCCCTGCCGCCGCACCGCCCTCCGACCGTCGCCGTCCGAGTCGCCGCTCGTTCCTGCTGGGAGGCGCGGCCGGCGCACTGGCTGTGGTGGGCGGCGGCGTGGCGTGGGCGCTGGACCGTTTCGTCCTCGAGCACGTCGAGATCGCGGACGCGTCCGAGTTCGAGGCGGAGAACTCCTCCGTGGACACGTCCGCCGGCACCTCGGCTGCAGACGCGACTCTGACGGCGACGAGCTATCGGTCCGACAGCGCGGAGATCACGATCAGCACCCACTCCAGCGGCAGCGGCGCCGACACCCTCACCTGGTATGCGGCGGAGATCGTCCTGACCGACGCGACCGTCCTCCGGTCGGCGTTCGCGAAGGACAGCTTCGGCGAGAACATCATCGAGACGACCTCCGCCATCGCGGCCGACAACGGCGCCGTGTTCGCCATCAACGGCGACTACTACGGCTTCCGCGACACGGGCATCGTGCTGCGCAACGGCGCAGTGTTCCGCGACTCCCCGGCCCGCGACGGGCTCGCGTTCTTCACCGACGGCTCCGTCCGGGTCTACGACGAGACAGCGACCACGGCGAACGAACTGCTCGCGCAGGGCTGCTGGAACACCCTGTCCTTCGGTCCCGCGATCCTCGAGGACGGGAAGGTCATCGCCGGGATCGAGGACATCGAGATCGACACCAACATCGGCAACCACTCCATCCAAGGTGAGCAGCCACGCACCTGCATCGGCGTCATCGGCGACAATCACCTCGTCTTCGTCGTCGTCGACGGACGCAGCACCGGCTACAGCCGCGGCGCGACACTCCCCGAGCTCGCGGCGCTGATGGCCGACCTCGGAGCCCGCACGGCCTACAACCTCGACGGCGGCGGCTCCTCGACCATGGTCTTCAACGATGCGCTGGTCAACGACCCACTCGGCAAGGGCACCGAGCGCGGCACCTCCGACATCCTCTACATCGCCCGATGACCACCGTCGTCATCCCCTCTCTCGAACCCGACCACCGGCTGCTCGAGCTGATCCAGTCACTCCGGGAAGAGGAAGTGCGCGTCGTCGTCGTCGACGACGGCAGCGGGCCGCGCTTCGCGCACGTCTTCGCGGAGTCGGCTGCCGCCGGCGCGACGGTGCTCGCGCACCCCCGCAACCTGGGCAAGGGTGCAGCCCTGCGCACAGCCTTCGCGCACCTGATCGCGACCGGCTCGAGAGACGACGTGGTGTGCGCGGACAGCGATGGGCAGCACCGGCCGCACGATGTGCTGGCCGTCGCGGCCGCCTGCTGCGCGAGTTCGGCGGACATCGTCCTCGGAGGCAGATCGTTCACGGCCGGCACACCTCTTCGCAGCCGCATCGGGAACGCCGCCGCGACCGGGATCGTCGGCGGGCTCACCGGTCTCGCTGTCCACGACACGCAGACCGGTCTGCGGGCCTACCCTGCTCGGATGCTGCCCTGGCTGCTGGGCACCCCGGCAGACGGGTTCGACTACGAGATGGAACTGCTCCTGCGCGCCTCGCGCGACCGTCTGCACGTGCTCGAGGTGCCGATCGAGACCGTCTACCTCGAGCACAACGCACGCTCGCACTTCCGGCCGCTGGTCGACTCGTGGCGGGTCGCCCGTCCGCTTGTGGCCTTCGCCTCGTCGTCGCTGCTCGCTTTCGCGCTCGACACGGTGGCGCTGCTCACCCTGGTCGCGCTGGGTCTCCCGCTGATCGCCTCCCTCATCGCGGCGCGCCTGCTGAGCGCCTCGATCAACTTCGCGCTGAACCGCAGGGTCGTGTTCGCAGCGGGGAGGCAAAAACCGCTCGGACGGCAGCTGTTCGCCTACGCCGCGCTGGCCCTGGTGCTTCTTATCGGCGGATCGCTCCTGCTCTCCGCATCGACGGTGGCGGGTGTCCCCCTGGTCATCGCGAAACCGCTCACGGACGTGATGCTCGCAGTCGTCAGCTTCGGCGTTCAGCGCGCGGTCGTGTTCACTCGGACGTCGCACCCGTCCTCCTCATCCACCGAGGAGGAAGCCGGTGTGCCGCGTGAGGTGGCGACTCCTCGTGCTACGAGCGAGGTCTAGGCGTCTTCTTCCCGCGTGAGCGAGGAGGTGCCGGCGCTGACGGACGTCATCGGCGATGCCCTCCCCGTTCGATGCTCGAACGGCGGACGAGTACTCCCGGTCGCCTCCGGGAGCAGAGCAGCCGACGGCGGCGGCGGCGGCGGGATCGTCGTCCACGAGGAACGAGTACCGGCCGATGCTCTCTGCGGTCCCGGACCCCTGTGCGGCCGCTGCGGCCCCGACGGCGTCTTCGCCTCAGTCCTGCCCGGCATCGCCGGAGAGCCCTGCGGTGGAGCCCGTGTCGGAGTTCCGGGCGCATCGCGAAAGGGCCGACGACCGTGATCGGGGGATCACGGCCGTCGGCCTCTCAGCGATGTCGGTTCTAGACTGTCAGCGGCCGCCCCCCATGCCTCCACCTCCGGCGGCGGCCGTGCCCGCGGTGACGGTGGCGAGGGTCGTGCCGTCGGTGGTGAGGGTGTAGCTCTCGCCCGAGGTGATCTCCGAGCCGGCGTAGACGACGCCCGCGATCGTCTTCGACGTCGTGAACGTCGTGACGGTGGTGCCGCCCGCGTCGGTGATCGTCACCTCGGTGCCCGCCGGGAGCGTGCTGCTGAGGGCGGAGGAGATCCAGCCCTGGGTCGAGGACGCGTCGGGCGAGACCATCATCCCGGCGCTGCCCGTGGCGAGCACCTCTCCGCCGGTGACGACGAGGGCACCGTTGACGTCGAGTGCACCGTTGCCGCTCTGCTCGGGTCCGTTGACGGTGAGGCTGCCGCCGCTGATGGTGGCGCTGCCGTTGGAGTCGAAGCCGTCGCCCTCGGCATCGATGGTGACGGTGCCGCCGCTGAGGGTGATCACGGAGCCGTCATCGCCCTCGCCGCCCATGCCTCCGCCGGGACCACCCGTCGTTCCGGTCGCGGCCCCGTCGGAGTCGGTGCCGGTTCCGCCGGAGGCGTTCAGGCCGTCGTCGCTGGAGACGACGGAGATGTCGCCGTCGGTGATCCGGATGTCGGCGCTCTCGATCCCCTCGACCGAGTCGGTCACGGCGATATCCGCTCCATCGAGGAGCAGGGCCGAATCGGCGTGGACGCCGTCGTCGCCCGTGGCGAGCGTCAAGGTTCCAGCGGTGGTGTGCACCCAGGTGTCGGAGTGCACGGCGTCGTCGGCGGAGTCGATGGTCACGTCCCCGCCTTCGAGGTCGACGATGATCCCGGCCTTCAGCCCCTTGGCAGAGGCGTCGGTCGCGAGCTGCGCGCCGCTGCCACCCCCCGCGGTCAGGTCGAGGGTTCCTCCCGTGACGACGACGTCCGTGACGGCGACGACCGCGTCGCCCTGCGCGTCGACGGTGATGTCGCCGCCGGTGATCGAGACGAAGCCCGCGGTGGCGTCTTCCTCGTTGTCGGAGGTGAGTCCGTCGCCGCCGGCGGTGACGGCGAGCGTGCCGCCCTGGACGACGAGGTAGTCCTTGCCGCGGATGCCGTCGTCGACGGCGTCGACGGTGATGGTGCCGGAGAGGATGACGAGGCCGTCCTTGCCGGTGATGCCGTCGTTGCCGTTGCCCTGCACATCGAGGGAGCCGTCGCCCGTGATGGTGAGGTCGGCAGCGCTGTAGAGCGCGGCGTTCGACTCCGCGTCTTCGGCGTAGGAGGCGGTGTCGCTGAGGGTGTTCGTCGACCCGGCGGCGAGTTCCACGACGACGTCGGAGGCGGCGGTGACCGTGATTGCGGAACCGGTGGAGCTTGCGATGTCGACGCCGTCGAGCACGAGCCGCACGGTTCCTTCGGCGGTGGTGTCCACGATGACCTGGCCGTCGGTGAGGGTGCCGCTGAGGACGTAGGTGCCGGCGTCGGTGATGGTGACGGTGGAGCCGTCGACGCGGACGGCGTCCCCGTCGGCCGCGGCGCTGTCGCTGGAGAGGGTGATGCTCGTCGAGGTGGCGTCGGCGGCCTGGTCGGTTGCGTGCACGGCGGCGTTCGCTGCGAGGATCTGCGTGGCGGTGGAGTCGAGGGTGGTGCCGACGGCCTCGACGGTGGTGCCCGCCTCCGTGTCGTCGGTGCTCGTGTCGGCGGGGGCGGTGGAGCTCGAGTCGGTCGTGGTGCCGAAGGCGGAGCCGGCGACCGCGGCGGCGGTGCAGCTGGTGAGGAGAGCGCCGGTGAGACCCAGGACGGCGAGGACGGACAGCGGGCGGGTGCGGTTGTGCATGGTGGTCCTATCGGGGAGAGACGACTCGGGCGGGGGCCCGGTCGAAATGACGGTCGAGGGTGCGGGTCCACTTGTTGGCGGGGAGCTCGGAGCGGAATGCGGCCATCCCGGTCCCGTATTTCGAGAGCGAGACGGGGCGGTGGCCTTCTGCCCAGAGCGCCCGGTCGACCTCGGACGGGCGGGAGGCCGACTTGGTCTCGACGACGACCACGGCCGGTCGATCCAGCACTCGGGCGGGTGCGCTGCGCAGCCGCCAGACGAGGCGGGTGTCGATCGTGGCGCGGGTGGCGGATCCGGGGAGGAAGAGCGTCGTCCGGGCGTACTCGGTGGACAGCACCGGGGCGAGTTCTCGGGAGTCCAGGGCGATTCCCGTCGCCGCGAGGGTCTCGTCGATGTAGGCGACACCCTCCGCGGTGAGCTCGTCGCGCCTGCCGGCCGGGTAGTCGATCCGCTCCTTGACGGTGCTGCTGCGGGATCCGCGCGTCTTCACCTCGAGGTAGCTCGTCGCGGAGTCGAGATAGGTGCGGGTGCGGATCTTGAAGCGCCGCCTGCGGCCGCGCACGGCGAGGTGGTAGCTGTCCAGCTGCGGGGTGTCGAAGTAGATCGACTCGTAGTCGCAGTCGCGGCGCCCGTCGATCTCGAGCACGCGGGTGCTGTCGTCCAGCCGGGCGAGCACGGCGTCCAGGCTGCCCGCGGGAATCAGGTACTTGCGGTCGATCCGGGTCTGCAGGGACGCCTGGTCGACGAGCTCGGGGAGGCTGATCGGGGCGAACGACTGCAGACGCGACGTCGTCACGGCGGTCATCGCGAGACCGTGACGCCGATGGCGGAGGTGGCCGGGGCGAGCTCGTCGTGCTGCCCGCCGCGGGAGCGTCGCTCCGCGACGTCGAAGCGGACGTCGACCTGCGTGGTGTCGTTGACGAGGTCGAGCTGGCGGACCTGCACCGACCGGATGCGGCCGCCGAGCAGCGCGGCCAGGTGCTCGGTCAGGGCGCCCTCGTCGGTGAAGGCGCTGTCCAGAGTGATCGTCTGCTGACGGGTGCGCGAGAACAGCCGCGGGTGGTCGGCGATGAACAGGACCGCGATGATCAGCGCGATCAGACCGACCGTCAGTGCGGACGGTGCGGTGCCCAGACCGCTGATGAGGCCGATGGCCAGAGCGGAGAAGTAGTAGGCGACCTCGTGCTGCTCGATCTCGTCCGACCTCAGACGGATGATCGACAGGACCCCGAACAGGCCCAGTCCGAGACCGGCCCCGACCGTGCTGGAGGCCAGGACCAGCGAGACCGCGAGGACGCCGACGTTCACGCCGAGAAACGCGGCGACGAGGTCCCGCCTGCGGTGGCGGGGGAAATAGATGCCGAACGTCAGCAGAGCGATGGCGGCGAGGTCGATGGCGACGGTGGCGAATGCGAGCACGAGAACTCCTGAAGACGGGCCGACACGAGGTCGGCGAGCGAGGTGTTCCCATTCAGCCGCCGCGTCCTTTGCAATTCCTATGACGCATCTATGACGCTCGCCTGCATCGTCGAGCGAGTGCTGATCGCCGCGCGGAGCCGGTCGGAGACCAGGAGGTCTCCCCCGGTGCCGCAGGCGAGGACGTCGACGTCCCAGCGGGAGAGGACGCGGTCGAGGGTCGGCTCGCCGCCGGCGAGGATCGCGGTGGCGAGGACGTCCGCGGTGAGGATGTCGTCCGCGAGGACGGTGACCTGGCGGAAGCGGGCTCCGTCCGGGTCGTGCGGGCGCCGCCAGACGTGCTCCCCGCGTTCGGCGGTCCCCGACGTCGCGACGGCACGCCGATCGCCGGTCAGTGGGACGGCGCACAGCAGTGACCGGCGGTCGTCGGGATCGACGATCCCGATCCGGACCGGGTCGGCGTGGTCGGCGTCAACGGCGGCGGCGCGGGATCCGAGGACGTCGCCCCCGACGGTCAGGAGCCACGGCGAGCCGTCGCCGCGCTCCAGCAGCCTCCCGGCCGCAGCGATCGCGCGGGCCTTGACCGTGCCGGCCAGGTCGAGCACGCCGTCCGGGCGGTGCGGGGTGAAGGCGCCGTCGGTGGCGGTGCGCCACTCGAGGGCCTCGGCGTAGGCGTCGCGCATCTCCGCGCTCGCATCGGCGAGGCGGAGCCGGCCGTCGGCGATCCTGCTCGCCTCCGACTCCGGCCGGTACAGGCTGAACCGCTCGTCCGCGGACCGGAAGACCGCTTGCATCGCCGGCAGAGGTGCGTCGGCCTCGGCCCGGAGGCTCGCGACCGTTCCCATCGTGGGGAAGGTCGAGATCACAGGCCGGCCTGATCGATCGCGGACTGCAGCGAGTCGAGGTAGGCGTCGCTGGTGTAGGTCGCGCCGCTGACCGAGGCGACGTCGGCGCTCTGAGCGGCGAGGACCTCACTGCGCAGGATCGGCGCGGCCCGGTTCGAGATCGAGACCGAGCGGTTCTCCTTGTCCGTCAGCTGCAGCGCGGTGACGTCGGCGATCGCGCCGCCGGCGACGGTGATCGCGACCTGCACGTCGCCGTAGCGGGTCGAGACAGCGGTCCCCGTGTAGGTGCCGTCCGTTCCGCCGGCGCTGTCGGTGCCGCCGCTGCTGTCGGTTCCGCCGGTGCCGGCGGGCGCCGAGGGCGTCGACGGGGTGGAGCTCGGCGTCGGCACCTCGAACGTGCCCGAGGCGCTCGAGCCGGACGAGGAGGTCGGAATCGGAGTCGGAGTCGCGACAGCGGGCGCTGCGGCATCCGGCGCCGGCCCGGCGGGAGTGCTCTCCGCGGCGCCGAGGTCCCAGCCCACGAGGAGGACGGCCGTGGACGCGACGATGCTCGCGAGAGCGGCGCGTGTCCTCACCAGCTGAAGCTCTCGACGTGGATCCGGTGCTCGGGGAGGCCCGCGCTGCGGGCGTCGCGGAGGACGAGCTCGCTCCAGGCGTCCGGTCCGCAGACGTAGAGGTCGGAGTCGAGCAGCCGCGGGAACACCGAGGTCAGCGTGACGCCTCGCGAAAGCGCCTCGGCGGACAGCCAGGTGTCGATGCCGGACGGGCGATGCCCCCGCATCCAGTAGAGCGTTCCGCCCCCGCGGCGCACGAGCTCGCCCGTCTCGTCCCAGAGGTGGTCCTGGGTGTCGTCGGTCCCGCGCAGGAGGACGGTCGCCTCGCCCGGCTGCAGGGCACTGTGCTCGAGGAGTGCGCGCGCGGGGGTGATGCCGATGCCCGCGGCGACGACGGCGAGGAGTGGAGCGGTGCGCGCCGTCTCGGTGAAGATCCCGTACGGGCCCTCGATCGACACGGCCGTGCCCGGGTGCAGGCGAGCGAGGCGTGCGGTGCCCTGGCCCAGCACGCGGACGGTGATCCGGGCGGTGCGATCGGTGGGGACCGCGGAGAAGGAGACGGGGTGGGCGTGCCACCAGGTGCCGGCGCTCCAGAACCGCCAGATCGCGTACTGGCCGCCGACCGCGCCGAGGGCGCGCATCCGTCGCCCGGTCAGGTGCAGCGAGAACACCCCGGGTGCGATCGTCTCGACCGCCTCGACCCGGATGCGGTGGCGGAGGGTGCGCACGACGGGCACCGCGAACCGGAACCAGGCGACGGAGCCGAACGCCGCGACGTAGAGGGCGATCCAGTAGGTGCGCTGCGCGGACCCCTCGGCGAGGACCTGACCGGCGGAGAGCTGATGCGGCACCGCGACGAGCACGGCCGCGTAGCTGAGGAGGTGGATCGCGTGCCACGCCTCGTAGGCGAACCGGCGGCGCACCGCGACGAGCGAGGTGACCACGACGAGCAGCAGCAGCGCGGTCGCGAGCAGTGCGAGCAGCATGTCGCTGCCGGAGTAGAGGGCGAGGCTCTCCTGCACGAGGTCGAGGCCGTCCGTCATCGCGTAGCCGACCGTGAGCAGCACGCCGTGACCGAGGATCAGCAGCAGCGCGGGCTTGCCGAGCCGCCGGTGCAGTGCCATCGCGACGTCCTGACCGAAGGTGCGATCGATCCACGGGATGCGCGCGGCGAGCACCAGCATCAGCAGGAGCAGATCGGTCCCGACCAGCCCGGCGACGATCCCCGCCGCCGATACCGCGGTCGCGAGGTCGGTCACGGCCTCGAGACCACCGGAGGCGAGGAACAGCGCGATCGCGACGGCGACCGAGACGATGCTCGCGGTCACCAGCGCATCGGCCGAGCGCATCCGCCGCCGGAGGGCCCGGCGGCGGCGCTCACCCGAGGAGACGTCCGCCCCCGAGCCCTCCGCCGTGGCGGGAACCGGCCGGACTGTTCGCAGCACCGTGCTCATCGCATCGACCTTCCCAGAGCGTCACCCACCGCGGGGGTCCCCCGCCGGGGAATCAGGATCCGCGACGACGCTATGCGCTCTCGATGAGAGGGCCATGGCTCGCCTCCGGGTGTGCGTCACGAGGCAGTGGAGCCACCGGCATCCCCAAAATTGTTGCCGTTTCGGTCACTGCGGTCCACGAAGGTCGAATAGTGATCGTGTCCGCGAGAGTCCCCGCCGTGGTCAGCGCCGATGGCGTAGCCGATCGCACCGCCCAGAACGCCCACTGCCAGCAGAACGAGAGCTGCCGCGACCGGAAGAGTCCATCGGCGGCGCCTCGCCGCAGTCCACGCGGAACCTGCTCGGGATCGCCATCCCACCTTCGGCGCCTGCTCCGCCGAGAGAGGAGCGGTACCAGGAGAGTGCTCCGACCCGAGCGGAGGTGCTCCGACACGATCGGAGGTGCTGCGGCCGCCGGAGCAACGTCGCCGGGTTCGAGGGGCGTCACCCGTTCTGCAGGAGGCGGCATGAGGGGTGCGCGGTCCTCGTACGGGGTGGGTCCAGGAGTGTCGGGCATGAGGTCCTCGTCGTTGCGGCGGGGGGGGGGAGATGATCTCGCCGGGAGTATTTCTCCGGTTTCCTGGGGGCGGAATGGCAGTTGTCGATCAGCCAAGAGACCTGTTCGCTGCGATGAGCTCACGTACAGCCAGAGTCATGGCATTCCGATAGCCCTCGGAGAGGGCCGCCACATCGACAGCAGGGAGCCTGGAGACTCCCCGATCAGCACGAGAACGGTTGCCGGCCATGTCGCTACCACTACTTGAGCGGCGCGCCGACACGCGCCTCCCGCAGGACACCCTCCCTCCACCGCCCAGCGCGAGGAGGTCCCGCCAGTGGCGCCGTCTGTCCGCCCTGATCTCCGCGGCTGTGTTCGGCGGTGCGCTGGTGGTCGGAGTGAGTATCGGTCTCGATGCTCCAACGGTGAGTCCGGTCACACCTCCCGCCGGAGCCGCGGCCGCTCCTCCCGGGGGCGCGGATGCGGGAGTGGTCCCAGACCCGGGAGGAGCGGATTCGGGAGCGGCCGCGGACGATGACGGCTTCGACGGGCGGGGCCGGGCCGACGGTGATGAGCGAGGAGGTGACCGTGGCACTCGACCAGGCACCCGGGGTCGCTGACCTGCGTCGGGTGCGGACACCGCGCGGACAGGCTCTCTCGGCGTCAGTTCTCCTCGCTCTGTTCGCGGTCGGCGCCGCCTCCGTGTCCCTGCTGGCTGTCGTGAACACCCCGCCGCCGCTGATGCTGAACCTGCCGCTCATCGCGCACCTCAGCGGGCTGCTCGCGGGATACGCGATCACGCTGATGCTCGTGCTCATGGCACGGGTTCCGGCACTGGAACGCGGCGTCGGCGCCGACCGGATGGCCCGGTGGCACGCCACGCTCGGCCGGACGACCCTCGTTCTCATGCTCGTCCATGCTGTCGCGGCGACACTCGGTTGGGCCGGCGCCCACGGCATCGGCGTCTTCGCCGCGACGACACAGGTGCTCGCCATGCCGGGGCTCGCTGCCGCGACCGTCGCCATCGGTCTCTTCCTCCTCGTCGGCGTGCTCTCCGCTCGTTCGGCGCGGAGGAAGCTCCGGTATGAGACCTGGCACACCCTCCACCTGCTGACCTACCTCGCGATCGCGCTCTCCTTCTCCCACGAACTCGCCGGCCCCGACCTCGCGGGCAAGCCCGTCGTACAGATCCTGTGGAGCGTTCTCTACACGATGAGCTTCGCGCTGCTGATCCGCTACCGAGTCATCGCGCCGCTCCTGCAGGCCTCCCGCCATCACCTGCGCGTGGTTCGCGTCGAGCAGGCGGGGCCGGGAACCGTCAACCTGATCGTCAGGGGGAACGACCTGCTGGATCTCGACGCCGAACCCGGCCAGTTCTTCCGCTGGCGGTTCCTCACTGCGAGAACCTGGCGCACCGCGCACCCCTTCTCGCTCTCCGCGCCCCCGACCCACGACTCCCTCCGCCTGACAGTCAAAGCCGTCGGCGACGGTACCCGGATCATCCAGTCCCTCGCGCCGGGTACTCGGATCCTCGCCGAGGGCCCGTACGGCGCCATGACGCAGCGCCGCCGCACCCGTCACGGGCTGCTGCTCATCGCCGGAGGTGTGGGCATCACTCCGATGCGGACACTCTTCGAAACGCTGCCCTTCACCGGCGGGCCGATCACGCTCCTCTACCGCGCACCGACCCTCGACGACATCCTCTTCCGGGACGAGCTCGAATTCATCGCCGCGACCCGGCGCGCACAACTCATCTACCTCCTCGGTTCGTCCCGGGACCCGGCGAATGCGATGACCGCGGAGAACCTGACCCGACTCGCGCCGGACCTCCGCCACCGCGACGTCTACCTCTGCGCAGGCCCCACCCTCAGCCGAGCTGCGAAGTCGGCGCTGAGGCAAGCCGGACTACCTCGCAGAAATCTGCACCAGGAGGACTTCGCATTCTGACCACCGGACACAGTCAAGGAGGAGGACACGACAGTCTGACCGGGATGGTCGGCGCATCGACGGTGCTCACCTGTCGGTGTTGAGTTGTTCAACATCGTCGGTCGTCGGTCGTCGGTCGTCGGTCGATGGTCGATGGTGATGAAGCGTTGCCGCTGCGCGGGTGGCGCGCGGGGGATGAACCTGCGCGGGTTGTCGCCCTCAGGCGGAAGACCTCGTCGACGAATCAGCACGCAAAGAGTTCACAAGATTCTCAACGGGCAGGTCGATGAGCTCGCTGCGCCGGAACGTCTCCCGACCTGAGAAGGATCAGCAGCCGATCCCGCACGTCCGTTGAAAGCAGCCGCCGGGCAGTGGTCACGTCTCTGCGGGCTTCAACTGCTTGTACGCGCTGAGAAGCGGCGGGTCCGCGTGACGGGCGGAGCGGCGGCATCGGTCGATGAAAACGTAGTGCTTACGAAGGGCGGCGGCGTGGTCGCCTCTCATCGAACGGAGCGCTCGGTGATGAGCATGAGGGCGGGCGCACAGCCGCGGGCGCCCAGCCGTAGGACTCGAGACGATCACTGTCGCAGGTGAGGACCTGGCGCTCCTCCAGGGTCTCGGACTCCGATCCGGCGACGTCTCTCACCCCCGAGAGACCGACGCTGCGCTTTCGGGAATCGCGCAGATCGATGTCCACATCGTCCAGGCGGCGCGCCACGACGATGCACCCGCCGGGAGGAGTTCGTCCTTCAGGAGCCGGGGGCCGCCGGCCGGCCGATCGTCGTCCTGGTCAGCTGGTAGCGTCGACGGTTCGACGAGATCGCCTCCTGGCTCCCCACCACGAGAAGAGGGCTGCGGCAGCGAGAACGGACGGGAGAGCCAGCGGGTTGTCGATGAGAGCGGTTGCAACGGGCTCCATCGGATCGACCGCGAGGAGACCCGTGCGCTCCGCCAGCCAGCCGAGGGCTAGCACGGTCCCCCCGACGGCGAGCGTCAGTCGGATCACCGTGTAGGACTTCGTCCTGGCGAGCACCAGCAGCGACGGCATGACGAGGGCGACCACCACCAGCTGTGTGAGTTCGATGCCGAGGTTGAACCCGACGAGGTCCGCCACGAGGGAATCACGTCCGAGGTCGAGCTCGTCGATCAGTGCTGCGAACGCGAGCCCGTGCATGAGCCCGAAGCCTCCGGCGATCCACGCCTCCCCTCCCTTCACGAGCGGTCGGACGGCGTGGATGCCGGACACCACGACGGACAGAGCGATGAGACTCTCGACGACGCGCGTCGGGAGGTCGAGGAGACCGAGAGCTCCGAGGGCGAGGGTGATCGAGTGACCGACCGCGAAAGCGGTGACGACGTGGATGATCTTGGTCACGTCTCTTCGGAGGCTGCCGCTGCGCACCCATCGACCGCGCCGGGCGAGGAGGGGCGCGGGCAGAAGCAGCATGAGCAGGAACAGGAGATGATCGGCTCCCTCGGTGATGTGGGTGAAGCCGAGCCGCACCGAGGAGAGGAAGCCCGCAGCCAAGTCGTTCGCGTAGTCGGACGCCTGCACCTCGATGGTGGGATCGTTCCAGTCGAGCAGCCCCACGCTCGAGTAGGACCCCGAGTCCCCTGTACGCGCGGAGACGAAGATCTGGTGGGAGAGCAGCGCCTCGACGATCGCGTCGTAACGGAGCACGAAGTCGTCGACGTTCCCCGATGTCGGGGTGAGTTCGAGGCTGAAGATCAGATGGTCGACCTCGTCGAGCCGCTCGACGATGCCGCCGTCGACGACCGCGGTCCACGTGTCGGAGGCGCTTGTGGCGCCGACGTGGTCTTGGACGTACTGCCGCACCTCACCGAGAACGGCCTGGTCGCTGAAGCTCTCGGCGGTGAGCGGCTGATCGAGGGCGATGGCGAGACGGTCGATGGGCAGCTGGATCTCGCCCTGAACGGTGTGCGCCCCGATGTCCAGCAGAACGGCGGACGTGCTCAGCGGGTGGGCGCTAGCGCTGAGGGCACCGGTGACTCCCAGAGGAGCGGCCAGGGCGAGGACGAGAGCGAGGAGCGCGAGGAGGAGGCGACTCCCCCGCCGGTTCGTCCAGGCGGGAGGAGTCGTCGCCGTCCCGATGAACTCTCGGGATCGGGTCGTTCCAGAGGAGGCGGTCACGATCAGCTCGCGGCGGAGCTGCCGTAGTCGTTGACTTTGTCGCGGTACACCGAGTGGTAATGGATGCTGTCGGTGCTCTGACTGCGGGTGTTGATGAACTCGATCCAGACGCTGGGGCCATCGATGCGGAAGTAGGTGTTCTCCCCGCTCGGACTCGTGTTGCCCGACCAACCGATGTAGGTCTGGTCGTACTCGGACTGGTACTTCGCGAGAAGTGCGGCGGCCGCTTCTTCGTCGATGTCGCCGACGTAGGCGGAGAGGACGTCGGTCACCTGCTGCTGCTGTTCCGCGGAGAGGTCGGAGATGAGAGTTCCTTCGGAGGCAGGGAACTGGCCGTCGTCCGCGCCCGGACCCATCACGAGGTCGTCGAAGGTGCCGGAGGTGATCTCGGCGGCCGCGAGCTGCGTGTCATCCAAGCCGTCGAAGAGCGAGAACAGAGCAGTGGATTCGGCGGCGAGGGGCTCGACCGTGGTGCCGTCGACCTCGAACGAGGTCGGTTCGGTTCCCACGAATTCCGGAGTGGTGCTCACGGAGTCCCCGTTGTAGGTGAGGTTCTGCGCGAGGTGGTGACCGCCGAACTGGATCATGAACGCATCCGTCTCGGACGGCTCTCCGTAGACCGCGATGAAATAGTCGACCAGACTGCCGAAGCCGTCCGCTCCCTGGCCTCCCAGACTGTTCAGGTAGTCGTCGGACTGCTGGATCTGAAGAACCTGCTCGTAGCCCTCGTCGCTCAGGGAGGCCTCCAGCACCGCCATGGCGGCAGTGAGCTGCTCCTCGCTGAGGTCTGCCAGCGCGATCCCCTCCCGCGGGACCGTGGTCGCGGGGAAGTTCGACCAGGTCTGCCTCGCAAGGTTGTCGGAGTAGTCGTAGGTCACTGTCTCCAGCTGCTCCGCGGTGAGCGTCGCGAGGAACGCGTCGGTCGCGGCGACGACCTCGGCCGTATTGGCGCCGCCCGCGCTGACGCCGGCGGTGTCGAACTCCTGCTCGGTCACCTCTGCGGTCATCCCACCCCCCGCCATCCCGCCGCTCGGGCGGGAGGTCGAGGTGCTGGATTCCGACGTGCTGGTCGCGGTGCAGCCCGCGGTGACGAGGGCGGCGGTCAGGACGAGGAGTCCTGCCGTGTTCCTGTGGATCTTGCGGATTGCGAATGCCATCGGTGCTCCTAGAGATGAATGGGCTCGTGTCGTGAGGGAGACGATGGCGTACGGTCCTTGCCGTCCTCGCTCCGAGTTCTGTGAATCCGCTATGACCGTTGCGGCGGAATTGCCAGGACAGCGGACGGGAGCGCTCCGCCTTCGGGTGCTACTGCGAACGGAGCAGCCCGATCGGTCCGCCGGGACGACCGGTCGAGACGCCGCCTCCGCGAGGCTCTGATGACCGGAGCGAGACCGCTCCGGCCCTCGTCCGAGAGACCGTCACGAACGTCACAACTGGAGACCCCCTCATGCGCAAATCTGCAGCACTTCCCGCTCTCGCTACGACTGCTGCCTGCATCCTCCTCCTCGCGGGCTGTGCCTCGTCATCGAGCTCCTCCGAGCCGGCCGCGACCGCCGCTGCCGAGACGCACTGGTCGTACGCCGGCGCGTCCGGACCCGTGGGATGGGGGGCCCTCGACCCGGAGTTCGCATCCTGCGCCACCGGATCCCAGCAGTCCCCGGTCGACCTGACGGCCTCCTCCACCTCGGCCGGCGCGGACATCTCGATCACAACGAGCGACTCCGAGGGCGAGCTGGAGGACACCGGGCACACGGTCCAGGTCGTCGACGACGGTGCCGGATCTGTTGTCTCCTACAAGGGCTCGGAGTACGAACTCGTGCAGATGCACGTCCACACGCCGTCGGAGCACACCATCGATGGAGTCGCCGCCGACGCCGAGTTCCACTTCGTGCACCAGAACACTGCCGGCGAACGGCTCGTCCTCGGCGTCCTCGTTGTGGAGGGTGCCGAGTCCGCCGCCTACGACTCCTTCGCAGCGCATGCCGCCGAGACTGCGGAGTCGGATTCAGACGCGGATGTCGCAATCGATCTCGACGTGGCCGAACTCCTTCCGAGCTCCCTCGAGCACGCCGCCTATGAGGGCAGCTTGACGACTCCCCCGTGCACGGAGGGAGTGCAGTGGATCGTCTTCACCGAGCCGGTCAGTCTCTCGCCTGAGCAACTCGCAGATCTCGACTCGGCGCATCCGCACAACACCCGCCCGACGCAGCCCCTCGGTGACCGAGCCGTCACTCGCGGAGGGGGAACTCTCGACGCCGGATAGATGACCATTCGACTGAAGCCGCGGCGCGCTCAGCGCGGGTCTAGCCCTGTGGCAGCCTCGCGGAGTGGCTGAGCTTACGTCGGCAGCGGAGTCGTGAGCTTGACGAGCATGTGCAGGCGATCGCGTTGCGCGACCCCTAGTACCTCGCCGGCACGCAGGCTCTCGGGGGCTCGGCACCAACGTCCTGCCTCTCCTGCGGCTCCGAGGACGAGGTCGGGCGACGCTTCGGCGACGTGGCCGAGCGAGCGGTCTCTCCCGCGGACGCCGGGAGCCCGGCTTGAAGGCCCCCCGGTTCGCTCCCGACGCCCGTTCATCTCGAGCATCGAGGCCGCTTCTCGAAGAGCGGGTCTCGGCGTCCGGCAAAGGAACCCGACATCAGCTCAGCCGGCTCCGAGGGTGTGCGGGCAGCCGCGGAGGGCCGGGGATCGCGGTCGCCCGCACCGTCAGCGGCAAGATGCAGGCCGGACGGCGATGTAGTGCACTGGCGCTACGGTGCGGGAGAAGGTGGAGCAGCTCGGGTATTCGAAGCGTCGTGAGCGTATTCGAAGCGTCGTGAGCGCAGAAATGAGGGAGACCTTGAAGACCGGTAGCCATTCCTCTTGACTGAGGAGCATCGTCTCAACTCAAGGAGCGTCCGTGAAGCCGACCTATGTCTACCTACCAACCGATGACCTCACGAGATCCAGCCGGTTCTACCGCGAGACCCTTGGCCTTGAGGAGGTGTGGCGAGAGGGCGATGACACGGTCGCTTTCGCTCTACCGGAAGACGGACTGCAGCTGATGCTGTCGACGGCGCCGGGTGCTCAGGGCGTCATGTACAGAGTCCCCTCCGTGAAGCAGTTCCTCGACAGCCACGAGGGGATCGTCGTCGTCTCCGCGCCCGAAAGAATCCCCGGAGGTGTCGTCGTCGGTCTCGAGGACGCCTCGAGCAATGCCTTCTACGTCTTCGACCAGGTCGACCCGGTGACACTCGCCGACTCCTGAGCGCGGGGATGCTAACCCGCGAGGGGGCAGGGACGGCCGAATCCAAGTCGATGAGAATCGTTGCGATGTCGAGGGTTTCGCCAGGCTTGAACTGCTTCAGCCTCGGAGCTGGAATGAGGTCCGATGATGAACAGACTCGCCGACCCTGCCATGGACCCTTGAAGCAGACATTTCCGGCTCGCCGGTGTCGAGTACGTTCTGGCGGCCACGACGAGGAGCACCAGCCAGGTCAGGGTGTACCAGGCAGAACCGTGGGTCCGTCAGGTGCTCACGCTGTCGTGTCCCCTCGGGCAGTCGGCAGCCCGGCCACTCGGTGGAGGGCCCGCTTCTGATTCGCAGAAGCGTGGTGAAAGCCACCGAAAGAGCCGCAGTCGCCCAGAACGGCTCGCTCACCCCTTCCGCCCGCCTACGCGGATCACGGTCCGCAGCAGGAGCGCGGCGGAGAAGGCGAACCCGATCCCGCCGGCGAAGGCGAGAACTGTCTCCATCTCAGAACGAGCTTGAACCGTCAGCAGAAGCGCGCTCGCCACGAGACCCGCCGCTCCGATCGCGGCCATGACAGCGTGGTCGAGCATCCGCCACATCGTCGTGACGTCCTCCGGCTCCGAGAAGAGGCTGATGCGCGTCCGCAGCTCACCCCTGAGAAGGGTGCGCGCGAGGTCGTCCATCTCTCCCGGAAGCCGAGAAAGGACCGGGGCGAGACTGAGCGCTTCGTGTTGAAGGAACGCCTTGATGCTGCCGTGCTCGGCGAGCGGATTGACGGCGCCTGACCCGAATCGGGCCACTGCGCCGAGAAGGTCATAGCAGGGCGCTATGACCTCAAGGGTGCCGACCAGGGTGAACAGAGTGCGGAACAGAACGGTCACCGAGCGCGGGAGTGAGAGGCCGAAGTCGCGGAAGACGACGATGAGCTCGCCGATCACAGCGGTCTCGAGGCCGCCGTCGGGTCGAACCGCCTTGGAGAGCAGCCGAGCCAGTTCACGTTCGAGGGCTTCGACGTCGACTCGGCCGGTGGGGGTCCCGATCCGGAGGGCAGCCTGACGGACGAGGACGGGATCCTCTCGCTGCAGGCCGCGGAAGAGGTCGACGAGTCCGATCCGCTCGAAACGGTTCAGGCGACCGACGGCTCCGAAGTCGATCAGCGCCAGTCGTCCGTCGGGCTGAAGGAAGACGTTTCCGGCGTGCGGGTCGGCGTGGAATCTGCCTCCGTTCAGCATCTGCGTGATCACGAGGCTGAGAAGGGCGTCGGCGAGCTCGCGCCGACGCTCGACCGGCATCCCGTCGAACACCCCGGGAGTGCTGATGCTGCTCCCGGGAACGCGCTCCTGGACGAGCACACGCGACGTCGTGAATGCCTCGATGATCTCGGGCACAGTGATCGGAGCGTCGGCGTCGAGTGCCCGTCGGGTCTCCTTGCCGTTCTCCGCCTCGATCCGGAAGTCGAGCTCCTCCCGGGTGGACTCGGCGAACCCTGCTGCCAGCTCGCCGATGCCCAGCGGCTTCGCCCACTCCGTCCCCGACTCGAGACGGTTCGCGAGGCGGGCGAGAATGTCCAGATCGCGCTCCATCGACTCGGCGATGCCCGGTCGCTGGACCTTCACCACGACAGGACGTCCGTCCGGAAGCGTGGCGAAGTAGGTCTGACCGATCGAGGCAGAAGCGATCGGCGTCCTCTCGAATGCGGCGAAGGTGGCGTCGAGCGGCCCGAGCTCCTCGGTCAGCACGGCGATAGCCGCCTCCGGGTCTGCCACGGCCGCCTGGTCCTGAAGACGAGTGAGCTCGGCTGCGATCGACGGGGTCACGAGCTGCGGTTGGGAGGCCATCGCCTGCCCGAGCTTGACGAAGAGGCCACCAGATTGCTCGAGCGTCGATGCGAGGGCCCGCCCGAGTCGGGCGCTCTGACCCGGACCAGTGCCGATTCCGCCGAGCAGGCCCGCGCGGATGGCGTAGGTGCTGACCTGCACATAGCGCGTCGTCCTGCCGAGTCGGCGTCGCAGGGCGCGGACCGGCCGCGGGATTCGCAGTCCACGCGGTCGAGCCGGCGGACGGACGGAGAGCTCGAGGACCGTGAGCACCAGCATCGAGAGGGTCACGACCAGTCCGATCCCCAGCGGGTACCATTCGGGCCCGACGGTGAACGCATCGCCTGTGACGCCCTGGAGTATCCCGATCGCCGCGGCCTCACCCAGGACGATGGCTGTCGCGGTGATCGCCCAACGACCACTGTGGAAATCGAGCAGTCGACGGATGAGGAGAGATGCTCCGACGACGATGCCGGCAGAGATGAGCAAGAGCTGGATCACGGGCGGGCCTCCACAGCGGCGAATGGATGGAGAACGGTGGCTCGGCCGAGCCGTCGGGCACGTACGAGCATGCCGAAGCCGACGAAGAACGCCGCCGAACCGAGCACTGCCCCGCTGAGGCCGTTGTAGAAACTCGGATCGCCGTCGTAGGCGATCGACAGCAGCGCGGTCTGCGTCAGCACGAGAAGGATGAGCGCACCAGCCAGGCTGGTCAGCCGCACGGCTTCGACGTGCAGTGCCCGATCTCTGCGGGCAGCGACGACGCCGCACACTGCCATGACGAGTTCGACGAAGGTGATGGTGGCGACGATCAGCGCGGTCGCTGTGTCGAAGGGCTTGGAACGCTCGCCGCCCAGCAGCAGCGGGAGGCAGCTGACCACGAACAACGCCGAGAGGACGACGATCATCCAGCCGACCCTCCGATAGGACGTGAGCGCCAATACCCTGCTTTCCAGCGTCGGGTGGACGGCACGACTGGTCGACCGGTGCGATCGGAACGACATGGCTTTCGCACCCGCCGTTCCCAGAGCGAAGAGGATGCTGACGATGAGGAAGGCAGACGGCGCCGCGAACAGGACCGTCACCTTCCAACCGGCGACCACGAGGGTCGCCGGGATCGAGAGGGCGGCGACGTGCATTTTGCGGTCGATGGGGTCGGCCGCCACGCGTCGCACTGCCGTCGCGAGGGCTGCGCGTCGCGTCACAGCGGAGGTGCCCTGCGTTGTCTTGCTCGTCGGGGTCATCGCCACCTGTCCTCTCGGTCCTAGGACAGCGTGACAGCACGGTCATCGCTCCGTGTCGTCCCTGCGCAGTACACGGGGCTGCTGTGTCCGACGTGCTACTGCGCCTGGAGTGGTCGGGACGGTCCCGAAAGACGATTGTCGACTCCGCCTGGTCCGCGATGCTGTCTTCAGCGCTCGACCGGGCGCCCACTGTGAGAGGAACCCACCGTGACCGACTCGAGGACCGCGCCTCCCGTGAGACTCACCGAAGAGACTCTCGCTCAGCGCGAAGAGCGTGAGGCCAGAGCTTCCTTTCAGGAGCGGATTGACGGCGACTCCCGGCTGGTGCTGCCCCTGGTGGCGGTGATCTGCAGCGTGACCGCGGTGCTCAGCTTCGCGGGCTTCCGGCTGCTGATCAACGCTGCCGCCGTCCTCCTCTCCTGATCCGCCGGCCTTGCCGCTTCAGGGTCGGATGCCCCCCTGTACCGCGAGCGTGACGAGCTGAGCCCTATCCCTCGCGCCGACCTTCGTCATCGCCCTGTTCGCGTGCGTCTTGACGGTGAAGGGGGAGAGTAAGAGGCGCTGCGCGATCGCAGAGTTGTCGAGGCCGCTGACCACGAGCTCGACCACCTCCTTCTCCCTGGGAGTGAGCTGCGACAGGAGGCCCACCGCCTCCGGATCTTCCTCCGGCGCCCGCTCGGCTCTCGCGACCTGGCTCACGACCGCATCCACGGCGTCCTGCGATAGTGCGCGCCTCCCGTCGCGTGCGGCACGGATTCCGGCTGTCAACTCGTCCGGCCCGACCGCTTTGCCGAAGAATCCGTCGGCACCGGCCCGAACGGCGTGCAGGACGTTCTCGTCCTGATCGAAGGTCGTAAGAATGAGGATTCGCGGCGTCACCCCGAATTCCGCACGAATACGGCGAGTCGTCTCCACGCCGTCGATTCCTGGCATCCGCAGATCCATCAACACGACGTCAACGTCGTCAATAGTACGGAGCAGGGCGAGGGCGGCGAAGCCGTCGGCCGCCTCCGCCGCCACCTCGATCCCGTCCTGGGCATCGACGATCGTCCGGAGCCCCGTACGGATCATCTCCTGATCATCGACGATCATTACTCGGATCATGTGCTCTCTCCTCCTGTAACGGGCAGTTCGGCTCGGATCCAGAACAGCGGGCCCTCCTCCCCCGACTCCAGCGTGCCGCCGATCGATTCGGCTCGCTCCCTCATCCCGACCAGGCCGTTGCCCCCGCTCGGGAGGGAGCCGTCCGGACCCGGACCAGGAAGGTTCGCGACCTCGATCCGCAGCCGCGGGCCTGAGACCTCGGTGATCGACAGAAACACTCCTTCCCGCCCGTGTCGGCGCGCGTTGGTGAGTGACTCCTGAACGATGCGGTACACGGCCGAGCTGGTCACCGCCGGCAGGTCGCGGTCGAGTCCATCGATGCGCGCCTCGACCGCGACGCCCGCCTCACGGAACTCGGCGATCATTCGTGGCACGGCGCGGTGATCTGCTGTCGGCTGCAGCGATTCGCGGGATGTCTGCTCCACTCGCAGCACGGTCAGGATCTGCTGGGTCTCGTCGAGGACCTGGCGCAGTGCGGCCCGCGCTCGCACGAGGTCGCTACGGGTTCTCTCGGGATTGCCGCGCAAGTTCACTTCGGCGGAGCCCAGGTGCATGCTGACGACAGCGATCCGGTGGCCGACACTGTCGTGCAGATCGCGCGCGATACGGACCCGTTCCTGGGCGACGCTCCGGTCGACCGCGCTCTGACGGCCCAACTCCGCATCTACTGCGCGTTGCTCGAGCGCCGCGGCGTAGCGCGCATTGCTGTGGCTCGCGCTGCCGATCGCAGCGGTCACCAGCACTGCGAAGGGCGCGATCGAGACGCTGGGGTCGACGGACAGGTCGAGCGTCCCCGCCGACAGCCAGGCCGCGACGCCATTGGCAGGGGCGAGGACGGCACTTGTCGCGATCCAGGAAAAGCCGCGCAGTGTGAGGAGGAGTGCCACGAAGCAGCCCGTCGACCAGAGGCCCGTGGGATTGTTGCCGAAGGCGGCATCGATGATCGGACCGATGGCGACCAACGCGAGTGCCGTCCGGGGGTGCGCCGTCACGAGGGCGGCGAGCCCCGCGCCGGATGAGGCGACTCCGAGGTAGCCAGGAACCGGCGCGCCCAATGTCGCGAGGGTGGCGCCGGAGACCAGTACCGCTGACACCGCCACGACGAGGACACCGACCTCGACGGACCTGCGGGCTCGACCGCGGAGCGACGCCCGGGGGGCGGGCGCGGTGACGACTCGAGGCACCTGTTGAGCATGGCAGCCGCCGGGGCAGGGGAGGTACTACGCGGGCAGTAGTTGGAATAGCTCCGCCGGGAGGATCAGTGCCAGGTCCGGCCACGCGAGGGTGGAGTGCATCAGAGCCCGCGATCGCGGATCCCGTCGTACCAGGAGGAATCATGACCAGCACCGTCCCGACCCCGACGTCGGACTTCGTCACGCAGGAGTACTCGACGGTCCGGGCGCCCCGCGATCGCGAGCAGCTCTATCGCGACACCTACCGCGGGTTCGGGTGGCAGGTCGTGTCGGTGACGACCCCGATCGGCCAGCCGAGGTCCGTAGATCTCTCGCTCACCCGCGATCGCCGGGTGAGGAACCGACCGATGGTTCTCGAGCTGCAGCGAACGGCGGAAGCGGGCTTGCTCGGGATCGCGAAAGCGGAGCACTCGGTCGACGCGGTTCCACTGGCGGTGGCCGTCGGCGTCGGCATTGCGGGCAGTGCGCTTCTCGCCGCATCTGTCTTCCTGCTCGACGGGCCGTCGACCGTGCTGTCGATCGTGCTAGGCGTCCTCGGTCTTCTCGGATGGGCGCTCGGACTCCCGCTCCATCGTGTCGCGCGGGCAAGGAGGGCCCGACGGCTCCGCCCGATCATCGATCAGCGCTACGACGAGGTGCACGCTGCCGCCGAGACAGCTCATGCACTGATCTCGTGAGCCGATGCGCAGTAGGCGGCCGGTCGGTCTATCGGTGAGACGCAGGCGTGAGTCAGAGGCGGCCGAGGGTCGCAATGTCGTCGAGGAACTCGCTCGCGACCTGCGCAGAGACGGTTGTCCGTGTGGTCGCGATCGCGTCGAGGTACTCCTGCGTCGTCGGTCCCACGCGACGCTCGACCTCGACGTAGACGGCGCTTTCCAGTGCGGACTGCGAGGCTCTCCGGGCGGCGTACTCGATGTCAGCCGGCGAGAAGCCCTCCGTCCGGGCCGCGAGCAGGTCGATGTCAACCGTCCCGGCCGCGGTCTGCGGGATGTATCGCTCCCAGATCGCGGTCCGCGCGCCGACGTCGGGCAGGCCGATCGGAACGACGTAGTCGAATCGGCCGTGTCGGAGGAAGGCCGAGTCGAGCGAGCGGATGAAGTTGGTGGCGCAGATGAGCAGCCGGTCGGGCTGCTCGCGAAACGCCGGGATGATTTTCAAAAGCTCATTGGTGACCCCTTGAGTCGGGGACGGTGGTTCGCCCTGACGGTGCGAGGCGATCTCCTCGACCTCGTCGATGAACACGACCGCGCGCTCCAGTTCGGCGATCGTCGTGAACGTGTCGCGGAGGGCGCCTGCCAGACCTCCGGGAGCGGCAGCGAGACGGGAGGGGAAGACCTCCACGAACGACCATTCGAGCCGGGATGCGATGGCCTTGGCGAAGGTCGTCTTGCCGGTCCCGGGAGGGCCGAAGAGCACCACCGCGCGCGGAGGCGCGACACCGAACTGCTCGGCGAGTTCCGGCTGCGCGAGCGGCATCACCAGTCGTCGTTCGAGCATCTCTTTCTCGCTGGTCATTCCGCTCACCTCGTCCCAGAGCCCTCGCGGGAGGAGACGACCCCCGAGCTCTGCGAGCAGCTTCAACTCCTCACGCTGGACCGGAATACGGCGCTCGAAGTAGTGCAGGTTCTGTTTGAGCACGAAGCCCTGGTGGACGAAGGCGCCGGTCCTGGTCTCGGCGGCGGGCATCAGCGCCGACAGCACGGAGATGCCTTCAGGGGCCATCCGCGCCTCGAGCGCGGCTAGGAGCGAGGATCCGATCCCTTGGCCGCGGAGCTCCGGAGTCGTGCCCAGGAAGACGACCCAGCCCTGCGCGTGCGCGGTACGTCCGACAGCGGCGCCGACGACCTGATCGCCCACGACTGCGACCACAGCGTGGTCTTGAGCGCAAGAGGCGAGCACCTCGGCGAGGTTGTACACGGGCTCGACCTCGGGGCCGTTCACCTGCTCCCAGAGACGCAGGATGCGGTCGACGTCCTCCGGATGGTAGTCGCGGACGCGCCAGCCGCTCACGGGAGAAGCTCCCCACCGCGGGAGGACCGCTGGTCCTTCACGGAGGTCGCCTCGACCGCGCTGACGTGGAGCTGCGCACTAGCGAGGGGAGCAGCGGCCTCCCGGTTACCGTTCATCCGTTCAGGCTAGGAGCCCCGGTCGTCCAATGATCGAAGAGCCGCTGTCATAAACCGTGCTTCTTGATCACGGCGCGAAAAGCGGAGAGCGAGACAGGCGCGGGGCGGTCGGTCGATGAGCGCGGCGGAGGCAGCGACAAGCGATCTCGCGCTCGACAGTCCTGCTGTAGGGCTGAGATGCGGTAGACGTTCGCGCCGGTTGACATCCGTCCTCGGCCAGACCACGCTGAGTTGTATTAGCAAACACGCGTTCCCTCCAACAGAACATCCTTGAGAAGGATCGCATGACAGAGATGGTGAGGATCCACTTCGATGATGAAGAAACTGATTCCCGAGAACCACGAGGTGCGGCGATGAGCGGGGACGATCGAGTCGCGGTGGTCACCGGCGCGTCGGCCGGGATCGGCTTCTCGATCGCGGAGCGGCTGCTGGCGGACGGCTTCCGGGTCGCCATGATCAGCAGCAGCGAGGGGAGCGCCGCGGAGGCGGCGTCGACTCTCGACGCCGCAGGGACCCGAGCGCGCGGGTACCGAGCCGATGTGAAGGATCGGGCGCAGGTCGACCGCGCCATCGCCTCCGCCCGAGAGGAACTCGGTCCCATCTCAGTGATCGTCGCGAATGCTGCCGTCGCTCCCCAGAAGGCCTTCCTCGAGATGACCCAGGAGGAGTGGGAGAGCACGATCGCGATCAACCTCACCGGCACCTTCAACACAGTGCAGGCCGCCCTGGGTGACCTCGTCGAGCAGGGCTGGGGCAGGGTCGTTCTGATCTCCTCCTCGAGCGCGCAGCGCGGCTCGCCTCGGATGGCGCACTATGCGGCATCCAAGGGCGGTCAGATGGCACTGACCAAGGCGCTCGCTGTCGAGTTCGCCCGATCCGGTATCACGGTCAACACCGTCGTGCCGTCCTCGATCGAGTCGCGCAGTACCGCGCGGAAGCAGGCCGAGGGGACGATCCCGTCCTCGGAGGAGATGGGAAAGTTCATCCCCGTCGGACGGATGGGTCGGGGCGAGGACATTGCCGCCGCGGTCTCCTATCTCGCGGGCGATGGCGCCTCGTTCGTCACCGGCCAGGCGCTCAGCGTCAATGGTGGTTCGTTCATCGGCTGATCCGCTGAGCCGCGAGACACTCGTGGCCGCGCCCGAAGGACTGGGGCGCGGACGACGCCCTGCTCCAGTTCGGAGCAGGGCGTCGTCCTTGCGATCCCCTGAACATGCAGACCCGGAGGTGCGGGATCGACCTCCGCCGCACAGTTCTACTCAGCGGGCGGCCGGTCCTCGAGCACGATCGATCGACTCGGGCAAACCATCGCAGCTTCGCGAGCGGAGGCGATCTCGGCGTCCGAGACCGCTTCCTCTCGCAACGCGACGACCCAGCCGTCGTCGTCCTGGTCGAAGGCCTCCGGATCGGCGAAGACGCACTGCCCCGCCCCGATGCACGTCGCGCGGTTGACCGCGATGCGGACCCCGGTCACCACGTCACCGGCAGTTCGTAGACGCCGTAGTTGGGTCCGAACTCCTTGAAGCGGAGCTCGCTGAACGGGACCGCCAGGGCGAGTGACGGGATCCGCGCGAGGACCTGCTCGATCACGACCACCAGCTCGAGCCGCGCGAGGTTCTGACCGAGGCACTGGTGCGGTCCGAAGCCGAACGCCATGTGATTGCGCGATCCGCGCGAGAAGTCGATGCGATCCGGATCCGAGAAGACATCGGGATCGCGATTCGCCGTATGCGTGAGAGCGACCACCACGTCGCCCTGGTGGATGAGATGGCCGGCGAGCTCGACGTCCTCGATCGCGAGGCGCTGCCCGCCGACCTCGGCGATCGTGAAGTACCGCAGCAGCTCCTCGACGGCACCGGGGATCCGGTGGGGATCCTCGCGCAGCTGCTGCAGCAGGTCCGGCCGGTCGAGGAGGGTCGCGATAGAGAGGGAGATCATGTTCGCGGTCGTCTCGTGACCAGCAACGAGGAGCAGGAAGCCCAGTCCGACGGCCTCCTCCGGATCGGCTCCCGCGTCGAGCTGACGGCTGAGGATGTCGTCGCCCCGCTCGTGCACCCGGGCGTCGACCAGCGAGCTGATGTAGGTACGCAGGCTCACCATCGCGGTGAGCCTGTCCTCGTCGGACGCGAAGCGGTCGGTGACGGTGGCACTGCTCGTCTGGAAGAACTCGTGGTCGTCGTACGGCACTCCCAGCAGCTCGCCGATGACCAACGAGGGCACGGGGAGGGAGAGGGCCTCGACCAGATCGGCCGGCCGCTCGCCTGCGAGAAGCGCGTCGATCGCGGCCGAGACGATCTCCTCGACCCGCGGCCGCTTGGCGTTGATCTTCTTGACGGTGAACTCGTTCATGACCCGCCCGCGGGTCACGGTGTGCTCCGGCGGATCGATGGCGATGAGGGCGCCCTTGTGCGCTCCCGGCCGGTAGCCGCCGTGGCTGGGGTGCTGCGGGTGGGAGCGATCGGAGCTGAAGCGGACGTCGCCGAGCATGGCGCGCACATCGGCGTGCTTCGTGACGGCCCAGATCCTCTGGCCGTCGCCGACCTCGATGCAGCTGATCGGCGAGTCCCGCTGCAGCCGCAGATGCTCGACGGGCGGGTGGAGCGGATCGACGCGGCGCATCGAGAGGGCTTCGAACGTTGAGATCATCTGTGACTCCTGTGGTGTGGCGAACGTCTCTGGTCACGCAACCGTCGGCACTCAGTTTTGAGGACTGATGCTTAGAACTTCAGTCTAAGCATCCTGCCGATCGACGTCCATCCCGCGATGCGGGCCGGTGAGGGGAGAGCTCGACGGGGTCGAGCCGAGAGGACTGACGGGGTCAGAACAGCAGCAGCGGGTTGATGATCACGCCCGTCGACCGGTGGATCGCGGTCGGGGCCGCGATCAGCTGTCCGGTGTGCCGGCCGGCCGCGGCGAGGGCGCGCGCCGCGGGGCCCAGCAGGCTGTTGTCGATCAGGCAGAGGCCGATGGCCCAGATCAGGCCGTGCACCTCGAGCGCGTTGCGCTGGTTGCGCCTGGCGTCGTGGAAGTCCCACGACACGACTCCCGGATCGTGCGCGGCGATCCAGCGCGCTCCCGACTCCTCGATGCCGGGCCGGGGCCGCAGGACCGCGCCCGGCGTGTACCGGTTGCCCGCCTCTTCGAAGCGATCGCGGCCCTGGTAGATCAGGAGCGCGTCGCCCGGCTCGAGGGTCACGCCGGTTCGCTCGAGTGCCGCGTCGAGATCGTCGGACGTGACCGGATCCTCGGCCGTGACCCACTCGGAGCCGCGAACGGCGGGGATGTCGAGCAGGACGCCGCGGGTCGCGATGCCGTGCTGCGACCACGCGACCATGGTGTCCTCCTCGGTCTGCGAGGCGCTCGCCGGGATGCCGCCGTGCCACTCGCCGTCCGCTCCGATGTGGGCGAAGCCGTCCATGTGCGTGTTGTGGATCCCGTGGGCGTCGTAGCTGATGACGTCTCCGCCGTGCGTCCCCCGACCGTGGATCCCGACGCTGACCGTGAGGTCGACGCTGCCGTGGCCGTCAGGAAGCTCCGCGACAGCGAGCGCCTGCCACTGCTCCTTCTCCTCCCGCAGCACCTCCGCCAGCAGTGCCAGACGATCCGGTCGCGTCTCGATCTCCCGCTCGAGCGAGACGGCACGTCCGAGACGGACCTCGCGCGCGCCGCGCAGGCGGGCGGCCTCGTCGATGAGGTCGACCGAGCCCCGGCACCTCACTCCGTCGCGGTGCCGGGACGCGGCGTGCGCGGCCTCGATCTCGCGGAGCCACGGCGCCATCGGGTCGGGACCGGTCACGGATCGCTCGGGCGTCTGCACTGTCATGTCGTCTTCTCTCTGAGAGCGGATCGGGAGTGGCACCGCCGGACGGCGGGAGGGTCAGTCGAGGGCGTAGTGGCAGGCGGCGTACTGCCCGGGACGGATCTCCCGCATCACCGGCTCCTCCACTGCACAGCGATCCTGCGCGATCGGGCACCGGGCGCGGAACCGGCAGCCCGAGGGAGGGGCGAGTGGCGAGGGCAGATCCCCGGTGAGAGCGGGGCCGGCGAACCCGCCCTCGCTCTCGGGAGAGGGCACCGAGTCGAGCAGACCGCGCGTGTAGGGGTGCGCGGGGCGGTCGTAGACCTGGCCCGCGTCGCCGAACTCGCACGTCTTGCCCAGGTACATCACCAGCACGTTGTCGCTGAAGGTCCGCACCACCCCGAGGTCGTGGGCGATGAACACGATCGTCAGATCGTAGGTGCGCTTGAGCTCCTCCAGCAGATTGAGGATCTGCGCCTGCACCGAGACGTCGAGCGCGGAGACCGGCTCGTCGCAGATGAGGAGGCCCGGGCGGATGGCCAGGGCCCGGCCGATGGCCACTCGCTGGGCCTGTCCGCCGGAGAGCTGCCGCGGGAGCATCTCCGCGAAGCGCTCGCTCGGCAGGCCCACCTGGTCGAGCAGCTGGGGAGCGAGCGCCGCCCGCTCCTTCGCCGATGTCCCGGCGACGCTCATCCCCTCGGTGACGATGTCCTTGACCTTCCGGCGCGGGTTCAGCGATCCGATCGGATCCTGGAAGATCATCTGCATCTCGCGCCGGAGCTCGCGCATCCGGACGTGCGACGCGTCCTCGATGACGTCGTCGCCGAAGCGCACGTGCCCCGCCGCGATCGGATCCAGGCGCAGCACCGCGCGGCCGGTGGTGGACTTGCCGCATCCGGATTCGCCGACGATGCCGAGAGTCTCTCCGGGCAGCAGGTCGAAGCTCACGCCGGCGACCGCCGCGAAGGTGCCTCCGGCCGTGTGGTACTCGACCTCGAGGCCGTCCACGGAGAGGATCGCGGCGTCTCCGCGCAGATGGGCGTTCCCGCTACCGGCCAACGAGCTCACCCTCCTCCACGGCGACGGGGTGGAGGCACGCGACCGAGTGGGCATCGGCGACGCGCCGCATCGGCGGTTGACCCGTCGTGCACTCCTCCGAGGCCGCCGCGCAGCGCGGCGCGAACCGGCACCCGCTCGGCGGATCCGTCGGCGAGGGCAGGGATCCGGGGATGACGAGGAGCGGGGCGTGCCGCGGGTGCTCGACGCTCGGGGTCGCTCCGAGCAGAGCCGCCGTGTAACGGTGCCGCGGATCGGCGAAGAGATCGCGACTGCGCCCCTCCTCCGCCAGGCGTCCGGCGTACATGACGGCCGTCCGGTCGGTGCGTCCGGCGACGACGTGGAGATCGTGGGAGATGAGGATGAGCGACATTCCGCGCTCGCGCTGCACCCGGCGCAGCAGGTCGAGGACCTGGCGCTGGATCGTTACGTCGAGCGCCGTCGTCGGCTCGTCCGCGATCAGCAGATCCGGTTCGCAGGCGAGGGCGATCGCGATCATCACGCGCTGCCGCATCCCGCCCGAGAGCTCGTGCGGGTAGGCCCGCAGCCGGCGCTCCGGGTCGGGCACGCCCACCTCGTTGAGGAGGGCGAGCGCCCGGGTGCGGGCCTCGGAGCGGGAGACGCCGAGGTGGTGCCGCATCCCCTCCGTCAGCTGACGTTCGACCCGGACCACTGGGTTGAGGGAGCGGCCCGGATCCTGGAAGACCATCGAGATCTGCTTCCCCCAGACCGTCTGCAGCTCCTTCTTCGACAGGGTCAGGAGTTCACGGCCCTGGAACAGGACCTGGCCCGTCCGGGCCGAACGAGCGGGCATCAGGCCCATCACGGCGCGCGCCATCACCGACTTCCCCGATCCGGACTCGCCGACCACGCCCAGCGCCTCGCCGCGCTCGACGTCGAACGAGACGCCGTCCACCGCGCGGACGACGCCGCGGGGCGAACCGATGTAAGCGTGGAGGTCGTGCACCTCCAGCAGTGTTCTTTCACTCATACTCGCGTGCTCCTCGTAGTGGTCGGGAGGGGGAGGGGCGCCGCGGAACGGATCGCGGCGCCCCGGTCGTCACTGCTGCAGCCAGAGGTCCGCGGCGGGCGGCGTGGTGTAGCCGTAGACGTCCACTCCCCCGACCGCATCCGTCGTGACCGCCGAGAACGCCGAGTGCGAGTAGAGGAGGTACGGCTGGAGGGCGATGTAGCGCTCCTGGACGATCTTCCACTGCGCCTTCTGCTCCTCCACATCGGCCGTCTCGAACTGCGCATCGAGCGCGGCGTCCATCTCCGGGTCGCTGAAGCGGGAGTAGTTCGTGCGGTCGGCCTTGCTCGAGAACTGTCCCCAGAGCCGCGACCCGGGATCGACGAACGCCACCGACGATGTCAACGACTGGTAATCACCAGTCGTGCCGACGACGCCCTGCTGCGACGTGTCCCGCTGGTCCGCCGTGACCGTGACGTTGTCGTACGCCTTGAGCTGCGACTGCAGCGCGTCGAACACGCGAGTCGCGTTGCCGGGGAACACGGTGTACTGGAAGTCGAGCGGCTTGCCCTCGGCGGCCAGCTCGTCGAAGAGCTCCTGCGCCTTCTCGGGGTCGTAGGTGTGCAGCGGGAGGTCCTCGAAGAACGGGGAGTCCTCGTTGAAGAGCGTCTCGGGTGCGGTGTCGGCACCGTTCGAGACGGAGTCCGCGATCTTGTCGAGGTCGAGCGCGTAGGACACGGCCTGACGGGCACGGACGTCGTCGAACGGCGGCTTCGCCTCGTTGAACATGATCCCGACACCGCCGTTGAGGATGTACGTGTGGTCGATGAAGCCGGCCGATTCCGCCTGGCTGATCGTGCTGCGGTCGCTGGTCATGATGAGGTCGCTCTCGCCGGAGAGCAGCGAGTTCATCCTCTGGGTCTCGTCCGTCACCCCCTGGATCTCGAGCGAGTCGAGGTACGGCTTCGGAGCGTCGTAGTAGTCCGGGTTCTTCTTCAGGGTGAGCAGCCCGTTCGGCGTCCAGCTGTCCAGGACGAACGGTCCCGCGCCGACCGGGTTCTTGTTGAACTCGTTCTGGCCCTTCTCCAGGGCGGTCGGCGAGGCGATCCACTGCAGAGCGTAGATCGGGAAAAGACCCTCCAGCCCGGGGGTGGGGACCACCATCGTGAGCTTCGCGGTCGTCTCGTCGACGACGTCGATGTGGTCGATCTGGCTCGCGATGCCGGCGCTGGCGGAGCCGAACTGCGGGTCCTTCATCCGGTCCCAGTTGTACTTCAGCGCCGCGGCGTCGAACGCCGTCCCGTCGGTGAAGGTCATCCCGGGTCGCGTCGTCACGGTCCAGGTCGCCCCGCCGTCCTCGGTGTCGAAGGACTGGCACAGCCCGCAGGTGTAGCCGCCCGTCTCGGGGTCGGCGATGATGAAGCGGCCGTAGAGCGCGGTGTAGGTGATCGGCATCGACGCCGAGCTGAACACCTGGACCGGGTCGAAGCCCGTGGGCTGGGCCACTTCGAGGACCCGCAGCGTGCCCCCCGAGACGGGCTCGCCGGCGGAGCCGCCCGCCGTGGGGCTGCCGGAGCCTTCGCCGTCCGCGGCGCAGCCGCCGATGGCGAGGACGACTGCTGTCGCGAGGGCGACGATGAGGGATCTCTTCTTTGAAATCACGATGTCTGTTCCTTGACTCTCTCGGTGTGGGTGGTGCGAAGGGTTCCGCAAGGCGCCGGCGGAGCGGCCGCCGGGCCTTCGGGATCGGTGCGTGCTCAGTCCTGCTGGGTGCGGTCGAAACGACCGCGGAGGTGCTCGCCCGCCTGGTTCAGGGCGAAGACGGTCAGGAAGAGGACGGTGGCGGGGACGAAGACCATGTAAGGGGTGGTCCTCAGTTGCGCCGCACCCTCGTTGACCAGCCCGCCCCAGCTCGGAGTGGGCGGCGGGATCCCGAGGCCGAGGAAGCTCAGCGAGCCCTCGGCGACGATCAGGGCGGCGATGATGAGCGGCAGGTAGGCCGCCAGCGCCGGTGCGACGTTCGGCAGGATCTCGCGCACGAGGATCCGG
Organism: Rathayibacter sp. VKM Ac-2835; assembly: GCF_013266705.1. Taxonomy (NCBI): domain Bacteria; kingdom Bacillati; phylum Actinomycetota; class Actinomycetes; order Micrococcales; family Microbacteriaceae; genus Rathayibacter; species Rathayibacter sp. VKM Ac-2835. Next base: position 219,613 of record NZ_JABSNQ010000002.1, on the reverse strand, counting down.
CCGCTCGAGGCGCCCATGTTGCGCGCGGCCCGGACGAACTCCCGGTTGGCCCAGGACATCGTGGATGCCCGGGCGAGCCGGATGAAGGTGGGGGCGCTGGAGAGAGCGAGACCCGCCACGAGGACCGGGACGCTCGGGGAGAGGATCGCGGTGATGGCCAGGAGGAGGACGAGCACCGGGAAGGAGAGCAGGACATCGGCGACGAGGGTGATGATCCAGTCGGCGACGCCGCGGAAGTAGCCGGCGATCATGCCGAGCGCGGCGCCGACGACGGCCCCGGTGACTCCCGCGACGGTTCCGACGACGAGCGAGACCTGGGCGCCGTAGATGACACGGACCAGGAGGGACCGGCCGGAGCCGTCCGTGCCGAGCAGCTCGGGGACGGAGCCGAGCCCGGGCGGCTGACGCGGAGGCCCGACGACGACGTCGTAGGCGGGGAGCGGCAGCACGGGGGCGGTCACGGCGAGGAGGACGATGACGGCCAGCCACACGTAGGAGGCGACGACCAGGACGGAGAAGGTCTTCCGGGCGGGCGCCACCCTCGGGATCCCGCTCGGGACGGACCGCCCGCGACGGGCGGGGATGGTCCGGAGGCTGCTGGTGGGGATCATGCGGCGACCTTCTGCTTCGAGGGAGTGACGGCGGCCGTCCGGCGGACCCGTGGCGCTCGACGCACCCGCGGATCGACCAGCCCGTAACTGATGTCGACGAGCGCGTTCACGACGACGAAGACGATCGCGATGAACGCGACGGCGCCCTGGACGGCGATGACATCGCGCTGGGCGATCGACTGCGCGATGTACTGCCCGATTCCCGGGAGGACGAAGAGCGTCTCGACGATGACGGTCCCGCCGATCAGGCGCGCGAGACTGAGGCCCGAGACCGTGAGCAGCGAGAACGAGGAGGGCCGGAACGCGTGCCGGAACATCACGTAGGCGCGTCCCATCCCCTTCGCTCGCGCGGCCGCCACGAAGTCCTCGCGCAGCGTGCCGACCAGATCGCCGCGCAGGACGCGGTGGAAGGCGGCGATCTCGACGAGGCCTGCGGCGAGGGCGGGGAGCAGGGCACTGCGCAGGTTCGGCAGGAGGCCCTCGGACAGCGGGGTCCAGCCCAGGGCGGGCAGTGCCTTCAGGACGATCGCGAAGACGAAGATCAGGATCGGCGCCGCGACGAACGTGGGCACGGAGAGCAGGATCGAGGTGAGGGCGTTGATGGTGCGGTCGACCGGGCCGTTCGGCGTGGACGCCGACAGTACGGCGAGGATCACGGCGACCACGAGCGCGATGACCAGGCCCAGCACCGCGATCTCGAGGGTGACCGGAACCCGTTCGAGGATCGACTGCGTCACCGGACGCTGAGTGATCGGGGACGTGCCCAGATCCCCCTGCAGCGCATGCCACACCCAGTCGCCGTATTGCACGAGGAGCGGCCGATCGAGGCCGAGGCTGCGGTTCAGCTCGGCGACCGCCTCCGGCGTCGCCTCCTCGCCGAGGACGACCTGCGCGACGGATCCGGGCGTCAGGCTGAGCAGCAGGCTCACCCCGAAGGTGACCAGGACGATCACGAGGACCGCGTACCCCGCGCGGCGGAGGCCGGCGACGACCCCGTTACGCACGAGGGGACCCGCCCTGGAACGAGCGGATCGGGAGACCCGCGCGGCGCGGGGTACGGGTATCGCTCATGTCGACTCCTTCGTCGTGCGAGCTGCTGGTTCCCCGCCGCAACGAGCGGGGCGGGAGGCGAGGGACGGGATCCGCATCATCGCGGTCGCCCAGCAGAGTGGTAGGCGTGATTCCGGCGAAAGGCCGTTCTGTCTAAGAGAACGTCTGTTGCGTACATTGCTACGGGAGGATTGTGCACAGAGCCTCCCATGTTTGTCAACGCATCCTCCGCGAGCCGGAGTCGCAACGCGGCGGGCCGATGGCCGGGCAGACGATCCTGCGATTGACAGCGGTCGCGGTCAGGCCCACACTGATCCTGTTGTACAGATCAGTTGTTCCTCACAACAGAACGCTGATGCACACCCGACACGATGACGAGTCCGGAGAGTGACCGCCGATGACCACCGCATCGTCCGGAGCGTGCCGAGCGCGTCGCCTCCCCTCCTCGCCGGCACTCCGGCGCCCTCCCGCTGACGGCGTCCCGGCACCCGGCCGTCTCCCCTTCGGCGCGACCCGGCACGAGCCGAGCGCGCGGACTTCTCCCCACCTCGAAAAAAGGAGCAATCAGTGACCGACTACTTCGGATACCGCGGCAAGGTCTGCGTCGTCACCGGCGCGGCATCCGGCATGGGCCGCGCCCTCTCGGAGATCCTCGTCGACCTCGGAGCGGAGGTCCACGGGCTCGACCGCGTGTCCTCGCCGGTGGCCGGGCTCGCGTCCTCCCTGATCGCCGACCTGGGCGACAAGTCGTCCATCGATGCGGCCTTCACGCAGCTGCCGGGGAGCATCCACTCGTTCTTCGGCGTGGCCGGCGTCTCCGGAGTGAGCACCACGGCCCTCGAGACGATCACCATCAACTTCATCGCGAACAAGTACATCGCCGACTCCTACCTCGTCGACCGGGTCTCCGCGGGCGGATCGCTCACGTACGTCACCTCGAACGGCGGACTGCGCTGGGACACTCCCGCCGTCCGCGAGGAGACCGCCCCCCTCATCCACGGCGCGACGTGGGACGACCTGGTGGGCCGCGTGAACGCTCTCGAGGCGGAGCTGGGCGAGGTCCCCGGGTCTCTCGGCTACATCCTCTCCAAGCGGATGCTGAACTTGTGGGTCGCCGAGGAGGTCCAGCGCTGGGCCGACCTGCGCAAGATCCGGATCAACGCACTGCTGCCCGCGATGACCGTCTCGGGGATGCTCCCGGAGTTCGCGGCGATGAAGGGCGGCCAGGCGGCCGTCGAGGCGGACCTCGGACCCGGCGGCCGCCTCGCCGAATCGGTCGACATGGGTCGCGCCCTCGCCTTCCTCGGCAGCGATCTCGCGAGCTACGTCTCCGGGGCGCACCTCTCGGTCGACTTCGGCATGAACGCGCAGATGCTCACCGGAGCATCCCCCGACCGCACCACGTGGACCCTGCACGGCGTGCTCGCCGGCCGCGCCGCGTGACCGCCCCCACGACGAACGACCACGGAGGACGACCATGACCGATCTGCTCATCGAGCGGGGCGTGCCGAGCACGCTGCGCCACACCGACCGTCTCTACATCAACGGCGAGTGGGTCGCCCCTCGCGGCACCCGCGGATTCGACGTCGTCGACGCGAGCACCGAGGAGACCTTCCTCCACGTCGCCGAGGCCGGGCCCGCCGAGATGGACGCCGCGATCGCGGCAGCTCGACACGCCTTCGACCACTCCCCCTGGCCCACGCTGGAGCCTGCGGAGCGGGCCGTCTACCTGCGCCGGCTGGCCGAGGGCCTCCGGGCGCGCTCGGACGAGCTCGGGACGTTCTGGACGCGCGAGGCCGGCGCGACCTATTCGATGACCCGCTTCGCCGTGCAGCGCGTGCCGGCCGGCTTCGACTACTTCGCCGACCTGGCCGAGAGCTACCCGTTCGTGACGCCCGCCAAGCCGGAGTTCTCCCCCTTCGGCGTGGTCGCCAAGGAGCCGGTGGGTGTCGTCGCCGCCATCGTGCCGTGGAACACGGCTCTCTCGCTCGCCGCCCACAAGGTGGCACCGGCGCTCCTGGCCGGCTGCACCATCGTCCTGAAAGCCCCTCCGGAGGCGCCCGGCGAGCTCTACGTGCTCGCTGAGATCGCCGAGGAGATCGGTCTGCCGCCGGGGGTGCTGAACCTGGTCACGGCCGATCGGGAGGTGTCCGAGCAGCTGGTGCGCGATCCGCGCATCGACAAGGTCTCCTTCACCGGCTCGAGCGTCGTCGGCAAGAGGATCGCCTCGATCCTCGGCGAGCGCGTCGGGCGGTACACGCTCGAGCTCGGCGGGAAGTCGGCCGCTCTGGTGCTCGACGACTGGGACATGGAGGCAGCCGCCCAGACGCTCGCGGCGGCCGAGTGCTCCATCACGGGGCAGGTGTGCTCCTCTCTCACGCGCGTCATCGTCAGCCGAGCACGGCACGACGAGTTCGCCGAGGCCCTCGGGGCGGCGTTCGGCGCGAAGCTCGTCGGCGATCCGTTCGACCCCGCGTCGAGCATCGGTCCGCTCGCGATGCAGCGCCAGCAGGAGCGGGTGCTCGGCTACGTGCAGAAGGGCATCGACGAGGGAGCGACGCTGGTGACGGGTGGCCGGCGTCCGGAGCACCTCGATCGCGGCTGGTACGTCGAGCCGACCGTGTTCTCGAACGTCGACAACCGGTCGACGATCGCTCAGGAGGAGATCTTCGGCCCGGTGATCTCGGTGATCCCGGCCGACGACGTCGATCAGGCGATCGACATGGCCAACGACACCGTCTACGGGCTGAACTCGGCCGTCTTCACCCACGATGTCGACGCCGCCTACCGGATCGCCCGACGCCTGCGCACCGGGACCGTGGGCCACAACGGGTTCAAGGCCGACGCCCAGATGGGCCTCGGCGGCTTCAAGCAGTCGGGGATCGGCCGCGAGGGCGGGATCCAGGGGATCCTCCCCTACCTCGAGTCCAAGTCGATCATCCTCGACGACGTCCCCGAGTCCTTCCGCTGACAGGGCCGCTCCGGTCCGGCGAGCGAGCCGGACCGGAGCGGCCTTGACAAACCGGACTGGCCTTGACAGACCTCTCCGCGCGGACGATCCTAAGTCGTACCGCTCAACGGGACACCCGTTCCGTCCAACGAACCTTCCACCGGTGTCACCGCGAGCACAGCCGCTCGCTCACCGCCGTGGACGCTGCAGAAAGGGAAGCGGATGACCTCCTCCGACACGGACCTCGCCGACGTGGACTTCTTCACCGACGAAGCGGTCGCCGCGCGCGCCGAGCCGTACTTCGACCACATGCTCGCGGAACACCCGGTCTACCGGGACCCGCGCTACGGCGTGGTCATCGTCACCGGCTACGAGGACGCACTGCAGGTCTACCTGCAGCCAGACGTCTACTCCTCGATCAATCGGACGGGAGGCCCGGTCGTCGACCTGCCCTTCTCCGTGAGGTCGGACGACATCTCCGAGCTGCTCGAGAAGAACCGCGGCTTCTTCGGCGCCAACGACCAGATCGTGACCTTCGACCCGCCGGTGCACACCGCGCACCGCACCGTCTTGATGGGCCTCATCACGCCGAAGCGCCTGAAGGAGAACGAGGCCTTCCTGAAGAGGACCGCGGACACCATCCTCGACCGCCTCTTGCCTGCCGGACGGTTCGACTTCATCTGGGACTACGCGAAGGGGTACACGATCCTCGCGGTGGCGGACCTGCTCGGAGTCCCGGTCGAGGACCACCCGATGCTGATCGACGTGCTCGCCTCCAGCCCCGCTCCGGTCCTCGGGAACCTCGAGCTGCAGGCCGCGACCCACAACACGATCGAGAAGCTGTACGACTACTTCATCGCGAAGATCGAGGAGCGCCGTGCCCATCCGCGCACCGACGTGCTGACCGGGCTGGCGCTCGCGACGTTCCCCGACGGCAGCCTCCCCGAGCCGATCGAGGTCGCCCGCATCGCGGCGAACCTGTTCTCGGCAGGGCAGGAGACGACCGTGCAGCTGCTGGGCATCACGCTGCAGCGCATCGCCGAGGACGCGGAGCTCCAGGAGCGCCTGCGACAGGACTTCACTCTGATCCCCAAGTTCATCGAGGAGACGCTGCGCATCGAGCCGCCGATCAAGGGCTCCTTCCGGCTGGTGAAGAAGCCGACCACGCTCGGCGGACTCGAGCTCTCCCCCGGCACCAACGTGATGCTGCTGCACGGTGCCGCCGGCCGTGATCCCCGCGTCTTCGAGGACCCGGGCACCTTCATCGCGGAGCGGCCAAACGCCCGTCAGCATCTGGCCTTCGGTCGCGGGATCCACACCTGCCCTGGCGCTCCCCTCGCGCGAGCGGAGGCGGTCTTCTCGATCCAGCGCCTGCTCCAGCGCACCAGCAGCATCCGGGTGAGCGAGGAGCACCACGGCACGCCGGAGGACCGCCACTGGAACCTCATCCGCAGCTACAAGTTCCGCGGCCACACCGAGCTCCACCTCGAGGTCACGGAGGCGGAGTGATGAGCGAGCACCTCATGATCGACCGCGACCGCTGCATGGGCTCCGGGCAGTGCACGTTCTACGCCCCGCAGACCTTCGATCTCGACGACGACAGCATCGCGATCGTCACCGACGAGCACGGTGATCCGCAGGACGAGATCGCCATGGCCATCACCGTGTGCCCGACCCGCGCGATCGCGTGGGCGGAACGTCGAGAGGACGAGAAGTGACCACCGCCACTCCCACGACCACCGCTAACGCGGCCACCGCCGGCATCGAGGCCGCCGTCTCCGAGGCGGTCGCCGACCTCGAGACGGACTCGCTGCTGGGCGACTTCCCGGACGGGCCGCGCCTCGTCGGGACCGCCTGCACGCAGTGCGGGCTCGTCATGATCGGCTCCCGGGTCGTCTGCAGCACGTGCGTCGGCCGCGACCTCTCCCGGGTCGCGCTGCCGACCACGGGCGAGCTGTACACCTACACCCGGCTCCACGTCGGCGCCGAGGGCATCCGGCCGATGGGCTACGTGGACCTCGGCACCGTCCGCACCCTCGCCGACCTCCACGAGGCGGACATCCCGCTCGAACCCGGGATGACCGTCGAGCTCGGCGTCGACGGCGACTCCTGGTTCTTCACGCCCGCGCTCCCGACACGACAGGACACTCCATGACCGACGACGTCTTCGTCATCTCCGCCGCGATGATCCCGTTCGGCAAGCACCGCAGCTCCTCCTACGTCGGCCTCGCTGTGTCGCCGCTCATCGACGCCCTGCGCACCGCCGGAGTCGAGAAAGCCGACGTCGACGCCGTCTTCGTCGGCCACTCCTACGGGGGGATGATGACCGGTCAGCGCATCTGCAAGGAGATCGGTCTCGGCACCGTGCCGACGGTGAACGTCGACAACGCGTGCTCGAGTGGTGCGACGGCTCTGCACCAGGCGTACACGGCCATCGCGCAGGGCCAGATCGACGTCGCCGTGGTCATCGGCGTCGAGAAGCTGACGCAGTTCGGCGGCGGGGCACTGCCTCTCTCCCCCGAGGACCGCGAGGTCAAGCAGGGCATCATCATGCCCGCCGTCTACGCGATGCGGGCGACGCGGTACCTGTACGAGACCGATGCGACGGCCGAGGATCTGGCGCTCGTCAGCGTGAAGGCCCGTCGGCACGGCGCGCTGAACCCGTTCGCGCAGTTCCGCAAGGAGGTCACGGTCGAGGAGGTGCTGGCGGCGCGACCCGTCGCCGATCCGCTGACACTGCTGATGTGCTGCCCCACCGGAGACGGCGCGGCGGTCGTCGTCCTCGCGTCCGAGCGGGCCCGCTCGAGGGCCGGCGTCAGCGGCGGCGCCCGCATCGCCGCCTCCGTCCTGCACTCCGGTCACGTGGCGGAGGGGTTCCGCGACATGACGAAGCCGGATATCTCCTACACGTCCGCCCGTGACGCCTATGCGATGGCGGGGATCGAGCCGAAGGACCTCGACGTGATCGAGCTGCACGACGCGTTCTCGATCGCCGAGCTCGTCTACTACGAGGCGTTCGGCCTCGCCGAGCACGGACACGGCGTCGATCTGATCCGCGACGGACGGACCACCTTCGGCGGCGACGTCGTGGTGAACCCCTCCGGCGGGCTGCTCTCGAAGGGCCACCCGGTCGGAGCGAGTGGAGTGGCGCAGGTCGCCGAGGTGTTCTGGCAGCTGTCAGGGCAGGCCGGGGCCCGGCAGGTCGAGGACGCGCGCTGGGCGATGACCCACGTGACGGGCGGCGGCACCGCGGGCCTCGATCACGGGGCGTGCACCATCCACGTCTTCGAGGCGGCATGAGCACCGGGCTCCCGCTCCCCCTCGAGGGGCTGCGGGTCATCGATCTCACCACGTTCCTCTCCGGCCCGTCCGCCACGCAGCTGCTCGGCGATCTCGGTGCCGATGTCGTCAAGGTCGAGTCGCTCTCCGGCGACTCCAGCCGCGCGATCGCCGGGCCCAAACTCGACGGCGAGAGCGCCTACTACCTCGCCAACAACCGCAACAAGCGCAGCATCGCCCTCGACCTCAAGGACCCTCGCGGTCTGGCGATCGTCGAGCGCCTGATCGCGGACGCGGACGTGGTGATCGAGAACTTCCGGCCGGGAGTCACGAAGCGGCTGGGCCTCGATCCCCTGGTGGTCGCCGATCGGCACCCCTCGCTGATCTGGGCCTCGATCAGCGGCTTCGGTCAGGAGAGCGCGATGCGCGACCGGCCGGCCTACGACATGGTCGTGCAGGCGCTGAGCGGCGTGATGAGCCTCACGGGTCACCGCGGCTCCCCGGCGGCACGGCTGGGCATCCCGGCCGGTGATGTGGTCGCCGGGCTCTACGCCGTCATAGGAGTGCTCGCCGCTCTGAGCGCTCGCGCCGAGTCCGGCCGAGGCAGAGTGGTCGACGTCTCGATGCTGCGCGGCCAGCTCGCAATGCTCTCCTACCAGGCGCTGTACACCTCGATCAACGGGGTCGCTCCGGAGCCGCAGGGGGCCGCCCACGACTCCATCGCCACCTACCGGTCGTTCAGAGCCGGCGACGGGAGGGAGTTCGTGGTCACCGCGAACACGCCGCGGATGTGGGAGGACTTCTGCCGTGTCCTCGATCTGGACGCGCTCGTGACCGACGAGCGGTTCGTCGACGCGGCCGGCCGCCTGCGCAATCGCGAGGCCCTGTGGAGGATCCTCGAGGGCCGGGTCGCCGAGCGCAGCGCCGCGGAGTGGGTGCAGCTGCTGACGCAGGCCTCCGTCCCGGTCGCGCCGGTGAAGAACGTGCTCGAGGCGCTCGAGGACGCGCGCGCCGCCGGCGACGGCTCCCTGCTCTCGATCCGCCGGGACGGGATCGAGTTCGAGAACGTGGCGACGCCGATCCGCTTCGTCGACACGGTCGAGAGGACGGCGGAGTATCCGCCCGAGCTCGGCGAGCACACGACGCAGCTGCTGGCGGTCGAACTCGGACTGTCGGAGGACGAGATCGCTGCACTGGTCGCCGATGGCGTGGTCGGCGCGGTCGCGGCCGCGATGCCGACCACCGCCTGAGGCCTCGCTCGGCACTGCGTCACGCGCACGAGGAAGGCCCCGGAGGATTCCTCCGGGGCCTTCCTCGTCGGCGCCTCCTGCCGGGCTACACGCTCTGCCGGAGGCCGGCCACGATGTCCTCCGCGGCGGTCCCGGAGGCGATCCCCCGCCGGACCTGGTTGAGGACGCGGACCCAGTTCACCGTCACGGCGCCGAGGGCGACTCCTGCGGCGTCCGCGTGGATCACCGCGACGCGGCCGTCCGTGGCGAGGTCGCCGACGACGGAGGACGAACCGTCCGGGTCGCGCCAGCCGATCGAGTGCACCTTCCAGTCGTACTGGTCGGACCAGACGTAGTCGTTGGACGTGTACGGCCCGGTCGCGACGCCGGTGATGGCGGAGGCGACGTAGCGGGCCTGATCGCTGGCATTCGTCCAGTGCTCGGCCCGGTGGTCGCTGCCGCGGCCGCTGTGCGGCCACTGGGCGACGTCGCCGATCGCGTAGACGTCCTCCGCGCCGAAAGCGCGCAGTCCGTCGTCGGTCCGGACGCCGTTCTCCAGCGAGAGACCGGATCCGGCCAGCCATCCGGTCGACGGCACGGATCCGATACCCACGACGGCGGTCGACGCCCGCAGTTCGCTGCCGTCCGCCAGCACCACCCTCAGGTCGCCCTGCTCGCCCTCGATCGCGGACACCCCGACCCCGAAGCGCGTCGCGGCTCCGTGCCGCTCGTGCAGGTCGACCAGCTCTCGAGCGATCTCGGGACCGACCAGGCGGGCCATCGGCTCGGGTACCGGGTCGACCACGGTCACGGGGCAGCCCGCTCGGATCGCGGCCGCCGCGATCTCGGTCCCGATGAAGCCGCCGCCGACCACGACGATCGGCTCCTTCCGGGCGAGCGCCGCCCCGATCGCCCGCGCGTCGGCGAGCGTGCGCAGCTGGAGGACGCCTGATGCGGGCCGCCACGGAGACGGTCGCGCAGAAGCGCCCGTCGCGATCACGAGGACGTCGTAGCCGATCTCGGTGGAGTCGGACAGCGTGACGGTGCGCGTCGACGGATCGAGTCCGGTCGCGGCGACCCCGAGGCGCAGGTCCAGGTCGAGCTCGGCGAGCTCGTCCTCCGTCAGCAGCCGGTTCGCGGCGACGGCCTCGTCCGACCAGTCCGAGCGGAGCAGATCCTTCGAGAGCGGCGGCCGGTCGTAGGGCAGCTCGTCCTCGGCGCCGAGGAGGGTGATCCTCCCCGGGAATCCGAGTGCGCGCAGACCCTGCGCTGTTCGCGTCCCGGCGAGGGACGCCCCGACGATCACGACATGACGGGAGGAATCGGGAACAGCCATGGATGATCTCCTCGATCGATCAGCACGCGAGCACCTGTGCTCGCCGGGCGTGCAGCGGAGGAGAACCGGCTGTTCTCTTGAAGAGAACAAGTAGTCCTTACAACGCAACGACTTCATTCTCGCTGCGGTGCGGCGGAGTGTCAATCGGAGACGCGGTCCCCGAACTCCGCTGAGCGGCGGAGGATCCCGGTCCTCGGGTCCCGCGACCCCGACATGTAGCCGCTGAGGCGATCGGCGATCTCCCGGACGAGCGAGGTCAGCGAGGCCTCGTGCGCATCCTTGAAGCGAGCATCCGGAAGAGTGAGCCCCGTCGATCCGGCGACGGAGCCGAGCGGCCCGAAGACAGGAGCAGCGATGGCGATGGCTCCCTCGATCCGCTCGCCGTGCGTGATCGAGTACCCGTCCGCGCGGATCCGCTCGAGCCTCTCGCGCAGCCGGACGGGATCGGTGATCGTCCGGCCGGTCGTCGCTGCCAGCGGCCGGGAGAGGACCTCCTCCCGGACCTCCTCGGGAAGGAAGGCGAGGATGGCGAGGCCGCTCGCTCCGGCGTGCAGCGGCAGCCACTCGTGCTGCGGCAGCGCGTAGCGCAGCGGATGAGGGGACTCCACCGTGAAGGTGAACATCATCTCCTGTCGAGGTTCGCCGTAGACGCCGAAGAAGGAGGACTCGCCGGACTGCTCGGTCAGCTCCCGCAGGGTGTCGATGGCAACCTCGTGCATCGGGAACCGGTCGGCCGCGGTCCACGCCAGCCGGAGGAACTCGAGTCCGAGCCGGTAGGAGCCGTTCGCGGTCCGACTCGCGAGGCCGAGCGATTCGAGGTCGGTGACGAGGCGATGGACGGTGCTCGGGCTGACACCGAGTCGTCCCGCGAGCTCGCGGACGCCGTGCGTCTCCTGATCGGTGTCCACCATGAGGGCGAGCAGTCCGATTCCCCGCGCGAGAGGGTGTCGACGACGCCCCTCGGGCGACGGCTGTGCCGGTTCCGTGGACTCGCTCATGAGACTGACTCCGCTCGGTGACTTGACTCTCCCGATGGCGACGGCCATCCTGGGTCACGCAATGGAACAACTGTTCCGTTGAGCACAACGTTAGTGCACGACCCGAGGAGACCGCCCTTCGGTGGCCGGTTCCGCCGGATCCTGCGCTCACCTCGCAGTGGAAGGAGCGCCCGCCATGCCTGACGCGCAGTATAGAGGCGACGAGGAGCAGTCCCCCGAGACCCGGACGCACGAAGCGGTCACCTCGAGTGGGAGCGGAGGCGGCACTCCCCGCTTCCCGCCGCGCCCTGTCGACGACTGGACCGATGAGGTCGACCAGGCGTTCGCGCCCCTGTTCGGCGGCCGGCCGTCCAGCCCCGGCAGCCGACCGCAGGCGAACATCCTCGGGATCTACGCCTGGCACCCCGACTTCATCCGGGGTTGGCTGCCGTTCTCGAACCACCTGCGCTCCTCGACGCTGAGCGATCGCGTCCGCGAGATCGCGATCATCCGGACGGTCTGGCTGGCCCGCGGCGAGTACGAATGGGCTCAGCACGTCCGCTCCGCTCGGGCAGCCGGTCATCTCAGCGACGCCGAGCTCGACGCCCTCACCGTGGGTCCGGACGATCCGCGCTGGGTCACCGGTGACGCCGCCCTCGTCCGCGCCGTCGACGAGATGATCGTCGACCGCGCCGTGAGCGACGACACCTGGGCTGCGCTGGCCGACGTGCTGGACCGCCGGCAGCTGATCGACTTCACCTTCACCGTGTCCACCTACGACATGCACAGCCTCGCGTTCCGCGTGCTCGATCTGCGCCTCGACCCGGGACTGGACGGCTTCCCCTCCGGCGAGCAGACTCCGTGACCGAGACGGCCCCCGCGGTCGAGGCCCTCTCGTGGGCGGTGCGCGACTCCTTCGTGCACTACGTCACCATGCTGTCGCACGGAACCGCCGAGACCAGCGGAGGCGCTCAGCGCGACGGGGCCGGTCGGTTCGTGTTCCCGGTGGACCGACTCGACCAGGACGGTGACGACTGGCGGATCGCCTTCCGCGGTGCCGTGCGGTTCCAGGCCCACCACGGGTTCCTCGATGTGCAGCTCCACGATCCGCACCTCGTCGTCGGCCCCTCGGGCGGCGTCCTCCTCGCTCGGACCGCGGCCGACTCGCGGGATCTGGTGCCACTGGTCGTCACCCCCGGCGTCCCGCCGGTCTACGACGAGGGTGTGCTGCACTGGTCGGGACTGCCCTCCCAGCTCACGGGATCGGCCGTCGGTCTCTTCGGCGAGACCTACGAGGCCGGCACACCCTTCGCGCCGATCGAGATCAGCGTGAGGCTACCCTCGTAGCCATGCCCTCCACAGCGCCTCGCGGCGGGGCGGGGCGCCCCGAGCGCCGACCCGCCCCCGAACGCGGGAACGTCCGCGGCGCCGCGACCCGTCAGCTGATCCTCGACGCGGCCGAACGGCTGTTCGCGGAGCGGGGCATCACCGCGGTCCCGCTGCGCGACATCGGAGTCGCTGCCGGACAGCGCAACCACGCCGCCGTCCAGTACCACTTCGGCGATCGCGACGAGCTCGTCAAGGCGATCATGGAGTCCCGCGGCGCCGAGAGCGAGACGCAGCGCACCCGGGTCGTCGCCTCGCTCGCCGCGGGCGGCCGGACACCGGAGATCACCGATGTCGTGTCGGCGTTCGTCCGGCCGCTGGCCCTCCACATCCGTCCCGAGAACCACTACCTCGCGTTCCTCTCCCTCCTCATCACGGAGGCGGGAGGCTACGAGGGGCTCGGCGGCGCCGACATCCACGCCGGAGCCTCGGTGCTCACTCTGGGAGCGCTCCTCGAGCAGCTCCTCCCCGAGCTGCCCGCCGAGCTGCTCGCCGAACGCTGGGAACTCGCGATGACGAGCTCGGTGCACGCTCTCGCCCGCTACCAGTCGGCACTGCAGCGGCGCGGTCGGATGCGCGCCGGCATCGACGAGCTCCTCGAGGACCTCGTCGCCTTCCTGTCCGCCGGTATCGTCGCGCCCGCCCGGCGCTGACGGGTCGCACCTCGCGGCGACGCCCGCCCGCGCGCGAGCGGAAGACGCCTCAGGCGCTCAGGTGCGACATGAACCGGCCGGCCCAGTCCATCAGGTCGGTGGGGGCGTAGTAGCCGTCGGGGTCGTTGATCTCGGCCCAGTGCTGCGCGACGTCCTCGACGGTGGGCGCGCCGTCACCGTCGGCGAGCCACCCCGGAGTGACTCCGAGGAACCAGCGCGCGAAACGGCGGCCTCCTGCGACGAGGATCTCGCCGTTGACGGGGCAGCTCTCGTGGGCGAGGAGTGCGACCATCGGCGACACCAGCGCGGTGTCCATCGCCTGCCGCTGCGCCTCGCCCGCCGGGGAAGCGGTGACGATGTTCGGCTTGCCCGTCGTCTCGCTCGGCCGCGTGACCGCGTTGGGTGCGATGCAGTTGACCAGGATGCCCTTGGGCGCCGCCGCGACGGCCAGACTCCGAGTGAAGCCGATCAGGGCACCCTTCGCGGTCGCGTAGGCGAGGTTGTCGGGCAGACCGAACATGCCCGTCGAGGCCGTCGTGATCACCCGGCCGTAGCCCTGCTCCTCGAAGTACGGCCAGGCGGCCCGAGTGGTGTGCCAGGTGCCGCGCAGGTGGACGTCGAGCGTGCGCTCGAGGTTGTCGGCGTCCGCCTCCGGGAAGGACGCCCAGCGCGAGATGCCCGCGTTGTTCACCACGATGTCGATGCGCCCGAACTCCTTCACGGCGGTGTCGACGATCGCGCGGCATCCCTCCTCCGAGCCCACGTCGTGGGTGTCGGCCGCGGCCGAGCCGCCGGCTGCGCGGATCTCCTCGACCACCTCGTGCGCCGGACCGCTGTCACTGCCGACACCCTCCTTGGAGCCCCCGAGGTCGTTGACGACGACGTGAGCGCCCCTCTGGGCGAGGAGCAGTGCGTGGGCCCGTCCGAGCCCTCGTCCGGCGCCGGTGATCACGGCCACCCGTCCGTCGAATCGCAGATCGGTCGGTGCGTTCATCATTCTCCTTCGAATCGATGCCGGCTGATTGCGGAAGCCCCAGCAGGTGGGCTCGCCGATAATTCGCAATCAGTGCTCAGTAGTGAGCAGGTTACCCGCACAGCGCGCAGGAAAGAACGTTGACCTTTTTGAGCATGAGTGCTTATTCTCTAACCACGGCCGACCTCGGCCCCCTTCGATGGAGCAGGAGAACACCCATGGCTGACGCGTACGACGACGAGCTCGACACCGAGGTCCTCGTGATCGGAGCAGGGGTCGTCGGCATCTACGCCCTCTACCGCGCCGTCGACGCGGGCTTCCGCGCGATGACCCTCGAGGCCGGCGACGGCATCGGCGGCGTCTGGTACTGGAACCGGTATCCCGCCGCGCGATTCGACTCGGAGAGCTACACCTACGGGTACATCTTCTCGAAGGAGCTGTTCGGCGAGTGGCGCTGGCAGGAGGAGTTCGCGACGCAGCCCGAGATCGAGAGCTACCTCAACCACGTCGTCGACCGCTTCGACCTGCGCGGTCGCATCCGCACCGGCGAGCGGGTCGTCTCGGTCATCCGGGACGAGCCGAGCCGTGCGTGGGTCGTGACGACGAGCACCGGCACGGTGGTCAGAGCCCGCTGGATCATCTCGGCGACGGGAGGCCTCTCCGTCCCCCACTACCCCGAGATCAAGGGCATCGACTCGTTCCAGGGCGAAGCGCACCACACGGGAGCCTGGCCGCACACTCCCCTCGACTTCACCGGGAAGAGGGTCGCGATCATCGGCAACGGACCGAGCGGTGCCCAGCTGCTCCCGGCCGTCGTCGACACCGTGGCCGCCGTCGACCTCTACCAGAGGACGCCTACGTGGACGACACCGCTGAACAACGCGCCGATCACCGATGAGCGCCACGCGTGGCTGCAGGAGAACTTCGACGAGATCGTGCACACCCTCTCGACGTCGCCGTCGGGCTTCCTGCACCGCTTCGCGGGCAAGGTCTCGACCGACGACAGCCCCGAGGAGCGGGAGGAGTTCTACCAGAGGATCTGGACGAGCCCCGGCTTCGCGAAGCTCACCTCGAACTACCACGACATGACGACCAACCGCGAGGCCAACCGCGAGTTCTGCGAGTTCCTCGCGCGTCAGATCCGGCGGATCGTGGAGGATCCCGAGACCGCCGAGCGGCTCATCCCGAAGGACCACCTGTTCGGTGCCAAGCGGCCCCCCTTCGTGACCGGGTACTTCGAGTCGTTCAACAAGCCGCAGGCGTCGCTGATCTCGCTGCGAGAGACGCCGATCGTCCGGATCGACGCGACGGGCATCGAGACGACCGCCGGCCACCGCGAGTACGACATCATCGCCTACGCGACGGGCTTCGACTTCGGAACCGGTGCCCTGACACGCATGGGCGTCACGGGGCGCAACGGCCTCGACCTCAGCACGGACTGGCAGGACGGCCCGTCGGACTTCGGCGGCTTCAGTGCGCACGACCTCCCGAACTTCTTCTTCCCCGGCGGCCCCCACGGCGCCGGCGGCGGGAACTACCCGCGCTACTCGCAGGACCAGGTCGACTGGATCCTCGAGACGATCATCCATGCGCGGGAGCACGGCTTCGACACCTTCGAGCCGACGCTCGAGCAGCAGACCGCGTGGATGACGATGATCGAGACCCTCGCGCCGCTGTCGATCTTCTCGGCCGAGCACAGCCACTACTACGGGGCCAATGTCGAGGGGAAGGCGAAGAAGTTCCTCCTGAACCCCGGCGGCCGCGCGACGCTGCACGAGATGCTCGGGAACGTCGCCTCCACCGAGGACTACAACGGCGCGTTCTCCACCACTTCCGACGAGCGGGCCGTCGCGACGGCCCTGGCTCGCTGACCCGAACCTGACCGATCGATCGAGGAGACCATCATGAGCGATTCCCCCCAGCACGAGATCATCCTGGGCTTCGCGGAGCCCGTCGAGGGCCGCGAAGCGGAGTTCGAGGAGTGGTACTCGACCGTCCACATCCCCGAGCTGCTGCAGCTGCCCGGCTTCGTCAGCGCCCAGCGCTACGAGGTGCTCACCGCCGACCCGGCCTCGGGCCCCGGGCGCTTCGTGACCGCCTACACGATCGAGGGGTCGGCCGTGGAGGCGCGCAACGCGGTCTTCGGCGCGACGCTCACGGCGACCACGGCGATGGACACGACCGTGACCATCCTCGCTCCGCTGCGCCCCCTGGGAGCTCCGCACAGCGCCTCCTGACCGGGCACACGAGAACGGGCCGCCTCTTCGGAGACGGCCCGTTCTCGTGTGCCCGGGCTCAGGGCCGATCGGGGGTCGCCGGCTCCGCGGCCGACGGACGAGGGATGGCCGCGGCGACGATCGCTCCGATGAGCGCCGCTCCGAGCCCCAGGGCGAGGGCGGCCGTGAATCCCGCGCCGCTCGGTCCGGTGGCGCCGCCGACCGTGACCGTCGACTGGGCGAGGAGGGCGCCGATGACAGCGGCCGCCGCTGTGGTGCCCAGCGAGCGAGCGAGCGCATTGAGGCCGTTCGCCGCGCCCGTCTGGCTGACGGGGACGGCGCGCATGATCAGGGCGGGCATCGCCGCGTAGGCCAGTCCGACGCCGATCCCGAGCAGGATGTTGACGACCAGGATCTGCCACGCCTCGCTGCGCAGCACCAGCGCGAGGGCGTAGCCCACGGCCACGACGAGGGAGCCGACCACGAGGAGCGGCCGCGGCCCGTGACGGCGCTGGATCCAGCCCGCGACGGGAGAGACCGCCAACATCATCAGACCGGACGGAGCGAGGATCAGCGCCGCGACCACCAGCGGCAGACCGAGCCCGATGCCGGTCGCCTCGGGGAGCACGAGCAGTTGCGGGAAGGTGATGCTCGAGGCGAACAGACCGAAGCCGACCGCGACCGAGGCGATGTTGGTGATCAGGACCGCGCCGTTGAGAGCGGCGCGCAGATCGATCAGCGGATCGCGCACGCGGAGCTCCCAGAGCGTCCACAGCACGAGCACGACCAGACCGCCGATGAGGAAGCCGAGCGTCCGCTGATCCGCCCAGCCCCACGTCCCGCCGCGCGAGACCGCGATCAGCACGCCGACGAGTCCCACGGCCAGCCCCGCCATGCCGACGACGTCGATCCGGGCGGGCGTCCGAAGCGCGCTGGCCGGCACGACCCTCAGGTAGAGGGCGATCGCGGCGACGCTGAGCACCGCCGCGAACCAGAAGATCGCATGCCAGTCGAGGGCCTCCGCTGCATACGCGCTGAGGGGCAGACCGAGCGCTCCGCCGACGCCGAGAGTCGCGCTCACGAGCGCGGTCGCCGAGCCCATGCGTCCGGGCGCGACCACGTCGCGCAGGATCGAGATGCCGAGCGGGACGACACCGGCGGCGACCCCCTGCAGAGCACGGGCAACCAGCATGAGCGGGAGATCCTCGGCCAGACCGGCGAGGACCGCACCCACGGCCTGCACGATGAGAAGTGCGACCGCGACGCGCCGCTTGCCGAACATGTCCCCGAGGCGTCCGGCGATCGGAGTCACGACCGTGGCGGCGACGAGCGTGACGGTGATCACCCAGGGAGTGTCGTCGCTGGACGCGCCGAGGAGCGCGGGCAGTCGCGCCTGGAGCGGGACCACGAGGGTCTGCATGAACGAGGCGCTCAAGCCGGCGAACGCGAGGACCGCGACGGTCCTGCCGACCGGCGTCGGGCCCCTGGTCACCGCGCACCTCCGCGCCGCGGTCCGCATCGGATGGTCGGGGGGAGGGGGAGCTTGCGGTTCCCCGATCCCCCACCGGACCCGAGCGGTCCCGTCGCCCGCATCAGTAGACGTCGCGGAGGTAGCGCTTCTCGTGGTGCAGCTGCTCGATCAGCCGCCGGCCCGCCTCCGGACCGAGACGCTCGGCGGCGATGTCGTTCAGTGCGGCGTCGACGTCGGCCGCCATCCGCTTGCCGTCGCCGCAGATGTACAGGTACGCGCCGTCCTGGATCCACGACACGAGTTCGGCAGCGTTCTCCCGCATCCGATCCTGCACGTAGACCTTCTGGGCGTGATCGCGCGAGAACGCGGTGTCCAGACGCGTGAGCACACCGTCGGCGAGGAGACCCTCGAAGAACTCGCGGTAGCTGAAGTCCGACGCCTCGTGCTGGTCGCCGTAGAACAGCCAGGCGGGTCCGCGGTCGGCCGATTCCGCGCGGTGCTGCAGGAATCCGCGGAACGGAGCCACACCCACACCCGGTCCGATCATGACAATCGGGGTGGACGGGTCCGCCGGGAGCCGGAAGGAGCGGTTCGGGAGAGGGTAGACGCCAACGGTCGCCCCGGTCGGCAGCCGGTCGGCCAGATGTCCGCTGCCCACGCCCGAGAGGAGCACGGCCCCGTCCGCGTTGCGCTGGGTCGCCACGGTGAGGTGGACGGCCTCGGGGTGCCGGATCGGGCTCGACGCGATGGAGTACGCCCGGTACCTCATCGGGCTCATCACCGGAGCGAGCTCGTCCAGTGCGAGCGGCTCCCGCAGCTGTGCGAGGGTCTCGCAGACCCCGTGCATCCGGATCCACTCCTCGACGGCGAGGTGATCGCCCGCCTCGAGCCCCGTGGCGAGGGCCCGGGCGAGATCGCTGTCGGGCGAGCGGGTCGCGACGAGATCGATGAGGCCGGCGGACGGGTAGCGCAGCTCCCAGCGCCGCTCGGCGAGGACACGGAGCGGCACCCCGCTGCAGTCCTCGTCGCCCGAGAACCCGGTCGACTCGAGGAACCGCTGGACGGCGTCCGGGTCGTTCGTCGGCACGATCGCGATCGAGTCACCGGGCTGGTAGGCGATGCCGCTGCCCGTCAGGTCGAGCTCGTAGTGCCGGATCTCCTTCGCGCTGCCGGGTCCCGAGAGCAGCTCCGTCGAGAGCAGAGCAGCCTCGAAGGGTCGATCCCGGGTCCATTGCGAGGCCGTCGACGCGAGCGACGTCGTCTCCGCGGTCGACTCACCGGAGGCGACCCCGCCCCCGGTGAGCGCGGTCAGTTGCTCGACCCGCTCGGCGATCCACCGGTCGGCCGGGATCTCGTAGTCGACATCGCAGTCGACCCGGCTGGCCAGACGGGTTGCCCCGAGCTGCGCGAGTCGGTCGTCCATCCGGACTCCCGCTCCGCAGAAGTAGGTGTATCCGCTGTCTCCGAGCGCGAGGACCGCGTAGTGCAGCCCTGAGAGATCGGGCGACTCCTCCTCCAGAGTGCTCCAGAACTGGTCGGCGAGATAGGGCATGTCGCCCTCTCCGCACGTCGAGATGACGATGAGCGCGACGTTCAGACCCGCGAGTGCGTCAACGGGCTGATCGTTCAGCGCGAGGCACTCCGCGTTGATCCCGCGCGCCGTCAGCGCCTCGCCGAGGTTGTCCGCGACGATCTCGGCGTTGCCCATCTCGCTGCCGAACAGGACGGGGAGAGTCGACGGAAGAGAGATCCGTGCAGCAGCGACGGGCTGTATCGGCGCCGAGGCGACACCGACTCCCACATCGATCACAGTCATCAATATCCTCCCTGACAGGCGACGGTGCCCATCGGCGCGGTGAGTCAGGCAAACAAAGAAATCGTTCGGTTGTTTTCTTTAAAGGAACACCAGTATCCTACAACGCAACGAAAGTATGGAAGAAGACGGGAAGCCTGTCAATACTCGGCACGCGGGTACTCTCGCCCGTTGGCCTATGGGTGCCGGTCCGGAAGGCGACGCCTGCTCGCCGCCGACATCGCCGCGACACCAGCACACGAGCCCTGGTCGGCATAGAAGATCCGCCCCGTCGGCGGCCGGGTAGGGTGCCTAGCCGGTGCGGACGGCGGCGACCACTCCGCCGGTGATCAGGGGATCGATGCTGGTGACGATCACCGAAACCGCTGGAGTCGGCGGCCCCACGGTCTACTGCTGGACGCGCACGAAGGAGTTGCTCGTGCCCGCGGCGGTCCTCGCCGAGGAGGTGCCTTCGGTTCCTTCCTCGCTACCGCGTCCCGCGATCTGCGCGCCTATCTCGCCGCTTGGATACGCGCCTCGACGGCGCGAATCCTCAACGATCAGGCCGCCGCGCTGTTCAGGGCGCTGCTCACCGCGGCCGTGCGGAGGTCATCGCCGCAGCCTGACGCGCCGGTAATGTCGAGGTCATCGCGGACGTTGTGATCGGCGCCAGACTGCACGTCCTAGTCGCGACCGACCTGGCGGCGGTGGCGGAGCGCACCGCGGACGTTGTCGCGCTGGTCGCTCCGTCCCTGCCTTCCCAATCGAGGCGGGACCGCCCGCTCACGCCTGAGCACGGACGGGCGGTCCTAGGCGGAGGCTCAAATTGCCGCCGATATCGCGCCGGCGGTCCCGTCGACGGGTTCGCTTCTCTTCCTGCGCGCCACGAGCAGTGTGAGTACGAGCGCCGAGATCGTCCAGATGCCGAGCTGGAGCAGCCAGCGGCCGATCCCGGCGCCGTCGAAGAAGAGGATCCCGCGCATGGCCTCGAAGCCTCCGGAGCCGAGCCAGCCGTTGTGCACGACCTGCCAGAACGGCGGGAGCATCGACTCCGGTGAGCTCCCTCCTGCGCTCGGGAAGTTGAGGGCGACGAGGACCAGGATCTCGGCCAGCACCGCGCCCTGCCCCAGCAGCGCCGTGAGCAGCGTCGCGATGACCCCGACGGTGAAGCAGTAGAGCATCCCCACTCCGATGACCGCGGCGACCTGGCCGAAATTCACGCCGAAGTCGACGAAGAGGCTGATCATCGAGAAACCGAGGACGGGGACGAGCAGCGCTGCACCGGCGGCCGTCGCGAGCATGCCCTTCACACCCGCGCGCGGGAGCGCCTGGCTGATCGCGGTGATGCTGAGGAAGGCGCCCACCGTGCAGATCACGAGGAAGAAGAACAGAACGGATCCGCCCGGGTCGTCCGCGGGCACCGGAGCGGTGTCCTCGATCACAGCCGTGGTCCCCTGCTCCACCGCGATCTGATCGCCGACCTGCTGAACGACGGCTGAGGCGAGGCGTCCTCCTCCGGAGGCGATGACCGTGGTCACCGAGGTGCCGTCGACGATCACCGCGCCGACGACCTCGCGGTCGGCGACGGCCGCGCGCGCGTCGGCGGCCGACGTCGTCTGCGTGACGTCGAAGCCTCCCTCGGCGCGATCGGCCAGCGCGTCGGCGACCGAGTCGGTCAGCGTGGCCGGCCCCGCGACGGTGATCGCCAGGTCGTGCGGCACCGGCGCGTGGCCCGCACTGACGTAGGCGAGGCTGAACGCGACGAGGAAGAACAGCGGCATCGAGATCACTGCGATCAGGCGCGTGCGCAGCGACGCCGTCCGCGACGGGTCGACCGACCCGGGGGTCGCGACGACGTCGAGGTGGTTCTCGGGCATCGTGAGGTCGATGCCGGCGGTGCGGGGGGCCGAGGGGCGGTTCTCGCTCATCGCAGGACTCCTTCTCCAGAGGTGATCGACGGCCGCGAGGTGTCCTCGACGGCGGACGGCGGCTGGGGGTCGTCGAGGACGTAGGTCTCGACACGGGCGTGGCGGGCGCGCTCGGGCTCGGACTCCGGTTCGGCGGGCGACTCGGGCTCCTGCTCCGTGGACCGAGCCCCGGCGTGCAGCTCGGCGAGCTCGGAGCGCTGGCGCCGAACGGTCTTGCTCAAGTGCACGATGAAGGTGACGAGCATCAGCCCGAAGGTCCAGGCCAGCAGCTGGAGAACCCAGCGGGCCGCCCCGTTGCCGTCGAAGTAGACGATCGAGCGGAACGACTCCAAGGCCCCGGCGCCGAAGTAGACGCTGTGCACTCCCTGCCAGAAGTCGGGGAGCATCGCGGCCGACCCGGCCCCGCCTGCGCTCGGGAAGTTCAAGAACACGACGAAGCCCATGATCCCGAATGTCGCGACCTTGCCCAGGAATTGCTCGATGAGGATGGCGGCGCAGCCGACGGTGAACACGTAGAGCGCGTTCACTCCGAGTAGGCCCGCGATCGAGCCGAAGCTCGCTCCGTAGTCGCCGAGGAAGATCGACGAGAGACCGAACACGATCAGCGGCGCGACGACCGCGGCGATCGAGATCGCGGCGTAGCGGATGCGCAGCGGCGCTCCGGGCATCACCTGCATCAGCACGATGATCACCAGGTAGGCGCCCAGCGACGTGTAGGTGAGGAGGTAGAAGAGCCCGGTGCCGAGGGAGTCGGCGGCGGCGAGCGGAGCGACGTCGACGACGGTCGCGGTGGTGCCGAGCTGGGCGGCGACCTGGTCGCCCGCGCCCTGCACGGCTCCGGAGACGGAGCGCCCCTCGGCCCCGGCGACGTAGGTGGTGACGGTGAACGTCGGCGCAGCGGCCGGGTCGGCGGCGGGCACCGCGGTGATCTCGATCGAGCCGTCGACGCGGCGCTCCTCGACGCTCGCGCGGGCCTCCGAGACGACGTCGGTGCGCTCGGCCGAGAACTCAGCGGTGTCGTCCAGCCCCTCGGCGATCGGAGCGACGATTTGGTCGGGGCCGACGACCAGCACGGGCAGGTCGTTCGGGGTGGGGTCGTGCAGCGCGCTGACGAAGGCGAGCGGGAACACGACGACGAAGAAGAGGGGCAGCAGGAGGGCGACGAGGACCTGGCGGACGGAGTTCGCCGGCCTCGGTTCGGCCCGAGCCGGCGGATCGGTGGCAGTGGACACAGGGGCTCCTCGAGTAAACGGTGTTTGCAAAGTAATCGACGTTTACACTTGGGGTCAAGACGTCTTCGCCGCCGAGATCCCTCGACGCTGTGTGCGAGGACTTTCAGGAAGGACCGCATGGCCGAGCACGCGACCCGCCGAGACCGATCGGCAGCCGTCAAGGACGAGATCCGCGCCGCCGCCGCGCGGCTCTTCACCGAGCGGGGCTTCGAGGCGACCGGGATCCGCGACATCGCTGCGGCCGCCGCCGTGAATCCGGCGATCGTGATCCGCCACTTCAGTTCGAAGGAGGCGCTGTTCATCGAGACCGTCGACGGCTCGGGGGCTCTGAGGGCGATGATCGAGGGCCCGGTCGACGAGCTCGGCCGCCGTGTCGTGCGCCAGATCCTGATGGGGCGGCGCCGCGGCGGCCTGAGCGTCTTCGGCACCGTCGTCCGCGCCTCGGGCAGGTCCGACATCCGCTCGTCGCTGCAGGAGTCGATGATCGAGCGCTTCGTCACTCCGATCGTCCCGCTGATCGAACGGGAGAACGCGGAGCTGCGCGCGCACCTGTTCGCCGCGCAGCTCGTCGGCCTCATGTCGGCGCTCGTCGTCTACGACGACGAGTACCTCCGCGGCGCCCCGGTCGACGAGGTCGTCGAGCTCTACGGCGCGGGTCTGCAGCAACTGCTCACGGGCGCGGGGACCGCCGTTCCATCTGTCCGATTGCAGCACGCGCCTGCTGTGCGCGGGCAAGATCCAGATAAGCAGACCTCTGGTTGAGCGCTCCGAAGGATTGGTCGTGGACAGAGCGCTCGCTTGCCGCTACTGCACCAACCACGCGCCGCCGGTGGCGAGGATAACGTCGTTCACATTGGCGGAGTCATCCCGGAGCAGCCACGTAGTGATCGCTGCACTGGTGTCGGCCGGCGCGACCGGCGCAATCGTCACCAGGAACGGACCGAGCCGCCCGAGCCGGAACTCGGGATCAGCACGGCAACGCCAAGCGCGAAGGTGCCGCTCACGTTGACGGCAGACGTGCTCCACCAGAGTGCGTCGTTCAATTCGTGGAGCGGGGTCATGAGTTTATGATCCCGGCGGCGTGGACTGGTGTCCGGCGTGCTACTGAAATCAGCGCGCACGGTCTTGGCGCCTTGTCGAGCCCGTTGCAAGAACTTCGCATTCAACTGCCGCGCTCGAACCAATTCAGGTGCGTGCTTCAACCGATGCGGTGGCGTCAGAACGAAGAATTATCTGGCGCGAACATTCCTTTCGGAGGTGCTGAATACGGAAGTGGTTCGCCGGGGAGGTTCTCGTCCTTCGCCCCTATGAACGGCCCGTCTGTGGCCAGCAGGGCGCCCATATGCGGCTCGGCGTGGTTGATCCACCAGGCGCTGATCCCGAGCCCTGCGTCGAGGCGGGATGCTTCCCAGCTGCGCCAGAGCGCTTCGATGCGTTGCACGGCCTCGTCGATGGTCCACCAGTCGGCGCGCCAGCGTCCGGTGCCCTGGCCCTTGGCGGAGACTCGGCGGCGGTACGTGTACCGCCAGTACTTCCGCAGCCACTCGTCCGCGGATCCGTAGACGAGGGTCGGGGCGGAGTCCTCTTCGAACGAGCGCTGCACGGCCGCTTCGGCGCGGGCCTGCATCAACTCGACCCGCTCGGGAGTGAGCGCTCGTTCCAGGGCCTCCTTCGTCATCCCGGCGATGATCCCGGTGATGACGTCCGCGACCTCTCTCGCGGCGATCGCGTCGACGTCGAAAGCGCCGAGCAGCGACGCAGCCGCAGTGTCGCGGTCCCCGTCGCAGGCGGCTGAGATGCCCGCAGCCTCTTGCACGTCTCCGCCCGCGAGCGGATCGTCGTCAGTCACGCTGCGCCTGCGTCCGCCTGGCGTCCTCGTTCTCCATCAGAGCCCGCATGGAGGCGGCGAGGTCGATCGCTGGAGCCGGTTCGACGCTCGCCACGACCGGCTCGGCGCTGGTCACGACCGGCTGCGCGGCCGTCGCTACAACAGGAGTCGACTCGGCGCCGCGTTCTGGCGCGGTCGCGGGGTCGTGGGCGGCAATGGAGGCCTTGATCGCTGCGACCTTCTCCTTCGTGCCCTCGTACCAGGGCATGGTGCGCAGCAGCGCGGCGCGGGAGCCGGTGGAGAGCATCACGGCGCGGCCACGGGGCATCGCTCCCAGCTCGTCCACGGTCAGGATCCGCTCGCGCTTCAACGCGGTCGAGGTCGAGCGAACGCCCTTGTTGTAGCTGGCGGAGGTCGTTTCGCGGTCGTAGTCCCCGACGAGCTCGGAGACGTTCTGGAGGAAGTCGTTCTCCTTCACGCTGCCGAGATAGAGGAACGCGTTCGACGCGCTCCACAGCTTCAACATGCCCTCCTTGCCGAAGACGGCGACGCCCTGCGACCAGGACTGGAACACCGACATGATCGGGATTCCGCGGGAGCCGAAGTGCGAGTACAGGTCGGGGAGGTCTCGCCACCGGCACACGTTCGCGGCCTCATCGAGGATCCCGACGAGGGGCGTGCGCAGCCGGCCCCCGGGCGAGGTGTCGGCGAGGTCGGTCGCCGCCTCGAGAGTGGCGGCGGTGAGCGCGGTGACGAGGGGGCCGGCGGTGCCGGCGCCCTCTTTGGAGAGGGAGTAGAGCGTGCCGGAGCCGCGGACGAACTCTGCCGCGTCGAACTGCGGCCTAAAGTCCGCGGTGCCGCGGGGGTTCACCCAGTCCGCGACCTGCGTGTTCTTCAAGCACGCCGCCATCTCCTGAGCTTCGTCGAAGTCGAGGAGCGGGAGATGGGAGGAGGACCCCCCTCTTCCCTTCATCAGCGGTGAGGAACGAGGACTGCCGGACGAACGACCGTGACGAGCTCCGAGGACCGACGGAGGCGGACCTAGCGGCGCACGCCTGCCACTGTCCCTCTATTCACGACGGGAAGCAGCCACTTCACGCAGTCTCTTCCCGCCCCCGGACCGCCCGTCTCCGGTGTCCGCCCGCCTCCGCTGCCCCCCGGCCGTGGGCCGCAGCACGGGTCGTCCCGAGGACTGCCGCCCCGCTGAACGGCCTGCCGGTCCGGCGGAGCGCCCCGGACCGCCTGTAAGCCGGCTGGACGAACCCCCTCGCAGAAGGCGCTGACGAGCGCTTTCACGCCCCCGCGGGCGATCTTGACCGTTTTCTCAGCCGCCGGTTACGTTCCGCCTGGAGCGAGGGGCCGCTACGAAGCCGCCCGGGTACTCCTCGGGGAACGGGACCATCACGATGAAGAAGACGACCAAGGGCGCGATCGCGGCCGGCGCGGCTGCTGTACTGCTGCTCGGCGGCGCGGGCACGCTCGCGTTCTGGAGCGACTCGGAGCCGATCGACGCCGGTGCGATCGAGTCGGGCAACCTGACTCTCGAGGTCGCCCCGGGAACGTGGGCCGACGAGACGCCGGGAACCACCACGGGCGCGCTCTTCGACCCCGCCACCGACCTCATCGTGCCGGGCGACGTCATCACGTACACGACCGCAGCGACCGTCAGCGGTATCGGCAAGAACCTCGAGGCGACGTTCTCGGCGGTCCTGCCCCCCGAGTCGGGAACCCTCGCCCCGTACGTCGCGACCGTGCTCACCGTCGACGGCGAGACCGACGGCGGCGACTCGCTCGTCTTCGACTTCGAGGACGGCGACACCCAGACCTTCCCGGTCGTCGTGACCT
Organism: Rathayibacter sp. VKM Ac-2835; assembly: GCF_013266705.1. Taxonomy (NCBI): domain Bacteria; kingdom Bacillati; phylum Actinomycetota; class Actinomycetes; order Micrococcales; family Microbacteriaceae; genus Rathayibacter; species Rathayibacter sp. VKM Ac-2835. The sequence goes on along the minus strand of NZ_JABSNQ010000002.1, from coordinate 192,857 downwards.
TCACCTTCGACCCCGCCACCGCAGGTCTCGATGGGCAGGACTCGACCCTCGACCTCGCCTCGTTCCAGCTGCTGCTCGCGCAGACCCCCAACGGAGCCGTCACGCCGTAGTCAGCGCCCGCTTCGCCCAGCAGCCCCATGCCCTCTCGGCTCTCCGCCGTCGCCCTCGGTGCAGCGGCCGTGCTCACCCTCGCTCTCGCGGGGATCGGCACGGCCGCCTACTGGAGCGACGCGGAGACCGTGCCGGGCACCACGCTCCGCTCCGGCAGCCTGGACCTGCTGGCGGGGTCGGCGGCCGCGCAGGTGCAGGACCACGTCTTCACCGCCCTCGATGCGAGGAACGCGGGGCCGGGCAGCGTCGCCCAGGCGCCGCTCACGCTCCGCAACGCCGGCACCGAGGACCTGCGCTACCGGCTGGACAGCACCGTCGTGACGCCGACGGCCGCGGCCTCGGCGTTCACCACCGCCGCGACTCTCGTGTCGTCGGCGGCCTCGTGCCCGGCGACCGGCACGCCCACCGGTCTCGCGCTCGTGACCGCCGCGCCGCTCGGCTCGGCGACCTCGGCGTACCGGAACCTGCAGAAGGGGAGCAGCGAGGTGTGGTGCATCCGCGTGACCTTGTCGCCCTCCGCGCCGCAAGCCTCCCTGCAGAGCACCAGCACCGGCATCGTCTTCCGTTTCCGGGCGGAGCAGCTGTGAGCGCCCCCGTGAGCGTCGAGGCGGAGGCCGGAGCGGGGCGGCACGCCGCCGTGCGCTCCAGGGCGCCGCGCCTCAAGGAGGACGGCGCCCTGGCCTGGGCGGGCCGGGTCCTCTCCTGGCTGGCGCTGTTCGTGACCGTGGGCGTGCTGCTGGCGACGGTGGTGGTGCCCCGCGTGACCGGGGCGACCGCCTACACCGTGCTCACCGGTTCGATGCGGCCGGGGCTGCCGCCCGGTGAGCTCGTGGTGATGCGGCCCGTCCCCGGCGACTCGATCGGGGTCGGCACGGTGATCACCTACCAGCTCGCGTCGGGCGAGGGCGCCGTGGTGACGCACCGGGTGATCGCCACGGCCGAGAACGCGCGGGGCGAGCGCACCTTCGTCACGCAGGGTGACGCGAACAATGTGGCCGACCAGGAGCCGGTGCGCGAGGTGCAGGTCCGCGGCGTGCTCTGGTACCACCTGCCGTGGCTCGGCTACCTGAACAGCGCGCTCACCGGTCCGCAGCGCGGCATCGCGACGATCGTCGCCGTGAGCCTCCTCGGCGGCTACGCGCTCGTGATGTTCGGCGGAGCCCTGCTCGACCGCCGCCGGAAGTCCAGGAGGGTGTCGTGACCGGCCCCTCCCGGCGCGCGTGGACTGCGCGGCTGGCCGCCGCCGTCGCCGCGGTGGCGCTGGGCGCGATCGCTCCGCCTGTCCTCGCGCCGGCGCTCGCCCTCGTCGCCTCCCCCGGATCGCTGCCGGTGTCGGAGCAGGGGCTCGATCTGAGCACCGACGGCGACGAGTTCGCGCCGCGGATCGACGAGCCGCTGCTCCGCGGGACGGAGCGCATCGTGCCCGGCGGCACGTCGACCGCCGTGCTGTACGTGCGCAACAGCCGCGCCGAGGACGCCCAGGTGACGGTGGTGCTCGACACCCCGCCGAGCACTCCGCTCTGGGAGGTGCTGGACGTGACGGCGACGGCGGAGGGACGCAGCGTGCCGGTCGCCGAGTCGCTCGAGGTGACCCCCGCGGGCTCGAGGAGCGACCGGCGATCGCTGAGCCTGGGCAGCCTCCCGGTGCCGCCCGGCGGCGTCCTTCCGGTGAGCCTGACGTTCCTGATGGATCCGGCGGCGGGCGACGAGTACCAGAGCATCAGCGCGTCGGTGCGGCTGAACGTGACCCTCAGCGAGCGCCTCGACGGGGCCGGAACCGGTGCCGGGTCCGCCGACGATCGCGGTCCATGGCCGCTCCATCTGCCGTCCACCGGCCTCGCCCTCTCGCCGCCGCTGCTCCTCGCCGCCGCAGGCGCGATGGCCGCCGGCCTCGCCCTCCTCCTCGCGATGCGCTCCCGGCGCACGCCGTCCGCCGCCACCGCCGTTCCCGACCCGCACGACCGACCCCGAAGGCAGTCCCCGGATGTCCCGTCCTGAACTCCCGCCGAGCACCTCGGCCTCGCCGCGCTCCCGCCACGCCGCGGCGCGCCGCCCCCTCGGCTTCCGTTCGCGCAGCGTCCGCGTGCGCGCCCTGCTCTCCGTCGGCATCCTGCTCGGCGGCGGCGGCGTCGCCACCCTCGCGGCCTGGTCGGACAACGCGACGGCCACCACCACGTTCAGCACCGGGAACATCGACCTCAAGCTCAACAGCGCCGACACCATCACCATCCCGAATCTCACGAATCTGCGCCCCGGCAGCACGCAGGCGGTGGCGATCGCGGTGAGCAACACCGGCACGCTCCCCGTCACGTACACCGTCGTCGGCGCCGGCACCGGGACGCTCGGTCCCGCGCTCACCGCCGCCGTCTACACCGGCGGCACGCCCACGAACCCCGCCGGCGGCACCACCTCCTCCTGCAGCGGCACCGCGATCACCACCACGGGCGCGTCAGCACCCTCGGTGGTGGGCACCCTCGTCGGCACGGGCCGCCCCCTGGCCGGCGCCACCGGCACCCCGCAGGTCATCGCGTCGGAGACGCTCTGCGTGCTCTTCACGCTGCCCACCACCGCGGCGACCACCCTGCAGTCGCAGTCGACGAACATCACCCTCACCTTCACCGCGACCACCACCTGAGCCTGTGCCGACCGCCCACCACCTCGCCGAGTCGCCGGACGCCTCCCACCGGGACGATCCGCTGCACGACGCGATCGAGCCCGCCGAGGCGTCGGCGCGCGCCGACGTGCCCGCGCGCCCCGGGCGGATGCGGGCCGCGCTCCGCGAGCTCCTGCTCACGGTCGGAGCGGCGCTCGGCACCCTCTGTCTGCTGTCCGCGCTCGCGGCGCTGCTCTTCGGCATCACTCCGCTCGTCTTCCAGAGCGGATCGATGGGGCCCGCGATCGAGACAGGGGCGCTGGGGATCGCCCGCGACATCCCCGCCGCCGACGCGCGGCCGGGCGACGTGGTGAGCGTGGAGCTGCCCACGGGGGTGCGGATCACCCACCGAGTGGTCTCGAGCACGCCGGTCGGCGGCGACCGGGTGTCCCTCGTGCTGCGCGGCGACGCGAACGGGGTGGACGACGCGGAGCCGTACGTGGTCGACCGGGTGGACCTGCTGCTCACGAGCGTGAACCGCGTGGGCTACGTGGTGAGCGCGCTCGCGAGCCCGCCGGCGCTGTTCCTGGGCGGGCTGCTGGCCGGGCTGCTGCTGATGGTGGCGTTCGCTCCGACGCGGACTGCGCGCCCGACGGCGGCCCCGCAGGCGGCGACCGGCCCTCGCCGCCGGCACCGGCACGCGGCAGGGGGCGCCCTCGGTCTCACCGCCGTGCTGCTCGCGGGCGCGGGCGTCGTCGCTCCCCCGCCGGTGGGGACCACGGCCGCCTTCACGGACACCGCGCTCGCGACGACGACCGCCGCGACCGGCGCCCTGGCGGTGCCGACGATCGACAGATGCACCGTCTCCCTGGCGGGCCTGGTGACCCTCGACTTCACGGTCCCGACGGCTTCGATCACTCAGACCGGGATCGTGGCCACCTACGGCACGGGCGCCTCCACGACGTCGACGACGCCGGTCGAGCCGACAGTCCGCACCATCAGCTTCGCCCCCGTCAACACCCTGCTGGCCGTCGGCTCCTCCTGGCCCGTGACGGTCTCCACGGTGCTCACCGGCACGACGTGGCGGGGCACCTCGCCGTCCTACACGGTCACCACCGCGCTGGGCATCGGCGGCATCACGGTGCGCACCTGCAGCCCGACCTAGACGTCCCGGTCCTGCTTCAATGACCTGATGACCTCCCGCGCCGACCACCTCGCCGACTTCGCCGAGTTCCTCACCGCCTCGCCGTCCTCCTTCCACGCCGCGGCCGAGACCGCCCGGCGGCTCGCAGCATCGGGATTCATCCCGGTCGACGAGAGCGCCGCGTGGCCGACCGCCCCCGGGCGCTACTACGTGCTGCGCGACGGGGCGGTCATCGCCTGGCACGTGCCGGCCGGCGCCTCCGCGGTGACGCCGTTCCGGATCCTCGGCGCGCACACCGACTCCCCCGGCTTCACGCTGAAGCCGCGTCCGACGGTGGAGTCGAAGGGCTGGCTGCAGGCCGGCGTCGAGGTCTACGGCGGACCGCTGCTCAACTCCTGGCTCGACCGCGAGCTCGAGCTGGCGGGGCGGATCGTCACCCGCGACGGCGCCGAGGTGCTCGTGCGGACCGGCCCGTTCCTGCGCATCCCGCAGCTCGCGATCCACCTCGACCGCGAGGCGAACGACGGCCTGAAGCTCGACCGGCAGAAGCACACCGTCCCCGTCTACGGCGTCGGCGACGCGGAGGGCAAGGACCTGCTCGGGATCCTCGCCGCGAAGGCCGGGCTCGACGGTGCCGCCGAGATCGCCGGCTACGACCTCATCACCGCGGACACCCAGCCGCCCGCGCGCTTCGGCCTCGACGACGCGCTCTTCGCGGCCGGGCGGATGGACGACCTCAGCTCGGTGCACGCGGGACTCGTCGCGCTGCTCGCGGCGAGCGCCGACGACAGCGCGGCGCCGCACATCAGCATGCTCGCCGCCTTCGACCACGAGGAGCTGGGCTCCGCCAGCCGCTCCGGAGCGAGCGGCCCGTTCCTCGAGGACGTGCTCACCCGCATCGGCGCGGCGCTCGGCGCGGGTGTCGACGAGCGCGCCCGCGCGATGGCGCGGTCCTGGTGCCTCTCCGCCGACGCCGGCCACTCCGTGCACCCGAACTACCCGGAGAAGCACGACCCGGTGAACCAGCCCGTCGCCGGCAAGGGGCCGCTGCTCAAGATCAACGCCTCGCAGCGCTACGCGACCGACGCCCGCGGCGCGGCGCTCTGGGCCGGAGTGTGCGCGCGGGCGGGCGTGGAGTTCCAGGAGTTCGTGTCGAACAACACGGTGCCCTGCGGCTCCACGATCGGGCCGCTCACCGCGACCCGGCTCGGGATCTCGACCGTCGACGTCGGCGTCCCGCTGCTGTCGATGCACTCCGCGCGGGAGCTGGCGCACGTCGACGACCTCGTCGCCCTCACCCGCGCGATCGAGGCGTTCTTCTCCGCTGTCGACTGACGCGGGCGGGCCTGCAGGCCGCCGTCTCGACGGTGGCGGATCTCGATACGGGCGCTGCGCGCGCTCCTCGATCAGCAAGGGTCGGACCCGGCCCGTTCGACGAGAAGTGTCGGCAAGGCCCGTGCAGAACAGCATTTCTCGTCGAAGGGACGCGTCACCTCCCAGGGAGGATCGTCGCGGGCGGGCGATCGACGGGCGCCCCAGGATCGCAACCCCCTTGTCGGGGTCCCCGGGTACGCGGTGCTCTGGGACATGCGCGAAGTGAAACTCGTCCGTCTCGTCAGCCGTCTCGAGAACGTGGCCGCCCTCGATCCGCTCGTCGACCGGGTCAAGAAGGTGGTCGACGCGGTCATCCGCCCGCAGCCCGTGCGCGACGTGCTGCACGGCGTCCCGATCGGGCACCCGGTGCATCCGCTGCTCGTGCTCGTGCCCACCGGCGCGTGGGTGTCGGCGGCGGTCCTGGACCTGCTGCCCGGCAACGAGCGCGCCGCTCGCACCCTGATCGCCCTGGGCGTGGTCAGCGTGCTGCCCACCGCCGCCGCGGGCTACACCGACTGGTCCGAGCTGCACGAGCAGCAGAAGCGGGTCGGGCTCGTCCACGCGGCGGCCAACGTGGCCGGAACCGTCCTCTACACCGCGTCCTTCGTCCAGCGCGTGCGCGGACGGCAGGCGAGCGGGAAGGCGCTCGGCATGCTCGGCCTCGCCGTCGTCTCCGGCGGCGGCTACCTCGGCGGCCACCTCAGCTACCGGCAGGCGGCGGGCGCGAATCACACGGAGGACGTCCCGCACCGCTTCCCCACCGGCTGGCAGACCCTCGGACCGCTCGCCGAGCTGCCCGAGAGCACCCCCGTGAAGAAGACCGTCGCCGAGACCCCGCTGCTCGCCGTCCGCCGCGGCGACCGCGTCGACGTGCTCTCGAACGTCTGCAGCCACCTCTCCGGCCCCCTCGACGAGGGCGAGCTCGGCGGCACCGGTGCCGACGCCTGCATCAGCTGCCCCTGGCACGCGAGCGCCTTCTCGCTCGAGACCGGCGAGGTCGTCCGCGGCCCGGCCACCTCGCCGCAGCCGCGCTTCGAGACGCGCGTCACCGACGGCCTGGTGGAGGTGCTGCTCCCGCACGCGGGCTGAGCGGGACCGCCGCGCGCCTCACTCCACTCGCGGCCACTCGCTCGTCAGCGACGCCTCGATCGCCCGGTGGCGGAACCCGTAGAGCTTTCCGCGGTCGATGATCCCGCGGACGGTGTCGAGACGCTGCGCCGTCGTCCCCACCTCCGACGGCTTCGACAGACCGAGCGCGCGGGCGATCCGGGTGAGCTCCGCTGTCGACTGACGCGGGCGGTTCTGCAGGCCGCTGTCTCGACGGTGGGCGGATCTCGACACGCGCGCTGCACGCGCTACTCGATCAGCATGACTGGACGCGAACCGGGCCTCAGCCGGCCAGCGGACCCCGTCAGCCGTCCAGTCGCCGGCGAGCGACGCGACGAATGGACGCGGACGGGGCTCTGCGACGGAAGCAGGCCCCGTTCGGGGTCCACTCGACGTCAGGGACGCGAGCCGGGTGCGCTTCCCAAGGGATGTCGTCACGACGCGCTCGGGCAGCGCTTCTCGTCCGACGGAGCCGGATGACGGGCGCCGCCTCAGCGGTCAACTCGGAGCTCGTCCTCGGCGAGCGCCGCGAGTTGCGCGCGGTAGTGCGCCAGCTGCGCGTCCTTGTCGGTCTGCGGGTCGCGCGGGAAGAGCGGGTCGGCGCGGGACCAGTCGTCGGACGCGGGGATACGGTGCTCCTCCTCGATCCACTGCGCGAAGGCGGCCGTCAGCCGGGCCGCCTCCGCCGCGCGGCCGAGGTGCTGCAGCGCTCGGATCGCGGAGACCGTCTGCGCGTCGAAGCGCGGAGCCGTCACCGCGTCGTCGGTGAGGCCCGCCGCCGCGTCCCAGTCGTCGCGGGCGCCGGCGTCGTCGCCGAGCCGCGAGCGCGCGTCGCCTCGGCGGAGCAGGAGGTCCGCGGTGCCGTCGAGCGGAGGGCGCACCTCGCCCAGGCACGCGGGCGGGGCGAGCGCGGCGCAGAGGAAGGTGAGGGCGTCGGTCGGCGAGGAGGCGTCGGCGAGCGCGATCATCGTCGCGTCCCAGACCTCGAGTACGCGGCCTTCGAGAACGCGACCGTCGAGCCCGCGACCGTCGAGCCCGCGACCGTCGCGAGCCTCCCCCGGCTCGAACCTTTGCCCCAGCAGCAGCCGCTGGGCGCACCCGGCCCGGCCCGCCTCGACGAGCAGCGCCGCGTACTCGAGGGTCAGGTCGTCGCGCTCGAGGACGACGGCCTCGTTCTCCTCGAGCAGGGCGAGCCTCCCCTCGTGCCCGAGGTGCGCGCGGAGCCGGTCGTACTCGGCGAGGAGCTGCGCGTCGCCGGGCGCGATCGACCGCGCGTGCTCGAAGTAGGCGAGCGCCGCCTCCGGATCGCCGTACGCGGCGCAGGACGCGACCCCGAGGTCGCGCAGGGCGAGCACCCGCACGCGGGCCCTCGCATCGTGGGCCGCGACGAACCACCGGGCGGCGAAGGCGTCCTCGATCCGGCCCTTCCCGTCGTACCAGTCGCCGAGGAGGAAGCGGGCGGTGGTGTCGTCGGGGTCCGCCGCCTCGAGCGCCTCGACGTCCTCGAGACGGAGAGCCCGGCCGCGCTCGATCGGAGCATCGTGCGCCGCGAGACGCGCGGCCTGCGCCTCAGCCGTCCGGCCCTCGCGCTCGTGCAGGAGCGCGGCGTGGTACTGCGCCGGCGCCCCGATCCGCCCGGACGGGGTCCGCTCCTGCGCGGCGGCCGCGAGGGCGAGCAGTCGCAGGGCGTCGTCCGGCAGCCCCGCCGCCCGGTACTCCAGCGCCGTGTCGATCAGGACGGCGGCGTCGTCGGGGAGCGGCCGGCCGGCGAGGTCGCGGGCCCACGGGTCGAGCGGGTCCCGGTCGAGCAGTCCCCGCAGCAGCGCCGTCGACTCCTCCTCCCGCCCGGTCCGGCGGAGCACGGTGACGAGCAGGGCCGTCGCCCGCGCGTGCTGCGCGTCGGTCGCGAGCACCTCGCGCAGCACCCGCTCGGCCTCCGCCGGGCGATCCCCCGCGGCGTGCAGCTGCGCGAGCGCGACGCCGGCCGGGATCCGCCAGGCCGCCGTCCTCCACGCTGTGCCGAGGGGCTCGACCGCCTCGTCCGCCCGCCCCTGCCGCCCGAGGAGCACTCCCAGCCGGTAGTGCGCCTCGGAGTCGGCCGGTCGCGCGCCGCGGGAGGTCAGCCGCGCGATCGCGGAGCGGAGACGGCGCTCCGCCTCGTCGAAGCGAGCGGCGTCGGTCAGCGTCCGCGCGAGCGCGACGAGACAGCGGACGTCGCCCGGATCCCGCCAGACGGCCTCCTCCCAGTAGTGCTCCGGCACGCAGGCGGCACGGGGGCGCTCCTCGAGGTCGCGGCCGAGGAGGAACAGCTCGTCGTTCGAGTCCACGTCCTCCGGCGGAGGCGGGTCGGTCCTGGACGTTCGACCGGTTCCGGGCTCGAGAATGGCAGCGTTGTCATTGCGCATGACGCCCAGTCAAGGCCGGACCGACGGCGCGGCGCAGGTCGCATCCGGTGGAAGATCTGGACAGAACGCTGATCCGAGGGCAAGCTCTCCGGATGACCATCGGCGCAGGGTTCCCGGGAGAGACCATGCACGTGCTCCCCCGCCCCCGAGTGCGGGAGGCGCTGACGCAGCCGGGGACGGCGCACCTCCTCGTCACCGACTGCGGCCACTTCCCCGAGGCGCGCTCGCACGGGCGGGTGCGGAGCCGGCCCATCGCCGACGCCGTCGTCCTGGTCTGCACCCGGGGCTCGGGCTGGTGCACGACGGCGGCCGGCGCCTTCGCCGTGACCGCCGGGCAGGTCGTCCTCCTGCCGCCCGGCGAGCCGCACGCCTACGGAGCCGACGACGAGGACCCGTGGACGCTCTGGTGGCTGCACCTCACCGGCAGCGATCTGCCCGAGTTCCTGCGGGCGGCGCGCGCGACGGCCGACGCTCCGGTCCGGACCCTGTCCGACGTGTACGCCGCGGTCGCGCTGATCTCGGCGGTGATCACGCACCTGGAGCGCGATGCGACGACGAACAGCCTGCTCGCCGCATCGGGGGCCGCCTGGCATCTGATGGCGGTCCTCGCCTCGGACCGCCCGCCGGGCGACGCGCGCAGCACCGCACTGGAGCGCGCCGCCCAGTTCCTCCGCGATCACCTCACCGAGAGCATCGAGGTCGCGGAGCTCGCGTCGATGGCGCGTCTGAGCCCGTCGCACTTCGCGGCGCTCTTCCGCCGCCGGTTCGGGATGCCGGTGCTGCGCTACCGGACGGAGCTGCGGATGGCGCGGGCGCGGGAGCTGCTCGACATGACGGAGCGGCCGATCGCCGAGGTCGCCGCGGCCGCCGGCTACGACGACTCCTTCTACTTCGCGCGGCAGTTCAAGCGGATCCACGGACTGACGCCGCACGCGTACCGGACGCGGAACTGACCGCTGGTCGGCCGGGCGGGAGCAGCGGCGCGGGTCACCCCCGCGGCCCCGCGACCGAGCCGCCCGGGCGCCAGGGGCCGCCGATGCGCTCCTGCAGCAGCGGCGCGGCGGGGTCGGCGAGGCGGGCGAGCAGCGCCTCCACCCCGCGGCGCCCGAGGGCGTGGCCCGGGGCGACCAGCACGTCGAGCGCCGGATCCGCGAGGTCGGCCACGTCGGGATCGGAGGCGAGCAGCACGATCGAGAGGTCCTCCGGCACCCGCACGCCGCGGTGGCGCAGCTCGTGCGCGAAGCCGACCGCCGCTCCGCCGTTGATCACCAGGACCGCCGTGGCCGCCTCCGGGTCGAGCGAGCGGGCCAGCGCGCGCCCGCCGGCCGGCGTCTCCTCGCAGTGGAGCAGGACCGTGGACAGGCCCTGCGCAGCGGCGGCGCCCTCGAAGGCCTCCCGCGTGCGCGCATAGGGGCCGAAGTCGGCGCCGCCCTCCGGTCCGAGCACGAGCGCGATACGGCGGTGCCCCTGCGCGGCCAGGCGCTCGAGCGCCTCCTCGACCATGCCCTCGAAGTCGATGTCGACCCAGTCGAGCGCGGAGGGGTCGCGGGTGCGGCCGAGCAGGGCGAACGGGGTGCCGGAGTCGCGCAGGATCGCGACCCGCTGGTCCTCCGAGGTCACCTGCATCAGCACGACGCCGTCGAGCAGCCCGTCGGCGCGCAGATCGGCGAGCTTCTCCGAGCCGCCGACGGTGGGCCAGAGCACGATCGAGTAGCCGTTCTCGGCGGCGGCCTCGGCGGCGCCGGCGAGGAAGGTCGTCGCGGTGTTCAGCGGGCGCGAGGGCACCAGCGGGTAGACGATCGCGATCATCATCGAGCGCCGTCGGGCCAGCGCGCGGGCGAGGGCGTGCGGGCGGTAGCCGAGCTCGCGCATCGCCTCGCGGACCCGGGCGGCGGTCTCGGGCGAGACCGGCTTGGTGGCGTTGACGACGAAGGAGACGGTCGCGATCGACACGCCCGCGCGGCGCGCGACGTCCTGCATGGTCGCCATGCCGTCTCCTCCCGGGTGCCGCGCCCGATGCGGTTGACGCGGGGGCGCGATGTCCCGCAGTCTAGGAGCACGCGCCGGTAAAGCGCTTAACCGCCGCTCCGGCGCCTCGACACCTCCGACGAAGAAGGATCACCCGTGACCACACCCGCAGCCCCCCTCCGCGTCCTCGTCTGGGGCGAGAACCGCCACGAGCAGATCGAGGAGAAGGTCCGCGCGATCTACCCCGACGGCATGCACACCACGATCGCCGCCGGCATCACCGAGAACCTCGGCGAGCGCGCGACCGTCTCGACCACCACGCTCGACGAGTCCGAGCACGGCCTCACCGAGGAGGTCCTCGCCGGCACCGACGTGCTGGTCTGGTGGGGCCACATGGCGCACGACGCCGTCGCCGACGAGATCGTCGAGCGGGTGCAGCGCCACGTCCTCTCCGGCATGGGGCTCGTCGTCCTGCACTCCGGCCACTGGTCGAAGATCTTCGGCAAGCTGATGGGCACCACCTGCACGCTGCGCTGGCGCTCGGCCGAGGACCGCGAGATCGTCTGGACCGTCGACCCGACCCACCCCATCGCCCAGGGCGTGCCGCATCCGTTCACGATCCCGCAGCAGGAGATGTACGGCGAGTTCTTCGACGTCCCCGCGCCCGACGAGCTGGTCTTCCTCTCCACCTTCTCCGGCGGCGAGGTGTTCCGCTCCGGGATGACCTGGAAGCGCGGCCACGGCCGGATCTTCTTCTTCTCGCCCGGCGACCAGGACTTCCCCGTCTACCACCACCCGGACGTGCGCCGCGTGATCGCGAACGGCGTCGAGTGGGCGCGCTCCGACCGGCCCGAGCGCTCGCTCCCGGTGCTGCAGCGCTACGAGTCCGGCGAGTTCTTCGCCGGCGAGGACTACCGGGGAGCGCTCGTCCGATGACCGTCCGTCTCGTCCAGGTCGGAGCGGGCGCCATGGGGCGCGCGTGGATCCGCACCATCCGCGACCACCCCGACGCCGAGCTGGTCGGCCTCGTCGACCTCGACGTCGAGCTCGCCGAGCGGGCCGCCGAGGAGGAGGGGGTCGCCCCGATCGCGGTCGGCAGCTCCGTCGCCGAGGTCGCCGCGCGCTCCGGCGCCGACGCGGTCGTCAACGTGACCGTGCCGCGCGCGCACCTGCCGGTGAGCAGCGAGGCGCTCTTCGCCGGGCTGCCGGTGCTCTCGGAGAAGCCGATCGCGCCGACCATCGCCGAGTCGCTGATCCTCGCCGCGACGAGCGAGGTCGCCGGGCGGCTGCTGATGACGAGCCAGTCTCGGCGCTACTACCCCGCGATCGCCGCCTTCCGCGAGCAGGTCGCCGGGCTCGGGCAGCTGGGCACCGCGTCGGTCCTCTTCGCCAAGGCCCCGCACTTCGGCGGCTTCCGCGAGGAGATGCCGCACGTGCTGCTCGTCGACATGGCGATCCACGCGTTCGACGCGGCGCGCTACGTGCTCGACCGCGACCCGATCGCCGTCTACTGCGAGGAGTACAACCCGGGCTGGAGCTGGTACGCCGACGGCGCCGCGGCGAGCGCCGTCTTCGAGTTCGCCGACGGCGTCCGCTTCAGCTACACCGGCAGCTGGTGCGCCGACGGGCTCGAGACGTCCTGGAACGGCGACTGGCGCGTGAACGGCGCGGGCGGCACCGCGCACTGGGACGGCGACGGCGCCCCCTCGTGGCAGGCGCGCGAGTCGGAGGAGGTGCGGACCGCGACGCTCGAGCCCGGCCCGCAGGAGATCGCGGGCTCGCTCGCCGAGTTCGTGCGCGTGCTCGGCTCCGGCACCGTGCCCTCCGGCGAGGTGCACGCGAACGTGCGGAGCCTCGCGATGGTCGAGGCGGCGGTGCGCTCCTCCGAGACGGGCGCGCGCGTCCGCATCGACGACGTCCTCGAGGAGGGCTACGCCGAGGCGCTGGGCCTCGCGCGCGACGACCGCGTGCGCGCGGCCCTCGCCGGCTGGGGCTCGGCGGCGGCGGGCCTCGCGGCCCGCTGACCCCGCGGATCTCGAGACGACCGGTGCGCGGCCTCCTCGATCAGCAGGTACTCGCCGACGGACCCGCAACGGGGCTCGAGCCCCGAGCAGTCCCCGACGCGCGTCCAGTCGCGAGCGCCGACCCGTGCGAGTGGACGCGCATCGGGCGCAGCGCTTCGGTCGGACCCCGTCCCGCGTCCACTCGGCCATGCTGGTCGAGCAGCCGCGGCAGGGGCGTATCGAGACCCACCGTCACCGACAGTGCGGGTCGCAGAGTCCTCATTGTCGAGGCGGGCGTCCCCCGGGCGTTCGCCCGCCGGACACCTGCGCGCGCCGCCGCGTTCACCTGCGGCGGCCAGCGTGGGCGGGTTCCTTCGAACCCGCTCAGGAGACCCGTGCCCCGTCACTTCGCCCCCCGCCGCACCGCCGGCGCCGCATTCACCCTCGTCCTCGCGAGCTGCACGCTCGGCGCCGCACTGCCCGCCGCCGCCGCCGGCGACTCCTTCTTCACCCGCATCGCGACGGTGCCGGCGTACCTCAACGCCGCCGACCCGGCCGTCGACTCCGCTGTCGCCGAGATCTCGAGCGCCTCCCCCGACGGCCGCCTGGTCTACTCCACCGACTCCGCGGGCCAGCGGATCAACGTCCTCGACATCAGCGACCCCGACGCGCCGAAGCCCCTCGGCGGCGTCGGCGTCGGCGGCGAGCCAACCTCGGTCTACGCGACCGGCGAGTACGTCCTCGCGGTCGTCGACACCTCCGACGGCGACTTCGCGAATCCCTCCGGCCACGTCAGCGTGCTGCACGCGAGCGACCTCGCCCCGGTCGCGACGATCGAGCTCGGCGGCCAGCCCGACTCCATCGACGTCACCACCGCCGGCGACCTCGCCGTCATCGCGATCGAGAACCAGCGCGACGAGGAGTTCACCCCCGAGGGCGCCGAGGAGGGCGACCTCCCGCAGGCCCCCGCCGGCGAGCTCGTCGTGATGGACCTCACCGCCGACCCGTCCGCCTGGGTCGCCGAGCACATCGCGCTCACCGGCCTCGCGGGCCTCGACACCCCGAGCGACCCGGAGCCCGAGTACGTCTCGATCAACCCGGCCGACACCGCCGTCGCGGTGACCCTGCAGGAGAACAACGCCGTCGCGATCCTCGACCTGGCGACCCGCACCGTCACCGCGTCCTACTCGGCCGGCACCGCCTCCGTCTCCGGGATCGACACCCTCGACGACGACCGCATCGCGCTGACCGACTCGATCACCGACGTCCCGCGCGAGCCCGACGCGATCGGCTGGGTCGGCGACGACCACGTCGCCATCGCGAACGAGGGCGACTGGAAGGGCGGCACCCGCGGCTGGTCGATCCTCGACGCGGCCTCCGGCTCCGTGGTCTGGGACGCCGGCAGCACCTTCGACCACCTCGCCGTCAGCCTCGGCCTCTACCCCGACAAGCGCTCCGATGCGAAGGGCTCCGAGCCCGAGGGCCTGCTCTCGGCGACCTTCGACGGCGTGCCGTACGTCTTCGTCGGCGCCGAGCGCGCGAACTTCGTCGCGGTCTACGACGTCTCCGACCCGACCGCGCCGCGCCTCGTGCAGGCGCTGCCGTCCACGCCCGGTCCGGAGGGGCTGCTCGCCCTGCCCGAGCGCGACCTGCTCGTCGTCTCCAGCGAGACCGACGACGCCGAGGCCGCGGTCCGCGCGAGCGTGCAGCTCTACGCACTCGGCGCCTCCGCCCCGGCCTTCCCGACGATCGTGTCGGCCGACGTCGACGGCTCGCCGCTGCCGTGGGGTGCGCTCTCCGGGCTCTCGGGCGACCCCGCCTCCGCCGACCGCCTCTACGCGGTGAGCGACAGCGCGTACGCGCCGAGCACCGTGTACTCCGTCGACACCTCGGTCGTCCCGGCGCTGATCGACTCCACGCTCACCGTGACCGAGGCGGGCGAGCCTGCCGCGCTCGATCTGGAGGGCATCGCCGCGCGCGAGGACGGCGGCTTCTGGGCCGTGACCGAGGGCGCGACCGGGCCCGAGAACGCGCTCCTGCGCCTGGACGCCTCCGCCGCCGTGCTCGAGCGCATCGCGCTCCCGGCCGAGCTGGGCGACGCGCTCGGCTCGCAGGGCTTCGAGGGCGTCACCGTCGAGGCGGGCGCCGACGGCGAGATCGTCTGGACCGCGCTGCAGCGCGAGGCGTCGATCGACGCCGACGGGATCGTGCGGCTCGGCCGCTACGACGTCGCGGCCGGCAGCTGGAGCTTCTTCGGCTACCCGCTGGAGGCGCCGTCCGGTGCCGAGGGCGACTGGAACGGCCTCTCCGAGATCGCGCTGACGCCCGCCGGGACCCTCGCGGTCATCGAGCGCGACAAGCGCAACGGTCCGGACGCGGCGCTGAAGGCCGTGTACACGGTGCCGCTGCCGACGGGGCCGGGCGCCGCGCTCGGCGAGGAGCTCCCCGTGCTGGAGAAGACGCTCGCCGTCGACGTGCTGCCCGCGCTCGAGGCCGGCAACGGCTGGACGCAGGAGAAGCTCGAGGGCCTGGGGATCACCGGCGCCGGCGAGGTCTTCGCGGTGACGGACAACGACGGCGTCGACGACGCGAACGGCGAGACGGTGCTGGCGTCGCTCGGCTCTGCAGTGGACGTGTTCGGAGCGGCGGTGACGCCGACCCCGGTGCCGACGACCGAGCCGACCGCGGTGCCGACCGCCGCTCCGACGGCGGAGCCCACCGCCGCGCCGACCGCGCAGCCCACGTCCGGACCCACGACGGAGCCGACCGCCGCGCCGACCGCGCAGCCCACGGTCGCGCCGACGCACCCCGCGGGTGCCGTGCCGCCGCGGACGGGCGCGGGCTCCGGCTCGCTCGCCTCCACCGGCGTCGAGACCGGCTGGCTCTCGGCCGCCGCGCTGTCCCTCCTCGCCGGTGGAGCCCTCGTGCTCGGCCTCGCCCGGAGGCGCCGCACCGCGCGCTGACCCCGCAGGATCTCGAGACGTCCGCTCCGCGGCCTCCTCGATCAGCAGGACTCTTCTGCTGGTCGAGCAGGCCGCGGCACGCGGCCCCACATGCTGGTCGAGTAGCCGCGGTACGCGGCGTATCAAGACCCGCCGTCCTCAGCAGGATGGTTCTGCAGACTCCTCTGTCGACGCGGGTGGATCTCGATACGGCGGCTGCGCGGCCTACTCGATCAGCAGGAGTACTCCAACGGACCCGCGACGGGCCCTGTGCATCGAGCGGGGCCCTGTACGCGTCCACTCGCCGATGCTCGCCCGCGCGAACGGACGCGCATCGGGCGATGCGCTCCCACCGGGCCCCGTTCCAGGTCCACTCGCCCGCCCCTGCCTGCTGGTCGAGCAGCCGCGGGACGCGGCGTATCGAGACTCGCCCGTCCGGGCACGAGGATCTCGATGCACCAGCTGCGCGGCCTACTCGATCAGCACGAGTTCGCCGACCAACCCGCAACGGGCCCAGAAGATCGAGCAGGCCCCCCACACGTCCACTCGAGGGCGCCGACTCGCGCGAGTGGACCGCCTTCTTGCCGGTCGAGTAGCCGCGGGACGCGGCGTATCGAGACCCACCGTTCTCAGCAGGGCGGGCCGGCAGACTCCCCCTGCTGTCGCCGGTGGATCTCGATACGCCCGCCCCGCGGGCAACTCGATCAGCGAAGTGGGAGGCCCGCGAGACGGCCGGAACCTCCGGCACGCGGAAACACCTCCGGCTCGTCGAATCCGTGGATTCCGACGAGCCGGAGGTCGTTCCGCGAGCCGGAGGTCGTTCCGCGAGCCGGAGGTCGTTCCGCGAGCCGGAGGTGCGGACCGGGGGGTCAGCTGCCGGAGGGGGCGTCCGACTCCTCGGGGGTGGCGGTGTCGCTCGGGGCGTCGGGAGCGTCCCCGGCGGCGGGGCCGGTGCCGGGGCGCGCGGGACCGGCGGGGGCCTCACCGGCGGCCGGCGGCGCGGGCGGGGTCGGCGCGGAGCCGTCGGCCGGCGGCGTCGGGAGCTCGCAGTCGCCCGCGGGCGCGGCCGGCGGGGTCGGCGGCGTCACGGCGTCGCCGTCCGCGGGCGCCGCGGGCGGGGTCGGGAGCACTCCGTCGGCGGGCGGGGTCGCGGTTGCGCCGTCCGCGGGCGCGGCCGGAGGCGTGGGCGCCTCGCCGTCGGCAGGGGCGGCGGGCGGGGTCGGCATCTCGCCGTCGGCGGGAGCAGCCGGAGGCGTGGGCGCCTCGCCGTCAGCGGGGGCAGCCTGCGGGGTCGGGGTCTCGCCGTCAGCGGGGGCCGCGGGAGGGGTCGGCGCCTCGCCATCAGCGGGTGCCGCCGGCGGGGTCGGCATCGAGCCGTCCGCGGGAGGCGTGGGCGCCTCGCCGTCAGCAGGAGCAGCCGGAGGCGTGGGCGCCTCGCCGTCAGCAGGAGCCGCGGGAGGCGTCGGAGCCTCGCCGTCGGCGGGCGCAGCCGGCGGGGTCGGCATCGCGCCGTCCGCACCGGGCGCCGGAGGCTTCGGCAGTCCGGCGCCCGCGGGTCCGCAGGCGGCCGGGCCGGTCGAGGCCGGGCCGGTGAGGGTCGGCGCGTCGCTGGAGTCAGGGGTCGGCGTCGCACTGGCCGTCGCGACCGGCGTGGTCTCGATCGTGCTCGTCGGGCCGGAGGTGGGAGCCGAGTCGGCGAAGGCGGCGGTCGAGCCGATCGCGGCGAAGCCGAGGGCGCCGGCGGCGATGCAGAGCGCGATCGCGCGGGTCCGGGGGCGGCGCGGGCCGAAGCCCGAGCCCTGGGTCCCGGGGGTGCGGCTGTCGGGGGTCTTGCTCATGGGAGTCTCCTCGGTCCGGCCCGGTGCCGTTCCCGTTCGGGAGCGGTTGCGGCCGGTTCCATTTCAGATTCCGAGCCGAATCTGAAGCGGTCCTTAAGAACAGAGGCTCCCCAGCGGAGTGGCGGTCGACGCCGATCCGCGCCCCCTACGGTCGGAGCATGCTCCCCTCCGCCCGCGTGCTCCTCGTCGAGGACGACGACGCCATCCGCTCCTCCGTCGAGGCCGCCCTCCGCGGCGAGCGCTACTCGGTGCGCGCCCTGCCGACCGGCGAGGACCTCGCCCGCGAGCTCGCCGACTTCGCGCCCGACCTGGTCGTGCTCGACTGGATGCTGCCCGGCCCGAGCGGGATCGTGCTCGCCGAGCGGATCCGGCGCACCAGCGATGCGGCCGTGATCATGCTGACCGCGCGCGACGCCGTCGACGACCGGCTCCGCGGCTTCGACGAGGGCGTCGACGACTACGTGGTCAAGCCGTTCGTCCTCGCCGAGCTGGTCGCCCGGGTCACCGCGGTGCTCCGCCGGCGCGGCCGCGTCCCCTCGATCATCGAGATCGGCGACCTGGTCGTCGACCCCGACGCCGGCCGCGCCCGCCGCGGCGGCGAGCCCCTCGACCTCACCGCCACCGAGTTCCGCCTCCTGGCGTTCCTCGCGGGCAGCCGCGGCCGCACGCTGACCAAGACGCAGATCCTCACCCAGGTCTGGGGCTACGACCACGTCGACCCGAACCTCGTCGAGGTGCACCTCAGCTCGCTCCGCAAGAAGATGGAGGCGCACGGCGACCGCCTCATCCACACCGTCCGCGGGCTCGGCTACCGGGTGGAGGCATGAGCGTCCCGGCAGGCGCGGACGCCGCAGGCACCGCCGCAGGCACCGCCGCAGGCGCGGACGCCGCAGGCACCGCCGCAGGCGCGGACGCCGCAGGCACCGCCGCAGGCACCGCCGCCGGAGGCACCGCCCCCGCAGGCACCCCCGCCGCGCGCCCCGCCTCCGCCCCGCTGCGCACCGGATCCCTGCGCCTGCGCACCGTCCTCGCCGTGCTCGCCCTGCTGGCGGTGCTGCTGCTGGCGCTGTCCGCGACGGTGCAGGTCGTGCTCGGCGAGCGCCTCCGCGACCAGATCGAGGAGCGCCTGGCCGATCGCGCCTCCGCGGCCGCGGCCCTCGTCGGCACGATCGCCGACGACGAGCTCGCCTCGCGGCTCTCCGCGCAGGGCGTCGCGGTGCGGATCCAGAGCCCCGACGGCGAGGAGGTCGTCGCCGGCCCGAGCCCCGAGCAGCTGCGCCAGGGGCCGGGAGTGGCGGACCAGCTGGGCGAGCCGCCGAGCCCGCCCGGGAGCACCGGTGCCGCCGTGCCCACGCCCCGCGACGCCACCGTCACCGTCGCCTCGAGCAGCGTCTCCGGCGACGACGGGCTGATCACCCTGCAGTCCGTCCTCAGCGACGGCACCGTCCTGACGCTCAGCAGCGAGGCGGGCTCGGTGGGCTCGACCCTCGCGTCGCTGAACGGGATCCTGCTCGGCGCCTCGGCCGTGTTCCTGCTGCTCGCCGCCGGCGCCCTCGTCCTGGTGGTCCGCGCGACCCTGCGCCCGCTCGAGCGGATGACCACCGTCGCCCGCTCGATCGCGCACGGCGACCGCGGCCGGCGCCTGCGCCCCTCGCGGCCGGGCACCGAGCTCGGCCGCACGGCCACGGCGTTCGACGAGATGCTCGACGACCTCGAGCAGGCCGAGCAGTCGGCCCTGGCCGCCGAGCGCCGGATGCGCGCCTTCGTCTCGGACGCGGCGCACGAGCTGCGCACCCCGGTCGCCGGCATCCAGGCGGCGGCCGACGCCCTGGTCCGCGCCGACGGCACCGAGGAGGAGCGCGAACGGCTGTCGGTGCACGTGGTCCGCGAATCGCTGCGCGCCGGTCGGCTCATCCAGGACATGCTGCTGATGGCGCGGCTCGACGAGGGACTCGCGCTCGACGCCCGGCCGCTGGACGCCGGCGCGGTGGCGGCCGCCGCGATCGAGCGGCAGCTGCTGCGCGGCGACGGCCCCGGCTCCGGCCCCGGCCCCGGCCCCGGCCCCGAGATCGTCCTGCACCGCGACACCGCTGCGCCGCCCGTGCACGCCGATGCCGACCGGCTCGGCCAGATCGTCGGCAACCTGCTCGAGAACGCCGCCCGCTTCGCCCGCTCCCGGATCGACGTCACGCTCGCGCACGTCGACGGCCGGGTCACCGTGACGGTCGACGACGACGGCCCCGGCGTCCCCGAGGCCGACCGCGACCGCGTCTTCGACCGGCTCGTCCGCCTCGACGACGCCCGCAACCGCGCGGACGGCGGCTCGGGCCTCGGCCTCCCCATCGCCCGCGGCCTCGCGCGCGCCCTCGGCGGCGACCTCGTCTGCCTGCCCGGCGCCGCCGGAGCGCGCTTCCGCGTGATCCTGCCGGCCGCGGCGGCCAGCAGCTCAGCGCACGACATCAGCTGAACGGCTGCCGTGCTCATGCTGATCGAGTAGCCCGCGAAGCGGGCGTATCGAGATCCCCCACCGCCAGAACAAGAGCCGGCAGACCGGCTCCGCTGCCGACGGCGGGTCTCGATACGCCCCTGCGGGGCTACTCGACCAGCACGACGGGGAGCCGCGCGTGAGAACCTGCACAGCACATCCGGCGAATGCGCAAGTACGTGTTCAGGGGACGACTCTCGCGCGACGATGGGCGGGATGGACACGATCGACGAGCGCAGCGCCTGGGCGCGGACCGTCGTCGAGCGCGACTTCGGCGTGTGCCTGGTCGACTTCGTGCCGATCATCGGCGGCCTCGATCACGGCGCTCAGGTCTGGTTCGCGACCGACGACACCGGTGCCCCGTGGAGCGTGAAGGCCTCCCGCCGCGACGGCCGCTTCGGCCTCGCCCTCGCAGCCGCCCTCGGCGACGCGCGGGCGCCCGGCATCGCCGCGCCCACCCGCGCCCGCGACGGCCGCCCCTGGACCGAGGACTCCGGCCTCCTCGTCTCGCTCGCCCCGTGGATCGTCGGCGACGACGCGGTCGACTCCGGCGAGGACGCACTGCCCTGGGAGGAGTTCGGCGCTGTCCTGCGCGGAGTCCACGACTCCGCTCCGCCCACCGCCACCGTCCCGCCGCGCCGGGGCATCCGCCGCGCGCCGCGCCCGCCCGCCGCACTGCTCGCCGAGGTCGACGAGCACCTGACCCCCGAGCTCCGCGACCGCCTGCAGGCCCTCGTCGGCGCCGAGCGGCGCCTGAAGCGCTCGCGCACGCCGACCGCGCGCGTCCCCGTGCACGGCGACCCGCACCCCGGCAACGTGGTGATCGACGAGCACGGCACCCCCTGGCTGATCGACTTCGACGAGGCCACGGTCGCTCCCCGCGAGGTCGACCTCCTGCTGGTCGAGCTGGGCGTGATCTTCGCCCGTCCGATCACCGACGCCCAGCGCCGCGCCTTCCGGGCCGGCTACGGCGAGACCCTGATCGACGACGAGCGGATCGCCCGCTTCGGCTGCGTCCGCGCGGTCGAGGACGTCGCGACCACCGTCCTCCGCTCGCTCGACCCGGCTCGGACGCCGGCCGAGGAGGAGGAGCGGCGACTGCTCCTCGAGGGCCAGCTCGGCCCGCACGGCCTGGTCTCGCTCGTCGAGACCGCCCTCGACCGGCTCGGCCGGCCGGCCGCCTAGACCCACCCCGCAGCACCGGAACCACCCCAGCACCAGCATCCACAGCACACAGCACCCGTAGAAGAAGGAACCGCCCCTCATGCGCAGACGACTCCTCCCCCTCGCCGCCCTCGCAGCCTCCACCCTCGCCCTCACCGCCTGCAGCGGCTTCGGCGGCGGCGGCGGCTCCTCGGCCGACGGCGACTCCATCACCTTCACCACCTGGGCCAGCGAATCGGAGCAGGCGGCCTTCGAGTCGCTGATCACCGACTTCGAGGCCGCGAACGACGGCGCGAGCGTCGAGCTCAACGTCGTCCCCTACGACCAGATGTTCAGCAACATCGACGCGCAGCTCAGCTCGGGCGAGGCGCCCGACGTGTTCCGCGTCGACTACGGCAACCTCGGCGTCTACTCCAGCCAGGGCCAGCTGCTCGACCTGACCGACCGCATCGACGAGTTCGACTCCTTCACACCCGCCTTCCAGGAGGCCGTCTCGTTCGAGGGCACCCCCTACGGTGTCCCGCACCAGACCGACGTCTCGGCCCTGCTGGTCAACACCCAGCTGCTCGCCGCCGCCGGTGTCACCGACATCCCCACCACGGCCGCCGACGCCTGGACCTGGGAGGAGTTCGCCGACGTCTCCGCGAAGCTGCGCGCCTCGCTCCCCGCCGAGCAGTACCCGTTCGCCGCCAACTGGCAGCTCGGCGGCACCCCGCGCTGGCTGAGCTGGCTGTTCGAGGCCGACGGCGCCCTGCTCGAGGAGGACGGCACCACGCCCGCCATCGACTCCGAGGCCGGCGCCAAGGCTCTCGACTTCACCAAGAGCTTCTTCGAGAACGACTGGGTCCCGCCGACCAGCTCGGTCAAGTCCGCCACCTACGCCGACTCCTTCTTCACCGAGCAGAGCGTCGCGATGTCCTTCGTCGGCTCGTTCCTCGTGCCGGACGTCGACAATCTCGCCGACTTCGAGTGGACCGCCACCCCGATGCCCGTCGACGCCCGCGGCGCGACCGACCTCGGCGGCAACGCCCTCGTGGCCACCGCCGAGACCGACAACCCCGACCTGGCGGCCGAGTTCCTCTCCTTCATGACCGAGGCCGAGAACATGGCCGAGTTCTGCGCCGCCACCAACGAGCTGCCGACCCGCAGCGACATCGACCCCGCCTCGATCGACTTCGCGGTCCGCGCCGACGTGATGCCCGTCTTCGTCGAGCAGGCCGCCACGATCACCCCGCGCGACGTGCAGCAGCTCACCTCCCCGTTCCTCGCGCAGATCGCCGTCGCGATGCAGGACCAGCTCGAGGAGGCGTTCGTCGGCGGCCGCAGCACCGAGGAGACGCTGACCGGCCTGGGCGACGCGATCGCGCAGGCCACGAGCTGATGACCGCCGTCCCCCTCCGCGGGTCGCCGCCGCGCCGGCGCCGCACCGCCCGCACCCGCGAGGCGCTCGCGGGCCTCGGCTTCGTCGGCCCGAACCTGCTGCTGATGGCGCTGTTCCTGTTCGTGCCGATCCTCTGGGCGATCCAGCTGTCGTTCCAGGAGTCGCGCGGATTCGGCACCCCGGAGTGGGTCGGCCTCGCCAACTACGCGCGGATGGGCGCGGACCCGGTGTTCTGGCAGAGCCTCGGCAACACGCTGGTCTTCACCGCGGTGACGGTCCCGCTGGAGCTGCTCGGCGGGCTCGGGCTGGCGGTGCTGCTCAACTCGGTGCTGCCGGCCCGCGGGATCTTCCGCACGATCATCGTGCTGCCGCTGGTCATCTCCGGAGTCGCCTCCGGCATGATCGCGGTCACGATCTTCAGCGAGTCCTCCGGCATCGTCAACAAGGTCCTCTCCTCGATCGGCGGCTCCCCCGTCTCCTGGCAGTCCGACGGCACCGCCGCGATGATCTCGGTGATGCTCACCGCGGTCTGGCTGCGGATCGGCTTCAACATGGTCATCTACATCGCCGGCCTCCAGGGCGTCTCGCCCGAGCTCTACGAGGCGGCGCGGATCGACGGCGCCACCCGCTGGCAGCAGTTCCGCTCGCTGACGGTGCCGCTGGTCGGCCCGTCGACGTTCTTCCTGCTGATCATGAACGTGATCGCCTCGTTCCAGGTCTTCGACATCGTCTTCGTGATGACCGGCGGCGGGCCCGGCTTCTCCACCTCCGTGCTCGGCACCTACGCCTACCGCAACGGCTTCCAGGTGCGCGAGCAGGGCTACGGCGCCGCGCTCGGAGTCGTCATCCTGCTCGTCTCCCTCGCCTTCACCTACCTGCAGTGGCGCACGAGTCGCACCCGCGACCTCGTCGAATAGGAGCCTCCCGTGACGTCCTCCACCCTCACCACGCCCGCCGCCGTCGCGGCCGCGACCGTCCGCGAGGCGCCGAAGCGCCGCCGCTCCACCCGCGACGGCTCCCGCGCCGGGCTCGTCCTGCGCATCGTCGTCGCCGTGCTCGCCTCGGCGATCGTCTTCTTCCCGCTCTACTGGATGCTCGTCATCGCGTTCTCGCCGCGCGGCGAGGTCTTCTCGCCCGGCCCGCCGCGGTTCTGGCCGAGCGAGATCTCGCTGGAGAACTTCGCGACCGTCTTCGCCCGCTTCCCGGTCGGCGAGTGGTTCGTCAACTCCGTCGTCATCGGCGCCTTCGTCACCGCCTTCACGGTCGTGCTCAACCTGCTGGCGGGCTGGGGCTTCGCGCGACTGCGCTTCCCGGGCCGCAACCTGCTCTTCCTGCTGGCGCTCGCGACGATGATGATCCCGGTGCAGGCGATCATGGTCGCCCAGTTCAAGCTCGTCACCGGGCTGCAGATCTACGGCACCTACTGGTCGGTGATCCTGCCCGGAGCGGCGGCCGCGTTCGGCATCTTCCTCGCCCGGCAGTTCTTCCTCTCCATCCCGGAGGAGCTGATCGAGGCCGCGCGGATCGACGGGGCGGGCCACCTGCGGGTGTTCCTGCAGATCGTCCTGCCGCTGAGCAAGCCGCTCGTCGCGGTGCTGATCCTGCTCACGCTGCTGGGCAGCTGGAACGACTTCGCCTGGCCGCTGATCGCGCTGAAGGACAACGAGCTGTTCACCCTGCCGATCGGCCTGCTCTACCTCAAGGGCCAGTCGACGCCCGACTACTCCGCGAGCATGGCGCTCGCGCTGGTGTCGGTGCTGCCGATGGTGCTGCTGTTCCTCGCCTTCCAGCGCTACTTCGTCCAGGGCTTCGCCCGCAGCGGCATCCGCTGAGGCGCGCGCCCCGGCCTAGTCTGAGAGCGTGAACGTCCGCGAGCTGCTCGGCCACCCCGAGCTGCAGCTCACCCTCGTCGGCGGCGACGACGTCCAGCTCGCCCGCGCGATCTCGGGCACGTACACGATCGACCTTCCGGATCCCGGCCGCTTCCTCTCCCCCGGCGACGTCGTCCTGACCAGCGCGCTCTGGACCTCGGGCCGGGAGAGCGTCGAGCGGTTCGTCGGCGGCGTCGCCGACCGCGGGGTCGTCGCCATCGTCGTCGGCCTGATCGCCGTCGGCTCGCTGCCGGCGGGCATGCTCGAGGTCTGCCGCCGGCACGGCGTCGCCCTGCTGACGGTCGCCCCGGACGTGTCGTTCAAGACCATCGCGCAGACGGTCGCCGGAGTGATCGCGCAGGCCGACCTGCCGACGCTCGGCCGCGAGGCCCGGTTCGCGCGGCGCCTGCTCGCCGACCCCGCCTCGGGCGAGGGCGTGCAGGTCGCGCTGCGAGCCTTCTTCGAGGAGTTCGCGCACGGCAGCTGGGCCGTCGACCGGGCCGGCACGCTGGTCGCCTCGGCCGGCGGGCTGCCCACGGCCGCCGACTACGGCGCCGCCTGGGAGGCGTCGCTCGCCTCCCCCGACAGCCGCTGGGAGGTCACCGAGCACGGCCGCTCGCTCTCCCGCCGCGCCCTCTTCTCCGCCGCCGGCGAGCGGCTCGGGGTGCTCGTCGTCACCGGCGATCAGCGGGGCTGGTCGGACGAGACCGCGGACGGCGTCGAGCTGCTCGCCGGCGCGGTCGCCGGCCGGCTCGACCTCGCCCGCCAGCGCGAGCGCGCGTCGGCCGTGCCGCTGCTCGACCTGCTCCGGGCGCTCCTGCACGACGAGCTGCCCGAGTCCGAGACCGCCGTCCGGCTGCGGATGCTCGGGGGGCGCCTCGGGGCGCCGCTCCGGGTGGTGGTCGCGCGCTCCGACGACACGTCCCTGCCTCCGGAGGCGCTGCTGCTGCCGCTGCGCGCGGCCGCCGAGCGCGAGCACGCGCTGGCTCTGGGCGCGGTGCTCGACGGCGCCGCCGTGCTGCTGCTCGGCGACCCCGCGGAGGGCACGGCCTCCCCCGGGCCCGCGCTGCGCTCGGCCGTGGAGGCGGCTCCGTGGCTGCTGCACGAGCGCCGGATCGCGATCGGCGTGGGCGACGCGTCGCGCACCGTGTCCCAGCTCGGCGTCTCGCTGCTCGCCGCGCGCGAGCGCGCACGCGGTGCCGCCTCGGACGAGGCCGTCTCGATCGTCGAGCACACGGTCCCCGTCTCCAGCGACGCCCTGCTCGAGCTGGTCGCCCCGCGCACCCGCGCGGCGTTCGCGCTCGCCGTCCTCGGGCCGCTCGTCCGCTACGACGACGAGCACCGCAGCGACATGGTCGAGACCCTCCGCGTCTTCCTCGAGAGCGGCGGCTCCTGGCGCCAGGCCGCCGACCGCCTGCACCTGCATGCGAGCACCCTCCGCTACCGGATGCAGCGGATCGAGGCGCTGACCGGCCGCGACCTCTCCGCCATGGCCGACCGCGTCGATCTGCACCTGGCGCTGCGCTTCCTCTAGCTCCGACGCGCCCTCACGACGAGGCTGCCCGATCTGCGCCATTTCCTTCTTCTCACGCCTGAGTGCCTCAACTGCGCCACCGATGCGCGAGACCGGGTCCGGCGGTGCGATCGTCTCCGAGCTTCACTCGTCATTCCGATCGACACCGCCTAGGAGTTCTCATGACCCCCCGCCGCCTCGACCCTCAGGGACCCCGCCGGTCCCTCGGCACACCGCTCACCCTCGCCGCCTCTCTCACGCTGAGCGCCTGCCTGCTCGGCTCCACCGCCCTCGTGGCGCAGGCCGACGAGATCACCGCTCCCGTCTCCGCCGGCTCGGCCGTGCAGGACGCCGCCGACGTGCAGTCCGCTGCAGCGCCCGCGACCACCACCGGGGACGACGCCCCCGCGTCGGTCGCGCGCGACACCGACCCGGCGCCCGCCCCCCGCGCCTCCACCACCGCGGACACCCCGCAGGCGCCCGCTCCGACCGCGACCACCACCGCGGAGACACCGGCCTCCGCCGCTCAGGCGCCGACCGCGCCCGCGACCGAGGCGCCCGCGACCGAGGCGCCCACGATCGAGGACGCGCCGGCCGCCGAGACCGCCGCCGCGACGGAGACGCCGGTCTCGACTCCCCAGCAGCAGCCCACTCCGCCCGCGTCCGCCGCCACGACGGACGGCGTGACCGCGACCGTGCGGGGAGCGCTCGACCTCAAGCCCGGCGAGAAGCCCCGGGTCGGCACGCCGGTGACGTGGATCGTCACCCTCCACAACAGCACCCCGGACGCCGTCGACGTCCTCGGCGCCCTCCTCCACCTCGAACCCGGCGAGAGCGCCGAGGTCGAGGACGACCTCCCGCCGACCACGCTCACCCAGGCCGACCTCGACGCCGGTCACGTCAGCTACCGGAGCCGCTACGACATCGTCGCGCCCGTCGGACACTCGATCCTCCGCGTCGACGGCGACCTCCGCCTCCCCGCGAGCACACCGACCCCTCCGCCGTCGCAGCCCGCGACCCCGACCACGACGCCCACCGCCCCCGCTGCCCCCGCCACCCCCGCCGTCACGACGGACGGCGTGACCGCCACCGTGCGGGGAGCGCTCGACCTCAAGCCCGGCGAGAAGCCGACGGTCGGCACGCCGGTGACGTGGACGATCACCCTCCACAACGACACCCCCGACATCGTCAAGGTCCTCAAGGCCCTCGTCCGCATCGGACCCGGAGAGAGCGCCGAGGTCGAGGACGACCTCCCGCCGACGAGGCTCACCCAGGCCGACCTCGACGCCGGCGTCGTCACGTACCGGAGCAGATTCGACGTCGGCGCGGACGGCGCCCAGCAGATCGTCCGCGCGCACGGAGAACTGACCCTCCCGAAGGCCGCACCGGCTCCCGCCGCCGACCGCGTGACCGCGTCGGTACGGGCGGTTCCCGACCTGGAGCCCGGTGAGCAGGTGACGGTCGGCACCGTCGTGAGGTGGATCGTCACCTTCCACCACTCCGCGCCCGACACCGTCAGGATCGGCGGAACCACCCTCGTGCTGACTCCCGGCCGCAGCGGCTACGTCGAGGACACCACCCAGCAGACGACCGTCACCCAGGCCGATCTGGACGCCGGCATCGTCCGCTACTCGAGCGAGTTCGGCATCGACGGGGAGGGAGGGTCGTACACGATCGCTGCGATCGGCGAGATGCGCCTCCGCGACGCCGACGGCCCCGCCGTCGCCCTCACCCCGGGCGAGCTCCCGGTCGTCACGACGGGCGGCACGGAGACGACCGCGACGTCGGGCACGACGGCCGGCACCGAGACGACCGCGACGACGAGCACGACCGCCGGCACGGCGACGACCGCGGGAGCCCCTGCGACCGCCGCACCCGGTTCGACCGCCGCCGGCGAGAGCGTCGCGGACGGAACGGGCTCCCTGCAGAACGCCGTCGACGCCTCGGCGCACGCCCGCGCAGGCGTCGGCTCGAACTCGACCCCGGCCGCTGCCGACGCGGCGTCCGGCGGCACGAGCGCGAAGAGCTCGGGCACGAAGACGGCCTCCGCGGCCCGTCTCGCCCAGACCGGCGTCGACACGGCGTCCGCGCTGCCGGCCGCCGGGATCCTCGGTCTGCTCGGCGCGCTCGGCGTGCTCGTCGGCGCCCGTCGCCGCCGGAACCGCACCGCCGACTGACCCGTCGACGGACCGCGGCAGCGACGGAGGGCGCGGGGCTTCACGCCCCGCGCCCTCTTCGTCGTCCGGCCGTCAGCTCGCGGCGACCGCGATCTCGTTCGGCGTGACCTCCAGCTCGGCCGTCGAGACGACCTCGCCGGTGGTCAGGTCCAGCGCGTGGACGCTGTTCGCCGCGGGGTCGGTGACGTAGGCGATCCCACCGGCGACCGTGATGGCGGGGTGCGGGTCCTGCCACTCGACCGGGCTCTCCCAGGCGTCGACGACGGGGTACGAGTCGCTGATCGCGCCGGTCTCCGGGTCGATCACGTGGACCGCTCCGTCGGAGCCGATCAGGTAGGCGAGGTCCTCCGGGCCGCGGGCGACGCCGCGGAAGGTGTACTCGACGCCCTCGGGCAGGTCGACGACGTCGAGGGTCTTCGCCTCGGTGTCGATCAGCGCGAGGCGGTGCAGGAGGTAGCCCTCGGCGTCCTGGTCGTCCTTGTAGTCGCCGACGACGATCGGGCTGGTCTCGCTGACCCAGGCGTTGCCCATCCGGCCGTAGGGCTGGTCGGGCGCCTCGAGCTTGGTGATCTCGCCGCCGTCGTAGACGAGGGCGCCGTTCTCGCAGCCGAAGACCACGACCTCGTTCTCGGCCGTGCCCTCGCCGTGCACGCCGGGGCACTGGTCGTTCGTGGCGACCACGGCACCGGAGGCGTCGCGCACCTCGATGCCGGTGCGGCCGTCGGCGTTCCCGACGGTCGTCAGGAAGGTGCCGTCCTCGAGGACGATCGAGACGCCGTGGTGCGCCTCGACGCCCGGGATGGTCTCGACCTCGGGCGCCCCCTCGGCGGCGGCGAGGTCGGCGGTCTCGATGACGGTCGTGTCGCTGGTGCCGTCGGCGTAGAGGATCGTCTTGCTGCCGTGACGGACGACGTGGCCGGGGGTGTCGGCGGCGAAGACGACGTCGGTGAGCTCGGGCTCGCCGTCGGTGCCGGCCGCGGTGTCGAGGAGCTGGAAGCCCTCGCTCATGGTGACCATGACGTGGCGGCCGTCGCCGGCCGGGTTCAGCCGGGTGAACTCCTCGGAGTCCAGGTCGGCCACGGTCTCGAGGGTCTCGCCGTCGAGGACGAGGACGCCGCCCTCGTAGGCGACGGCGACGCGGCCGGCCGAGGACGCGGCGGCGGTCGGGGTGGCATCGGCGGTCGAGTCGGCCGCGGGGGCGCTGCTCGACGAGCAGGCCGCGAGGGTCGCGATCGTGCCGAGGGCGAGCAGGCCGAGGCCGGCTCGGCGGAAGGGGGTGCTTGGCATGGCGGTGTGGTTCTCCTGATGCTGGTCGTGGGCTCTCACGGTGAGAGCCCGGTGGCGATGCGCTGCGTGTTCACGCGCATCATGCTGAGGTAGTCGGGAGCGCCGCCCTCGGGCCCCGTGAGGGACTCGGTGAACAGCTCGACCACCTCGACGCGGATGTCGGCCTCGCTCGCGAGCGCCTGGACCAGGCGGTCGGGAGACGAGGACTCCGCGAAGATCGTGGGGACGCCGGTGGTCTCGACCGCGTCGACGAGGTCGGCGAGGTCGGAGGCGGACGGCGCGGCGAGGGTGGTGCCGCCGGGGATGACCGCGCCGACGACGTCGAAGTCGAAGCGGTCGGCGAGGTAGCCGAAGACGTGGTGGTTGGTGACGAGGGCGCGGCGCTCCTCCGGGATCGCGGCGAAGGCCGCCGTCATCTCGGCGTCGAGCGCCTCCAGCTCGGCGCGGTACTCGGCGGCGCTGCGCTCGAGGGCCGCGGGATCGGCGCCGTCGAGGCCGGCCAGCGCGGGAGCGAGCGCGTCGACGACGTCGATCATGCGCGCCGGGTCGGTCCAGAAGTGCGAGTCCGGGCTGCCCTCGGCGTCGCCCTCGCGGTAGTCGAGCACCTCGATCGCGTCGCCGGCCACGAAGGCCGGCACGTCCTCGGCGGCCGCGGCGTCGAGGTGCTGCTGCAGCCCCTCCTCGAGGCCCAGGCCGCTGGAGACGACGAGGTCGGCCGAGCGCAGCCGCGCCGCCTCCTGTGCGGAGATCTCGAAGGAGTGCGGATCGGCGTTCGGCTTCATCAGCGTCACGACCTCGGCCTCCTCGCCGACCAGCCGCTCGACGACGTCGCCGAGGATGTTGGTCGAGACGATCACCAGCGGGCGGTCGTCCGCGCCGGCCGAGCAGCCGGTGAGCGCGAGCAGCGCGACGGCGGCCGCGGCGAGCGTCGCGCGGCGGCGGAGCGGGCGGCGCCGGGGGCGTCGCATGCTCACCGGCCCGTCTCGGCGGTGAACGCCGGCTCGCTCGCCGTCTCGAAGCTGCGCGCGAGGCGGGCTCCGTCGGCGTAGTCGATCTCGTGCAGGCGCCGCTCGGCGGGCGCGCTGAGGTAGGCGCGCTGCTGGTCGGCGATGAGCGTCGGGGCGAGACCCGCGGCGAGCGACTCGGCCGCGAGGGGCTCGGTCTGCGCGAGCACCGAGCCGTCCTCGCCGTCGAGCACGAGCACCCGGCCGTCCTGCCCCAGCGCCAGCACGTGGTGGTCCTCGTCGTCGACGGCGGTCACCTGCGCCAGCGGCGCGGGAGCGGGGAGCAGCGACCACGAGCGGGCGCGGGTGTCGAGCAGCCAGATCCCGTCGCTGCCGGCGAGCCCGGCGACGGTCGGGCGGCCCTCGCGGTTCGCGAAGCTCGTGGTGGCTGGCGCGATCGCGCCGGCCGGGTAGGGGATCCGCTCGACGACGAGCTCCTCGCCGTCGACGGAGGCGAGCAGCGCGCCGTCCGCGCAGCCGATCACCGCGCCGACCCGGGTGGTGATCGTCCCCGCCGGCTGCGGGCACTCCTCACGGAGGCCGGTGGGCTCGCCGTCGGCCGTGTAGCCGGCCACGGACGCCGACTCCCCCGCGCCCTCGGCGACGAGCGCGAAGGAGCCGACCGGGACGACCATCCCGGGCCCCGGCTCGCCGTCGAGGCGGAACGACTCGACGATCCCGCCCTTCGACAGCGCCTCGGTGTCGAGCAGCACCGCCTCGCCCGACTCGGGGAAGTGCACCCCGGTGCCGCCGGTGGTCGAGAGGTTGGTGGTGGCGACGACGGCCTCGCCCGCGCCCGCGACGGTGCCGAGCAGAGTCGGCTCGGCGCGGTAGTAGTGGAAGTGGTCGACGTGATCCCAGGTCCAGACGCCGCTGTCGACGATCTCGACGCCGGCGGCGGTCTGCGCGAAGAGGTAGCGGCCGTCGGTCGTCAGCGCCGAGGGCGCGCCGATCGTGCCGAGCTCGGCGACGCTCTCGTCGAGCAGGTCCAGGTGCGAGACGGCCCCCGCCGGATCGATCCAGGTGAGTCCGAGGGCGGGCTCGGCGAGCTCCGCGGCTCCGGAGATCGCGCCGTGGCCCTCGCCGATCGCGTCGTCCGCGGTCGGGGCGGCGGGATCGGCGGAGCAGGCCGCGAGGGCGAGGGCGCCCAGGAGGAGCGCCAGGGCGATGCGCGAGGAGCGAGTGGAGCGGGAGAGCACGGGGTCCTTTCGGAGGGGGACGAGCGGGGCGGAGGAGGTGGCGGTCAGGCGGGGACGGCGGCACCGGCTCGGCGCGGATGACGCGCGGCCGTCGCCGCCCGCAGCGCCCAGGACAGTCCCGAGACGGCGAGGGCGGTGGCGGCGACCGAGGCGCCCGCGGCGGTCGCCGCGTACCAGGACACGAGCAGCCCGACGAGCACGGAGAGCACGCCGAGCACGGCGGCGAGCGCCATCCGGGTCGGGATCCGCGTCGTCCAGTGCCCGGCGGCCACCGCCGGCGCGAGGAGCAGCCCGACGACCAGGAGCGAGCCGACGGCCTGGTACGAGGCGACGACCGCGAGCGTCACCAGCCCGACCAGCGCGGCCTGGGCCGAGCGCGGCCCGAGCCCGAGGACGGCGGCGATCCGGTGGTCGAGTGCGAGCGCCACCAGCGAGCGGTGGAAGACCGCCGCGACCGCGAGCCCGACGCCGGCGGCGATCGCCAGCAGCACCAGGTCGAGGGGCGCGATGGCGAGGATGTCGCCGAACAGGATCGAGGTCGCGTCGGTGGCGAAGCTGCCCGAGTGGCTGATGATGATCACGCCGAGCGCGAGCATCGAGACGAAGAGCATGCCGATGCTGGTGTCGTAGGACAGCCGGCCCCGGCGCTGCAGCGCGGCGATGCCGAGGCTCATCGCGACGGCGCTCACCGCCCCGCCGACCAGCACGGGCGCGCCGAGCACGGTCGCCAGCGCGACGCCGGGGAGCATGCCGTGGGCGAGCGCCTCGCCGAGGAAGGCCATGCCCCGGATCACGACCCAGGTCCCGACGACGCCGCACAGGACGGCGACGAGAGCGCCGCCGACGAGGGCGCGCTGGAGGAAGTCGAGCGCGAACGGCTCGAGGATCCCGGAGAGGAGGGCAGGCATGGTGCCCGACCGTAACGGATAATGAGAACGATTATCAAACTGGTACGCTCGGGATCGTGTCCATCAGCCAGCAGCCCTCCCCCCGCGTCGCCCTCCGCGGGATCGGCGTCGACTTCGGCGGTCGGACCGCACTGGACGGCGTCGATCTCGACCTGCCGCCGGGCTCGCTGGCCGTCGTCGCCGGCCCGAACGGGGCGGGCAAGTCGACGCTGCTGGAGGTGATCGCCGGGACGCGGCAGCCCACTCGGGGCGAGCGCTCGGTCTCCCCCGCGATCGCCTTCGTCCCCCAGCGCACCGCCGTCTCCGACCGCCTGCCCGTGACCGTCCGCGACGTCGTGACGGTCGGCGTCTGGGGGCGCACCGGCCGCTGGCGCCGCGTCGGCGCGGAGCTGCGCGCGGTGGTCGCCGCGGCGATGGAGCGCCTCGAGATCTCCGCGCTCGCGGGCGAGGCGTTCGCCGTGCTGTCCGGCGGGCAGCGGCAGCGGACGCTGCTCGCGCAGGGGCTGGCGCGCGGCGCCGATCTGCTCCTCCTGGACGAGCCGACGACCGGACTCGATGCGGCGAGCGCCGAGCGCATCCGCGAGATCCTGCGCGCCGAGGCGGAGCGCGGCGTCACGGTGGTCTGCGTCTCGCACGACCCGGCCGTGATCGCTCTCGCCGACCGCGTCGTGCCGCTGGCCGACGGCCGCCTGCAGAGCGAGGGCGCCCTCGCCCACTGAGGCGGCTTCGGGGGCGGCGGGTCTCGATACGCCCCTGCGGGGCTGCTCGACCGGCATGACGCGCGATCCATGCACGTCTGCTTGGATGAGCAGATGACGGGGAGGCGCAGATGACCGAGGATCTCGAGCCCGCCGCCGAGCTGTTCAAGGTGCTCTCCTCCTCCTCGCGGCTGCGCCTGCTGCGCACGCTGGCGACGGAGCGGTCGACCGTCGGGCACCTCGCCGAGACCACCGGGCTCTCGCAGCCCCTCGTCTCGCAGCACCTGCGCACCCTGCGCTCCGCCGGCCTGGTCGCCGTCGAGCGGATCGGGCGCGAGGCGCACTACTCCGTCGCCGACACGCACGTCAGTCACATCGTCGACGACGCGGTCCGGCACGCCCTCGAGGGGTGACCGCGGCCACCGCCCTCGAGGACGGCCCCTGCCTCAGCCCTGGCGGGCCTTGAACCGCGGGGTGAGCTTGTTGATGACGAAGACCCGGCCGCGGCGGCGCACCACCTGCGACCCCGGCATCGACTTCATGGACTTCAGCGAGTTGCGGACCTTCACGAGTGCTCCTTCTAGTTGATAACGATTATCGTTTAGAGTAGCTCGTCATGGAGACTCCGAGCCCGATCCACCGCCCGCCCGTCCTCGCCGTCACGCTGGTGAGCGCGACCGACGCCTGCGAGAGCGCCCGGGTCGCCCGGCTGCTGACCGGCGGCGTCACCGCCGTCGAGTGCTTCGCCGTCGACCTGCCGGACTCGGACAGCGCCGAGTTCGCGGCGGAGCTGGCCGCCGAGCTCGCCCGGCAGGCCGACGACGGCGAGAGCGGGATCACCGTCCTGTCGATCGACCCGGTCGCCGACCCGATGGAGGTCGCCCTCGTCCTCGAGCACCTCTGCAGCCGGCGGCACCCCGGCGACACCCGGATCGGCGTCCTCGACGTCGTCGCCGTCACCTCGGTCGACGAGGTGACCCGGGTGCTGCTCGGCGAGGGTGCCGAGGACCTCGGGCCCCAGCAGTGGGACCGCGCCGAGCGACTCGCGACGCGCCTCGAGTTCGCGGGCCTCATCGTCCTGACCGACGGCGACGGCGCCGGAGCCTCGCCCGCCGTCGACCTGCTGCGGGCGCTCTCACCGGGAGCGGAGATCCTCACCGAGCGCGACCTCGACCGCTACCGGCAGCGCCGCGCCGTCCTCACCCCGCAGCGCGCGCACCGCCTCGCCTCGGACCTGGGCTGGCAGCGGGCCCTCCGCGGCGTCCCCGGCGACGCGGGATCGGTGACCGCGTTCGTCTTCCGCGATCCGCTGCCGTTCCACCCCGGCCGCCTGAACGCGGCGGTCGCCACGGACTTCGTCCCGCACCGGGTCGGCCGGATCCTCCGCTCGCGCGGCCTGGTCCGGCTCGCCAGCCGCGCCGACCGCGTCGCGTCCTGGTCGATCGCCGGCGACGTCGTCAGCCTCGACCCGACGTCGATCCGGAGCTGGAGCGTCGACGCCCCCGTCGGCCAGGAGATCGTCTTCCTCGGCCGCGATCTCGACGTCGACGAGCTGACCCGCGTCCTGCACGGCTGCCTGCTCACGCCCCGCGAGCTCCTCGCCGGCCCGGACCTCTGGCGCACCCTCGCCGACCCGTTCCCCCGCTGGGAGGACGAGCACCAGCACTGAGCGGCCGGAGCGCGCCAGCGCGACTGGACGCGGAACGGGCTCCGCCTTCGCAGCAGACCCCGGCACGCGTCCACTCGAAGAGCTGCGAGCGCGCGACCGGACCCCGACGGAGCGTCACAGCTGAGTCAGGCCCCGGTCCTCGTCCACTCGTGCAGCTCCGCCCGAAGGTCAGCCCGCGTACGCGTCGATCCGCCCGAGCAGCTCCGCCTTCGCCGCGTCGGACGCCCACGAGCCGAGCACCGAGTTGCGGGCGAGCTGCACCAGCTCGTCGCGGGTGAAGCCCGCATCGGCGAGCGCCGCGTAGTTGTCGGCGATGTAGCCGCCGAAGTAGGCCGGGTCGTCGGAGTTGACCGTCACCCGCACGCCGCGCTCGAGCAGCGCGCGCATCTCGGGCGCCTTCGAGTCGCTCGAGACGAAGGAGTTCGACAGCGGGCAGCAGGTCAGCGCGAGGCCGCGCTCGACGAGCACGTCGATCAGCTCGGGCGCCTCGACGATGTTCGTGCCGTGGTCGATCCGGTCCACGCCGATCTCCTCGAGCACCTGGCGCAGGTGCTCGACGCCGTTGGGCTGGTCGACGTCGCAGTGCATCGTCAGGCGCAGGCCGGCCTCACGGGCCCGCGCGAAGACCTCGCGGAACTTGGCCGGCGGGTTGCCGCGCTCGTCCGAGTCCAGGCCCACGCCGATCAGCCGGTCGGCGAACGGCAGCGCGCGCTCGAGCGTCTCCGCCGCGCTCTCGGCCGACAGGTCGCGGAGGAAGCAGAGGATCAGCGCGGCGTCCACGCCCAGCTGCGCGGCGTCCTGCGCGGCGCGGTGGTAGCCGCCGATCACCGCCTCGAACGGCACTCCGCGCGAGGTGTGCGCCTGCGGATCGAAGAACGCCTCCACGCGGACCACCCCGTCCGCCGCGGCCCGGCGGAAGTAGGCCGTCGCGAGGTCGTAGAAGTCCTGCTCCTCGCGCAGCACGTCCATCGCCGGGTAGTAGACGGCGAGGAACGAGGCGAGCGAGTCGAAGTCGTAGGCGAGTGCCTCGGGCACGGGCAGGCCGTTGCGCTCGGCGAGCCGCACGCGCAGCTCGGGCTCGAGCGTCCCCTCCAGGTGCACGTGCAGCTCGACCTTGGGCAGACCGAGGAGGAAGGAGTCGGAGGTCACGGGAGCCTTTCGTCGGTGCCGGCGGTGGTGCGGGCGGTGGGGAGCGGAGAGCAGGTTCAGGGACGCGCCGCGATGAAGTCCAGCGCCACGAGCGGCCCCGGCAGCACCGCGCCGATGACGGTGCGGGCCGGCGGATCGACGGCGAACCGCGCCCCGTAGACCGCGGAGGCGGCGGCGAAGTCGCGCTCGAAGTCGCTGAGGATCATCGTGATCCGCACCACGTCGCCGAGCCCGAGGCCGAACTCCGTGGCGAGCAGCCGCTCGATGTTGTCGAGGGCCGCGGCGGTCTGCGCGGTGATCCCCTCCGGGACCGTGCCCTCCGGCACCGAGCCGTCGCCCGGTGCGAACGGCCCGATCGCCGAGCCGTAGACGACGCCGTGCGCCTCGACGGCGTGGCTGTACGCGCCGCGGGGAGCGCCGAGCGCCTCCGCGGTCACGAAGCGGCGGGTCGCGGTGGCGGTCATCGCGGCAGCTCCCCGGAGACGACGCGGCCGCGCGAGACGACGGCGACGATGTTCTCGGCGCGCAGGTCGTCGATGCTCTCCCACGGGCGGCCGCGGAGCACGACGAAGTCGGCGCCGAAGCCCGGAGCGAGGCGGCCGACCTTCGCACCGAGTCCGACGACGGCCGCGGCGTCCGAGGTGGCCGCGACGAGCGCCCGCTCGGACGTCCAGCCGAACGACTCGCGCATCCGCCGCACCTCGTCGAGCTGCTCGCCCCAGTCGACGTAGACGCCGTTCGCGTCGGTGCCGAGCACGAAGCGCACCCCGGCCTCGCCCGCGGCGAGGAAGCCCGCGTCGCGCACGGCGACCACGTCCTGCGCCTTGAGCGACGCCTCCGGCGACGACGGCGCCCGGCCGGCCGCGATCACGTCGTTGATGAAGAGGGTCGGCGCGACGGGCAGGTTCCGCTCGACGAGCGTGGCCCAGTGCTGCGGGCCGATCGCGGTGCCGTGCTCGATCGAGTCGACGCCGAGCGCGAGCGCGCGGTCGAGGCCGACGACGGAGTGGGTGTGCGCCGCGACCGGCATCCCGAGCGCGTGCGCCTCGTCGATGGTGGCGGCGATCTCCTCGTCGGTCTGGTTCCGCCAGCCGACCTTGTCGCCCATCGAGAGCACGCCGCCGCTGGTGTAGATCTTGATGCCGTCCGCGCCGGCCCGCGCCCAGGTGCGCACCAGGCGGCGGCACTCGTCGGGGCTGTCGGCGACGCGGTCGCGGTGCGGGTAGTGCGGCGGCACGAAGAGGTCGCCGTGGCCGGCGGTCATGCCGACGGCGCCGTGGGTGACGATCCGCGGACCCTCCGCGATGCCCTGCTCGAACATCCGCGCCACGGTCATCTGCAGCTCGTCGGCACCGAGGTCGCGCAGCGTGGTGACGCCCGCGCGAGCCGCCTTCCGCGCATTGTTCGCGATGTGGAAGACGCGCTCCTCGCGCGGGGTGACCAGCGGCCAGGAGGCGAAGTCGGCCGTGCCCTCGCCGGAGTAGGCGCCGAGGTGCACATGGGTGTCGACGAGGCCGGGGATGATCGAGAGCCCGCCGCCGTCGCCCGCCGCCCCCTCGACGGAGGCGATCGCGTCGCCGCTCCAGGCCAGGGTCGCCGTGCCGAGGGCGCGGGTGCCGTCCCAGACGGCGCCGGTGATGCTCGTGGTGGTGCTCATGTCCGTCCTCAGTTCTGTCCGCCGAAGCGGACGGCTGCCAGTCGCTCGCCGATCGCGACGACCGCGTAGGCGACGACTCCCAGCGCCGTGATCACCGCGAGCGACGCCCACAGCTCGTCGTAGCGGAACCCGGCGGAGGCGCGCTGCACCGCACCGCCGAGGCCCTGCCCCGTCGCCAGCCACTCGGCCAGCATCGCGCCGCTGAGCGCGGAGGGCACCGCGACCTTGGCGGCCGCGAAGATCGCCGGCACCGCGGTCGGCAGCGCCACCTTGAGCAGCACGTCCAGCGGCGAGCCGCCGTAGACCGAGACCAGCTCGAAGGACTCGCGCGAGAGCGAGCGGAGGCCGAAGCCGACCGTGACCAGCGCGGGGAAGAACACCGCGATCGCGCCGACGGTGGCGACGGCGCCGATCCCGTTGCCGATCGCCAGGGTCACCAGCGGCGTCACCACGATCAGCGGCATCGACTTCAGCAGCATCGCGATCGGCATCACCGTCGCCTCGAGCGAGCGGATCAGCACGAAGAGAACCGCGATCGCGAGAGCGACCAGCAGGCCCGCGACGTAGCCGACGAGCGCGTCGACGGCCGTCACGCCGAGGTTGCCGAAGACGATCGCGCGGTTCTCCGCGGCGTCCGCCTCGACGAAGAGGTACTCGGCGACGTCGGTCGGCGTCTTGCCCAGCAGCGGCGAGATGTCGGTGATCGCGAGGAAGGCGTACCAGAACGCGAGCGCGAGGACCGCGGCGACGGCGAGCGGCACGAGCTCGCCGCGGACGATGCGGAGCACCATCCGGCCGGTGAGGTCGCTCGGCCGGCGGGCGGCTCGCGACGAGGAGGGGGTGCGGGTGGCGGTGCTCATACGACGCCTCCCGTGCTGCGGGCGACCTCGACGCGAGTGCGGCGGCGAGCGGCGCGCGGGCGGCCGACGACCAGCGGCATCAGCCAGCGGCCGAGCGCCGCGATCAGCGCGTAGCCGATGATCGTGACGAGTCCGCTGGTGACGGCGAAGGCCCAGGCCCGCTCGACGTCCATCTGGCGCTGCGCGACCGCGAGGGCGACGCCGAGGCCGGTGGTCACTCCGCCGAGGTACTCGCCGAGCACGGCACCGAGGATGGCCGCCGGCACGCCGACCTGCAGCGCGGTGATCGTCGCGGGCACGGCCGCGATGGCCTGCACCTTGACGATCTTCGCCCAGCGTCCGCCGCGGTAGGCGGAGACGAGGTCGAGCGCGGTGCGCGGGGCCGAGCGGACGCCGAGCAGCGCGCCGATCAGGGTGGTGAAGAAGACGAGCAGCGCCGCGAGGAAGATCGAGGTGGTGCGGCCGCCGAAGATCACCAGGATGACCGGGCCGACCGCGGTCAGCGGCAGGCAGTGGCTGATCACG
This sequence comes from Rathayibacter sp. VKM Ac-2835, assembly GCF_013266705.1. Taxonomy (NCBI): domain Bacteria; kingdom Bacillati; phylum Actinomycetota; class Actinomycetes; order Micrococcales; family Microbacteriaceae; genus Rathayibacter; species Rathayibacter sp. VKM Ac-2835. The sequence continues at coordinate 153,825 of NZ_JABSNQ010000002.1, read as the reverse complement.
CCGATCTGCTCGATCACGCGGTGGGTCCACGGGAGCAGCAGCGCGACGGCGGCCAGCGCCAGCGCCGCGAGGTTGCCCCAGAGGTAGCCCTGGCCGGCGGCGAGCACGGTGTCGCCGACGTTGCGGAGGTAGAAGAGCGGACCGTCGCGGACGAACGCGGCGATGATCGCGCCGGGGCTCGGCACGGCGCGGCTCTCGCGGTAGACGGTGTCGGCGAGGATCCACCAGACCGCCACGAAGACGGCGAGCCCGGCGAAGACGCGCCAGTTGGTGCGGATCCAGGGCGTCACGCCTCGTCCTCCATCGCGACACCGTGCTGGGAGAAGAGGATGTCGGTGATGCGGTCCTCGATCGCGTGGAACTCGGGGCTGCGCAGCATCTCGACGGTGCGCGGGCGCGGCAGGTCGATGTCGATCACCTCGACGATGCGGCCGGGACGCGGCGACATCACCGCGACCGTGTCCGAGAGCAGGATCGCCTCGGCGATGCCGTGGGTGACCATCAGCGTGGTCGCGGGCCGCGCGGTCCAGATCCGCTGCAGCTCCAGGTTGAGCCGCTGCCGGGTCATGTCGTCGAGGGCGCCGAACGGCTCGTCGAGCAGCAGCAGATCGGGCTGCACGACCAGCGCACGGGCGATCGAGGCGCGCTGGCGCATGCCGCCGGAGAGCTGCGAGGGGTAGGCGTCCTCGAATCCGGTCAGCCCGACGAGGTCGAGCAGGTCCGGGATGCTGTCGCGCTTCGCCGCCTGCTTGGTGAGCTCCAGCGGCAGCCGGACGTTCGAGCGCACCGAGCGCCACGGCAGCAGCGCCGAGTCCTGGAACGCGATGCCGAGCTCGGCCGAGCGCTTGGTGCCGAGCACGGGCGTGCCGTGGATCGAGACGGAGCCGGTGGTCGGCTTCTCCAGGCCCGCCAGCATCCGCAGGATCGTCGACTTGCCGCAGCCGGAGGGGCCGAGCAGCGAGAGGAAGGAGCCGCGCGGAGTGACGAGGTCGACCTCGGCGAGGGCCTGCACGGACCGGTTCCCCAGGTCGAAGCGCTTGCTCAGGCCCGACAGGCGGATGCCCTCGTTCTCGATGGTGGTCAACTGCTCGTCCTCTCCGCGCGGTCCGTCGTGGTGCTGCGGCCGGGTCCTTCGCAGGGCCCGGCCGGCGAGGGTCAGCCCTCGAGCAGCTCCGGGTGCTCCTCGTAGACCTCGTCGATCAGCGTGGTGTCGAAGAGCTCGTCGGCGTCGAGCTCGATGCCGGTGAGGGCGAGCGAGGCGACCGACTCGTCCTGCAGCTGCGGCGTGATGGTGAGCAGGCCGTTCGCGTCGGTGTCGGGGGTGCTGATCAGCTCGGTCTGGGTGACCATGACCTGCGCCTGCTCCTCGACCTTGTAGTTCTGGTCGGCGGCGTAGTCGGCGACGACGGTCGCGGCGGTCGCGTCCGGGTCGGCGACGGCGTCCTGCCAGCCGCGGGCGACCGCGTAGAGCAGCGCCTTGACCTTCTCGCGATCGTCGTCGATGCTCTCCTGCGCCACGACGATGGTCTCGCCGACCATCGGCAGGCCGGTGTCGGCGAGCAGGAACTGCTGCGCCGAGAAGCCGCGCTGGTTGAGCGTGTTGGCGCCGGCGGTCGCGTAGCCGATGTAGCCGTCGACCTGGCCGGTGGTGAGCAGGGTGGAGTCGGTGAGCGGCACGCGGGTGACGTCCCCCTCGTCGATGTCGTTCGCGGCGAGGAAGGCGCGCCAGACCAGGTCGTTGCTGTCGCTGACGCCGATGGTCTTGCCGACCATGTCCTCGGGGGTCTCGATCGGGGCGTCGGTCAGCGAGACGATCGCGAAGGGGTTCTTCTGGTAGGTCGCGCCGACGATCTTCATCTCGGCGCCCTCCGAGATCGCGGGGCCGGTGATCAGCGGCGAGGAGACGCCGGCGAAGGCGGAGCCGCTCGCGATGGCGGTCTCGGCGCCGGTCGCGCCGGTGCCGCCGGGGGTGAGGGTGACGGAGTCGAAGCCCGCGTCGGCGAAGTAGCCGTTCGCGTCGGCGAGGTACTCGCCCGCGAACTCGACGTGGGGGACCCAGGAGAGCTGCATCGTGGCCTCGCCGAACGAGCCGGCGTCGCCGGACTCGGCGGCGTCGGAGCCGTTGGAGCAGGCGGCGAGCGTGGTTCCGGCGACGACGGCGACGGCGAGGACGCCGAGCACGGAGCGGAGGCGGGACCGGGACGGGGCGGTGCGGGGCATGCGGGCTCCAAGGGGCGTCGAGGGCTGGGGGGGGGGTGGGGCGGACCCGATGGGGCGGACCCGGGGGAAGGCACGCGCCGAGGGGGCGGCGCTGACCCAGTCGACCGCAGCCGGGCACTCCGGCGCGTCGTCGCACGGAGGATTTCCGCGCCGCGACGGCCCCCGCTCCCCGATGCAGGGACAAACCGTGTTGCGGTGAGGTTTCCAGCCTCGCATCCCGGCCGCCCCCTCCACGCAGAAGGGAGTCTTCGACGCTCTTCAGCGGCAGTTGCTCCACTTTCCATGGAGGACCTTGGGAGGACAACCGACCCTCCCCTGCTGATCGAGCAGCCCGCGCAGCGGGCCGTCTCCTCCTGCCGATCGAGCAGCGGCGGCGGGTGGCCCTTGACGCTGATCGAGCAATGGCGGCGGTCGGCCCCTTCATGCTGATCGAGTAGCCCGCGGAGCGGGCGTATCGAGATCCACTCGGCGCCAGAAGTGGAGCCAGCAGACAGCGAGTCTCAGAACGGGCCCGTCCGGAAGGGCGGACGACGTCAGGGGCCGTCGGCCCAGCGGATGCCGTGCACCGCGAAGACGCGGGACAGCTCCGGCCCCTCCGCATCGAGGGGCGCCTCACTCCGGTCGAGCAGACAGTGGCTCACGCCCTCTTCCGCGTCCTCCGGTCGCTCGAAGACCGCCCACAGTCGGAGCTCGTCGCCGAATCGAGACCGGAAGGCGACCCCGTCGAGAGCGGCGTCACGGCCGTCGGGGCCCGGCTCATCGAACAGCCAGCGGGCGATGGACCGGGTCAGATCGCGGTGGTCCGGATTCTTGACGACCGAGGCGTCGAGTAGACAGGGTGTCAGCCCGAACCGCCCGAACGGGAAAGACGCCTGGACGGCGCCGAGGCTCTCGGAGTGGGTGATGAGGCAGTAGCTGCCGGTCTGGCGAGCCGTCCCGACCATCCGGTCCACTGCCCAGCCTCGGCCGACCGTTCCCGCCGCCGCGTCCGGGAACAGCTCGACCCAGCCGTCCGCGTCCACGATCTCGTCCAGTTCGGAGTCGATCCCGGGCTCGGGGCGGAAGTGCGCCAGCACCTCGAAGAGGCACGCCTCGAGGGACTCGCCGGTGTAGAGCGTCCGGAACTCCGCGAGCTGATCGTCCCAGCGCCCGTTGAAGCGACCGTGATCGGTGGCGTACCGCCAGTCGGGCCAGTCCCAGGGCCGCGGGCGATACCCGACGCGCCAGATCTCCCCGGGGTCTCGCGCGACGACCAGCTGCGGTGTCATCCGATGAAAGCGAACGCCTTCGCGGCGCCCATGATGTCCGGGCCGACGACGTCCGGCGCACCCTCGCGCAGCACACGGGCCGGCGAGACGTCGCCGAGCGCCGGATTCATGCCCTTGAACCAGGACTGCACGGTCACCGCCTCGTTCTGCTCGCGGAGGAGGATCGCGACCTGGTACGCGAGTCGCAGTCGATCGACGTCCGTCTCGCCGGGCTTCCGGGCGCCGTCCGCCCACTCCGCGACCGCACGCGTCGACTTGACGTTCCCGAGGTAGGCGACCAGCCGCACGCCGATGATCTCGCGGAGTCCCGAGACGAGCTCGGGGACGGAGGCGCGGGTCGCCTCCTGATGCGCCCGGAGACCGGGCTTCTGCGTTCCTGCGAGGGTGCTCATCCCTCGAGTGTACGCGGATCGAGCAAGAAGGACTCGTGGAATCGCACTCGGAAAGACACCCCGAATGAACGGTCGATCAGCTGGGCGACAGGCACCCGCGGGGCGAGAGACGGCAGCCCGTCCCTGCTGACCGAGTAGCGCGCGCAGCGGGCCGGCCGATCATGCTGATCGAGTAGCCCGCGAAGCGGGCGTATCGAGATCCGCCGGCTCCGGACGAGCAGCCTGCAGACCACCGTGCTGACAACGGCAGGTCTCGATACGCCCCTGCGGGGCTACTCGACCAGCATGTCTGCGGGCGTCTCTTCCAAGTAGATCCGCCGGCGCCAGTGGTGGAGCCCTCAGCCGGCCGCGTCCGCCGCGACGCGGCGCAGCGCCGCCAGCACGGTGCGGACGGCCGTGCGGGCGAGCGCGTCCGGGCGGGCCAGCACGTCGACGTGGCGGACGAGGCCGGCGCCCTCGAGGGGGCGGAGGACCATGCCGTCGACCGCGAGCGGCGCCGCGGTGATCCGAGGCAGGATCGCGATCGCGGCGCCGGAGCGGACGACTCGAGCGGCGACCGAGAACTCGTTGATCCGGTGCGCGACCCGCGGGGCACGGCCGATCAGCGCGCCGAGATGCTCGAGCACGCCCGTGAGCGGGAAGCCCTCGTGCGTCGAGACCCACAGCTCGTCGGCGAGCTGCTCGGGCCGGATGCTCGGCTGCGCGGCGAGCGGATGCGCGGCCGGCAGCGCGATGTCGAGCGGCTCGACGAGGAGCGGGGTGACGACCAGCCGGGCCCGCGGCCACTCCGGATCCTGCGGCAGGCGGTGCGCGACGACGAGGTCGTGGTCGGCCGTCAGCCCCGGAAAGCGGCTCTGCGCGACGTCCGCGTCGGCGAGCGCCACCCGCGGGCCGTCGGCGAGCGCCGCGAGCAGCGGACCGAAGAGCGCGAGCCCCGCGCTGTGGAACGCCGACAGCCGGACGGGACGGTCGTCGTGCCGGAGGAACGAGCCGAGCGTGTCCTCCGCCGCGGCGAGCGCCTCCTGCACCCGCGTCCCCGCGATCGCGAGCGCCTCTCCCGCCTCGGTGAGCACGAGCCGCCGCCCCTCCTTCATCGTGAGCGGCACCGGGACGCCCGCCTGCAGGGCGGCGAGCTGCTGCGACACCGCGGAGGGGCTGACCCCGAGCGCCGCCGCGACGGCCGCCACGCTCCCGCGGTCACCGAGCTCGCGGAGCAGGCGGAGGCGGGCGGGGTCCATGGCCGCGAGCCTAACCGCACGCTTCCGCTTCATCGTCGATGAAGAACCGGCCGATCGCTCTTCCGCTTCGCACCCGCGACACTGACTCCATGCCCCTCCGCTCCCGCCCCGACCTCGCCGTCGACCTGCTGCTGCTCGCCGTCGCCGCCGTCTGGGGCGCGAGCTTCGTCGCCGCGAAGGACGTCGCCGCCGACATCGGCGTCCCCTCGACCGTCGCGCTGCGCTTCCTCACCGCCGCCGCCGCGCTCGCCCTGCTCTGCCTCGCCCGTCGCGAGCGCCTCCCCCGCGGTCGCGGGCTCGCCGTCGCCGCCCTCCTCGGCGCCTCGCAGGCTGCGATCATCGGGCTCGAGACCTGGGGCGTCCACCTCACCTCGGCGACCAACGCGGGCCTGCTGATCAGCCTCGCCCTGGTGCTGACTCCCGCGCTCGAGGGCCTCGCCTCCCGCTCCTGGCTGCCGCGCTCCTTCTTCGTCACCGCCGTGGCCGCCGTGGTCGGAGTCGCCCTGCTCGTCTCGGACGGCGGTCTGCGCACCCCGACCTGGGGCGACGCCCTCGTGCTCGCGGCGGCCGTGGTGCGCGCCGTGCACATCACGGCCAGCGCCCGGCTCGTCCGCGGGCGCACGGAGGGCTCGCTCGGCGTGGTCCTCGTGCAGCTGGTCGTCTGCGCCGCCGTCTTCTCATTGCTCGCCGGGCCGGACCTGCCCGCGGCCGCCCTGGCCCTCGACGCCGGCGGCTGGGCCGGCGTCCTCTTCCTCGGGCTGCTCTGCTCGGTCTTCGCCTTCGTGGTCCAGCTCTGGGCGGTCCGGCGCACCTCGGCGGCGCGCGCCAGCATCCTGATGGGGACGGAGCCGGTCTGGGCGCTGCTCGTCGGCGTCGTCGTCGCAGGCGAGGCGATCGGGCCGCTCGGGGCGGTCGGCGCCGCGCTGATCGTCGCCGCGGGCTACGCGGGCCAGGCGATCGAGCGCCGGCACCGGCTCGGCGCGAGCGCGCCCGCCGACGACCGGTCGGCCGACCCGGTCAGTGCGCCACGAGCTCCTGCAGCCCCGTGACGCGGAGCAGGTCGAGCCGCGTCTGGTCGGTGGAGCCGGGCGTCGCCGTGTAGACGACGATCCGCAGGTCACCGCCCGGCACGGCCAGCACGTCGCAGTCGATCGTGATCGCTCCGACCGGCGTCGAGGTCACCGTCTTCCGGCTGGAGCGGTGCTCGGCCACCCGGGCGAGCGCCCAGCGCCGCTCGAAGTCCGGCGACGTCGCGCGCAGCCGCGCCACCAGGTGCGCGAGCGCCGCGTCGTCCGGGTAGCGGCCCACCGCTGCGCGCAGATCCGCCGCCAGATCGTTGGCGAAATCCTCGGCGTGCTGGTCGTCGAACTCGGTGCCCTCGTGCCCCTGCGTGAAGTAGCGCCAGACCAGATTGCGGTCGAGGCCCGTGTGCCGCGAGGGGTCGCCGTTCAGCGCCGCCCAGAGCGGGTTCCAAAGCAGGATGTCGTGCGCCGCACTGAAGACGGCCAGCGGCACGTCGCCGCAGCGGTCGACGATCCGCTGCACGCCCGGGGTGATGTGCTGCGGCACCTGCGTCGCGGTCGGCGGCGCGACCCCCGCGACCCGGTAGAGGTGGTCGCGCTCCGCCTCCGTCACCCGCAGCGCGCAGGCCAGCGCGCCGAGCAGCTGCGCCGAGGGGTGCACGGCACGGCCCTGCTCCAGCCGCACGATGTAGTCGACGCTCACGCCCGCCAGCGCGGCGAGCTCCTCGCGGCGCAGGCCCGCGGTCCGGCGGCTCGGTCCGGCGGGCAGGCCCACCTCGGCGGGCGTCACGCGCTCGCGCCAGGAGCGGAGGACGTCCGCGAATTCGCTCATGCCCCCATGATCCCCCGGGGCTGCCGTCCGGTCCTGGTACTGCTGGTCCTCCCGTCGACCGGGGCCTGGGCGGGCGGGGCAGCGGGGCGGAGCATGGAGCCATGACAACGACACTGATCACCGGGGCCAACAAGAGCCTCGGCCTCGAGACCGCCCGCCGCCTGATCGAGGCCGGCCACACCGTGTACGCCGGCATGCGCGACCCCGCGAAGGGCGACGCCGCCCGAGCGCTCGGTGCGCAGGTCGTGCAGCTCGACGTGACCGACCAGGCGAGCGTCGACGCCGCCCTCGCCTCGCTCCCCGCCCTCGACGTCCTCGTCAACAACGCCGGGATCCTCGGCACCTCCTTCGGCGTCGACGACCTGTCGGCGGAGGCGATGGCGAGCGTCCTCGAGACGAACGTCGTCGGCATCGTCCGCGTGACCCAGGCCGCGCTGCCGCTGCTGCGCCGCTCGGCCGCGCCCGTCGTCGTCAACGTCTCCTCCGGAGTCGGCTGGCCCCGCGCCCTCGTCACCCCCGGCCGTGACGAGTTCGGCGTGCCCGCGATCCCCTACGCCGCCTCGAAGGCCGCGGTGATCACCCTGACCGTGCAGTACGCGAAGAACCTCCCCGAGTTCCGGATCAACGCGAGCGACCCCGGCTACACCGCGACCGACTTCAACGGCCACGGCGGGCACCAGACCGTCACCGAGGGCACCGACGCGACCGTCGCGCTCGCCCTGCTCGGCCCCGACGGCCCGACCGGCGAGTTCCACGACCGGCACGGACGCATCGAGTACTGAGCTCCGCCGCAGGCTCGTCACCGAGGGCTCGCCGTGGATTCGTTGCACCTGGCAACAAACCGGCGGCGAGCCCGGCAGAATGGAGCCATGACGCAACGGAGCAACTGGGCGGGCACCTACGAGTACCGCGCCGCCGACATCCTCGAGCCGGAGTCGATCGACGAGGTGCAGAACCTCGTCCGCGAGAACGAGCGGGTCCGCGCGCTCGGCACCCGCCACTCCTTCAACGCCCTCCCCGACACTCCGGGGGCGCTGCTGCACCTCGGCCGCATCGCCTCCGACCCGGTGATCGATGCCGAGGCGAGCACGATCACGGTCGGCGGAGCCACCCGCTACGGCATCGTCGCCTCGCACCTGCACAGCAACGGCTACGCCCTGCACAACATGGGCTCGCTCCCGCACATCTCGGTGGCCGGCGCGATCTCGACCGGCACCCACGGCTCGGGCGACCGCAACGCCAACCTCTCCTCCGCCGTCTCGGCGCTCGAGCTGGTCACGGCCGACGGCTCGCTGCGCACGATCCGCCGCGGCGAGCCAGGCTTCGAGGGCGTCGTCGTCGGCCTCGGCGCGTTCGGCGTCGTCACCCGGGTGACCCTCGACATCCAGCCGACCTTCGACGTCCGCCAGGACGCCTTCGTCGACCTGCCCTGGGACCGCGTGCTCGACGACTTCGACGCGATCACCTCCTCCGCCTACAGCGTGAGCCTGATGACGCACTGGTCGAGCCCCACCGTCGAGCAGCTCTGGCTGAAGACCAAGGTCGAGCAGGGCTCGGTCGCCGACGTCGACGCGACGCATCTCGGCGCGGTCGCCGCCTCCGCCTCGCTGTTCGCCGTCTCCGAGGGCGTCGACTCGAACCTCAACCCGTTCGGCGGCTCGGTCGGCCCCTGGTCGGAGCGCCTGCCGCACTTCCGCCTCGACCGCGAGCCGAGCGCCGGCGACGAGATCCAGAGCGAGTACATGGTGCCGCGCGAGAACATCCGCGAGGCGCTCGTCGCCCTGCGCGCGATCGGCGAGCGGATCGACGAGGTCCTGCTGATCACCGAGCTGCGCACCATGGCCGGCGACGACCAGTGGCTCTCCCCCGCGTCCGGGCGCGACAGCGTCGGCATCCACTTCACCTTCAAGAAGGACCGCGCCGGCGTCGACGCCGTGCTGCCCGCCGTCGAGGGCGCGCTGCTCCCGCTCGGCGCCCGCCCCCACTGGGGCAAGCACTTCCTGGCGACCGCCGCCGACATCGCCCCGCTCTACCCGCACCTCGACGAGTGGCGCACCCTCCGCTCCGCCTGGGACCCCACGGGCCGCTTCGCCAGCGCCTTCGTTCAGGACCGCCTCCTCGGCTGACCTGCGGAGTCCCCTCCTCCCCTCCGCGAGATGCCACTTGTGTACGCGACACGCCGACGAAAGCGTGCACAAGTGGCATCTCGCGGAGGGGGACGGCGGGGGTAGCGTCGGAGCGACGAGAGGGAGGCAGCATGCCCGCCAAGGAGGAGATCCCGTCGACGATCGAGCGGTCGGACGAGCACGCGCAGAAGCTGTGGTCGGCCGCGCACGACTCGGCCGTCGACAGCTACGGCGAGGGTGAGCGCGCGCACCGCACGGCCTTCGCCGCGCTGAAGCACGAGTACGAGAAGGTCGGCGACCACTGGGAGCGCAAGGCCGAGAGCGGCCCCTCCGACGACCGCGCCGCCCAGCGCGGCCCCGACGGCGACGGCGACACGGCCGGCGGAGTCGACGCGAACGCCAGCAAGGCGCACCTGCTCGACCTCGCGAAGCGCCTCGACGTCTCCGGCCGCTCGCGCATGACGAAGGCCGAGCTCGTCGACGCCCTCCAGCGCGCGAACGCGAAGCAGACCCGCCGCGCCCGCGACTGACCCGCGCGCCGCAGGGGCCGACATCCCGCCACTCTCCAGAAGTCGTCGCACTCGGCGCTCGAGTACGACGACTTCTGAGGACTCGCGGGATCGACGACGACTCCGACGCGCTGGGCATCGGCGAGAGCCTGAGAAATCAACGAGGAGACGCAGAACCGCCGCTCACCTAGCGTCGAGGGCGACCCTCCCCGACCCGACCCCGGAGCGCCATGACCCCCCTCGCCCCCACTGCCCCCGCCGGCGGCACCGCCCCCGCACCCGCCCGCCCGAGCGAAGCCCCCACCGCGGGAGCGGCCGCATGAGGGTCACCGACACCAGCGACCTGTGGTGGCGCGCCGCCGTCTATTACAACCTCGACGTCAAGACCTTCATGGACTGGGACGACGACGGCGTCGGCGACCTCGAGGGCCTCGCGCACCGGATCGACTACCTCGCCGAGCTCGGCGTCGGCTGCCTCTGGCTCGCGCCGTTCTACTCCTCGCCCGGCAAGGACAACGGCTACGACATCAGCGACTTCTACGGCGTCGACGAGCGCTACGGCCACCACGGCGACGTCGTCGAGGTGATCCGCACCGCGCACGACCGCGGGATGCGCGTGATCGTCGACCTGGTCGTCAACCACACCAGCGACCAGCACCCGTGGTTCCAGGCGGCGCGCTCCTCGCCCGACAGCCCCTACCGCGACTACTACGTCTGGCGCGACGAGCCGCCGGCCGACCAGCCGGCGAACGTCTTCCCGGACGTCGAGGACGGCGTCTGGTTCTTCGACGAGGAGGCCGGGCAGTACTACCTGCACAACTTCTACCGGCACCAGCCCGACCTCAACACCGACAACCCCGCGGTGCGCGACGAGATCGCGAAGCTCGTCGGCTTCTGGCTGCAGCTCGGGGTCGACGGCTTCCGCGTCGACGCGGTGCCCTACCCGATCGAGCCGGGCGCCCGCGACGAGCACGAGTGGCTGCGCCTGCTGCGCCGCTTCATCAGCCGCCGCTCGGGCGAGGCGATGCTCCTCGGCGAGGTGAACACCACCCGCGACGAGCAGCTCGCCTTCTTCGGCGGCGAGGACGCCGACGAGCTGTCGATGCAGTTCGACTTCATCGGCAACCAGCGCCTCTACCTCGCACTCGCCAGGGAGGACGCGACGCCGCTCGTCGAGGCGATCGCGAGCCGCCCGCCGATCTCCGTCGGCAGCCAGTGGGCGAACTTCGTCCGCAATCACGACGAGCTGACCCTGTCCCAGCTCACCGACGACGAGCGCGACGAGGTCTTCGCCGCGTTCGCGCCGGAGGAGTCGCAGCGGATCCACGGCCGCGGCATCGTCCGCCGCCTCCCGCCGATGCTCGACGGCGACCCGCGCCGCATCAGGATGGTCTACAGCCTGCTGTTCTCGCTGCCGGGCGCGCCCGTCCTCTACTACGGCGAGGAGATCGGGATGGGCGAGAACGCCGACATCCCAGGCCGCAGCGGCGTCCGCACGCCGATGCAGTGGACCTCCGCCGAGAACGGCGGCTTCTCGCGCGCCGAGCCCGGCGACCTCATCGCGGCCCCGCCCGGCGGCGGCTTCGGCCCGGAGCACGTCAACGCCGCCGCCCAGCTCCGCGACCCCGGCTCGCTGCTCGCGCACATCAAGGGTCTCGCCTGGCTCTACCGCCGCTCGCCCGAGATCGGCTGGGGCGAGTACACCCACCTCCCGGCCGACCAGTCCTGCGTCTTCGCGCACCGGATGTCCGCGTCGACCGGCACGACCGTCGCGGTGCACAGCTTCGCCTCGAGCCCGCGCACGGTGACGATCACGCTCCCCGACTCGGAGCCGGGCTCGCGCCTGGTCGACTCCCTCGGCGGCGAGTCGCAGCCGATCGGCGACGACGGCACGGTCACGGTCGGCGTCGACGGCTACGGCGCCCGATGGTTCCGCGTGGTCACGGAGGGGTCGCGCCGCCTGGTCTGATCCGGGAGCGCGGCTGGTCCGATCCGGGAGCGCCGACAGGTCCTATCCGGGAGCAGCGGCGGGAGAGGTCAAGCCCCTTCTGAGCGTCGGAGGGCCCTGCCTACCGTCGAAGCGCGGGCGACGAGGTCCGCACCGACTGCTCCCGGAAAGGTACGACCGCATGTTCTTCCACCGTCAAGAGCTCCAGTTCAAGTCCTCCCCCTCCAAGCCCGACGCCGTCTTCGCCCGCCGGTTCCAGGAGGTGCTCGGCGGCCAGTACGGCGAGATCACCGTCGCCATGCAGTACGGCTTCCAGGCCTGGAACGCCCACGAGCCGGGCAAGTACCGCGACCTGCTCTACGGCATCGGCGCAGAGGAGTTCGGCCACGTCGAGATGATCGCGATCATGATCGCCCAGCTGCTCGAGAAGGCCCCCGTCGAGCAGTCCGAGGACGCGATCAAGAAGGACCCGGTCCTCGGCGCGGTCATCGGCGGCACCGACATCCAGGCCGCGATCGTCGCCGGCGCGGGCGTGCGCCCCGTCGACAGCAACGGCAACCCCTGGCAGGGCTCGTACATCACGGCGAGCGGCAACCTGCTGGCCGACTTCACCGCCAACGCGAACGCCGAGATGCAGGGCCGCCTGCAGGTGGCGCGGCTGTACCACATGACCGACGACCACGGCGTGCGGGACCTGCTCTCGTTCCTCCTGGCCCGCGACACGATGCACCAGAACCAGTGGATCGCCGCCGCCGCCGAGCTGCGCGCGGAGGGTGCGGAGGACCTGCCGGTGCCGTCGAACTTCCCGCTCTCGAAGGAGGAGCGCTCGGTGTCCTACGAGTACATCAACTTCTCGGACGGCGCCGCCGCCGCCGAGGGCAGCTGGGCGTCCGGACCCACGCCCGACGGCAAGGGCGAGTTCAGCTACCGCACGGCGAGCCCGGACGACGGCGTGCCGATGCCGCCGCCCACCCAGCCGGACGAGCGCTTCTACGGCACCTCGCCGAAGCCGAACATCGTCGAGAAGGCGGTCGGCGCCGTCAAGGACGCGGTGACCGGCAAGTAGCGCGCGCGGCCGCCGGCGCCGGGAGGCGAAACGATTCGCGTCGTTTGGCCTCCCGGCGCTGTCGCAATGACCGGGGATGCACCTAGGCTGGCTGCGAATCGTTTCGCCTCACGACCCCGAGGAGTGGCATGGACGCCGCCGACACCGCCGCCAGCATCACCGCTGCCCCGCCGGCGCACCGCATCCTCGCGAGCGGCCGCCGCATCCCCGCGATCGGCGCCGGCACCTTCGGCTCCGACCGCTACGACGCCGAGACGGTCGGTCTCGCCGTCGAGCACTCGCTCCGCGCCGGCTTCCGCCTGCTCGACTGCGCCACCGTGTACGGCAACGAGCCGCGCGTCGGCCGGGCGATCGCCGACTCCGGAGTGCCCAGCGACGATCTCTTCGTGATGTCGAAGATCTGGAACGACGCGCACGAGCCCGAGGCCGCCGTCGCCTCGGTCGAGCGCTCGCTCGAGGACCTCGGCCTGGACGTGCTCGACGCCGTCTTCGTGCACTGGCCCTTCCCCAACCACCACCCGCCGCACGCGGAGACCGACGCCCGCGACCCGGAGGCGCGCCCCTACGAGCACGCCGCGTTCCTGCGCACCTGGGCGGCGCTCGAGTCGCTCGTCGACCGCGGTCTGGTCCGGCATCTCGGCACCTCCAACGTCACGATCGCCAAGCTCGAGCGGATCCTCGCCGACGTGCGCATCGCGCCCGCGCTCAACGAGATGGAGCTGCACCCCTGCTTCCAGCAGCCGGAGCTGTTCCGCTACTGCCTCGACCACGGGGTCCAGCCGATCGGGTACTCGCCGCTCGGCTCGCCGTCCCGCCCCGAGCGCGACCGCGTCGACGGCGATCTGGTCGACATCGAGCACCCCGCCGTCCAAGCGATCGCCCGCGAGCGCGGCGTGCACCCGGTCGTCGTCTGCCTCGCCTGGGCCGTCAACCGCGGCCAGATCCCGATCCCGTTCGCGGTGAAGCCCGGGCAGATCGAGGCCAACCTGGCCGCCGCCTCCCTCGCCCTCACCGCCGCCGAGCAGGAGTCGCTGCGCGGTGCCGAGCGCAACAACCGGCTGATCAAGGGGCAGGTCTTCCTCTGGCCGGGCAGCACCGACTGGCTCGACCTGTGGGACGCCGACGGGACGATCCCCGGCTGGGACGGCTACGGCTCCCCCGCCCTCTGAGATGGCGACCTACAAGGACCTGCAGCGGCTCACCGGCCTGTCGCTCTCCACGATCTCGAAGCACTACAACGGCCTGCCGGTGCGCCCCGAGAACGCCGTCGCGATCGAGGCGGCGGCCGCGCGGCTCGACTTCCGCGTCAACGGCTTCGCCCGCGGGCTGCGCTCGCGGCGATCCCGCACCGTGGGCGTGCTGCTGCCGGCGCTGGACAACGAGTTCCACCTCTCGATCATCGCCGGGCTCGAGCGGGCCCTGCGGAGCGACGGCATCGGCGTGCTGATCGGCGTCAGCCTGCCCGAGCCGGGCGCCGCCGTCGGGCTGCTGCTGGAGAAGATGGTCGACGGGATCGTCGCCGTCCCGACCGCGGGCGACGTCGCGGCCCTGCGCAGCGCCTCCGAGCAGGGCACCCCCGTCGTCACGGTGGACTGGGTCGACGACGCACTCGCGACCGACCGCGTGGTGCTCGACAACCGCGCGGCCGGCGCCTCCGCCGCCCGGCACCTCGCCGACCACGGCCACCGCTCGATCGCGGTGCTCGGCGGCGATCCGGACGTCTCGACCACCCGCGAGCGCACCGCCGGCGTCCTCGAGGAGCTCGCCTCGCGCGGACTCGAGGCCCCGCACGTCGAGCTCGGCCCGCTCACGCTGGACAGCGGCGTCGCGGCGATGGAGCGGATCCTCGCCCGCCGCGACCGGCCGACCGCGGTCTTCGCCAGCAACCGCGAGCTGACGATCGGCGCGCTGACCGCGCTCGGCGACTCCGGTCTCCGCCTCCCCGCCGATCTCTCGATCGTCGGCTTCGACACGGTCGAGCTCGCACGGGTGGTGCGGCCGCCGCTGACCATCGTCGTCCAGCCGACCGACGCGATCGCCGCCGAGGCCGCCGCACTCGTCCGCGCTCGGCTCGACGGCGGCGCCGAGCCCTTCGAGACGCGCACCCTTCCCAGCCGGCTGGTCGCCGGCGCCTCCGTCGCCCACCTCCACCCGAGCACCTAGGAGCACCATGCTGACCACGACCCTCCTGCACCCCGAGATCCTGCACGCGCTCGCCCGCGCCGGGCACGGCTCCCGCATCCTGATCGCCGACGGCAACTACCCCGTCGGCACCACGCTGGGTCGCAACTCCGCGCTCGTGCACCTCAACCTGCGGCCGGACACGCTCACCGTCGACGAGATCCTCGAGGCCCTGCTCACCGCGATCGTCGTCGAGGAGGCGACCGTGATGACCCCCGCGCCCGGCCTCGACGTGCCCGCGCAGGACGCCTTCCGCGCCACCCTCGACGGCGTCCCCTTCACCTCGGTCGAGCGCCACGCCTTCTACGCCGAGGCCCGCACCGACGACGTCGCCCTCACCATCGCCAGCGGCGACCGCCGCATCTACGCGAACCTCATCCTGACGATCGGCGTCCGCCCCGGCGACGCCTGACCGCCGGCTGCTCCCCGCACCCCCACCCACTCTCCAAGAGTTGCGGTAGTCGCCGCCGACTACCGCAACTTCTGAGGAGTGGATCCGTCCCGCCCACGAGCGGGCCTCTCCACCCTCCAGAAGTCGTCGTAGTCGGCACGCCAGTACGACAACTCCTGGACAGCGGACGAGCACCCCTCCACTCACCAAAAGTCGTCGCACCCGGCACACGAGTACGACAACTCCTGGACAGCGGCCAGCCTGAGAGGGCGCGAGGCGTTCTCCGAGCGGGCGTCCGTACTCTGAGCACCGTGGATCTGGACACCCTCCTCAACATCGGCCTCGTCGTGCTGTTCGTGCTCATCGGCGGGGTGTTCGCCGGCACCGAGATGGCGATCGTCAGCCTGCGCGAGAGCCAGGTGCGCGCGATCGAGGCGGGCAGCGAGCGGGGCCGGCGCATCGCCGAGCTGGTGCGGAACCCGAACACCTTCCTCTCGGCCGTGCAGATCGGCGTGACGCTCGCCGGCTTCTTCTCCTCCGCGTACGGCGCCTCGACGATCGCGCCGGACCTCGTGCCGCCGCTCGAGTCGCTCGGGCTGTCGAACGGCGCCGCGTCGACGGTCGCGCTGATCCTGATGACCCTCGTCATCGCCTACCTCTCGCTCGTCCTCGGCGAGCTCGTGCCCAAGCGCCTCGCGATGCAGAAGTCGGTCGCGTTCACCAAGGTGCTCGCCCCGCCGCTGAACACGCTCGCCCGCCTGATGCGACCGATCATCTGGCTGCTGTCGGTCTCCACCGACGCCGTCGTCCGACTGCTGGGCGCGGATCCGCGCGAGAAGGGCGAGAGCGTCTCGGCGGACGAGGTGCGCGACATGATCTCGAGCAACACCGAGATCGCCGAGGACAGCCGCCAGCTGCTCGCCGACGTCTTCCGTGCCGACGACCGGCGCGTCGCCGAGGTGATGCGCCCGCGCCCGGACGTCGACTTCCTCCGCGGCGATCTCCCCGTCGCCGAGGGCTACGCGGAGGTGCTCGGCCGGCCGCACTCGCGCTACCCGGTGGTCGGCGAGAACCGCGACGACGTCCTGGGCTTCGTGCACGTGCGCGACCTGATGGCCGCCTTCCCGGAGGCGGGCCGCGACGGCACCGCGAGCCGCGTCGCCGACATCACCCGCCCGATCCTGGCGGTCCCCGGCACGACCAAGGTGCTCGCGGCTCTGCGCACGATGCGGCAGGACGGCCACCAGATCGCGGTCGTCATCGACGAGTACGGCGGGACCGACGGCATCATCACCCTCGAGGACCTGCTCGAGGAGCTCGTCGGCGAGATCTACGACGAGTACGACGGCGCGCGCCAGGACGTCGACGCGAAGGCGGCCGAGCAGCTGCAGGACCTCGACGGCGGCATGATCCTGGAGGATCTGGAGGAGCTGCTCGGCATCGAGCTGCCCGAGGGACCGTACGAGACGATCGGCGGCTACGTGCTCGACCGCATCGGCCGCGTCGCCGTGGTGGGCGACACCCTCGTCGTCGGCGACCACGTGCTCCGCGTCGCCGAGACCGACCGCTACCGGATCTCGCGCGTCACGCTGACGCCGCAGCCCGCGTCGGAGCCGTCCGCGGCGGTCGACGCCGACTGACGGTCGGCGCGGCGGCCCGAGTGCGTCGGGGCGGCCGCGTCAGAGCAGGAGCGTCAGCGCACCCGCGTCACGGAAGCCGTGTCTCGACCCAGCGCGGCGCCGGCAGCCCGGTCGCTCCGGGCCGCGCGAGCCACAGTCCACCCGCGAGCGGGTACCGCGCCCGCTCGTCCGCCGACAGGTCGCGCGAGGCGGACGACACCACGGCGATGTCGAGAGCCTCGCCCGCGAACGCGATGCTGGAGGCGTGCGGCGCGTCGATCGCGATCCCCTCGCCCTCGAGGCGCCGGCCCTCGGAGTCGTAGACGCGCACGCCGCTCCCGCCCCAGACCGAGCACCACAGCCGGCCCTCGGAGTCGACGGTCATGCCGTCGAGGAAGACGCCCTCCTCCGGCTCGAGGAAGGTCTCGCGCGGACCGTTCACCCCGTCCAGGTACGGCCGCCGGTAGATCACGCCCGACTCCGTGTCGACCGAGTACATCACCGCGCCGTCGGGCGACCAGGCGAGGCCGTTCGACAGCCGCAGGTCGTGGTCGAGCACGGTGACCGCTCCGTCGTGCTCGAGCCGCAGCAGCACGTCGTCGCCGACCGACTCGCCCAGCGTCAGCGAGCCGACGACCAGCCGGCCCTGCGGGTCGATGGAGCCGTCGTTGAAGCGGTGCCCCTCGGGCAGCAGCGCGGAGCCGCGGGTCAGCGAGCCGTCGACCTCGAGGATCGCGAGGCGGCGGGTGAGCGCGACGAGCACCCGGCCGTCGCCGAGCGGCAGCGCGCAGCCGACCTGCTCCCCGACGTCCGAGCGCGTGATCGCGCCGATCCCGTCGGCGGTCAGCGGCGCGGACAGCACGGCCCCCGCCTCGATGTCCACCCAGGTGAGCCGGCCGGTCTCCCCGTCCCAGACGGGCCCCTCGCTCAAAACGTAGGCGGGCGTTCCAGCGGGCGTCGCATCGATCATCCCCCCACGCTACCCACCCCGCCCTCCCCCGTCCGCGAGATGCCACTTGTGCACGCGACACGCCGAGGAAGGCGTGCACAAGTGGCATCTCGCGGAGGGGAGCAGACGCGCCCGTCGCCGGATACACCCGGCAGCAGCACCGTGGCAAGGGGTGCATAGCCCGGCGATGCTCGGGTCTATCGTCGTCTCGCCGCGTCCGGGACCGCGCGCATCAGCAGCGCAGCCGGGGCGACAGGAAGGCGCGAGCCATGTCGACCGACACCGAAGAGCGCGGCCCCACCCGGAGCCTCGTCCCCGCCCGCATCGACCGGCTCCCGTGGACGCGGTTCCACTGGTCGATCGTCGTCGGCCTCGGCTTCTCCTGGGTGCTCGACGGCCTCGAGATCCAGATCGTCGCGAGCGCCGGCTTCGCCAAGGAGTTCGACCTCTCGGCCGCGCAGGTCGGCGTGCTCGGCACGGTGTACCTGGTCGGCCAGATCGTCGGCGCGCTGATCTTCGGGCGGCTGAGCGACCGGCTCGGGAGGCGCAAGCTCTTCATCCTGACGCTGGTGATCTACCTGGTCGCGAGCGGCCTGGCCGGCCTCGCGCCGAACTACCTCTTCCTCGCCGTCTTCCGCTTCTTCGCCGGGATGGGCATCGGCGGCGAGTACGCGGCGATCAACTCCGCGATCGACGAGCTGATCCCCTCGAAGTACCGCGGCCGCGTCGACATCGCGATCAACGGGACCTACTGGGGCGGCGCGGCGCTCGGCTCCGCGGCGAACCTCTTCTTCCTCAACGACGAGCTCTTCGCCGAGAACGTCGGCTGGCGCCTCGGCTTCTTCCTCGGGCCGATCCTCGGGCTCGCGATCATCTACCTCCGGCGGCACATCCCCGAGAGCCCGCGCTGGCTGATGACCCACGGCCGCGAGGAGGAGGCGGAGCGGACGGTCGACGAGATCGAGCGCCGCGTCGAGGCGGAGGGCGGCACCCTCGAGCCGGTCGACGACTCGCAGGCGATCACCGTGAAGGCGACCGAGAGCATCCCGTTCCGCACCATCGCGCGGGTTCTGATCAAGCAGTACCCGAAGCGGACGCTGGTCGGCGCGACCATGATGATCACCCAGTCGTTCCTCTACAACGCGATCTTCTTCACCTACGCGCTGGTGCTGGAGAACTTCTACGGGGTGGAGCAGAGCGCCGTCTCGTACTTCTTCTTCCCGTTCGCGATCGGCAACCTCGTCGGTCCGCTGGTGCTCGGCCACCTCTTCGACGTCTGGGGCCGGCGGAAGATGATCTTCCTCACCTACGGCGTCTCCGGGGCAGTCCTGGCGCTCTCGGCGCTGCTGTTCAGCATGGACGTGCTGACCGCGACGACCCAGACGATCCTCTGGTGCGTCTCGTTCTTCTTCGCCTCCGCCGGCGCCTCGAGCGCCTACCTGACGGTCAGCGAGATCTTCCCCCTGGAGCTGCGCAGCCAGGCGATCTCGTACTTCTTCACCCTCGGCCAGATCGCCGGCGCCGTCGCGCCCACCCTCTACGGCGTGCTGATCGGCGACGGCAGCGACCGCGGCCCGCTCACCGTCGGCTACTTCGTCGGCGCGGCGGTGATGATCGTCGGCGGCCTCGTCGCCCTGATCTTCGGCGTCGACGCCGAGCGCCGCAGCCTCGAGAGCATCACCGAGCCCCTCTCCACGGTCCGCGACTGACCCCCCTCCTCCCGCCGCGAGATGCCACTTGTGCACGCTTTTCACGGCGTGTCGCGTACACAAGTGGCATCTCGCGGCGGGGGGGGGGGGGGGGGGGGGGGGGGGGGGGGGGGGGGGGGCGAGGCGCGTACGGTGAGAGGACACCCCGGACGCTTCGGCTAACGGGCGCGAGGCCCCTTCTCCGTAAGGGGCCTCAGCTCTTTCCGCCCCATGCAGCGGGGCGGCGGAGGACGCCGCGGTCGTCGTGGAGCACATCCGGGAACTGGCTCCGCTCGAGCGCACCACGGCGGATCTTGCGGATGTGCGCGGGAGCCGCCGCGAGGAGCGAGGCCGAGGGTCTGTCCGTGGGCGAGATCAGGCCGATCTCCCTGCCTGCCTCGTCGCGCACCATCCGGAAGGCCTCGGTGAAGTCCGAGTCGTTGGAGAGCAGGAAGAACGTCCCCACCTCGCCCCGGAAGGCGTCGACGAGCATGTGGGCGGCCAGGTTGACGTCGGACCCCTTCTCCTCCGTCGTGCGCACCCCGCCCGTCACGAGCCGGCCGCCATCGTCGAGCCGCGCAGGATGGACCGGCATGATCCGACGATCGATCCGGAACATCCCCTCGTGGACGGTGATCCGCGGAGAGGTTCGCAGCGCGCGCACATACGCCTGCTGTCGGGCCGGCGCCTGCGGGTCGGTCCCGAGCGTCGCCCGGATCATTGCTGTGAAGTACCGGACCCGGACCACGTCGAAGGTCGGCAGAAGGAGATCGCACAGGCGTGCGAGATCGAGCCACTTCAGCGTCGGCTCCGACTCGAGGACCCTCCGGTAGAGGTTGAACCCGTCGACGTAGACGGAGGCCGTCGGTCGCGCATCGTCCGTCGCGACGCCGGGTGAACGGAGGACGATCATCGCGGGAGGCTACCGACCCCTCCATGCTCCCCGTCGACTAGCAGTCGCCGAACGTCGGGTGCGCTCAGGCCCGGTCCCTCCCGCGAGATGCCACTTGTGCATGCTTCTCACGGCGTGTCGCGTGCACAAGTGGCATCTCGCGGCGGCGGGGGGCGGGCGCGGGGTCAGCCGACGTGGACGCCCGGGCGGCGCTCGCGGCGGGGCTCGGCGCGGCGCAGGACCTCGCGGGTGACGGGGGCGACCTCGCCGGTGCCGGTGATCAGGAAGCGGAACATGTTGGAGAGCGGGCCGCCCTCGGTCCACTCGAAGTAGACGTCCGGGACGACGCCGGTCAGGGCGCGGATCTCGAGCAGCACAGTGGCGATGGTGTTCGGGATGTTGCCGCTGGTGACCGTGAGCACGCGGAAGCCGTGGCAGACGCGCCCCTGCACGATCAGATCCTCCTCGAAGTCGGACGAGTCCGTGGTGTGCACCTCGAGGAAGAGGACCGGGCCGCGCATCGGCAGGTTGCTGTCGCGCTGCTCCTCGGCCAGCTTGTCGCGGTACTCGCGCTCGGAGCCGTCGTCGGGCTCGTTCGCGAGCACGCGGATCACGCCGTAGTCGTCGGCGTCCGTGCTGAGGAAGTCGAGCGCCTGCGCGTCGAAGGTCACCGAGGTCGCCCGGAGCTGGAACGAGCGCTGCACCCGCGAGATCAGCGACACCACGAGGATGCCGAGGATGAACAGGCTCGCGATCCGCACGCCGTCCGGCCGCTCGACCACGTTCACGACCGTCGTGTAGACGAAGACGAGCGCGATCACCGCGAAGCCGACCGCGCGCTTGCGCTGCTTCTTGCGCTTCGCCGAGAGGAACACCGCGACGGAGGCGGAGGTGATCAGCACCAGCACCCCGGTCGCGTAGGCGCCGCCCTGGGCGTCGACATCGGCGCGGAACAGGATCGTGATCAGGAACGCGACGGCCGTGAAGACCAGCACCAGCGGGCGCACCGCCGCGGCCCACTGCGGCGCCATCCCGTAGCGCGGGAGGTAGCGCGGCACGATGTTGAGCAGCCCGGCCATCGCCGAGGCGCCGGCGAACCAGAGGATGCAGATCGTGCTGATGTCGTAGGCGGTCCCGAAGGCGTCGCCGAGGTACTCGTGCGCGAGGAAGGCGAGGGCGCGGCCGTTGGCCTGCCCGCCCGGCTGGAACTCGGCCTGCGGGATCAGCAGGGTGGTCACGAAGCTCGAGGTGATCAGGAACGCCGACATCGTCACGGCCGCGGTGATCAGCAGCCGCTTCGCCCCGCGGATCCGCCCGAGCGGGGCCGCGTCGGTGTCGCTCGCGTCGCCGCGGATCTGCGGCATCACGGCCACGCCGGTCTCGAAGCCCGACAGCCCGAGCGCCAGCTTGGGGAAGACGATCAGCGCGATGCCGACCATGACCAGCGGATTCCCGTGCTGCGTCGTCAGCGCCGACCACCAGTTCCCGATCACGACCGGGTTCTCGGCGACGTGCGCGATCGCGACGACGATGACGACCGCGTTGAGCACGAGGAACACCGCGACCAGCACGACCGCGATCGAGATCGCCTCCTTGAAGCCGCGCAGGAAGACGATCCCGAGCAGCGCGACCAGTCCCAGCGTCAGCGGCACCTCCGCGCCGTGGAACCAGGCCGGCGCGAACGGGTTCTCGACCGCGTGCGCGGTGGCGTCGGCCGCCGACAGGGTGATCGTGATCATGAAGTCGGTCGCCGCGAAGCCGAGCAGCACCAGCACGAAGAGCTTGCCGCCCCACCAGGGCAGCAGCCGCTCCAGCATCGCGATCGAGCCCTCGCCGCGGAAGCTCTCGCGGGCCACGCGGCGGTAGACGGGCAGCGCGCCGAACAGCGTCAGCAGCACCAGCACGATGGTCGCCAGCGGCGAGACCAGGCCGGCGGCGAGCGCCGCGATCGCCGGCTGGTAGCCGAGCGTGGAGAAGTAGTCGACGCCGGTCAGGCACATCACGCGCCACCAGGAGTGCGTCTTCTCGGTGGTGGAGTGCGGCCCGGGGTGCGCGCCGGAGTCGCTGCGCAGTCCCTCGAGCAGCCACGCCTTCACCCCGCTGCGGGGCGCTCGGCGGAGGGGCGAGGGTTCGAGGGCGTCGGCGTCACCGCGGACGAGAGAGGAGGTCACTGGACGTGTCTACTCGGCGCAGGCGGCCCCGGAGCCGAGAACGCCCGGATCCATACGGTTCCCTAACGGGCAGTTCCGGGAGCGGCGCCGCGCGGAGGGTGTTCGCGACGGTGAACGGTGCACGAGAAAGGCTGGACGGCCGGATCACCCCGGGAAAGGAGCGATCGCGGCCATCCAGCCTTTGTCGTGCATGGGGCGGAGGCTTACTCCTCGACGACGATCGTGGTGATGACCGGGTTGCGGCGGTGACGGCGGGTCAGCCAGCGGCCGAGGGTGCGGGTGATCAGCTTCTCGATCGCATCGCGGTCGGTCGGCTGGCCGGCGGCCTGCAGCACCGCGTCGTCGATCGCCTTGCTGGCGTTGTCCTTCCAGCTCGGCTCCTCGACGAAGCCGCGGGTGAAGAACTCGACCGGCTCGCCGAGCGTGCCGCGGTCGAGGTCGACGATGGCGAGCACCGTGATGGCGCCCTCCTCGGCGAGGACGCGGCGGTCGACCATCGCGTCCTCGGTCGCGACGCCGATCGTGGTGCCGTCGACGAAGACGAGGTCGGCGGGGATGCGGCCGCTCATCCGCGCGCGCCCCTTGACGAGGTCGATCGAGACGCCGTCCTCGATGACGAAGACGTTCTTCTCGTCGATGCCGGTCCGGGTCGCGATCGCGGCGTTCGCCGTGAGGTGGCGCCACTCGCCGTGCACGGGCAGGACCGCGGTCGGACGGAGGATGTTGTAGCAGTAGGCGAGCTCGCCCGCGCTGGCGTGACCCGAGACGTGCACCTTGGCGTTGCCCTTGTGCACGACGGTGGCGCCCCAGCGGGTGAAGGCGTTGATGATCCGGTAGATCGCGTTCTCGTTGCCGGGGATCAGCGAGCTGGCGAGCAGCACGGTGTCGCCGGGGCCGATGTCGATGATGTGGTCCTTGTTGGCCATCCGCGAGAGCGCCGCCATCGGCTCGCCCTGCGAACCGGTGCAGATCATCACGATCTCGGTCGCGGGCAGCTTCTCGAGCACCTTCATGTCGACGACGAGGCCGGCCGGGATCTTGAGGTAGCCGAGCTCGGCGGCGATGCCCATGTTGCGGACCATCGAGCGGCCGACGAACGCGACCTTGCGGCCGTGCTTCTGCGCCGCGTCGAGCACCTGCTGGATGCGGTGCACGTGGCTGGCGAAGCTCGAGACGACGATGCGGCGCGGGGCGGTGCGGAAGACCTGGTCGATCGCGGGGGCGAGGTCGCCCTCCGAGATCGCGAAGCCGGGGACGTCGGCGTTGGTGGAGTCGACCAGGAAGAGGTCGACGCCCTCGTCGCCGAGGCGCGCGAAGCCGGGGAGGTCGGTGGTGCGGCCGTCGAGCGGGAACTGGTCCATCTTGAAATCGCCGGTGTGCAGCACGAGGCCGGCCTCGGTGCGGATGGCGACCGCGAGGCCGTCGGGGATGGAGTGGTTGACCGCGAGGAATTCGAGGTCGAAGACGCCGGCGTCGATCCGGTCGCCCTCCTTCACCGGGCGGGTGCGCGGGGTGATGCGGTGCTCGGTGAGCTTCGCGGTGATCAGCGCGAGGGTGAAGGTCGACGCGATGATCGGGATGTCGCCGCGCTCCTTGAGGAGGTACGGCACGCCGCCGATGTGGTCCTCGTGGCCGTGGGTGAGCACGATCGCCTCGATGTCCTTCAGGCGCGAGCGGATCGCGGCGAAATCGGGCAGGATCACGTCGATGCCGGGCTGGTTCTCCTCGGGGAAGAGCACGCCGCAGTCGACGATGAGCAGCTTGCCCTTGTGCTCGAAGACGGTCATGTTGCGACCGATCTCGCCCAGGCCGCCGAGCGGCGTGATGCGCATGCCGCCCTTCTCCAGCGGCTTCGGGGCGGGGAGCTCGAGGTGGTGGCGAACGGGCTTGGCGGTTCTGGCGTTTCGCATGGGTGCTTTCCGGTGGGGGACGTGGCGTCGTGCTGGTGCGCGCGGCCCCCGCTTCGTGCGGAGCGCCTCGGCGCAGGTGGTCTGTGTGGTCGCAGGCGCCGGGTGGGTCCGGTGCTCTGCACGGCCTCGTCCGCGGCCACCCGGGTCGTGCTCCGCGCCGCATCGTGCGGCACCGGGAGCGGTGCGGGTGGGGGCGCGGGTCGCGGTGAGGAGGTGGATCCGGAAGTGATCGGATCGCTGCAGAGACCGCGGCGGCCGCGTCCAGCATGACAGCATCCGCCGCGAGTTGCCCGCACAGCGCCGGATTCGACGCGCCTCGGCACGACGAAGCCCCCTCGCCGTCGCCGGTCGAGGGGGCTCAGCGCCTTCCGCGAGATGCCACTTGTGAGCGCGACACGCCGAGGAAAGCGTGCACAAGTGGCATCTCGGGGGAGCGTCAGCGCAGGGAGTCGAGGACGGCCTCCAGCTCGTCGACGGCGAAGTCGATCTCGGCGGCGGTGACGACGATCGGCGGGGCGAGGCGGATCGTCGAGCCGTGGGTGTCCTTGGCCAGGACGCCGCGGGCCATCAGGGCCTCGCAGACGGCGCGGCCCGAGGCGAGAGCGGGGTCGATGTCGATGCCGGCCCAGAGTCCGGCGCCGCGGACGGCGACCACGCCGCGCCCGATGAGCGCGGTGAGGCGGGCGTGCAGCTGCGCGCCGCGCTCGCGGGCCAGCGCCTGGTACTCGCCGGTCGCGAGCAGCTCGACGACCGCGAGGCCGACGGCGGCGGCGAGCGGGTTGCCGCCGAAGGTCGAGCCGTGCTGGCCGGGCTGGAGCACGCCGAGCACGTCGGCGTTCGCGACGACCGCCGACACCGGCACGATGCCGCCGCCGAGCGCCTTGCCCAGCAGGTAGACGTCCGGGACGACGTCGACGAGGTCGCAGGCGAAGGTCGCACCGGTGCGGCCGAGGCCGGACTGGATCTCGTCGGCGATGAAGAGGACGTTGTGCCGGGCGGTGATCTCGCGGACGGCGGGGAGGTAGTCGGCCGGCGGGACGACGATGCCCGCCTCGCCCTGGATCGGCTCGATCAGCACGGCGACGGTGTCCTCGTCGATCGCGGCCTCGAGGGCCGCCGCGTCGCCGAACGGCACCGTGCGGAAGCCGGGCGTGAACGGCGCGAAGCCGTCGCGCGCCTCCGCGTCGTCGCTGAAGGAGATGATCGTGGTGGTGCGGCCGTGGAAGTTGCCGGCCGCGACGATGATGTTCGCGCGGCCCGGCGCGACGCCCTTCACCCGGTAGCCCCAGGCGCGGGCGACCTTGATGCCGGACTCGACCGCCTCGGCGCCCGTATTCATCGGCAGGACCATGTCCTTGCCGGCGAGGGCGGCGAGCGCCGTCACGAACGGGCCGAGCTTGTCGTTGTGGAACGCGCGGCTGGTGAGGGTCACCCGCGAGAGCTGGGCGCGCGCGGCGTCCAGCAGCACCGGGTGCGAGTGGCCGAAGTTGACGGCGGAGTAGGCGGCGAGGCAGTCGAGGTAGCGGCGCCCCTCGACATCGGTGATCCACGCGCCCTCGCCGGTCGCGGCGACGACGGGCAGCGGGTGGTAGTTGTGCGCGGCGTGCGCCTCCTCCGCGGCGATCAGCTCGGCGGAACGGTCGGTCTCGGTGATGCTCATGTCGTGCCTCCTGAGGACGATCGACTCCTCAAGAGTTGTCGTACTCGAGTGCCGAGTACGACGACTTCTGGAGAGTGGGTGAGGGAGAAGGGGGGGGCGGCTCAGCGCCGCAGCTCGAGGGTGCAGCACTTCACGCCGCCGCCGCCGAGCAGCAGCTCGGACAGGTCGACGCCGATCGGGTTGTAGCCGCGCTCGCGCAGCTGGCGCTCGAAGCCGGCCGCGCGCGAGGCGATGACGACGTTCAGGCCGTCGGAGAAGGAGTTGAGGCCGAGGACGGACGCGTCCTCCTCCGAGACCAGGATCGCGTCGGGGTAGAGCTCGCGCAGGACGCGGTTGCCCTCCTCGCTGAACGCGCTCGGCAGGTAGGCGATGTTCGTGTCGTCGAGCACGGCGATCGCGGTGTCGAGGTGGTAGAACGACGGGTTCACCAGCTCGAGGGTGACGACCTCGCGGCCGAAGATCCGGGCGACCTCGGCGTGCGAGTCGGAGGCGGAGCGGAAGCCGGTGCCGGCGAGGATCCGCTCGCCGACGAGGAGGAAGTCGCCCTCGCCCTCGTTGACCTCCTCGGGCACGCGCACGTCGAAGCCGGCGCCGCGGAACCAGTCCATGTAGGCGGGGCCCTCGGGCTGGCGCTCGGGGTAGGTGAAGGAGGCGCCGTAGGCGATGCCGTCGATCACGAAGCCGCCGTTCGCGGCGTAGACCATGTCGGGCAGGCCGGCCTCGGGCTCGATCAGCTGCACGTCGAAGCCGAGCTCGACGTAGGTGTCGTACAGCGTCTGCCACTGGTGCACGGCGAGCGCGGTGTCGGTGGGGACCTGCGGGTCCATCCACGGGTTGATGCGGTACACGACGGTGAAGTGCTCGGGGCGGCACATCAGGATCGTCTTGGAGACGGCGGTCCGGGTCGGGGCGGTGGCGAGCACGGCGGTGTCGGTCATTCGAGTCCTCCTGCGAAAGGATGCGGATGAGCGGACCGGGTCCAGTGGCTCCGTCCCCCGCACGGCGGGGTGGAGCACGCTCGCAGCCAGTCTCGCACGCGCAGATCCTGCGATTTCCGCCAGGAGACGCACGGAATCGCTCACTTTCGACGTCCTGCGCGCAGGATCGCAGCGGGGAGGCGCTCCGGGTCGCGGAGGGGCGGATCGACGATCCGTGGCACGGGCGCCGCGGCCGGGGTAGAACGGGAGTCCCGACGAGAGGCGGCTCCGTGATCGATCGCAACGGCCTGGCGACGTTCCTCCGACTCCGCCGCGAGGCGCTGCAGCCCGAGGACGTCGGGCTCACCCGCGGCCCGCGCCGCCGCACCGCAGGGCTGCGGCGCGAGGAGGCGGCCGCGCTCTGCCACATGTCGACCGACTACTACGCCCGGCTCGAGCGCGGCACCGGGCCGCAGCCGTCGGAGCAGATGATCGCGTCGATCGCGCAGGGGCTGCACCTCTCGCTCGGCGAGCGCGACCACGTCTTCCGCCTCGCCGGTCACCGCCCGCCCGCCCGGGGCAGCGCGGGCGAGCACATCGAGCCCGGCCTGCTGCGGATCCTCGACCGGTTGCGCGACACCCCCGCCGAGATCGTCACCGAGCTGGGCGAGACGCTCCGGCAGACCCCGCTCGGCGCGGCACTGCTGGGCGACGCCTCGCTCCGCACCGGCGCCGAGCGCAGCCTCGGCTACCGCTGGTTCACCGAGTCCGCGGCGCGGGAGGCGTATCCGGAGGAGGAGCGGGCGCAGCTCTCGCGGGTCTACGTGGCGGGGCTGCGCGAGCTCGCGACCCTGCGCGGCCCCGGCTCGCGGGCGGCGGAGCTCGCCGCTCTCGTGGCGGGCCGGAGCGAGGAGTTCCGGGCGCTCTGGGCCGAGCACCAGGTCGGTCTCCGGCCGCCGGCGATCAAGCGCTTCCGGCATGCGACGGTCGGGCTGCTCGAGCTGGAGTGCCAGACGCTGCTCGATCCGGAGCAGTCGCACCGGCTCCTCGTCTACACGGCGGTGCCGGGGAGCGAGAGCGCGGGGAAGCTGGAGCTGCTCGCGGTGGTGGGCGCTCCGGTCTGAGCGGCGGGCGGCGGGCCGGTGGCGGCGGGTGTGGGACCGCAGCCGTGCGTCGCAGCGGTGGACCCCGCATCGGTGGATCGGCGGGCCCTGCCTCCGCTCGCCGGATCGGCCGAGCATGGGACGCACACCGACCAGCGACCGCCCACCGGCACCGAGGAGTCCCCATGACCCGCAGCATCCCGATCCCCGACCTGTCCGGTCGGCTCGCCGTCGTCACCGGCGCGAGCGACGGCATCGGCCGCGTGATCGCCACCCGGCTCGCCGCGGCCGGCGCCGAGCTGGTCCTGCCCGTGCGCTCGGCGGCGAAGGGCGAGGCGGCCGCGGCGGGGATCCGGCGCTCGACGCCCGGCGCCGTCGTGAGCACGCGCCCGCTCGACCTCTCCTCCCTCCGCTCGGTGTCCGCGCTCGCCGAGGGCCTGCTGGCCGGCGGCCGCCCGATCGACCTGCTCGTGAACAACGCCGGCGTGATGCAGCCGCCGCAGCGGCAGGTGACGGAGGACGGCGTCGAGCTGCAGTTCGGCACGAACCACCTCGGCCACTTCGCACTGACGCTCGGCCTGCTGCCGCTGCTCGCGAACGCCCGCGTCGTGCACCAGACGAGCATCGCCGCGCGCAGCGGAGCGATCGCCTGGGACGACCTCGACGGCGCCCGCGAGTACGACGCGATGCGCTCCTACGTGCAGTCGAAGATCGCGGTCGGCCTCTTCGCCCGCGAGCTGGAGGCCCGGAGCGCCGCGGCCGGATGGGGAGTGACGAGCACCCTCGCGCACCCCGGCGTCTCGCCGACGAACTTGCTGGCGGCGCAGCCCGGCCTCGGCCGCACGGAGCAGGTGCGGGGCCGCGGCCTGATCGTGCTGCTCGCGCGGCTGGGCATCGCCGGCACCGTCGAGAGCGCCGCGCAGCCCGCCCTCCTGGCGGCCACCGCTCCTGACGGCGGCGGGTTCTACGGCCCGACCCGGCTGATCGGCGGGCCGGCGGCGCGCCGCACCCCCTGGGCACCGCTGCGCAGCGCCGACGACGCCCGCCGCCTCTGGGACGTCTCGGAGCAGCTGACGGGCGTGCGCTCCCCGGCGTGAGGGCGCGTGGATCTCGATACGCCCGCTGCGCGGGCTGCTCGATCAGCATGGCGCGCCGCCGCGGCCGCGGCCGCCATGGGGCCGCCGATCCGCGCCGGGCCCCCGGATGGGGGTCTGCAGGGGCGGGTCCGCGAGAGTTCTCGAGGCACCCTGGCAGCTAGCATTCAGGCACCGTGTCCGCCCGCGGTCCGCCGCGGATCCTCTCGAAAGATCTGCCGTGACTCCTCGCCGCCGTCGGCCGCTCGCTCCTCTCACCGCACTCGGCGTCTCCGCCGTGCTGCTCACCGGCCTCGCCGCCGGTCCGGCGCAGGCGCAGGAGGACGCCCCAGTCGGCGCCGCGACGCCGACCGCGAGCACCGACGCGTTCGACCGCGCGCTGTCGAACGCGAAGACGCAGCGCGACGCCGTCGCCGCCGACCCGGCCGCCGAGATCGTCCTCTCCGGCACCATCTCGCTGAAGGACACCGACGAGGCGCACCCCGCCCCGACCGGAGCCGCCTACCGCCTCCGCGTCGAGAACGGCGCGGGCACCGAGATCCGCACGATCGCCACCGAGGCCGCCTTCTCGCTCACCCTCCCGGGCGGCGAGGCCTACTACCTCCTCGCCTCGGTCGACGGCGACCCCAGCTGGTACCCGACCTGGTTCGGCGACACCCCGATCGACGTCGAGGCGGACGGCATCGGCGAGTCCCGGACCGACGTCGCGATCAGCCTCCCCCGCGCGACCGCCGCCTCCGGCACCGTCACCGCCGCCGCGGTCTCCGGCGTCTCGACCACCTCGTTCGTCGTGCAGCCCTACTGGTACGAGCGCGCGTCCAAGGCCTACTACCCGTTCGCCGAGGTCCGCACCTCCGGTCTCCCGGGCGCGGCCGACGCGTGGACCACCGCCCAGGAGGCGCTCCCCGCCGGCGAGTGGGTCTTCCGCCTCGCCGAGCCCGGCTACCCGTCCTACGACGACCAGTACTTCTCGAACCTTCCCCGCCTGAACGGCGCGGCGATCGTCCCCGTCCCCGCCGCCGGCCGCACCGGCGTCGACTTCACCCCGACCGCGTACGTGTCCGAGGTCGGGCGCCTGCAGGGCGACGATCGCATCGCGACCGCCATCGCGGTGACCAGGGCCTACTTCCCCGACGACCTCCCCGTCCTCTACGTCGCGAGCGGCGAGAAGTGGGCGGACGCCCTCAGCGCCGGCCCCGCGGCCGCGACGCAGGACGGCGCCCTCCTCCTGACCAACCGCGACGACGTCCCCGACATCCTCGCCGCCGAGATCACGCGCCTCTCGCCGAGGAGGATCGTCGTCGTCGGCGACGCGTTCTCGGTCTCCGACGCCGTCTACGACCGGCTCGCCACCTTCGCCCCGGCCATCACCCGCATCGCCGGCTCGGACCGCTACGACACCTCGCGGAAGATCGTCGAGAACGCCTTCCCCACGCCCGGCTTCGGCACCGTGTTCCTCGCCACCGGCGGCAACTTCCCCGACGCCCTGTCGGTCGCGCCGATCGCCGGCCGCACCGACCAGCCGGTGCTCCTCGTCGACGGAGCGCAGCCCGCTCTCGGTGAGCGGACCCGGGCCGCGATCGACCGCCTCGACGCCGGCCGCGGCCAGCTCATCGGCGGCACGAACACGATCTCGAGCGGCATCGAGTCCGAGCTCCGGGCCTCGGGCCTCACCGGCACTGTGAACCGCATCGCGGGCACCGACCGGCACGACACCAGCCGCCTGCTCAACGCGGCCTACCCGCCCTCGCCGCTCGTCGACACCGCCTTCCTCGCATCGGCGACCGGCTTCGCCGACGCCCTCGCGGCCGGCCCGGCCGCCGCCTCGATCGGCGCCCCGCTCTACCTGAGCGAGCCGAACTGCGTCCCCGCCCTGACCCGCCGGGCGATGCAGGGCCAGGACCTCGACCGGATCTTCCTGCTCGGCAGCGTGCGCACGCTCTCCGCCGACGTGGCCTCGCTCCGCGGCTGCTGACGCCGGGCCCGGGAATCACCGTGCGAACGCGCCCCGGTCGGGGGACCACTCCTCCGACCGGGGCCGTTAGCATTCGAACCATCGTGTCCGCCGCGGCCCGCCGCGCTCAACGGAAAGCCACACTGTGACTCCTCGACGCCGCCGTTCCTCAGCGCTCCCGCTCTCCCTCTCCTCGCTCGCGGTCGGCGCCCTCGCCGTCACGGGCCTCGTCGCCGGGCCCGCCTCCGCCGCGACGGCCGCCGACGGCGCGATCAGCGGCACCGTCACGGCGCCCGCCGTCGCCGGCTCGCACCGCTTCGTGGTGCAGGCCTGGGACATCGACGGCGACCCGAGGGACGCGGACCTCGTCGCCTCGACCGAGACGACCCTCGGCGCAGGAGCCGCGGGTGGCTACACCCTCACCGGCCTGGAGAACGGCTCGTACGTCGTCCGCGTGGTCGAGAAGCCGACCGGCTCAGCCGTCCCCACCGTCGGCGACCAGTTCTGGCAGCGCACCGACTGGGTGGGCGACTCGACGGAGGTCGCCGTCACCGGCGGCCCGGTCACGGCCGTCGACTTCGCGCCCGAGCCCTGGTCCTTCTCCTCGATCCGCATCTCCGGCAGCGACCGCTACGGCACCTCCGTCGCGACAACGCAGTCGGTCGCGCCGGGCGTGCCGGTGCTCTACGTCGCGAGCGGCGGCGGCTGGGCGGACGCGCTGAGCGCCGGTCCGGCCGCTGCGGTCCAGGGCGGCGCCCTGCTACTGACCGACCCGGATCAGCTCTTCCCCGTCACGCGCGCCGAGATCCAGCGGCTCGCCCCGAAGAAGGTCGTCGTCGTCGGCAGCGACCTGACCGTCTCACCGGCCGTCTTCCAGGCGATCGACGCCGTCGCCGGCTCGGTCGTGCGGATCGGCGGCACCGACCGCTACGACACCTCGCGCCTGCTCGTCGCGGACGCGTTCCCCGCCGGCTCGGCCGACGAGGTCTTCCTCGCCACGGGCGGCAACTTCCCCGACGCGCTCTCGGTCGCGCCGGTCGCCGGCCGCCTCGGCGAGCCCGTGCTCCTGGTCGACGGCGCGGAGCCCGACCTCGACGCGGCGAGCCGCACGGCGATCTCCCGCCTCGACCCGGCGACCGCCGTCGTGATCGGCCAGGAGCCCTCGATCTCCGCGGGCATCCAGGCCCAGCTCGTCTCGTCGGGCGTGGTCGACGGAACGGAGCGGATCGGCGGCGAGAGCCGCTACGCCACCAGCCGCCTGGTCAACGAGGCCTACGCCCCGGCCGAGCTCACCGACACGACCTTCCTCGCCTCGGGCGAGGGCTTCGCCGACGCGCTGTCCGGAGCGACGGCCGCCGCCGCGAACGGCTCGCCGATCTCGCTGAGCCGGCCCGCCTGCGTCCCGGCCGAGACGGTCGACTCGCTGAAGCGCCTGCACCTCGACTACGCGACCGTCCTCGGCAGCGAGCTCACGCTCTCGTCCGCGGTCGCCAAGGTCGCGGCCTGCTGACCCGGTGACCTCCGCAGCGCAGAGCCGCGCCCTCCTCCTCGGCATCGAGACCGGCGGCACCAAGGTCGTCGCCGCGGTCGCCGGCCTCGACGACCCCGAGCGGATCCTCGCGAAGACGACCCTGCCCACCCGCGGACCCGCGGAGACCCTCGGCGACCTCGCCGCGTTCACCCGCGACCACGGCGTCGAGGGCACGATCGCCGCGATCGGCGTCGCCTCGTTCGGCCCGCTCGACATCGACCCCGCCTCCCCCGGCTACGGCCAGCTCACCTCCACGCCCAAGCTCGGCTGGGAGGGCGCCGACGTGCTGTCCCCGCTCGAGGCCGCGGCGCCCGGCGCGCGCACCGCCCTCGTGACCGACGTCAACGGCGCCGCCCTCGGCGAGGCGCGCTGGGGCGCCGGGCAGGGCGAGCCCGACTTCGTCTACCTCACGGTCGGCACGGGAGTCGGCGGCGGCATCATCGCCGGCGGACGCCTGCTCGCCGGCAGCGGCTGGCCCGAGGTGGCGCACGTGCTGCCGCGCCGGCACCCGGAGGACCGCTTCGAGGGCACCTGCCCGTTCCACGGCGACTGCCTCGAGGGGCTCGTCGCCGGCCCGGCGATCTCGGCGCGCTGGGGTGTGGACGGCTCGAGCCTCGGCCCCGAGAACGCGGCGGCGAATCTGCGCATCAGCTCGTTCTACCTCGCGCAGCTCGTCACGACGCTCGTCTACGTCGCGGGCGTCCGCCTCGCGATCGTCGGCGGCGGCGTCGCCAAGACGCCCGGCCTGCTCGCCGCCACCGAGGCGGAGGTGGAGCGCCTGATGGGCGCTCCCGGCGCCAACGGCACCGGCGGAGGCCGCCTGCGCCTGGTCCCTCCGGCGCTCGGCGACGAGGCCGGCGTCCGAGGCGCCCTCTCCCTCGCGGAGTCCCTGCTCTGACCCCCCTCCGCGAGATGCCACTCGGGTACGCGACACGCCGTGGAAGGCGTACCCGAGTGGCATCTCGCGGGAGGGAGTGGGGACTAAAGGGCGTCGAGGTCGTGGAGGGCCGCCAGCGCGCGGGCGAGGCGGGCGGACTCGGGCTCGTCCCACCACTTCGGACCGCGCTCGCCGAGGCCGTGCTTGGCCAGGCCCGTCCGCCGGCGGGCGGCGGCGACCGCGGCCTCGTCGCCGGCCTTCTTCGCCGTGCGGACGCCGGAGCGGCCGCGGCCGAGGTGCGACTTCAGCGCCGCGACGACGTCCTCGGGGAGGCTCGGGTCGGTGCGGCGCCAGCGGCGGCCGTTCACGACCAGCCAGCGTCCGTCGTCGGTGGGTCCGTCGTCGAGCGGTCCGTCGCCGGCGGGCCCGTCCTCCGTGCTCACGACGCGGCGTGCGCCAGCGCAGCGTAGGCGCGCTCGGGTCCGGTCGTCTCGAGGAGCGCCGCCGACAGCTCGTCGAGCCGCTCCCGCGCCGCCCCGTCCAGCGCCAGCATCCGACCGGCGGCGACCGCCAGCTCGGGCGCCGTCGCGCTGTTCGGATCGAGCACCTCGGCCACTCCCGCGTCCTCCAGCGCCGCAGCCCCGGCGAACTGATCCGTCGAGAACGGCAGGACGACGAGCGGCACTCCCGCCGTCATCGCCTCCGTCACGCTGTTGTTGCCGCCGTGCGTGACCGCCAGCGCGGAGCGCCCGAGCAGCGTCACCTGCGGCAGGAACCCGCGCACCAGCCAGCCGGCGGGCGCATCGCCGAGCGCCGCCGGATCGGTCGCCCCCGACGCGAGGGCGACGCGCACCGGCCGCCCGTCGACCGAGACCCCGGCCAGCGCCGCGACCACCCGCGCGAGCACGTCGTCGCGCACCGAGAGGAAGCTGCCGAAGCTCACGTAGACCACCGGGTCGTCCGACGCGGCCAGCCACTCCTCCACCTCGGCGTCGCGCGGCTCCCCGCGGACGGCCGAGCCGAGGAAGGCGTGCGGCGGCAGCTGCGCCGTCCGCGCCGCGTCGTGCAGCTCGCCGGGGTAGTTCAGCAGCAGCACGTCGCCGCTCTCGGCGAAGGCGTCGAGGCTGAGCGGTGCCGCCGGGTCGAGGGCGGTCAGCGCGGCGTTCCACTCCGCCGTGAAGGAGTCGCGCACCCGCTCGCAGAGCGCGCGCAGCCGCGCCAGGTCCTCGGCGGACGGCGCGAAGGCGTCGGGCCAGACGGGCGGGAAGCCGTAGACCTCGCCCGGCACCGTCAGTGCGCTCGGGTGGCCGAGCACCACGTCGCCGTACGGCACGCCGAGCGCGCGCAGGGCGACCCGCGCGGTGAAGGCGAGGTGGTCGACGACGATCGCGTCGGGCCGGACCTCGTCGAGGATCTCGCGCAGCCGCGCGGAGACGCCCGCCGGGTCCCAGAGCAGATCGGTCAGCCGCTCGCGCGCCTGGTACTCCAGGGTCGGCACCATGCCGCGGCGGGTCGCGTCGAAGAAGCCGCGGAGCGAGTCGCCCTCGTCGGGCGCCTGCTCCTCCGCCCGGATGGTCCCCGGGTTCGAGCCGCGGCCGAGCCGGAGCGGGACGTGCTCGAAGCCGAAGCCGTCGACGATCGAGCGCGTCGCGTCTCCGGTCGCGACCACGACGCGCTCCCCGGCCGCGCGCCAGGCGGTGCCGAGGGTCGCCAGCGGCAGCAGGTGCGACGCGTAGTCGGGGCTGACGATCAGCAGGGTCACGAGGCGCCCAGCACGAGGTCGCAGCGCAGCGGCCGCTCCTGGTCGGCCGTCGCCCGGACGTAGACGCCGGAGAGCGCGTGCGCCATCGCCTCGATCGTGTAGCGCTCGAGCACCATGGCGCGGCCGCGCTCGGCGGAGAACTCGGCGAGCGGGCCCGCGGCGAGGTCGAGCGCGAGGCAGGCGGCGACGGCGAGCGCCTCGTGGTCGGTGGTGTCGACCAGGAAGCCGGTCACGCCCTCCTCCACGTAGGTCGCGGGGCCGCCCGTGGCCGGGGCGACGACGGGCAGACCCGCGGCGAGCGCCTCGAGCAGCGCGATGCCGAACTCCTCCTTGACGCTCGCGCAGACGTACGCGCCGCCGGCCGCGGCGAGACCGGGCCGGCCGTGGCGGACGGCGCCGAGCCAGCGGGCCACCGTGCCGTTGGGGCGGTGCCCGGCGAGCAGCAGACCGCCGGCCGAGCCGGACCGGGCGGCGACGGCGCGGAGGCGGTCGAGCTGCTCGGTCTCGTCCGGGCTCGGCTCGGCGAGGTCGCCGCCGACCAGGAGGAGGTTCGCGCGATCGCGCAGCGGCGAGCCGGCCCACGCCTCGGCGAGCGTCGCCATCCCCTTCACCCGGTGCAGGCGCCCGACGCTGAGCAGCAGCGGCAGCCCGCGGCGCTCGGCCGGCAGCTCCGCCAGCAGCGCGTCGAGCGCCGAGAGGTCGTCGCCGGCGTCGAGGGCGACGTCCTCGCCCGCGGCGGCGGCGCGGGCCGCGTCCTCGCCGCGCTCGACGAGGCGGACGTCGATCCCCTCCGGCACGATCGTGTGCCGCTCGGGGTGCGCGGTGATGTCGATGCCGAGCATGTCGCGCATCGTCTCCGCCAGCTCGGCGCGCGGGAAGAGCACGGTGTGCGCCGCGTCGGCGGCGAGCCGCTGCACGAGGCGCACGCGGAACCAGAAGTGCTCGACGGCGTCGCGGTCGCCGAAGTCGGCGCGCGAGAGGGCGCCGCTCGCGTCGAGTCCCGCGATCAGGGCGTGCGGGTCGGGCGCGACGGTGAAGACGACGGGGATCTCGAGCTCGCGGGCGACCGCGGCCGCGGCGAGCGAGCCGACGTCGGCCATCCGCAGGTGCAGGACGTCGACGCGGCCGGCGGCGCGGAGGATGCGGCGGATGCCGCGCTCGGCGGCGATGCGGCGCGGCCAGGCCTGCGGCATCGGCACGGCGTCGCCGACGAAGGGCACCGGGGCGAAGCCGTGGCCCGCGGCGGGCAGATCGGCCAGGGCGCGCTCGGCCTCGGCGGGGGTGCCGCGCGAGAGCGTGAGGACCCGGTCGATGCCCTCCTCCTCGGTCAGCGCGTCGCCGAGGCGGACGAGGAGGGTCGCGATGCCGCCGTTGTCGCCGGCCCCGACGCGGGTGAGGGTGCCGTCGATGTCGGCGTGCACGAAGAGCTGGGCGACGGTCGGGCCCGCGCCGGTCACCGGGGCGATGGCGCGGTCGGCGAGCGCGACGCGCGCGACGGGTCCGAGCGGCTCCGGCATCTCGCCGAGGCGGGCGAGCATCAGCGCGGCGTCGTCGGAGGGCCGCTCGCCGAGCGCGTCGGCGGCCGCGGCGCGCGCCTCGAACACCTCGCCCTCGTCGGCGGCGATGTGCAGGAGGGTGCGCTCGGCGATCGCGCCGGGGACCAGCCCCATCGTCTCGACGTAGCGGGCACGGACGTCGCGGTCGCGCTCGCCGATCAGCGCGCCCTCGAGCGCGAGGGCGACGAGGTCGGGCGCGGAGGACGCCCAGAGCAGCAGGGTGCGCTGCGCGAGCATGCCGGCGAAGCCGCCGTCGCGGATCATCCGGAGCAGCGGTCCGACGGCGGCCGGCCGCGGCAGTCGCCCGCCGAACGCCCAGGCGGCGTGCTCGCGGAGGAAGGCCCGCTCGTCGGCGAGCAGCCGGAGCAGCGCGAGGTCGGCCTCCTCGTCGAAGACCTGCGCGAGCGAGTGCACCGCGGCGATGGCGGTGAGCTGGTCGGCGGGGTCGAGGGCCGCGCGGGTGAGCAGGCGCACGGCGCGACCGCCCCCGTCGCTGACAGCGGCGATCGTCAGCGCGTCGGCCGCCCGGATCGCCTCCAGGAGGGTGGGCGCTGCGCGCACGGCGTCGAGAACGGTCTGCGTGGCCACGGGATCACCTGGTCTGGTCGGAGCGGAAGGGGGCGCGTCACAGGACCGCCCCCACGAGCATGCCGCTCCCCGCGCTGGGAAATCACTACTTGCGCCCGAACTCCCCCCGCGCTAGCTCCTTCTGTCAAGGGGGTACCACCCGTGACTTCGCTTTCCGCGAGATGCCGCTCATGAGCTCGACACGCCGCAGAACGAGTGTGCAAGTGGCATCTCGCGGCGGGGATCAGCCCGCCAGCCACTCCACGAGTCGCGGGAGCGGCCACGTCGTGACGATGCGGTCGGGCGGGACGCCGAGGCGCTCAGCGCGCTCGGCGCCGTAGTCGAGGAGGCCGAGCTGGCCGGGGGCGTGCGCGTCGCTGTCGATCGAGAAGAGGCAGCCGGCCTCCAGCGCGAGCGCGATCAGCTCGTCCGGCGGGTCCTCCCGCTCGGGGCGGGAGTTGATCTCGACGGCGGTCCCGTGCTCGGCGCACGCCTGGAAGACGGCCTCCGCGTCGAAGGTGGACGGCGGGCGGGTGCCGCGCTCCCCCGTGACGAGCCGCCCGGTGACGTGCCCGAGCACGCGGGTCCGCGGATGCGCCGCCGCCGCGACCAGGCGCCGCGTCATCTCCCGGCTCGGCATCCGCAGCTTCGAGTGCGCGCTCGCGACCACCACGTCGAGCCGCGCGAGCATCTCCTCCGACTGGTCCAGCGCGCCGTCCTCCAGCACATCGACCTCGATCCCGCTCAGGAGGCGCAGCGACCCGGTGTCGAGGCCGGCCAGGTGCTCCAGCTGGTCGGCGAGCCGCTCGGCGCTCAGCCCGTGCGCGACCCGCAGCCGCGGCGAGTGGTCGGTCAGCGCGAGGTACTCGTGCCCGAGCGACCGGGCCGCATCGGCCATCGCGGCGATCGGCGTCGCACCGTCGGACCACTCGCTGTGGCTGTGCAGATCGCCGCGGAGCAGGCTCCGGAGCGCGCTCTCCGGCAGGGACGCCGTCCCGCGCAGCCCGGCGAGGTAGTCCGGCACCCGCCCCTCGAGCGCCTGGCGGATCACGGTGAAGGTCGTGTCGCCGATTCCCGGCGCCGCGCGGACGAGCGCCAGGTCGGCCCGCTCGCCCTCGGCCATGCCCTCGAGCACGGCGAGCGCCTTGCGGAACGCCTTCGCGCGGTACTTCGACGCCCGCTCCTGCTCGAGCAGGGCGGCGATCTCCTGCAGTGCCGCGAGCGGATCCATGCCCCCGGTCTAGCAGACGGACCGCGTCTCCTGAGTGATCGCCGAGCGCCCTTGCCCGCGCCTCGAGACGCGATATATCGTGACTTCCATCGACTCGCGCTATATCGCGAGTCGTCCCGGCATCACCAGCAGCAGGATCGCCCCATGAGGGCGCAGGAGGAGGAGCACCATGTCGCTCGAGAAATGGCTCGTGCAGGCGGGCGAGACGAAGGTCATCGACCTCGACGTCGTCCGCGCGATCAAGATCGCCCTGGTCGGCGGTCAGATCGACGTCATCGGGCACGACGAGCCCACCGCCCGCGTCGAGGTGCACAGCGTCTCCGGCCGGCCGCTCAAGGTCTCGATGGACGGCGACCGCCTCGAGGTCGACCACATCCAGCTCCGCTGGGACACCGTCGTCGACGTCGCGAAGGGCCTCGGCCGCAACGGCGACCGCGCCGACATCAGCCTCCTCGTCCCCCGCGGCGTCGCGCTGAAGTTCGACACCGTCTCGGCCGACGGCCTCGTCTCCGGACTGCACTCGGACGCCCGCGTCTCCACGGTCGGCGGCGACATCGTCATCGACGGCCTGCGCGGCGACATCGAGGCGAACACCGTCCACGGCGAGCTCTCGGTCCGCAACCACACCGGCCGCGTCACCGCGCACACCGTCTCGGGCGACGTCACCACCGCCGGCGCGCTCACCCGCTTCTCCGTCGACGGAGTCTCGGGCAGCGTCTTCGTCGACGCCGAGGACGCCCCGGACGAGATCCAGTGCAACACCGTCAGCGGCGACCTCACCATCCGGATCGACGAGGGCCTCGGCGCCCGCTACCGGATCAACACCGCCACCGGCACGCTGCAGCTCGACGGCGAGGTCGTGAAGGGCACGTTCGGCCGCGGCTACACCGCGACCACCGGCTCGCTCGACTCGAAGTGGGTCGACGTCACCGCCAACTCGGTGACCGGCGCCGTCACCGTCGTCCGCCGCTCCCCCGCCGCTCCCGCCGCGCAGCGCCTCACCGACGCGAGCGCGCTGTGAGCCCCGTCTTCGCGCACGGACGTCTGCGCCTCTACCTGCTCAACCTTCTCGCGGAGTCGCCCAAGCACGGCTACGAGCTGATCCAGGCGCTCAGCGAGCGCTTCGGCGGCACCTACGCCCCGAGCGCCGGCACGGTCTACCCGCGCCTGGCGAAGCTCGAGGAGGAGGGCCTGGTCACCAAGGAGGCCGACGGCCGCAAGACCGTCTACTCCATCACCGACGCGGGCCGTGCCGAGCTCGCGAACCGCGCGACCGACCTCGGCGACATCGAGGAGGAGCTGACCGACTCCGTCCGCCGCCTGGCCGACGAGGTGCGCCTCGGCGTCGCGGAGGCGATGAAGAGCCTCCGCGCGGACCTGGCGTCCGCCGCCCGCGACTCGCGCCCGTCGCGCGGCGGGCCGGAGCACTCGGCCGAGACGCCCGCCCCGGCGGAGTCGACGGACTCCACCACGGGCGAGCGCCCGCAGGACGCTCCGTCCGACTCCGCGGAGCACGCCGCGCCGGTCGACGCGCGCACCGCCTCCCGGCTCGCCCTGCGCGACGCCGAGGTGCTGCTCACCGAGTTCCGCGACGAGCTGCGCGCCGAGCTGCGCACGGCCGCCGCCCACGGCTCCGTGAGCGCGGCGAGCACGGACGCCCTGCGCAACGCGCTCGACCAGGCGCGCGCGGCGGTCCGCTCCACGCTGAGCTGACGCCCACCGCACCACCGCACCACCGCTGACGGCGGGGATCCCCTCGGGGGTCCCCGCCGTCCGGCTGTCCGCCCGCGCACCTCCGCACAACGAAGGCTCACCGCCCGATTCCGTCGATGACGTCGCCGATCACCCTCCCCAGCCTTGGTTGCGCCGGGCCTTCGCCGACCACCCGCCCCTTGCGCTCCGCCGCTCCAGGACTATATTTCCTATAGGATCTTTTGTGCGGCCAACGCCGGTCGCATCGAGCGCAATGGAGCACTGATGAGCGAGAGCACTCCCACGCCGAACCTCCAGGGGGCGCAGTCCTGGGACGGCGTCGACTGGAACCCGGACACCTGGACCGCCGAGACCTGGCCGATCGCCACCTGCCTGCACGGCATCCCGCCCGTCGGCCGCGACGGCGTCGCCCTGCACGACGCGGCCCCCGAGGTCTGGGACGACATGTTCGCCCAGGTCGAGCAGGTCGGCTTCACCCTCGCCGAGCTCGCCGACAGCCACGTCCGCCCCGCCGACCTCGAGCCCTCGCGCCGAGACGAGTTCCTCAGCATCGCGAGGTCGCACGGCATCGGCATCCC
The DNA here is from genome assembly GCF_013266705.1 of Rathayibacter sp. VKM Ac-2835. NCBI lineage: Bacteria > Bacillati > Actinomycetota > Actinomycetes > Micrococcales > Microbacteriaceae > Rathayibacter > Rathayibacter sp. VKM Ac-2835. Next base: position 112,860 of record NZ_JABSNQ010000002.1, on the reverse strand, counting down.
CTCCGTGCACCTGCAGCGCCAGAGCGTGATCATGCCCGGGCACGAGGAGAAGAACCTCGCCTACGCGCACCGCACCATCGACGCCGCCGCCGAGTGGGGCATGCAGGTCTTCTCGACCGGTCTGCACCAGCCGTTCAGCGACGCGCAGAAGCGCGCCCTGTGGTTCTGGACCGCGCAGGGCCCGAAGGACCCCGACGACCGCGACGTCTGGGACGCCGCCGTCAGCCGCATCCGCGAGCTCGGCACGCACGCGGCCGACGTGGGCCTCCCGCTCGCGCTCGAGCTCTACGAGGACACCTACCTCGGCACCGCCGACAGCGCCGTCCGCTTCGTCGAGGAGGTGGGCCTGGACAACGTCGGCCTCAACCCCGATGTCGCGAACCTGATCCGCCTGCACCGCCCGGTCGAGGACTGGCGCGAGCTGTTCGCGAAGACCCTCCCCTACGCCAACTACATGCACGTGAAGAACTACACCCGCGACGAGTCGGCCGACGGCTCCTGGGCCACCTCGGTCCCCTCGACCATGGAGGCCGGTCTCATCAACTACCGCCAGGTCCTGCGCGACGCGATCGAGGGCGGCTTCCGCGGCATCCTCCTCGCCGAGCACTACGGCGGCGACAGCCTCGGCATGTGCTCGACCAACCAGACCTACATCCGCTCGCTGCTGCCCCGCGCGGCCCGGGCCTCGCAGTAAGGAACGCACCACCATGAGCGACACCGCAGACACCGCAGACACCACCGGCACCACCGGCACCACCGCCCCGACCGCGCGCACCATCGCCGTCGTCGGCTCCGGCTACATGGGCGGAGGCATGGCCCAGGTCCTCGCGCTCTCCGGCGCCACCGTCGTCATCGCCGACATCTCCGAGGAGATCGCCCGCAGCAACTACGAGCGCCTGCTCACCGAGACCGCGCAGTTCGTCGCCGACGGCCTCTTCCCCGAGGACGCGGTCGAGCGCATCCGGCAGAATCTCTCCCCCGCCGCGTCGATCGAGGAGGCCGTCGCGACCGCCGACTTCATCGAGGAGGCGGTGCCCGAGAAGATCGAGATCAAGCACGAGACCCTCCGCCGGATCAGCGCCGCCGCGCGCCCCGACGCCGTGATCGGCTCGAACACCTCGACGATCCTGATCGGCTCGCTGGCCGAGGCCGTCACGAACCCCGAGCGCTTCCTCGGCGTGCACTTCTCCAACCCCGCGCCGTTCATCCCCGGCGTCGAGCTGATCCCGCACGAGGGCACCGCCGAGAGCGCGATCGCGCTGGCGGAGGAGATCGTCGCGGCGACCGGCAAGGAGACCGCGCGGGTCAAGGACTCCACCGGCTTCGTGCTCAACCGCCTGCAGTACGCGCTCTTCCACGAGGCGACGCAGATCGTCGAGGAGGGCATCGCCACCCCGGAGGACATCGACACGATCGTCCGCACCACCTTCGGCTTCCGCCTCCCCGTCTTCGGCCCGTTCGCGATCGCCGACATGGCCGGCCTCGACGTCTACGCCTTCTGCTACGCCTCGCTGCAGACCCGCTGGCCCGAGCGCTTCGCCACCCCGGAGTCGCTGGCCGCGCTGGTCGACGCCGGGAAGTTCGGCACCAAGTCCGGCGCCGGCTACCTCGACGTGCCCGCCGAGCGCACGGCCGAGCTGATCGCGTACCGCAACCGCGCCTACGTCGCCATCAAGAAGCTGATGGACGAGCTCGGCCCCGCGCCGATCGCCTGACGCGCCGACCGAGAAGGAGCACCCTCATGACCGCATTCCCCGAGTCCCGGACCGTCGTCCTCACCGGCGCCGCGTCCCCGCGCGGCATCGGCCGCTACTCCGCCCACCACCTCGCCGAGCAGGGCTGGAACGTCGGGATCATCGACCTCCACGCCGAGGCCGCGCAGGAGGTGGCCGCCGAGATCGCCGAGCAGCACGGCGTCCAGGCCGCGGGAGCCGGCGCGAACGTCGCCGACGACGCGCAGGTCCGCGCCGCCTTCGACGCGCTCGAGGCCGCCCTCCCGCCCGTCGTGGCGCTGGTCAACCTGGCCGGGATCGCCTCCCCCGTCTCCTACCTCGAGGTCACCCCCGAGGAGTGGCAGCGGGTGATCGACGTCAACCTCAACGGCGTGCACTTCAGCACCCGCCGCGCGGTGGAGTCGATGATCACCCGCGGCGTCGGCCGCGTCGTCAGCCTCTCCTCCGTCTCCGCGCAGCGCGGCGGCGGCACCTTCAGCAAGACCGCGTACTCGGCGGCGAAGGCCGGCGTCATCGGCTTCACCCGCAGCGTCGCCCGCGAGCTGGGCGGGCAGGGGATCACGGTCAACGCGATCTCCCCCGGCCCGATCGACACCGACATCATGGGCGGCACCCTCACTGAGGAGCGCAAGACGGCCATGGCCGCCGACGGCGTCCTCCCCCGCATAGGCACGCCCCGCGACATCGCCGCGGCGATCGCGTACCTCATCAGCGAGGACTCCGGCTTCGTGACGGGTCAGACCCTGAACGTCGACGGCGGCCTCTACATGCACTGATCGCCTCCGGCCCTCACTCGAACGGACACCCCATGAACAAGCTCACCGGAACCTGGTCGCTCGGCCGCTGGATCTTCCTCGGCGTCGGCGTGATCCTCGTCGCCGTCGGCATGGCGCAGATCCTGCCCGCGCTCGGCTCCTGACCCCTCCCACCCCTCACCGCATTCGGCCGACTCAAAGGAGAGCGCCTTGACCACCTCGTCCCCAGCCCTCGGATCCACCCGTGATCCCGCGCTGAAATCCGCCATCTCGAAGGCGTCGCGGCATCTGATGCCGATGCTCGTCATCCTCTACTTCGTCGCGTTCCTCGACCGCACCAACGTCGGCTTCGCCGAGGAGGCGCTCTCGGTCGACCGGGGCATCTCGGACGGAGCGTTCGCGCTCGGCGCCGGCATCTTCTTCATCGGCTACGCGATCTTCGAGATCCCGAGCAACCTGCTGCTCAAGCGCTTCGGCGCCCGGTTCTGGCTGGCCCGCATCGCGGTCACCTGGGGCATCGTGGCCGCGGCGTTCGCCTTCACCACCGGCGACACGATGTTCATCATCCTGCGCTTCCTGCTCGGCGTGACCGAGGCCGGCCTCTTCCCCGGCGTGATCATGTTCCTGTCGGAGTGGTTCCCCAACAAGGTGCGCGTGCAGATGTTCGCGATCTTCTACCTGGCGCAGCCCTTCTCGCAGATGCTCGGCGCCCCGCTCAGCGGCGGACTGATCAGCGTCGGCAACCAGATCACCCCGTGGGAGGGCTGGCAGGTGATGTTCTTCACCGAGGGCGTGCTCGCGGTGATCGCCGGCTTCGCGGCGCTGAAGTTCCTGACGAACCATCCGCAGAAGGCGAAGTGGCTGACGCAGGGCGAGAAGGACTCGTTGACGGCGGCGATGGAGCGCGAGGACACCGTGCGCCAGGCCGACGGCCCGACCGGCATCTGGAAGGCGATGGCCAGCTGGAAGGTCTGGTACTTCACGATCATCTACTTCTGCCTGCAGATCGCGGTCTACGGCACCACCTTCTACCTCCCGCAGCAGGTCGCGAACCTGATCGGGCAGGACGTCGGCTTCCAGGTCGGCCTCGTCTCGGCCATCCCGTGGCTGGTGGGCCTGTTCGCCTGCTACTACGTGGGCCAGCACGCCAACACCATCCGCCGCCGCCGCTCCTGGGGCGCGATGTTCTACATCTTCACCGGCCTGTCGATCTTCGGCTCGGCCTGGGCGGGATCGGCCGGACAGCCGATCCTCGGCCTGCTGTTCATCACCCTCGCGGTGGCGAGCTTCCTCTCCGTCGGACCGATCACCTGGGCCTACCCGACCGCGTTCCTCACCGGAGCGGCGGCCGCGGCCGGCATCGGCCTGATCAACTCGCTCGGCAACCTGGGCGGCTTCGTCGCCCCGCTGATGCGCAACGGCTTCAACGAGGCCGTGCCCACCGAGAGCGGCGTGTGGGGAGTCGTCTCCCTCGGCGTCTTCGCGTTCCTCGCGGCCGCCATGATGTTCTGCACCAAGTTCTTCCGCGGCTCCAAGGCGGACGAGCTGCTCGAGACCACGAGCGTCCAGGCGGGCCACTGACCCGCAGCCGCCCGCTCGGAGGGCCCGACCGCACCGCGCGGCCGGGCCCTCCGTCGTCCGCCGCCCGAGCAGCCCGCGCAGCCCGCGCAGCGGGCACCCATGCTGATCGAGCGACCGGCGCAGCGGCCATCCATGCTGATCGAGCAGCCCGCGCAGCGGGCACATCGAGATCCACCCCCTGCAGACGCCGGGTCTCGATACGCCGCTCCGCGGCTGCTCGACCAGCACGGGTCGCCGCACTCGCGCACACCTCGCGCTCTGACAGCGCACCGTCGGGCCGACTTCGGCACGCGAGACGACCTCCGGCACGCGGGGATCGCCCGGTTCCGCGAGCCGAGGCGGATTCCGCGGGCCGGGGCCGGTTCCGCGAGCCGGAGCTCGGCCGCGCGCCGGCTAGCGCGCGCGGACGGAGTCGCGGCGCGAGCGCTCGCGCACCCGCTCGATGTGCACGCGCATCGCCGCCGCAGCCGCTTCGGGGCCGGCCGCGAACGCGTCGACGATCGCCCGGTGCTCCACCACGGCGTCGTCCGCGTCGCTGACGCCCGTCTGCACGGTCTGGCGCATGCGGTGCACGCGCGTCGAGATCGCCTCGGACATGTCGATCAGGAACGGGTTGTGCGTGCCCTCGAAGATCAGGTGGTGGAAGTTCCAATCCACCGCGAAGTACTCGCGCAGCAGCGCCACCGGCAGCTCGCCCTCGGTCGAGGCCGCGCGCACGACGACGGTCATCGCCTCGTGCGCGGCGAGCGCCTCCTGCAGCCGCGGCACCAGCGCCGCCTCGTGCGCCGAGGCGAGGGCGGCCGCGCCGCTCTCGAGCACCAGCCGCGCGTCGAAGAGCGCGTCCAGCTGGTCGTCGGCGAGCGGCGGCGCCACCCGGTAGCCCTTGTTGGCCACCCGGGTGACGAGGCCCGTGCGCTCGAGCTGCACGAGCGCCTCGCGCACCGGCGTCGGCGAGACGCCGAGCTCGCGCGCCACCGCGTCGATCGAGAGGCGCATGCCCGGCTCGATGTCCGGGCCGAGCAGCACGTCGAGAACGCGGTCGTAGACGTGGTCGCGCAGCCCGCGCCGCTCGATCGACTCCGCGCCGGTGAGGCGGAACACGGGGTCGGTCATCACAGCCTCGCGGATCGGTGCGGCACCGGTCCGGTGCCGCTCGGTGAAGGGGTCGGCTCAGCTTACGCAGTCGCTCCCGAGCGCTCGTACGCGACGATCTCCTCCACCTTCGCTGCCGAGGCGCTCGACTCGTCGAAGACGTAGCCGAGCCACTCGCGCACGTTCCGCCGGGCGACCTCGATGCCGACGACGCGCTGCCCCATGCAGAGCACCTGCGCGTCGTTCGAGAGCACGCCGCGCTCCACCGAGAAGGAGTCGTGCGCCGTCACGGCGCGGATCCCCTCGACCTTGTTCGCCGCGATCGCGACGCCCAGGCCGGTGCCGCAGATCAGCAGCGCCCGGTCGGCCTCGCCGCGGGCGACCAGCTCGGCCGCCGCGATCGCGACGCTCGGGTACGGCGTGTGCGACTCCGCGTCCACGCCGACGTCGACGACCGAGACCACCCGGTCGTCGGCCTCGAGGTCGCGCTTCAGGATCTCCTTGTAGTCGTAGCCGGCGTCGTCCGATCCGACGACGATCCTCCAGGTGGTGCTCATGCTGTCTCTCCTTCGTTGCTGGACGGTGCGGTCGTGGACGATGCGGTGCCGGATGCGGCACCGAGCTGCGGTGCGATCGCCTCGACGATCAGCGCGAACGAGACCGCACCGGGGTCGGGCGTGCCGAGCGACTTCTCGCCGTGCGAGCGCGCGCGGCCGAGGCCGGGCATCAGGTCCGAGGTGGCGTCGGCGGCCGAGCGCGCGGCGATGGCCGCGGCGCCCCAGGCGTCCGCCAGCGCGTCGCCCGCGCCGGCCCGCTCCGCGAGCGTCTCGGCGAACGGCACCAGCGCGTCGACCATCGTCTTGTCGCCGACGCTCGCCTTCCCGTAGCCGCGGACGGCGTCGGAGGCGGCGGTCACTCCCGCGCTCACCTCGCGCGCGCTCACGGCGCGGTCGTCGCCGAGCGCCCCGCCGACGCTGCGGAGGATGACGCCCCAGAGCGCTCCGGAGGTCCCGCCCGCCCGGTCCGACCAGGCGTCGCCGGCCCGGGTGAGCAGCGTCTGCGCCCCCGCTCCGCGCTCGAGCACGCCGGCCGCCTCCTGCGCGGCGGCCCGCGCCCCGCGCTGCATGCCGATGCCGTGGTCGCCGTCGCCCGCGATCGCGTCGAGGCGGCCGAGCTCGTCGGCGTTCGCGTCGATCACGTCGCGGATCGCGCCCAGCGCGTCGGACACCCGCACGGCGGCGGCACGCGACTCCTCGGAGGACTCGCCGATCTCCTCCGCGACCTCCTCGGCCTGCGTCGCGGTCACGGTCACCAGTGCGCCGCCGTCGACCGCGCCGGTGCGGAAGGCCGGGGTGTCGCTCGGCGCCGACCAGAGCGTCTCGAGCTCCTCGTCGACCCAGAACAGCGTCAGCGAGACGCCGGCCATGTCGAAGCTGGTGCAGAACTCGCCCACCTGCGGGTCGACGAGGGTGATCCCGCGCGCCTCGAGCAGGTCCGCGATCGTGCTGAAGACGACGAACAGCTCCTCGCTCTTCACCGAGCCGAGGCCGTTCAGCACGGGGACCACGCGGGCGCCGTCGACGCCGACGCCCTCGGGGATCTCGGCGTCGGCGAGCAGGTGCGTGACGAACAGCTCGGCGAGCTCCGCGGCACTGGGGATCTCGACCTCGTCGATCCCGGGCTCGCCGTGGATGCCGAGCCCGACCGCCATCCGGCCCTCGGGGACCGAGAACAGCGGCTCCTCCGCGCCGGGCAGCGTGCAGCCGGTGAAGGCGACGCCGAGGGAGCGGGTGCGCGCGTTGCCCAGCACGGCCACGCGCTCCACGTCGTCGATCGAGTAGCCCGCGGCGGCGGCCGCTCCCGCCACCTTGAAGACGGTGAGGTCGCCCGCGATCCCGCGGCGCTTGTGCGCCTCCTCGGGCTTCGCGCTGAAGACGTCGTCGGTCACGGTGACGGTGCGGCAGTCGATGCCGTCGGCCCGCACCGCGTCCTGCGCGGCGGTGAAGTGCAGCACGTCGCCGGCGTAGTTGCCGTAGCTGAGCAGCACGCCGCGGCCCTGCTCGCTCGCACGGATCACCGACTCGACCTGGTGCGCCGAGGGCGAGGCGAAGAGGTTGCCCATCGCGGCGCCGTGGGCGAGGCCGGGGCCGACCAGTCCGGCGAAGGCGGGGTAGTGCCCGGAGCCGCCGCCGATGACGACCGCGACCTCGGGCTCCTCGGAGCGGGTCGAGCGGGACACGCCGCCGACGACCTTGCGGACCCAGCGGCCGTTGGCGCGGACGAAGCCGTCGACCATGTCGTCGGCGAAAGCGGCGGGTTCGTTCCAGAGACGGGTCATGCTCGTCGGCTCCTCATCATCGAGTGCGCCGGCCCTCCGGCCGGACCCATCGATCCTATAGGATTTCCACCCCGTCCTCCAGGCGACGCGGGCGGCTACTGCCGCCCCACCGCCAGCGCCTCCTCCTCGACGTCGAGGAACGCCAGCGCGCTGCGCACCGCCGGCTCCTGGTAGCGCCCCTCGGCGCGCGCCTTCAGCACCGCCTCGCGCTCGGCCGCGATCATCACGCGGCGCAGCCGGTTGTAGGAGTGGGTGAGCGGCTCCGCGTCCTCCCCCGCCGGCGGATTCTCCAGCGCATCCGCGAGGAACACCGCGTTCCGCCGCAGCCGGTCGAGCACCCGCTCCTCGACGCCGTCCTGCGGCTCCTGGTCGAGCCGGGCGAGGCCGGCCGTCTGCGCCTCGGCCAGCAGCATCTGCTTCTCCACGTGCTCCTGCTGCTCGTTCGGCGGCGGCAGCCTGAGCAGCCGCACCACCCGCGGCAGCGCGAGCCCCTCGACGAGCGTCCCCGCCACCACCACGAACGCCAGGAACTGCAGGAACGCCCGCTGCGGCGTCTCCTCCGGCAGCAGGAACGCCGCGGCGAGCGTGACGACCCCGCGGATCCCCGCGAACGACACCCCGAGCGCCGTCGGCCAGGTCCAGCCGCGCTGCTGCAGCCGTCGCGGACCGTGCCGGAAGAGCACGGTGGTCATGCACATCCAGAGCACCCGGCTGACGATCAGCGCCGCGAGCAGCGCCGCGCTGATGCCGATCCCCTGCCAGACGCCGATGTCCGAGTCGGCGGTCGCCGCGACCACCGAGGACAGGCTGAGCCCGATGAAGAGGAAGACCGCGTTCTCGAGCAGGAACTGGATCGTGCGCCAGTTCAGCGACTCCGCGATCCGCGCCTGGGCCGACTGGATCACCGGCGCGCGGAAGCCGAGGAACAGCCCCGCGACCACCACCGCGAGCACCCCCGAGCCGTGCAGCAGCTGCGCCGGGATGAACGCGACGTACGGCGTCACCAGCGAGAGGCTCGTGTCGAGCACGGAGGAGGACACCTGCTTGCGCACGACGCCCAGCACGAACGCCACCAGCAGGCCGACGCCCGCGCCGACCACCACCGCCAGCACGAAGTCGAGCGCGATCCCGCCCGGTGTCACCGTGCTGACGATCGCGAGCAGCGACGCGTTCAGCGCCACCAGCGCGGTCGCGTCGTTGAGCAGGCTCTCGCCCTCGAGCACCGTCAGCATCCGCCGCGGCAGCCGCAGCCGCCCGGCGATGGCCGTCACCGCCACGGCGTCGGTCGGCGCCACGATCGCGCCGAAGGCGAGGGCCGCGGCGATCGAGATCGCGGGCACCACCGCCCAGGCGACCGCGCCGACCACCAGCACCGTGAAGACCACGAGCCCGACCGAGAGCAGCAGGATGCTGTCGCCGCGGGCGCGGACGTCCAGCACCGAGGTGCGGATCGCCGCCGCGTAGAGCAGCGGCGGCAGGATGCCGTAGAGGACGACGTCCGGCTCGACCACGACCTCGGGGATCCCGGGGACGAAGGAGGCCAGCGCGCCGACGGCGACCAGCGCCACGGGAGCCGACCAGCCCGCCCTGCCCGACAGCCCCGTCACCAGCACGGTGACGACCACGAACGAGACGATCCAGATGATGGCGACGACCGGTTCCTCCACGCGGCTCCCTCCCGAGAGCCGAGCCTAGGCCCGAGTGCCGACCCTAGGCACCGGCCTCGTGGATGTCGCGGGCCTTGGTCACGCGCCCCGCGTCGACCGGGTTCATCCCGAGCACGATCTTGCCGCGCGAGTGCCGCTTCTCCAGGTCGTCGAAGGCGTCCTGCACGAAGCCGTAGGGGTAGAAGCCCGAGACCAGCACCCGCAGCTTCTGGTCGCGGACGAGCGCGACCAGCTCGCCGAGGATCTCGGTGTCCCGGCGCGCGGTCTCGGCGTCGGGCCACACGGCGCGCAGCTCGATCTCCTTGCGGTCGTCGCTGGAGTGGAAGCGGCCCGGCTCGATGCCGAGGTCCGCGGCGAGCTCCGCGTTGTCGCCGCCGAAGTTGTCGAGGAAGACGGTCACGCCGTTCGGAGCGGCCGCGCGGATGCGGTCGACGATGCCGTCGCCGTAGACGATCGGCTTCACCCCGATCTGGCGGAGGTAGTCGAAGTTGCGCTCGCCGCAGGTGCCGAGCACGGTCGCGCCGCGCAGCTTCGCCAGCTGGATCTCCATGCTCCCGACGCCGCCCGCCGCCGCCGAGACGACGACGGTGTCGTCCGGCCCGATGTGCATGGCCTCGATCGCGCGCCAGGCGGTGACGCCGGCGAGGAACAGCGCGCCCCCGACCTCCCAGCTCACCGAGGCGGGCTTGGCGACGAGGTTCTGGCGCGGGACGACGATGTGCGTGGCGTGCGAGCCGACCAGCGCGTGCCCGACGACGTCGGTGCGCAGCTTGATGTCGCGCACACCCTCGCCGAGGCCGACGACGATGCCGGAGAAGTCGGTGCCCTGGCGCATCGGGAAGGCGGCGGAGTGGTCGGAGTCGAACATCCCCTGCCGGATGAACGCCTCCATGTGGTTCACACCGGCCGCGAGGACCTCGACCAGCACCTCCCCCGGCCCGGGCTGAGGTCGCGCGATGTCCGCGATCTCGAGCACGTCCACGCCGCCGAAGCGGGAGAACTGGACGGCACGGGCGGAGTCGGAGCGCAGACGGGACATGCGCTCATCATCCGCCCCCGGCGGCGCGACCCCGTGGCCCCCGAAAGGGGACATGCGACTCCGAAGGGGCCGATCGGGCCGTCAGGCGACGGTGCCGGCGTCCCCCTTGGCGACGGCGTCCGGGCAGTAGAGCTGCGTGCGCGGGCCGCTGCGGTCGATCACGTGCTCCGACATCAGGCGGCCGCAGAGCGGGCAGGCCCGGCCGGCGGGAGCCTCGGGCTCGGGCTGGTCGTAGGGCCCGAGCGGCGGCGGGCCGAGCCAGGGGAAGAGCCGCGCGTTGAAGCGCTGGTAGAGGGATCGGGTCGGCTTCGCCATATGCTTAGTGTACTAATCATCAGTGCGCGAGGGAAAAGGGAGGCCGACTCCGTGGACAGCGATCCTCAGGACATCGATCCGCTCGCCCTGCAGAACCAGGTCTGCTTCTCGCTCGCCGTGGCCGCGCGGACCGTCATCGGCCTCTACCGCCCCGTCCTCGAGCCGCTCGGGCTCACCCATTCGCAGTACCTGGTGATGCTCGCGCTCTGGGAGCGCGCCCCCCGCTCGCTCGCCGACCTCGGCGCCGCCCTGCACCTCGAGCCGGCCACCCTCAGCCCCCTGGTGAAGCGCCTCGAGGCGACCGGCTGCGTCACGCGCGCCCGCAGCACCGAGGACGAGCGCCGCCTCGACGTCGCACTCACCCCGTCCGGAGCCGCGCTCCGCGAGCGCGCACTCCAGGTCCCCCCGCGGATCGTCGAGCGCCTCGACCTCCCTCTCGACGAGCTGACCGCCGTCCGCGACGCCCTCACCCGCCTGATCGGCGCCGCCACCGGCCCCTGACCCGGGACCTCGATACGCCCTGCGGGCTGCTCGATCAGCAGGGGTGCGCCGCCCAGCGGGCCGTTCGATCAGCAGGGATGCCCCGGGAACGACGAAGGGGCCCCGCCGTCAGGCGGGACCCCCTCCTTCAGTGCGCGGAGCTCAGTTCGCGACGCGCAGCGTGATCGCCGAGCTGGTGGTCACGTTGCCGGCCTTGTCCTGGGCCTTGGCCGTCACCTGGTAGCTGGCGTTCGGGTAGGACGTCGAGTTGGCGGACAGCGTCCACGTCCCGTTCGACTGCTTCACGCCGTTGCCGAGCTTCGTGCCGCCGGCGTAGAACGCGACGGCCGTCACTCCGACGTTGTCGCTGGCCGAGGCCACGAGCCGGATCGAGCCGACGACCGTGGTGTTGGTCGAGGGCGAGGTGATGCTCACCGTCGGCTTCTGCGTGTCGGCCGCCGGAGGGGTGGTCGGCGTCGCGGTGGGCGTCGGCGTGGCGGTCGGCTTCGGAGTCGACGTGGGGGTCGCCGTGGGCGTGGCCGTCGGAGTCGCGGTCGGCGTCGCCGTCGGGGTGGCCGTGGGCGTCGCGGTCGGCGTGGCGGTGGGCGTCGGGTCCGGCGTCGGAACGGTGCCGACGGGGATGGTGCTCACGGCGTAGCCGAAGTAGCGGCCGGCGACGGGGCGGGTCGGGTCGCCCTGGAAGGTGCGGCCGCGCTCGGTCGCCGCCTTCGCCTGGGCGATGACCTGGGCGCGGACCTGGGCCGGGCTCTTGCCCGCGCAGGATCCACCGGAGCTCATGCAGTCGAGGACGACGCCGCTGGTGCCGGCGGCCGCCATGCTGGTGCCCGACTGGATGTAGGCGTACGCCCCACCCTTCTTGGTGGTGTACGGGCACATGCCGGGGGCGGCGATGGTGTGCTTCTGGTCGGCGGCCGAGACGGCGAAGTTGCTGTTGGTCGAGACCGCGTCGTCCTTGGTCTGGACGCCGCAGGGCGCCGTGCCGAGTCCGCCGGGCTTGCCGTCGTAGTTGGCCATGTTGGTCACGGCGAGCACCTCGTCGTAGGCGGCCGGGATCCAGCCTGCGAGGTCCTCGGAGGTGTTGCCCGCGGAGCCGACGGAGACGATGCCCTTGGCCTCGAGGTCGCAGATCGCCTGGTGGATCACGTCGCCGTTCGAGCGGCCGCAGTTGCCGTCGTCGGTGCCGTAGGTGGCGAGCGACATGTTGACGACCTTGATGTTGTACTTCGCCGCGTTCGCGGACACCCAGTCGAGGGCGCACATCAGGGTGCCGGTGGTGCCGCGGTTGTTCGCGTCGAGCGCGCGGACTGAGTAGATCGGAGCGCCGGGGGCGATGCCGACCGAGCCGGAGCCGTTGTCGAGCGCGGCCATGTAGCCCGAGACGCCGGTGCCGTGGCCGTTGGCGTCGGCGGCGGTGCCCGAGCCGAAGCAGTTGATCTGCTCCTTCAGGTTGTAGTCGGGGTGCGAGCTGACGCCGGAGTCGATGACCGCGACGGCCGGGCCGGTGTAGTTCGTCACTCCGTCGCCCGCGCGCACCGGGGCCTTGTCGGCCTCCGCGGTGAGCACGTGCGAGGGGGTGGTCTGCGCCTGGCCGTCGACGACCTGGTCGGCGGAGACGACGCCGAGGACGCGCGAGTCGGCCTCGAGCACGGCCTTCTGGCGGTCGGTCAGGTCGGCGGTGAAGCCCGCGACGCCGCCCTCGAACTGCACGTCGTCGGCGACGCCGAGCGCAGCGACGACCTGCTCCGAGATCGAGCTCGAGTCGACCGACACGAGGTAGCGGCCGGTGGTGGCGGCCTGGGCGGGGGCGGAGCCCGCGAGGGCGATGCCGGCGGTCACGGCGAGCGCGGTGGCCAGGCCGGCTGCGCGCCAGAGGCGCGAGCGGGCCGGCGGCGCGGCGGTGCGGGAAGTGGACACGGGTTCCGTCGATTCTGTCGGCGTCTCGGCCGACCTGTCGTGGTGCGGGCGGGTCGACGCAGGCACTCCGAGCGAGCGCCCGCGCCGCTGCAGCGGGGCTCGGGTCAGAGGCCGGGAGGCGGCGGAACGGTGCAGGTCCCTCCGAGCGTCGGCGGGCAGAACCCGTCGGCTCCCCCCATCGGAGTGACCTGTCTTCGACTTCAACAGACTTCGGGTGATTTCACAGCGTCGAGAGTGGCCCCAGTTCGAGGGTGATTTGACCCCCTGTCCCACAGATGGTGACCTCTCGTGGAGGCCTTGCCCGACAGGTGCGGAAATGCCCGGTCACAGCGCGGGTTCAGCGCTCTCGCGGCCGACGTCCCGGTGGCTTGACTGCCCCCGGTCTCGGAGTAGTGTCGTCGCTCGTGACACACGAGGGCCCCCCTTCGGGCGCGAAGGCGTCCCCCGCCGGTGCGGACGACGCCGACGCCAACGAGCTCCGCACTGCGAAGCACTTCTTCATCGGCGAACCGCTCTCCAGCGACAAGCTCGAGGGCCAGCTGCTGCAGAAGCGCCTCGCCCTCCCGATCTTCGCCAGCGACCCGCTCTCCTCCGTGGCCTACGCGCCGCAGGAGCTGCTGATGATCCTGCTGCTCGGCGGGCTCTCCTTCCTCACCTTCGCGCCCTGGGTGGCCGGCTGCGTCGTCGTGCTGCTGGTCGTCGTCGTCCTCAGCTACCGCCAGCTGATCAAGGCCTACCCCTCGGGCGGCGGCGACTACGAGGTCGCCCGCACCAACCTCGGCGAGACGGCCGGGCTGACGGTCGCCGCGGCCCTCCTGGTCGACTACGTGCTCACCGTCGCGGTCTCGGTCGCCTCCGGCGTCGACAACATCATCTCGGCGATCCCCGCGCTCGCGCCGCTCCGGGTCGAGCTCGCGATCCTCTTCGTGATCCTCCTGGCCGCCGTGAACCTCCGCGGCGTCTCGGAGTCGAGCAAGGCCTTCGCCGTCCCCACCTACCTCTTCGTCGCGAGCGTCTTCGTGATGGTCGTCGTCGGGCTCGGCCGCGCGGCGTTCGGCGACGCTCCCGTGGCGGAGTCGGCCGGCTTCACCGTGCAGGGCGAGCAGCTCACCCAGGCCGCGGTCGTCCTCCTGCTGCTGCGCTCGTTCGCGAGCGGCTGCGCCGCCCTCACCGGCGTCGAGGCGATCTCGAACGGCGTGCCCGCCTTCCGCGTCCCGAAGGTCAAGAACGCGCAGCGCACGCTCGTCGCGATGGGCACGATCGCGATCGTCCTCTTCGTCGGACTCACCGCCCTCGCCCTGCTCTCGAACGTGCACTACGCCGAGAACGCCTGCCACCTCGTCGGCTTCGCCGACTGCGCGACGACGCCGCAGCGCTCCGTGATCGCGCAGGTCGCGGCCGCCACCTTCGGCAACAACACGATCCTCTTCTTCGTGATCCAGGCCGCCACCGCCGCCGTCCTGCTCCTCGCGGCCAACACGGCGTTCAACGGCTTCCCGCTGCTGGGCTCGGTCCTCGCCCGGGACGGCTACGCGCCCAAGTCGCTGAACACCCGCGGCGACCGCCTCATCTACTCCAACGGCGTCATCATCCTGGCGCTCGTCGCGGCGATCATCCTGCTCGTCTACCAGGCGTCGCTGACGAGCCTCGTGCAGCTCTACATCATCGGCGTCTTCGTCTCCTTCACCCTCGGGCAGTCCGGCATGGTGAAGCACTGGATCCGGATGATCAAGAACGGCGAGGGCTCGCGCACCGTCAAGACCAGCCTCGCGATCAACCTCTTCGGCGCCACGCTCACCTTCGCCGTGCTCGTCGTCGTCACGATCACGAAGTTCACCCACGGCGCGTGGCTCGTCTACCTGGTGATGCCGATCCTCGGCGTGCTGATGGCCGGCGTCTACCGCTACTACCGCGACGTCGAGAAGGAGATCGAGGTCGACCCGACCACGACCTTCGGCGCCAACGGCGACCACGCGGTCGTCCTCGTCGGCCGGATGAACAAGCCGACCCTCAAGGCGCTCGACTACGCCATCGCCGCCCGGCACGAGTCGCTGGAGGCGGTGCACTCGTCGATCGACGACGCGCAGACCGCCCAGCTCAAGGCCGACTGGGCCCGGATGGACATCGAGATACCGCTGCGCTGCATCGCCTCGCCGTACCGCGACATCTCGTACCCGCTGATCAAGTACATCAAGGCGCACCGCCTCGAGCACGGCTCCGAGATCATCACCGTCTACATGCCGCAGTACATCGTCGGGCACTGGTGGGAGGGATTCCTGCACAACCACAAGTCGCGCCGGATCCGCCAGAAGCTGCTGCTCGTGCACGGCGTCACCGTCGCGCTGGTGCCGTGGCTGCTCGACTCCTCCGAGCTGATCTACGGCCGCCGCTCGCGCCCGATCCCCGGCCAGTCGCGCCGCGGCGAGCCCGTGCGCCCCGTCACCCGCCGCCCCATCCCGCCCGCCTCCGTCCTGCCCAAGGGCGCCGCCGGCGAGGGCGCCCCGCGCAGCGGCTCGCGCACCGCGGCGGCCACCCGCCCGAAGAGGCCCGCCGGCAAGGGCGGCGGCAAGCGCCGCTAGCCACCACGCTGATCGAGCAGCCCGCGCAGCGGGCGCATCGAGATCCACCAGCGTCAGAGGTCGAGTCTGCAGACCCGCCCTTCCGACGACGGTGGGTCTCGATACGCCCCTGCGGGACTACTCGACCAGCATGTGCCGGGCGCGTCGAAGCGGCGTGATCGTCCAGGGCCGCGTCCGAAGACAGGTAGAGGGCCCGCAGCGACTCGCCGCGGGCCCTCGATTTCCCCTTGTGCCTTCCCCCGAAGGCGGCCCGCCCCAACGGGCCGTCACCGACGCTATCGGCGGGCTATGCAGATGCGCATCCTCCTCACGACGGATCCGCATCCACCCCCTGGCGTGGTGCGACGCCGAGCGCGAGGTGCCAGAGCAGGGCCACCCCGACCACGGCGGCGGTCGTCCAGACGACGGCGAGGATCGCCGCGTCGACGACGAAGGAGCGGTACGCCTCCTCGAGCGGGTCGAGCCCGGAGCCCGCGAGCACGACGCCGGCCGGGACGACCAGCGCAGCGAGGACGGCCGTCCACGCGGCGACCCGGGCGGGCCCGCGGTGGTCGTCGGCGACGGGGTGCGGGCGCCGCGCGACGTACCAGACGACGGCGCCGATCCCGAGCCCGACGAGTCCGAGCACCCCGCTCCCGTACTGCGCCCACTTGTAGCCCGGGAACGGACCGAACTCGTCGCGGAGGAACGGCAGGGCCGCCACGAACGGGCCGCCGTCGTGGGTGAACGCGTCCCAGAGCACATGCGACGCCGCGCCGATCACGAGCCCGACGGCCGCCAGCACGATCGCCGCGGTCCGGGCGCGTGCCGAGCGCGGCGGTGCGGCGGGCGGGCGGAGACGCACGCGCACGATCCACGGCGCGAGGTCGCGCCAGGCGGGCTGGAGCAGCACCAGCCAGAGCAGGAGGCCGACGGCGCCGACGGCGAGGTCGACCGTCACGACCCCCGGCATCGAGTGCGTCGCGTCGCGAGCCCAGCGCAGCGGGAGGTAGAGGCCGATGTCCGGAGCCATCGCGCCGATCGCGACCGCGGCGGCGGGGATGCGGCTGTTGGTGAACGCCAGAGCGACGACGGCGTGGCTCGGCGTGAACGGCATAGTGCACGGTATCCCGTGCGCAGGCCGCTCCGGCGAGCGCGGGCGCCCGGCGTCCCGTCCGCCCCCGGGGAGCTCCGAGCGCCGCGACCGTAGAATCGTCCGGACGTCCGGCCCTCCGGGCCGGTCATGGCGACGGATCGGAGCGGGTGTGCGGAAGGCGTTCGCGATCCTCCGTCTCGCGCTCGCGGGGCTGGGGGCCGTCGGGCTCGTCGGCGACTTCCTCTACACCCTCGGCTTCCGGCTGTTCCAGATCGACAACTTCTTCGCGTACTTCACCACGCAGTCGAACATGGCCGGCGTCGTCGTCCTGGGCCTGTCCGGGATCGTCGCCCTCGCCCGCGAGCGCGAGCCGCGCTGGCTCAGCACGCTGCGCGCGCTCGTCCTCACCTACATGGTCGTCTCCGGGATCGTCTTCGGGCTGATCGCCGTGGAGGCGAACAACCGCGGCGTCCGCGTCGACGTGCCGTGGTCGAGCGCGCTGCTGCACTTCGTCATCCCGACGCTCGCGCTGCTCGACTGGCTCCTCGCCCCCGGCCGCCGTCCCGTCGCCTGGCGCGGGACGCTCACCGTCCTCGGCTTCCCGATCGTCTGGGGCGTGATCACGCTGGTGCGCGGCGCGCTGATCGGCTGGTACCCCTACTTCTTCCTCGATCCGGCCCAGGTCGACGGCCCGGTCATGTTCGTCGTCTACGACGTGATCGTGCTCGGCCTGATCTCGGGCATCGCCGCCTTCCTGCTCGCGCTCAGCCGCGTCCGGCCGCTCGGGGCCGCGCGGGCGGCGGAGTGGCGCGGCCCGCTCGCCCGGCTGCGCGAGCGGCTCAGCCGGCGGCGACGGCGAACGGCGTGAGCGCCGCCTGCGCGACGACGAGCAGCTCGTCGTCGCTGAGCGACTGCAGCGACAGCGCCTGATCGGCGCCGACCAGCCCGACGAGCACCGGCTCGCCGGTCGTCGGCTCGAGGTTCAGCCACTCGGTGATGCCCGCCACGGAGCCGACCAGCGACCAGCGCGCGGGCAGGGCCGCGTCCGTGTCCCAGAAGGGCTCGTCGAAGCGGAGCCAGAGCGTGTCGACGACACCGGAGCCGAGCGACGCGATCGCCGTGCGGTGCGCGAACGGCAGCGGCGGGTCGAACGCGATCGCCTCGCTCTGCAGCACCCCGATCGGCACGGTGACCAGGACGCGGTCGGCGGTGAACGACTCCCCCGTCGCGAGGCGGATGCTCGCACCGGTCTCGGTGTAGCCGATGCCGCTGACGGCCGCGCGGAGCGAGACCTCGACGTCGGTCAGCAGCGTCTCGACGAGGGGCGCCAGGCCGTCGGTGACGACCGCCGACGCCTCGTCGGTCGCGTCGGCGACGTCCTCGGCGGTGCTGGCGGCCGAGGCGTCGCCCAGCCCGTACCAGGCCGAGAGCTCGGCGGGCGCGGCGCCGGTGCGCAGCGCGGGGCCGCCCGCGAGGAACGCGGCGACGCGGGCGGCGTCTCCGTCCCCGCTGCCGGGCTCCACAGCCGCCGGGTCGGGAGCACCCGAGCCGGCGAGAGCGTCCGCGAGCGACACGTCGGTCGGCTGCTCGGCCGCCCACTCGAGGGCGCGGGTGAGCGCGTTCGCGGCGGTGTCCCCGACGTCCGGCTGCTCGCCGGCGTCGGTGCTCGAGCGGATCGTGGCGAGATCGACGACGGAGGTGGTGATCCCGGCGTCGAGGACGCTCTCGCGCAGGGCCGGGCCGGCGCCCGTGAGCGCCCAGGCGCCGGTGTCGACCGCGATCGGCCAGCCGTCGGGGGTGCTCGTGGCGATGCGGCCGCCGACGCGGTCCCGCGCCTCGACCAGGGCGACATCGTAGCCGGCGTCGACGAGCCGGCGGGCGGCGACGGCCCCCGCGAGCCCGGCGCCGATGATCGCGATGCGCTCGCCCTCCTCGGCGATCGCGGCGATCTCGCCGGCCGCGCGGACGCCCGAGTTCCAGGCGCCCTGCAGAGTCCCCGGCTCGTCGGAGTCGGTGGCCTCGCCGGCGAAGAACAGGCGGTCGAGGACGTTCTCGGCCAGGTCGTCCCGGTGCTCGGGGGTCGCCCCGACGGCGAGGTAGGAGACGGCGCCGAGCGCGTACGGATCGGCGGCCCAGTCCGAGCGGACGAAGGCGGCCGGCGTCGGCACGGCGGTGGTGCTCGGCGTGGGCACCGGCGCCTCGGTGACGGTGCGGGTCGGGGTCGGCCGCGGTGGAGTGCAGGCCGCGAGGGCCAGGAGACCGGCGCCCGAGGCGGCTCCCGAGAGGAAGAGGCGGCGTCCGATCGTCATCCCCGTCATCCTACGTTCTCGCCGCCCCGCGGGGGCCGCGAACAGAGGGCCGCCCGGCGGACGCCCGACGCCGAGTGGTAGACCTGTCCCATGAGCAACGACATCCGCGAACTCTCCGAGGGCGAGAGCTACCTCGCCTTCTTCCAGGGCGGGCCGTTCGACGGCCAGACCGAGACCCGTGTCAGCACCGAGGGCGGCTACGAGAAGTCGGTCGACGTCTACGCCGCCGTCGACGGCCAGGAGACGCACCTCGTCTACACGTCCGTCTCGGCCAAGGAGGTCGGCGAGTCGGTCCATGTGACCTACGCGCTCGACGCCCCCGACTCCGACCCCGTCGAGGACCCGGAGGACCGCGGCGGCGGATTCCAGTAGTCCGCAGCAGCACCTCCCCCGCTCTCTCGTGGGAGCACGGACGCCGTCCCGGTCGCGATTCGCGATCCGGGGCGGCGTCTTCCTCTGTGCCCGGGACTCTCCATGACGAACCGTGACGTCGCCCAGGTCCGCTCGGAGTCCGCGCCCCTACGATCGCGCCGGAGCGTCCGACCCCCGGCCGCCCGGACGGAGACGACGATGCCCACCGAGCAGACCACCGCGACGATCGGCGCGCAGACCGCCGACTTCACCACCGGCTTCACCGAGACGATCGGCGACGAGCTCGCCGCGGTCTTCGCGGGCGAGCAGGCCGACCTCGTCGAGAGCGGCGTCCCCGCCGGCGCCGTCGCGGCGGGCGACCGCCTGCCGGGCGCGAGCGTCCGCACCGAGGACGGCGAGAGCGTCGAGCTCGCCTCCTTCCTCGGCGACGGCCCGGCCGTCCTCGTCTTCTACCGCGGCGCCTGGTGCCCGTACTGCAACATCACGCTGCGCCACTACGACGCGACCCTCGCCCCCGAGCTGGCGAGCCGCGGCGTCGCCTTCGTCGCAGTGAGCCCGGAGACGCCCGACGCCTCGGCCGCGCTGGGCGGCGAGCTCGGCTTCACCGTCGTCACCGACCCGGGCAACGCACTTGCGACCGAGCTCGGCATCGTCACCGCGCCCAGCGACGCGGCGATCGAGGCGCACACCGCCCTCGGCTTCGCGGTGAAGGACTCGAACGCGGACGACACCCCGGCGATCCCGTTCCCGACCGTCCTGGTGCTCGACGCCGCCGGCGTGGTCCGCTTCGCCGACGTGCACGTCGACTACACGACGCGCACCGAGACCGACGAGATCCTCGCCGCCGTCGACGCGCTCGGCTGAGGCCCGTCCCTAGGCCCGTCGGGAGGGGCTGTCAAGGGCCCCTCCCCTCAGGGCGTCCTCCCCATCCGTGTGAGCAGACTCCTTCGAACAGACAATCGACGCCGATCCGCGGCGCCGGAAGGAGCACGACTCATGGCAGAGATCACCGCCCACCACGGCCTCTTCAAGGACACGGACCTCCACGTCGACGACACCGGCGGCTCGGGTCGCCCCGTCGTCCTGATCCACGGCTGGCCCCTGTCGGGCGAGTCCTGGAGCGAGCAGGTCCCCGCGTTCGCGGCGGCCGGCTTCCGCGTCATCACCTACGACCGCCGCGGCTTCGGCCGCAGCGACAAGCCGCTCACCGGCTACACCTACGACACCCTCACCGAGGACCTGCACACGCTGCTCACCGAGCTCGACCTGCAGGACGTCACCCTCGTCGGCTTCTCGATGGGCGGCGGCGAGGTCGCCCGCTACTTCTCGAAGTACGGCACCGAGCGCCTGCACAGCGTCGTCTTCGCGTCGGCCGTGCCGCCGTACCTGATGAAGACCGACGACAACCCGGACGGACCGCTCGAGAAGTCGGCCGCGGCCGAGATGACCGCCGGCCTGACCAAGGACGAGGACTCGTTCTACGAGCAGTTCACGACCGAGTTCTTCTCGGTGAACGGCGAGCTCAAGGTCACCGAGGCGCAGCGCCAGGACGCGCTCGCGCTCGCGAAGCAGTCGTCCAAGCACGCCGCGCTGGCCTGCATGGCCGCGTTCGCCGGCACCGACTTCCGCGAGGACCTGCCGAAGGTCACCGTCCCGACGCTCGTCATCCACGGCGACGGCGACGGCACCGTCCCCTTCGAGGGCTCCGGCGCGCGCACGCACGCCGCCATCCCCGGCTCCGAGCTGTACGTCGTCGCCGGCGCCCCGCACGGCGTCAACGTCAGCCACGCCGAGGAGTGGAACCGCGTCGTCCTCGAGTTCCTGAAGAAGTAGCACGACGGAAGGGGCGCTCCGCTGCGGCGGGGCGCCCCTTCTGCGTTCCCGGATCTCGCGCGCCCTTCCATGCTGGTCGAGTAGCCGCGCAGCGGCGTATCGAGACCCTTCCGCTCAGCCCTTCTCCGCGCCCTCCGTGGTGTTCATGATCCGCCGCTGGAAGACGAAGAACAGCACCGCGACCGGGATGGACATCAGCACGGCCGCCGCGAGCTGCAGCGGGTACTGATTGCCGGTACCCAGCTGACCCGAGACCAGCGAGGCGACTCCGGTCGTCAGCGTGTTCAGCTCCGGCGACTGCCGCGAGACGACGAAGTGCGAGAACTCGTTCCACGACCCCTGGAACGACAGGATGAACAGCGTCACGATCGCCGGCCGCGCCATCGGCACCACGATCGAGCGGAAGGTCCGGAAGACGCCGGCCCCGTCGATCCGGGCGGCCTCCTCGATCGAGGCGGGGATCGAGTCGAAGAACTGCTTCATGATGAAGATGCCCGCAGCGTCCACGATCAGCGGCACGATCATCCCCGCGTAGCTGTCGTAGAGCCCGAGCTGCTTGAGGATGAGGAACCGCGGGATCAGCAGCACCACGCCCGGCACGCTCATCACGCCGATGAACAGCGCGAAGAGCAGCCCGCGGCCGCGGAAGCGCAGCCGCGAGAGCGCGTAGCCGGCGAGCGAGTCGAAGAACACCCGCCCGACCGTGACGAAGAGGGTGACGATCACCGAGTTCAGCGTCCAGAGCGGCAACGGCACGTCGGTGAACAGCCGCTCGTACGAGGCGAACGACCAGGTCGCCGGCAGCAGCGACAGCGGGTTCGAGGTCGCGTCGGCGTCGGTCTTGAAGGACGACGCCACCGAGATCAGGAACAGGTAGATGTAGACCAGCGCGAGGCCGATCAGCAGCAGGTAGCCGCCGATCAGCGAGGCGCGGCCCCGGGCACCGAGCTGCACGCGGCGGTGCGGCAGCGGCGCCTGCGGCGGCGGCTCCGCCTCGGTGCGCGGCTCGGGGTCGACCAGGGTGCTCATCGCACTCCTCCCGTCGTGAGAGTCGTCGCGGCGTCCGCGCGGGCGGCCCGGCGGGTACGGCGGGCGCTCGGCTCGCCCTTCTCGCGGAGGATCGCGCGCTGCAGCAGCGTCAGGACGACGATGATGAAGAACAGGATGAAGGCGATCGCCGCGCCCTGCCCCCAGCGGAGGTCCGTGAACGAGGTCTCGTAGGCGAGGTACGCCGGGGTGAGCAGCGTCTTGCCGGGCGCGCCGCCCCCGGTCAGGTAGATCTGGTCGAACACCTGCCAGGTGCCGATCAGCCCGAGGGTGAGCACGGTGAACAGCGTCGGCTTGAGCATCGGCAGCGTCACCGAGAAGAACTTCCGCAGCGGCCCCGCGCCGTCCATCAGCGCCGCCTCGTCGATCTCGGCGCCGATGTTCTGCAGCGCCGCGAGGAACAGCAGCATGAAGGTGCCCGAGGTGGTGAAGATCGCCATGGTGATCAGCACGCACATCGCCACCGACGGGCCGGCCAGCCAGTCCCACCAGGTCAGCCCCAGCGGGGCCCCGCCGGCGAACCAGCTGCCGTCGACGCCGACGAGGCCGAGCAGGCTGTGCAGGACCCCGGTCGGATCCGCCATCCAGGTCGGGCCGTCGGCGCCGAACCAGCCGAGCACCGCGTTGACGACCCCGGACGCCGAGAAGAGGAACAGGAAGATCACGGTGATCGCGATCGACGAGGTCACCGACGGGAAGTAGAACGCGGTGCGGAAGAAGCCGCGACCGCGCAGCACCCGGCGGTTGACCTGCACCGCCAGGAACAGCGCGAGCGCGGTCTGCAGCGGTACGACGAGCAGCACGTAGTAGACGTTGTTGCGGATCGCCGTCCCGAAGTCCTTCTGCGCCAGACCGGAGTCGACGAGCACCGCCCGGTAGTTGTCGGTCCCGACGAACTGCGCGGTCGGGCCCAGCGGCGATCCCAGGCCGTTCCAGTTGCTGACGCTCACCCAGAGCGCGAGGGCGATCGGGACGACCAGGAAGACGCCGACGACCAGGATCGCGGGGAGGGTGAAGAGCCAGCCGTAGCGGGCCTCGTTGCCGCGGATGCCGGAGCGGCGGCTCCGCGCGGCGGTGGCGGTGCTCATCGGCGCATTCCCGCGCTACTTCGCGTTCGCGGTGTCGAGCGCGTCCTGCAGGTTGGTCTGCAGGTCCGCGAGGATCGCCTCCGGGTCGCCCGACGCCAGGCCCTCGAGGGCCGAGTTGAAGTCGGTGATCACGGTGGCGGCGCCGGCGAAGGCGACCGGGCTGACGGCGTAGTCGTTCCCGGTCACGAAGGCCGCGTTCTCCGGGTACTTGCTCGCGTACTCCGCCGCGCCCGACTCGGTCGAGGGGATCACGCCGAACGCGTCCGAGAAGGCGAGCTGCTGCTCGTCCGAGGTGAGCGTCGACACGAGCGACTCGGCCTGGTCGGCGGTGGTGCTGCCGGCCGGGATGCCCCAGCAGTTGCTGAAGGTGAAGGTCGACTTCCCGCCGGGGCCCGCGGGCAGCTCGGCGACCGTGTAGTTCACGTCCGGGTAGTCGGCCTCGAGCGCGCCGTTGATCCAGGGGCCCTCGATCACCATCGCGGCCGCGCCCTTGCCGAACGCCTCACCCGACCAGCCGGAGTCGAGGTCGGCCGGGAACTTCAGCATGCCGTCGCTCAGCAGGGTCTTCACCTCGGTGAGACCCGCGACGTTCTCGGGGGTGTCCGCGGTGACGGTCGTGCCGTCCTCGGAGAGCAGCGAGCCGCCGGCCTGGTTCATGAAGGTGCCGATGCGGGCGTACTCGGCGCCGAAGGAGAGGCCGGTCACGCCGTTCGCGGTCAGCTTCTGCGCCGCGGACCGGAGCGAGGCCCAGTCGGTCGGGATGTCGGCGTCGGTGAGGCCCGCGGCTGCCCAGAGGTCGGTGTTGATGACGAGGCCCAGCGTCGAGAAGTCCTTGGGCTCGCAGTAGAACTGGTCGTCGTAGGTGAAGGCGTCGCGCAGCGCCGGGTAGAAGGCGTCGGCGTCGTCCGCGTCCTGCGCGTAGGGCTCGAGGTAGCGGTTGCTGGCGTAGGTCTGGAACTGGTCCCAGCTCATGTAGAAGAGGTCGGGCGGGTTGCCGCCCGAGAAGCCCTGGCCGAGCTGCTGGGTGAGGTCGCTGGCCGCGACGACGTCGACGGCGGTGTCGTTCGCCTCGCCCCAGGCGGTCACGGCGTCGGTGACGGCGGTGGTCTCGGCGTCGCCGGACGAGCCGATCATCACGGTGAGACCGGCGGAGTCGTCCGATCCGCCACCGCCGCCGCCGCTCGAGCAGGCGCCGAGCGAGAGGGCGAGGCCGCCGGCGAGGACCGCGGCACCCCAGCGTGCCGTTCTGGTGCTGTGTGTCATGTTCTGACCTTTCGTGGGTTTCGGGAGGGAGTCGTGGGGAACGGGGCGCCCGCCGGGCGGGCGTCAGCTCTCGGAGTGGTGGAGCGGGGTGCGCACGACGAGGTGCGGCGTGATGAGGCGGTGGGCCTCACCGGGTGCGAGGGGGCGGTGGACGACGTCGTCGCCCTGCTCGCCGAGGAGGAGCTCGAGGGCGCCGGCTGCGACCGCGCCGAGGTCCTGCTCGACGCTGGAGAGGCCGACGGCGCCGGCGACCGGGGTGTTGTCGAAGCCGACGATCGCGAGGCCGGGCCGCCCGACGGCGATCGCCGCCATCGAGGCGCCGAGGGCGAGGGAGTCGGAGACGCAGACCAGCCCGTCGACGCCGGGGTTCGCCTCGAGGAAGGCGATCGCGGCGGAGCGCGCGCGCTGGACGTCGTCCTCGGCCTCCGCCACGAGCAGCGGCACACCGGCGAAGCGCTCCGCCATCACCCGCTCCCAGCCGCTGCGGCGGTCGTCGCCGGTCGCCGAGCCGGCCGGCCAGCCGAAGAACGCGATCCGCGAGCAGCCCGACTCGGCGAGATGGCCGGCGGCCTGCGCGACACCCGCGGCGCCGTCGACGTCGACCCAGAGGTGCTGCGGATCGCCCTGGTCGTCGAGCCCCCAGGGGCGGCCGAAGGTGACGAACGGCACGCCCTGCTCGATCAGCCAGGCCGTGCGCCGGTCGCCGTAGAAGGTCGAGGTGAGCACGAAGGCGTCGACGTCGGCGCCGTCGCGGAGCTTGCCGATGCGCTCGATCTCCTCCTCGGGGCTCGCCGCCGTGTAGAGCAGGATCCGCATGCCGCGGGCGTCGGCCTGCTCGGTCACGGCGTGCAGGAAGCGGTCGAGCAGGCTGCCGGAGATCCCGTCGAGCACGCGGTCCATCCGGACGCCGATCGTCCCCGACTTGCGGGTGCGCAGGCGCCGGGCGGAGGCGTGCGGCCGGTAGTTGAGATCGCCGATCGCCTTCTCGACCCGCTCGCGGGTGCTCTCCCGCACGATCTGCGGACTGTTCAGCACGTTCGAGACGGTCTGGCGCGAGACACCCGCTGCGCGCGCGACGTCCTCGACGGTCGGCAGTGCCATGCGTCCTCCTCGACGGGTGTGCGGTGTGCGGTGCTGGCCGCTTGATCGTTCAAATCCCGCGGCCTGCGTTATTTGATCGATCAAATTCCTGGGTAATGTTACCTGCGGCGACGGCGCTGTCAACCGGCCGTACGCTCCTGTACCGACGATCCAGTGAGGAGTCGACCGTGACGACCGACCACGACGACCGCCCCCGCCCGCCCCGGCAGCCCCTGCTGAACGACGCCGTCGTCCTGCTCCGGGCGCCCACCCAGCTCTGGAGCGACGACGCCGGCGAGCTCGGCGCACTGCCCGCGCACGGGCTCTACCACGGCGACGTCCGCGTCCTCGCGGGCCTGCGCCTGCTCGTCGGCGGAGAGCCGCTCGAGTCGATCGCGGTCGGCCGCGACGGAGCCTCCTCCGCCCGCTTCACCGCCCTCGCGCGGCACCTCGACGACGACGCCGCCGACCCGCGCCTGCGCGTGGTGCGTCTCCGCACGGTCACCGCCGGCGGCCTCGAGGAGCGGATCCGCCTCGAATCGGCGCTGCCCGATCCCGTCGCCACCACCGTCGAGCTCGCCCTCGACCCCGACTTCTCCCTCGTCCACGTGGTGAAGGCCGGGCTGCGCGACGAGACGGCCGTCGAGACCGCCGTCGACGGCTCCTCCCTCGTCTGGACGCACGCGGGCGCCCGCGCCGAGGTGCGCGCAGACGGGGCCGCGCTCTCCTCCGGAGCGACGCTCTCCTGGGACGTGGTCGTCCCCGCCCGCGGGTCGGTCGAGGTCTCCTGGAGCATCGCGATGACCGACTCCGCAGCCGTGGTCGGCGCCGCCCCCGACCCCGCCGAGTGGTCGGGCGCCGTCGTCGAGGCCGGCGACTCCCGGCTCGCCGCCTGGTGCCGCGCGGCCCTCGACGATCTGGACGCCCTGCGGATGGTGACCCTCGAGCGGCCCGGCGAGCCGTTCCTCGCGGCCGGCGCGCCCTGGTTCTTCACTCTCTTCGGCCGCGACTCGATCTGGGCGGCGCGGATGCTCCTCCCGCTCGGCACCGAGCTGGCCGGCTCCACCCTGCGGGTCCTGGCGGGGCTCCAGGGCACCGAGCACGTCGCCGAGACGGCCGAGCAGCCGGGCAAGATCATGCACGAGCTGCGCTCGACGACCCTCGAGATCCCGGGCGAGGGCGTCTCGCTGCCGCCGCTCTACTTCGGCACCGTCGACGCGACCGCGCTCTGGATCTGCCTGCTGCACGACGCCTGGCGCTGGGGGCTCGCCGACGACGAGGTCGAGGCGCTGCTGCCGGCACTCGAGGCCGCGCTGCGCTGGCTCCGCGACGAGGGCGACTCCGACGGCGACGGGTTCCTCGAGTACGTCGACACCACCGGCCACGGACTCGCGAACCAGGGCTGGAAGGACTCGGGCGACTCGATCCAGTGGATCGACGGCAGCCTCGCCGAGGGGCCGATCGCGCTCTGCGAGGTCCAGGCCTACGCCCACGAGGCGGCGGTCGGGGGCGCAGCGCTGCTCGAGCACTTCGGCCGCGACGGAGCGGAGTGGCGCGCGTACGCCGCCGCCCTCAAGGACCGCTTCACCGGCGCCTTCTGGATCGACGACGCCGACGGCGGGCACCCTGCGATCGCACTGGACGCGGCCAAGCGCCCGGTCGACACCGTCACCAGCAACATCGGGCACCTGCTCGGCACCGGGATCCTGCAGCCGGAGCAGGCGGCGCGCGTGGCGCAGCTGCTCGGCTCGCCCGAGCTCGACTCGGGCTACGGGCTGCGGACCCTGTCGACGGACTCCGGCGGCTACTGGCCGCTCTCGTACCACGGCGGCTCGGTCTGGGCCCACGACACCGCGATCGCCGTGACCGGGCTCGCCCGCGAGGGCTTCGGCGCGGAGGCGACCGCGCTGTCCCGCGGACTGCTCGCCGCGGCCGAAGGCTTCGGCTACCGGATGCCCGAGCTGCACTCCGGCGACGCCGCGGTCGAGGTGGCGGCGCCCGTGCCGTACCCGGCGGCCTGCCGCCCGCAGGCGTGGTCGGCGGCCGCCTCGATCGCGGTGCTGACCGCGGCACTCGGCCTCGCTCCCGGCGGCGGAACGCTCGTCGTCGCGCCGATCACGCCGGCCCTCGCCGGCTCGATCCGGGTCGACGGGATCCGCTACCGCGGCTCCGTCGTCCCCATCGACTGGGACGGCGCGCTCTGAGGCGAGGAGCCCGCCCCCGATCATGCTGATCGTGCAGCCCGCCCCCGCCTCATGCTGATCGAGTAGCCCGCGCAGCGGGCGTATCGAGATCCACCGTCGCCAGGACGCGGGGCCTGCAGACCACCCTCCCGGTCACGCCGGGTCTCGATACGCCCCTGCGGGGCTGCTCGACCAGCATGCGGCGGCCCTATCGAGATCCGCCCGCCGTCAGGACAGCCGCGCGACGACCGCCCGCGCGATGCGGCGCCCCGAGCGGTTGGCGCCGATCGTCGACGCCGTCGGCCCGTAGCCCGCGAAGAACACCCGGGGGTCGGTGAGCGACGCGCCGTCCGCGACCGCGACCCCGCCCTCGCGCTCGCGCAGGCCGAGCGGCGCGAGGTGCCGCAGCTCCGGGCGGAACCCGGTGGCCCAGATGATCGCATCGGCGCGGGTGTAGGACCCGTCGGGCCAGCGCACCCCGTGCGGCTCGATCGAGGAGAACATGCCGCGCTCGTGCAGCACGCCGCGCTCGATCCCCGCCACGACCCGTCGCGTGCGCTGCACCCCCGTGCCGCCGACGATGCTCGGCAGCGCGCGGCCGGCCCGCGCCGCGCGGTCCTGCTCGGCGACCGCCTCCACCGCGGACTCCAGCGCGAGCTGCTCCCCGTCCTGGTAGACCACCGGGCGGCGCGTCGCCCAGGTGAGCGAGCGGGCGACCCGCTCCAGCTCGAGCAGGAAGCCGATCGCGGACGTCCCGCCGCCCACCACGACCACCTGCTGCCCGGCGAAGTCGGCGGCTCGCAGGTACTCGGTCGTGTCGATCTGCACGCCCTCGAAGCGGTCGCGGCCCGGGTAGTAGGGCAGGAACGGCGAGCCCCAGGTCCCGGTGGCGTTGACCAGGATCCGGGCGCGCTCGACGCCGTGGTCCGTCTCGACGACGAGCGGCGCGCTCCGGTCGCCCGTCGTCGCACTGCTGACGCTGCGCACCGCCTCGGGCCGCCGCACCGCGAGCTCGTAGGCGCTCTCGTAAGCCTGGTAGTACTCGGTGACGACGTCGCGCGCGGGCCGGCGGCGGTCGGCGGTCGCGAAGGACAGGCCGATCCGGTCCATCCCGGGAAGGTCGTGCACCCGGTGCGCCGAGCCGAGCCGGAGCGCCTCCCAGCGGAACTGCCACGCACCGCCGGCGCGCGGCCCGCGGTCCAGGAGAGCGAAGTCGAGCCCCGGGCGCAGGCCCAGACGGCGGAGGTAGTAGGCGACCGAGAGTCCCGCCTGACCGGCGCCGATCACGACGACGGGCCGCGGATCGAGCGCACTGTCCACGGTGCTCCCCACGCGGTAAGGAGGCGCCGCCTGCTCCGCTGCTCGCGCACAGGGGGGCCGGTGCCTCGTCTGCTAAACTACCGGCTAGATTTCATACTTCCTGTCTGCTTCTTTTTCTCCAGCCGGCTCTTGCCCGTCTGGCCTGTCATCGTGAGGGGGTCACCCATGGGGCGCGGCCGTCAGAAGGCAAAGAACACCAAGATCGCTCGGGAGCTGAAGTCGTTCAGCCCAACGGTCGATTACAGTGCGCTCGAGCGCGAGCTCAGCCACCCGGACGAGCCGGACTACTCGAAGTGGATCGACGACGAGGACGAGGGCGACGACACCGACCTCGTCGAGGAGCAGCACCAGAAGCGTGCCTGATCCCTCCTCCGCCGCGGGGGCGCTCGAGTCGAGCGACCCCGCGGCTTCTGCGTTCCCGGAGCGGTCCGTGCCGGATGAGCCCGCCCTCGCGGAGCAGTCCCTGCTCTCGGAGCCGTCCGTGCAGCACGGCCGCGTGGAGCAGCTGTCGACCCGGGTCGCCTACGAGACCCCGTGGATCCGCGTCCGCGAGGACGAGGTGCGCTGGCCCGGCGGCGTCGAGGGCGTCTACTCCGTCGTCGAGCGGGCCGACTACGCGCTGATCGTCCCGCGGGAGCGCGACGGCTTCTGGCTGGTCGAGCAGTACCGCTACCCGATCGGCCGCCGCACCTGGGAGTTCCCGTCCGGAGGCTGGCCGCACGGCGCGCCCGGCGGGGACGCCGAGGCGCTCGCCCGCGCCGAGCTGCGCGAGGAGACCGGCCTGCGCGCGGGGCGGCTCCGCCCGCTCGGCCGCCTCAGCGAGGCCGACGGCTTCGTCGCGCAGTCGTTCGACGTCTTCCTCGCCGAGGACCTCGAGCACGGCGAGCCGGAGCGCGAGGAGACCGAGCAGGACATGCGCCAGCAGTGGTTCTCCGACGCCGAGGTGGCCGCGATGGTCCGCTCCGGGGCGATCGTCGGCACCTCCGACGTGGCCGCGCTCGGGTTGTTCTGGCTCGACCGGGGGCTCGGCTCCTGAGCGCGCCGTCCGTCCCGGCGAGCGCGATGTCGGTGGTCGCTGCGAGGATGCAGCGATGAGCCCTCTCGCCGCGCCGTCGCCCGTGTGGCACTCGGAGACGCGCGGCCGCGACCTCGACGAGGCGCGCGCGTTCTACTCCCGCGGCTACAACGGGTCGGGCTTCCGCGCCGAGCGCACCCGCGTCCCGTTCGCCTACCGCTACGCGTCGACCGGTCCCGGCCCGGTGAGCCTGCACGCCGCCTCCTTCCTCGGCTCGGTCCGCGGCACGGTCGAGCCCACCGGCGTCTACGTGGTGCTCTGGCTCAACGACGGCCGGGCCAGCCTCGACCTCGGCCGCGACGAGAACCGCCTGGTCGCCGGCCGCCCGGCGATGTTCCCCTCCGGCCGCCCGTTCGGCTTCGAGACGAGCGAGTACCGCGACGCGCTCGTTCACTTCGACGCCGCCTACCTCGAGCGCGCCGCCGCCGAGCTGCACGGCACCGAGCCCGGCCCGATCCGCTTCGCCCCGCTCGCGCACTCCCCGGCTCCGTGGTGGGCGGCGGTGCGGGTGCTCCGCGACACGCTCACCGGCCCGAGGGCGCCGTCGTCGCTGCAGCGCGAATCCGCGTCGCAGGTCGCCGCCGCGGCCGTGCTCCAGGCCTTCGCGCACCGGACCGTCCCGCTGCCCTCCGCGCCGCCCTCGGTCAGCGCCCGGCGGCTGAGGCGGGCGGTCGAGTTCGTGCACGCGAACGCCGACCTCCCCCTCGGCGTCGCCGACATCGCCGACGCCGCCGGGCTCACCGTGCGCGGCGTCCAGCTCGCCTTCCAGCGCGCCTACGCGCTGACCCCGCGGCAGTACCTGCGCGGCGTGCGCCTCGACCTCGCCCGCGACGAGCTTCTCGCCGGGCAGCCGCAGACCCTCGTCGTCGGCGAGGTCGCCGCGCACTGGGGCTTCATCAGCGGCGGCCGCTTCGCCCAGCACTACACGCAGCGCTTCGGCGAGCTGCCGAGCGAGACGCTGCGGCGCTGAGGCTACGGCGGCCGCGCTGCGGCGCCGGCCAAGGGGCGACGACTGCACCCCGCCGATCCCGCGGGGCCGTCTCCCTGCATCGGCTCTGCGCGCGCCGATGCAGGACTGGCCGCACGGCGAGGACTCCGCCGCGCCGACCCCGCGCGGCCCGTCGGAGGCGTAGTGTCCGAAGTCCACCCGCGGAACGACCCGCGGGTCCGCGTCGATGGAGCCGCGATGTTCGAACCCGAAGGATCCGCGCGCCCGCTCGCCCGGATCATGTCCGTGACCGCCGCACTGCTGATCGGCGCCGTCCTCGTCGGCGGCGCGGTCGGAGCCGCGGTCGCCCTGGCCCTCTACCTCCCGAGCGCGCTTGCCGCCGGAGCGCTCGACCCGTCCGCGCTGGTCGGCTTCGGGATGCTGATGGGCGTCGCCTCCGGCGCCGGCCTCGGCGCGGTGGGTGGCCTCGGCGCGATCGCCGGCATGGTCACCGTCCGCGCGGTGAGCCGCCGGAGCGGCGCCTTCATCGCCGGCACGAGCGTCGGCGCCGCGTTCGGCGTGCTGATCCTCGCCGCGAACCTCCTCGTCAGCCGGGACGCCGCCACCTGGATCACTGCCCTGCTCGCCACGGCCGCGGCCTTCCTCCTCTGCGCCTGGGGCTCCTGGCTGCTGACCCGCCACGAGCACTCCTGGGAGCGCGCGCACGCCCCCGAGCACCGGCGCCCTGCCGCGCAGCCCGCCGCCCCGGGTGCTCCGTCGCCGGCGAGCCGCCACCGCCCGGCCTGACGCGCCCCGCCTCCCGCTGGACCTCCGGCCCGCGGAACCACCCCCGGCACGCCGAACCCGCCGATCCCCGCGAGCCGAGGTCCGTCTCACGTGCCGAAGATCCACCACCGGTATCTCCGGCTCGCGGAGGCACCCCTGGCACGCCGAATCAGCCGGTTCCCACGAGCCGGAGCCCGATCGACGAGCCCGAGGTCGAGCCGGACCCCCGCGCCTCAGCGCCCTCGCGAGTCGGCCGCGCGGTCAGCGCGCGTACGAGCCGACCAGGCGCACCGCGCCGCCGTCGACGCCCTTGGCGCCCTGCTCGAAGCCGTCCAGCGCGCGCTCGCTCAGCGACACGCGCCCCGCGACCCAGGACGGCACGCCCGACGCCTCGAGCGCCGCGATGATCGCGGGCGCGGCGTCGGCGTCGACCACGGCGAACATCCCGATGCCGAGGTTCCAGGTGCCCTCGGTGCTCTCGAGCGTCGCCCCCGACATCGCGGCGAGCGCCCGGAACACGTCGGCCGGGCTCCAGCTCGAGCGCTCCACCTCGACCCAGGAGCCGCGCGGCAGCACGCGCGCCAGGTTCGCCGCGATCCCGCCGCCGGTCACGTGGCTGATCGAGTGCACGCCCGCGCCGAGCGCCTCGTCCTCGAGAACGCGGAGCAGCGGCGCCGTGTAGAGGCGGGTCGGCTCGAGCAGCACCTCGCCCACGACGCCCCCGAGCTCGGCGGAGGTGTCGGTGAAGCGGATCCCCCTCTCGGCGAGGATGTGGCGCACGAGCGAGTAGCCGTTGGAGTGCAGCCCGGAGGAGGCCATCGCGATCACCAGGTCGCCGTCGCGGACCCGGTCGGCGCCGCGCACCGCGTCCGCCTCGACCGCGCCGACGGCGGCACCGGCCACGTCGTAGTCGTCCGGCCCGAGGAGCCCCGGGTGCTCCGCGGTCTCGCCGCCGACGAGCGCGGTCCCGGTGGCCGAGCAGGCGCGGGCGATCCCCGCGACGATGTCCGCGATCCGCGCGGGGACGACCTTGCCGCAGGCGATGTAGTCGGTCATGAAGAGCGGGCGGGCGCCGACCACGACGATGTCGTCGACGACCATGCCGACGAGGTCCTGCCCGATCGTGTCGTGCTTGTCGATCGCCTGCGCGATGGCGACCTTCGTGCCGACGCCGTCGGTCGAGGTCGCGAGCAGCGGCGCTCGGAAGTCCTTGAGGAACGAGACGTCGTAGAGGCCGGCGAACCCGCCGACTCCCCCGAGCACGTTGCGGTCGTGGGTCGCGGACACCGCCGCCTTCATCAGCTCGACGGCGAGGTCCCCGGCCGCCGTGTCGACTCCCGCGCGGGCGTAGCTGCTCGTCTCGTTGCTCACGCGACGACCCTACCGAAGGGCCGCGCCACGCAGACGCTGCGATCAGGAGCGCCCGACGGTCCGGCGGCGGGTCGCGGACCGCCCGCACCCCCTTCAGGGGCTGATCCGAGCGCCGGGCGAGACGAGGAGATGGTTGCGTTGTCATAGTGGGCGCTGACCGTCTCCGTCTCCGGATCGGCTTCGCGCCCGAGGCCCGTCCTCCGCATCCTCGAGGAACCCGTGATGCCCGACTCCGCCGCCCCCCTCCCGTCCGGGAGCCCGCTCCGCCGCCGCTCGATCGTGGCGGCCGCTGCCTGGACGATCCCCACGGTCGCCGCGGTCGTCTCGGCACCCCTGGCCGCCGCCTCGACGCCGCCCGAGCCGGTCGGGCCGCCCGACCTGCTCGATGTGACCGGCTTCGAGGCGGTCCGCTGCGACGTCGTGCCCGCCGGCACCGTGCTCTTCCGCGCCCTCGACGGGACGTCTCCCGCGGCGAGGGGCGCCTCGGTGACCGTCACACTCCCGTCCGGGCTCGGCTTCTCCGCCGGCGGGAGCTCCGCCGTGGTGGCGGTCGGCCTGGAGGGCGTCGTCTCCGTCCCGGCGTTCGCGGCGTCGGGCTCCGCGGGCTCCTACACGATCACAGCCACCTACGGAACGGCGATCGCCTACGCGCCGGGGACGGTGACCGCGAGCCCCGGCCAGGTGGTGGAGCTCACGCGCTCCCCCGGCGGCGCGAACCAGCAGCCGACGTTCTCCACCGCCGTCGTGCCCGGAGTCGTCGACGGCGTCCACGGCGCGATCTCCGGAGACGAGCTCGCCGCCAGCGCCGGCCGGAACGCCGCCGTGCTGACCGCCGACGGCCGGGTGCGCTACTGGGGAGCGAACCTCGGCGCCCCGGTGACGGCTCCCGGAACCCTGACGTTCGCCGGAGCCGCGGTGACGGGCATGGTGTTCATCGACACCTGGACCTGCGTGCAGGCCGGCAACACCTCCGCCGGCGGCATCGCCGCGGGAGCCGGAGCGGACTCCGTCCGCCAGTGGTACCGCACGGGGACCGGCACCGGGCCCCTCACGGTCGTGGCGGTGACCGGCATCACCGGCTCGGTCCTCGCCGCGGAGTCGAACGACGGCTACAGCTACGTCCTCACGAACGCGGGCCTGCACTGGTGGGCCGACGCGACCTCGGGCGAGCGGGTCGCCGCCACGCTCATCGCGGGCACGGCCGGGGCGTCGGCGATCAGCACCTGGAGCTACCGCCGAGCCAACGGCGTTCTGGTCTTCGGCGGCGGGATCCTCCTCGCCGACGGCGGCGTCAGCGTCTGGAACGGCAGCCACGCCCTCACCGCCCTGGTCGGCGCTCCGGCGGACATCGTCGAACTCGAGACCGGCCAGCTGTCCGTCTACGCCCTCACCGGCTCCGGCGAGCTGTGGACGCAGGGCGCCGCGTTCACCTCGTCGCCCGGCGGCGCGGGCTGGATCCTGCGCGCCGAGAACGTCACCACGTCCCACGCCTGGTCCGTCGACGGCTACACCGGCGGCGTGTACGTCACCACGGCGGGAGCGGTCGCCCAGTTCTTCGCCGCGCAGCCCGCCGGAAACGCCTACCGCACCGAGGCGCGGACGATCCCCGCGGGCGTCACCCTGACGAAGGTGTTCAGCACGGACGGCACCTATCTGGCACTCGCCTCCAACGCGACCGTCTACGCCTGGGGCGGCAACCTCGACAACTCCGGCCGCTCGCAGCCCGCCCTCGTCGCCGGAGTCGCGAACGCCACCGACCTCAACGCCTGGGGCTTCCACGGTCCGTCCTACGTCGGCGGCGGGTACGTCATCTCCTCGATCGGCTGCTGACGCAGGACGCGCCATCGGCGGCCCGCACGACGCGTCAGCTTCGACGGGCCCGGTGACGGTCGACAGCGCTCCACTCAAAGACCGTGTCCGCCGCCGCACAGGCGTAGCGCGCTCTCCCGAGCCTCTGCAGGAGCTAGCCGCCCGGCTCTCGATCCCATCGCCTTCGAAGATCCTCAGAGGCGATTCGCGCGCCGGCTGCCAGGCTCTCGACCCGAGACGAGGTGAGGTCCGCTCACCTGTCTGTCGACTGACAGGAGTGGGCAGTGCTGCACACCATGTTCCGCGGGAGCGCGACCGGCGAGCGGAGCCGCGGCCGGCGCGTGCCGCTCCTCGCCGTCGCCGCCCTCGTCGCCCCGCTCCTGGCACCGGTCGCCGGCGCGGTTCCGACAGCGCCCTCCGTCGAGCGGGTCGCAGCCGCGACCGCCGATGCCGCTGAAGCCTCCACCGACGCCGACGCCGCGTCCCTCGCGAGGACGTTCGACCACGACGTCGTGGTCAGCAGCAGGACGACCGCGAGCGAGATCACGACGGCCCTGCCCGACGGCACGATGCGGTACGTCGCGAGCACCGAGCCGCAGCGCGTCGAGCGGAACGGCTCGTGGATCGACGTGGACACCACGATGTCCCGGACGGCCGACGGCTCGATCGAGCCGGCAGTCGCGACGGTGCCCGTCCGCTTCTCGGGCGGCGGCGATCGGAAGCTGGCGCAGATCCGGACGGCGACGGGCGCCTGGCTGTCGATGGACTGGGACCACGGCGTGCTGCCGGCTCCGGTGCTGGACGGCTCGACGGCGCTCTACCGGGACGTCTTCCCCGAGGTGGACCTCCGGGTCGCCTCGACCAACGTCGGGATGTCGCAGGTCCTGATCGTCAAGACGCCGGAGGCCGCGACGAATCCGGACCTCGGCACCGTCCGCTTCGAGTTCGACGGCGGCGAGGTCTCTCGGGAGGCCGACGGCGGCCTGTCGGCGGAGATCGACGGGAGGGACTCCGCCCTCGTCGCGAGCGCGCCGACCTGGTGGGACTCGTCCTCCGTCGACGCGGGGAGTTGGCCGACGGGCGACGCTCCCGAGTCGAGCACGGTCCCGACGAGCACGACGGGAGATTCGCTGTCTCTGGACGTCGACTCCGTTCTCGCGACTCCCGGCCTCGACTATCCCGTCTTCATCGACCCGGACTTCTCCGGCACTCGCGCTCACTCGTGGTGGGTGGCGTCCAACCTGCCGAACGCCTCGTTCCTCGACGGGCAGGGCAACGACGGCCGCGGGCAGTCCGTCGGCTCGGTCGACGATCCGGCGGGGGACATCCGCAACGCCCGGTCCTTCTTCCTGATGCCCACCGAGGGCACCAAGGGTGCGGAGATCATCAGCGCGAGCTTCAGCGCGCATGAGATCTGGTCCTGGAACTGCACCGCGACACCGGTCGAGCTCTGGTGGACCGGCAGCATGCGCGAGGGCGCGACCTGGAACGAATCGGGTGGCGGGAACTGGATCCAGAAGCTCGACACCGTCGACGCCTCCGGTCGGCGCGGCGCGGCGGACTGCCCCGAGAAGAACGTCGGGTGGAACGCCACCGAGGGAGCGAAGGTCGCCGCGGGCGCGAACGCCGACACCATCACCTTCGGCCTGCGGGCGCCGGACGAGGGCGACCACAGCCAGTGGAAGCGGTTCGACCCCTCGGCCTCCATGACCGTCACCTACGACCGCAGGCCGGAGTCGCCGACGAACGTGGTGATGTCGACGCCCGACCGCGGCTGCGGGGTCGCCTCCGATCCCGCCTGGGTGACCAACCGCACCGCGCTCGTCCTGCGTGCGACGATGCACGACCCCGACGGCGATCCGATGTACGGGCGCTTCCAGGTCGTGACCGCGAGCAGCGGCGGCACCGGCCACGACGCCCCGCCGGGCTCGACCAGGGTCGTCTTCGCCACCACGCCGGTCGAGCCCGACCGCTGGGACCGCACCATGACGCTCGACGCCGGAACGCTGGCGGACGGTCGCTACGCCTGGTCGGCCCGTGCGGACGACGATCGTCTCCAGTCGGACGACTCCCCGTGGTGCTACTTCACCGTCCGCAACAGCGGCCCCTCGACCCTCCCGACAATCACGAACGACGCCGGCCCCGCGAGCTACACCGTGGGCCGGCCGTTCACCGTCCACTTCGAGGCACCGGCCGAGGACGGGGTGGACAGGTTCCTCTACCGCTGGGTCCCCACCGACGGGGTGCCGAGCGATTACAGCCTGAAGACCGAGGTCGACGCGCTGCCCGCCTGCGGGACCCGGACCGGAGAGGTCCAGGTCGTCTGCCCGGACGCCTCCGGCCGCTCGGCGACGATCACGGTCGCGCCGATCGCCGAGGTCTCGACGCTCGTCGTCACGAGCGTCGACAAGGTCGGCAGCTGGGCGAACGTCCGCAACGCCGACGGCACTCGATCCACCGTGGCACAGCTCAGGATCGCCGCCGCCGCCGACCCGACGACCCCCACCCGCCCGCAGACCCCCGCCCCGGTCGCCCCGCATCCGCTTGACCACTAGTCCGTCTCCGACGGCACATCCCCTAGAAACGGGCCTTCCTGTGGTATCTCCGAACTCCCTCCTCCGCCGCGCCCGCTTCCGGCGCCTCCTCGCCTCGACGGTCAGCGCCGTGCTGGTCGTCACGGTCCTCTCCGCGACGCCGGCCCATGCCGCCGAGGTCGTGCCCCCGGTCGATCGCGGCGTCCTCGTCGACGTCGATGCGATCGCCGGAAGCGAGTCCGACGGGGAAGCGGCACCCGCTCCACTCGTGGACACGGCAGCACTGCCGGTGCCGGAGTCGTTCGACGTCGATCTGTCAGCGGAGACCTCCTCTCCCTCATCGCCGGGTGGCGCGTCGCCCGCTGCCGCGTCGCCGGACGCCGGGTCGGCTGCCGCGGCGTCGACGGCGGTGCGCCTCGCGGTGCTCCCGCCAGCAGACGATCCGGAGGGAGACGCGCACACGTCCCCGACGGAGCTCGGCGACACGGGCATCACGGTCCAGGCGAGTCCGGCGGAGGGCTCTCCCGCCGTCGAGTCGGTGTCCGTCTCGATCCTCAGCGCCGAGGAGGCGGCGGCGAAGGGTGCGACCGGGCTGACCCTCGAGGTGTCCCGCACGGACGGGACGACCGCAGCGGGCGTCGTCGAGCTGTCGGTGCCGGACGAGCTGACCTCCGCCCTGTACGGCGGTGACTACGCCTCGCGGGTGTCCTGGGTGCAGATCCCGGAATCTCCCTCGACGGCGACAGCGGAGCCTGCGTCGGCGATCAGGACGGCGGCGGCGATCGCTCCCCGCAGAACCGCGGCGACACCGGTGGTGTCGAAGAGCACCGACGGAGCGAGCGTCATGAGGGTGCAGGCGGACGCGACGCCGACCGTGGTGACCGCGGCCGCGGCGGCGAGCTCGGCGGCGGGGAACGGCGATTACCGGGCGACCTCGCTCGCGCCGTCGAGCACCTGGGACGTGAGCGCCCAGACCGGCGCCTTCGTCTGGAGCTACCCGCTCACCGTCCCGCCTCCGGCGGGCGGCCCTCAGCCGGAGCTCGCTCTCGCCTACGACTCGCAGAGCGTCGACGGCCGCACCGCGTCCACGAACAATCAGACCTCGGTCGTCGGCGAGGGCTGGGACCTGGCCGGCAGCGGCTTCATCGAGCGCAGCTACCTCCCCTGCGCGCTGGAGGACGACGCCGGCCGCGATGCGAAGGCGTCCGGCGATCTCTGCTGGAAGACCGACAACGCGACCCTGTCGTTCGGCGGCCACTCCGGCGTGCTCGTCCACGACGGGACGACGAACCTCTGGAAGCTCGAGCAGGACGACGGATCCCGGATCGAGAAGCTCACCGGATCCGCCGAGTGCGCCGGCAACGGCGCGAAGGACGCCGAGTGCTGGCGGATGACCACCACCGACGGCACCCAGTACTTCTTCGGCCGGAACCGCCTCCCGGGCTGGTCGCCGGGCAGTCCCGAGACGAAGTCGGTCTTCACCGCGCCCGTCTTCGGCGACGACGCGGGCGAGCCCTGCCACGGCTCGACCTTCGCATCGTCGTCGTGCGCGCAGGCGTGGCGCTGGAACCTCGACTACGTCGTCGACACGCACGGCAACGCCGAGGTCTTCTCCTACGCACAGGAGACCAACCGCTTCACGTCCACGGCCGGCACCGGCCCGACGAGCTACGTGCGCGGCGGGGCTCTGACGAGCATCGACTACGGCCTGACCGAGGGCACCGTCTACGCCGCGAACGCCGCGACCGGGAGGGTGACCTTCGGCTACAGCGCCACCGGCCGCTGCAACGCCTCCGACGCGAGTGCGTGCGCCCCGCTGGCCCTCGGCGGCGACGTCCGGACACCGGGCGTGGACGGCGCCGCGGGAAGCGCGAGCGTCTACCCCGACGTCCCGTTCGACCTCAACTGCACGACCGGCAGCTGCGACGGCCAGCGCTCCCCCACCTTCTGGACGACCGCGCGCCTGGACACCGTCACCACCCAGGTCCGCACCCCCTCCGCCTACGCCACCGTCGACACCTGGACGCTCGGCCACTCCTTCCCCGAGACGGGCGACGGCACCGACCCCGCCCTCTGGCTCGACTCGATCGCGCACGCCGGCGGGAGTGGCGCGAGCACGCTGCAGGAGGGGACGACGACCTTCTCCGGCCGGCAGCTCCAGAACCGGGCACGTGCCGCGATCGGCTACGCGCTCCTCAACAAGATGCGGCTGAACGCGGTCCGGCTGCCCACCGGCGGCGGGATCAGCGTCACCTACCTCGCTCCCGAGTGCGACGATCCTGCCGTCCAGTCCGCGGTGCTCGGCGATCTCGCCGGGAACACGAAGCGCTGCTTCCCGCAGTGGTGGACGCCGAAGGTCACCGGGGCGGTGCCGCGCCTGGACCTCTTCAACGCCTACGTCGTCGGCACGATGCTCGAGAGCCCGCAGACCGACGGCGCCGTCGATCCGACGAAGGTGTCCACCTACGACTACAGCGGAGGAGTGGCCTGGCGCTACGACCGGAACCCCCTGCTGCCGGAAGCGAAGCGCACCTGGTCGGAGTACGCCGGCTACGCGCAGCTGAGCGTCCGGGTCGGCGATCCGGGCACCTCGGACAAGCGGGTCCGGACCGACTACGTCTTCTACCGGGGACTGAACGGAGACCGGGGCAAGCCGGGCACGCGCATGGTCCCCGGCACCGAGGCACCCGACGACCGGTGGCTCGCCGGCCGGGTGCGCGAGGTGAAGACGTACGTCGACGACACGGT
Organism: Rathayibacter sp. VKM Ac-2835; assembly: GCF_013266705.1. NCBI lineage: Bacteria > Bacillati > Actinomycetota > Actinomycetes > Micrococcales > Microbacteriaceae > Rathayibacter > Rathayibacter sp. VKM Ac-2835. Next base: position 72,525 of record NZ_JABSNQ010000002.1, on the reverse strand, counting down.
GCTCACCGGCACGGTGACGACGCCGTGGGCCTCCGCCGTCGGCGCCGACGACGGCACCCGGCAGTCCCGGAAGCTCGGCGACGGGACCGTGCAGGTCACGGAGCGCCTCTCCACCGGCGGCGACCGGGTGACCACCACGACGACCGCCTTCGACCCGACGTACGGCTACCCGACCGCGGTCAGCGTCGTCGCCCCCGCTGGAGAGCTCTCCAGCTGCACGATCACGAGCTACGCCGCCGCGAACACGTCGGCCTGGATCATCGGGCTCTCCAGCGAGGTCCTGAAGCTCGGCAAGGCCTGCGGCGTCGACGCGAGCTACCCCGACGACGTCATCGTCCGGACCCGGGCGGCGTACGACGGAGCGGAGGCCGGCGCCGCAGCGTCGCGAGGCGACGCCACCGGCAACTGGGTCGCCGCGTCGTACTCCGGATACACGCCGACCTGGCTGCGGACCAGCACCACCGGCTACGACGCCCTCGGCCGTGTCACCTCGGTCTCCGACGTCGCGCAGCGCACCACGACGACCGCGTACACCCCGGCCGCGGGTGCGGCCGCAGGCTCCGGCGCCCCGACGCAGATCGTCGTCACCAACCCGAAGGGCTGGCAGACCGTCACCGCGCTCGACCCCGCCCGCGGTCAGGCCACGACGAGCACCGATCCGAACGGCCGGATCACCTCGACCGACCACGACGCCCTCGGCCGGCTGACGGCGGTCTGGCGGCCCGGCCGGCTGAAGACGGAGAACCCGGACTCCCCGAGCATCGGCTTCAGCTACGCGATCAACGCGACCGGGATCTCCACTGTGGAGACGTCGACGATCTCGGCCGGGCAGGTCCTGAAGAAGCTCGACGTCTACGACGGCCTCGGCCGGGTGGTGCAGTCCCGGACCCCGGGGCCCGAGAACAGCACGATCGTGGCGGACAGCCAGTACGACAGCCTCGGGCAGATCATCGCCACCAACGGTCCGTACGGCGCGAACAAGGAGTACTCGAGCAGCGCCGTGGTGCTGCAGGCCTCCTCGTCCAACAACATCCCGACCCGCACCGTCCACTCCTACGACTCGGCGGGCAGGATCACCGCCAGCTCGCTCTACGAGGTCGGCAACCACCTCCGCTCGACGACCACGACCAGGTACTCCGGAGTCGACCGCGTCGACGTCACTCCGCCCGCCGGCGCCACCGCGCAGACGACCTACACCGACGCTCGGGGCCTCACCAGCCGGCTCGTCCAGTGGCGGGGAGCCGTCGACTCCGGCTCGCCGATCACCACCGCCTACAGCTACACCGCCCAGGGCCGGATGGCGACCACGAAGGATCAGAACGGCAGCACCTGGTCCTGGAGCTACGACGTCCGCGGACGCAAGACCGGCTCCAGCGATCCCGACACCGGGTCCTCGAGCTTCACCTACGACGACGCCGGCAACGTGCTCACCTCGGTGGACGGACGCGGAGTCGCTCTCGCGTACCGCTACGACGAGCTCGACCGGAAGGTGGCGCAGCTCGACGGCGCCGGCGCCCAGCTCGCCGGCTGGACCTACGACCTCCGCGCCAAGGGGCAGCTCGCCGCCTCGTCGAGCACGGTCGACGGCAAGACCTACCTGAAGAGCATCGACGCGATCGACGCCGGGTACCGGCCGACCAGCGTCACGACCTCGATCCCCGAGGGCGCGCCGGCCTTCTCCGGCTTCCGCTACACGCAAGGGTCCGAGTACTACCCGGACGGGGCGCTGAAGAAGTCGATCCTCCCGGCCGTCGCCGGGCTGCCCGGACAGCCGGGCCTCCCGGCGGAGACGGTGGAGACCCGCTACGACTCCCTCGGGCTCGTCGCCGGCTCGACCGGACTCCGCGACTACGTGAGCAAGGTCGTCCTCACCAACACCGGCGACGTCGCCCAGTTCCAGAGCGACCCGGACCCGGGCGCGGCCGGGCACACGAAGATGTTCACCACCACCGACCACGACGGCGCGACCGGGCGGATCACCGCGATCCGCAACCTCACCATCGGCACGCGGGGGGCGTTCACGGTCGCGGACCGCACGATCGGCCGCAACCCCGCGGGCGGCATCACGTCGATCCGCACCAGGATCGGCGATCCCGGCATCGACACCGTCACGCCGTCCCCCGCGGACACGGCCGCGCAGGAGATGCAGTGCTTCGCGTACGACGCCCTGCAGAACCTGAAGGACGCGTGGACCCCGGCGTCGACCGACGGGACATGGACGTGTGGCGACAGCGGCGAGGGCGTCGCTCTCGGCGGGTCGGCCGCTTACCGCACGACCTACACGGTCGATCCGGTCACCGGGAATCGGACGAAGCAGACGACCGCAGCGGCGGCGGGCGGCGGAGTCGCCTCGACCACCGACTACAGCTACGGTACGGCCGGTCACACCCACGCGGTGAGCGCGACGGCGCAGACCACCGGAGCCGGAGCGCCGGCGACGAGCAGCTACGCCTACGACGGCGCGGGAAACACGGTGAGCCGGCCCGGCCAGACTTTGAGCTGGGACGCGCGCGGGAAGCTGAGCGGCGTGGTGGCGGGTCCGGCCACGCAGACGAACGTCTACGACGCGTCGGGCGACCTCCTGCTGCGCGTCGACTCCGGCGAAGGGGCGCGCCTCTTCCTGGGCGACACCGTGCTGCAGCGGAAGCCCGGCTCATCGACCACCTCCGGGACCCGCACCTACGGCTTCAACGGCGCCGCCGTCGCGGAGCGGACCACGACCGCCGCCGCACCCGCAGTGAGCACCGTCGTCTGGCTCGCGACCGACACGGTGGGAACGGCGTCCGTCTCCGTCGACCAGGCCACCGGATCCGTCCGCCGGCGATTCATGGACCCCTACGGCAACAGCCGAGGGCCCGGATCCGAATGGACGTCGAGCAACGCGTACCTGAACGCGCCGAGGTCGACCGCCAGCGGCCTGACGCATCTCGGGGCGCGGGAGTACGACCCGGGCCTCGGGAAGTTCGTCAGCGTCGACCCGGTCCTCTCGCCGTTCGAACCGCAGCAGAACAACGGATACTCGTACTCGTCGAACTCGCCCGTGACACTGTCCGACGCGTCCGGCCTGCGACCCCTCGGCACGTTCGACAACGCCAACGGCTACGGGAACGCACCGAATGCGGCCCCGAAGCCCAAGCCCAAATCGGGGAGCGCAGCTCCCGCGCCCGCGGGCCGCCCGAGCGTCGACCAGCGACGCGACGACTCCCTCGCGCGGCGCTCCGGCCCTGCGGGGAAGGCGACGACGCTCGCTCCCCCGATGGCGCCCACGTGGCAGGCGCCCGGATGGGACGTCGAGATCCCTGCCGTTCCGTGGGCCGCAGCCGGGCGATTCTTCGGCGCAGCGGGCGCCGTCGGCCTCGTGCTGTCGATGTCCGGAGACTCGACTGGAGCAGAACGACATCCGGACGGAGCAGCTACCTCCAGTCCCGCCTCTCACTCGGATTGTCCACCAGTCGAAGTCGAGTGCTCGGCTCCAGCGAAAGAGTCCTCGAATGCCGAAGACGCGGCCGCAAAGGAGGACCCTCGATTTCGAGAGGATACAAGCCACATCTTCCGAAAGGGAACTGGCGGGCATTTTACCGAAGATACTCCTGCGAATCGCGAAGCAATTCAAAGCGTGACACGAGACCCGAGCAACTTTCGGTATTGGGAGGGAAAGGACGGTGACGTCGCCTTTTATCGCGGCCCAGCCATCCAGGGACAACCGCAGTTCTGGGCAAAGGTAAAGGACGGTATCATCACGAATGGCGGCGCCAACTTGTTACCGTACGAAAACTGATTTGGAGGGTTGAATCAATGGCAGGCATAAATATGAAATACTCAACCGAGATTGCGGACATCGCGCTAACGGAGTTCGTGGAGAAGATGATCGGGTTTGCAGGGCTAGACACTTGGACGTTGCTGCTCAGCATGCAGAGAGACATCCGCGCAAACGGCGTTCCCGACGACATCGGCCTCTGGCTGGACTGGCTGCACTGCCTCTGGCATGCGGCTGGGTACGACTACGACATGACGGAACTGGACGAGAGCTTCATTACAAACGTTCGCGTAAAGGGAAAGGAGTACCGAGTCCAGTTGGCAAGCGGAAAGGAGTCCATCTGGCCTACCGACGCGAGCGAGCTGTCTGCGCAAGACGGAGAGGAGGAAGGGTTCTACTTCGACACCATCGTTCGGCGCCTTCGGTCGGCGCTCGAGATCGATCCGGGCTCGGAAGACAAGCGAGTCCTACTTGAATTAAAAGGCCAGTGGCATCGTTTCTAGCGAACTGGTCATCGGAGAATGGAAGAGAAAGACGGCGCAAGCGAGGCTATCTCCGAGTGGGCTCGAAATATTGCAGAACATGCCTGCGAGGCAGCGATCGGAGGGAAATCCGATCATCACATCGAGGATTCTGGCTTCCAGGTCACGTCCGATACGTTGACGACGTTCATAACGGAGAAATCCCAATGGAATCCCACTATCTCAACCAGGGGCGGGTCGCACACTGGGACGCCGAGAGGACCATGGTAGTCATCCACCACGGAGACCGTGGACCGGTGTTCAAACCCAGCGATGGAGAATCCTATTTCTGAAACAATCTGCGCCAGCGTCGAAGTTGGCGACGTGAAGCACATTTCGTATAGATCGCTCGACCTGGCGTTGAGCCTGTTCGCCGACTCCCGGCAACTTCCCGATTCGACTCTCGAACGGATCGGAATCGAGGACGAGGAAGTCGCATTTTTCTACAGCTTGGTGAAACGAGCAAGGAGTTTCGCCGATGAGGTCGGGGACGTATCTGAAGTGCTCATCTCCATCGTTGGCGATACGCCGGCAGCGCTCGTCAGTCGGGGCGAGGAGATCTGGCACAGCACCGTCGAGCAGGAGACAACCACGCTTGGAGTCCGTGTTCCCGCGGGTCTCGCAGCGAAGCTCTACGACTTGCTGTACTCCACCGTTATCTACCACCGCTGGCCTGAACTGTGGTACACGGCAGGTGCCCGCCCGGACGAGGTCTCGCGGGCCTTCCTCGATCTCTTCGGAAAAGAGGAGCCGACATTCTTGGAACTCTGAAACGTTCACGGACACCATCGAGCACCAGGAGTCGCCATCGAACTCCTCGGGAGGCACGAGCCATATGGCTCCGAGCGATGGGTCGATCGACATGATGGTCGCCGGAGAACGTGCATCCAGTGGAGCAAGGAAGCCGAGACCCTACACCGGAAGGCCGTGGCTGTTCGACGTCGAGACCGAGGATCTGCAGTTGACAGACTTGATCGACGCCACAGAGACCGACGGCGGGCTGATTGAACTTCACGCGAGCGGGATGCGGACCGTCGAGCAGCTCTGGGACTGCTATGGACGTGCGCTGGAGTTCCCGTGGAGGGTCGAGAACTGGCCCTCGTTCGCGGAGCAGATGAGAGACCTGTCCTGGTACCAGGCCTTCTCTTTTCTGATTCTCATTCGCGGATCGAGCGAGCTGTTGGCGGACGACCCGGGAGAACGCGAGACGTTCCGACGAATATCAAGCATGATCGGGCAGGCCTGGGAGAACTCTCCGGTGAGGTCGTACAGCTTCACCACCGTCCTGCTCGAGCGTTGAGCTGAACTCACTGCTGAAGCCAGGGCATCGTGGGGCATAACGCGCATTCGGAGCAGGGCATCGTTCGACAGAAAAGAAGGAATAGAGGTGCGAACATGAGCAACGAGATCGTCCATTCCTTCGCAATCGCGCGCGATCATGGGGTGAACCTGACCAGCGAAGGTAGACGCGACCATTCGTCGGCCGATTCTGCAGATCCGCCTTCGGACTCCAGCGAGCCTTCGGGACGACTCTTCGCACACAGAGAAGGACCCGATGACTGAGGCTGACTGCACGACCGGCCGGACCGTCGTCGTCTCGTGGAAGACGTTCGACGTCGCGGCCGGCATCGTCCTTCAAGCGACGCGCTTGCCCGAGTGGCAACGTGACGAGCTGCAGTTCTCCGGCGAGAGGAAGCGCTCACTGCTCGCGCTGATGATGCTGACGCGAAGCGAGCAGGCGCATTTCAAGAACGACGACGTCGTCGAAGTGACGATCACCGACGGACCCAGCGAGCCGAGCACGCCGGTTGAGATCCAACAGGATCAACACGGTGGACGCCGTCTCCGCACGACGCTGCCCCCGGCTGCCGCGAGAATCGTCCGCCGACTGCTCCGCGCGACGGTCCTCCATCACCGCTGGCCGGAGCTGCACTTCACGACGGGCTTCACGGCCGTCGAGGTGAGCGCCGCGATCGCCGAGATCTTCGGCCGGCCCGATCCGGCCGTCGAGCAGCTGGCCGCGGCTGAGCGTGCGTCCGGTGAGCCGGACCGCCGCCCGGCCGATCCGCCCGCCTCGCGACCCGCGCACGTCCCCGCCCGGGCGGATCCGCCGGGAGCGAACCGTTAGGGGATGCGTCCTCCGCGTGCCAGGATGGACCGTCAATCCCCCCTGCTATCCCCTTGGGAGCCCCTCCGGCATGTGCGGAATCGTTGGGATCGTGTCCTCCGGACCGGTCAACCAGTCCATCTACGACAGCCTCTCCCTCCTGCAGCACCGCGGCCAGGACTCGACCGGCATCGCGACCGCCGACGGCAGCACGCTGCACATCAAGAAGGCGGCGGGGCAGGTCCGCGAGGCGTTCCGCACCCGCGACATGCGCTCGCTGCTCGGCACGATGGGCCTCGGGCACGTCCGCTACGCCACCAAGGGCAACGCGGAGCGCGAGGAGGAGGCGCAGCCGTTCTACGTGAACGCGCCCTACGGCATCATCCTCATCCACAACGGCAACCTGACGAACACGCGCGAGCTCACCGAGGAGCTCTTCACCGTCGATCGCCGCCACCTCAACACCACCTCCGACACCGAGCTGCTGGTCAACGTGCTCGCGAACGAGCTGCAGGCCTCGATCTCCGGCCGCGACCTCGACGCGGACGAGGTGTTCGACGCGGTCTCCCGCGTGCACGAGCGCGTCGAGGGCTCGTACGCCACCATCGCGCTGATCGCCGGCCACGGGCTGCTCGCGTTCCGCGACCCGTTCGGCATCCGGCCGCTGATCGTCGGCCGCCGCTTCAACGTGAACGGGCCGGACGACTGGGTGGTCGCCTCCGAGTCGCTCGTCCTCGAGGCGCAGGGCTTCGAGATCGTCCGGGACGTCGCTCCCGGCGAGGCGATCTTCATCACGCCCGACGGCCGGATGACCAGCCGCCAGTGCGCGAAGAACCCGCGTCTCATCCCGTGCTCGTTCGAGTACGTCTACCTCGCCCGCCCCGACTCGATCCTCTCCGGGATCTCGGTCTACGAGGCCCGGCTGCGCCTCGGCGACCGCCTCGCCGACACCATCGCCGCGTACACGCCGGGTGGGGCGATCGACGTGGTCATGCCGATCCCGGACTCCTCGCGCCCCGCTGCGATGCAGGTCGCGCAGAAGCTCGGCATCCCGTACCGCGAGGGCTTCTACAAGAACCGCTACGTCGGCCGGACGTTCATCATGCCCGGGCAGGCGGTGCGCAAGAAGTCCGTGCGGCAGAAGCTCAACGCGATGTCGAGCGAGTTCAAGGGCAAGAACGTGCTGATCGTCGACGACTCGATCGTGCGCGGCACGACCTCGAAGGAGATCGTCGACATGGCCCGCACGGCCGGCGCGAACAGCGTCACCTTCGCGTCCGCGGCCCCGCCGGTGCGCTACCCGCACGTGTACGGCATCAACATGCCGTCTCGGCAGGAGCTCGTCGCGCACAACCGCCGCATCCCGGAGATCTCGGAGGCGATCGGCGCCGACTACCTGATCTACCAGGAGGTCGCCGACATGAAGGCGGCGATCCTGGAGGGCTCGGACGTCACCGACCTCGAGACCAGCTGCTTCACCGGCGAGTACGTCACCGGCACCGTCACGCCCGAGTACCTCGACTGGGTGGAGCGCACGCAGCTGAGCTGACGCTGGGAGCACGCGCACCGGGCAGGCACAGCGCCCGGATGCGCGCAACCGGGTGCCTAGCGGGCGGCGGAGCGTCCATGATCGTGGGGCGCCGCTCCGTGCGCCCGAGACGAGGAGTCCCCGTGATCTACCGCCTGCTGCCCCTGCTCCTGACGTTCATCGCGGGTCGCCTGAAGAAGTCGCAGAAGGCCAAGCGCGCCACGCAGAACGCGGCGCGCTCGACGAGCCGCAGCAGCCGCAAGCGCCGCTGACCACTGAGCGTGTAGAGCGTCGTCCCTAGCGCGTCGAGGCGTCCGGCTCCGTGCCGGGCGCCTCGTTCTCGTCCGGGGCGGCGTCCGGCTCGTCCGCGGGCTCGTCGTCGCCGTCGGCCTCTCGGGCGACGGTGCGCTCGGCCGTGGCGCGGACGACGCGGCGGCCGACGACCCGATCGAGGAGGACGACGAGGAGGGCGGCGAGGCCGCCGAAGATCGTCACGAACAGCAGCAGGCTGAAGCCGAAGACCTGGGCCTGGCTGAAGCCCTCCGTCTCGGGCAGCGCGAAGGTGAGCACGAATGCGACGATCGCGCCGAGGCCGGCCCCGAGCGCGAGGATCCGCCAGACCCGCGGCGAGCGGCGGACGTCGACCTCCTCGCGGGTGATCTCGACGTCGTCGGGGCGCGGCGAGGAGTCGAGCGGATCGGTCATGCCTCCATTGTCCCCTGTGCGCGGCCGGGCGCGGGCCGAGTGGCGACGGGGCGGCGGATCGGGTAGCGCGTGATCGAGAGGCGGGTCTCGATACGCCGCTGCGCGGCTGCTCGACCAGCATGCAGGGGCCGCCGCCTCGCGGCTCCACGGCCCGTCATGAGAGGGCGCCATCTCGCGGCTCCGCGGCCGGTCATGAAGGGGCGCCGCCTCGCGGCTCCGCGGCGGCGGTCAGACGGAGTGGAGGAGGCGGCCGGCCTGGGCGCGGAGCTCGCGGACGACGGTCCGCACGGAGAGCCGCTCCGCGCGGTCGGGGCGCATGAGCGCGACGATGTGGCGCACGGAGTTCACGCCGCGCAGGGGCTTCACGACGATGCCGGCCGTGCCCGCGGTGTAGCGCGGGACCACCGCGATGCCGAGGCCGGCCGCGACGAACGCCTCCGTCACGCGGGTCGAGGCGAAGCGCTGCTCGACCCGCACCGGCTCGCCCGAGGTCGTCTCGATCTCCTGCATGATCCGCTCGAACGGGAACCCGTCGGGCACGCCGATCCAGGTCTCGCCGACCAGGTCGCCCGCCGTCACGGTCGCGCGGTCGGCGAGCCGGTGGCCGAGCGGCAGGGCGATGTCGAGCGGCTCCACCATCAGCTCGGCCATTGCGAGCCCGTGCCCGGCCCAGGCGCTGCGGCCGGTGGGCGAGTGCGCGAGCACGATGTCGAAGTCGGCGGTGAGGTCGAGGAACTCGTCGGTCCCGGGATCCGCGTCCTCGCAGTGCACGACGAGCCCCTCGACGCTGCGCAGCGCGACCAGCGCATCCGGCAGCAGCATCTGCCCGGCCGTCGGGAAGGTCGCGATCGTCACCTCGCCGATCGGGTTGTTCTTGAAGGTCTGCCAGACCGCGTCGGCGCGCTCGAGCGCGGTCGCGATCTCGGTGGCGCTGCGGGCCAGCTCGCGGCCGGCCGCGGTGAGGACGACGCCGCGCCCCGAGCGCTCGATCAGCGGCACTCCCGCCTCCCGCTCGAGCACCTTCAGCTGCTGCGACACCGCGGACGGGGTGCGGTGCGTCGCCGCCGCCACCGCGGTGATCGAGCGCCGCATCGAGAGCTCCCTGAGCAGTTCCAGCCGTCGCACGTCCATGAAGGAACGCTACACGTCAGGCCAAGAACAGTGCGATTGTCCTAAGGAACACAAAGCCCGAGAGTGGACGTTGTACAGAGCATCCCGGCGGATGGATCGCCAACCTGGCAGACACGTCGGAGCAACGAAAGGCAGAACACTCATGAGCATCGCAATCCTCGTCGTCCTCGGTGCCGTCGCCGCATGGGGCACGGTGTCGACGGTGCTCGTCGCCAGCCGCGACGGATACCGTCAGGTCCCCGTCCGCCACTGAGCCTCGCGCTCCGCGACAGCACCTCATCGCGTTCCGAACGCCGTCTCCCCCTGCGGGAGGCGGCGTTCTCGCGTTCCCCCGGGTCGCGCACCCCGGGAGACGCAGAAGAGGCCCCGCGGCGCGAACCGCGGGGCCTCTCCTGTGCGCGTGCTACTTCGCGGCGATGCGGCGGCGCAGGCGCGCCACGGTCATGCCGAGTCCGAGCAGCAGCGCCGCGGCACCGGCCGCGAAGGCCGGGGTCGCGTCGACGCCGGTCGCGGCGAGGTGCTTCGTCGGTCCACCCGAGGCGCCGGGAACGGCGGGAGCGGTCGTCGCCGGGGTCGTCGGGATGACGGTCTCGGTGGGCTCCGGGGTCGGGGCGGGCGTGGTGGCGACGGCTGCGACGGCGAAGTCGAGGCTGATCGTCGTGCCGGTCGCGTCGCCCAGGGCGAAGCTCGCGGTGTGGGTGCCGCCCGCGAGGCTCTCGCCGATCGGCACGGCCACGGAGGCGCGTCCCGTCGAGTCGTCGGTCACGGCTCGCGTCGGGTCGATCTCGGCGGTGGTGACGACCGCGTCGTCGACCGAGACGGTCACGACCGTGTCGGTGGGCGCTCCCGTGCTGAAGAGCAGCGAGGAGAGGTCGACGGTCATGGTGTCGCCGACCGCGTACTCGCCCGACTCGGGCAGGTTCGCGGTGAGTCCGATGGAGCGCTGGACCGGGTCGGGGCTGACGGTGCCGCGGTCCTGGATGTAGGACACGAACGCGTCGAGGTCGATGCGGCCGGAGTCGGCCGTCCCGACGCCCTCGGTGAAGGTGCTGAAGCCGTCACCACCGGTCGAGAGGAAGTTGTTCGTCACGATCGTGAAGGTCGCGGCCGGGTCGATCGGCTCGTTCTCGAAGAAGACCTCCGAGATGTGCGAGCCGGTGGCGGCGGCCGGGTCGAAGACGTAGGTCAGCGCGGCCGAGGTCGCGAGCTTCAGCTGCGGGTGGCTCGAGCTGCCGACCCACTGCTCCTCGAGGAGGTCCTTGATCTGAGCGCCGGTGAGCTGGAGCGTCACGAGGGTGTTCGCGAACGGCTGCGCGTCGGACGCCTCCGCGTAGGTGACGACGCCGTCGGCGTCGCCCGGGGTCTCCGCGCTGGCGGCGAAGTCGAGGTCGTCGCGCAGGCCGCCCGCGTTGGTGAAGGCGATCTGGGTGCCGAGCTCGCTCGTCGCCCACAGCTGCGCGTCGGCGACGAGGTTGCCCAGCGTCGACTCCGACCCGCGGTTCGTGGTGATGCCGTCCTCGCGGTAGGCGCGCGAGATGTCGTCGGTGATGGTGCCGACCTGGACGCTGCCCTCCTCGACGGCGACCGCGGCAGCGGCCTCGACGATGGCGGCGACCTCGGGGTCGGCCGGGTACGCGCCGACGTCGATGGTGTCGGCCGGGTCCTCGGACTCGGGGTCGTCGGCGACGACGGTCAGCGGGACGACCTCGCTGGTGAGCGAGGTGAGCTGCTTGGTCGCCGGGTCGACGGTGAGGGCCATGTGGCCGAGGTTCTCGGCGTAGCTGCCGGTCTGCGAGACGACGGTCGGGAAGGCCCGGCCGGCGTCGATCGTCGCGTTGTACTCCTGGTGGCTGTGGCCGGAGACGATGGCGTCGACGTTCGGAGCGACCGCGTTGACGATCGCGCCGAACTTGGGGTCTGCCGCGGGGGTGTTGGTCTCGGCGGCGTCGGCGTCGGCGCCCTCGTGGAGAAGAAGGACGACGACGTCCGCCTCGCCGTTCGCGGCGTCCCCGTCCTGGAGCTCGGTCGCGACCTCGTTGACGTTCTCGACGATCGGCTCGATCGAGAGGGTCGAGATGCCGCCGGGGCTGACCAGCGTGCCGAGGTCCTCGGTGATCGCGCCGATGAAGGCGACCGAGACGCCGCCCTGGTCGGCGATGAAGTACGGGTCGTAGGCGCGCTCGCCGGTCGTCGTGTCGAAGAGATTCGCGTTGACGTACGGGAAGTCGGACTCGTCGGTCACGCGGCCGTCGACGTCCGAGCGGCCCTTGTCGAACTCGTGGTTGCCGAGAGTGCTGACGTCCAGGCCCATCTCGTTGAGCACGTCGAGGGTCGGCTGGTCGTCCTGCACCTTGGAGGTGAAGGTGGACGCGCCGATGTTGTCGCCGGCCGAGACGAACAGCGTGTTCGGGTTGGCGGCGCGGTAGGAGTCGACCGCTCCGGCGAGGACCGCGGCGCCGGCGGTCGTGCCGTCGGCCTCGATCCGGCCGTGGAAGTCGTTGATCGAGAGGATGTCGATCGCGACGTCGCCCTCTGCGGCGCTCGCGGGGGCCGCTCCGAGGAGGGCCGCTCCGGCGACCGCGCTGACGGCGGTGACGGAGAGGAGTCTGGTCAGGCCGCGACGGCCCGGGGTATCGCTTCGCATCTGTGGGAGGTCTCCAAGCATCGAGCGGCGATTCGGAGAGAACTCCTGCCGCAGTGGGGGAACTTTCCCAGACAACCCGACGCGGGCCTGCCCGTCAAACGTCGATCGGGGCGGCGGCGGTGCGTTTACGAGAAGTTAACTCGCCGTCGGTCAGCGGACGTGCAGGAGGGGGAGGAACGGCGAGAGGTCGGCGCGGACGCCCGAGGCGTGGATCCGGCCGCTCGCGAGTCCGTCCGACCAGGGGAGGGAGCCGGTGGCGAGCGGCAGCCAGGTGGCGGCGTCCATCTCGATCACGTTCGGGGGCGTGCCGCGGGTGTGGCCCGGGCCCTCGACGCACTGGGCCGCACCGAACGGCGGCACGCGGACCTCGACGCTCCGGCCGGGGACGTTCGTCTCGATGATCTGCAGGAGGAAGCGCACGGCGGTCGCGGTCGTGTTCCGGTCGGCCCCGCCGGCGAGCGCCGCCCGCACAGCGTCCTGCCCGGTCGCCTCGTCGATCTTCCCCTTGGCCATGCCCTCAGTCTGCCGTGCCGCCCGGCGTCTCCCGGCGCCCGGCTCCGCCGCGAGATGCCACTTGTGAGCGCGACACGCCGCAGAAAGCGCGCACAAGTGGCATCTCGCGAGGGGGAGGCGGTTCGCACGGCGACGGGGCGCGGGCCGGGCGGGGCCGCTCCGGGGCGGGCCTATCCTGTCAGGGTGAAGATCCTCGTCCTCGGCTCGGGTGCCCGTGAGCACGCCATCATCACCGCTCTGCTCGCGGAGGAGGAGGCGCACGAGATCATCGCCGCCCCCGGCAACGCGGGCATCGCGCGCGACGTCGAGGTCATCCACTTCGACACCAACAGCCCGCGCCTGGTCAGCGACTTCGCGGTCGAGCAGGGCATCGAGCTCGTCGTCATCGGCCCCGAGGCCCCTCTCGTCGCAGGAGTCGCCGACGCCCTGCGCCGCCGCCGCATCCCCACCTTCGGCCCGGACCGCGCGGCCGCCGCCCTCGAGGGCTCGAAGACCTTCGCCAAGCGCGTGATGGACATGGCCCGCGTCCCCACCGGCCGGGCGACCCGCGTCTCGACCCTCGTCGACGCGACGCGCGTCATCGACGAGTTCGGCGCCCCCTACGTCGTCAAGGCCGACGGCCTCGCCGCGGGCAAGGGCGTGCTCGTGACCGAGTCGCGCACCGCCGCCGTCGCGCACGCCGAGTTCTGGCTGCAGTCGGGCGACGTGCTGATCGAGGAGTTCCTGGCCGGCCAGGAGGTCTCGCTCTTCCTCCTCTCCGACGGTCACGACGTCGTCCCGCTCTCGCCCGCCCAGGACTACAAGCGCCTCGCCGACGGCGACGAGGGGCCGAACACCGGCGGGATGGGCGCCTACTCCCCGCTCCCCTGGCTCGTCGATCGCTGGGAAAGCGAGCGCGCCTTCGTCGACGAGGTCATCGACACCGTCGCGATCCCGACCGTCCGCCAGCTCGAGCGCGAGCGCACCCCGTTCGTCGGGCTCCTCTACTGCGGACTCATCGTGACCGACGCCGGCATCCGCGTGATCGAGTTCAACGCGCGCTTCGGCGACCCGGAGACCCAGGTCGTGCTGCCGCGCCTGGTCTCGCCCCTCTCGGCACTGCTCTTCGCCGCGGCGACCGGCGCGCTCGCCTCCGTGCCGTGGCCGGCCTTCTCGGAGGAGGTCGCCGTGACCGTCGTCCTCGCCAGCGAGGGCTACCCCGAGAACGCCGCCACCGGCCGCGTCCTCGGCGGCATGGAGGCGGCGGCCGAGGTTCCCGGCGTCACGATCGCGCACGCCGCGACGCAGCTGGTCGACGGCCGCTTCGTCGCCACCGGCGGCCGGGTGCTCAACGTCGTCGCCCGCGGCGCCGACTTCGCCGAGGCCCGCGAGCGCGCGTACCGCGCCCTCGACCTGATCACGCTCGACGGCGGCCAGTACCGCCGCGACATCGCGCTGCGGGTCGCCGGGCACTAGCACGGAGGCCCCGGCCGGCGCCTCCGCCTCATCACCCCCGTGGGACGCCGTGTCTCGCTGCGGCGCGCGGGTCGGCGGTCGTCGCTAGCGTGTGGCGCACCCGGCAGCCGTCGTCTCGATCGAGCCGCCTCCGCCGCACCGGAAGGCCACCGTTGTCCCCTGCATCCCGCTCCCGGTCCCGCGTCCGTCTCCTGGCCACCGCGGGGGCGGTCCTGTCGCTGCTCGCGGGAGCCGTCGCGGCCGGGTCGCCGGCGCAGGCCTCGGCGGCCGGGACCTTCGTGGTGTCGGGACTCCTCCGAACCGCGGACGTCGACGCCGCCACTCCGGCCCCGGTCGGCGAGGCGTACCGGGTCCGGGCGGTGGACGCGGCCGGCGCCGTGGTCGAGGAGATCGTCACGGACGAGACCTACTCGCTCACCCTTCCCGGGGGCGGGAGCTATGCCGTGCGCGCGGAGGTGATCGACGACGACACCTGGTACCCGACGTGGAACGCCGGCAACCCTCTGGGCGGCCTCTTCGGCAGTCCTGTCGAGAGCGAGGCGGAGCGCTTCACCGCGTCGAACGAGGGCGTCGACATCCTGCTGTTCGCCGCCGGCACCGTGTCAGGCCGGGTGACACCGGCGGAGGCGCCGGGGGTCACGACGACGGACTTCGAGATCCAGGCCTGGTACACGAGCGAGTCCGGCGATCTGGTCAAGCTCGCCTCGCTGTCCACCAGCGGCACGCCGGGCGCGGAGGACCGCTACTCGTTCAGCGGCGCGGACCGCCTGCCCACGGGCGTCTACGTCTTCCGGCTCGCCGAGGCGGGCGTGCCCGACTACGACGACGAGTACTTCGAGGAGACGGCGCGCCTCGGCAAGTACGCGTACCAGTCACTCGAACCCGAGGGCCTCACGGACATCGACTTCACCCCGACTGCGTACGACTCGGACGTCGAGCGCGTGGCGGGAGCGGACCGCTACGAGACCGCGACCCTGGTCTCCCGAGCCGGATACGTGTACCAGGGCTCTCCGCTGTACGTCGCGAGCGGAGCGAACTGGCCCGACGCCCTGTCCGCCGGCCCGGCCGCGTCGCTCCAGCGCGGCAGCCTCCTCCTGACCGACCCGCTGGTGCTCCCCGAGACCGTCGCCCGCCAGGTCGAGGACCTGCGGCCGAGCCGGATCGTGGTGGTCGGGAGCGCCCTCTCGGTCAGCGACGCCGTCCTGCGGAGCCTGGACGACCTGACCGACGCTCCGGTCGTGCGGATCGCAGGCCGGGACCGCTACGAGACGTCGCGGCGGATCGTCGCCGACGCCTTCGGCTCCGACTACTCGACGGTCTTCCTCGCGACCGGCACGGACTTCCCCGACGCCCTGTCGGCCGCGCCGATCGCCGGGCGTCGGCTGGAGCCCGTCCTCCTCGTCGACGGCGCCCGGAGCGATCTGGACAACGCGACGCGGAACGCGATCCGCCGCCTCTCGGCGCAGTCGGGCGAGCTGCTCGGCGGAACCCCGTCGATCAGCGCCGGCATCGAGTCGGCCCTGCGCGCGTCGACCCTCGTCGAGTCCGTCCACCGGGTGGCGGGGACGGATCGGCACGACACCAGTCGTCTGCTCAACGCCCTCTATCCGCCGTCGGAGCTGATCGACGAGGCCTTCGTCGCCTCGGCGACGAGCTTCGCCGACGCCCTGGCCGCCGGTCCCGCGGCGGCGGAGCGCGGGGCGCCGCTCTACCTCAGCGAGCCGACCTGCCTTCCCGGCGCGACGAAGACGGCGATGCGGAGGCAGGATCTCGACTACGTGACGATCCTCGGCGGGACTCCGACGCTGTCGGCCGCGGTCGGCAGGCTCCGGGCCTGCTAGGCGGGCGGCTCCTCGAGAGTCGTCGCAGCGGGAGCTCGGGCGCGACGACTTCTGGAGGGCCGATCCGGCCGTCGGGGCGTCAGCCGGTGCGCAGGGGCGTGCGGCGGGTCGCCGACCACCAGAGCGCCGCGGAGCCGAGGACCGCGGCGCTGCACAGGGCCATGACCGTGCGGGGCTCGAGGAGCAGGATCCCGAGCGCGACCAGGGCCTGGCTGAGGGCGATGGCGAGCATCGCGATCATGTTGTCGACGGCGAAGACGCGGCCGCGCAGATCGTTCGCGGTGATCGACTGCAGGCCGCAGCCGCTGAGGCTCGCGTTCATGCTGCCGCCGAGGTGGGCGAGCAGGACGAGGGCGACCGCGAGGACGACCGACGTGCTGATCGACACCAGCGCGTAGGCGACGCCGAAGAGGAGCACGGCGACGACGATCCCGCCCCTCAGGTCGCCCGAGCGCTCCGCCGCGAACCGGGCGACGCGGGGGCCGATCACGGCGCCGGCGCCGCGCGCCGCGAAGAGGAGGCTCGCGGCGACGGCGGGGTCGGCCGCCATCGTCAGTGCCAGTGCGGGGAAGAGCGCGATGGCGCCGTTGCCGAGATGGCTGCCGGGCTTGGCCAGCAGGAGGGCCGGGATCCGCCGGTCGGAGCGGCAGAAGGCGGCGACCTCGCGGACGTCGCGGGCGAACCGGGCCGCTCCTCCGCGGCGTCCGGCCTCGCGCTCGGCCGCAGTGCTGCGCCTGGCGCCGCGGACCGCGGGCAGGCCGAGCAGGAGGAGCGCGGAGAACCCGTAGGCGCCGGCGGTGATCGCGAAGCAGAAGTACGGCGAGACGAGGGCGGAGGCGATGCCGCCGAGGGAGGCGCCGAGCGCGAGCATCACGCCCCAGACCGAGTTCAGCCCGGTGCTCGCGGCGAGAAGACTCTCGCGCGGCACGATCTGGGGCACGATCGCGTTCACCGCGGGCGTGAAGAACGACTTCCCGACCGCGAGCAGTCCGAAGGTGAGCACCGCGAGCCACGCCGTCCACGCCGACTGCAGCAGGAACAGCGGCAGCACGGCGAGCGCCGACCCCGCCTGCGCGACGACCAGCACCGTCCGGCGCGACGTGCGGTCGACGAGCCCGCCGGCCCAGAGCGAGAGGACGGCGATGACCGCGGTCTCCACCGCGAGCAGCAGCGCGCCGAGGGCTCCGTCCCCGGTGAGGCGCTGGAGCAGGACGATCAGCGGGATCATCGTGAACCAGTCGCCGCCCTGGCTGACGATCTGGGCGAGGAAGACGCGGCGGTAGTCCGGGTTCGCCCGCAGGATCCGCCTCACGCTCTCGCGCGCGGCCGTCATCGCGCCGGGGTCCGGCCGGTCGGGTCGCGGCGCAGGCGGCGCTGCGGGCGGCTGTCGGAGCCGGGCATCAGGACTGTGCGGCGGAGCCGGTGGGGCGCGCCAGGAGCTCGAGGGCGAGGGTGAGGACGGTCCCGGGATCGACCGAGTAGGTGCGGATCCCGGGGAGGAGGTCTCGGACCCCGGCCGGCGGCGCCTCGTCGAGGAGCGAGTGGGCGCTGAGGACCGTCCGCCGCCTCTCCGAGCGCAGGTCCAGCTCGGCGGAGAGGGTCGCGTTCACGATCTGGCAGCAGTCCCCCGGCACGGTGACGACGCGCCCCGGCTCGATGACGACGGCGACGACGCCGACCGGCGTGCGGAGGAGGCGCAGGCCGTCGGGACCGGTCTCGCAGTGGGAGAAGGCACCGTGGTGCAGGAGCGTGCGGTGCCAGCGGTGCACCCTCGCGGCGCCGCCTCCCCCGCTCGGATCGGGCGCTGCCGGGTGCTCGGCGTCGGTGGGGGCGCCCTCGGCGATCCTGCGCAGCGCGGTGACGCACACCTCGGCGGGCGTCGACACCTCGACCGGGTCCGTGCCGTGGTCGGGCGGGGTGTCGTCGGCTCTCACGGTTCCTGCTTCCCTCGTGGACGACGCCTCGCGACCGAGCGTCCTGCCACCCCTGGCCGTGACCGTTCACGGCGGAAGGTGCGAACCGGCCCGGACCCGGACGATCCGCGCGACGACGCGCATGGTGACGTTAGCATCCGAGCGGCCGACCCGGGGTCGGTCCGGGCATGAGTGCAGCCTCGGCACCCGATGCGCCGCGGCGTCGCGCGACTCCTCGGGTCAGCGCGCGGTTGCGACGATGTCGCGGAGGGCCTCGTCGAGGTGGGGGTGGGCGAAGGTGAAACCTGCCTCCTCGAGGCGGGCGGGGACGACCCAGCGGCTCTTGAGCAGCAGCTCGGACTCGGTGCGCAGGGCGAAGGTCGCCGGCTCGAGGACGAAGCGCGGGGCGGGCACGCCGATCCGCCGGCCGACCGCGGCGCGCAGCAGGCGGGAGAGCTCGGTGTTGTCGCTGGGGTTCGGCGACGCGAGGTTCACCGGGCCGTCCAGGGCCTGCTCCTCCAGGCCGTGCTCTTCCAAGAACTGGATCGAGCGGTAGACGTCCTCGACGTGGATCCAGCTGAAGTGCTGCCGACCGCGGGTGGGTCGGTACTCGTGGTGCACGCCCGCTGCGCGCCGGGCACGGGTGGCGGGCCAGCGGCCGTCGAACTGCGGGCCGCCGAGGCCGAGCCGGGCCAGGCGCAGCAGGATGCCGGTGGCCGGGCCGTCGCCGAGCACGATCGTCATCCGCAGGGCGAGGCGGCGCACCCCGGGCGTCTCGCCCGCGAAGAACGCCTCCTCCCACGCTCGCGCGACGTCGACCGAGAAGCCCTCGCCGAGCACGCCGTCCTGCTCGGTGTTGGCGCGCTCCTCCTCGTGGCGGTAGATCGTGGCCGTGCTGGCGTTCATCCAGACCGGCGGCGGGGCCGCGGCGGCCGCGACGGCGCGGTGCAGCTCCCGCGTGGTCTCGATCCGGGAGCGCAGGATCTCGGCGCGGTTGGCCGGGGTGTAGCGGCAGTCGACGCTCTTGCCGGCGAGGTTGACGAGGAGGCGGGCCCCGTCGACCGTCCTGGTGATCGCGGCCGTGTCGCCCCAGCGGGCGTCGGGGCCGGAGCGGCCGACCCGGCGGACGGTCCAGCCGTCGGCCTCGAAGCGGCGGGCGAGGTCGGTGCCGAGGAAGCCGCTCGCTCCGGCGAGGACGACGACGGGGCGCGCGGAGTCAGGCATGGGTTCATCGTGCCGCATCGGGGCGGGCGGGGTCGCGGGGCTCGAGTCGCGGGGGGCGGGGGGCGGGGGCGGGGGGCGGGGGGCGGGGTCGCGGCGCCCGGGTCGTCAGAGTCGGCGAGCCGCCGCGAGTGCGCCGGCGAGGCGCGCGGGGAAGCCGGGTGGGACGTCCTCGGGCAGGGCGTCGACCGGCCACCAGGCGAGCGCGTCGCTCTCGTCGCTGACCACGAAGGGCTCGGCGGGGTCGGCGACGGCGCCGTAGCCGATGTCCCAGTGGGTGCTGCAGCGGCCGAAGCCGCCGCCGAGGCCGTGCCGGTCGAGGTCGAGCGGGGCGGCACCGAGAAGAGTGAGCTCGGCGAGGCCGCTCTCCTCGCGGGCTTCGCGCTGGGCGGCGGCGGGGACGGAGACGTCGGCGGGCTCGATGTGGCCGCCGAGCTGCACCCAGAAGCGGCCCTTGCGGTGGTAGCAGAGCAGGACGCGGTCGAGCCCGGGCGAGAGGACGAAGCAGCTGGCCGTGACGTGCTCGGGACCGCCGTCCCGCTCGAGCGCCGCAGCGCCGTGCTCCGCGAGGAAGGCGAGGTACTCGTCCCGGAGCCCCGCGAGCGCGGCCGGCGGGTGCCACTCCGAGAGCTCGATGCTCAGCCGGCCGGCGCGCGCGTTCTCCACCCGATCGAGCGTAGGCGAGCGATCCCTTCCGCGAGATGCCACTTGAGTACGCGACACGCCGACAGAGGCGTACCCAAGTGGCATCTCGCGGAGAGGGACGAGGGTGCGCGTGCCGGGCAGTCCGCGAGATGCCCCTTGAGTACGCGACACGCCGAGAGAGGCGTACTCAAGTGGCATCTCGCGGAGGGGGTCAGACGGCCAGGCCGGAGAGGCCCTCGCGGTCGACGCGGCGGTGGAAGCGCATGCCGGCGAGGCCGCCGAGGACGGCGCCGACCAGCGAGACGATCAGGGCGGCGAGGACCGTCACGACGGCGGTGACGGTGGCGTCACCCGCGTCGAGGGGGATCTGCGGGAAGCCGCTGACGGCGGAGAGGATCTGGCTGCCTCCGGTGAGCGCGGAGACGATGCCGACCACGATCGCCACGACGACGGCCCACGCCCACACGGCGACGCCCTGCTTGGCGCCGCTGAAGCGGGCCATCCGGCCGGCGACGTAGCCGCCGGAGTAGTAGGCGACGAGGAGGATGACGAGCAGCGCGATCGCGCCGACCCAGCCGAACGCAGCGGGGTCCGCGGCCAGGTCGGCCGTGACGTCCTGGGTGCCGACGACGGCGGCGCCGATCGCGGTGACCAGGGCGGTGAGGATGACCGCGAGGCCGGTCGCCGCGAGCCAGCCGAAGAACGCGCAGCCGATCTTGAGTCCGCCGAAGCGGTCCTTCTCGCGCTGGTGGATGTCCTTGCGGGCGGCGGTGCGGGCCTTGGCGGCCTCGGTGGAGTCGGGGTCGACGGGGGCGCGGTGCGCGGCGGACGGGTCACCGGGGGTGGAGGTCGCGGTCGCGCCCGTGGCGGTCGAGCCGGTGCTCGTGGTGTCGAAGCGGGTGGTCGCGTCGCGGTCGCCGCGGTTCGAGTCGTCGCGGGTCGGGTCGCTGCTGTCGGGACCGGTGCCCCGATCGGTGGGCGTGCTCATGTCGGCCTCCTCGTGCGCTCCACTGCGGAGCGTCGGCTCAGTCAACTCCCCGGAGACGTCCGGTGTCGCGGGCTTGACGGCGCGGATCGACGGGGCGGCGGACATTCCTGCCGAGCGACGGTCGGGGAGGAGTCGTGCTGATCGAGCAGCCCGCGGAGCGGGCGTATCGAGATCCACCATGGTCAGCAGGTGGGGTCTGCGGGGCCCGACCGGTGGTGACGGTGGGTCTCGATACGCCCCTCCGTGGCTCCTCGACCAGCATGAAGGAGCGCGGAGCGGCACCGAGGGGCGTCAACCCCTTGGTGCGGCGCGGCGGGAGCGGCTTGCATGGAGGAACCGACCCACGACGAGAGGGAGCATCATGACTCCGGAATCCCCCGAGCAGACCCCGCCCGGCACCGAGGCCGAGCTCACGCCGAAGGCCGACCACGGCGAGACCAGCTACCGCGGCTCCGACCGCCTGCGCGGCAAGGTCGCGCTTGTCACCGGCGCGGACAGCGGCATCGGCAAGGCCGTCGCGATCGCGTTCGCGCGCGAGGGCGCCGACGTCGCGATCTCGTACTTGAACGAGCACGAGGACGCTGAGGACACCGCCGAGTGGGTGCGCGAGGCCGGCCGCGAGGCGCTGCTGCTCCCCGGCGACCTGCAGGACCCGGCGCACTGCCGCTCCGTCGTCGCCGAGACCGTCGAGAAGCTCGGTCACCTCGAGGTGCTCGTCAGCAACGCGGCGTTCCAGATGAGCCGCGAGGAAGTCACCGACATCCCGGACGAGGAGTGGGACCGCACGATCGCGACGAACATCAGCGCCTACTTCCACCTGGTCAAGGCCGCGCTGCCGCACCTGACGAGCGGCGCCTCGATCATCGCGACGAGCTCGGTGCAGTCGGACCAGCCGTCGTACCAGCTGCTGCCCTACGCGGCGACGAAGGCCGCGATGCTGAGCATGACCGCCTCGCTCGCGCAGGCCCTCGGCGAGAAGGGGATCCGCGCGAACTCCGTCGCCCCCGGCCCGATCTGGACGCCGCTCATCCCGTCGACGATGCCGGAGGAGGCCGTCGCCTCGTTCGGCGAGCAGGTCCCGCTCGGCCGCCCCGGCCAGCCCGCCGAGGTCGCGCACGCCTACGTGCTGCTCGCCTCGGACGACGCCAGCTACATGAGCGGCTCGACGATCGCCGTCACCGGCGGGAAGCCGATCCTCTGAGCGCCCCGACGCCGAGCACGCGGACGCCGAGCACGCCGAGCATCCGGACGCGGATCCGCTGCGCCGCCGCTCACCCGCAGGAACGTGCGATAGGTTCCCGCGGGTGAGCGTCCACATCCGCAGCATCGAGACGGCCGTTCCCGCCACGGTCCTGCATCAGCCCGCGCTCCGCGACCTGTTCGCCGCGCAGCCCGGCGTCACCCGCCTCGGCTCGCGTCTGATCGGCGCAGCGTTCAACGCCTCGAGCATCGACACCCGCCACACCGTCGTCGACGAGCTCGACGGCGAGGAGCGGGAGGGCGAGAGGACCTTCTACGACGCCCGCTCCGGCCGCCTGCTCGATCCCGGCACGGCCGCGCGCAACGCGGTCTACACGGCCCGCGCGCCCGAGCTCTTCGCCGATGCCGCCCAGCGCGCGCTCGACGCGGCAGGCTTCGCGCCGGACGAGGTCACCCACGTCGTCACCGTCTCCTGCACCGGCTTCTACGCGCCCGGGCCCGACTACCAGCTGGTCCGCACGCTCGGACTCCGGGTGTCGACACAGCGCTTCCACCTCGGCTTCATGGGCTGCTACGGCGCGTTCCCGGGGCTCCGCGCCGCCCGCGCGTTCTGCGAGGCCGACCCGTCGGCGGTCGTTCTCGTCGTCGCCGCCGAGCTCTGCAGCATCCACCTGACCAGCTCCAGCGACGCGGAGCAGATCGTCGCCAGCTCCGTCTTCGCCGACGGGGCCGCCGCGGCGGTCGTCACGGCGCGCGAGCCCGAGGCGGGCACCGCGGTGCTCGACATCGACGCGCTCGACACGACCCTCACTCCCGAGGGCGAGGACGAGATGGCCTGGACGATCGGCGACCACGGCTTCACCATGCGGCTGAGCACCTACGTGCCGTCGATCATCGGCGCCAACATCACCACCGCGCTCGAGCCGATGCTCGGGCGAGGCGGGGTCGGCGCCGCGGACGTGCAGCGCTGGGCGGTGCACCCCGGCGGGCGGAGCATCCTCGACCGCGTGCAGTCGGCGATCGGCCTCTCCGACGAGCAGATGCAGCCCTCGCGCGAGGTGCTGCGGACGGTCGGGAACATGTCGAGCGCGACCGTGCTGTTCATCCTGCGCCGGCTCCTGCACGGCGAGGCCGCCGACGGCGAGCGGATCGGCGCGATGGCGTTCGGGCCCGGGCTCACCGTCGAGATGGCGCTGCTCACCAAGCGCGGCGGGGCATGATCGCCCACGCGCCGCTCGTCCCCGACCTCCGCCGCCGGGAGACGACCGCGGAGGAGCTGATGGACGATCCGTCCTGCGACCGCGCGCTGCTCGACGCGACCTACGCGCGGTTCGGCGCGGTGAACCGGCTGGTCTCGGGCTGGCGGCGGCTGTACCGCACGCGGCTGCGCCCGCTGTTCCGCAGCGAGGAGCCCCTGCGGCTGCTCGACATCGGCTCGGGCGGCGGAGACATCGCGCGCTCGCTCGCCGACTGGGCGCACGCGGACGGACTGCGGCTCGCGATCACCGCCATCGATCCGGACGAGAGGGCGTACGCCTTCGCGACATCGACGCCGGCGCCGGCGGGGCTGGAGTTCCGGCGGGCGAGCAGCAAGGAGCTGGTCGCCGAGGGCGCGCAGTACGACATCGTGACGTCGAACCACCTGCTGCACCACCTGTCGGCCGAGGCGCTGAGCGCGCTGCTCGAGGACAGCGAGAAGCTCGCCCCGCGCGCGCTGCACAACGACATCGAGCGGTCTCGGCTCGCGTACACCGCGTACGCGGCGGCGACCCGGCCGATCGCGGCGGGGTCGTTCCTGCACTACGACGGGTCGCTGTCGGTGCGGCGGAGCTACACGGCGCCGGAGCTGCGCGCGCTGGCGCCCGAGGGCTGGCGCGTGGAGCGGGCGGCCCCGTACCGGCTGCTGCTGGCGCGCGGATAGCGGCTCGCGGGCCGGGCGGCCGACGGCGGGAGTCGGGGTGCGCGCGGGCTAGCGGTGGGGGCGCTCGACGTCGTCGCCGGGCGTGCGCTCCTCGGGGCCGTGCGAGCGGCGGTACTGCCAGCCGGCGAGGGCGAGGATCAGCACGCCGCAGAGGATCGTGATGATGTCCGGCACCGACGCCCCGTCGCCGAGCGAGCTGATGCCGGCGCCGAGGAGGAGGACGCCTCCGATAAGGTAGAAGATGACTCGCGTTTTCATGGCCTCATCGCTTTCGTCCGCCGGAACAGGCCCTGCGATGCTACCCGGTCGCGCCGGGCGGCGGCCGGGCGGGGCTCGGTGCCGGACGTCCGGCACGCGGAATCGACCCCGGCACTCTGGAATGCGCCGGAACCGCGAGCCCGGGGTGGAAGCGCGAGCCGAACGTTTCACGCGGAGGGCGTCGGGCACACGCGAAGACGACCCTGTCCGTGGGGGACGCCCCATGCTGATCGAGTAGCCCTCGCAGAGGGCGTATCTCTCTCCACCCGCGTCGAGAGGACGAGTCTGCAGACCACCCTGCTGGGGACGGTGGGTCTCGATACGCCCCTGCGGGGCTGCTCGACCAGCATGGGGCGCAGAGGCCCTCGGCGAGAGGGCGGCACCCCCCTGCGGGACTACTCGACCAGCATGCGGGCGCAACGGCCCTCGACTAGGGGGCGGCGCCCGGCCTGTCAATGGGGCAACGGCGTGTCTGTCCGCCGATTCCGCGCGGAGGGGGTCGACCGGTTAGCGTCCCCGAGGAGCCGTCCGCCGTGGGCGGCTCGCACTGACGAAAGGCGCCCGTGGCCACGCTGACCTATGGACCGCAGAATCTCGAGATCGAGTTCGAGGAGCGGGTCCTCGCCCACCTCAAGGTCGCCGTGCTGTCGAAGCTGCGGCGCAACGAGGCCTTCTCCCTCTCCTGGACCGAGGACGCCTCGTCCGGCCACGGCCGCAGCTCCGTCTGGCTGCACCCCTCGGTGCCGCTGCACTTCCGCTTCGCCGAGACGCACCAGCCCAAGCTCAACCGCGCGTGGATCGAGCAGATGCTGAGCGTCGCGAGCATGCACGGCGAGCTGTCCGTCCTCCCGGAGCCCGAGGAGTCGCGCCAGGGCTCCTGATCCGCCCACCTGTCCCCCCGGACCGGATCCGTCAACCCCACCCCCCATCACAGGGTCACGACGTAGCGTCGGAGGACAGTGACCGGGCGGTTCTCCGTCGGTCGCGACCACGGACGGAGATGACGATGACCGACACCGCGCGAGCATTCGCAGCACCCACCCTGACCGGGACAGGGGGCTCGCAGCGCAAGGACGAGCCGATCGCCGTCCGCCACGCCCCGGATTCCGCCTCGACCGATTCGCAGCCCGTCCTGGGCTGCCGGATCGATGTCAGCGGCCGCGTCTTCACGGTCGAGCTCGAGATGGCCGGCATCTTCCTGCGCCAGGTGCGCCGCACCCTCCGCGACGGCGACAGCAGCCTCGTCCTTCTGCGCCACGTCGACGGCATCGAGATGATCCCCTTCACCCGCGCGACGCCGTTCGAGGTCTCGGACATCGTCTGCCCCGAGGGCGTCGAGCCCGCGCAGGCGCGGATCGCCGAAGGGCTGCACGCGCGCTAGAGCCGCCCAGCGGCGCGAGGCCGGCCCGCACTGCCGCGAGGTCGGCCCGCGTCGCCGGTGGGTCGGCCCGCGTCGGCGCCGGACAGGCCCGCGTCGGCGCCGCGATCAGGCGGGGAGCGACGCCTCGATCAGCTCCAGGATGCGCGGGTCGTCGGGCTCGACGGTCGGGCGGAAGCGGTGCACAGTGCCGTCGGCGGTGATCAGGAACTTCTCGAAGTTCCACTTCACCTTGCCGGCCTTGCCCGCCTCGTCCTCGGTCTTGGTCAGCTCCGCGTAGAGCGGGTGCGCCGAGCGGCCGTTGACCTTGACCTTCTCGAACATCGGGAACGTGACGCCCCAGGTGGTCGAGCAGTACTCCTTGATCTTGTCGGAGTCGCTGAGCTCCTGCAGGAACTGGTTGCTCGGGAAGCCGAGCACCGTGAAGCCGCGGTCGCCGTACTGCTTCTGCAGCGCCTCGAGCTTCTCGTACTGCGGTGCGAGACCGCAGCGGGACGCGACGTTGACGATGAGCTTGACCGGCGCGTAGTCGGCGAGCGTCGACGCGGTGCCGTCGATCGTGGTGAGGGGGATGTCGGTGATCGTCTCGGGCACGGGGGCTCCTTGTCGAGGAAGTGGGGTGATCGTCAGGCTATCCAGTGCAGCCGTGCGCGGGCCGCGAGACGCGCTCCTGCGGACGCCGCGCAGTCCCCGCAGCCCGGCCGCTCCTCCACATCGCCGTCCTCGGCGCGATCCTCCCCCGTCGGCGCAACTCCCTCCCCCTCGGCGGGCGGGCGACGCCACCATGGAGTCATGACCCCCTCCTCGCAGCAGCTCGTGACGGTGGGTGGGCGGCGCCTGCGGCTGACCAACCTCGACAAGGTGGTCTATCCGGAGGCGGGGTTCACCAAGGCCGACGTCCTCTCCTACTACGCGTCGGTCGCCTCCGCGATGCTGCCGCACCTCGCCCGCCGGCCGGTGACCCGCAAGCGCTGGGTCGACGGGGTCGGCACGGCGGAGGAGCCGGGCGAGGTCTTCTTCGAGAAGAACCTGCCCTCCTCCGCGCCCTACTGGCTGAGCCGGACGAAGCTGGCGCACTCCTCGCGCGACGTCGAGTACCCGCTCGTCGACGACGTCGCCGGGCTGACCTGGCTGGCTCAGCAGGCCGCGCTCGAGCTGCACGTCCCGCAGTGGCGGGTCGGCTCGGACGGCGAGCGGCGCCCGCCCGACCGGCTCGTGCTCGACCTCGACCCGGGCGAGGGCGCGGGGCTCGCCGAGTGCGCCGAGGTGGCGTTCCTCGCCCGCGACCTGCTCGAGGGGATGGGGCTCGAGCCGTTCCCGGTGACCAGCGGCAGCAAGGGCATCCACCTCTACTGCCCGCTGGACGCCTCCGCCTCGAGCGACCAGATCTCCTCCGTGGCGCACGAGCTCGCGAAGGCACTGGAGTCCGACCACCGCGACCTGGTCGTCTCCGACATGAAGAAGACCCTGCGCGAGGGCAAGGTGCTCGTCGACTGGAGCCAGAACAGCGCGGCGAAGACGACGATCGCGCCGTACTCGCTGCGGGGCCGGCTGCTGCCGCGGGTCGCCGCGCCGCGCACGTGGGAGGAGATCGGCGCGGCAGGCCTTCGGCACCTCGCGCCGGACGAGGTGGTCGAGCGGCTGCGGAGCGACGGCGACCTGCTGCGCCCGGTGCTCGCCGCCCGCGGGGCCGGGCTCGAGCCGTCGCCGGAGCGGATGGCCGGTTTCGCGGCCACTGACGCCTCCGCCGACCGGCTGGCCGCCTACCGGAGCATGCGCGACGCGTCGAAGACGCCGGAGCCGGTGCCCTCGCCGGGCGCGGGCATCGCGACGTCGGGCGACACGTTCGTCGTGCAGGAGCACCACGCCCGGCGGCTGCACTACGACTTCCGGCTCGAGCACGACGGAGTCCTGGTCAGCTGGGCGGTGCCGAAGGGGCCGCCGCTCGACGGCGACCCGAACCGGCTCGCGGTGCAGACGGAGGACCACCCGCTCGAGTACGCGACCTTCGAGGGCACGATCCCGGCGGGCGAGTACGGCGGCGGCGAGGTGCGGATCTGGGACGAGGGCACCTACGCGCTGGAGAAGTGGCGCGAGGGCGAGGAGGTGATCGCGGTGCTCACCGGCCGGCCGGACGGCGGGCTCGGCGGTGAGCCGCGGCGGTACGCGCTGCTGCACACCGGGGCGAAGGGCGGCAAGGGGGACGAGAAGAACTGGCTGCTGCACCTGATGGCGCCGGGGGCCGCGGCGCACGGAGGGCAGTCACACGGGGGGAAGGCGCACGGGCGCGGGGTCGGGGTGCGGAAGGGCGGTGGCTCGTCCGGGGCGTCGGGCGCCGGAGCATCGGCACCGTCCGCTGCGGCCCCCACCGGTTCCGGAGCGTCGGGGTCCTCCGCTGCCGCGCCGACCGCGGAGGCCGCCGCCTTCCGGCCGATGCTCGCCACCGCCGGCCGCGCGGCGGACATCCCCGGCGGCTCCGCGATCGAGATGAAGTGGGACGGCTACCGCGCCCTGGTGCGAGTGGCGGGCGGAGCGGTGACCCTGACCAGCCGGAACGGCAACGACCTGACGGCCGCGTTCCCCGATCTGCTCGACCCGATCGGCGAGGCGGCGGCGGTCGACTGCGTGCTCGACGGCGAGATCGTCGCGCTCGACGACCGCGGCCGACCCGACTTCGGCCGGCTGCAGACCCGCGGCGGGCTGACCAAGCCGCGCGAGATCGAGGCGGCGGCCCGCGCCACTCCGGTGCACCTGATGCTCTTCGATCTGCTGGCGATCGACGGCACGGAGGCGATCGGCCGCCCTTACGACGAGCGCCGCGCGGCTCTGGAGCAGCTGGCGACCGAGAACGAGCGCGTGCACGTCCCCTCGGTCTTCGACGGCGACCTGGAGGAGGCGATGTCGACGAGCCTCGCGCTCGGCTTGGAGGGCGTGGTCGCCAAGCGCCGGGACGCGGCATACCGGCCGGGCGTCCGCTCCGGCGACTGGGTGAAGCTCACCCATCACCGCGTGCAGGAGGTGGTGATCGTCGGCTGGCGCGAGGGCGAGGGCGGACTCGTCGGCTCGGTCGGCTCGCTGCTGACGGCACTCCCCGGCGACGACGGCCTGGTCTACTCCGGCCGGGTGGGCAGCGGCTTCAGCGACCGCGAGCGTCGCGGCCTCGTCGACCGCCTCGCCGAGCACGCGACCGACGTGCCCGCGGTGGCCGTCCCACCCGCCGAGTCCCGCGGCGTGCACTGGGTCGAGCCCGTCCTCGTCGGCGAGGTCCGCTACCGCGAGCGCACCTCGGGCGGCACCCTCCGCCAGCCCGTCTGGCGAGGCTGGCGCGCCGACAAGTCCGCCGCGGAGGTGCGCCTGGAGTGAGCACGGCCGGGCTGCCGAGCCGCCCGGGAAGGCGCGGATCGCGGCCGGATCAGAGCCTTCCAGGGCGACTCGACGCCCGAGCGAGCCCGGCTCGGGGGCGGCGTCGCTCAGTCGAGGCGGACGCCTCGGAGGAGGACGAGAGTGGAGCCGACGGCGACGCCGGTGCCGATGAGGACGCCGCCGGCGCCGGCCGCGGCGGCGATCGTGCCGAGGAGGGTGGGCAAGGCGATCAGGCCCATGCGGTTGCCGGCGAGGCGGAGGGAGAGGGCGCGGCCGTGGCGGTCGGCGGGGGTGCGCTCGATCAGCCACGACATGGTGATCGGCTGGCCGATGCCGAGGCCGAGGCCGAGCAGGGCGACGGCGACGAAGAGCAAGGCCGTGGGCGCGGGCAGGGCGGTGAGGACCAGGCAGACGGCCGAGACGACGATGCCGGCGACCATCACGCGGGTGCGGCCGAAGCGGGAGGTCGTCGCGCCGAGCAGGAGGCGGGAGGCCATCGAGGCGAGCGCGCGGACGGTCAGCAGGGCTCCGACCACGCCCGCGGGGAGGCCGCGCTCGGCGCCGAGGGCCGGGAGGTAGACGACGGTCAGGTCGACGGCGGCGACGACGGTCGCGCTGGTGAGCAGGGCGCGGGCGAGGCCGGGGATCCGCAGCAGGCCGAGCGTCGAGCCCTCGGACGGCGCTGCGGTGGTGGCGCGCGGTGCCGGCCGGGCGATCGCGGCGGTGACGGCCAGGAGGAGGACGGCGAGCGCGCCTCCGACGAGGAACAGCGGGGCCGGGTCGGGGCGGACGGCGCTACCGGCGAAGACGGGGATGAAGGCCGGGCCGATCGCCTGGCCGAGGGAGGCGGCGAAGGTGTAGTAGCCGAAGCGGCTGTCGAGGCGGGTGCCGGCCGCTCCCCCGGCGACCACCGCCTGCTGGCCGACGACACAGCCGAGGTGGCCGGCGCCGAGCAGGGCGGTGCCGCAGAGCAGGCCGACGAGGCCGCCGCCCGCGAGCAGCAGCAGCCCGGCGGCGGCGATCGTCAGCAGCGAGCCGCAGGCCATCACGAAGCGCGCGCCGACCCGGTCGACGAGGCCGCCGACGGGCAGCGCGATCAGCAGCGGCACCACCGCGAACGAGGCGCCGAGCGCTCCGAGCGCCCAGGCCGGCACGTCGAGCTGGATCGCCTGGTACACCGCGGCCGGCCGCAGCAGGAACGCGACGGCCTGGATGAGCACCGCGTGCGTGAGCAGCGCGCCGGTCGAGAGCGCCTGGCGGTCCGGCACGGCGCTCCCTCCCCTCGACGGGCGGTCGCCCGCCGTCCATCCTGGCGCACCGTCGAACAGGAGCCCGCGCGCACGATCGCCGCCGCCGAGGCGGTCGGCCAGGAGCCCTCGGCGGTGAGTCGCCCGAGAAGGCTCGTTCCCGGGCCGGAGAACGGACCTTCTCGGGCGACTCAGCGGGTACGGGGCTCCCGCGGGCAGAGGGGGCGGCGATACGGCGCTCACGGCTCCTTCGGCGGCGGAGAGGGAGCCGTTCGTGACGGATCGGGCGACCCGGGGTGACGGGTGGAGCGAGAGCGCGGATGCGGGCGGGTCAGCGGTCGAGCGGCTCCGGGAGCGGCGCGGCGTGCTCCGGGAGGACGCCGAGGTGGTGGCGGCCGCGCAGGCGGAACCAGGCGAGGCCGACGGTGACGACGAGTCCGACGACGATCAGGGCGATCCAGCGGAGGGGGCCGTCGCCGTAGACCTCGGTGCGGGGCCAGGCCAGGTTGACGGCCATCGCGGCGCCCCAGAGCACAGCGACGATGTTGACCGGCAGGCCGAGCCGGCCGAGCGAGAAGGCACCGGCGGGCGCGTCGGCGGTGGGCCAGCGGCCGCGGAGGCGGCGCAGCAGCAGGGGCACGGTGACCAGAAGGTAGGCGAGGTAGATCAGGATGACGGCGACGCTCGTCACGGCGGTGAAGATCTCGGGGGTGCCGATGTTGACGACGAGGATCAGCACGGCGAGGACGCCGATCAGCACGGCGGGGGCGACCGGCGTGCGGCGGCGCGGGTCGACGCGGGCGAGCAGGGCGCTGCCGGGCAGGGCGTTGTCGCGGGCCATCGCGAAGACCAGGCGGATGCCGGCGGTGTGCACGGCGAGTGCGCAGACGGTGATCGCGACGACGATGCAGCCGAGGAAGACCGAGCCGAGCGGGCCGCCGAGCACCTGCAGGACCACGAGCTGGAGTCCGCCGGACGGGGAGCCGAGCGCGGGGTCGGCCAGGTCGGGGGCGGCGAGGAGGCCGAAGAGGATGATCAGGCCGCCGAGCACGAACGAGGCGGTGATCGCGCGGAGGATCGCAGCGGGGGCGGTGCGCCGCGGATCGACGGTCTCCTCGCCGAGCGAGCCGGCGGTGTCGAAGCCGTACATCACGTAGGCGGAGGCGATCGCGGCGATGAGGAACGCGCCGAGGTAGCCGCCGGGCAGACCGTCGCCGCGGCCGGCCGTCTCGAGGACGATGCTCGGCGGGTTCACCGCGTTGGCGGCCAGGACGACGACGAGGAGGACCGCGGCGACCAGTTCGATCAGCACGCCGACGCTGTTGATCCGCGCCATCAGCCGCACGCCGAGGGCGTTGACGCCGGTCGTGAACGCCACGAGGATCGCGCCCCAGAGCACCGCGCTGACGCCGGCGCTCGTGCCGGTGCCGTCGCCGACGAGCTGGAAGCCGCGCCAGATCTGCGGGAGCGTGCTCTGGTACGCGAGCACGACGGCGGCGAGCGAGACGACGGAGGCGAGGGCCATGATCCAGCCGGCGAGCCAGCTCACCGTCGGGCCGGCCAGGCGCTTGCTCCAGTTGTAGACGGAGCCGGCGACCGGGTAGCGCGCGGCCAGCTCGGCGAAGCAGAGCGCCACCGCCAGCTGCCCGGCGAAGACCATCGGCCAGGACCACCAGTAGGCGGGGCCGCCGTTCGCGTAGCCGAAGGAGAAGAGCTGGAAGGTGCCGGTCAGGATCGAGATGTAGCTGACTCCCGCGGCGAAGCTGCCGAAGCGGCCGATGCCGCGGGTGAGGGTCTGCCGGTAGCCGGACTCGGCCATCCCGTCGTCGGACATCGGCGCCTCCATGCACGGGGTCGGGCGCGTGCCCGGCCAGGATGGCAGGCGCCGGCGGGAGGCGGGGTGCGGAAGCACGGAAGGGGGGTGGGGGCGAGTGGTGATGGGGCTGTGAGGAGAGGTCGGGCGCCTCTGCGCCTGGGCGGCGGGGTCTCGAGACGCCGCTGGCGCGGCTGCTCGACCAGCAGGGAGGGGACGACTCCAGCGCGTCTGCTCCTCGCGTGGGTCAGCGCGGGGTCGGTGGGCCGAAGACGAGGATCAGCTCGGCGGGGGCGTCCGACTCGTTGGCGACTCCGTGGTGGCTGCCGGCCGGGGCGTAGAGGGCGTCGCCCGCGCGCAGCACGGCGCTCTCGCCGTCGACGGTCATCACGACCTCGCCGAGCACGACCACGTAGAGCTCGTCGGAGCTCTCGGGCGAGCAGCTGCCGGCGTCGCCCGCGAGGTGCACGTGCTCGCCCTCGGAGGTGCCCGGCTCGAGGTGGAAGCGCATCACCGAGCTCGGCAGTGCGGTCGTGGCGCGGAAGTAGTACTCCAGATCGAGCACGCCCGAGCCGCCGTAGAGCGGGCGGCGGCGCGCATCCTCGCCGGATCTCTGGATCTGCACGGGTCCCCCTCCTCGGTCGCGGCGGCGGACCGCGCACGTGCTTCCAGGATGGCGGGCGCGGGCGCCGCAGCGCGACCTCTCACTCCCCCTGCCGCCCCGTGAGCAGAACGTTACGGACCGGCAACGGCCGCGAAATCGGCCGGAGTCTGCGCCGGTGATGCACTGAGGCCACTCGCTCCACTTCACCCCCTCCCCCCGGAATGGATCACGATGCCCGACCTCTTCTCCCCGTACACGCTCAAGGGCGTGACCCTCCGCAACCGCATCGCGATGTCGCCGATGACGATGTACCGCTCGACCGACGGCAAGCTGGACGACTTCCACCTGATGTATCTCGGTGCCCGTGCGGCCGGCGGGTTCGGCCTCGTCTTCCCCGAGCAGATCGCGATCACGCCCGACGGACGCACCACAGTGCACTGCGCCGGCCTCTACGACGACGACCAGATCGAGGGCCACAAGCGCGTGGTCGACATGATCACGTCGATGGGCGGCGTCGCCGCGATCCAGCTCGGCCACACCGGCCGCAAGGGCAGCCTCGTCACCCCGTGGGAGGGCGGCTCCATGCTCCCGCCCGAGCACGAGGCCGGCTGGCAGACCCGCGCGCCCTCCGCGATCGCCTACGGCGGCGACATGCCCTACGTGCCGCGCGCGCTGACCGTCGACGAGATCGCGCAGCTGATGCAGGACTACGCCGACACCGCCGCGCGCGCCGTCGAGGCCGGCTACGAGTGGGTCGAGATGCACTTCGCGCACGGCTACCTCGGCAGCGAGTTCTTCTCGCCGCTCGCCAACCAGCGCACGGACGCCTACGGCGGCAGCCTCGAGAACCGCACCCGGTTCCACCTCGAGGCCCTCGACGCGGTGCGCGCGGTGCTCCCCGAGCGCATCCCCCTGACGATGCGGCTCGGCGTCGACGACCTGCACCCGGGCGGCGCGACCGTCGACGAGTCGATCACGGCGATCGGCTGGATGAAGGAGCACGGACTCGACCTGGCCGACGTGAGCATCGGCTTCAACACCGACGCCATGCAGGGCGACATCCCGATCGGCAAGCTGGGCGGCATGGTCGGCACGGCCACCCGGATCCGCGAGGAGGTGGGCATCCCGGTCGCCGCCAGCTGGAACCTCGGACAGCCCGAGATCGCCAACCGGGTGATCGAGGAGGACCTGCTCGATCTGGTCTACCTCGGCCGCCCCGCGCTGGCCAACGCGCACTGGCCGGTCTACGCGGCCCGCGCCCTCGGCTACGAGGACCCGTTCAGCCTCGTCCCCGAGGACTGGGCGTGGTGGCTCCGCAACCTGCGGGGCGCCTCCGAGGCGATCGGCTGGCCGGCCGCCGCCCCCACGCGGCTCGGCGCACCCGCCGTGACCGCGGCGGCGCCCGTCGTGCGGCAGCCGCACGAGGTCGTCGAGCTCGAGCCGGCGGTGGAGGAGGAGCGCGAGGTCGCGTGACGGCGCGCGGGAGGGGGACGCTCCTCCTCCCGCGCCCTCAGCCCAGGAGGGGCGCCGCGACCGGCGGGGTCACTCCGAAGGCCGACACGTCCTCGGTCGTCGCGCCGTCGAGGGCGAGCTCGGCGAGCACGCGGCCGATGGTCGGCGTGAACTTGAAGGCGTGCCCGGCGCCCAGCCCGACCAGGATGTCGGGGTGCTCGTCGAGCGGCCCGAGCACGAAGCGGCGGTCGGGCGTGAGCGCGTACTGGCAGGTGACGGTGCGCAGCACCTCGCCGGCGGCGGGAATCACGGCGCCGACGAAGCCCGTCAGCTCGTCCAGCAGCTCGGGCGAGGGGACGAAGGTGCGCTCGCGCGGGGCCATCAGGTTGTCGGAGACGTCGCGCGCCGCCTTGATCGTCGGCTCGCCGTAGGTCGGGAAGCCGTAGAAGCAGTGCTCGTCCTCCCAGATCCAGACCGGGAAGCGCTCGCGATCGAAAGTGCTCGGCTCGGCCGGCGCGAAGTAGCTGACCTGCTCCTGCATCGTCACGAGCGGGATCTCGGCGCCGAGCGGTGCGAGCAGCTCGTTCGTCCAGGCGTCCGCGGCGAGGACGACCTTGCCCGCGAGCACGTCGCCGCCCGCGGTGCGCAGGACGACGCCGTCCTCGCCCGGGAGCAGCGCCTCGACCGGCGTGCGGTCGCGGATCACGGCGCCGTGCTGCCGAGCGCGAAGCTGCAGCACGGCGACCGTGCGGGCGGCGTGCACGATGCCGGAGTCGGCCGTGTAGACCGTCTGCGTGCCCTCGGGCAGCGAGAACTGCGGCCAGCGCGCGGTGACCTCGGCCGGCGTCAGCAGCTCGAACGGCACTCCGCTCTCGGTGAGGCTCGAGCGGAACGCCTCGGCGGAGTAGGGGCTGCCGGCCGGGAAGAAGACCAGCCCGCCGGTGATGGTGACGAGCGTCTCGCCCGACTCCGCCTCGAGATCGGCCCAGTCGAGGTACGCGGACTGCGCGAGCCGCACGTACTCGGGGGCACCGTAGGAGGTGCGCAGGATGCGCGAGGTGTCGTGCGAGGCGCCGCGGACGTGGCCGAGCTCGAACTGCTCGAACGCGACGACGCGGGCTCCGCGGCGGGCCAGGTGGTAGGCGGCGGCGCTGCCGAGAGCGCCCATCCCGACGACGGCGACGTCGAACTTCTCCATGCTGATGCTTCGCTTCCGTGGATCGGTGAGGGCCGCCGGGATCGACGGCCCGGGTGACAGGGTCAGAGGACCTTGGACAGGAACGCGCGGGTGCGCTCGTGCTGCGGGTCGGCGAGGATCCGCTCGGGCGGCCCCGACTCGACGACGACTCCGCCGTCATGAAGGTCACCGTGTCGGCGACCTCGCGGGCGAAGCCGATCTCGTGGGTGACGACGATCATCGTCATCCCCTCGGCGGCGAGGTCGCGCATCACGTCGAGCACCTCGCCGACCAGCTCGGGGTCGAGCGCGGAGGTCGGCTCGTCGAAGAGCATCAGGCGGGGTCGCATCGCGAGGGCGCGAGCGATGGCGACCCGCTGCTGCTGACCGCCGGAGAGCGAGCGCGGGTAGGCGTCCGCCTTGGCGCCGAGGCCGACCCGGTCGAGCAGCACGCGGGCCCGGGCAGTGGCGTCCGGCACCTTCTCGCGGCGGACCAGGACGGGCGCCTCGATCAGATTCTCCAGCACGGTGAGGTGCGGGAAGAGGTTGAACTGCTGGAAGACCATGCCGATCTCGCTGCGCCGCGTCGCGATCTCGGCGTCGCGCAGCTCGTGCAGGCGGCCGTTGTGGCGGCGGTAGCCGACCAGCTCGCCGGCGACGCTGATCGTGCCCGCGTCGATCTTCTCGAGGTGGTTGATGCAGCGGAGGAAGGTGCTCTTGCCCGAGCCGGACGGGCCGAGCAGGCAGGTCACCTCGCCCGGCGCGACGGTCAGGTCGATGCCGCGGATGACCAGGTTGCCGCCGTACTGCTTGTGCACGCCGGTCGCCTGGACCATGGGCGCGGTCACAGCGCTCCCTCCCCTCGCGCGGCGGGGCGCGGCCTCGCGCTCGCGAGCAGCGCCCCGAGCGGGGTCGGGCCCTGGACGAGCCGGTCGCCGCGGGAGAACCGCCGCTCGATCATCCGCTGGCCCGCGCTGAGGACCGTGGTGACGAGCAGGTACCAGAGGCTGACGGTGATGAGCAGCGGGATCACCTCGAAGTTGCGGGAGTAGATGGTCTGGGCGGCGAAGAGGATGTCCGGGATCGCGATCACGCTGACCAGCGACGTCGTCTTCAGCATCGAGATCGTCTGGTTGCCGGTGGGCGGGATGATCACCCGCATCGCCTGCGGCAGGACGATCCGCCGGAAGACCTGAGCCTTGCGGAGCCCGAGCGCCTCAGCGGCGTCGACCTGCCCGGGGTCGACCGAGAGCAGGCCTGCGCGGACGATCTCGGACATGTAGGCGCCCTCGTTGAGCCCCAGGCCGAGTATCGCGGCGAGGAAGGGGCTGATCAGCACGTTGGTGTCGGCGCTGGCGAAGGTCGGGCCGAACGGGATCCCCAGGCTCAGCTCGGGGTAGAGCGCGGCGAGGTTGAACCAGAAGATGAGCTGCACCAGCAGCGGCGTGCCGCGGAAGAAGGCGACGAACCCGCCTGCCGCTGTCGCCACCACGAGGGTCGGGGACTGCCGGCCGACGGCCATCAGCACGCCGATCACGATGCCGACGACCATCGCGATGACGGTCAGCAGGAGCGTGGTGCCGAGTCCGCGGAGGATCCGCCCGTCGAGGAAGTAGCCGAAGACGCTGCCCCACTCGAAGTTGGGGTTGGTCGCGACCGAGTGGGCGAGCAGCGCCGCGAGCACGAGGATCACGACGGTCGCGGCCCGCCGCCCCCAGTGCCGGACGGGGACCACGGTCTCGGGCGGCGCGGTGGTCGTCGCGCGCTCCTCCACGGCGGTCATCCGCTGATCTGGGCCGGGTCGGTGTAGAGCTCGGCCTGCTCGACCGCGCCGACCTCGACGCCGAAGCGCTCGAGGTTCTCCTGGTAGTCGCCCGTCGTCATCAGGTGCTCGAGGGCGGCCTGGAAGGCGGGGGCCAGCTCGGAGCCGTCCGGGAAGGCGATGCCCCAGGGGCTCGGCTCGAAGTTGACGTCGAGCGCCTCGAGCGCGCCGTCGGACTGCTCGGCCTGGAAGACGGCGGGCGGCACGGCGCTGACCGTCGCGTCGACGCGGCCGGAGCTCAGGGCGAGCACGGCGTCGGCCGCGGTCGGGAAGGTCGAGATCTCGATCGCCGGCTCGCCCGCCTCGGTGCAGACGGCGTCCCACTTCGGCAGCGTGATGTCGTTCTCGGTCGAGCCCTTGAGGACGCCGACGGACTGGCCGCAGAGCGTGTCGATCGTGAGGTCGAGCGGGTTGCCGCCCTCGACCAGGAGCGTCGTGCCGCCGAGGAAGTCGCTGACGAAGTCGACGGTCTCCAGCCGCTCGGCTGTGACGCCCAGCGCGGCTGCCGCGGCGTCGATCTTCCCGGAGGCGAGCGAGGGGAAGAGCGCGTCGAACTTGATGTCCTCGAAGACGATGTCGAGGCCGAGCACCTCGCCGATCAGGCTCATCTCCTCGGGCTGCGACCCGGAGAGCGTCGTACCGTCCTCCGCGAGGTCGAGCAGCGGCGGATAGCCGGGGCCGCTCGCGATGCGGATCTCGCCGGCCGCGGCGATGTCCTCGGGCACCAGGTCGGCGATGCTCTGCTCGAACAGGGCGCTCGGCTCCGCGTCGGTCGTGGCGGCGGCGTCGGTCGAGCAGCCGGCGAGGAGGGCCGCGGAGGCGAGCACCGCGGTGACGACGGCGGCCCGGCGGGCGGGGCGCGGCGTGGCGCGGGGCGCCGTGCGTGCGGAACGGGGGACGGTCGGGTTCATGGGACTCCTAGGGCTGCGGGAAGCGTTCGTGGAGCGGGCGACGGCGCGCCGTCGTCGCGCTCGGCGGGCCGTCGTGACCGCCGCCGGGCGAGTGAGACGACTGTAGGAACGGCGGGTTCCGGCGCTGTTACAGTGCGTGCTGGTGACAATTCGGGCGCCTCGAGATTGAGGGTTCTGCAGGAGGGGCGGCTCGTGAGCGGACGCGTGACGACGGGGCTGCGGGTCGTGCGGCTGCTCGGGGAGCGGCCGGATCCGACGGCGCCGCTCGGGGTCGGCGTGATCGCCGCCGAGCTCGGCGCGCCGCTCAGCTCGGTCTCGCGGCTGTGCGCGGAGCTGGAGCGGACCGGGCTGATCGAGCGCGGCGCGGACTACGGCAGCTACCGCCTGGGCGCGGTCGCCGTGCGGCTCTCGGGGCGGGCTGCGGCGCCGGTCGCGCGGTCGCTCCGGTTCGCGCTGACGCTCGCGGCGCAGCAGACCGGCGAGACGGTCGTGCTGGCGGCCGGAGCGCCCGGGGCGATGCGCGTGATCGGGAGCGTGCTCTCGTCGTGGACCCTGCACTCCCCCGCCGCGGTCGGCGAGCGGATCGACGACGCGGGCGGCGCGATCGCCCTGGCCGCGGATCCGCTCCGCCTCGGCGAGGACGCCGTCGTGGAGACGGCCGAGGGGCTGCGCGTCGAGATCGCGACGCCGCTGCTGACGCCCGCCGGCGAGTGCGCGGCGGTGCTGGCGGTGCGGCTGCCGGCGGTGCGGCTGCGCGAGAACGGGCCGCGGATCCGGCGGGCGCTGGCGGTCGCACGACGGAGCATCGAGGCGGGGCTCGACGGGTCGCGGGAGGCGGGCGCGGGGCGCGACACGGCGGACGGCGACGAACCGCCGGTCTCAACCGTCTCGACCGCCGGCGGCTCCGCGCTGCACGCGGCCCTCCCGCTCCTGCAGCACCTGGCCGACGGGCCGGACACCGCCGCCGGCGCCGCGCGGGCGACCGGGCTGCGCCGCGACCGCACCGGTCGGCTGCTCGATGCGTGCGTCGAAGCGGGCGTGGTCGAGCGCGGCGGCGACGGGGAGTTCCGCGTCGCCTGGGTCGTGCACGGCTGGTTCGGGGCGGCGGCCGCTCCGCTGATCGTGTCGCGCGGCGGCCCGCTGGTCGCCGAGGCCGCGCGGAGCCTGCGCGCCTGCGCGTTCGTCACCGTGCTCGCGGGGATGCGCAGCCTCACCCTGGTCGAGGAGCTCGCTGTGCTGGATCGTAGCCTGGCCGGCGACGGCCTGGCGATGATCCCCTGGCTCGGCCGCGCCCATCCGATCGTCGGCTCGGACGGCGGCCCCACCATGCTGATGGACCTCGAGCCGGACGAGCTGACCCAGCTGTTCCCGGCCCGGCACACCCCGCGCGACCTGACCCGGTTCCTCCGCCGGATGCAGACCGTCCGCCGCGACGGCGTCCTCTCGATGCAGGCTTACGACGACGCGGGCATGGTCTCGATCTCGGCGCCGATCCGCGACGCGAGCGGCGCGGTCGTGGCGGCGGCGTGCCTGGTGGGCATGGCCGATGACGTCACGGCGCGCTTGCGCGAGCTCGAGCGCGCGGCGATCCGGCTGGCGGAGGCGGTGTCGGCGGTGCTGCGCTGACGATGTCCGCGCGCGGGCGTGCACGACGAAGGCTGGAAGCCCCGAGAACCGGCCTTCCTCAGCCGATCGGGCCTTCCATGCTCAAGTGCGCACGCCCACTTCCATCACAGAGCGCAGAGACTCCGGCGAGGAGCATCGAAGGCCCGACACCGCAGGTCAGCGGCTCCGCTCGTGACGCGGGATCTGCGTCAGGTCGATGCCGAGGACGCTCCGGAGCTGCGCGGCGAACGCCCGCTCGAGGTCGGCGCAGACCGGGTCGCCCTCGGCCCAGATCCTCGCGGCCCGGCAGCTCGCCTCGATCTGCTCGGCGGTCGCCGACCGCCACCACTGCGGGTCGGCGGCTGCTGCGAGGAGGCTGCGGGCGTCCTCGACCTC
The DNA here is from genome assembly GCF_013266705.1 of Rathayibacter sp. VKM Ac-2835. Lineage (NCBI taxonomy): Bacteria > Bacillati > Actinomycetota > Actinomycetes > Micrococcales > Microbacteriaceae > Rathayibacter > Rathayibacter sp. VKM Ac-2835. The sequence continues at coordinate 32,410 of NZ_JABSNQ010000002.1, read as the reverse complement.
GCGCCGGTAGCGGGTGAGCAGTCCGCGCGTCCTCTCCGGGTCCGGCTTGGCCGCCCAGAGATCGTCGATGTGCGACTGCAGTTCGGCGTCCCCGACGCGGCAGGCGTGGAGGACCAGCTCGCGCGCGTTCTCGAGTGGCGGGGTGCGGGTGTCGTCGAGGCCGGTCACGGTCACGGCCGTTCGCCGGTGATGCGTCGGCCTTCGGGGGGTCGGGGGTCCAGCAGAGTCGTCATCGAGATCCTTCGGCGCGCAGTCGGGGGCGGGGAGCGGCGGGGCCCGGTGACGTGCGTCCGACCGGCCGCGAGGGAGTGGGGGCTCTCCTGCGGCGGGCGAGCAGTGCCCTCGTCGCCACGGCCCGGGGGTCGGCGTCCGCGGGCGGGCGCCTTCTCGTGGGGCCGCGGGGGGATGCGACGACGGCCGACTCCGGATCCGCTCGTCGACGACGCTATCTGAACATCCCTTCAGACATCGAGGTGTTGACAGGGCGCCGGATCCGCGCGGGTGGACCGGTGGCGGGCTCCGATGCTCGGTCACACCCCGTTCCGTGTCCAGTCGCAGTGCGCCTCCCGCGCGAGTGGACCCGTATCGGGCTCCGGCGCCCTCGCAGCCCCCGCTCCGCGTCCAGTCGACGCGGCAGCACGCCTCAGCGCGTCGTCGCCATCACCCGCAGGCGGCAGGCCAGCTCCAGCGCGAAGCGGGTGTCCGGGTCCTCGAGGTCCAGGGCCAGCGCCTGCTCGATGCGGCGCACGCGGTAGTTCACGGCGTTCGGGTGCAGCAGCAGCACCTCGCCGGCCCGCGCCAGGGAGTTGCGGTTGCTGAGGTATGCGAGCAGCGTGCGCACCGAGATGGCGGAGCGCTCCGCGCCGAGGGCGTCGAGCGGAGCGAGCACGTCGTCGAGCAGCGCGCGGCTGAGCGGGGATGCGTAGAAGTCGAGCAGCACCCGGCGCAGGCCGGTCACATCGGTCACCTCCACAGCCCCGAGGCGCCCCGCCGCGACGGCCGAGCCGGCGGTGATCCGCGCCTCCGTCGCCGACTGCCGGAGCCCCGAGGCGCCGGACTGCGGCGTGCCGAGGCCGACCGTGAAGGTCCAGCCCTCCCCCGCAAGAGCCGCACCGTACGCGATCAGCCGCTCGGCCACGTCCCGCACGCGCCGCTGGTGGTCCGGCGCCCCCGACTCCTCCGACGCCACCACCACCAGGTCGTCGTGGAAGACCGCCAGGTGCCAGACCTCGTCGCGGCCGTCGGTCAGCTGGAAGGCGTTCAGCTCGATCGCCGCGACCAGGGCCGCGGGGAGGCGGCGCTCGGCGTCGTCGCGGTGGCGCGGGGTGATCCAGGCGGCGGCGTGCGCGGAGGCGACCGGCAGCCCGGCCCGCGCGGCGTCCACCGCGAGGGCGTCGATGCGCGACGACTCGGCCAGCAGCAGCTCGACCACGAGGTCGGCCCGCGAGCGCGCCGGGCCGAAGCGCACCTGCGACTCGCGCTGCAGCGCCCGCGACAGCAGCGCGGCGATCACCGGCAGCGCGATCACCGCCGCGGTCTCCGGCTGCTCCGCGACCAGCCGCCCGACCGCGACCTCGCCGATGCAGACCGCGTCGGGGTCGCTCCAGGTGACGGCCGGATCCTCGACCATCCGCAGCTCGATCCCGAGCGCCGCCGTCGCCGCGTCGAGCACGGCCGAGCGCGCATCGAGCGGGTCGCCGTCGCAGGCGGCCCGGGCGGCGGCGATCGCGAGCTCCGCCCGGCCGAGTGCCTCGGCCGCCCCGCCGCGCAGCAGCCGGTCGATCGAGACGGCCAGCTCGGACGGCGGCGCGCTCGCGGTCAGCACCGGCAGCGCGCCGCGGTCGGCCAGCGAGCGCGAGGTCTCGGCCAGCGCCAGCTCGCCCACGAAGAGCAGCGCGGCGACCTCGGCCGCGATCGCCCGCCGGATGACGATGTCGATCTGGTACGCCCGCGGCTGCTCCGCTCCGTGCAGCACGATCACCAGGTGCCCGGGCAGCGCCTGTCCCACGTCCTCGAGCGCCAGCATCTCCACTCCGCTGAGCGCGACTCCCGCCGGGTCGCCCGCGCGGCAGACCATGCCGAACTGCTCGCCGTGCTCGAGGACATGGAGGAGCGACGTATGTGCCATGAGCACAATCATGGCCGTTTCCTCATGGTGACGGCACATTCCGCCCGCTTGCACCCGTGGCTAGCCTCGGAGCATGAGCTTCACGCCCCCGGCCGGACCGAGCCCCGTCCGCCTGATCACCCGCGACGACGTCGCTCCCCTGGCCGCCGGCTGCGCGGTCTTCGGCACCGGCGGAGGCGGCTCGGTGCACGGCGCTCAGCTCTCGGTCGAGAACGCGATCGAGGCCAACGGCCCGGTGCGCGTCGTCGGCATCGCGGACCTCGGCCCGGACGACGCGGTCATCATCATGTCCGGGATGGGCGCCCCGTCGGTCGGCATCGAGATGCTCGGCTCGAGCAGCCAGGCGCACACGCTGCTCCGCGAGGTCGAGCGCCTGATCGGCCGCCCGGTCACGACCGTGATGGCGGCCGAGATCGGCGGCAGCAACGGCGTCGCGCCGGTCGGCTGGGCCGCGGAGCTCGGCCTCGCGGTGCTCGACGCGGACGGCATGGGCCGCGCGTTCCCCAAGGCCACGATGATCTCGATGAACGTCGCCGGCCTGCCGAGCGAGTTCGCGGTGATGAGCGACGTGGTCGGCAACGTCACGGTCCTGCGCACCGTCGACATCGCCTGGCTCGAGCGCCACGCCCGCGCCTTCACCGTCGCCGCCGGCGGCATCGCCCTCGGCGCGCACTACCTCCTCACCCACGAGACCGCCCCGGGCGCCGTGATCGAGGGCACCGTCAGCCGCGCGATCCAGGTCGGCCGCCGCCTGCTCGCCTCCGCCGACCCGGTGGCCGACATCGCCGAGGAGCTCGGCGCGGCCGTGCTGATCGGCGGCAAGGTGATCGACATCGACCGCAGCACCGAGGGCGGCTTCACCCGCGGCTCCGTCACGATCGACGGCGTCGGCGCCGACCGCAGCCGGATGGTGCGGGTCGAGATCCAGAACGAGAACCTCGTGGTGATCGAGGACGGCGGCGTGGTCGTCAGCGTCCCCGACCTCGTCTCGATCCTCGACTCCGAGACCGGCGAGGCGATCTCGACCGAGATGCTCCGCTTCGGCCAGCGCGTCAGCGTGCTCGCCTGGGCCTGCGATCCGCTCTGGCGGACCCCGCGCGGGATCGAGCTGGCGGGACCCGCCGCCTTCGACTTCGACTTCGACTACGTGCCGTTCGACGGCGCCGTGGCGGAGGTGGCCCGATGAGCGCACAGCCCCGCGACCTGTCCGTCGGCATCGACGTCGGCGGCACCAACACCGACGCCGTCGTGCTCGACGCCGACGGCGCCGTGACCGCCTGGACCAAGCAGGCCACCACCGAGGACGTCACCGGCGGCATCCGCGCCGCGCTCTCCGCGGTGCTCGGCGAGCTGGGCGCCGACCGCGACCGCGTCTCCCGCGTCATGCTCGGCACCACCCACGCCACCAACGCGATCGTCCGCCGCCGCGACCTCGGCCGCGTCGCCGTGATCCGCCTCGGCGCCCCCGCCTCGACCGAGTTCCCCTCGCTCTCCGGCTGGCCCGCCGACCTCCGCGGCACCGTGCTCGCCGGCAGCCTGCTCGCCGGCGGCGGCCACCTGATCGACGGCTACCCGATCTCGCCGCTCGACGTCGACGGCATCCGCCGCTTCCTCGACTCGCTCGAGGGCCGCTTCGACGCCGTCGCCGTCTGCGGGATCTTCAGCCCCTCCTTCCCGGAGCAGGAGCTCGAGGTCGCCGCGCTGGTCGCCGACCACGTCGGCGTCGACCTGCCCGTCTCGCTCAGCCACGAGATCGGCGCACTCGGCCTCCTCGAGCGCGAGAACGCGACCGTGCTCAACGCCGCGCTGCACGGCATCGCCCGCGACGTCACCCAGGGCCTGCTCACCGTGGTCGACGAGGAGCGCCTCGACGCCGCCACCTTCTTCGCCCAGAACGACGGCACGCTGATGGCCGTCGAGTACGCGGCCCGCTACCCGGTGCTCACCATCGGCTCGGGTCCCGCCAACTCGATCCGCGGAGCCGCGTTCCTCTCCGGCGCCGACGACGCGATCATCATCGACATCGGCGGCACCACCAGCGACCTCGGCGTGCTCGTCGACCGCTTCCCCCGCGAGTCGACCCTGCCGCGCGAGATCGGCGGCGTCCGCACCAACTTCCGGATGCCCGACATCCTCAGCGTCGGGATCGGCGGCGGCACCGTCGTCGACCTCGCGACCGGCGTGCCGACCACCGACTCGGTCGGCTACCGCATCGCCCGCGAGGGCCTGCTCTTCGGCGGAGCGACCGCCACGCTCACCGACGCGGCCGCGATGCAGCTGCCCGGGATGATCCCCGGCCGGAGCCTCCCCGCGCTCGACCGCGCCACCCGCTCCGGCCTCGGCAACGCCCTCGCCGTCGCGCAGGACCGGATCGAGTCGGCCGTGGAGCGGATGTCGCTCGGCCGCGTCGGACTGCCGCTCGTGGTCGTCGGCGGCGGCGGCTTCCTGGTGCCCGACCACGTGCACGGCGCGAGCGAGGTGCTCCGCCCCGACCGCGGCAATGTGGCCAACGCCGTCGGCGCCGCGATCGCCCTGGCCGGCGGCCGCGCCGACCAGCTGTGCGACCACGTCGACCGCGCCGCCGCGATCGAGGCGGCCGGGCGGATCGCGATCGAGCGCGCGATCCAGGCCGGCGCCGATCCGCGCCTCGTCGAGATCGTCGACGTGCTCGAGACGCCGCTGTCGTACTCGGCCAGCGCGTCGCTCAAAGTCTCCGTGAAGGCCGCGGGCCCGCTGGCCCTGATCGGGAGTCCTGCACCACTCGCCCTGCATTCCCCGAAGGACGCATCATGACCCGTTCTCCCCGCACCACAGCGCTCCGAGTCCCGGCCGTCGCCGCGGGCTCGCTGGTGGCGCTGCTCGCCCTGAGCGCCTGCTCGGCCCCGGCCGGCGGCTCCGCGGCCGGCGCCGACCCCGTCTCGGGCGGCACCTTCTCCCTCGCGATCAACGACGACCCGGGCAGCCTCAACCCGTTCACCGGCGTCTCGCTCGTGCAGCGCGCGATGGTGACGTTCGGCTACGACTCGCTCGCCTACACGACCCCCGAGGGCGAGGTCGTGCCCTTCCTCGCCGAGAGCTGGGAGTCGACGCCCACCTCGATCGCGTACACGCTGAAGGACGGCATCACCTGCGCCGACGGCACCCCCTTCACCGCCGAGACGGCCGCGGCGAACTTCGCCTACCAGGCGAACGCCGACAACGGCACGTTCTGGTTCGGCTCGAACGTCACCGCCGACATGACGGCGACCGCGGAGGGGAACGTCGTCACCGTCACCTCGACGGCCAACAACCCGTTCCTCCTGCAGGGCACCGGCAGCATCGAGATGGTCTGCCAGGCCGGCCTCGACGACCCGTCGACCCTGACCGACACCACCAACGGCACCGCGCTCTACGCGCTGACCGCGTCGAACCCCGGCTCCGACTACACCTACACGAAGCGCGACGGCTACACCTGGGGCCCGGACGACGTCACCAGCGACACCGAGGGCCTGCCCGACGAGATCGAGGCGCGGGTGATCACCGACGAGGCGACCGCCGCGAACCTGCTGATCTCGGGCGAGCTGAACGCCGCCTCCGTCATCGGCGCCGACCGCCAGCGCCTCGACGCCGCCGGCCTCGACACCGAGGGCGTGCTGAACCCGATCGGCGAGATGCTCTTCAACGAGCGCGCCGACCGCCCCACCGCCGACGTCCGCGTCCGCCAGGCGCTGACCCTCTCGCTCGACCGCGACGCCGTCGGCGAGCTGGTCACCGACGGCAACGCCGTCGACTCCGTCTCGCTGGTCAACCAGATCCCGCTCACCTGCGTCGCGGGCGGCCCGGAGTGGACGCTGCCCGACACCGACGTGGACGCCGCGGGCGAGCTGCTCGACAAGGCCGGCTACCCGCTCGGCTCCGACGGACTGCGCGCGAAGGACGGCGAGCCGCTCACGATCCGCTTCCTCTACGACGCCGGAACCCCCTCGCACGGCGCCGCCGCCGAGGAGGTCCAGCAGGAGTGGAACGAGCTCGGCATCACGACCGACCTGGTCGCCGAGGACTCCGCGGGCTGGTCGACCGACCTCTACCAGAGCTACGACTGGGACACCGGCTTCATCCAGCTCGCCCCCTCGAGCCCCGTGGTGCTGAGCCTGTTCTTCCTCGGTGAGACGAGCGAGAACGGCGGCTACAACTTCATGGGCGTCTCGAACCCCGAGTACAACGCGCTCGCCACGCAGGCGCTCAGCGCCGGCAGCGCCGACGAGGCCTGCGGCATCTGGAAGCAGGCCGAGTCCGAGCTGATCGAGCGGGTCGACGTCTTCCCGCTCGCCGAGACGGAGTCGCCGATGTACGTCAAGGGCGCGACCCTCGAGCGTCCCGGCACCGTCGCTCCCACCACGATCCGGATGCAGGGCTGACCATGACGATCCCCTCGGTGCGACCCACGGCCCCGCTGTCACCGGCCTCCCCGCCGAGCGCGCCCGCGGCCGGTCCGCGCCGGGGGGATCGTCTGCTCGGCGCGGTCGGCTCCCCGCGCCTCGCCTTCCTGCTCAAGCGGTTCGCCCGCGCGGCAGTCTCGCTGGTGATCGTGCTGATCGCCTCCTTCTTCATGGTCCACTTCGTGCCGGGCGACCCGGTGCGCGCGGCGCTGGGCCCGACGGCGCCGGCCGAGACCGTGGCGGTGCTGCGCAGCACCCTCGGCCTCGACCTGCCGATCGGCCAGCAGTTCGCGAACTACCTCGGCGGGCTGCTCCGCGGCGATCTCGGCACCTCGATCAGCACGCAGCGCCCGGTCGGCACGACGCTGGCCGAGCGGCTGCCCGCGACGCTGATGCTCTCGGTCGTGTCGTTCGCGGTCGCCGCGCTCGGAGCGTTCCCGATCGGCGTCGCCACGGCCGTCTCGGCCCGCGCCGGCAAGCACCGCACGCTCGACCTCGGCGTCTCGGGCCTGCTCGGCGTCGTGATCGCGATACCGAACTTCCTGCTCGCGGTCGTGCTGATCTGGCTGTTCAGCATCGTGGTGCCGCTCGCGCCGTCCGCGGGCTGGGGCGGCCCGGAGTACGCGGTGCTGCCGGTGCTCGCCCTCGCCATCGGCCCGCTCGCCTACCTCTCTCGCATCGTGCACGTCGAGATGGTGCGGGTGCTGGAGGCGCCCTACCTCACCACCGCGCGCAGCAAGCGGCTGCCGGGGCACCTGCTCTACCTCCGCCACGCGCTGCCCAACATCGTCACGGCGACGCTCACCGCGGGCGGCGTCGTGCTCACCGGCCTCGTCGCCGGCACGGTGCTGATCGAGACGGTCTTCGTCATCCCCGGCATCGGCTCGACGATCGTCTCGTCGATCACTACCAAGGACTACCCGCTGATCCAGGGCATCGTGCTGATGTACGCCGTCCTGGTCCTCGCTGCCAACCTCGTCATCGACCTGCTGCTCGCCGCGCTCGACCCGCGGTCGGCCATCGCGGAGGCCTGAGCCATGAGCACTGCATCCCGTTCCCCCCGCCCGCCGCTCGCCCACCGGCTCCCGGAGTCGCTGCGCACCCCGCAGGGCGTCGCGGCCGCCGTCGGCCTCGTCCTGGTCGTCCTCGCGACGGTTCTCGGCCCGATCCTCTTCGGCGACCTCGCCACCGAGCGCTCGATCGCCGACCGCCAGCAGGGCGTCAGCCTCGCGCACCCCTTCGGCACCGACGACCTCGGCCGCGACCTCTTCGCCCGCGTCGTCGTCGCGACCCGGGTCTCGGTGCTGCTCACCCTCGGCGCGACCGGCATCTCCGTCCTCGGCGGCGTGCTGCTCGGCGTCGTCGCGGTGCTGCTGCCGCGCCTGCTGCAGCGGCTGATCGCGGGGCTCATCGACATCCTGCTGTCCTTCCCCTGGCTGCTGCTCGCGCTGTTCTTCTCGGTGATCTGGGGCACGACCGCGGTCGGCGCGATGCTCGCCGTCGGCTTCGCCGGCATCCCGGTCTTCGCGCGGCTCACCAGCACGCTCGCCGCGTCGGTCTCCTCGAGCGACTACGTGCGCGCCGCCGGGATGCTCGGCAGCCGCCCGCTCCGCACGACCGCCCGGCACGTGGTGCCGAACATCCTGCCGCCGCTGCTGGTCAACTCGGCCGCGCACGCCTCCGTCACGCTGCTCTCCTTCGCCGCGCTGTCCTTCCTCGGCCTCGGCGTCCAGGCGCCCGAGTACGACTGGGGACGGCTGCTCAACGAGGGCGCGAAGCGGATCTACGTCGACCCGATGGCCGCGATCGGCCCCGGCATCGCCGTGGTGCTGGTCGGCGTCGTCTTCGCGCTGCTCGGCGAGGTCTTCAGCGAGTCGTCCTCGCGCCGCCGCCCGGTGAAGGCCGTGAAGCGCCGGCGCTCGGACGAGGTCGTCGCACCCGTGACGGACGCGATGCCCGTCGTCGAGATGTCCGGGCTGCGCGTGGCGTTCCCCGGCCGCGACGGCGCGATGACCGAGCGCGTGCACGGCGTCGACCTGACGATCCTGCCCGGCGAGACGGTCGGCATCGTCGGCGAGAGCGGCTCGGGCAAGTCGGTCACGGCGAGCGCCGTCGCCGGGCTGCTCGGCCCCGACGCGCTGGTCACGAGTGAGCAGCTCGTCTTCCGCGGCATCGACATGACCGCGGTGCCCAACGCCGCCGAGCGCCGCCGCCTCGGTCTCGAGCAGGCGATGATCTTCCAGGACCCGCTGACCTCGCTCAACCCGGCGCTCACCATCGGCCGCCAGCTGCGCGAGGCGAGCGAGGTGCACGCCCGCACCCCGCGCGCCGAGTCGCTGCGCCGCGCGATCGACAAGCTGAACCTGGTGCGCATCCCGGACGCCGAGAAGCGCGTCGGCCGGCTGCCGCACGAGTTCTCGGGCGGCATGCGGCAGCGGGCGATGATCGCGATGGGCCTGATGGGCACGCCGCGGCTGCTGATCGCCGACGAGCCGACCACCGCGCTCGACGTCACGGTGCAGCGGCAGGTGATGCAGGCGCTGCGCGAGGCGCAGGACGCGACCGGTGCGGCGATCCTCTTCATCTCGCACGACATCGCGCTGGTCAGCGGCTTCTGCGACCGGATCGTCGTGATGCGCGACGGCCGCGTGGTCGAGGAGATCGCCGCCGCCCGCCTCGACGAGGCGCAGCACCCCTACACGCGCGGGCTGATCGCCTGCGTGCCGGACATGGCGACCGACCGGAGCGCGCCGCTCCCGGTGATCGCGGCGATCGACGAGCAGCCGCAGGCCGCGGCGACCGGTCGGCCCGCCCACGACCAGGAGGCACTGACCGCATGAGCGAGCTGCGCTACGAGGCGGTGACCGTGCGCTTCGGCCACGGCCGCTCGGCGACCACGGCCGTCGACGCCGTGGATCTCACGGTCCGCCCCGGCACCACGCACGGGCTGGTCGGCGAGTCCGGCTCCGGCAAGTCGACGGTGGCCCGCGTCGCCGTCGGCCTCACCCCGCTGCACTCCGGGCGGATCCTGCTCGACGGCGTCGACATCACCAGCCGCGAGCCGTCCGCCCGGGCCGCGCGCCGCCGGGTGCAGATGGTGTTCCAGGACCCGCTGTCGGCGCTCGATCCGCGGATGAGCGTCGGCGCCTCGATCGCCGAGGGTCTGCTCGCGACCCGCCGGCGGCACTCCGGCGCCGCGCGCGACGACCGGGTCCGCGAGCTGCTCGACCTGGTGCACATCGACCCGGCGCGCGCCGACGACCGCCCGACCGCCTTCTCCGGCGGGCAGCGCCAGCGGATCACGATCGCCCGGGCGCTGGCCGCCGAGCCGGAGGTGCTGATCGCCGACGAGATCACCTCGGCGCTCGACGTCTCGGTGCAGGGCGTGGTGCTCAACCTGCTCCGCGAGCTGCAGCAGAGACTCGAGCTGACCATGCTCTTCATCTCGCACAATCTCGCCGTCGTCCGCTACGTCAGCGACGAGGTCTCGGTGATGCGCGGCGGGCGCCTCGTCGAGCACGGTACGACCGACGCCGTCCTGTCGGATCCCGCCGACCCGTACACGAGGCAGCTGCTCCGGGCCGTGCCCGTGATGGGCCGGCCTCTCGACCTGGAGGACGCATGACCGAGCTCCTGATCCGCTCCGCTCGCTTCGCAGGGCAGGACGCCCCCGCCGACCTGCTGCTGCGCGACGGCCTGATCGCCGCGATCGCTCCGGCCGGCACGCTGCCGGGCAGCACCGAGGCGCTCGACGCCGACGGCCGCTTCGTCGCGCCCGGCTTCTGGGACGCGCACGTGCACTTCACCCAGTGGGTGGTGCGGAGGCAGCGGGTCGACCTCGCCCCCGCGGCGAGCGCCGCCGAGGCCGTGGCGATCATGCGCGCGGCGCTGCCGGTGCGCGAGGACGCCGTGCTGATCGGCTACGGCTTCCGCGACGGCCTCTGGACGGACGCGCCGACCCGCGCGGCGCTCGACGCGATCGCGCCCGACCGGCCGCTCGTCCTGATCAGCGGCGACCTGCACTGCGGCTGGCTGAACAGCGCGGCCGGCCGCCGCTTCGGCCTGTCGATCCCCGAGGACGGCGTGCTGCGCGAGACGGAGTGGATCGGCACGCTCGACCTGATCGACGCGGTCGGCCTGCCGACGTCCGCCGCCTACCGGGAGACCGCCGAGGCCGCCGCGGCCCGGGGAGTCGTGGGCATCGTCGAGTTCGAGAACGCCGACAACTCCCGCGCCTGGCCGGCCCGCATCGCGGAGGGCGTCACGTCCCTGCGCGTCGAGACCTCGGTCTGGCCCGACCGGCTCGACGACGCGATCGCCCGCGGACTGCGCACCGGCGACGCCCTCGACCCGGCCGGCCTCGCCCGGATGGGCCGCCTCAAGATCGTCGTCGACGGCTCGCTGAACACCCGCACCGCCTACTGCTTCGACCCCTACCCCGGCATCGCCGCCGACCACCCGCATCCGTGCGGCGTGCTGAGCGTCGCTCCGGAGGAGGTGGAGGGCCTGCTGATCCGCGCCCGCGACGCCGGGATCCTCCCGGCCGTGCACGCCATCGGCGACCGCGCGAACGCCGCGGTGCTCGACGTCTTCGAGCGGCTCGGCCTCGCGGGCACGATCGAGCACGCCCAGCTCGTCGCGGCGGAGGACTTCGCGCGCTTCGGCCGCCTCGGGCTCGTCGCGAGCGTGCAGCCGGAGCACGCGATGGACGACCGCGACGTCGCGGACCGGCACTGGGCCGGCCGCACCGACCGCTCCTTCGCCTTCGCCTCGCTGCACGCCGCCGGCGCGACCCTCGCCCTCGGCTCCGACGCGCCCGTCGCCCCGCTCGACCCGTGGGTCTCGCTGGCCGCCGCCGTCAGCCGCCGCCGCGACGGCCGCGAGGCCTGGCACCCGGCCGAGCGGCTGCCGTTCGACGTCGCCCTCGCCGCCAGCACCCGCGGGGCGGCCGTCGCCGTCGGCGCCCCGGCCGACCTCGTGCTGCTCGACCGCGATCCGGCGACCACCGACGCCGACGGCGCACTCGACACCGACGCGCTGCGCAGCACCCCGGTCGCCGCGACGCTGCTCGGCGGCCGTCCCACCTGGTCCACGCTCTGACAGCTTCTCCTCCACAGGCCGCACAGGCCGCCCGTTCTCCACAGTTGCTCCCGCCTCCCCCGCACCTCCCCGACAGGACCCCTCCGCCATGCCCCTGATCACCACCCCGGCCGGCGTCGCCGTGCACTACGAGACGACGGGCGACCCCGTTGGCCGCCCGCTCGTCCTGCTGCACGGCGGCGGCGCCCAGCTGATCGGCTGGGACGACCGCTTCTGCGAGCTGCTCGCCGAGCACGGCTTCTTCGTCGTCCGCACCGACAACCGCGACGTCGGCCTCAGCCAGGCGACCGGCGGCCCCGAGGACACCGCGGCCGGCTACGACCTCGCCGACATGGCGCTCGACGTCGTCGCGGTGCTCGACGAGCTCGGGATCGCGCGCGCGCACCTCACCGGCATGTCGATGGGCGGCTACCTCGCCCAGCTGGTCGCGATCCAGCACCCGGAGCGGGTCGCCTCGCTCGGCCTGATGTCGACGTCGCTCAGCTCGGCGCCCGAGTTCCTGGTCGGCGAGCACACCGGCGAGCCGATCACCGAGGTCCCGGAGGTCCTCGACCGCGACGCCTACATCGCGATGTTCGTCGGCGGTCAGCGGCACTACCAGTCGCCCGGCTTCCCCTTCGACGAGGCGGCGAGCGCCGCCCTCGGCGCGCGCTACTACGACCGCGCGTACACCCCGACCGGGCTGATCCGGCAGTGGAACGCGCTGCTGCGCGGGCCGCTCGAGCGGCGGGAGGCGATGGCGGAGGTCACCGTGCCGGTCGCGATCATCCACGGCCGCGGCGACCAGAGCCTGCACTGGAGCGCCGCGCTCGAGACCGCGCGGATCCTCCCCCAGGCCGAGCTGCACCTCTACGAGGAGATGGGCCACGACATCCCCGTGGAGCTCTGGCCCGAATTCGCTGCGATCCTGGCTCGGACCGCCGCCCGCGCCGAGAGGACCGCCGATGCGTGAGAGCACCGAGTACGCGATGACCGACCCCGCCGAGATCCGCGCGCTGATCCGCGCGACGCCCTGGGCGACGATGGTCAGCGCCACCGCGGACGGCGTCGTCGTCTCGCACTACCCGTTCCTGCTGGAGGAGCCGCTCCCCGGCGCCGACCCCGACGAGCTCGTCCTGGTCAGCCACGTCGGCCGGCCCGACGAGCGCGCCCACCGGCTCGGCGAGTCCGAGCTGGCCGTCGTCTTCCAGGGCCCGCACGGCTACGTCTCGCCCAGCTGGTACGGGGTCGCGCGGGCCGTCCCGACCTGGAACTTCGCCGCCGTGCACGTCTGGGGCGTGCCCGAGCTGCTCGGCGACGAGGAGAACCTCGCCGTGCTCGAGCGGCTCGTCGACCACTTCGAGGACGAGCTGCCCGAGCCGTTCCGCCTGCGGATCAGCGCCGAGAACGCGGCCTACGCCGAGCGGATCGTGCACGGCACCGTCGGCTTCCGGCTCCGCGTCACCCGCCTCGAGGCCAAGGAGAAGATGAGCCAGGACAAGCCGGCCGAGGTCGTCGACCGCGTCACCGCCGCGCTCGACGCTCCGGGGCCGTACCGCAATCCCGCCCTCGCCGAGCGGATGCGCCGCGTGCACGCTTCGCTGCAGCCGGAGGCCCCGCAGTGATCCCCGGCCTCCACGACGACCTCGTCCGCCTGCGCCGCCGCCTGCACGCCGACCCCGAGCTCGGCCTCGCCCTCCCGCGCACCCAGGCGCTGCTGCTCGAGGAGCTGGCGCCGCTCGGACTCGAGATCACGACCGGCCGCGGCCTCGGCTCGATCACCGCCGTCCTCCGCGGCGGCCGCCCCGGACCGGTCGTGCTGCTGCGCGCCGACATGGACGCGCTCCCCGTCGTCGAGGCGACCGGCCTGCCCTTCGCCGCGACCAACGGCGCGATGCACGCCTGCGGCCACGACCTGCACATGGCCGGGCTGATCGGCGCGGCCCGCCTGCTCTCCGCCCGCCGCGAGGAGCTCGCCGGCACCGTCGTGCTGATGCTCCAGCCCGGCGAGGAGGGCTTCGCCGGCGGCCGCCTGATGATCGAGGAGGGCGTGCTCGACGCCGCGGGCGAGCGCCCGGTCGCCGCCTTCGCGATGCACGTCGACTGCTCCACCGACTCCGGCCTCTTCGTCACCCGCTCCGGTCCGATGATGGCGAGCGCCAGCGGCATGCGGATCACCCTGACCGGCACCGGCGGGCACGCCGCGTTCCCGCACCTCGCGGTCGACCCGATCCCCGCGGCGGCCGCGCTGGTGCAGGCCCTGCAGACCTTCGTCGCCCGCCGCGTCCCCGCCACCGATCCCGCCGTCGTCTCTGTGGTGAGCATCGTCAGCGACTCGACCGCGCCCAACGTCCTGGCCGCGCGGGTCGAGCTGATGCTCAACATCCGCACCCTCTCCCGCGACACCTTCGCCCTCGTCCGCTCCTCGCTCGCCGAGCTCGCGACCGGCGTCGCCGCGGCGCACGGCTGCGGCGTCGAGACCGCGTTCATCGACTCCTACCCCGTCACCCACAACGACCCGGAGGAGACCGAGCGGGTGATCGCCTCGCTCACCGCGCGCCACGGCGCCGACCGCGTGCTCCGCCTCCCCTCGCCGTCGATGGCCTCGGAGGACTTCGCCTACGTCCTCGACGAGATCCCCGGCACGCTGCTCTTCCTCGGCACCCGGCCGCCCGGTGTGCCGGCGGAGGGAGCGCCGTCGATGCACTCGGAGTCGGCGGTCTTCGACGACGCGCTGCTCGGCCTGCACGCCGAGACCCTCGCCCAGCTGGCCCTCGACCGCCTGGCGGTCGACCCCCTCCGCGAGATGCCACTTGTGCACTGATCCCTCGGCGTGTCGCGCTCACAAGTGGCATCTCGCGGCCGCCCGCGCAGTCCCCCTGCTGATCGAGTAGCCCGCGCAGCGGGCCTATCGAGATCCACCCCCGTCACAAGACCGGCCCTCAGCGCACTTCCTCCTCCGCGAGATGCCACTTATGCGCCAGCACCGCGGCGTGTCGCGCTCACAAGTGGCATCTCGCGGCGGGCGGCGGGCGGGCGCAGCCCGGCCGCGCACTCCAGCAGCTCGGGGATGCCGCTCACGGGCTGCGGGGCCGGGTCCGCGCGCGGGCCCAGGCGGCGGAAGACGGGCGGCTCCGTCGCCAGCACGTGACCGACGGCGCGCCCTCCGGTCCAGACCGTCAGCAGCACTTCGCCGTCCGGGCGCTCGGGAGCGCCGATCTCGTAGACCCGGCCGCGCACGGCCGCGCGCACCGGCGTCTTCCGGGCCAGGTGCACCCACACCGGGAACTCGCAGACCATGTCGCGTCCTTCCTCCTCCCCCGCGGCATCAGGCCGCTGAGAGGAATCGCTCAGTAGTCGAGACTGCTCTCGACGTCGAAGTCCGAGGTCAGGTCCCCGTCGCCCGGCTGCACGGGGTGCGACCCGACGAGCGCCTCGGTGCGCGCCCGGATCCGCCGCACCTCCTCGTGGTTGTCCGGCTCGGGCAGCTCGGACGGCGTCGTCTCCGAGACGAGCGAGGCGCCCCCGTTGAGCAGGAAGGACACCTGGATCGTCGCCCCGTCCGACCCGATCCCCGTGTACTCGACCCGGTCGGCGGTCTGATGGGCACCGAGCGCGACCGCATAGGCGACCAGGGCGTCCGCGGCGTCGTCCCCGAGCAGGATCGTCTTGTCGGCGAAGAGGATGTGCTTCATGCCGTTCATGCTCGGTCGCGGTCCCCGCCCCCGGGGAGGTCCTTGACAGATCGGGGAGGAGACGGAAGGGACGCGAGGATCGATCGGGGTTGTCAGGGCCGTCGATCTGGAGAAAGGTGGCAGACAGGCGGGCGCGTGCCGGCTGTGATGCAAGCCGGAGAAGCCGATGGGAAAACTGTTCTACGACGGATCCGTCGAGATCGACTTCGAGGACCGGGTGCTCGCGCACCTCCAGATCGTCGTCACCGCCAAGCTCCGCCGCAACGAGTCGTTCCTGCTCAGCTGGCGCGACGACCACAGCATGGGCGACGGCCGCAGCGCCATCTGGCTGCATCCCGCGGTCGGCCTGCGCTACAAGTACTTCGGCGGGCGGATGCCCCGCATCAACCCCGCTTGGATCGCCGCGCTCACCGATCTCGCCAACTCCTCCGGCGGCCTCTACGTCGTCGCCGAGCCCGACACCGAGCACGTCCGCTCGTTCGATCGGGAGGCGCACTGATGCGACGGCTCGACATCCTCTACGACGGAGCGCCGTACACGGTGAGCGGTCGCACCGTCGCCGAGTTCCGGGCCGAGGTCGACGCCGCCCTCGCCGCGGCGACCCCGAAGTGGCTCACCGTGAACCACGGCGAGGGGCGCGTCAACTCCGCGCTGATCCTGATCACTCCGTTCACCGCGCTCACGATCCTCACGAACGACGCCGAGGACGACGCGGAGCCGGACGCGGCCTGAGCCCGTAGAGGGCGGACCCGGATGTGTCAAACCTCCTGACATCCCGCGGCTCCCGCCGTTGACTCGAGGGAGCGCGACGAGAGGAGCCGCCATGTCGCACGCCCCGACCACCGCAACCGCTCCCGCAGCCGTCGCCGATCTGATCGCCGCCCTCGATCGCCCGCGCGGGATCCACCCGGGTCTCGCCCGCCATGTCAGCGCGCAGTTGACACTCCTCGGCGCGTCCCCCCGGCCCGCCCATCGGGTCAGGAGGATCAGCCCGTTCCCGGTCCGCCGTCTCGCCCGCTCGCGGCGCGCACGCCCCGCGCTCGGGCGACTCGCCGCACCGCGCACCTCAGCGCGAGCGAGCGACCCGCCGCTGCGGGGCTAGGGTAGGCGCGATGACCGATTCCGCCGTCCTCTGCGACCCGTATCTGCGCGGGTACCCGATCGACGGCGTCGCCATCTCCACCCTCGGCCGCACCTTCGGCGGCGAGACCATCGCCGCCAGCGACCGGACGGCCGCGCGGCTCGACGAGATCCAGCTCGACCTCGGGCAGGGCCCCTGCTGGGACGCGATCGCCGCGGGCGCCCCGGTGTCCCTCGTCGACACCGGCACCGACCCGCGCTGGCCGCTCTTCGCCGAGGCGGTGGACGCCCTCGACGTCAGCTCGGTGTTCGCCTTCCCGCTCACCTTCGCCGGCCTCTCCATCGGCGCGGTCGACCTCTACACCCGCGACCCGATCGTCCTCGACGACGACGTGCTCACCGAGATCAGCGCGCAGTCGCCCTCCACGTCGCTCCGGGTGCTCGCCGCGGTCCTCCGCGACGACGCGGGCGAGGTGAGCAGCAACCCCGGCTCCCGGCGGGTCGTCCACCAGGCGACCGGCATGATCATCGCCCGCTACCGCCTCGACTCGGACGACGCCCTCGTGCTCCTGCGCGCCCACGCGTTCGCGCAGCACCGCCCCCTCGTCGACGTCGCCCAGGACATCGTCGCCCGCCAGGACGGATTCCCCGACCGCCCGCTCACCGCTCAGGACGATTCATGGTGATCAACTCCCGGGAGCGCAGCGTCATCTCGACCTTCGTGGCCCTCTCCGACACGCTCGTCGACGACTACGACGTGGTCGACTTCGCCCAGATGCTCGTCGAGAGCAGCGCGACCCTGTTCGACGCCGTCTCGGCCGGCCTCGTCCTCGCGAGCCCCGAGGGGACGCTCGAGGTGCTCGCCTCGACCGACGAGGACACCCGGCTGATCGAGCTGCTGCAGCTCGAGACCGACGGCCCGTGCGTCGAGTGCTACGAGACCGGACACGCCGTCGTCGTCTCCGACACCCTCGCCGTCGACGACCGCTGGGCCGAGTTCCGCACCCGCTCGAGCGATCTCGGCGTCCGCTCCGCCCACTGCGTGCCGATGCGCTCGCGCGGCACCACCATCGGCTCGCTCAACCTCTTCCAGGCCGGCACCGGCACCCTCGACCCCGACGACATCGCCGTGGTGCAGGCCTTCGCCGACGTCGCGACGATCGGCATCCTGCACCAGCGTGCACTGCGCGAGAGCACCGTCACGCAGGAGCAGCTGCAGCACGCCCTCGACAGCCGCGTCCTGATCGAGCAGGCGAAGGGCATCATCGCCTACTCCCAGCGCACCACCGTCGACCGCGCCTTCGAGATCCTGCGCACCCGCTCACGCTCGACCTCCACGCCGATCACGACCCTCGCCCGCCAGATCATCGCGGGCTACCGGGACTGACGGGCCGCCGCCGGCTCGCGCCTCAGAGGTAGTCGTCGCCGAGCTCTCCCCAGAGCTGCCGGGGATCGGCGTCCCACACCCCGATCGGCTCGCGCGAGCGCTCGAGCGCGTCGACCCGCTCGTGGAGGTCCGGCGCGGAGTCGGCGCCCGCCGCGGTCCTTTCGCCGCGCACCATGAGCGGGATGCCGAGGCCGATCGTGAGGACCACGACCGCGGGCGCATCCGCCGCCGCCTCGTCCGCCAGCGCGACGGTGGCCATCCGGCCGCGGTCGGCCAGGGCCATCGAGTAGCGGAGCACGGCGTCCGCGGCGTCGTCCTCGAGGACGAGTGCGCCCCCGGCGTAGGTCAGAGTCTTCATCTCAGGGTCCCCTAGAGCGCTCAGCGGATGGACGAGGTTCCCACACCGGGGCCCAGGATGCGGTGCCCTCACCGTACGTCACGCCGCGGCCGGTGCACAGGGGTCCGCGCAGACCCCCAGGTCGGCGGGATCGGCCCTAGCCCGCGGACCAGCGGGCATGTTAACGTGAACAACACCCGCCGGCCCCTCTTCGGCGGCCTGATCCCCCTCACCCAGGAAAGGTCTCGACGATGAGACGACGCTCCCCGGAGCCCCCTGCCACCGCGCCCCGGCGCCGTGCCCGGTCCCTCTTCCTCTCCGCACTCGCGTGCACGAGCGTCGCCCTCGGAGGCGCCCTCGTCCCCGTCACGGCCCAGGCCGCCGACGTCCCCGCACCCGCCGCGCACTACGACATGTCGCACGCCGGCTCCGCCCTCCTCGACATCTCGGGCAACGGCCGCAACGCGACGCTGACCGGGCTCACCGACGCCTCCTTCGCGGACGCCGGCGGCGACCAGGTCGCCCGCTTCAAGGCCGACGGCTACGCGAGCCTCCCGCAGGGTCTCGTGACGGGCGCCGACAACGCCTTCGCCGTCGAGTACACGGTGAAGACGCAGACCACCGCGAACCAGTTCGGCTGGGTGATCGGCAACGGCGTCGGCCCCTGGAACACGACCCAGCTCGGCAACCACGTCTTCGTGAACCCGCGGAACCCGGACGGCTCCCCGAGCGGCCAGGTCCTCGCCGGCATCCGCGTGAAGGACACCGGCAACGGCGAGACCCGGATGCCCTTCGGCGGCACCCTCAACCCCGGCTTCACGACGCTCACCCTCGTCGGCGCCGGCACCGGCTCGAGCACCACGCTGACCCTCTACCGCGACGGCACGCAGATCTCGACGGTCACCGCGGCCAAGTCGATGGCGAGCATCGTCCCCGCATCCGGCACGCTCGGCTACCTCGGCCGCTCGCTCTACACCGGCGACCCGCTGCTCACCGCCGATGTCACCGACGTCAAGTTCTGGGACACCGCGCTCACGGCGGACCAGGTCGCGTCGAGCATGCCGACCGCCGCCGCGAAGTCCGCCGCGACCTCGGCCCTGCTGCGCTCCGACATCCAGCCCGTGCTCCTGGCCGGCAACCCCTCGCTGACCGCCGTCTCGTCGAACCTGACGCTCCCCGCCTCCAGCAGCGGTGTCCCGCTCACCTGGACCTCCTCGAACCCCGCGGTCGTCTCCAGCACCGGAGTCGTCTCGCGCTCGATCGCGCAGGACACCCCGGTCACCCTCACGGCGACCACCGGCCAGGGCGCCGTGCTCACCTTCGACGTGGTCGTGCTCGCCCCGAGCATCAACGACGACCTCGACGCGCTGACGCTGGCGACCCGGACCACCGAGAACCTCCCGCTCGCGGTGAAGGGCGCCCGCAACGGCACCGACATCGTCTGGACCTCGTCCGACCCGGCGCTCGTCACCCCGACCAGCACCTCGTACACCGCCCCGGCGGTCGGCGCGGCCGACCCGTTCCGCGGCGGCGGCGTCGTCACCCGTCCGGCCTACGGCGCGGGCGACGAGCCGGTCACGCTGACCGCCACGGCGACGCTCAACGGCGTCACCGAGACCCGCTCCTTCTCGCTCACGGTGGCCGAGCTCGGCCGCACCGCCCCCGACGCGGGCTACGCCTCGGCGTACTTCAAGTCCGACGGCGACGAGAAGATCTACCAGGCGGCGACCTCCGGCAACGACTTCTTCACCTTCTCCCCGGTCAACAACGGCCAGGCCGTCATCACCTCGACGACCGACACCAGGGGCCTGCGCGACCCGTTCATCCTCCGCTCGCACAACGGCGACAAGTACTACATGGTCGCCACCGACCTCTGCATCTCCTGCGGCACCGGCTGGGGCGACGCGCAGTCCAAGGGCAGCCTCAAGATCGAGGTCTGGGAGTCGACCGACCTGGTGAAGTGGACCCGCACCAACGGCGCCGACACCGGCATCACGGTGAACCAGCCGGCCGCCGGCATGACCTGGGCGCCCGAGGCGTACTGGGACGACGCGCTGCAGTCCTACGTGGTCTTCTTCTCCTCGCGCCTCTACTCCGACGCGACGAAGACCAACAGCGACAAGCTCTACTCGCGCGTCTTCTCGGTGATCACCCGCGACTTCCGCACCTTCACCCAGCCGCCCGCCACCTGGCAGGACACCGGCTACGCGCGGATCGACTCGACGATCACCAAGATCGGCGACTCCTACTACCGCTTCACCAAGAACGAGGAGGGCGGCGCCGCCGGTGTCCTCGAGGCCGGCAAGGACATCTTCCTGGAGAAGTCGACGGTGCTCACCGCGCCGACGACCTCCTCGAACTGGAACGCCGACCCGACGAAGACCTGGCAGCTCACCGACACGAACATGACGAAGCTCGAGACCGGCCAGGACGGCGAGGGCCCCGAGATCATCAAGCTGAACGCGGGCGACCCCAACGACACCACCGCGAACGGCGACGGCTACGCCTTCCTCGTCGACAACTACGGCCAGGGCGGCTACAAGGCCTTCGTGACCTCGGGAGCCGCCATCGCCGGCAGCTCGCAGGCGGCCCGCCTGTCGAAGTCGGCCGACTGGAACGTCTCGACCAAGGGCGGCCTCCCGGCCAGCCCGCGGCACGGCGCGTTCGTCAGCGTCCCGCAGACGGTCCTCACCGCCATGAAGAACTGGACCGGCGTCACCGCCGTCGACTCCACCACGACCCTCACCGCCGACGGCCGCACGGTCACGGCGAAGGTCGCGGCGGCCGACAAGGGCGACGTCGCCGGCACCGTCACCTTCACCGGCGGCACCTGGAGCTCGACCGTCGCGCTCTCGGGCGGCTCGGCGAGCGCCGTGGTCCCGGCCGGAGTGAGCGGCGTCACCGCCGCCTACAACGGCTACGCCGACGCGCTGGTGCGCACCTCGACCTCGGCCGCGGTGCCGCTCGACACGCTCGAGCTCGCCCCCGCCGTCTCGACGCGCTGCGTCGCCGGCAAGGTCGTGCTCACCGTGACCGTCAAGAACACCGACACCGCGGCGGCCGACATCACCGTCGAGTCCGCCTACGGCACGAAGGCGTTCCCCGCGGTCGCCCCGGGCTCCTCCGCCTCGGCCGCGTTCACCACGCGCCTGAAGTCGACCCCCGCCGGCTCCGTGACCGTGACCGGCACCTCCCCCGGCCAGCCCGCCTTCGCCGCCACCCTCCCCTACCAGGCGGCCACCTGCTGACCCCCTGACCCCGGGGCCCCCCTCCGCACCCAGCGGACGGGGGCCCTCGTCGTCTCCCCTCCGCGAGATGCCACTCGAGTACGCGACACGCCGGTGAACGCGTACCGAAGTGGCATCTCGCGGTGGCGGTCAGGGCAGGTCGAGGCGGAAGCCGACGCCGCGGAGGGTGGTGATCGTCAGCGCCGCGCCGAGCTTGCGGCGGAGGGCGAAGACGTGGACGTCGAGGGTGCGGGTGGAGCCGAACCAGTTGCGGTCCCAGACCTCGTCGATCAGGGCCTCTCGGGTGAGCACCGTCCCCGGCCGCCGGGCGAGGGCGACCAGCAGGTCGAACTCCTTCGGCGTCAGCGGGAGCTCCGCCCCGTCGAGGTGCACGCGCCGGGAGGCGGGATCGACGACGACCCGGCCGAGCGGCATCGTCGACGGCGGAGCGACCGCCGCCCCCGCGACCGCGCCGGCCCGCCGGCACACCGCGCGGATGCGCGCGATCAGCGCGCGGACGCCGAACGGCTTGATCAGGCAGTCGTCCGCGCCCACCTCGAGCGCGGCCACGGTGTCGGCCTCCTCGGACCGCGCCGTGAGGACGATGATCGGCACGTCCGAGTCGCGGCGGAGCAGTCGGCAGACGTCGAGCCCGTCCATGTCCGGCAGGCCGAGATCGAGCAGGACGAGGTCCGCCGGACCGGAGTCGAGCGCTTCGCCGCCGGTCCGCGCCCGGACGACGGTGTAGCCGTACCGCTCGAGCACCGTGGTCACGCAGTCGGCGATCGCGGGATCGTCCTCCACCAGCAAGATGAGCACGACTCACTGTGCCACGACCGGCCCGCCCGGCGCTCCGCTGTCACGGCGCGACGGGCTCCCTCGACGGGTGGGGCTCGATGATCGTCCACTCCCCGTCGATCTCCTCGTCGACGAAGGCGAAGCGGGCGTGCACGACCTCGCCGAGCGCGGCGAGGTCGAAGGTGGAGAGGCCGGTGCTCGACGCGCAGCCGTCGCCGAGATCTCGGACGACGCTCTCGTCGATCGTCCCCGTCGGCCGCTTCTTCACGAAGGCGTCGAAGTAGCCGATGCGCTCGGCGGACGTGTCGAGCACCCCGGGGGCCACGGTCGGCAGCAGCACCGCGTCCTCCGCGTACAGCGCGTCCACCGTCACGGGGTCGCCGATCGCGAGCGCCGCGTTCCACTCGTCGAAGAGCCCCCGCCGCGAGATGCCGCTTGTGCGCGCGACACGCCGTGGAAGGCGTGCACAAGTGGCATCTCGCGGCGCGCGTCAGCCCGAGGGACGGGTCAGCTCGTCGGGGTCAGGAGGTCGGCGTGGTGCACGGCCGCCACGTTGGGGTGCGCGCGGAGCCGGTAGCGCAGCGCGTTCTCGCCGTACGTCTCGAGGATCGGGCTGTTCGTCGGGTCGACCGAGAGGCCGGACTTGAGCTCCTCCGGCAGCGGCAGCGAGGGCATCGTGGAGTCGAGCGAGGGATTGAAGAAGAACGGGATCGAGATCCGGTCGGTGCCGATCAGCGGCGAGATCACGCGGTGCAGCGTCGCCTTGAGGTAGCCGCCGGTGGCCAGCTCGAGCATCTCGCCGATGTTGACGACGAACGCCCCGGGCAGCGCCGGCGCCTCGATCCACGAGCCGTCGTGCTCGACCTGCAGACCGCCCTTGCCGGGCTCGACCAGCAGCAGGGTCAGCACACCGCCGTCGCGGTGCGCGCCGACGCCCTGCTTGGGCTCGGGGTCGGAGGTGCCGGGGTAGCGGACGACCTTGACGAGCGAGAACGGCTTCTCGGCGAACGCCTCGTCGAAGACGTCGGCGGGAGCGTCGAGCGCCACGGCCCAGGTGCGCAGCAGGCGGATGGCGACCGCGGCGAGCTCCTCGTGCCAGCGCTCGAAGACGGTGCGGAACTCCGGCAGCGACTCGGGCCAGAGGTTCGGCCCCTCGAGGCGCTGGTAGTCGGGCACGTCGGCGCCGGCCGGCACGGTCTCGCGATCGATGCCGATGTCGACCTGCTCGCGGTAGTCGACGTCGCCGTTGGTCAGCTCGGCGCCGAAGCGGGTGTAGCCGCGGAACTGCGGGCTGGCGGTGTTCTCGATCGCCAGCTTCTCCTCCTCGGACAGGTCGAAGAAGCGGCGCGAGACGGCGACGACGTCGTCGAGGAGGTCCTGCGGGACGCCGTGGCCGACGAGGTAGAAGAAGCCGACGTCGTGCGTGGTCTCGCGGAGATCGCGGCGGAACGCGGCGGCTTCCTCCTCTCCCTGGTCGAGGCGGGAGAGGTCGAGGATCGGCAGGGAATCGGTCATGAGGAAAGCCTTGCGCAGTTCGCCTTCTCCGGAGCCATTGTTACGACAACTAAATGCGAAGACCCAGCCGGCGCCCGGAAACCGAGGTCTCCGAGCGCCGACCGGGCCCGATGATGCCGCCGAGTGTTACGGCGTCGGCATGCCGCCGTTCACGTGCAGCGTCTCGCCGACGACGTAGCTCGACTCGGGCGAGGCGAGGAACACGTAGGCGGGAGCGAGCTCCGCGGGCTGGCCCCAGCGGCCGAGCGGCGTCTGCGAGCCGACCTCGGGCAGCTTCTCCGGCGGCTGGCCGCCTGCGGTCTGCAGCGGGGTCCAGATCGGACCGGGCGCGACGACGTTCACGCGGATGCCCTTGGGCGCGAGCTGCTGCGAGAGCGCCTTCGAGAACGTGTTGATCGTGGCCTTGGTGGACGCGTAGTCGACCAGCGTCGGCGAGGGCTGGTAGGCCTGGATCGACGAGGTGCTGATGATCGCGGAGCCCGGGGCGAGGTGCGGCACGGCCGCCTTCGTCATCCAGAACATCGCGTAGACGTTCGTCTTGAAGGTCTCGTCGAACTGCTCGTCGGAGATGTCGAGGAAGTCCTCGACCGACTGCTGCTTGCCCGCGTTGTTGACGAGGATGTCGAGACCGCCGAGGCCCTCGACGGCCTTCGCGACGGCGCCGACGGCGAAGTCGTGGTCGGTGATGTCGCCGGGGATGGCGACGGCGACGCGGCCGGCCTCCTCGATGAGGGCGACGACCTTCTTCGCGTCGGACTCCTCCTCGGGCAGGTAGACGATCGCGACGTCGGCGCCCTCGCGCGCGTAGGCGATGGCGACGGCCGCGCCGATGCCCGAGTCGCCGCCGGTGATGAGCGCCTTGCGGCCCTCGAGGCGGCCGGAGCCCCGGTAGGTCGACTCGCCGCGGTCAGCGAGATCGTCCATCTTCGAGTCCAGGCCGGAGCCCTCCTGGTACTGCTCCTCGGTGTCGATGTCGGCGAACATCTTCGTGGGGTCTTGGAACGTGTACTGGTCAGTCGTGTTCTCGGAAGTCATGCCTCCGACGCTATTCGCGGGGACGACGCCGGCGCGCGTGCTTGACAGCCCGGGATCCGCGCGGCAGAGCCGATGCCCAGCCGCCGTTCAGGTTCAGGGGTCCTCGCCCGCGGGAGAGGGGTGCTCGCAGTGCCGCCTTCCGGGAGAATGGCCGGGTGACCCGCGACGACTCCCCAGCCTTCGACCCCACCGCCCCGCTGCACGGCTGGCAGCACGCCTACTCCGGCAAGGTGCGCGACCTCTACACCCCCGACGATTCGGACCCGCTGCTCGGCGCCGACCGGATGCTCGTGGTCGCCAGCGACCGGGTCAGCGCCTTCGACACGATCCTCGAGCCCGGCATCCCGGGCAAGGGCGAGCTGCTGACGGAGCTGTCGCTGTGGTGGTTCGGCCAGCTGGCCGACGTGCCCAACCACCTCCTCGTCGGGGAGATCCCGGAGCCGGTCCGCGGCCGCACCATGCTCGTGAAGACGCTCGACATGTTCCCGATCGAGTGCGTCGTGCGCGGATACCTCTCCGGCAGCGGCCTCAAGGAGTACCGGGCGACCGGCGCCGTCTCGGGCGTCGAGCTCCCCGAGGGCCTGACCGACGGCGACGTCCTCCCCGAGCCGATCTACACCCCCGCCTGGAAGGCGCCGCAGGGCGAGCACGACGAGAACATCTCGTTCGACCGCACCGTCGAGCTCGTCGGCGAGGACGCGGCGGAGGCGCTGCGCACCCTCTCGCTGCACGTGTACCGGGAGGCGGCCGCGATCGCGCTGCGCAGCGGCGTCATCCTCGCGGACACCAAGTTCGAGTTCGGCGTCGACCGCACGACCGGCGTCGTCACCCTCGGCGACGAGGTGCTGACGAGCGACTCCTCGCGCTACTGGGACGCGGTCGAGTACGACGCGGGCGTGCGCGGGCAGTCCTTCGACAAGCAGATCGTCCGCGACTGGCTCGCGGACAACTGGGACGGCCAGGGCGAGCCGCCGCGGCTCCCGCACGAGATCGTCGTCCGCACCGCCGGGCGCTACCGCGAGCTGATCGAGCGCCTCACCCGCTAGCGCGCAGCCGACGGGTGGCCGAGGCCGCTCAGGCCGTGCGCTCGCGCGACGGCGGCCCGCCCTCGAAGATCCGGGAGAGCCCCTCGAGCACCTCGGCGAAGCGCACCGACTCGGCGTCCGAGACGCCGTCGGTGAGCGTGCGGACCTCGCCGTAGACCTGCTCATCGGTCTCGCCGAGCGCCGTCTCCGCCCGAGCGGTCAGGCAGAGGATCCGGCCGCGGCCGTCGGAGGGGTCGAGCACCCGGTCCACGTAGCCGGCCCGGGAGAGCCGGTCGACCAGGATCGACACGGCGGCCGTCGTCAGGCCGATCGCGCCGGCCAGGTCGACCGCGCGGACGATCTCGTCGCGGCCCGCGCCCGTGCCGATCAGCCGGAGCGCGGCCAGGTCGGTCGCGCCGATGCCGAGACGGCGCTCGACGCGCGCGTCGTAGCTGCGCTCCTCCGTCCGCAGTCGCGCCAGCAGGGCGAACAGATCGGGTCGAGAGGTCATGGGTCGCGCCTTCCTGAACGGCAGGCGCCCCGGCCGGGAACTCGCTCCGTCCATGGAATCACTTCTCGGCGCCGTGCGGGCGCTATCCGGCAAACGCACCCCCGGGGCCAAGTAGCTAACCGATTTAGTCAATAAAGTACGCTGGAGCGTGGTGCGCCCCTCCGGCGCGCCTGGAACGGCGGAGGAGAGTCGACGATGGGACGCCTGCTGTACGGGGCACCGCCGAGCGAGCACGCGTTCGAGGACCGCACCCTCGCCCACCTGCAGAGTGTGATCACCGCCCGCTTCCGACGCGGCGAGGGCTTCCTGCTCACCACCGCCGACGAGAGCGGACGCCCGGCCGAGCTCTGGCTGCACCCGTCCATCGCCACGCGCTACGAGTACGACGCCGCGGGGCAGCACGACCTCAATCCGAACTGGCTGCGCGCGCTGACTGCGGCCTCGCACGGCCGGGTCGGCCTGCACGTCGTGCCCGAGGTCGAGAAGGGCCCCGATCCCCGGGCACGGAGGACCCCGGCATGAGCGACCACAACGGCACCCTCTTCCGGCGCGGCGGCACCGTCCGCTTCGTCCGCTGGGTGTCCTCCCGCGACGGGGGCTGGGCGCCGGAGATCGTGCAGGGGCGCTACCTCGAGCGGGACGACGCCGGCTGGCTCGTCGAGATCGAGGGCACGCCCACCCTGCTGACGAAGGACGACTGGGCCGTCTACCGCTGACCCCGGCCGCGGGCGCCCGCGGCGTAGTGTGGCGAGAGTGCCTTCCGTCGACCGCCGCGGCATCACCTCGGCCCCGTTCCTCCTGACCACCGCCGGCACGACCGCGCTCGTGTTCCTCGCCGCGTTCGAGTCGCTCGCGGTCACGACGATCATGCCGATCATCAGCGCCGACCTCGACGGCCGGGCGCTCTACCCGCTCGCCTTCGCGGCCACCCTGGCGGCGGCCGTCGTCGGCATGGTGGCGGCGGGCTCCTCGGCCGATCGCCGCGGGCCGACTCCGGCGCTGATCACGGCGATCCTGCTGTTCACGCTCGGTCTGATCGCGGCCGGGACCGCGACCTCGATGGGGGTCTTCGTCGGCGCGCGGCTGCTGCAGGGGCTCGGCAGCGGAGGGATCACCGTCACGCTCTACGTGCTGGTCGCGCGGGTCTTCCCCGCCGACCTGCATCCGCGGATCTTCGGCGCCTTCGCCGCGGCGTGGGTGGTGCCCTCACTGGTGGGGCCGCTCGCCGCCGGTCTCGTCGCCGAGCTGACGAGCTGGCACTGGGTGTTCCTCGGAGTCGTCGTCCTGGTGGCCGTGGCGAGCGCGGTCATCGCGCCGACCCTGCGCGCGCTCGAGCCGCAGGAGCTGCGGCCGTTCGACCGCGGTGCGATCGGGCGCGTCCTCCGCGCCGTCGTCGTGGCCGCGGCCGTCGTCGTGCTGAGCACGAGCGCCGAGATCGCACCGGAGGCGGCGGGAGTGGTCGCGGCGGTCGCGGTCGTCGTGGTGATCCTCGCGGTCCGCGCCCTGCTGCCGGTCGGCACACTGCGGGCGCGCGGCGTCCTGCCGTCGACGATGCTGCTGCGCGCGCTCGTCGCCGCCGCCTTCTTCGGCACCGAGGTCTACCTGCCGCTGCTGCTCAGCGAGCAGTACGGGCTCCCGCCCTGGCTGTCCGGGGTCGCGCTGACCGCCGGCGCCGTCTCGTGGGCGCTGGGCTCGCAGCTGCAGGGCCGCCCGGGCACCCGCCTCTCGCACGGGGGTGCGATGCAGCTCGGCACGGCCCTGCTGCTCGCCGGGATCCTGGTCGTGCTGCTGACGGTCGTGCTCGCGCTGTCGCCGATCGTGGCCGGAGTCGGCTGGTTCCTCGCGGGCGGCGGGATGGGCACGATGTTCCCGCGGATGGGGACGCTGACGCTCGGCCTCTCCGCGCCCGGGCGGGAGGGGTTCAACAGCTCCGCGCTGCAGATCGCCGACTCGACCGGAGGCTCGGTCTCGCTCGCGCTGACCGGGCTGCTGGCGGCCGCGGTCACCGGTCTGATCGGAAGCGGCGGTGCCGTCTTCACGGCGACCTTCGCCTACGGCGCGCTGATCGCCGTCGCCGCAGTGGCGCTGGCGTTCCGGCTGAGCGGGCTCCTCCGGCTCGATGGCCGGGAGGAGCCCGCCGCGCGGAGTCAGCTGTAGAGCGACTCCGGGACCTCGAGCCCGTAGATCGCGCGGCCCGAGCTCCAGATCACCGAGCAGGCGGCGCGCAGCAGATCGGTCTCGTCGGAGCCGGCGTCGACGATCACGACGGAGTCTCCGTCGAGCCGCACCTTCGCCGAGCGCACGGAGTGCGTGCCGTTCCGAGCGACGATGGTCGCCGGGTACGGCGCGTCCAGCTCCCTCAGGTCGGCGAGGATGTACGTCGGCCGCAGCTTCGGCTCCGCGGCCAGCAGCTGCTTCGCCCGGTCGATGCCGGTCAGCACGAGCACGCTCTCCATGCCGGAGGTGTTCGCCCCGGCGATGTCGGTGTCGAGCCGGTCGCCGATGAAGAGCGGATTCGTCGAGCCGAACCGCGCGGTCGCGGCGTCGAAGATGGCGCGCTCCGGCTTGCCGGCGACGACGGGCAGGCGACCGACGGCGGTGTGCACCGCGGAGACGAGCGTGCCGTTGCCCGGAGCGATGCCGCGGGCCACGGGGATCGTCCAGTCGGTGTTGGTCGCGACCCACGGGATGCCCGTGTGCAGCGCGAACGACGCCTCGGCCAGCTCGGCCCAGCCGACCGACTGCGCGAAGCCCTGGATCACGGCGGCCGGTGAGTCCTCCGCGCTGCGGGTGACGGTGAAGCCGGCCCGCTCGACCTCGGTGGTGAGGCCCTCCCCGCCGACGACCAGCACGGTCGATCCGGCCGGGATCAGGTCGGCGAGCAGCACGACCGCCGCCTGCGGTGAGGTGACGACGTCCTCCGGGCGCACGGCGAGGCCGAGGTCCGACAGGTGGCCGGCGACCGAGACGTCGGTGCGCGAGGCGTTGTTGGTGATGTAGCCGACGCGGACCGTCTCGGCCGCGCGGTTCAGGCTCTCGACGGCGTAGGGGATCGCGTCGGCGCCCTTGTAGACGACCCCGTCGAGATCGGCGAGGACGCAGTCGCGCCCGTCGAGGGGGCTGGGCTCAGGCTTCGGGCTTCGGAACATCGGCGCCGTCCTCCTCGGTGTCGGTGGCGGTGGTGTCGGAGGCGGTGATGTCGGGGGCGTCCTCAGCGGACGCGTCCTCAGCCGGGGCGTCCTCGGCGGGCGCGTCCTCAGCCGGGGCGTCCTCGGCGGAGGCGTCCCCAGCGGACGGCGCATCGTCGGCGGCCTCCTCGACGGACAGCGCCTCGGGCGTCGCGTCGGCGAGAGCCTCCTCGAAGTCCGCGTCGGTCGCGTCGTCGAGCGCGGCCTGGTGCTCGATGGCGTCCGCGGCCGTCGTCTCGGCGGCTGCATCGGAGTCAGCGGGCGCATCGGAGTCGGACACCGCGTCGGACTCCGCGGGCTCGACGACCTCAGAGGGCTCGTCGATCTCGTCGGTGTCGTCGATCTCGGGAGCGTCCTGCTCCGCGAGCTCGGCCGAGTCGGGGTCGAGGCTGTCGTCCTCGTCGTCGAGCTCCACCGAGTCGTCGAGCTCCGCAGAGTCGTCCAGCTCCGCAGAGTCGTCGAGATCGTCCACGTCGTCGGCCTCCGAGGACGCGTCCACGGCGACCAGGTCGGAGAGCTCGGCGCGGGAGGCGGGCACGTACTCGCCCTCCTCCTCGACGACCTCGATCGTCTCGTCGTCGCCGCCGCCCTCGGCCGCGAAGACGGCGCGCGCGGCGATGTCCGCGCGGCGCTGCCACTCAGCGGCCTCCTCGGCGCGGCCGACCTCGTCGAGGACGAGCGCGTACGCAGCGAAGAGGTCGGGGCTGTAGGAGAAGGCGCGGTCGGGGTCGAGCTGCGGGATCTCGAGCTCCATCAGCGCCAGCTCGCCCTGACCGAGGTCGAGGCGCGCGCCGGACATCGCGATCGCGAGCGAGACCTGGGCGCCCGGGCTGAGCGTGCTGCGGTCCACGGAGCGGCCGAGCTCGAGGGCCTTGTCCGGTCGACCCACGCCGCGCTCGCTGTCGACCATCAGGGGGACCTGCTCGTCCGAGCCCGAGATCCGGCGGTAGGTGCGCAGCTCGCGCAGCGCGAGAGCGAAGTCGCCGGTCGCGTAGGCCGAGATGGCCAGGGATTCGCGGACGACCGCGATCCGGCCGGCGCGGCGCGCGGCGGAGAGGACGTGCCGGTGCGCGAGCTCCGGGTCCTCCTCGAGCAGGCGGCCGGCCATCACCAGGTGGCGCGCGACCCACTCCGCGTTGTCCTTGGACAGCGTGCGCAGCTCGTTGCGGGCGACCTTGTCCAGATCCTTCGCCTGGACGTCGTCCGGCAGATCGGGGTCGTCGTGCCGTGGCCGCACCGACTGGAGGGAGCGGCGCTCGCGCTCCTCCTCGGTGAGCTCCGGCTCCTCCCGCGGAGCACCGCGACCGGCGTATCCGCCACCGAATCCGCCGCGGCCGCCCGCGCGATCGCCACCGCCCCGACGGTCGTCGAAGCGCCCACCGCGGGAGTCGCCCTCACGGCGAGGACGAGAGTCACCGTCACGAGAAGGACGGGAGTCACCTTCACGGCGGGGGCGGGAGTCCCCATCACGAGAAGGACGGAACTCGCCCTCACGACGAGGACGGGAATCACCCTCGCGAGAAGGCCGTGCATCGCCGTAACGGGGACGAGAGTCACCATCACGCGAGGGACGGGAGTCACCATCGCGACGGGGACGGGAGTCGCCATCACGAGACGGACGGAAATCGCCCTCACGACGCGGACGGGAATCACCCTCGCGAGAAGGCCGTGCATCGCCGTAACGGGGACGAGAGTCACCATCACGCGAGGGACGGGAGTCACCATCGCGACGGGGACGGGAGTCGCCGTCACGAGAAGGACGGGAGTCGCCCTCACGACGCGGACGGGAATCACCGTCACGAGAAGGCCGTGCATCGCCGTAACGGGGACGAGAGTCACCATCACGCGAGGGACGGGAGTCACCATCGCGACGGGGACGGGAGTCGCCATCACGAGAAGGACGGGAGTCGCCCTCACGACGCGGACGGGAATCACCGTCGCGAGAGGGGCGGGAATCACCCTCACGACGAGGACGGGAGTCGGCATCACGAGAAGGACGGAACTCCCCCTCACGACGAGGACGGGAATCGCCGTCACGAGAGGGACGAGAGTCGCCGGCCCGAGGCGGGCGGGCGTCACCGTCGCGGCGGGGACGGGAGTCGCCACCGGAGTACGGACGCGAGTCACCATCCCGACGCGGACGGGAGTCTCCACCGCGGTCCGGGCGTCCGGCACCGTCGCGACGAGGTGCGTCGGACCGCGATCCGGAATCGTTCGAGCGGTACGGCCGGGAGTCTCCACCGCGAGCGGGTCGGTCGCCGTCACGAGCTCCGCCCCGCGGGGAGGAGGAGCGATCGCCGCCGGCGGCACGGGGCGGGCGCTCGTCGCGCCGGTCCTGTCCGCGGTCGTTGCGGTCGGGTGCTGCGTCGTCCATGCGTTCCTCGCCTGTCGTGATGGAGCTCTGTGGAGTTGGTCCGCCCGAGGGGCGGGGATCGGCGACCCGTGAGTCGCCAGCCACCACCCTAACCCGCACCGCGGCGGATGCCACGGGGGTCGAGGTGACGGGTCTTCCGGTTCCCTCTGGAGAACCTCTGGTTAAACAGCGATGGCCACCCATTTCTGGGTGGCCATCGTGAATTGGTGTCCGGCGGTGTCCTACTCTCCCACAGGGTCCCCCCTGCAGTACCATCGGCGCTGAGAGTCTTAGCTTCCGGGTTCGGAATGTGACCGGGCGTTTCCCTCTCGCTATGGCCGCCGTAACCCTCTCAGACACACCCACCCGCCGAGGCGTGGTGGTGGTCAAATCTGGGTCACACGTCATGCGTGTGTTCTGTTGTCCGCCCCGAAGGTGCGGTGTGCAGGCCGTGTCTTTGCGAACACGACCCGCGGTATGGAGCCCGTATCCTGGGAACCACAAAGTGGACGCAAGCAATCTCTGACCACTCCTACCAGCCTTTACAACGGTATGAATGTAGTGATTATCAAGTTATCGGCTTATTAGTACCGGTCAGCTCCGACAGTCTTTAGTCCTGTCTTCCACATCCGGC
>NZ_JABSNQ010000001.1:1026844-1714955 GCF_013266705.1 Rathayibacter sp. VKM Ac-2835 | reverse complement strand
GGCGTGTCGGCGAGGCGGCGCGCTCGGCGGCCACGGCGTCGTCGAAGCAGTCGCGCACCTCCGCGAGTGCTGCCGCGGTCTCGTCTTCTGACATACGAGTATTGAATCGGGGACCACCGACACCGGAGCGGGGAAAGGGGTCGATCGGGGACAGTGCCGTCGCATCGGGGGTTGGGGAGGAGGCTCGCTCCTGAATGTCTCGGCGAGGGTGGGTCTCGATACGCCCTCCGGGCTGCTCGAGCAGCAGGGGGCCGCCCCTGCGAGCTGCTCGAGCAGCAGGGAAGGGGCGCGCCGCTACAGGGCGTCGACGAAGAGCTGGGTGGCCTGGGGGACGTAGGAGGTGTTCGTCGACGGGTCCCAGCCGACGAGGGCGACGACGTCGCCGCCGACGCGGGTGGTGATGCCGACGAGGGTGAAGGGGGCGCCGCCGACGTCGCCGGTGACGGTCCAGCCGACGGCCTCGTCGGTGCCGGTGATCGTGGGCTCGGTCTGCTCGACGGTCGTCTGCACGGGCGTGCCCTGGAGGGCGAACAGCTCGGAGCCGTCGGCGCAGCGCTCGAGCGCGTCCTCGGCGGAGGCGACGAGGGCGGAGGCGGTGTCCGCGTCGCCGGTGCTCGCGACGACCGAGGTCATCGAGCGGTCGGCGCTCGTGCCGTAGGCGAGGCCCGCGTCGGTGAGCGTGTCGTCGGCGTCCCAGCCGACGCCGAACGGCGCGAGGCAGGAGGCGTCCGTCGCGGTGAGCCCCGGGTAGACCGAGCCGAGCATCTCCTCGGTGCTGGTGAACTCGGCCGGCACGAACTGGATGTCGTCGAAGATCGTCGCCAGCTCGGCGTCGGTGTGCTGCGGCAGCGGCTCGGCGGTCGGCTCGGGCTCGGCGGCGGTGCAGCCGGTCAGCGCGAGCAGCAGGGCGCCCGCGAGGGCGAGTCCGGCTCGGGCGGCGGTGGTGTGCGTCATGGTGGTTCCCCCTCTGCTCCGCCCTGCGTCGGGGCGGAGGCGGCCCGAGGCTAGCAGAGGCCTCGGACACTCCCGCCGAACCGCCGGCCCGCCCCAGCCGCCCCGCTAGATCTCCGTGTGCCCCAGGTCCGCGTGCGCGAGCAGCCGGATCTCCGGCTCCGCGATCGACTCGAACTCCAGCACGACCACCTCGTTGCGCCCCGCCCGGGTGACCGGCGACGGCACGATCAGCGTGCGCTGCGGCCCGCGCCGCCAGTAGCGGCCGAGCAGGAAGCCGTTCACCCAGACCAGGCCCTTGCCCCAGTGCAGCGTGTCGAGGTGCAGATCGGCCGGAGCGTCGAGCTCGAACGAGCCGGAGGCGAGCCCCGGCCCGGCCGCGAACGATCCGCTCCCGGGCACCCGGCCGCACTCGGGCAGGCACTCGAGCGCCAGCGGCCGCGCGATCCAGCCGCGGAGCTCGACCCCGTCGAGCCGCACGCCGCCGATCAGCCCCTTGTGCTCGCCGATCCGCTCGCCGTAGTTCACCCGGCCCTGGTCCTCGACCAGGATCGCCAGCTCGCCGGTGCCGCGGGGGAGGGTGATCGCCCGCTCGTGGTCGTCGCGCGCGAGCACGCCGACCGGCACGCCGTCGAGCAGCACCCAGGCGCGGTCGCGCACCTCCTCGCCGACGACCAGCCGGGCGGGAGCCGCCCCGGCGTCGAGCGCCGTCGTGAACAGCACGAATCCGTCGCCCTGCCCGAGGTCGTCGAAGGTCGCCATCGTCTCCAGGCGCGTCGCCGGACCGAAGACCGCGTCGAGCCCGAGCAGCGCCGGGCCCGGCACGAGCGGCGCGGTGAGCGCCGGCGCCGGCGGGGAGACCGCGGGCACCTCCTCCGGCACCGGCGCGTAGCGCGCGATGACCTCGCGGAAGGCCCAGTACTTCGCCGTCGGGTCGCCGCTCTCGTTCAGCGGGGCGTCGTAGTCGTAGCTCGTGGTGATCGCGGCGTAGCGGCCCTTGTCGTTCGCGCCGCTGGTCAGGCCGAAGTTGGTGCCGCCGTGGAACATGTAGATGTTGACGGATCCGCCGACCGCGAGCAGGGCGTCGAGCTCGCTCGCCGAGGCCGCCGCGTCGGTGGTGTGGTGCTGGGTGCCCCAGTCGTCGAACCAGCCGCACCAGAACTCCATGCACATCAGCGGGCCGGTGGGCTGGAACTCGCGCAGCGTCGCGAGGCGCTCGGCCGTGCGCGAGCCGAACGAGCCGGTGAGGTGCAGGCCGGGCAGGCTGCCGTCGGCGAGCATCTGCGGGGTCGGCTGGTCGATCGTGGTGAGCGGCACCGTGATGCCGCTGTCGCGGGTGACGCGGACCAGCTCGGCGAGGTACTCCTTGTCGGAGCCGTACGCGCCGTACTCGTTCTCGATCTGCACGAGCACGACCGGTCCGCCGCTGTCGATCTGGCGCGGGGCCACGATCGCGGAGATCCGGCGGAGGTAGTCGCTCACCGCCGCGAGGTAGTGCGGCTCGGAGCGGCGCACGCCCACCTCGGGGTCGCGGAGGAGCCAGGCGGGCAGGCCGCCGTTGCTCCACTCCGCGCAGATGTAGGGGCCGGGGCGCACGATCGCGTGCAGGCCCTCGGCGGCGACCAGGTCGAGGAAGCGGCCGAGGTCGAGCCCGGCGTCCTCGCGCCAGGCGCCGCGCTGGGGCTCGTGCGCGTTCCAGGCGACGTAGGTCTCGATGGTGTTCAGGCCCATCAGACGGGCCTTGCGGATCCGGTCGGCCCAGAGGTCCGGGTGGATCCGGAAGTAGTGCAGCGCTCCCGACAGGATGCGGTGCGGCCTGCCGTCGAGCTCGAAGTCGGTCGCGCCGATGGCGAAGCGGCTCTGGGCCTCGGCGGCCGGCGCGCCGGCCGGCGCAACAGTCGGCGCAGTGGAGTCGGGAGCGGTGGTCATGCGGGATCCCCCTCAGGATCATGAGACGGGTCGAGGCCGGCCGGAGGGATCCGACCGGCCTCGAACGCCGTGGGTGCTACTCGGAGACGGTGAAGCCCTGAGCGTTGCCGTACTCGACGAGCTTGCTCTGCCAGGCGGCGATGCCGTCGTCGAGGCTCGTCTTGTTGGCGTAGGCCTGGCCGACGGTGTCGCCGAAGACGCTGTTCGCGTAGACCTGGAAGGGCAGGTACGACCAGCCGGGACGGACGTCCGTCGAGGCCTGGGTCAGCACCTCGTTGATCTTCTGGCCGCCGAAGTACTCGGACTCGGCGCCGGTGAAGTCCGGGCTGCTGAGGTCGGCCGAGGTCGACGGGAATCCGCCGCTCTCGAGGAAGACGTCGACCGAGGCCTCGTCGCTGTTCAGCCAGCGCAGGAACGCGGCGGCCAGCGCCGGGTTCTCGCTCTGCTTGGTGACGGACTGGCCGCCGCCGCCGTTCTCGGCGCTGACGGCGGTGCCGTCGTAGGTCGGGATGGGCGCGACGGCCCAGTCACCGGAGGCGTCGGGGACGCTGGACTCGAGCACGCCGGGCATCCAGGCACCGGTGATCAGCGAGGCGATCGAGCCGTCGCCGAGGCCCTTGTACCACTCGTCGCCCCACGCGGGGGTGTCGGAGAGGAGGCCGCCCTCGACGAGCTGGTTCCAGACGCCGGTCCACTTCTCGGTGCCCTCGTCCTGGAGGTTCACGGTGACGTTCGTGCCGTCGGTCGTGAAGGGCTCGCCGCCCGCCTGCCAGATCATGCTGGTCGCGAAGCCGGCGTCGCCGGTGTCGGCGGTGATGAACTTCGACGGGTCGGCCGCCTGCAGCGCCTTGGCCGCGGCGATGTACTCGTCCCAGGTGGTCGGCACGGCGATGCCGTACTGGTCGAAGACCGTCTTGTTGTAGAACATCGCCATGGGGCCCGAGTCCTGCGGGAGGCCGACGAGCTTGCCGTCGATGGTGACGCTGCCCCAGGTGGACGCCGAGAACTCGTCCTCGAGGTCGCCCATGCCGTACTGGGAGAGGTCGAGCAGCGAGTCCGACAGCGCGAACTGCGGCATGGCGTAGTACTCGATCTGGACGACGTCGGGGGCGCCCGAGCCGGCCTTGATCGCGTTCTCGAGCTTGGTGTACTCGTCCTTGTTCGTGCCGGCGTTGACCAGCTCGACGTCGACCTTCGGGTAGGCCTTCTCGAACGCGGCGACCTGGGCCTCGGCGCTGGGGGTCCAGCTCCAGTAGGTGATCTTCCCGCCGGTCTCGAGCGCGGCGTCGAGGTCGGCCGCGGTACCGGAGGCGGTCGTGCCGCCGCCGGTGGTGCCGCCGGACGAGCAGGCGGCGAGCGAGCCCGCGGCGAGTGCTGCGGCCGCGACGACCGTCAGGGTCCGCCGGAGGGCGGAGTGGGCGATCTTCATGGTGATTCCCTTCACTTCTTCGTGCTGTGGGGTGGTGCGGGTGGAGTGGTGCGGGGCAGGACGTTCCGACCGGGGGGACGGGTTCGTGGGGGCTGTGACGCCGGAGGGCCTAGCCCTTGACGCTGCCGGCGCTCAGGCCGGACTGCCAGAAGCGCTGGAGGCCGAGGAACGCGACGACGATCGGGATGATCGTCAGCAGCGAGCCGGTGATCACGAGGTTGTAGATCGGCTGCGCGCTGACGCCGGTGGCCTGCGCGTTCCACTGGTTGAGGCCGACGGTGAGCGGGTACCACTGCGGGTCGCTCAGCATGATCAGCGGGAGGAAGTAGTTGTTCCAGGTCGCGACGACCGAGAACAGCAGCACCGTGACGATGCCGGGGGCGAGCAGGCGGATCGAGATGGTGAAGAAGGTGCGGAACTCGCCCGCACCGTCCATCCGCGCGGCCTCGAGCAGCTCCGTCGGCACCGACTCCACCGCGTACACCCAGACCAGGTAGAGGCCGAAGGGGCTGATCAGCGAGGGGATGATGATCGCCCACGGGGTGTTGGTGAGGCCGAGCTGGCTGAACATCAGGAAGGTCGGGACGGCGAGCGCGGTGCCGGGGACGGCGATCGCGCCGAGGACGACCGCGAAGACCGCCTTGCGCCCGGCGAAGCGGAACTTCGCGAGGCCGTAGCCGGCGAGCGTGGCGAGCAGCGTCGCGCCGCCCGCGCCGACGACCACGTAGAGCAGCGTGTTGCCGAGCCAGCGGAGGAAGATGCCGTCGCGGTAGGTGAGCGTCTCGGCGATGTTCTGGAAGAGGACGAAGTCGCCGTCGAACCAGAGGCCGAAGCTCGAGAACAGGCCGGCCTGCGTCTTGGTCGCGTTGATCACGAGCCAGGCGAGCGGCACGAGGCTGTAGAGGATGAACGCCGACATCAGCAGGGTGAAGGCGATCGACTTCTTCGGGGCGACCGAGGAGCCGCGGCGGGCGGGGCGCTTGGCCGGGGCGGCCTTGGTGGAGCGGGGTGCGGTTGCGATGGCCATCAGTTCTCCTTGCGCGCGCCGCGGAGCTGCACGACGTAGGCGATCACCGCGGTGATCACGCCCATGACGATGGCGACCGTGGCCGACGCGTTGTACTGCTGACCCGCGAAGGACAGGTTGTAGGCGTACATGTTCGGCGTGAAGTAGGTGGTGATGATGTTCGGCGCGAGCGTCCGGAGGATGTTCGGCTCGTTGAACAGCTGGAAGCTGCCGATGATCGAGAAGATCGAGGCGATGACGATCGCGCCGCGCAGGGCGGGCAGCTTGATCGAGCGGATGACGCGCAGCGGGCCGGCGCCGTCGATCTCGGCGGCCTCGTAGAGCTCGCCGGGGATGGTCTTGAGCGCCGAGTAGAAGATCAGCATGTTGTAGCCGACGAACTCCCACGTGACGATGTTGCCGATCGAGACCAGGATCCAGTCGCGCGAGAACGGCGCGATGAGGTCGGAGCCGAGCAGGTCGTTCACGTTGGCGGTGAGGCCGAAGTTGTCGCCGTAGATGAAGCCCCACATCAGGACCGCCACCACCGCGGGGACCGCGTAGGGGAGGAAGACGACGATGCGGAAGAAGCCCGTGCCGTGCAGCCGGCCGCTGTCGATCGCGAGGGCCGCGACCAGCGCGAGCACCAGCATCACCGGGACCTGGACGACCAGGAACAGCAGGACGCGGCCGAAGCCCTCCCAGAAGTTCGGGTCGCGGAAGATCGCGAGGTAGTTCTCGAAGCCCACGAAGGCGTTGCCGCCGATGAGCTGCTCGCGGAAGAGGCTGAGGTAGATCGAGTAGATCACCGGCGCGATGAAGACCAGCAGGAACACCACGAGGAAGGGGGCCACGAAGGCCAGGCCCTTCCACTCGCTCTTCGCCCGGCTGCGCGGGACGGCGAGCGGTGCGGCCGGCGGAGTGACCTCGCGCAGAGGGACAGGGGGAGACGTCGTCGTCATCGGCGGGATTCCGTTCGGGGTCGGTTCCGCCATGTTCACGTCAACATGGCAGAACGCCACCGTAGCATGGCGACGTCAACACGCGCACGATCCGTTAGGTTTCGATGGGGAAACGATGTTCCGCCGCCGGCGCGGGACTCGTGGAGGGACGGCATGGCGATCGAGACGAACGCGGCGACCGCCGTCCCGCGCCGACGGGGCGTGTCGATGGCCGATGTCGCACGGCGCGCGAACGTGTCCGGGCAGACCGTGTCGCGGGTGTCCAACGGCAAGCAGAACGTCGACACCGAGACGCGCGAGCGCGTGCTCGAGGCGATGCGCGAGCTGGGCTACCGGCCCAACAGCGCCGCGCGGGCGCTGCGCACCGGCCGCTTCCACAGCATCGGCGTGATCATGTTCACGCTGTCCTCCTTCGGCAACATGCGCACCCTCGACGCCATCGCGATCGCGGCGGCCGACGCCGGCTACTCGATCACCCTCATCCCCGTGCCGCACCCGACGCAGGGCGAGGTCTCGGTCGCGTTCCACCGCCTGAGCGAGGAGGCGGTCGACGGCGTCATCATCGTCGTCGAGGCGCACCTGC
This sequence comes from Rathayibacter sp. VKM Ac-2835, assembly GCF_013266705.1. NCBI lineage: Bacteria > Bacillati > Actinomycetota > Actinomycetes > Micrococcales > Microbacteriaceae > Rathayibacter > Rathayibacter sp. VKM Ac-2835. Next base: position 1,708,095 of record NZ_JABSNQ010000001.1, on the reverse strand, counting down.
TCGACGAGGCCGACATCGTGCTGCCGCCGGACCTGCCCGTCGTGGTCGTCGACTCCGCGGGCGGCGACCGCTACCCCGTCGTCGACACCGACCAGGTCTCCGGCGCCCGCCAGGCCGTCGAGCACCTGCTCGAGCTCGGCCACCGCACCGTCCACCACATCGCCGGCCCCGAGCGGTCCTACTCGGCGGAGCGTCGCCGCGAGGCCTGGGAGTCGACGCTGCGCGCGCAGGGCGCCCCCGTGCCCGAGGTGCTCGTCGGCGACTGGTCGAGCGCCTCCGGCCACCGCATCGGGAAGGTGCTGGCCGCGGACCCCTCCGTCACGGCGATCTTCGCCGCGAACGACCAGATGGCGCTCGGGGTGCTGCGCGCCCTGCACGACGCGGGCCGCGCGGTGCCGGGCGAGGTCAGCGTCGTCGGCTTCGACGACATGGAGGAGTCGGCGAGCTTCTGGCCGCCGCTGACCACCGTGCACCAGTCCTTCGGCGACACCGGGCGGCGCTCGGTCGACATCCTGCTGCGCGAGCTGGAGTCGGGGGAGCGCTCGGGCGTGACGCTGACGCCGACGGAGCTCGTCGTGCGCGAGAGCACGGGGCCGGCGCCGCGCTGAGGCGTGCTGCACTGCAGAGTAATCAGGCCGCCTGAACGAGCGAGGTTTGCAATGGATAACGGAATGTCATAGATGCAACGACGTGCATAAGATGACGCGAGTTAAGACAATCCAGCACTTTAACTAGCGCAAATCTGCCTTTAGGCATGATTAGCTGGTTCTAGCTCGTGGTGCCAAGAAAACAGTCTACTTCGTCCTTTGATCGCGCTCGACGCTCCACGCTTGGAGGCCGTCGTAGCTGAAGCCAATTACGGCAATAACACGCGCGTTCGCGTCAACTTCTGCGACGAGACCGGCGTTCGACGGCGTGAAAAATGCCTTGACATCATTCTCGAGCAAAAGTGTGCCCCGGGTCGGTCCTTGAATAAGATCGACGCGGCCGGCCATGCGACGCAGAACCGGTGGCGGTGGCGCACCTGTTCGCCGCTCCCAACCAGCGACTTCTGACTTGCCCACTAGCTGGCTGAGACCCTCACCAAGCCCAAGCCAGTCGTAAACACTTCTTCGCTGCGGGAATCCCTGACTACGGTACTTCATCCGCTCCACCTTCTCGCTAAGTTCATCAGCGGAGGCAAGGCCGCCTTGAAGCGCATGTAGGGCAGTGATCACGTAGTCATAGTAGAAGGCATCGCGAGATTGGTCATGCTGGGCCCAGTACGAAACTACTTCGCGCGCACGCCCGAGAGTCACGCCCGAATATCGGCCGACGCGAAGCCAGGCTCGAACCGTTCTGCCGTCGGTTGGGTCATCCAAGAGGCTGGCATTCAGAAGCGATATGGCCGTCGATACGTCTTTCGCCGAAGCGCCAGCCCAACCACCATTACGGTTCTCATACAGTCTCGCTAGCCTGATTCTTAGAGCCGTCTTCGATCCCGACGTGGAGTCGAGAATATTCCGCCAGCCCTCGATCATAGCTGAGTAGTTGTCGTAGACGCCCTCGAGCTTGGCTCTAAGTGCGCGAACCGTTCGAGATGCCTGGTCATCGCCTTCGATTTCTCCTACCGCATTATTGCAATCCTCTGCTATGTCCAGCAACTCGGCGTAGAAGGCGGAAGACGGCCTCTTCAAGAAGGTCGCGTAGGACGATTCGTCCTTCTCATTTGACTTGCCCCATTCAATGACGCGGAGGCACAGTTCCGCAGACGAAACCAGCGGGTAGTCAGAGCTGTCATCCAGGAGTGCAGCTTGATCATAATCGGCCAGTGCGGCTCGCGACAAGTCCTCTACCCGAGCCTTGACGTCCTCGGGGAGTGCGCCAGTCGAAACTGCCCGGCGGTTGCGATCCAGGTAATCGTATAGCTCCCGCCGCGAGTTTGTCCCCTTCATGTGCCAGATGAATGAATCCATTCCGCTAAGTTCGAGCGCGAAGCCCATTGTTTCTCGTGCAGCCTCATGGTTCTTGAGCTCGAAGCTTTGGAAGCGAGAATAGTGGGCCCAGAAGTGCGCCTGCTCGGGAAACTGTTTCGTGAGTGCGGAAAAGACGCGTTCACGAGCATCTGACGGGATCTGTTCAATCAATTCGGCGTATCGGGCGCGGTCAGAATCGCTTCTCACCTCACGCTTAATGAACAGCTGCTGCAGCAATTCGTCGGCCTCACTGGTGAGCTGGGCGGTTGTTGACGCCGCCACAAAATCAATAAGTTGTTCAGCCCAATAACCCAGATTCATCTTCCAAGCGTCAACGCGTGATCGAGCGAGCCCTTCGAGAGGCGTCAGACACTCCCTCAGAACTTGCTCTGCGATCAGGGCGTGCGGAGTGCGCCAGTAGCCAACACGTTCCTCTAGGAGAAGCCCATCCAGCTGATTGGGGAATAGCTTTCCGAGGTTCACAGGCTTGGAATGACTAAGTTCAAGGTGAGGCGCAAAAACACTCGAATGAATTGAACCCCCACCGTAGCGGTGTGTTAATGCGGTCAAAATTACGACCGGCCGCGCTCGCGGGTCGAGGTCATCAAGGAAAGCCCTCACATAATCTGCAAGGCCGACGAATTTGTCTTGGAATGCTGTGAGAGCGAATAAAAACGGAACCTTCGATTCCGGGCTTCTCGTCCCGATAGCGTGCAGGAGGTTGTGTCGCTCCGGCTTCATCGCCGAAAAGAAGCGCCGAAACTGACTGAGTTCAGCGTCATCCATCGGAGGTAATGCTTTCGCTGGATCAGCGACTTCGGGGAGAAACCCCGACCGAGTGACAAGAAGGAGAAGCGCTGCGACCGAGTTCGAGCGCAAGCGTTCGAAGAGCGCGTCGGTGACCCGAGTGTTGTTCGATTCGACGACGACAAGAACCTTTTCGTCCGTCAACTTCGCAAGCAGCTCGATACGATCAGCGAGGGCGTCGCTGTCCGTGGGTCGGGTGGCCAAGATCACCGGATAGGAATCCCGCAAGTCCCACGCGACTCTTCTAGTAACGGTCGTCCCGCCCGCGCCAGGATAATGAGCAAACGTATGACGATTCGTGGATCGCTTTCCCAAGTATGTCGTCAAAGCACGATGAAGGGACCGTCTTGCGGGATCGCGATCGAGATCGACTTCGCTTGCGAGCTCGAACCAAGAGATCCGGCGCCCGCTATAGAAGTCCGTGCCGACTGCCTCGACGGCAAGTGACTCAAGTCCTGCATGACTATGTAGGAGCTCGTGTCCGTCTTCGAGGTACGACCGATCAGAATCACTCAAGATGACGCGGCCAGTAGCTGATGGTAGCGTAACTGCAGACGTTTCAATTGCAATCGGCACAGCCCGGCGGGGCAGCTTCAGAGCAGAGGCGTTTGCGTCCGCGGCCAGACAAACGGGTTCGAAAGACTCAGGAAGTTTTGGAGGTTCCGCCGATACAACCAAGACCGATACGCGGTCTCCGGCTGCGTCAAATATTTCCTCGATAATGACTCGAGCGTAGTCGTCTGTTTCTCCAAAAACGACAACTTTGACTGGCGCTGAAAATGACGTCGCGAGATTCGCCAAAATCTTTCGGATGTTCGGAAGAAACCTTTTCCTCCAATCTCGAAAATTTGGCGTACTAATTTCCGTCGCTCCGACTGTCGCTAACCCAGCCGCGGCGATCCATGTGGTCGCCTGACGGGACCAGGCCGATCCCTGTCCTGGGTGGATGAGCCGGACAGCTTCACCAATATCTCGAGACGAGCGGTAAGCTCCGTCAGCTTCATCGGTCATTGGGTCGAAGTCGATCAATGCGTCCCAACCCGCTGAGGCAACTTTTATGAGGCTCCATTTATCGAGTGTTTGACGTGCTACTACGGCTATGGTGACTATGCTTGAATCGAAGTTGCCGCAAGCGTGAACAATTGTTTTTGCTGTTTCTTGAGCACTCAGATTTGCAGCGTCAAGGTCTGGCCCGAACGTCGCCACGTGAGTTTGCTCTAGCTTGAACTCATTGAGTTCGATCCACTTCCCGCTTGAGACGCTCGCGAGTTCGAAGAACCAAGCACGGATGTCGCGCGAAAGCCGGTCTCTACTCGAAAGAACGAGAGCCGTTGAGCATAGGGAAAGCCAAAATTGAGAACGCCATTCGAGAGCGTAGCCGCGCGACCCGGCGAACTCGATACCGCTTTGCTCTACCAGGTTCCATGCATTTGCTAAGCCTACGCATGCCTGAGGGAGTGCGTTGTCGTCGCGCTCCTCTATCCATTCGAGAAGAGCAACAGCGAGCGATGGCTGCCAGCTGATCAGTAGTCGCTCGACCTCGGACAGCAGAAGGTTGGCCGGGTCATCCGTCAGCGATTGGTTGGGAGAGAAACTGGCGAGATCGATGAGGCGATATCGTTCTGGCTCCACTTGGCCCTGGATGGGCACAAGAATATTCTCCACATGTAAGTCACCGTGGACATTTCCCACAAGCGCGGTCGTCTTCTTGGCGCTTAGCTCGCCGCTAACCAAGTTCAGAGGATTTGGTCGAGTCTTCGAGGGGCTTGTAGCCGAAAAGATGAGGTGAGAAGCCGCCGGAACTTCTGATCCATACTCGTCAACTAACCACTGAAGAGCTGTGCCTGCTCGATCAAAGCGTCTGGACGCGCGAGATCCAATCAGTTCCGCGGTGCCCCTATGTACGGCCCTCGCGCCTCCGTTCCAATCCTCGGTCAGGGATCGGCTTATTTCTCGGAGACAACGCGTCATGTCGTTTCGGCCAGTAAGAGCAGAGAGCGGGTTCCAAATTGATCGGTCGCCACCCGCAAATTCCTGAAGCGTTATCGAACTGCCATCGCTAAAAGTATGAGGTCTGGCCGCCAGTTTGACGAGGTGGTCTTGAGAAAAGCCTGGTTCCGCCCCGAGCGCCTCGGCATGTAAATTACCCTCGTCCGGGTGTGATCCCGGAGGATTGATCTTAAGGATAAGGCGGCGGTCGCCCTCACCCTCTACTGAGCGGGCTTTGACCCACCCGACGACTGAGCCAGAGAGACCGCTAGTTAGAAGTTTCTCCGCACTCAATTCGAGGCCTGCGCCAGCACTCCAAGCGAGGAGCTCGACGGCAAGTGCTTCATCGATCCAAGACTTGAGCAAGGTCGTAGCGTCATTCGGCGAGTGGTCCACTGCAGTCTCCTCGCGTCTGACGGTCTGCTAGCGCTTCAGAAGCATTGCAGCTGAGTCTGCTGAAGGCAAGAATCTGGAAATTTTCGAGCTAAGTTGAGGTGAACTCGGTTGTTGGTGTCCGGCGAGGGCATTTCGCATCTTCAAACCCCTTCTGATCGGTGAGCGCGGAAAATCAGTCAGGGAAGGTTCAGGGGGGCGTGAGGTTTCGTCGCTCAGACGAACGGCTGGTCCGGGTCCCGCGGACGATCAGGAAGGGGCCGGCGGATCCGGGCGTCACGGTAGAGTCCAGTGGGTTGCTTTCCGCAACATAGAACTCAAGGAGCACCCATGTCGGTCGGCCTGCTCGCCGTCGTCGATGACATCCTCACCGCCGCCCTGAAGGCGAGCGCGAAGACGGCCGGTGTCGTCATCGACGACGCGGCCGTCACTCCGCAGTACGTCCAGGGGCTGACCCCGGCGCGCGAGCTGCCCGTGGTCTGGAAGATCGCGCTGGGCAGCCTCGTCAACAAGTTCGTGATCATCATCCCGATCGCGCTGCTGCTCTCGTCGTTCGCGCCCTGGGTGCTGCCGTACCTACTGATCGTCGGCGGCGCCTTCCTCTGCTTCGAGGGCGCGGAGAAGGTGCTCGAGTGGTTCGGCGTGCACCACGCGGCGGGCGAGACCGAGGCGCGCGACGAGAAGAAGCTCGTCTTCGGCGCCGTGCGGACCGACCTGATCCTCAGCACCGAGATCATGCTGATCGCGCTCGACGGGCTCGACACGGACCTCGGCTTCGGCGGGACGCTCGGGGCGCTCGCCGTGGTCGGGCTCGGCATGACGCTGCTCGTCTACGGCGCGGTCGCGCTGCTGGTCAAGATCGACGACGTCGGGCTGCGGCTGATGAAGAACGCGGCGCGGGGCGTCCGGCGGTTCGGCGTGCGCATCGTCGCCTCGATGCCGGCCGTCTTCCGCACCATCAGTATCATCGGCACGCTCGCGATGCTCTGGGTCGGCGGCCACCTCGTCACCGCGAACCTGGCCGAGACCTTCTGGCACGGCCCGTACGACCTCGTGCACGTCGTCACCCACGCGGTCGAGGGCGCCGGCCCGGTCGTCGTCTGGATCGCCGACACCTTCGTCTCGATGATCTTCGGCCTCGTGCTCGGCCTGATCGTCGTCGCCGCCGTCATGGGCGTCCGCCGCGTGCTCAAGCGCGGCGAGCCGGCGCAGGCGCACTGACCGCCGCATGCTGATCGAGCAGCCCGCGCCGCGGGCGTCTCGATATCCACGCGCTTCGGCGGGCGGGTCCCGATACGCCGCTCCGCGGCTACTCGACCACCATGAAGGCGGTCCGCGCCCCTCCCTCTGGTGATCGAGTAGCCCCGCAGGGGCGTATCGAGATCCCGCCCCTTCAGCGCTCCAGGTGCGAGTACTCCGGCAGGTCGATCGCGTCGGCCGGCGGCGTGAAGAACCGCCCCATCGTCCGCCCGATCACCGGCGTCGCCGCGACCTTCACCGCGAGCCCGAACGCCGCCACTCCGAGCCGCGAGACCGGATTCGCCACCCGCGGCACCCCCGGTGGCAGCGCCTGCGCCTGCTTCACGTACGGCCGCATGATCCGCTCGTAGCCCGCGAAGCCGTCGCGCGGATCCACGTGCGCCGCGAGCTCGCCGGCGAGGACGTACGCGCCCGCGAGCGACAGGCTCGTCCCCATCCCGCTGACCGGCGAGGCGCAGTAGGCGGCGTCGCCGACCAGCGCGACCCGGCCGCTCGACCAGCGCGGGGCGTGCACCTGCCCGATCTGCTCGTAGTAGAGGTCGTCGGCCTCGTCCAGTCCGCGGAGGACGCGCTGCGCCTCCCAGCCGGCGTCGCCGAAGACCGCGCGCAGGTGCGCGCGCTGCTCGTCGATCGAGCGGCGCTCGGTGCTCGCGCGGTCGAGGCCGCGGTCGATCACCTGCGAGAGCGCGACGCGGAGCGTGCCGTGCGGGTCCGGGCGGAGGGTGATGCTGCGTCCGCCGGCCGCGCTGTACCAGCGCCACCAGTCGTCGTCCGCGGCGGTGCGCGGGATCGTGGCGTAGGAGGTCTCGAGGCCGAGCGAGCGGATCTCCGGCTCGGTGCCGAAGACGAGGCGGCGGGTGCTCGAGCCGATGCCGTCGGCGGCGACGACGAGGTCGAAGCGCTCGTCGGGGGCGTTCTCGAAGGAGACGGTGACGCCGGTGCCGTCGTCGCTCAGCTCGGTGATGCGGTCGCCGTAGTGGTACTCGGTGTGCTCGGCGGTGCGCTCGACGAGGAGCCGCGCGAGGTCGCCGCGGAGGATCTCCAGCTCGGCGGTCGCGCCGCCGCTGTCGGAGGTGCCGGCCGGGAACTCGGCGAGGGTGCGGCCGCCGCGGCCGACGAAGCGGGTGCCGACCTCGCCGGTCGTCGCGGCGCGGATGTCGTCCTCGAGGCCCATCCGGCGGGCGACCTCGCGGCCGGCGCCGCGGACGTCGACGTTCTGCCCGCCGAGCCGCAGGGCGGGCGCGCGCTCGACGATCGTCGTCTCGACGCCGTACCGGTGCAGCCAGAAGGCGAGGGCGGGCCCGGCGATGCTGGCGCCGGAGATCAGGACTCGGGTCATGGTCGCCTCTTTCGTTGATAATCAATGAGATTGGCAATATACATCGGTATCGTGGAGCCATGACCGACAGCGAGCCCGATCTCGGCATCCGGACCCGCGTGCGCCAGGTGACGGAGCGGCAGAAGCTCTTCGAGCAGTCGCTCACCCGTGCGCTCGCGGTCGACGCCGTCGGGCTCGACGCGATGACGCACCTGATGTCCGCCGGTCCGCTGACGCCGACCGAGCTGGCCGGGCGCCTCGGCGTCTCGACGGCGGCGACGACCCTGGTGCTGAACCGCCTCGAGGCGGCCGGCCACGTCCGCCGCGAGCGCCACCCCACGGACGGCCGCAAGCTGATCGTGACCGCCGCGGACGAGTCGGCGCGGCGCGCGCAGGAGCGGGTCGCGCCCCTGATCGCCGGCGTCGAGGCGGTCGTCGCCGACCTCGACGAGGCGGAGCGCGCGACGGTGCAGGCCTTCCTCGACCGCCTGCTCGCGGTGTACGACGCAGCGACGGACTGACCTGGGCGGGTCTCGATACGCCGCTGCGCGGCTACTCGACCAGCATGAGGGGCCGCTGCGCGGCTGCTCGGCCGGCATGCACGGGGCGCGGGCTCCGTCCGCGTGAGGCCACGCCCTCATGCTGATCGAGTAGCGCGCGGAGCGGGCGTATCGAGATCCACGTGCGTCAGAACAGGAGTCTGCGGACCCGCCGTGCTGAGGACGGTGGTCTCGATACGCCGCTGCGCGGCTACTCGACCAGCAGGGAAGGGGCATGGTCCGCGTTCGCATGCGGCCACGCCCTCATGCTGATGGAGTGGGCCGCGGAGCGGGCGTATCGAGATCCACGTGTTCGGCGGGTGGGTCTCGATACGCCGCTGCGCAGCCGCTCGACCAGCATGGGGGCGCCGGCGAGTGGACGTGGGACGGGGTCTGGCGGAGCTGCGGGGCCCGATGCGGGTCCGTTCGCGGGAGGTGGGGTGGACGAGTGGACGCGTGCGGGGGTCTGCTGGGGGCGCTGGGCCCGTTCCGGGTCCGTTCGCGGAAGCATGCTGATCGAGTAGGCCGCGGAGCGGGCGTATCGAGATCCACGTGTTCGGTGGGCGGGTCTCGATACGCCGCTGCGCGGCTACTCGACCAGCATGAGCGCGCCGCTGCGCGGCCTACTCGACCAGCATGCAGGGGGTCGGCCTGCTCGTCAGCAGGTGCGGGCTCCGTACGCGGCCGGGATCACCGTGGTGACGGGCGTGCCGTCGACGGTGGCCGTCGCGGTGACGGTGGCCTCGCCGGCGGGCACCGAGGCGGCGCGCGTCGAGAAGGCGGCGGAGGCGTTCTTGCCGGGCAGGACGCCGGTGAACTCCTTCGAGCCGTAGGCGGAGGCGACGGTCATCGAGACGGGGACCGACGCGTTGTTCTGCGCCGTGACCGTCAGGGTGACCTTGCCGGCGATGCAGCGGGTCGTCGCCGTCACCGCGACGGCGAGGGCGGCGGGCGCCTTCAGTGTCACGGTCACGGTCGTCGTCTGCGAGACCGTGCCGTCGGCCGAGGTGACCACGACGGTGCCGACTCCGCCGTTCGCGGTGGTCGGCTGCGTCACGCGCACGCGGGCCGCCGAGTCGGTGGCCACCGCGGTGAGCACCGGCATCGTCGTGCCGTCGACGGTCACGGCGTACGAGCCGCGGGCCGGATCGAAGCCGGCGACGCCGACTCCGTTCACGCGCAGGGCGCCGAGGGTGGCGACCGCGGCGGGCGAGGCCACCGACTCGTACAGCTTCGTCTCCGACACGATGAGGTGCGTGTTGGCGTAGGCGTTCATCACGACGCGGAAGGCCTTGGCCGTCACCGGCGCGAAGGTCGCGGACAGCGTCGGCGCGGTGCCGTCGGCGGGCGCGGCCAGCGCGACCGCGGACTCGTAGCCGGGGACCGCGGTCCACGTCGTGCTCGAGGCGCCCTGGTACTGCAGCTGGTAGCTCTGCGCCCAGCTGGTGCCGCCGTCGCGCTGGAACTGCACCGACACCTGCTGCACCTGGCGGGTGGCGGGGAAGGTGTAGGTCAGGCTGCTCTGCGCGGCCTTGGTGCCGCTCGTCCAGTTGGACCAGCCCTTGTCGCCGTCGACGCCGTTGCGGGTGCGCTCCGGTCCGTAGCCCGACTCCGACGAGGTCGCGGTCGCGACGATGCCCGCGTCGGGGTTGAAGTTGCGGAGGGTGCCCGCGGTGACCAGCACCGTCAGTGTGGCGGGGAGGGTCTGTCCGTCGGCCGTCGCGGTGCCGGAGATCGTCACCGATCCGGGCGCCGCGAGCGAGGCGGTGGTCAGCGGCGTCCAGTCCCAGGCGACCGGCACCGCGAAGGTGCTGGTCGAGGCGCCGACGCGGGCCGGCACGGTCGTGGGAGCCGCGGCCTGCACTGCGGCGACGGAGGCTCCGGCGGCGACGGTGAGGGACGCCGGGTCAGTGGCGGTGAGGCCGCCGACGTCGACGAGCGCGGTGACGGGGATCGACTGGCCGAAGAGGTCGGTCGCGGTGCCGGTCACCTCGACGCGGCCGGCGGCGGCGTAGGCCGAGTCGGCCGGGCGCTGCCAGGTGACGGCGATCGGTGCCCCGGCGCCCCAGGCGTACTGCGGGGCGATCGAGGCGGGCAGGGTCGGCGCGACGCCGACGGTGGTGCGGACGGCGACCGTCTGCCCGGCGGACGGGGCGAGGTCGCGCAGCGTCCAGGACTGGTTCGCTCCGCCGTTCGAGCCGTAGACGCCGACCGTGGTGTTCTCGGTGCTGGACTGGCCGTTGACGTCGAGCGAGAGTCCGATCGACTCGTTGACCAGTGTGTAGGCGGTGCCGTCGGTGGTGCTGACGATCCAGCGGGTGGCGGCGTCGGCCTTGGCGGCGTCGACCGAGAGCGTGCGCAGGTCGGTGCCGGCGCTCGTGGCGCCGAGCACGCGGCCGTCGCTGCTCTGCAGCACGACGCGGCGGGTGGCCTCGCGCTCGCCGGGGGCGACCTCGCGGACAGTCCAGCTCTGCTTCGCGGCGGCGGTGGAGTCGGTGGCGAGGGTGGTGATCGTGGTCGCGGCGCCGGTGGGGTTGCCGGTCAGCGCCTTGCCGCTCTGCGTGCCGACCAGCTGGTAGCGGTGGCCGTCGCGCAGCGCGGGGGCGGAGTCGGCGACGCCGGAGACGCCGTCGATCGAGAAGGAGGTGACCGACTTGGCGGGCACCGTGACGGTCGCGGTGCGCGACTCCCGGTCGATGGTGACCGCGGGCTTCGCGACCAGCGCGTTGCCGGTCGGCGCGGCGGCCGAGGCGGCCTGCGTCGTGACGTAGGGGGTGACCGTCGCGCCGGCGGCGATGCTGCCGAAGCGGGAGAGGTCGAGCACGACGGTCTTCGCGGTCGCGCCGGTGTTGGTGTGCACGACGGTCGCGCCGCTGCCGTCGCCGCGGACGGCGGCGGTGGAGGAGGTGTCGTTCGTGGGCATCAGGTGGTCGCCCTCGTGGACGAACTTCGTGAAGTTGCGGATCGTGTTGAACTTCGAGTTCGTCTCGACGCCGCAGACCGGGGCCTTGGTGGAGTCGCCGCCGGCGTCCGCGACGCGACGCGCGGACTTCCAGACCTCGGCGCCGCCCTCCTGGTACGGCGTGCAGTCGAGGTCGATGAAGATCGAGCCCCAGTTGAGGTTCTCGCCCTTCGGGCTCATGTTGTAGAGGTCCTCGACCGGCTGCCAGAGCACCCAGGCCTTCGGCTCGAGCTCGCGCAGGTCGTCGTTGATGCGGCCGGCGATGCCGAGGCCGTTCTCGATGTTGACCGGGTCGTAGCCGGCGACCCAGTTGCCCTCGATCTCGCTCATCCAGAGGTCCTTGTCGGCCTGCTTGGCGAGGTCGCGGACGGCGAGGCGGTCGGAGGTGCCGTAGGTGTGCACGTTCATCCGGTCGACCTCGGCGCGGACGGCGGCGGAGTAGGCGGCCCAGTTGGTCTTGAAGATGCTGGGGTTGGTCTCGTCCATCGCGGCGATGCCGGCGTCGCTCGAGGAGGCGGCGAGGGCGGCGGCGACGTCGGGGATCAGGTCGGCCTGGCGGGTCGGGCCCATGTGCATGCCCTCCTGCCGTCCGCCGGTCGGGACGCCGTTGGTGAGCTGCGTGCCCCAGTAGTTGGTGTTCGGCTCGTTGAAGGGGTCGAGGGTGTCGAACTCGATGCCGTACTCGTCCTCCATGTGCGCGGTGACGGTCGCGAGGTACTGGGCGAACTTCGCCTCCGCGGCGGGCTTCAGCTGCTCGCTGGTGGCGTTGAAGCCGCCGGAGACGTAGCCGCTCTCGGTCATGAAGTAGGGGGCGGAGTTGGCGAACGCCTCCCAGTGCGAGATCTGCTTCTCCTCGGCGAGCTTCTCGACCCACCAGCGCTGCGTCTCGTCGCTCGTCCAGTCGTAGGAGGAGGCGTCGCCCGCGTTCCACTTCGCGAGGAGCGCGTCGCGGTCGGCGTAGTTCGTGCTCGTGCCGCCGTAGGTCGCGGCGTCGCCGGCCGGGTTCTGCTTCCACCAGCCCTCGACCGCGCCGCCGGGGCGGAGGTAGTCCTTCACGTCGGAGGCGTTGCCGCCGCCGATGTTGTAGCGGGCGATGTTCAGGTCGAGGCCGTCGTCGCCGAAGACCTTCTGGTAGAGCTCCTCGCGGAGGGCCTCCGGGTAGTTCCCGGTGGCGTTGGCGAACCAGACCAGGCTGGTGCCCCAGCCCTCGAACGACTCGCCCGCGGCGGCGGGGTTGGGGGTGATGCGGAAGGCGTCAGCGGCCTGCGCGGGGGCGGCGGCCGCGGGGAGCGCGAGCAGCGCTCCGGCGGCGAGGGCGGCGCTCGTGGCGAGCGCGGCGATCCGGCCCGCCTTCCGGCGAGTGCGTCTGGCAGTGGACATCGACATCGATGCGTCTCTCTTTCAACTCTGAAAGGGGAGCTGTTCACGTGAACACGCCCGTGGCCTCCGACCCTACATGTTGACGTCAACAGGCGGAAGGGCCGCGGGCGGGCGGAGGGGCGGCGCTCAGACCGAGCGCGGGCGCTCCCGGAACTCCTCGGGCTCGCACTGGATGGTGGCGTGGTCGATGCCGTGGTCGTCGTGCAGGACGGCGAGCACTCCGGCGAGGGCCTCGCGGTAGTCGGCGTCGGGGGCGACGACGATGTGGCCGGTCGCGCTCTCCATGCCGGAGGTGATGGTCCAGACGTGCAGGTCGTGCAGGGCGAGCACGCCGGGGACCGCGCAGACGTCGCGCTCGACCGCGGCGAGGTCGACGTGCGCGGGCGCCGACTCCATCAGGATCCCGAGCGCCTGGCGGGTCAGCGACCAGGTGCGCGGCAGGATCAGCAGGCCGATCAGCACGCCGACGATCGGGTCGGCCCAGGCCCAGCCGGTGGTGAGCAGCACGATCGCGGCGAGGATCACGCCGACCGAGCCGAGTGCGTCGCCGAGCACCTCGAGCGAGGCCCCGCGCAGGGTGATGCTCTCCTTCGCGCCGGCCGAGAGCAGGCGCAGGCTGACCAGGTTGACCGCCAGGCCGATGATCGCGGTGATCAGGAGCGGCGCCCCGGGCACCGCGGGCGGCTCGGCGAAGCGGCGGACCGCCTCCACGATCACGAAGCCGGCGACGCCGAAGAGCAGCACGCCGTTCGCCAGCGCGGCGAGCACCTCGAGCCGGTAGGAGCCGTAAGTGCGGGCCTTCGCGGCGGGGCGCGCGGCGAGCGAGATCGCGGCGATCGACATCCCGAGCGCGATCACGTCGGTGCCCATGTGCGCGGCGTCGGAGATCAGCGCGAGCGAGCCGGTCGAGACGCCGACGACGAACTCGACGACGGCGAACGCGGCGGTGAGAGCGAAGGCGAGGACGAGCGGGCGGCGGTGGCGGGCGGCGGCGGAGCCCGCAGAGCCGGCGTGCCCGTGGTCGTGTCCCATGCGACTCCCTGCACTCCGCTCGCCGCGACGACCGCGGACGTATTGTCGTATGCACACTCTTGCACATATCGGGCACGATGCGAAGGCCCGGTCGGAGAGCCGGACGGGGTCGGGCGCGCGTCAGTGGCGCGAGGCGGAGTCCGCGTCCCAGAGCGCCTCGAGCGGGTCGTCGGCGTCCTCTCCCGCGAGGAGCTCGGCGTGCCGGCGCTCGGCCTCCTCGGCCGAGATCTCGCCGAGGTCCGCGGAGGCGCGCAGGGCCGCGGCCCGGCCGCCCTCGCGGGTGAGGAACGGGTCCTCGGGGGTCGCGTGCCGGACGCCGTCGCGGGCGTCGAAGGCGCGCGCCGTGACGCCCGTGACGGCGGGGGAGGAGGCGAGCAGGGCCATCGCGACCCGGTCGGCCGCCTGCCAGGCCGCCGCCGACGAGCCGCGCTCGGCGATGATCGGCCCGTCGGGGGTGCCGATGGTCAGCTGCTCGATGTCGGGGAGGAGCCGGAGGATGCGCGCGGCGGCGTCGAGCGCCTCGGCGGGCACGGAGTCGACGGGGCCGGAGAACAGCGGCGTCCAGTCCTCGGTGGGCAGGCGGTGCCTCCAGGTGTCCATCCGCGCCTCCTCCGTGATCGTGTCCGTGATCGTTCACGGCGCCGTCGCACCGTGCTCGTGCAGAAAGGCTAGAGCGGGCCCCGGCCCCGGTCGACCCCCGAATCGGGTGAGTGCGCTTTCCGGATCAGGCGGGTACTCGCGCGGCCGCGCGCACCGGTGGGACCGTCCCTCCGGGCGACCTGTCGAGCTGTGCTGGCGCTGTGCCGCGCGGAGCGCGGGTGGGTGCCTGCGGCGTGATGCCTGGTCGATCCACGTGCCCCGGGGTGACCCCGGAGAGGACGGTGCAGCGCGTGCCCCGTCCGCCTCGCCCGGAGGGGCGGCGCCGCCCAGCCTAGGCTGGAGCGCACGAGGCGGGGGGGTCGTCGTGCACGGACGGGACGCGGTCGTCGAGGCGCTCGCGCACGCGTTCCTCGGCGCGGAGTGGACCCCGGCCGCACTGCGCGCCGCGGCCGCCGACGCGCTCGGCGCCCGCCGCCGCTGGCTCGGGCCGCTGGTCACCGCCGTGCTCGTCGCCTTCCCGCACCCGCCGCTCGACGCGCCGCGCGAGCTCGCGCAGGTGATCGCGGGGCTGCTCCCGGAGCGCGCGCAGCCGGTGGTCGCGCACCTCGCGCCGGTCGCCGCGCGGGCGCTGCCCTCCTCCTCCCCGGTGCCCGCGATCGACGGGCGGGACGACCTCGCCCGGCTGCTCGGGCTCACCCCCGCGCAGCTCGACGGCTTCGCGGACCTCGGGCAGTGGAACCGCCGGACGCCCGCCGGCGCTCCGCGTCCCGGCGCCCTGCAGAACTACGACCACGTCTGGCGGCAGCGGCCGGGTCGCGCGCCGCGGCTGCTCGAGGTGCCGCGCTCGCGGCTGCGCGCGGTGCAGCGGAGCGTGCTCGACGAGATCATCGGCCTGGCGCCCGTGCATCCGGCCGCGCACGGCTTCGTCCCGGGGCGCAGCGCGATCACCGGGGCGGCCGTGCACGCGGGCTCGGCGATGCTGATCACCCTCGATCTGCAGCGCTTCTTCGCGCAGGTGACCGCGGCGCGGGTCTTCCGGCTGCTGCGCGGCGAGGGGCTGCCCGAGGCGGTCGCCTACGCGCTCACCGGGCTGTGCACGCACGCGGTGCCGGTCGCCGCGATCCATCGGATGCCCGCGGGCGGAGACCCGGAGGAGCGGGCCGCGCTCCGCCGCTCCCTCGCGCTCGCGCACCTGCCGCAGGGCGCGCCGACCTCGCCCGCGCTGGCCAACCTGGCGCTGCGCCGCCTCGACGCGCGGCTGACCGGCTACGCCGAGGCGGCCGGCGCCCGCTACACCCGCTACGCCGACGACCTCGCCTTCAGCGGCGACGCGCGGTTCGCCCGCCGGGCGGAGTCGTTCGCGCGCGGGGCCGCGCGGATCGTGGCGGACGCGGGCTACGCGGTGAATGCGCGGAAGACGCGGCTGCGGCCCGCCTCGACGCGGCAGAGCGTGACCGGGATCGTGGTCAACGCGCACCCCGCCGTCCGGCGCGCCGACGTCGACCGGCTGCACGCGATCCTGCACAACTGCGCCGTGCACGGACCGGCCGGGCAGAACCGCGCGGGTGTGCCGGACCTCCGGGCGCACCTGCTGGGCCGGATCGCCTGGGTGAGCGCGGTGCACCCCGGCCGCGGGGCGCGGCTCCGCGCGGTGTTCGAGCGCGTCCGGTGGCCGGAGCCCCTCGATGGTGCGGAGCCGCGGCCGTAGGATGCAGCGGTGCCCGTGACCCTCCCCGCTCCGCGAACGATCGACCCCGCCTCCGTCCCCGCCCTGCGCTGGGGCGTGATCGGCACGGGCATCGCCGACGCGTTCGTCGCGGCGATCCACTCCCGCTCCGTGCAGCGCGCCGTCGCCGTCACCGCGCGCGACGCCGAGAAGACGCGCGCCTTCGCTGAGAAGCACGGCATCGCGACGGTGCACGCCACGGTCGAGGAGCTGGTCGCCGACTCCGGGATCGACGCCGTCTACATCGCGACCCCGCACCCGCTGCACCGCGCCCAGGCGCTCGCCGCGATCGCGGCCGGCAAGCACGTGCTGATCGAGAAGCCGATCGCGATGTCGGCCGACGAGGCGCGCGAGATCACCGACGCGGGCCGGGCCGCCGGCGTGCTGGTGATGGAGGCGATGTGGGCGCGCTACCTGCCGCAGGCCGACGTGATCCGCCAGGTCGTCGAGAGCGGCGTGCTCGGCGAGCTCCGCCTGGTCACCGCCGACTTCGGCTTCTCCGTCCCCGTCGACCCGACCGGGCGGCTCTGGGCCAAGGAGCTCGGCGGCGGCGCGCTGCTCGACGCCGGCGTGTATCCGATCTCGTTCGCGTCCTCGGTGCTGGGCGCGCCCGTCTCCGTCGTCGCCTCCGGCACCGTGGACCCGGGCACCGGCGTCGACGCGAGCGCCGACCTGCTGCTCACCACCGGCTCCGGCGCCCGCGCGCTGCTGTCGACCTCGCTCCAGACGTCGCTGCCGGTCGAGGCGATGGTGCTCGGCTCGGAGGGGCGGCTCGCGGTGCACAGCCCGTTCTTCGGCCCGAGCGGCGTGACGCTGACGCTCGGCAGCATGAGCTCGGGGCAGGACTCGGAGGTCTGGACCGACGAGGGGCCGTGGCCGTACGGCGCGCTGTCCTTCCAGGCGACGGCGTTCGCCTCCTACGTCGCCGCGGGGCTCGTGGAGTCCCCGGTGCATCCGCACCACGAGGTCGTCTCGGTGCTGGCGACGATCGACGAGGCGCGGCGGCAGGTCGCGGCGCAGGCTGAGGCCGTGCCTTCCTCCCCGGCCGCCGCCTCCGCCCCGGCCGTCTGATGCGCATCCTCACCTGCCTGCACACGATGGAGGTGGGCGGCAGCCAGATCAACGGGATCGAGCTGGCCGGGCGGATGGCCGCGCTCGGGCACGAGGCGGTGGTCTACGGACCGGACGGCGATCTGCGGCCGCTGGTCGCCGAGCTCGGGCTGGACTGGGAGGAGGCGCCCGAGAAGGGGCCCCGCGTGTCCTTCCGCAGCATGGCGCGGCTGCGGCGCATCGTCCGCGAGCGGCGGATCGACCTCATCCACGCCTACGAGTGGGCGCCCACGATGGACGCCGCCTTCGGGCCGCACCTGATCGACGGCGTGCCGGTGGTCACCACGGTGCTCTCGCCGGAGGTGCCGGACTTCGTGCCGGCGGCGTTCCCGATGATCGTCGGCGTGGTCGAGCTGCTCGAGGAGGAGTCGCGGCGCCGGCCGGTGCTGCACCTGATCGAGCCGCCGGTGGACACGGAGCTGAACGCGCCGGTCGAGGACGCTGCGCGGACGGCAGAGCTGCGGGCGCGCTTCGACGTGCAGGACGGCGAGATCGCGGTCGTCACGGTGGCGCGGCTGGTGGTCGACCTCAAGCGCGAGGGGATACTGGCGGCGATCGAGGCGGTCGGCGCGATCGGCGACGAGCACCGCCTGCGGTTGATCGTCGTCGGCGACGGTCCGGTCCGCGGCGAGCTGCAGGCCGCGGCCGACCGCGTGAACGCGGGGCGCTCCCGCGACCTGGTGACGCTGACCGGGCAGATGCTCGACCCGCGCGACGCCTACGCGGTCGCCGACATCGTGCTCGGCATGGGCAGCAGTGCGCTGCGCGGGATGGCGTTCGCGAAGCCGCTCGTCGTGCAGGGCGAGCGGGCGTTCTGGCGGCTGCTGACACCGGAGTCGCTGCCGTTCTTCCTCGAGGGCGGCTGGTACTCGCTCGGCGACGGCGTCGACGGGCCGGGGCGCCTCGCCGGGATCCTGGCGCCGCTCGCGGCCGACGCGGAGCAGCGGGAGCGGCTCGGCGCGCTCGGGCGCGAGGTGGTCGTCGAGCGCTTCAGCCTCGCGGCGGCGGCGCGCACCCAGGCAGCGATCTACGCGGAGGCGGTGGCCGCGCGGAGCACGCTGCCGCGGCGGCTGCGCGCGCTGGCCCACCCGGCGGTGCGGTACGCGGCGTACCGGCTGCACCCCGTGAAGCGGCGCGTGCTGAAGCTGCTGGGGCGCTGACCGAGCGCTGATCCGGCGCTCGTCGGCGCGGATCCGGGCGATCCCCGACAGGTGTTGCCCACGCGGTCGAATCCGTCAAGGGTCTCCTCCTGGCCGCTGAGCGCGTCCTACATTGCAGTCATCCGGCCGCATCCGGAGCACGACAGACGACTCCGGCGCGGCCTCCGACGACGGGGGAGGACGAGATGTCCAGAGACGACGTGATGCCGGGCCGCTTCGCCCGCTTCGTGAAGTGGGTGCACCGCGCCGACGGCTGGGAGCCGCAGTACCTGCGCGGCCGCGTGCTGGCGAAGACCGACGGCGCGTGGATCGTGGCCGTCGACGGCCAGGAGACCCGCGTGGCGAAGAAGGAGTGGAGCGTGTACCGCTGAGACTGCCCGATCGCCGGACGGCGGAGATCCGGGAGACCGGTCCGGGAGTGTTCGTGCTGGAGCTGCGCCGGACCCGCCGCCGGCCGGCCGAGGAGCTGGGCCTGCTGCTGCGCGACCGCGGCCGGTGGATCGCGATCGGCCCGGAGGGCGTGCTCGCCTCCGCGGAGAGCTTCGACGAGGCGCTCGCGACGCTGCAGCCGCCCTGCTGATCGAGTAGTCCGCGGAGCGGGCGTATCGAGATCCGGCGCGTTCGGAGGGCGGGTCTGCAGGCCCCGCGTGCTGATGGTGGTGGGTCTCGATACGCCCTGCGGGCTACTCGACCAGCATGTGGGGGGCGCAGCCTACCCCCGCCGCCGGATCCGCCACGGCAGCGCGAGCCAGATCCCGACGATCAGGACCGCCGTGATCGACGCCATCGTGATCGCCAGCGGTCGCGTCGTGACGACGTCGAAGATCAGCAGCACTGTGCCCGTGAGCACGAGGGCCACCGCCATCAGCGTGAGCCGCAGCAGGACGTCGGCCGCGCGCACCAGCGTCCGCTTCGCCCGGCGGCGGAACAGCTCGCGGTGCAGGCTGACCGGCGCGAGCCCGAGCAGCGTGGCGAGCACCGAGCCGCTGACCAGCACCAGGTAGACGTCGGTCTGGAAGAGGTCGAGGTCCTCGAAGCGCTGCTGGAAGGCGATCGCGAGCAGGAACCCCGTCAGGATCTGCGTGCCCGTCTGGATGACCCGCAGCTCCTGCAGGATCTCGGCCCAGTTGCGGTCGAGCCGCTCGTTCTCGGTCTCGTCGCGGCCGTCGCCGGGGAGGTCGTCGCGGAGCGGATCGGCGGGGGAAAGCGGCACCGTTCCATTCTGCCCGGCGGCGTCCGTTTGCCCGGTGTTCGCCCGCTCGCAGCATGCGGCTCTGGTGCCGTCGCGCGCGAGGAGGGAGGGTGGTCGCATGACGAAGCGCTGGTGGCTCCCTCTCGCGGCGGTGGCCGCGACCGGTCTCGCCGTCGGCGGGGCGACGCTGTTCAGCTGGACGATCAGCGAGACGCAGTTCGACCGGCCCGACCCCGGCTTCGACCGGCTGACGGCGGAGGTCGCGGCCCTGCCCGGCGTGAGCGCCCCGGAGTCCGCGCGCTGGGTCGAGGCGCCCGTCTTCGCCGACCCGACCTCCTGGATCGGTGTGGACGTCGACCGGGCCGGCCTCGCCGCGCTGCTCGACACCGCCTGCGCGACCGAGTACGCCGACTCCGTGTCCTGGTCGGTCCGGGTGCGGACGGACGGCGGCACCGCGCTCGGAGTGAGCAGCCCCGCGGACGAGCGCCCGGCCGGCGCGCGCTGCCCCGACTTCGGCGTCGATCCCGCGGGACTGCTCGGCCCGCTCGACGGCGTCGCGGACGGCCTCGAGCTGCAGGCCGCGGTCCGCGAGGGCGTCGGCGGCGAGGGTTCGCGCTTCTCGCTCATCGCGCTCGAGGACCCCGCGGGCGTCGTCGACCTCCTGCCGCTCGTCGCCCGCGCCGAGGACCTCCGGGACGCCGGGGGAATCGCCGCCGGGAGCCTCGTCGAGATCAGCGGCTCGACGCTGAGCGTCCTCGTCCGGCCCGGCGAGCAGGAGCGCTACGCCCGGCTGCTGGCCGAGCTGATCGAGCGGCACGGCGTGACGGGCTACTTCGACAGCAGCGACGGCACGCAGAGCGACGGCGTCGACAAGATCCAGGTCACCGCCCCGGAGGCCGAGCACGCCGCGATCGAGGAGGCGCTGCGCGAGTCGGGGCTGTCCATCGCCGAGCTGCCGGTGCGGTTCCTGCCCGCGAGCTGAGCAGCCCGCAGGCTGGATCTGCAGCAGGCTCCGGCTACAGGTGCAGCAGGCTCCAGTCGATGATCACGGCCAGCGCGGTGAACAGAGCCGCGACCGCCCCGACCGCCTTGCCGGCCCGGTCGAGGTCGCTGCGGGGGCCGGGCCGCATGTCCGCGACGACGCGCAGCAGCGCCCCGAGCAGCGCGATCACGGTGACGGCCAGTATCCAGACCTTGAGCGAGACGTGCGAGTCGACGTCGAGCAGGGTGAGGGTCACCACCGGAACGAGCACGGCGAGGAACGACACGACGACCAGCAGGACGCCGCGCCGCGTGAGGTCGGTGGGGCCGTAGGAGCCCTCGCTCAGCCAGGCGCGGAGGGGGCGCCGGGGGGCGGCGGCGAGGACTCCGGCTTCGGTGGTCCCGTCGGTTGCGGCCGCGTGAGTCCCGCCGGTTGCGGCCGCGTGAGTCCCGCCGGTTGCGGCCTCGTGGGTCCCCATGCCGTCGGTCCCGTGGGTCTCGGCCTCGCCGGTCGCACGGGTCCCGGAATCGTCGGTCCCGCCGGTCGCGGCCGGAGCGGAGGCCTGGTGCGCGCTCGTGCTCACGGACGGGGCTCCTGAGGTGGGTGCGGGAGTGGCCCCGCCGCGAACGCAGAGGGGTCGGTCGAGTCTGACAACGCGCGCGGCCCGGCGGAAGAGCCGCTTGCGGACGTGTCCGCTTGCGGACAGGGGGTCCTGCCCGATCGTCCGTCTCTCGGGGACTCCTCAGGCGGACCACTCCGGTCAGTGCCTACCGTTCGTAGGCGTGCCTGCCAAGGGGAGATGTTCGACAATCGTCGTCTGTAACCTCGGCGGAGGCCATCAGCGTCCTCGCTCGACGACGTGCTGGCGAGAATGGAGCCGCTCGTGTCTGCTATCCCTACCCTGCTCTTCCTGCACGGCATCGGTACCGGTGATCAGGAGGATGCATGGAGCACTGTTCTCGACTCGACTCTCATTGATCTCGGGTATCCCGGACTCGACTCGGCTCGCGTTCTCGCTCCGAAATACCCCCATGCTCTGAGGGGTGCTAATGCACGGGAGTCCGTTCCGGGCATCACCGTGAAGGAACCGGTGAGAGATGCCGCGAAGAAGAGCCGCCGCGAGTTCGAGGAGCGGACAGCGGCGATGGAGATACGCCTCGGCCGTCATGACGGCGGTGTCGGCTGGGCTGGCGGCGATGCAGCCGTCGGCGCTGTGACGTGGCTGCCGCCTTTCAAGCAGGCGCACAACTACCTCAGCGACTCGTTCATCCGCGCAGAGGTCTTGAGGCGCATCCTCGCCGTCGTCCCGGCGTCGGGAGACCTCGTCATCATCGGCCACAGTCTCGGCTCGGTCATCGCCGCGGACGTGATCCGTCGTCTACCCGTCGGTGTGCGCGTGAGGGGCCTGCTCACGATCGGGAGCCCGCTGGCGAACGGCGGATTCGACGTGGACAAACTGCGGGACACGCTCAAGGAGCCGCCGGCGAATCTCGACTGGTGGGTCAACGTGTGGAACCAGTCCGATCCGGTGGCTGCTCACCGAGGACTGTCGTCGGTCTTTGACTACCTCCTCGACTTCCGGATCAAGACGAGAGAAGTGGCGATCGACCAGCGCGCGCACGCGGCCGTCGACTACCTCTCGACGGAGGTCGTCGCAGATGCGGTCGGTTTCGCACTGTTCGGGTCGCGATCGAAGGAGCTCGACAAAGTCGAGAGGGGCGTCGACATTCCCCTCGACATGGGCGAGCTGTCTGCTCTGCTCGCGTTGCGCTATGCGCACTTGGTGAGATCGAGTCTCGAAAAGGACGTACTGCAGCGCTTCACCGGCGCACTCCGTTACACCCAGGCATTCACGCTGGAGCAGATCAAAGCCAGGAACACTCGTGAGAACAGGCGGCTTCCGTCCGAGATCGCACGCTTGATCGTCGACCTGACCGACCCGGCCAGTGAGGTCCCTGAACCTCGTCCGCTCGGACACCTCGACAAGGAACAGGCCGTAGCGCTGATGACCGTCCTCGCTTCTGAGAACGTCATCAAGCCGTTCGAGATCTCCCTTCCGCGCGAGAAGTGGCAGTCCGCCATGGAGGACCTCACTGCTGAGCTCGGTCTCACGAGCAAGTACGGCGCGGACGTCTTCGCGGCGACGAAGGAGGCGCAGACCGCTCTCAGCGGGTCGCGAGGTCCGAACTGGATCAAATGGGGAGCGATCGGCGCGGGTGCAGCCGCTCTCGTCGTCGCCACGGGCGGATTGGCCCTCGCCGCTGCCCCCGGCCTGGCGGGTGCAGCGATCATCACCAGCGCATTGGCCAGTTTCGGCCCGGGCGGAATGATCGGAGGACTGCTGACAGCAGGATCCCTCGTCACCGCTGGCGGTGGTGGCATCGCCTTCGGGCTGGCCAGCCCGGGAACCAGCGCTGATGTCGTGGAGGCGGTCGTGGTGCAGCGACTTGCGGCATCCCTACTCCGACAGAAGCAAAGACTCGATCCCGATCCTGAGGTGTGGACGATCCTGACTCGTACCGAGATCGAGATTCGCCGTCAGCACGAGCGACTGGACGAATTCTCCGACGAGTCCGCCGCCTCGCTGAAGGACCTCAAGCGGAAGATCGAGATCGTCGAGCGGGCGCTCGCGCACCTTCGGGCGAAGGGTCTTGAACCCGTGATCCGCACGGAGCGCGAGAGCGACTGAGTTCGTCGAACTCGATTCGGATGACGGCGGCGGGAGTGCGGACCCAGTCGATCTGGTCGGATATGCCACCCGCCGTTCCGTAGATCCTGCGGCAGCACTCGGCGTTCGGAATGACACCCGAGGTCTTGCTCGGTTCCGGTGGATCGGCGCGGGCATCATCAGCGTGAACATGAGGTGGTCTAGAGGGCGTGAGTCAGAGATCCGTGCCCGGCGTGAGTTCATGGGCGGCGAGCGTGTCCATGAACCACTCGAGGACTTCGACGAGCTGAGCACGGGCCTCGCGGTCGGCGAGCACCTCGAGATCGAAAGGCGGGCGCTTCTCGAGCCGTCCGTCCGGCAGTTCGATACCGCGCACCAGGTTCAGGCGGGTGAACAGGTCCTGGCGCAATGCCACGGAGTCGAACGGCGGACGACGCAGCATGTGCTGGAAGACGACCTCCACCGTGCCTGACGGGTAGACGGTCAGCGGCCAGATGCTCTTAGTCGTCGCGGATCGCTGCGCGACGAGGAAACACGACGTCTCCTCGGACGTCCCGAACTCGAGGATGCCGCCGAGACGCTCCCACTCGTCCAGGAGGTCCGCGACGCCCTCGACCGTCGACGGGGCTTGCCTGCTCGCGACGCCGCCGAGGAACCGAGCTCGCTCGTCCTCGTCGGCGACGGGATCGACGTCCGAGCGGATGGACAGCCCGACCGACGCCGCGAGCTCCGGCACCGTCAGCTTGCGGGAGATGTCGGCGCGGCCGGCGGCGTCGAAGCCGACGCCCTCGGCGCTGAGGACGTCCACGGGAGTGAACTGAGAATGAGCGCTGTCGTCGTTCCACGCGAAGCCCGGAGAGATCCGCCCGGCTCGCTGCAAGACACGGTAGGCGTTCGGCGCAGGAGCCTGAGCGAGGAAATGTCCGAGCGGAACGGGATGGGTGCCGGCGACCGTCGCGACGTCGCCGTAGCTGGCCCACCGGCCCGCAGGAATCGCCGCGACGATGTCCAGAACGAGCGTCCAGGAGACACCGACGTCTCGGCTGTCCGCGTCCGCGAGGGGCGCGGCCCAGGTCTCGATGATCCTGTCCGCGAGGACTGCACCGCGCTCGACGATCCGACGTCGAGTCCAGGTGGGCTGATCGGCGATCTCGCGGTTGAGCCGGAAGCTCGACGACTTCAACAGCTCTCTCTTGTCGGAGAACGGGTGATTGCTGAGTTCGGAGTTGTAGGAGGTGAGCGTGAGGTTGGCGAGCGAATGCAGGTACGCCTCGTGCAACTCGTCGATCGATCCGAACGGCGCGACGTCATCCGCCAACGCCTCGCGCCACGTCGGGCTCAACGTCTGCGGCATGACGTGCTCGATGGTGGCGGTGGCAGGATCGGTGTGCTCCTTCGCCGGCACGGACCGCGTCAGCCATCCGATCGGCGTCGCGTCCTCGAGCCAGGCGAGGATCATCTTCCGCTGCGTGGGCCGGCCCTGATAGTAGAAGGGCTTCGAGAGGACGGCTTCGCGGATCTGCTGGTCGGTCGCGAAGAACTTGCGACCGGTCGAGAAGTAGCGGTGGAGTGAGGCCACCACGTCCGTCTCGCCCACCTCGAGAGGTGCGCGATAGAGGATACGGGAGAGAGCCGCACTGCCGGCACCGACGATGATCCGACGGACCATGAACGATTCGAGCAGGCGGAGCGACTCCGCTACCTCGGCGCTGCTCACCGCACCTGCTTCGCGCAGACGAAGCAAATGGAGGATCAGGGCGTCCGTCGCCGACAGTCCCCACTGGAGATTGCGCTGCAACGCGAGGCGGACACCCGCATCCGCTTCCTTCTCGGGGTGGCGGATCAGAGCGAGTAGCTGGGCCAGCCCGCTGTATCGGCCGACCTCGGCGACGATCTCGTCCTGGTCGAGCGACTTCATCCGGTCGACCTGTGACGAGTAGATGTCCCCCTGCTTCGCCTCGGGGACCGACCAGATCAGGTCGATCCAGAAGAGGGTCTCGAGGTCGGCGGGCGTGAGGATGTCCTGCATGGGCAGCCACCAGCTGTCGTAGATCTCCTCCCCGCGCGTGCCCAGGCGCATGAAGATGTGATTGCGCAGCAGGTCTCCCTGGGTGAGCTTCAGACCGGTGTTGTTCAGCGACTCGAAGATCCGGTAGACGTTGTCATCGGCCTGCGCAGTGATGGAGACGAAGACGAGCCCGCTGAGAACAGCCGATTCGATGCGTCCGATGTCGTACTCGTCGTCCGGATCGTCGGCATGGTGCAGCTTCGCGCGGAAGAACCGATAGGCGTCGAGGATTCCGGAGGACGCTGTGCGATCGACGTTCTTGTCGACGATCGAGCGGAACGCGGGCCTGTCGGCCTGCGTCGGGAGCACCTTCAACCGCGCATCACCGCGCTTGAAGCGGTCGAAGAGGAAGGTCTCCTCGAGACGCTGGACCTTCTCGGGATTCTCCGGCTCGGTCTCCGCGTAATGGTCGCGGAGGGCGCAGACGAAAAGGCTGAGAGTCGTGAGTCTCTGCTGGCCGTCGACGACCAGGAACTCGGTTCCGGCAGGCCCTATCTCACCCAGGGAGAGCACGAGCGATCCCGTGAAGTGCGTGGCTCCGGGTGTGTCCACTCGCTGCTCCGCGAGATCCACGACATCCGTCCAGAGGCGTTCCAGCTGCTTCGTCGTCCAGGAGTACGGGCGCTGATACAGGGGAACGCGGTACTGCTTTGCTCCTTCGAGTAGCTGCTGCAGTCGGGTCTCTTGCACATCCATCGAAACAGGTCCTCTTCCTTGCGAGCCGTCTCGCCAGACTACGGGTGCCGATGCGCTCACCTCCGGCATTCCTGCCCGCCCCCCCCCCCCGCAAATCACTGGGCAGCGCAGCAGTGAACTGACTCGCCCGAGAAGGCTCGTTCTCGGGGTGGAGAACGCGCCTTCTCGGGCGAGTCAGTGGCGGGTGGGCTTCAGGGCGCAGAGAGAGGGGCCGCCCGGTCGGCGGGACGGGGGCGCGAGGCGCTCCGTCCGGGCCGACCGGGCGGCCCCGGTCGTCAGGCTGTGATCAGCGGCAGGCCGTCAGGCTCGCCACTCCGTCGGACAGGGTGCCGGTGCCGCCGAGGAGCACGACGCTGGTGGCGCCGAGGCTCTTGATGTCGTCGAGGACGGGCTGGGGGACGCAGTCGGGCTTCACCGTGTAGAGCGGGTTGCGGGTGAAGCCGGCGGCGGCCGCTCCGGAGAGGGCGTCGGGGAACTTCTCGCCGGTGGCGAGGTAGACCGTCGACGCGGCGGTGAAGGCGGCGCGGTTCAGCTGCACCGAGGTGTCGTAGCGGTCGACGCCGCCGATGCGGATCGGCGTGATGCGGAACGAGTTCTCGATGCCGGTGCTGACCGAGAGCGGGTCGCCCGCGATGGTCAGCTTCTTGACGCCGAGGCCCTGCACCAGGGAGCGGGTGGTGTCGTCGACGGCGCTGAGTCCGCCGTTCACGAGGAGGACGGGCGCCCGGACCGAGCCGGCCGCGGCGGCCGCGGCGAGGGCGTCGGGGAACTTCTCACCGGTGGCGAGCCAGGCCTGCGAGGAGCCCTTCGGGAAGGCGGCCTCGACGAGCTTCGCCGCGGTGTCGTAGCGGTCGACGCCGCCGATGCGCTGGACCTCGCCGGTCTTCGCGTAGGCGGCGAGCTCGGTCACGAGGCGGTCGCTGACGCTCAGGTTCGAGCCGACGACGACGATCTTGCTCGGCTTGAGCCGGCGCAGCTCGTCGCGGACGGGCTGCGACATCGAGTCCTGGTCGACCAGCAGCAGCGGGCCGTTCTGCTTCGCGGCGGCGGGGGCCGCGGCGAGGGCGTCCGGGAAGTTGCCGCCGGTGGCGATGAAGACGACCGGCACGTTCGCCTTGAACGTCGCGGCCGAGACCTTCGCGGCGGTGTCCTGGCGGTCGACGCCGGCGATGCGGGTGACGACCACGGGGCCACCGGGCGTGGGGGTGGCGGTCGGCGTGGCAGTGGGCGTCGCGGTGGGCGTGGCCGTGGGCGTCGCGGTCGGCGTCCCGGTGGGAGTGGCCGTCGGAGTCGCGGTGGGCGTCGCGGTCGGGGTGCCGGTGGCGGTCGGCGTCGGCGTGGGGGTCGACCCGTCGTCGCAGGACGCCGCAGTGACGCGGTAGGTGTACTGCACGTTGGCCGAGCTGCCCGCCCAGACCACGAGGGTGTCTCCCGTCGTGACGGGCACCGAGTCGAAGGCGAACGGGCCGCCGGTCGCCGGAACGGTCGTCTGGTCGGCGGTGACGCCGTTGACGGCGAGTCCGAGGGTCGTGGTCCCCGTGCCACCGACCGGGCCGCCGGTGTCGCCGGCGACGACGGCGCTGACCGGGGCGCCGTCGGTGCAGGTGACGTCCGTCGAGGCGGCGGGCGCGGCGGCGGCGCTGAGGGCGGGCGTGAGGCCGACGGTGCCGGCGATCACCGCGGCGGCGATCAGGGCGGCCCGTGAGCGGCGCGGGGCCCTCACAGTGCCACCACCGCGGCGGGGAGCGTGCAGGAGAGGTGGAGCGATGACGACATCGTGTCGCCTTTCTCGAGAGGGCGGATCGGGCCGGCCCGGTCCCTCGTCGCGATCCCTGCTCCCTCGCGGACGCGGCATCGCGGGCGGGGGTGTCGGGAGTCGACGAGGGAAGGGATCGGTCCTCGAAAGCTAGCGAGGGGCCGGCGGCCGAGGCAATGGCAAGCGGCGCGCGGTGCCCCTGATGGGGGGCGTCCGACGTGCCCGCCTCGGCGGACTCGGGAGCGTGGGCTCGCGCGCCCGGAATTCGAGGGAGCGGGACGCGGACGTGCGGCCGGATAGTGTCGTCGGGCACGGCAGCCGAGTCCGCCGTCGTGATCACGGAAGAGGCGCCCATGGCCACCCCCGGCACCCCCAGCACCCCCATCAGGCCCAGCAGCCCGACGAGCATCGCGAGCACGGCAGCGTGAGCGTCGGGAGCATCGCCGAGCTGCGCGCCGCACTCGCCGTCGGCGCCGTCTCGGCCGTCGAGGTCGCCGAGGATCGGCTCGCCGCGGTCGCCGCGCAGTCGGGCACGGTCGTGGCGTGGGACGAGGAGGCGGTCCTCCGCGACGCCGCCTCGGTCGACGAGCGCCGGCGGCGCGGGGAGCCGCTCGGGCCGCTCGCGGGGGTCCCGGTCACGGTGAAGGACTCGTTCGCGGTCGCCGGCCTCGACGGCAGCGTCGGCACGGCCGAGAGCCTGCACCGCTCCGTCGCGGACGCGCCGGCGGTCGCCGCGATGCGGGCCGCCGACGCCGTGATCCTCGGCAAGACGAGCGTGCCGCCGTTCCTCGACTCGTTCGACACCGCCAGCGACGTGCACGGGCGGGCGGTGAACCCGTGGGGCGCCGGCCTGACCGCGGGCGGCTCCTCCGGCGGGTCCGCCGCGGCGGTCGCGGCGGGTTTGTCCTGGGGGGACCTCGGCAGCGACCTGTCCGGCTCGATCCGGGTGCCGGCCGCGTGGAACGGCGTCTGCGGGCACCGGCCGAGCAGCGGAGTGATCTCCAAGCGCGGCCACCTGCCCTGGCCGGTCGGCACCCGGCTCGAGCCCTCCGCCTCCGCCGCCGGGCCGATCGCCCGCAGCGCCGACGACACCGCGGCGCTCTTCGCGGTGCTCGCCGGGTCGGTCTCCTCCGGCCCGTGGCGGCTCGCGCTGCCCGAGCCGCGGTTCTCCCGGCTGAACGAACTGACCGTGGGCCTGTGGCTCACGGAGGAGAGCGCGCCGGTCGACGACGAGACGACGGCGGCGCTCGCCGCTCTCGCCGAGCGACTGCGCGCCGCCGGCGCGACGGTGGTCGACCTCGGGCCGTCCGTGCTCGGCACCGCGCAGGCCGAGGCGCTCTTCGACCGGCTCATCCTGCACGAGATCAGCTACCCCGGCGGCCCCGGCGCTCCTGTGGCGCAGGTCTGGGCCGACTGGGACGAGCAGCTGCGGCTGCGCGAGGAGTGGGAGCGGGACATCGCCGCGGTGGACGTCGTGCTCGCGCCGGTGGTGCCGTTCGCGGCGCCCGCGTTCCCGCTCGCCGAGGCCGACCGCCGGGTGATCGGCCGCTGGAGCTGCCTGGCGAACCTGGCGATGGGCCCGTCGACGGTGCTCCCGATCGGTCTCGGCGCGACCTCGGGCCTGCCGCTCGCGGCGCAGCTGATCGGCGCGCACGGCGAGGACCTCGCGACCCTCGGCGCGGCCCGGCTGCTGGCCGCCGAGGGCCTGGTGCCGCAGACGCTGCGGGCGCCTGAGACGGCCTGACACGCCGTCCCGACACGGAGAGGCGGTCGGCCTCCGCGAGATGCCACTTGTGAGCCCGACACGCCGAGGAATCACCTCATAAGTGGCATCTCGCGGGGGGCGGGGGGCGTCAGCGCCCCAGCACCCGCGCGTACACGCGGAGGTAGTCGTCGACCATCCGCTCGACGGCGAAGCGGCGGACGGCCGTCTCGCGGACCAGCGCGCGGTCGAGCCGGCGGGCGCGCGGCACCGCGGCGACCGCCTCCGCCGCGGACTCGACGACGAAGCCGCTGACGCCCTCGTCGACGATCTCGGGCATCGAGCCGCGCCGGTACGCGATCACGGGGGTGCCGCAGGCCATCGCCTCGACCACCGAGAGGCCGAACGGCTCGTCGAAGCCGATCGGGTGCAGCAGCGCGAGCGCCGAGCCGAGCAGCGCGGCGCGGTCGGCCGGCCCGACGGAGCCCGCGTAGACCACCCGGTCGCCGTCGATGTGCGGCTCGACCTCCTCGCGCCAGTAGCGCTCGTCCTGCACGATGCCCGCGATCACGAGGCGCAGGCCCGCGCCCGCCGCGATGCGGATCGCCTCCGCCGTGCCCTTGTCGGGGTGGATGCGGCCGAGGACCACCAGGTCCTGACCGCCGGCCGCCGAGAACGGCAGCTCCGACAGGTCGATCCCGTGGTGCACCGTCGCGACGTAGTCGAGCTCGGGCGAGCGGTCGCTCTCCGAGATCGAGACCAGGTTCGCGGTCAGGGGGTGCCGCAGCGCCTCGCGGTACGCGGGCAGGATGCCCGGGCCGGAGAAGCCGTGCACCGTCGTCACCAGCGGCACCGGCCACTGCGCAGCGAGCGCGAGCGGCAGCCAGTCGAGGTGGTTGTGCACGAGGTCGAACTCCCGCGAGCGGGCGAGCGCGTGCGCGATGTGCAGCGACTCCTGCACCCGCCCGTCGGCACCGGACTCGGCGTAGCCCTCCGGCACGACGCTCGAGAGCCGGCCGGCGGTCGCGGAGTCGCCGGTCGCGAGCAGCGTCACGTCCACCCCGCGGCGCACCAGGCCCTCGGTGAGCAGGCTCGCCACCCGCTCCCACGGCCCGTAGTGCCGCGGCGGGGTGCGCCAGGCGACGGGCGCGAGCATCCCGACGCGCAGGCCGCGCAGGACAGGCGGGACAGGCGTGCCCGTCACGCCGCGGCCGCCTGCGCGAGCTCCGCGCGGCGGACGACGAGCGACGTGTGCAGGGCGGCGATGGTCGACTCCGCGCCGCGGTTCTCGTTGCGGCCCGTCGGGGTCAGTCCGTCGTAGCCGGCGCCGGTGAGCGGGTCGATCATCACGGTCCCGGAGTCGTTCACCCCGCGGAACCAGGCCCAGCACGCGGCCAGGCCGTCGCGCCAGAGCGGGTCCTCCTCGATCGTCAGCGCGCGGGCGCAGGCGGCCGCGAGCGCCGCGACCTCGATCGGCTGCTGGTCGAAGAGCGCGCCGGTCTCGCCGGGGCCGCGGCCCGCGACTCCGCAGACCGACAGGCCGTTCTCGCCGGACTCGAGCGCGAGCAGGAACGCCAGCTGGTGGAAGCCGCGGGTGAGCAGCACGGGGTCGCCGAGCGCCGCGCCGGCCGCGAGCAGCGCCTCCGGGACGCAGCCGTTCGCGTAGCGCAGCCGCGGCTCCGGCCAGGGCCAGTCGGCCTCGGCGGCATCGTGCAGCAGCGCGGAGCCGTCCGCGACGAGCTGCGCGGCCGCGGCGTTCTCGGGATGCGCCGCGAGCACCTCGACCGCGCCGAGCACGGCGGAGGTCATCGCGCGCAGGTGCGGCGAGCGCCGGGCGGCGAGGCGCAGGAACAGCCGCGACCCGCGGTGCCGGGTCAGGGGCAGCTCCGCCCGCGCCGCGACGACGCCGGCGGCCCAGACGGCGCGGCCCCACCAGTCGCCGAGCGACGGCTCCTCCGGCGAGTCGCCCTCGGCCGAGACCCGGTTGCGCACCGCGCCGTCGGCGGCGGTCGCCCGCTCGAGGAAGCGCAGGTACTGCTCGGTCAGCCGCCTCGTCACCTCGGACTGCTCCGGCTCCTGCACGACCACGATCAGCGCGCGCGCCACGTCGTCGACGCAGTAGCCGTGCTCGCGGCGAGGCACGTCGAGCAGCGCGTGCTCGAAGAGCCCGCCGGCGTCGGTCAGCGCGTCGAGGTGGGAGTAGGGGAGCGCGGGCGAGAGGACCTGCGCAGGCGTCACGCCGCCCGCTCCACCCGGAGGCGCTCGACCAGGTCCAGGTAGCGGCCGGCCGCGGCGGGCCAGGACAGGGTGCTGCCGGACAGCACGTCGAGATCGGGCGCGGCGACCGTGGTGCCGGCGAGCACTTCGCGCAGGGCGTCGGCCATCGCAGCGGGGTCCTCGTGCGCGACGGTGCGGCCGCGGTTCCCGGTCAGCAGCTCGAGCGCGTGCGGGAACGCGGTCGCGACGACGGGGCGGCCGGCGGCGAGCGCCTCCACCAGCACGCCGGAGGTGACCTGGTTGCGGGAGTCGTAGGGGAGCAGCACCGCGTCGGCCTGCGCGACCGCGGCGGCGAGCTGGGCCGGGTCGAGGTAGCGGCCGTCGAGGACGACCTGCTTCTCCAGCCCGAGCTCGGCGACGAGCGCGGCGAGCGACTCGCGGTACGCCTCCCCGTGCGAGGCGACGACCTTGGGGTGGGTCTGCCCGAACACCGTGTAGCGGGCGTCGACCCCCGCGTCGCGCAGGAGCGCCGTGGCGCGGATCCCCCACTCGATGCCCTTGCCGGGGCCGATCAGGCCCCAGGTGATGATCTGCGGGGTCGCGCTCGAGTCGGCGGCAGCGGCGGTGCGCTCGGCGCCGCCCGTCCAGACCGGCACGCCGTGGGCGATGACGCCGACCTTGCGGGTGTCGACGGAGTAGCGGCGCTCGAGGATCTCGGCGGCGACGGCGGTCATCACCACGACCGCGTCGGCGAGGGCGGCGACGCGCTCCAGCACCGAGCGCTGCGTGTCGCTGGGCGTCTCGAGGACGGTGTGCAGCACGACGATCGCCGGGACCGTGAGCTGCTCCATCAGCGCGAGGACCTCGTCGCCGTCGGGGCCGCCGAAGATGCCGTACTCGTGCTGGATCACGGCGACGTCGGTGCGGCTGAGCTCGGCCGCGGCGTCCGCGATGCTCGCCGCATCGCCCGCGACCAGCTCGGCGACGACACTCCGGCCGACGGCCGAGCCGGGGACGGCGAGCTCGTCCATCACCCGGACGGTGCGGATCGTCGCGCCGTGCTCCGCCGTCAGGGCGTCGCCGAGCGACTGGGCGAAGGTGGCGAGGCCGCAGCGGGTCGGCGGGAAGGTCGAGAGCATCCCGATCGTCGTGCCGCCGCCGTGGGCGAAGGGGAGGTGCTGCGTGGGGGGAAGGGGGTGCGCCATGCTGACTCCAGCCGCGGTCGTGCGGCGCCGGGGGAGCGACCGCGAACGGGCGAGGCGACTGCCGGCCGGCACCCCTCGCGGGATCATCGCAGCCTGCGGATCCGGTCCATCGCCGGCGGACCGGTTCTGAGTGACGTCACCCTAGAGGGGGCGGATGAACATTCGGGGGCGACTTCGTTCTCCGGCCATCGAGATGCCGCTTGTGCACACTTCTCACGGCGTGTCGTGCTCATAAGTGGCATCTCGCGGCGGGGATCAGATGCGGGGGAGCGTCAGGGCGGCGGCCACCAGGGCCGCGCAGAGGAGGGCGACGGCCGCCAGGGCGGCGCCGACGCCCAGGGGTGCGGCCAGCAGAGGGGTCGCCAGGACCGCGAGGGAGGCGGGTACGACGAGGGCCGCGCGGAGCGGGCGGCGCTCGCCGAGCGGCAGGTGCACCGCCCACAGCGTCAGCAGGTACGCGGCCACCGGCACGGCGACCGCGCCGCCGACCACGGTGTCGCTCGCCTCCAGGTGCCCGGCCGTCGCCGCGACCGCCACCTCGAGCCCGGCTCCCAGCCCGCCGAGCGCCGCGAAGATCACGAAGTGCGCGTACCCCCAGGCGAAGGAGAGGCCGCGCCGCCGTTCGAGCAGCTCGCCCGAGGGATGCAGGAACGACAGCCACCAGAGCGCGAAGACGATCACCAGCGCGCAGGCCGCGACGAGCACGAGCGCGGAGCTCACGCCCGACTCCGTCACCGCCTGCTGCACTCCGGTCACGGCCGCGAGCACGCCCTCGCCGAGCAGGATGATCGTGAACAGCCCGTAGCGCTCGGCGATGTGGTGCGGATGCCAGCTCGACTCGCCCGCGCGCAGCGCCCAGAGCGGCACCGCCAGCTCGAGCGCCGCCAGCACGACGAAGCTCACCACCCCGTACTGCTCCGGCAGCAGGAGCCGCAGCAGCCAGCCGACCTGCACGATCGAGAACCCGCCGGCGCTGCGCAGCGCCGAGACCCGCTGCTCCGGCGACGACACCGCGACCCGCAGCCACTGGCTCACCAGAGCGAACCGCATGATCGCGTAGCCGACCGTGATCGCCGTGAAGTCGCCCTCCTCGAACGCCGTCGGCACGCCCGCCGCGAGCACGAGCACGCCGCCCATCTGCGCGAGCGTGAGCAGCCGGTAGGGCACGTCGTCGGTGTCGTAGCCGGAGGCGAACCAGGTGAAGTTCATCCAGGCCCACCAGATCGCGAAGAACACCATCGCGAAGGGGAGGACCGTCTCGCCGAGGTGCCCCTCCTCCGTCGCGTGCGCGAGCTGCGCGGCGATCTGCGCGATCGCGACGACGAAGGTCAGGTCCACGAGCAGCTCGAGCGGCGACGACACCCGGTGCGGCTCGTCGACGGCGCGCGGGCGCATCCGGACGCGGAGGAGGGTCATGCGCTCATCCTGCACCCGCGCCGCGTCGCCGCTGGAGCCGGACGGCAGACGTCCCGCGACGTGTGACCGATGCGAGGACAGCGCTCGATCCTGCGAGAACGTTCATTCTCCATGCTCTTGCATCAACCTCGGCGGGACCGTACGGTGATCACCAAGCAACCCGATGCTGATTGATCTGCTGCGTGCCGACAGTGCTCACCCGAGAGCAGGCACGTCCCCTCTTCATCACCCTCCTCCGGCGACCCGAATCGCCTGCGGAGTGGCTTCGGCGCGCCTCCCTACCCCCCCCCCGAAGCACCCGAAGACTGAGGATCCTGGCCTTGACCGCGCACTCCGCGGGCGTCCTGCCCGCTGAGCCGCCGACCCCTGCGCGGAACACCCCGCCGCGCACGGCCGACGAGCTCACCACACCCCTGCCCGCCCCCTTCACCACCCGCTCCGCCGCCTCGACCGAGGCGATGCCGATCGGCTACGCCCCGACCCGCGAGCGGTCCTGGGCGCGCACTCCGGCCCGCACCGCGCCGGCCGCCCCCGCGGCGCCGGCCGCCCCGCCGGTCCGCGAGGGACGCCACACCTCGAAGCCCGTCGGCCGCCTGGTCGCCGTCCTCCCCGCGCACGACGAGGAGGAGGGGATCGCCGCCGCGATCCTCGGCCTGCAGACCCAGACGTCGCCGCCGGACCGGATCGTCGTCGTCACCGACAACTGCACCGACCGCACCGCCGAGATCGCGCTCGCGCACGGCGCCGAGGTCTACGCCACGACCGGCAACACGGCCAAGAAGGCCGGCGCCCTGAACCAGTTCCTCGAGGTCCTGCTGCTCGAGCTCGAGGACGAGGACCTCGTCCTGGTGCAGGACGCCGACTCCGCGCTCGACCCGGACTTCCTCGCGATCGCCCGCCTGAAGATCGGCATCGCGCGGATCGGCGCCGTCGGCGGGGTCTTCCGCGGCACGCCCGGGGGAGGGCTCGTCGGCCACCTCCAGCGCAACGAGTACGCCCGCTACGCCCGCGACGTCCGCCGTCTGAACGGCAAGTGCCTCGTCGTCACCGGGACGGCCGCGGTGCTGCGCGGCGCGCTGCTGCGCGAGATCAGCCGCGCCCGGCGCGACGGGCGCATCCCCGCCGGCGACGGTCGCGGCGGCATCTACGACACGACGGTCCTGACCGAGGACAACGAGCTCACCTTCGCGATCAAGCACCTCGGCTACGAGGTGCTGAGCCCGGCGGGCTGCACGCTCGTCACCGAGATCATGCCGACCTGGCGCGAGCTCTGGAACCAGCGGCTGCGCTGGAAGCGCGGCGCCGTCGAGAACTGCGTTCAGTACGGCCTCACCCGCGTCACCTGGCCCTACTGGGGTCGCCAGCTGCTGACCATGGCCGGCTGCTTCGTGACCTACGTCTACCTCGCGACCGTCGTGTACGCGCTGGTGATGGGCGGGCTCTCGATCCAGCCGTTCTGGCTCGCCGTCACCCTGATCTTCGTCGTCGAGCGCGTCGTCACCGTCCGCGACCGGGGCTGGAAGCACATGCTGCTCGCCGGCCTGATGTACGAGCTGTTCCTCGATCTGTTCCTGCAGATCGTCCACACCAAGGCCTACCTGGACGCGCTGACACGACGTCAGCGCGCCTGGTGATCGAAGGAGAAACCCATGTACAACAACCTCTCGTCCTCCGCCGGAGCCGGACTGGGCGCCGGAGCGCTCGCCGCCACCGGTTTCGACTCGCTCTGGTGGGGGCTCGCGGCGTTCGCGCTCATCGCCGCCGGCACCGCGGTGATGCGCATCGTGCCCCGACGTCGCGGGGAGCACAGCTGACGCGCGGTCGCCCGGATCAGCGCACGACGGCGGCGGTCGCCGCGGAGGTGCGCACGGCGCTCGTCCAGCCGGTCTTGGTGCCGGTGACCGAGACGGTGATCCGGGTCCCGACCACCGAGGTCGTCGGGACGTAGGTCGCCGCCGTCGCACCGGAGATCGCGGTCCCGTCCGCCCGCCACTGGTACTTCACGGCGACCGGGGCCGGTCCCCAGGTCCCCGTCTTCGCGGTGAGGGTCGAGCCGACCTTCGCCGTCCCCGTGATCGTCGGAGTCGGCGCGGTCAGCGTCCCCTTCGCCACGACCGCGGTGGGCGGCGCGGTGCGGCTCTCCGCCGGGTAGCCGGCCTTCGTGCCCGTGACCGTGACGGAGATCCGCTTGCCGACGGTGCCGCTCGTCGGCGTGTAGGCCGCGGCGGTCGCTCCGCTCAGGGCGACGCCGTCGGCGCTCCACTGGTAGGCGAGCGCGACCGGCGCGGGCGTCCAGGCGCCCGGCTGCACCGTGAGGGTCGAGCCGACCTTCGGCGTCCCCTGGATCGACGGAGTCGGAGCGCCGAGTGCCGCCGGTGCCTCGGACCGGTAGACGGCCACATGGTCGACGCTCATCGTGCCGCCCGAGGACTTCGGGGTGCTCGCGCTGTCGCAGCCGCACACCCCGTTCGGCAGGCCCCCGCCGATGGCGAGGTTCAGGATGAGGAAGTAGTCGTTGCCGATGGCCGCGCTCCACGCCTCCGCGCTCAGGCCGGCCTGCTCGACGGTGTGCCGCACCTCGCCGTCGACCAGGAACTGCAGCCGCTCCTGCCCTGCGACGCGCCGGTCGACCAGGGCGGAGTAGGTGTGGAAGGCGGTCAGGCAGCCCGCGCAGTCCTGCAGGCCGCTCGTGAGACCGTACGGCTCGTCGCACTCGCCCGCGTCGACGAGGTCGCAGTGGAAGGTCTGGATGACCTGCGAGGTCCCGTTGACCGCCTCGAGGATGTCGATCTCGCCCGTCCGCGGCCAGTCGATCGCGCCGTTCTCGTCCAGACCGAGCGCCCAGAACGCCGGCCAGTAGCCGGTCGCCTGCACGGGGTTCGGCTGGCGGATCGACGCGGTCATCAGCAGCTGGCCGCCCGCCGGAGCGGAGAAGGACGTGTCGCGCGTGATGATGCGGCCCGACGTCCAGGCCCCCGCCTGATCCCTCAGTGCGCGGACGGCGAGGTTCCCGGCGCCGTCGAGGAACACGTTGGCCGTCGAGTCGGTGGTGCGGTCGACGGCGCCCGTGCCCCAGGTGCCGAGCTCGTGGATCCACGCCGGACCGACGGGACTGCCCGCGGCGCCGTCGAAGTCGTCCGCGAAGACCGTCGTCCAGCCCTCCGCAGCGGCCGGAGCGGCCAGGGCCACGGCGGCGGCGGGTGCTGCGCTCTCCGCGGCGTCGGCCGACCCGCCGATCGCGCCCAGGAGCGGCATCGCCACGGCGAGCGCCGCCAGCGCGGCGAGGCCGGTCATGATGCGGCGCACGGCGACCTCCAGGGGATCGGTGGAGCGAGGTGGTCCCGATCGCGCCGGTCGTCAGGCTAGGAGCGGGGGTCCCGCGCGAGTCCCTCCCGCGGCGGGGGACAAGGACGGAAGGAATCCTCGCGTTCCGCCCCGCCTACGATGGTCCGGATGACGATCGACCAGGCGACCGCCACGACCCGGCGCGGAACGACCCGGCGCGGGACGACTCCGCCCGGGAGCGACCGCGTCGTCCTCGCCCGCCGCATCGGCCTCGGCCTCGCGCTCGTCGCGGCCGCCGCGCTCCTCCGCGTCCTCTCGCCCGACGCTGCCGGCGACGTGCTCTCCGACGCCGTCCGCGACTTCCTCACCCTGGCGATCAGCGTCGTCATCGAGTCGCTGCCGTTCGTCTTCCTCGGCATCGTGCTCTCGATCGCCGTGCAGCTCTGGGTGCCGGAGGCGGTGCTGCTGAGGATCCTGCCGAAGCGCGCCCTGCCGCGCCGCCTGGTGATCTCGCTGCTCGGCGTGCTGCTGCCGGTCTGCGAGTGCGGCAACGTGCCGCTCGCGCGCGGTTTGATCGTGAAGGGGCTGTCCGTCTCGGAGTCGATGACGTTCCTGCTCGCGGCGCCGATCGTGAACCCGATCACCATCGTCACGACCTATCAGGCCTTCGGCTGGGCCGACGGGATCCTGATCTGGCGCATCGTCGGCGGCTTCGTCATCGCGAACCTGGTCGGCTGGATCTTCAGCCGGCACACCGACCCGATGGCGCTGCTGACCCCGCGGTTCCGCGCGGCCTGCGAGGCGGGCGAGCGCCCCTCCCGCACGGTCCGCGCCAAGGCCCGCCGCAGCGTGCTGCTCTTCGCCGAGGAGACCGGCGCGATGCTGCCTGCGCTGTTCGTCGGCGCGGCGATCGCCGGGCTGATCCAGGTCGGCGTCTCGCGCGACGTGCTGACCACCCTCGGCGGCGACCCGCTCTGGTCGGTCCTCGCGCTGATGGTCCTCGCCTTCGTGATCTCGATCTGCTCCAACGTCGACGCGTTCTTCGTGCTCTCCTTCGGCTCGACGTTCCTGCCCGGCGGCATCATCGCGTTCCTCGTCTTCGGCCCGATGATCGACATCAAGATGCTCGCGCTGCTGCGCACCACCTTCTCCGCGCGCACGCTCGTGCGGATCACCGCGCTGGTCGGCCTCTGCGCCGCGGTCCTCGGCCTGGCGGTGAACCATGCGCTCTGAACGTCTGCTGGCCCGCTGGAAGGGCGTCGTCCTCAGCCTGATCGGCGTCGTCTCGACGCTCTGGCTCGCGGCGACCGGACGCCTCGGCCTCTACATCCACCCCCGCTACTTCGAGTTCTCGGTGATCCTCGCGGCGGTCGCGGCGGTGCTGCTGCTCTGCGCCTTCGCGATCGTGCCGGGGGCGGAGGAGGACGACGGGCACGAGGAGGACCACCTGCACGAGCACGCCCCGCGCCGCCGCTGGCGCGCCGGTCTCGCCGCGCTCGGCAGCCTCGCGGTGATCGCCTGCGCCGCCGTCGCGCTGCTCGTCGTGCCGCCCGCCGCGCTGACCGCCTCGACCGCAACTCAG
Source organism: Rathayibacter sp. VKM Ac-2835 (assembly GCF_013266705.1). Classification (NCBI taxonomy): domain Bacteria; kingdom Bacillati; phylum Actinomycetota; class Actinomycetes; order Micrococcales; family Microbacteriaceae; genus Rathayibacter; species Rathayibacter sp. VKM Ac-2835. The sequence goes on along the minus strand of NZ_JABSNQ010000001.1, from coordinate 1,669,095 downwards.
CGCGAGGTCAACACCAGCGCCGTCGACGCCTCGGTCACCGCGCAGGCCCCCACCGGCGACACCGCGTCCTTCACCGTGCGCGACTGGGCGACGCTGCTGCGCCAGGGCGCGAGCGAGCAGTTCCTGGCCGGCCGCACCGCGACGGTCAGCGGCTTCGTCACCCCCGACGTGAGCGACCCCGAGAACGTCTTCTACGTCGCCCGCTTCATCGTCACCTGCTGCGCCGTCGACGCGCAGCCGGTCGGCGTGCCGATCCACCAGCCGGGCTGGGCCGACACGTACACCGAGGGCGAGTGGCTGGAGGTGACCGGCGGCTTCGGCGCCAACCCGAGCGTCACCAGCGCCGAGGCGGTCGTCCTCGAGCCCGACGTCGTGACGCCGATCGACGAGCCGGCGATGCCGTATGTCTACTGAGCGCCGTGCTTCTCATGAGCGCCGCGGCGGGGAGCGCAGCTTCTCCCGCGTCTTCTGGACCGCCACCGCCGTCCTCGTCCTCGCCGTCGGCGGCCTGACCGCCGCCACGATCGGCAAGGGCCCGCGCGTCGCCTCGCTCGAGGTCAGCACCTCGGGCGTCGTCGAGCGCGACGGCGGCCGCGCCCGCGTCCACCTCGACCAGGCGATCGAGCCCGACGCCCTCGACCGCGTCCGCGTCACTCCGGAGACCCCGCACACCGCTGAGCTCGAGGGCGGCGTGCTCACCGTCACCTTCGACGACACGCTCCGCTACGCCACCGAGTACGAGATCGCGATCGACGGCGCGCAGGGCACCGCGACCGGCGCCGAGTCCGACCTCTCCGCCGCCTTCACCACGAAGGACCCCGACCTCTACACCCTCGACCGCACCGCCGAGGACCCCGCCCAGCCCGACGCGATCCGCGTGCGCCCGCTCTCCGGCGGCGACACCCGCGTCCTCTACACCGCCGACCGGATCCAGGACTACGCCGTCGTCGGCCCGGTGCTCGTCGTCGTGACGCTCGAGCCCGACGACACGACCCTGATCCGCACGCTCACCCTCGACACCGGCTCGGAGGGCGTCATCCCGCTGCCCGGCCCCGGTGTCGTCCGCGAGCTGCACGCGTCGCCCGAGAAGGGCGTGCTCGGCTGGACCTTCACCGGCTCCGCGCCCACCGGCCCGCTCGACCGCGCGCTCTACGCCTACGACCTCACCGACCAGAAGGCGGAGGCCGTGCCGATCACCGGCATCGACGGCGGGCCGCTGCGCGCGACCGACTGGATGTTCGTGCCCGGCACCACCTCCGTCGTCACCCACTCGCTCGACGACACCGTGCTGCTCGTCGACCTGCTGACCCCCGGCACCATCAGCCCCCTCGGCCAGCACGCCGAGCTGCGCGGCTTCGTCCCCGGCGCGAACCGCCTGGTCGTCGCCGACCCCGACTCCGGCTCCGTCATCGACCTCGCCGACGGCTCCGTCGAGACCCTCGCCCTGCCGCCCGCCGACGTCGGCCCGACCACCTCGCCCGTGCAGCTGCTGCTCCTGGACTCCGACAGCTACCTCGAGCTCGAGGCCGACTACTCGCCCGAGACCGGCACCGCCCAGTACTCCGTCGTCCGCGTCGACGCGAGCGGCACCACCGAGATCTTCCGCACCTCGCCCACCGGCCGGATCCGCGGCCTCTGCCTCTCGCCCAACGGCCAGTTCGCCGCCGTCGAGGCCGTCTCCGCGGAGGGCGTCCCCGACGACTACCCCGACGTCCCCGGCTTCAGCGCCACCTCGACCGTCCTCGTCGACCTCGGCACCGGCGACACCTCCCGCAGCGTCAACGGCGTCTCCCGCGACTGGTGCGCCTAGCCCCCGCAGGGCTGCCCTCCATGCTGGTCGACCAGCCCCGCAGGGCTGCCCTTCATGCTGGTCGAGTAGCCCCGAAGGGGCGTATCGAGACCCACCCTCGTCAGTAGGCCGGGTCTGCAGACTCACGTCCTGACGCCGGTGGATCTCGATACGCCCGCTGCGCGGGCTACTCGATCAGCATGGAGCGCCCCGACAGCCGCGCGTCCTTCCAGCGCAGGTCCTTCCACCGCAGCGCCGGCCGCTCGACCAGCCACCACGACGCCACCGCGAGCAGGAGCGTCACCGCCACGACGAGCGCCAGGTTCGTCGCCGTCGGCCGCCGCCCCAGCACCTCCAGCACCAGCTGCTGCACCGGATAGCTCCACAGGTACAGCCCGTAGGAGAAGTCGCCGAACCGCGCCGCCCGCCGCAGCACCGGCAGCGATCCGGTGCCGACGACGATCACGAGCACCGGCAGCGCGATCCGCAGCGCCACCTGCTGCAGCGGAGTCCCGGCCGCGAGGAGCAGCACCGCGAGCGCCACGACGCCGGCCGGCCAGCGCAGCCACGCGGCCGGTACCAGCAGCCGCACCGCCGCGGCCGCCGCGAAGAACGCGCACAGCTCCGCGGAGGATCCGAGCGCTCCGCCCAGCCCCGTCACCACCCCCAGCCCCACGAGCGCCACCACCGCCAGCACCCCGCGAGTCCGCCCCGTCCCCGGCACCCACCGCAGCGCCAGCACCCCGAGGTAGCAGCAGAACTCCACTCCGAGCGTCCAGAGCGACCCGTTCACCGCCGGCCGCGCGTGCACCGCCGAGTCGAAGACGCCCGGCAGCTCGTACTGCGCCAGCAGCGGCACGTTGAGCGCGTAGGTCCAGGTCTGCGGCGAGGAGAAGTACGCCCCGACCGGCAGCGACGTCACCAGCGGCCCGAGCACGAGCATGCTCACCGCGACCACGACGATCAGCGCCGGGAAGATCCGCAGCACGCGGTGCCAGAGGAACCGCCCCGCGGTCGGCGCCCGTTCCATGCTCCCCGCGATCAGGAACCCGCTGACGCAGAAGAACACCGAGACGCCGAGCGAGTGCACGGGCAGCCCGAGCAGCCGCGGCGCCGGCTCGCCCAGCAGCACGGCGCCGTGCCCGACGACGACCATCAGCGCGGCGGCCAGCCGCAGGGCGTCGAAGTCGTTGCCGCGCGCAGTCACGCCCTCACCGTAGAGGGCGCGCGCGTCAGTCGAAGCGCATCCCCTCCGGCCGCGGCGGCAGCACGAACAGGATCAGCAGGAACACGGCGCCCGCGATCGGGATGAACAGCGCGAAGATCCACATCCCGCTGCGGTTCACGTCGTGCAGCCGCCGCCAGATCAGCGCGAGCGAGGGCACCAGCGTGGCGAGCGCGATCGCCCCGGCGAGCACGGCGATCCAGGGCGTGTCGAAGTCGAGCTCACCCGAGCGGAACGGCGTGAACGAGAGCTGCACGCCCGGCCCTGCGCCGTCGAGCAGTCGCAGCACCACGTTCACCAGGGTCACCGCGAGGACGACCCACCAGTACTCCGCGCGGCTCGCCCTGCCGCGGAAGCGCGCGTACTGCGTGAAGAAGCGGCGGATCGCGGCGACCGGGGGAGCGCCGTAGTACGGCTGGCCGGGAACGGGGATCGTGCTCTGACTCATGCGCTTCACGCTATCCCGCACTCGTCGGGCAGATCGTCGTCCGTCCGGAGGAGGCGCCTCGCCCTAGCGGACCGCCGCAGCCTGCTCGCGCCGCACCGCCGCCGACGAGCGCGCCTCCACGATCAGGCTCACGACGAGCCCGACCGCGATCATCACGATCGCGACCCACGGCAGCAGGTCGAGTCCCGCCGCGTCGATGGTCAGCCCGCCGACGATCGCGCCGCCGCCGATGCCGATGTTGAACGCCGTGGTCTGCAGCGCGGCGGCGAGGCTGCGCAGCTGGAACGAGGAGGTGCGCAGCATCCGCGTCTGCAGCATCGCCGGGATGCCGCCGAACGCGATGTTCCAGACGATCGCCGCGACGACGATCGCGACCGTGGCCTGCGAGCCGGCGGCCAGCCCGAGCGCGACCAGCGCGAGCACCACGGCGATCGCCGCGACCACGAAGCCGGAGCGCGGGAAGCGGTCGGTCGCGAAGCCGGCGAGCACGAGGCCCACCGCGCCCGCCCCGCCGAACGCGAAGAGGAGGAGGGGGACGCTGTCGGGGGAGAAGGACGCGTTCTCGAGCCACGGCGTGACGTAGGTCGAGAGCGTGTTCTGGCCGATCAGCACCAGCAGGATGACGACGCAGACGCCGATGATGCGCGGCAGGCTGCGGTCCTTGCGGGCGGGCAGCCGGATCTCGCCGGTGCGCAGCGGGATGCTGTGGTCGACCGCGGGCAGGAACTTCACCACGAGCAGTGCCAGCAGCAGCACGATCGCACCGAGGATCGCGAACGTCGGCCGCCAGCCGAACGCGTGGCCGAGCGCGGTGCCCACCGGCACGCCGAGGACGAAGGCCGCCGAGCCGCCGCCGGCCGTGATCGCGGTCGCCCGGCCGAGGTGCTCCGGAGCGACGAGGTGCGCCGAATAGGCGGCGACGATCGCCCAGAACAGCCCGTGCGCGAGCCCGCCGAGGATGCGCGCGCCGACCAGCAGCGCGAAGGTCGGCGCGAGAGCGGCCAGCACGTTCGCGACCGCGATCGTGCCCAGCGCGACCAGGAGCAGGCTCTTCCGCGAGAACCGCTGCGTCACGAGCGTCAGCGGGGTCGTCGCGATGACGACGGTCGCCGCGAAGATCGTCACCAGCTGCCCGGTCAGCGGGATGCTGACGCCCAGGTCGCGCGACATGTCCGGGATGAGGCCGGTCGGCAGGAACTCGCTGGTGACCGACACGAAGACGGCCCCGGCGAGCGTGAGCAGCCCGATCCAGGGGAAGGCGGCGGTGCTCGCGGTCGTGCTGGTGCTGGTGCTCTTGCTGGTGCGCTGAGGGGTGTTCACGGTGTCCTGAGGGAGGAGGGGCGGGCGGCGACCATCAAGCCTCGCACGCCCGCGCCCCCCTCAGGTGTTCGGGGGGTTACTTCGCGACGGTGCTCACTTGACGACGGTCTTGCCCGCGCTCGTCCTGCTCAGCGTCGTGTAGCCCGCCTTCGTGCCGGTGACCGTCACCGTGATCGCCTTGCCCGCGTCCGCCGACACCGTCTTGTAGGTCGCCGACGTCGCGCCCGAGATCGCCGTGCCGCCGCGCTTCCACTGGTAGCTCAGCGTGACGGGCGCGGGCGACCAGGTGCCGGGAACCGCGGTGAGGGTCTGGCCGACCTTCGCCGTTCCGGTGATCGTCGGGGTCGCGCCGGTGAGGACGCCGCCGGTGACGAGCGCCGTGGTGGCGCTGGTCTTGGTGGCGGGCGAGTAGCCGGTCTTGGTGGAGGTGACGCTCACGGTGACGGTCGCGCCGGCGTCCGAGGCCTTGAGCACGTAGGTCTTCGCGGTGGCGCCGGAGATGTACGTGCCGCCGTTCTTCTTCCACTGGTAGGTCAGCGTGGTGCCGGCGTCCCAGGTCCCCGGGTTCGCGGTGAGGGTCGAGCCGACCTTCGTGGTGCCGGTGATCGTCGGCGTCGGCATGAGCGTCTGCAGCGCCGCCTTCGCGGTGACCGCGGCGCTGGTCTTGGTGACCGCGGTGTAGCCGGACTTGGTGCCGGTCACGGCGACGGTGATCGCCGCTCCCGTGTCGGCAGCGGCGAGCGTGTATGTCGTCGCGGTGGCGCCGCTGATCGCGGTGCCGTTCCGCTGCCACTGGTAGGCGAGCGTCACGGGCGAGGGCGTCCAGGTGCCGGGGACGGCGGTCAGCTTCTGCCCGACGGTCGCGGTGCCGGTGATGGTCGGCGTCGCTCCCGTGATGACCGCGCCGTTGGTGACGGCGGCCGTCGTCGCACTGGTCTTGGTCGCGGGGGAGTAGCCGGTCTTGGTGCCGGTGACGCTCACGGTCAGCGTCGCTCCGGCATCGGAGGCCTTGAGGACGTACGTCTTCGCGGTGGCGCCGGAGATGTACGTGCCGCCGTTCTTCTTCCACTGGTAGCTCAGCGTCACGCCGGAGTCCCAGGTCCCCGGATTCGCGGTGAGCGTCGAGCCGACGGTGGTGCTGCCGGTGATCGTGGGCGTCGGCATCAGCGTCTGCAGCGGCAGCCCGACCTGGATGGCCGAGCTCGTGCGGGTCGCGGTCGTGTACCCGTACTTGGTGCCGATGACGCTGACGGTGAGCGCGGTCCCCGAGTCGGCGGAGGTGACGACGTAGCTGCTCCCCGTGGCGCCCGCGATCGCGGTCCCGTTGCGCTTCCACTGGTACGCGAGGTCGACGGGCGCGGGACCCCAGTTGCCCGGGTTCGCGGTGAGCGTCCCGCCGATCGCGGCGGACCCGGTGACGGTCGGGACGGAGTTGGTCAGCGAACCCGCGGTGACAGTGACGGCAGCGCTGGTTCGCGCGGCCGTCGCGTAGCCGGCCTTGGTGCCGGTGACCTGCACGGTGATCGCGTTTCCGAGATCCCACTGCGAGACGACGTACTGAGGGCCGGTCGCGTCGCTGATCGGCGAGCCGTTTCTCAGCCACTGGTAGCTCAGCGTCACCGGCTGCGGCCCCCACGTGCCGGGCACGGCGGTCAGAGTGTCGCCGACCGCTCCTGAGCCGGAGACGGTCGGCGTCGGTGCAGTGAGTGTGCCGATGGCGGCCAGCTTCAGGATGAAGTCGCCTTCGAAGAAGCTGTAATTCCCTACCTGGATGAAGTAGGTCCTTCCGGCAGTGGCGGCGAACTCGACGTTGGCACGGTCCGGGTCGTGTTCGGAGTACCCGGGCTCGGCCAAGGCGTCTCCGCAGCCGAGCTGGCGCCCCGGCGTCACTCCATCGGAGTCGTAGACGGCGACGTTCATCGGAGCGAAGCTTTCGCCGACATCGGCGAGCACGCTTCCGGTCGTTGTCGCGCGGTACTTGTACCAGACCGAGCCCAAGAACGGGTTGTAGTCGCACCCGGTATAGGGCTGGTACCAGTTGCTGTCGACCTTGAGAGTCGACCCCTGCACTGTCGCGGGGAGCGTCGAGATCGCCGGAGCCGACGGGTACGTGGTCCCGAGAACAGGGGCGCTTGCGGAGAGGGAGAACTGGGCCGTTCCGGACAGAGTGCTGGACCAGGACATGTCGGAGCTGACCTGGAAGTAATAGGTGCGGCCGGCTTCCGCCTGCACGAAGTTCTGGTCGCGATAACCCTCCTCCACGCAGCTGATCCGAGTGGCATCGGTCGTCGGACCCTCTGCGAAGGCACTGACGATCGACGGAGACCCGGGCGAGGTCCCGCTGAACGTCAGAGTCTGCCGCGTGGTCGACGTGTACTTGAACCAGATCGAGCCGTCTCCCCCTTCGAAGTACTCGGAGTAGTCCGGATCGGTCGTCCGGCAGGTCGAGTCCTCGCCTTCCGACAGGGTCGCCCCGATGTAGGGAACGCCGTACGCGGAGTAGGGCAGGCTCGTGACGACTGTCGCGTTCTCGCGCAGGTCGTTCGCGGGCGGAGTCGCGGCGACCAGCGCTCGCGGCTCCACTGCCTGCGGTGCGGCCTGCCGGGCGGCCGGCGCGTCCGTGTGCCACTGGCCGGAGGTCTCCGAGACCGGCGCGGCCGACGGCGCCGCCTCCGCGGCCGCGGCAGCCGGGGCGACGAGCAGCCCGAAGCCGACCGCGAGGGCGGTGGCGAGGGCAAGGACCCGCGAGCGGGCAGGACGGTGTTCGGGCATGACGACTCCAGGACGAGCGGCGATCGGGTGCGGTGCTGCGCCTGCGGGACCCGAGCGCGGCAGAACCGCGTCCGTCGAGAAGGCTCCTCAGTGTGATGAGATTCACAGGGAGCGGATACCACCCGTTCGGGGCGGTCTGGAGAGAACTACTCAGCCGGGCGCACGGCTCGGCCGAGAGCCGGCCGCTACTGCAGCGGGTACGCGCGCCCGTTCACCAGCAGCGTGTCGCCCGCGGCGCTGTCCGGCCCGAGGTGGTCCTCGAGTGACGCGGCGGCCGTGTCGGCGGCGGCGCCCGGGGCGGCCACTCCGGTCGAGAGCAGCAGGCCGCAGGCCAGCGCGGTGATCACGGTGGTGCGGTTGCTCGGCATGCGGTTCATCGGCGTCGTCCTTGGCGTCGTGGGGGTCGCCGCCCCCGGGGTGTGGGAGCGGTTTCAGAACGCTCCGAGCCTACGGCTCCGACCCGATGCCCCGCCTGGCACCTTTCTGGGGTTCCCCTGTGCGCCTCGGCACCGGGCTCCGCCGGAGCCGACTCTCGGCGGAGGTGCACCGCGATGGGGTGGGTCTCGATGTGCCCTGCGGGCTACTCGACCAGCATGCGTGAGCCCATGCCGAAGCGCCCGACGCGCTCTGCGCGAGCTGCATGCTGATCGAGTAGCCCGCATCGCGGGCGTATCGAGATCCACTACCGTCAGAACGGCGGCGGTGTGTCGACGAAGTGCGGTCGCGACCGCAGGTCCGGCGGCCTTCCCGGCAGCGGGGGCGGCCGGTTGCTCACACGCCGGCCGGTCGGGGTCGTCCACACGATCGCCCCGCCGTCGCCCTTCGCGTATGTCCATCGGTCGCCGTGCCGGAGGTGATGATGCGAGGTGCAGAGCGAGACGAGGTTCTCGAGCGAGGTCTCGCCGCCGTTGCGCCACTCGAGCGTGTGGTCGGCTTCGCTGCGCGCGGCGGTGCGCAGGCAGCCCGCGAAGCGGCAGGTCTGATCCCGCAACTGCAGATGCAGCCGCATGCGTGACGGCGGGAGGCGCTGCGTCCGGCCGACGGAGACGACGGCACCGGTGTCCCGTTCGGTGAGCACGCGGGTGAACGACGCTGCCGTGCGGATCAGCTCCCGCGCGACGTCGGCAGGGACGGGGCCGTAGCCGTCCAACTCCGCGTGCTCGTCGTCGAGATCCACGGCCGTGGACGCCGCGAGCGTGAGCCGCACCTCCGCCCGGACACCGGGAACGAACGAGGGATCGGGACGATCCGCCGCGTCGGGAGTTGTGCCGAAGACATCGCCGTCGCAGAGCAGGTCGACGGCGACGTCCGCGCGGAGCTGCGCGAGCGTGCGCACATCACCCGCGTCACGGAGGGACCGAGCCATCCGATCGGCACGGTCGTAGGCGCCCATCACGGCCGGTGCCGGCCCGTACACGCAGAGCGTCGCCATCCCGTCCACGTCGGGTGTCACCCACACTGCGCGGTCCACTCGGGCTCGGGCATGACGCTCTGAGAGAGACTCCTGGTGCAGTTCCTCCCGCCACCGGCGCAGGGCACGGCGCAGTTGGGTGAGCGTCATCGCCGGCGCTGCCTCCGCGACGCGCTCGTCCAGCCCGGCGCGGGATCCCTCGGGCAGGGTGCTCGCGGTCGCGCAGATCGCCTCCCCTTCCTCCCAGTGCAGGCGCGCCTGCGCGAGCAGCGCCCGCGTGAGCGGCAGGTGCTCGAAGAGCAGCTGCGCGTTCTCGAGGCGCCGGGTGATCACCTGCTCCGGCAGGCCCTCGGCGACGGCGAGTTCGGCGCGGATGGAGCGCTCGACGAGGTCGCGGGTCTCGCTGCGGGTCGCGCCGCGGGCGAAGGCGTCCGGGTGGGCGAGGGCGGTGCGGTGGAAGTCGTAGAGATAGCGGGCCTCGGCGAGACGCGGCTGGGCGGCGGCACGGGCGTTCGCGGCGGCACGGTCGCTGAGCCCGCGCAGGTGCGAGAGCACCTCTTCCGTGGATCCGAACTCCGTCATACAAGTATTGAAGCAGGGACCACCGACACGGAGTCCGGCTCGAGGGTGCAGCGGGACGATCGGGGGCCGAATCGGGGCTGTGGAGGAGGCACTGCGCCGACGGGGCAGGTCTCGATACGGCTGCGGGGCTACTCGACCAGCATGAAGCGGGGCACCCTCGGCCTGGCGGTGGCGGGGTCTCGATACGCCCTGCGGGGCTACTCGACCAGCATGAACGGGACGCCGCCGCGTCCTCTCCCTCTCTACCGAGACGCGGAGCGGCGTCGCCGGCGGAGGCGCCTTGCGCGCTGCTCGACCAGCAGGAGAGAGGTGCGGGTCCTTCCTTTCCTCGTCGCCGGACGGAAAGGCTGCCGCGCGCACGCCCGTCGTAGGCTGGCCGGATGACGTCCCGGGTGCGCCTCCTGCTGGCCTCGTCGCATCCCGGGCCGACCGTCACCGTGACCGTGCTGGCCACCGTGCTCGCCGCCGCGTCCGGGCATCCGCTCGGGATCGTCGTCCTCGTGGCGCTCGCCGTCCTCGCCGGGCAGCTGTCGATCGGCCTGGCCAACGACTGGATCGACGCCGATCGCGACCGCGCCGTCGGCCGGACCGACAAGCCCGTCGCGCTCGGCCGGATCAGCGTCGGCGAGGTCCGCGCCGCCGCGCTCGGCACCGCCGCCGTCGCCGTCGTGCTCTCGCTCCTGCTCGGGCCGGTCGCCGCCGTCGCGCACCTCGTGCTCGTCGCCGCGGGCTGGGCCTACGACGCCGGGCTCAAGCGCACCGCGTTCTCGGTCGTGCCGTTCCTCGTCGCCTTCGGGCTGCTCCCCGTCGTCTCCGTCGCGGCGGGCGGCGGGCAGCTGCCGGCCTGGTGGGCGATCGCCACGGGCGCGGTCTTCGGCGTCGCGATCCACTGCACCAACGTGCTGCCCGACCTCGTCGACGACGAGGCGACCGGCGTCCGCGGCTTCCCGCACCGCCTCGGGCTGCGCCTCTCCGGCGTCGTCGCGTTCGGCTCGCTGATGCTCGGCGCGGTGCTCGTGCTGCTCGGCCAGGTCGTCGGCGACGATCCGGTCGGCGGCCCCGGAGTCGTCCTCGCCGTCGTCGCGACGCTCGCGGTCCTCGTCCTCGCGGCCGCCGGCATCCGCCTGGTGCTCACCGGCCCGCCCACCCGCACGTTGTTCCGCCTGGTGATCGCCTCGTCGCTCGTCCTCGTCGTCGAGCTCGGCCTGGCGGGCGCGCGACTGGTCGCCTGAGCGGCGGCCCTCGCAGCACAGGCCCTCGCAGCACCGGCCCTCGCCTCGGCGGGTCCCACAACCAGCGGCCCTACGACCAGCGCATCGAGTACACCCGCGCCAGCACGTCCGAGGTCGGCAGCGCCAGCAGCGCCCGCAGCAGTCCCTCGCGGCCGAGCAGCCCCGCCCCGCCGGTCGGCCGCCCCGCCGCCATGTTCAGCTCGGCCTGCCGCGCCGCGCGCCGCGCCGCCCGTGTCCGCCGCCGCGCGAAGGCGGGGAACGGTCCGGCCGCACCGCTGCGCACGGCGTCCGCGAGCAGCGGCGCCAGTTCGGCGGCATCCAGCCAGCCCAGATTCATCCCCTGCCCGCCGATCGGGCTGATCTCGTGCGCCGCGTCCCCGATCAGCACCACCCTGCCCACGCCGATCCGCTCCGCCGCGCGTCGCCGCACCTGGAAGCCGCTGAGCATCGTGCAGGTCGCCGGGTCGGGCTCCGCGCCGGTGCGCGCCCGCACCACGGTGCTGAGCGCCAGGGCCGCGACCGGATCGGGCGCCGCATCCGGCCGCCACGCGGGCGCCACAAGGTCGTCACCCGCGAGCGCCACATAGCGCCGCCGCCCGCCCGGCAGCGGGAACGACTCGATCACGCCGTCCGGCCCGACGTCGACGAGCGCCGACGAGGCCCGCGCGGCCGGCTCCGGATCGGCGAAGTCGCCCATCACGTAGGAGTCCGGGTAGTCGCGGCCCGTGCTGCGGATCCCGAGCAGCTCGCGCACCGCGCTGCGCGCCCCGTCCGCGCCGACGACGAAGGCGGCGCGCACCGTCACGGGAGCGCCGTGCTCGGCGGTCCCGGTGGCATCGACGTGGTCGCGCCCGCGGGCGAGCCCGATGAGCGTCACGCCCGAGCGCAGTGCGCCGGGCGCCGCAGCGCTCAGCCGGTCGCGCAGGATCGACTCGGTCCGGTGCTGATCGAGGGTGACGACGTACGGATGCGTGCGCGAGGCCCGCGCGAACGACAGCGCCCCGAGAACCCGGCGCCGGCTGATCGCGACGCCCTCGGCGACCCGGACGCCCTCGGCGAGGATCCGCTCGGTCGCGCCGACCTCGGCCATCGCGTCGAGCGAGGGCGGATGGATGCCGATCGCCCGCGAGCCGGCGGGCACCGCGGTCCGCCGCTCCCAGACCTGCACGTCGACCCCGCGGCGGGCGAGCAGCGCGCCCAGCAGCACGCCGACCGGTCCGCCGCCGACGATCAGCACATCGGTCCGCTGCAGGCTCATCCCCCCATGCAAGCAGACGCGCGAGAGCGACAGGCCGGGGGAGAACGTCACCGCCCCGAAACAGCCCCGGCATCTGCGCTCCCTAGCCTGGCCACGGTCTCCGCGGTCGGCGCGGAGCACGACGACGCTGAACGGGGCACACATGAGTGGGAACACGGTCCGCCGCGACGCGATCAAGGACGTCGAAGCCTACGTACCGCCCGCGGTCGTCTTCGATCAGACCGAGGCTCCGGGCGAGATCTTCGGCTCGAACGTCTTCAGCACGATCGTGATGCGGCAGCGTCTGCCGAAGTCGGTCTTCAAGTCGGTCATGGCCACCATCGAGCACGGCGCCGTGCTCGACCCGCTGGTCGCCGACGCCGTCGCCTCGGCGATGAAGGACTGGGCCCTCGAGAAGGGCGCCACCCACTACGCGCACGTCTTCTACCCGCTCACCGGCCTCACCGCCGAGAAGCACGACAGCTTCTTCGAGCCGGTCGGCGACGGCTCCGCGCTGGCCGAGTTCGCCGGCAAGACCCTGGTCCAGGGCGAGCCCGACGCCTCGAGCTTCCCCAACGGCGGGCTCCGCAACACCTTCGAGGCCCGCGGCTACACCGGCTGGGACGTCACCAGCCCGGCCTACGTGCTCGAGAACCCGAACGGCAACACGCTCTGCATCCCGACCGTCTTCGTCTCGATGACCGGCGAGGCCCTCGACCACAAGACGCCGCTGCTGCGCTCGCAGCAGGCGATGGGCGAGCACGCCGTCCGCATCCTGAAGCTCTTCGGGCACGTCGCGCCGAAGCCCGTCGTCTCGTTCTGCGGACCGGAGCAGGAGTACTTCCTGATCGACCGGCACTTCTTCCTCGCCCGCCCCGACCTGCTGAACGCCGGCCGCACCCTCTTCGGCACCAAGCCGCCCAAGGGCCAGGAGTTCGACGACCACTACTTCGGCGCCATCCCGGAGCGCGTGCTCGGCTTCATGATGGACACCGAGCGCGAGCTGTTCAAGCTCGGCATCCCCGCGAAGACCCGGCACAACGAGGTCGCGCCGGGGCAGTTCGAGATCGCGCCGATGTTCGAGCGCGGCAACATCGCCGCCGACCACCAGCAGCTCCTGATGACCACGTTCAAGTCGGTCGCGAAGAAGCACGGGATGGAGTGCCTCTTCCATGAGAAGCCCTTCCTCGGCGTCAACGGCTCGGGCAAGCACGTCAACTTCTCGCTCGGCAACAGCGAGCTCGGCTCGCTCCTCGTCCCCGGCGACACCCCGCACGAGAACGCGCAGTTCCTGGTCTTCTGCGCCGCGGTGATCCGCGCGGTGCACCGCTACGGCGGGCTGCTGCGCGCCTCCGTCGCCTCCGCCTCGAACGACCACCGCCTCGGCGCCAACGAGGCCCCGCCCGCGATCATCTCGATCTTCCTCGGCGACCAGCTCGCCGATGTCTTCGAGCAGCTCGCGAAGGGCCCGGCGACCTCGTCGAAGGGGCGCGGCGCGATGCAGATCGGCGTCGACACCCTGCCGATCCTCCCGACCGATCCGGGCGACCGCAATCGCACCAGCCCGTTCGCCTTCACCGGCAACCGCTTCGAGTTCCGCGCGCCGGGCTCGATGCAGTCGGTCGCCGGCCCGATGGTGACGATCGCCACGATCATGGCGGAGTCGCTCGACTTCGCCGCGACCGAGCTCGAGACGGCGGTCGCCGCCGGCACCGACTTCGACACCGCGGTGCAGGACCTCCTGACCGCGATCATCACCGAGCACGGCGCGGTCGTCTTCAACGGCGACGGCTACGCGGACGCCTGGCCGATCGAGGCCGAGAAGCGCGGCCTCGCGAACCTGCGCACGACGCTCGACGCCCTGCCCGAGCTGATCACCGACTCCGCCCTCGAGCTCTTCGAGAAGTACAAGGTCTTCAACCACCGCGAGATGCACAGCCGCTACGAGATCGGCCTCGAGCAGTACGCACTGTCGGTCGGTGTCGAGGCGCGGTTGACGCTCGAGATGGGCACGACCTCGATCCTGCCGGCCGCCGTGCGGCACCAGACCGAGGTCGCGCTGAACGTCGGCGCACTGAAGTCCGCGGGAGTGGAGCCTGATCTCGCGCCGCTGCACGAGGTGGGCGCGCCGATCGCCGACCTGCGCACGGCGCTCGCCGGGCTGAAGGACGCGCTCGCCGCGGAGCCGGGCCACACGGCCCTCGACGAGGCGGAGCACGCCCGTGCCGCGCTGATCCCGGCGATGGCGGCGGTCCGCGAGGCGGCCGACACGATCGAGAGCGTCATCGCCGACGACCTGTGGCCGCTGCCGACCTACCAGGAGATGCTCTTCATCCTGTAGCCGGGCCCGGCCGATCGCCTCGCCCTGCTCGCCGCCTCAGCGCGCGCGGAGCAGGGCGAGGAACTCGTCGGCCATCGCCAGCTGGTCCTGCAGCTTCGCGCGGCGGAGCGACGCCTCCTCCTCGAATGCCGCCAGCTGAGCACGGATCGCGGCGGTCTCCTCCGGGGACTCCGCCTTCTCGAGGCTGTCGACGACGCGCAGCAGCTCGGTCATCGCGTCGAGCGTGTAGCCGAGCGGCTTCATCCGGCGGATGAGCAGCAGTCGGTCGAAGTCGCGCTCGGTGTAGAGGCGGAAGCCGCCCTCGGTGCGGCCGCTCGGCCGGAGCAGCCCGACCTCGTCGTAGTGCCGGATCGTCCGCAGCGACAGTGACGACCGGTCGGCGAGCTCGCCGATGCGCATGGTCGCCTCGACCTCCTCGGCCGTCAGCTCGGTCGTGCGGTCGTCCGCCATCGTCTCTCCGTCCCGGTCAACCCTCACGTTGCGGTAGGTTTGCCGTCGAGGGTCCCGCACCATTCTCCCCGTGCGCGGGCCCGGCTCGCGCGACGCCGCGCTCCTCCCCTTTCCGATCGCCGCTCCCGCCGAGCCCGTCCGCCCCTGGAGACCGTCGTGTCCGTCCCCACCAGCCCCACCAGCCTGCCCGGGCCCCGCCCCGCCGTCGCGAACCGCGCGATCACCGTCCTCGACGCCCTCCGCTCGCCGCGCCAGCTCTCCCGCGAGGTGCTCGCCGGCATGGTGACGACGCTCGCGCTGGTGCCCGAGGTCATCTCCTTCTCGGTCGTCGCGGGAGTGGACCCGATGGTCAGCCTCGTCGCCTCGATCGTCCTCGCGCTGACCATGTCGATCCTCGGCGGGCGCCCCGGCGTGATCACCGCGGCCGCCGGCTCCGTCGCGCTGGTGATCGCGCCGCTCGTCTCCGAGCACGGCGTCGAGTACGTGCTGCCGACGGTGATCCTCGCCGCGGTCATCCAGATCGTCTTCGGCTTCGCCGGTCTCGCCCGGCTGATGCGCTTCATCCCGCGCTCCGTGATGATCGGCTTCGTCAATGCGCTCGGGATCCTGATCTTCCTCGCGCAGGTGCCGCACGTCATCGGGGTCCCGTGGATCGCCTACGCGCTCTTCGCCGCGACCCTGCTGATCATCTTCGTGCTGCCCCGCTTCACCACCGCGGTGCCGGCCCCGCTCGTCGCGATCGTCGTCGTGACGGCCGTCGTCGTCCTCGCGAACCTGGCCGTCCCGGACGTCGCGGACGAGGGACCGCTGACCGGCCAGCTGCCCGGTATCACGCCGTTCCTCGTGCCGCTGGACCTCGCCACGCTGCAGCTGATCCTGCCGACCGCGCTCAGCGTCGCCTTCGTCGGCCTGATGGAGACGCTGCTCACCGCCAAGCTCGTCGACGAGATGACCGGCACCCCCTCGCACAAGGGCCGCGAGTCCTGGGCGCTCGGCGTCTCGAACCTGCTCGCCGGCTTCTACGGCGGCATCGCCGGCTGCGCCATGATCGGCCAGACCGTGCTCAACGTGAAGACCGGCGGCGCGCGCACCAGGATCTCGACGATCGTCGCCGGCGTCTTCCTGCTCGCGCTGGTCACCGGGCTCAGCTCGGTGATGGGCCGCATCCCGATGGTGGCGCTCGCCGCGGTGATGATGATCGTCGCGATCAGCACGGTCGACTGGCACAGCCTCCGCCCCTCGACCCTGCGCCGGATGCCCGTGCCCGAGACGCTCGTGATGGTCGTCACCGTCGTGGTCGTCGTCGCGACCGACAACCTCGCGCTCGGCGTGCTCGTCGGAGTGATCCTCGCGATGATCCTCTTCGCCCGTCGCGTCGCCCACGTCATCGCGGTCGAGCGCGCGGTCGCCGACGACGGCGCGTCCGTCCGCTACACCGTGACCGGCCCGCTCTTCTTCGGCAGCAGCAACGACCTCGTCGACCGCTTCGCCTACTCCGACGACCCGTCCGCCGTCGTCATCGACCTCGGCCGCGCCCAGATCTGGGACGCCTCCACCGTCGCCGCCCTCGACTCCATCGAGACGAAGTACCGCGACCACGGCGCCACCGTCACGATCGAGGGCCTCGACGAGCGCAGCAGCGGCTTCCACCGCCGCCTGACGGGCCGCCTCGGCAGCTGACCCGGGCGGCCGCACGCTGCTCGACCAGCACGGTCCGGGTTGCGCGCGGGGAACCGAGTGGAGGAGCCTCGGAGGCCCCCGGAGTACGCTCGCGCGCACCCCTTCCGACGCTCAGCAAGGAGCACCACCATGACCGACGACGCTCAGGGCTTCACCCTCACCCGGCTGTTCGACGCGACGCCCCAGGAGATCTGGAGCGCGTGGACCGAACCCGACGAGATCGCCCAGTGGTGGCACCCGCGCGGGCTGACCACGCCGCGGGACGCCGTCGAGGTGGACCTGAAGGTCGGCGGCCGCTACGCCTACACGATGGTCTCGACCGCGAGTGAGGAGACCTACCCGACCGGCGGTGTCTACCGCGAGGTCACGGCTCCCGAGAAGCTCGTCTTCACCTGGGGCGAGCCCGGCGACGCGGACGCGCCCGTCGCGACCGTGTCGATCCGCTCGGCCGGCGAGCTGACCCGGCTGACCTTCGAGCTGGCCGGTGTGGACGGCGAGAAGGGCGACGACTCGTTCTACGACGGCTGGGACCAGGCGATCGACGCGCTGGCCGACCACCTCGATCCGGCCGCCACCGTCGCCGGCTGAGCCCTCCTCTCCGGTCCTCCTCGGCGGTCCGCGGAGCCGTCAACCCCCTGTGGCCGACGGCGCCGCGCGGGGTTGTCTGGTGGGCCCGGTCTCTCCGAGAGGCGGGGAGAGACGGAGGCGCCGTTGAGTGCGCACACCAGCAGGACCACCGGCGACCGTGTCGCCGCCATCGAGACCTACGCCGACGACGCCGGCTGGCACAACCGCATCGCGGGCGCCGCCGTCCCGCTCACCCGCCACGACTCCCGCGAGGAGGCCGAGCGCCTCGGCGCCGAGATGGCGCGGCAGCGCGGCGGCGGCCACCGGGTGCTCGCGTGACGACCACCGACGAGCAGGGCACGTCGCTCCGGCGCCGCATCACCGGGCCTCTGCTCTACTTCTTCATCCTCGGCGACGTCCTCGGCGCCGGGATCTACGCGCTGATGGGCACCCTGTCGGCGGAGGTCGGCGGCGCGGTCTGGCTGCCGCTGCTGGTCGCCCTCGGCCTGGCGCTGCTGACCGCGGGCTCCTACGCCGAGCTGGTCACCAAGTACCCGAAGGCCGGCGGCGCGGCCGTCTTCGCCCAGCGGGCCTTCCGCCGCCCGATCGTCTCGTTCCTCGTCGGCTTCGCGATGCTCGCGGCCGGAGTCACCAGCGCCGCGGGCCTCTCGCTCGCCTTCGCGGGCGACTACCTCGGCACCTTCCTCGACGTGCCGACCGTGCCCACGGCGATCGTCTTCCTCGTGCTCGTGGCCTGCCTCAACGCCCGCGGGGTGGCGGAGTCGCTGCTCAGCAACACGGTGATGACCGTGATCGAGGTCGGCGGCCTGCTGATCGTCATCGTCTGCGTCGCGCTGATGCTCGCGGCCGGTGGCGGCGACCTCGGCCGCACCGTCGAGCTGAGCTCCGAGCAGGCGCCCGTGCTGGCCGTGCTCGGCGCGGCGATCATCGCCTACTACTCCTTCGTCGGCTTCGAGACCTCGGCCAACATCGCCGAGGAGCTGCGCGACCCGAGCCGGATCTACCCGCGCGCGCTCTTCGGCGCGCTGATCACCGCCGGCGGCGTGTACCTGCTGGTCGGCCTGGCCAGCTCGATCGCCGTCCCCGCCGACGACCTGGCCGGCTCCTCCGCCCCGCTGCTCGACGTCGTGACCGCGAGCGGCGCCGGGGTCCCGGCCTGGCTGTTCAGCGTCATCGCGCTGATCGCGGTGGCCAACGGCGCGCTGCTGACGATGATCATGGCCAGCCGCGTCACCTACGGCATGGCGAAGGAGGGGCTGCTGCCGGGCGTCCTCGGCCGGGTGCTGCCGAAGCGGCGGACGCCGTGGGTCGCCATCGCCGTCACGACCGTCGCCGCCGCGCTGCTGACCCTCGTCGGCGATCTCGCGACCCTCGCGGAGACCGTGGTGCTGCTCCTGCTGCTGGTGTTCATCAGCACGAACGTGTCGGTCCTGGTCCTGCGGCGCGACCGCGTCGAGCACGAGCACTTCCGGGTCTGGACCGCGATCCCGGTGCTGGGCGTCGCCTCCTGCGTCCTCCTGCTCAGCCAGCAGGAGCCGACGGTCTGGCTCTCCGCGGGGGCCCTGCTCGTCGTCGGCGTGCTGCTGCACCTGATCACCCGCCGCAGGCGCGCCCGCACGGACGCCTGACACGGTGCGGCCCGCGCTGCCCAGGGCCTGCCCAGGGCCCGGTGGCAGGCTGGCGGGAGCCGATGACGGCGATCCGGACGAGGGAGCAGTACCCGGCAGCACGACAAGACTGACTCGAAGGAGTGAGTCGTCGTGTCCTGGATCGTCCTGATCGTCTCCGGTGTCCTCGAGGCCGTGTGGGCCACCGCCCTCGGCAAGTCGGAGGGGTTCACCCGCCTCTGGCCGGCCGTGGTCTTCGGAGTCGGCGTCGTCGCCAGCCTGTCCGGGCTGGCCTACGCGATGCGCGACCTGCCCACCGGCACGGCATACGCCGTCTGGGTCGGCATCGGCGCCTCGCTGACCGTGCTCTACGGCATGCTCTTCGGCGGCGAGGGCTTCTCGCTCGTCCGCACGCTGCTGGTCCTCGGGATCGTCGGCTGCGTGATCGGGCTGAAGCTGCTGCACTGAGCGCACGCACAGCCGACGTCCTGCGCCAGTGCATTGCAGGAGAACGATCGTTCCCCTAGGCTCGGGACCCCAGGGAGAGCGCCGGTACGGCAGGCGCTCCCCGTCCCGAAGGAGGAACCATGCCCACTCGTTCTGCACGCACCGCCTGGAACGGCTCGCTCGAGACCGGCGAGGGCCAGGTCGAGCTCTCGAGCTCGAAGCTCGGCACCTACGACGTCTCGTTCCCCAAGCGCGCGGCCGACGACGCCAACGGCTCGACCAGCCCCGAGGAGCTCCTCGGCGCCGCGCACTCCGCCTGCTACGCCATGCAGTTCTCCGCCGTCCTCGGCCAGGCCGGCGGCACCGTCGAGGCCCTCGACGTCCGCGCCGACGTCTCGCTCGGCCCGGACTCGGCCGGCGGCTTCAAGCTGACCAAGATCGCCCTCGTCGTCAGCGGCGAGGTCTCCGGCATCGACGAGGCCGCGTTCCTCAAGGCCGCCGAGGACGCCAAGAACACCTGCCCCGTCAGCAAGGCGCTCACCGGAGTCGAGATCACGCTCGACGCCACCTTCGAGGGCTGACGCTCCTCGCCCACGCACAGAAGCACCCCGTCGCGCACTGCGGCGGGGTGCTTCTGCGTGCGGTGGGGCGTATCGAGACCCCGCGTCAGGCGTCCGCGCGGTAGCGGAAGCCGGCGCCGAGGTGCTCCTCGGGCAGGCGGTCGCCGCGGCCGTGCAGCTTCTGGCGGAGGCTGCCCTCGACGTACTCGTCGGGGTAGGCGCCGCGGCGGCGCAGCTCCGGCACGATGAACTCGACGACGTCCTCGAAGGTGCCCGGGGTGATCGCGTAGGCGAGGTTGAAGCCGTCGACGTCGGTGTCCTCGACCCACTCCTGCAGGTGGTCGGCCACCTCGGAGGGCGAGCCGACGACGAACGGCCCGAGCCCGCCGATCGCGCCGAGCTTGGCGATGTCGCGGACCTTCCACTCGCTGCCGTCCTCGTTCGCCTCCTGGAAGTTGGCGACGGTCGACTGGATCGCGTTGCTCTTCACGTTGCCGATCGGCTCGTCGAGGTCGTACTGCGACAGGTCGATGCCCATCCAGCCCGACATGAAGACCAGCGCGCCCTCCTCGCTCGCGTAGGAGAGGTAGTCGCGGTGCTTCGCGTGCGCCTTCTCACTGGTCTCGTCGGTGATGATCGTCAGCAGCGTGTAGATCTTCGCGGAGTAGCGGTCGCGGCCGGCCGCCTCGAGCGCGTCGCGGATCCGCGAGACGGTGGCCTTCAGTCCCGCCTTGGTCGAGGACGCGACGAAGATCGCCTCCGCGTTGCCCGCCGCGAAGCGGATCCCGCGCGGCGAGGCGCCCGCCTGGTAGATGACGGGCGTGCGCTGCAGCGACGGCTCGGAGAGGTGGATGCCGGGCACCGTGAAGTTCTTGCCGCGGTGGCCGATCTCGTGCACCTTCGCCGGGTCGGTGAACACGCCGGACTCGCGGTCGCGGATCACGGCGTCGTCCTCCCACGACCCCTCCCACAGCTTGTAGAGGACCTCGAGGTACTCGTCGGCGACGTCGTAGCGGTCGTCGTGCTCGAGCTGGTCCTCGTGGCCCATGTTGCGCGCGGCGCTGGGCAAGTAGCCGGTGACGACGTTCCAGCCGACGCGGCCCTTGGTCAGATGGTCGAGCGTCGACATGCGCCGCGCGAACGGGTACGGGTGCTCGTAGGCGGTGCCGGCCGTGATGCCGAAGCCGAGGTGCTCGGTCGCCGCGGCCATCGCCGAGACGAGCAGGATCGGGTCGTTCACCGGGACCTGCGCGCCGTGCCGGATCGCGGCCTCGTTCGAGCCGCCGTAGACGTCGTAGGTGCCGAGCACGTCGGCGATGAAGATGCCGTCGAAGGTGCCCCGCTCGAGCAGCTTCGCCAGATCGGTCCAGTAGGAGAGGTCCTTGTAGCGCCAGGACTGGTCCTGCGGGTGGCGCCACATGCCCGAGCTCTGGTGGGCGACGCAGTTCATGTCGAAGGCGTTGAAGCGGATCTGGCGAGTCATCCCTCGATCGTGCCCAGTGCGGCCGGGAATCGGCACCGCTGTCGTCGCACGACGTCACAAAGCGATGGCCGTCGGACTGCATCCACAACCCGAAACAGTGCCGACACTGATTCGGGTTGTAGGGTCAACCCGAAACAGCGCACCCGCTGATTCGGGGTGTCGAAGGGAGCCCGATGACGTCCGAGTGGCCGGCGCACCGGTACGAGACGCGCCCTTGGCGGCAGTCGGTGCGCACCGGCACGCGCGCGGACCGGATGGTCAGCGAGGTCGTGGTCGCGTTGCCGCCGCTCATCGCGGAGTCGTCCTGGGAGCCGCCGCCCGCTTCCCGGCCGGCGCTCGACGACGCGCGGCACGCGGTCGTCGCCCTGGACGCCGAGTACGGGAACCGGCTCGGCGTGCTCGGCCGGCTCCTCCTCCGGACCGAGGCGGTCTCCTCCTCCAAGATCGAAGACGAGGACGCGAGCCTGGAGGACTGCGCTCGCGCCACGATCGGCATCCGGGCGAACTCCAGTGCGACGTCGATGGTGGCCGCGGCCGACGCGATGACGGGCATGGTCGATGCCGCCGGCCGGACCGGCCTGATCGACGAGGCCGCGATCCTCACGGCGCACCGGGTCCTGATGGCCGACGACCCGGTGGACGCGCGGTACGCCGGGGCCTACCGGCCGATGCAGAACTGGATCGGCGGCAGCGACCACTCCCCGCGGGGCGCGGTGCACGTCCCCCCGCCGCCCGAGACGGTCCCGGCGCTGATGGCCGACCTGGTCCGGTTCTCGAATCGGAGCGACCTCGACCCGATCGTGCAGGCCGCGATCGCGCACGCGCAGGTCGAGTCGATCCACCCCTTCACCGACGGGAACGGGCGCATCGGCCGCGCGCTGATCACCGCGATCCTCCGCCGTCGGGGACTCACGAGGACCACGGTCGTCCCCGTGGCGTCGGCGCTGGTCGCGGATCGCGAGCGCTACTTCGAGCTGGTGAACGACTGCCGCGACGGCGCGCTCGCGCCCTTCGTCGACGAGCTCGCGCGGGCCTGCGCGGTCGCGGCTCCCGAATCGGCCCGGACGGCCGCCGTCCTCGAGGCGCTCCCGGCCGCGTGGCGGGCCGCCGTCCGGCCGCGCGCGGGGAGCGCGGCGGCGCTCCTCCTCGACGGGCTCCTCGACCACCCGATCGTCACGACCGCCCGCGCGATCGAGCTGACCGGACGGGCGCCCTCGAGCGTCGGCGCGGCGATCGGGCAGCTCGTCGCCGCCGGTGTGCTGACGGCGCTGACCGACCGCAAGCGGGACCAGGCCTGGGTGGCCGTCGACGTCCTCGACGAGCTGGCCGACCTGGAGGACCGCATCGGCACGGCGATGCTCGACGCGCAGTCGGGCTGAGCCGGTCGAACTGCTCGCCCTCTACGCCAGCTCGCGGGCCAGGAAGCGCACGTGCTCGCGGATCTGGAACACCTCGCCGCCCTCGTGGCCGTTGAACGGGTAGACCCGGATCTCGCGCGGGCCGGCGTAGCGGTTGTAGGAGGCGTAGACGGTGGAGGGCGGGCAGATCTCGTCGAGCAGGGCGACGGAGAACATCGCCGGGACTTCGGCGTGCGGGGCGAACGAGGTGCCGTCGAAGTAGGACAGCGTGTCGAAGACGAACGACTCCGAGCCGCGGTGGGTGCGCAGGTAGCGCACGACCTCGCCGTAGGGCATGGTCTCCACGATCCGCACGGCGTGGCCGATGTGGCTGAGGAACGGCACGTCGATGATCGCGGCGCGCGCCGACTCCGACTCGCCGAGCAGGCCCAGGACACCGGCGACGGCGAGGCAGATGCCGCCGCCCTGGCTGCCGCCCGAGATCGCGACGCGGGCGGGGTCGACCGCGGGGTGCGCGCGCAGCACGTCGAGCGCGCGGACCGCGTCGGTGAAGACGCGGCGGTAGAAGTGGTCCGCGGGCGACTCGATGCCCTGGGTCATGAAGCCGCTGACGTGCGGGCCGCTGCCGACGGGGTCGGGGGTGTCGCCGCCGCGGTGGCCGGAGCCCTGGCCGCGGGTGTCCATCACCAGGTGCGCGTAGCCGGCGGCGCTCATCGCGGTCCACTCGTCGACCAGGCCGCGGCCGCCGCCGTAGCCGATGTAGGTGACCAGCGCGGGGAGCGGGCCCTCGACGCCGCGGGGGAGGATCAGCCAGCCGCGGATCGGGTGGCCGCCGAATCCGGAGAAGGTGACGTCGAACGTCTCCAGGAGCGGGAAGCCGGCGTCGACCGGCTCGAAGACGGGCTCGGTCGCGAAGCCGCGGGCCTCGGCGATGGTCTCGCGCCAGAAATCCGCGAAGCCCTCGGGCTCCGGCAGATCGGGCTGGTACTGCTCGAGGAGCTCGAGCGGGAGGTCGAACTGCGGCATCGCGGTCTCCGGGGTCGTTCGTCAGCGGACGCTCGAACCTATCGCGGCGGCGCGCCCCGGGGGAGCCTGGACGCGGCGTGGGAGAGAGCCGCGCGGCGGAATTCCTCCCGTCGACGGGCGTTGTCGTCCCCATGACCACTTACGGAATCATCGGAGCAGGCAACATCGGCAGCCAGGTCGCACGCGCGGTCCTCGCCCAGGGCGACGAGGTCGTGATCGCCAACTCGCGCGGTCCCGAGACCCTCGCCGACCTCATCGCGGAGCTCGGCCCGAAGGCGCGCGCCGCCACGGCGCAGGAGGCGGCGGAGGCCGCGGAGATCGCGGTCGTGACCGTGCCGCTGAAGAACCTCGAGGAGGTGCCGGTCGCGCCGCTCGCCGGCAAGATCGTCCTCGACACGAACAACTACTACTTCGAGCGCGACGGCCGCATCGAAGCGCTCGACAAGGGCGAGACGACCACGAGCGAGATGCTGCAGAAGCACCTCCCGGAGTCGAAGGTCGTCAAGGCGTTCAACCACATCATGGCCGCAGACATCACGACCGACGGTACCCCGGCCGGCACCGAGGACCGCCGCGCGCTCGCCACGTCGAGCGACTACCCCGAGGCCGTGCACTTCGTCACCGACCTCTACGACCGCCTCGGCTTCGACACCGTCGCGATCACGCCGCTGAGCGAGTCGTGGCGCGTCGAGCGCGACCGCCCCGCCTACGTGGTGCGGCAGAACCGCGAGGAGCTCGAGGCGAACCTGGCCAAGGCGCCGCGCACGGTCTGACCGGGTCGACGAGGGGGCGGCGCTGATCGCCTGCGACACTGGAGCGAGACCCACCGCGCACCAGTGAGCCCGCCGGCTCCGAGAGGAGAGGTCCGCGCATGCCCCCCGAGATCCCCGACTTCCCCGCCGTCGATCGGCTGACCCGCCGCGGCCTCACCCGCCGCGGCGTCGTGCTCGGCGGCCTCGCCGTCCTGCCGCTGCTGAGCGCCTGCACCTTCGACTCCGCGTCCCCCTCGGACTCCGAGCCGCAGGAGGCGCCGCGCACGCAGGCCGTCGCGCCCGCCGGTCCGGTGGCGCTCGCCGCCGACGCCGCGAGTGCGAGCGCGCTGCTGTTCACCGCGGCGCCGCTCGTCGTCGTGGTGGAGGACGTGCCCGCCTCTGTGCTGCTCGCCGCGCAGGTGAGCATCGCCTGGGGCGTGCCGCTGCTGGTGGAGTCCGCTGGATCGGCGTCGACCGCGACGGCCTCGGCCTCGCCGTCCGACTCGCCGATCGACGCGGAGCTCGCCCGCCTCGGCACCTCCAGGATCCTCGCCGTCGGCTCCGTCGCGGAGCACGCGGGTGTCGAGACCGTGTCCGCCGCCGCCGAGGCCGCCGCGATCGAGGAGGCGACCGGAGTGGCGGTGGGCGAGCTCGACGTCGCGGCCCTCGTCGCCCTCGCGCCCGGCGCTCCCGCGGAGCCGCCGTTCGGCGCGCTGCCCGCGCGGGCCGAACCGCTCGCCGGGGTGACCGCCCTCGCCCAGGCCGCCGACATCGCGGCCGTCGCGAACGCGCGCGCGGCCGGCGTCCCGGTGACCCTCGTCGACGACTCCGTGACCGACCTGCTCGCCTCAGGACCGGCCGTCACCGCGATCGCCGACAGCGCCGTCCGAGGTGGTGCCGCCGCCTGCACCCTGCTGCTCGGCCCCGCGCTCGCCGCGCAGTCGCTGCCGGAGTGGTCGGTGCGCGCCGCGGCGAGCGGCTGGCAGCTGCCCGGCGGCGGGCAGCGCCTCTTCGGCGGGCACCTCTACGTCGCGATCTACGGCACGCCCGGAGCCCCCGTCCTCGGTGTGCTCGGCGAGCAGGGCCTCGACGCGACGATCGCACGGGCGGAGGCGGTGGCGGAGCCGTACCGCTCGCTCACCGATCTGCAGGTCGTGCCGAGCCTCGAGATCATCACCACGGTCGCGGCGGGCAGCGCGGGCGGCGACGGCGACTACTCCAACGAGCTCGACCCCGCGGGCATCCGCCCCTACATCGACGCGGCCGCCGCGGCGGGGATGTACGTCGTGCTCGATCTGCAGCCGGGCCGCTCCGACTTCCTCAGCCAGGCGCAGGCCTACGAGGAGCTGCTGCGCCTGCCGAACGTCGGCCTCGCGCTCGATCCGGAGTGGCGGCTCGCGCCCGACGAGGTGCCGCTCGCGCAGATCGGCCGCGTCGAGGCCGCCGAGGTCGACAGCGTGTCGAGCTGGCTCGCCGACCTCGTGCAGCGCGAGGGCCTCCCGCCGAAGATGTTCGTGCTGCACCAGTTCCGGCTGTCGATGCTGCAGGACCGCGACAGCATCCGCCGCGACCGCCCCGAGCTCGAGTTCCTCATCCACGTCGACGGCCAGGGCGGCCAGCCCGACAAGCAGGCCACCTGGAACGCCCTGCACGAGGGCGCCCCCGAGGGCATCGCCTGGGGCTGGAAGAACTTCTACGACGAGGACCTGCCGATGCTGACCCCCGCCGAGACGATGGCCCAGGTCGCCCCCCTCCCCGACCTGATCACCTACCAGTAGGCCCCTCCCCGCGAGATGCCACTTGTGCACGCGACACGCCGTGGAAAGCGTGCACAAGTGGCATCTCGCGGAGGGGAGCGAGGGTCAGGAGGGCTGGTGGGCGGCCTCGCGGCGGCCCTCCTCCTTGGCCTGCTCGACGAGGGCGGCGACGCGGCGGCGGGAGCGGGTGCGGCCGGCGAGGAGCGCGGCGAGGATCAGCGCGAGGCCGAGCAGGACGGCGAGCTGGGGCAGCGGGACGGCCGCGGTGGTGGTCGATTCGGTGAGCGGCGCGATGTCGACGGGGTCGAGGCCGTCGGGGGTGACGACGGTCGGGGCGACGGTGAGGTCGGTGCCGACGGCGAAGAGGGGCCAGACGTCGTCGAGCGGGAGGGTGACGGCGCGGCGGTCGCCGGGGAGGAGCTCCTGCTGGGCGGCGTCGGCGGCGACGAGCGGGGCGGTGGCGCCCTGGCTGCTGGCGCTGCCGTCGAGGAGGAGGCGGACGTTGCCGGTGTTGACGATGTCGGCGGTGACGGTGAGCGAGCCGGGCTGGAAGGGGTTCCAGGAGAGGCGGTAGTCGCCGGTGAGGTTCTCGACGGCGACGGCGGGGGCGACGTCGCCGGTGACGCGGGTCATCACGCGGAAGCCGATGCGGCTCTCGACGCCGACGAAGGAGCCGCCGACGTCGGTGCCGACGGAGACGAGGGAGGCGGCGAGGCCGGCGGCGTGGTCGCCGGGCTCGGCGTCGTCGGGGACGGTGACGGTGAAGGGGACGATGCCGGTGCCGCCGGGCTCGACGGTGACGGTCTCGGGGGCGGTGATCCAGGTGCCGGCGTCGACGGACTCCTGGTCGGAGGGGAGCATGTTGAAGCGGCCCTTGTCGGTGAAGTAGCCGTCGGCCGCGTCGATGCGGAAGGTGACGGTCTGGTCGCTGAGGTTGCGGACCGCGGCCTGCTCCTCGGCGGTGGCGCCGGGGTCGAGGTCGAGCTCGACCCAGGAGCGCTTGTCGACGGCGCCGTCGGTCGCGGGGCTGACCGCCCAGGTGATCTGGTCGGTCGCGGCGGCGAGGGCCGGGGGAGCGGCGGAGAGCGCGAGCGCGCCGACGAGGACGGCGAGAAGGGTGCGGAGCGCGGAGGTCATGGGAGGTCCAGGTTCTCACGGGGTGGGGCAGACGCGGGCCCTCTGCCTGCGGAGCGAGGAGGCAGCGGAGCGGGCACTCTGCATGCTGATCGAGTAGCCCGCGGAGCGGGCATATCGAGTTCCACCGGGCTGAGCGGGGTGGGTCTCGATACGCCGCCCGCGGCGGCTACTCGACCGGCATGCGCAGGCTCACTCGAAGAGGGAGAGGGTGAGGGTGGAGCTGTAGTCGCCCGCGTCGACGGTGGTGGGGGTCTTCAGGGTCAGGGCCGCGTTCGCGGTCCAGGAGCCCTCCTCCGCCACTCCGGCGGAGTCGTTGGTGATGGCGAGCAGCTCCTGGTCGACGAGGCCGACTCCGTCCGGGCCGCCGTCGATGGCGGTGTCGACGACGTCGCCCTCCGCGACCAGGCCCGAGTCGCCGCCGTCGATCAGGTTCGGCGCCCAGCCCAGGTTCTCCGCGCCGATCGTGTCGCCGGTGGACGAGGTGAAGTCGCTCGCGGTGCCGAGGACGTACCAGCCGGCACCGGCGGGGATGTCGGCGGCGTCGCGGGTGTCGGTGACGGTGACCGTGGGGAGGGTGCCGGTGAACTGGCGGACCACGCTGGTGGAGCCGTTCTCGGTCAGCGCGGTGGAGTCGCTCGCGACGGTCATCGAGAGCGAGCCGGGCGTGGTGAGCGGCGCGATCTGCACGTTGACGTCGACGTCGTCGGCGCCCTGCTGCTCATCGGCGAACGCGGTCCCGGCGACGCCGAGCAGGAGCAGGCCTCCGGCGATGCCGGCGGCGCCACGGGTGAGGAGGGATCGGGCCGTAAGGGTGTTGTTCTGCATCAGGGTGTTCTCCGTTCTCGAGACGGCAGCGTCGCCGTCCGGTTCAGTGGTGTGGGGTCAGTGGTATCGGGTGGTGGAGGGAGGCGCGAGCGCGTCAGCCGCAGCTCGCCGCCGCGTACGGCGCGGTGGCCGTCGCGGTGGCGGGCTTGCCCGCGACGAACGCGGTGGCCGTGGCGGTCGCGGAGCCGGCGGGCAGCGCGGCGGTGCGGGTCGTGAAGGAGTGGGTGACGGACTTGCCGGCGGCCACCTCCTCGAACGTCTTGGAGCCCGAGGTCGAGGTGACGACCATCTTCACCGGGAAGGCGTTCGGGTTCGTCGCGACGACGGAGAGGACGACCTTGCCCTGCACGCAGCGGGTCGAGGCGGTGGCGGTCGCCGTGATGGCGGGGGCCGCCGTCGGCACCGTCTGCGGGCTGACGCTGGTGAGGGTCGGGACGACCTTCTGCATCAGGCCGGTCGCGGGGTCGAAGGTCACCTTGTCGATGGTGGTCTCGCGGTGCTGGCCGTCTCCGCCGGGGATGGCGAAGCGGTGGTAGGCGATGTACCAGTCGTCGGTGCCGGGGACGTTGATGATCGAGCTGTGGCCGGTGGCGAGGATGCCCTGCGAGGGGTCCTTCTCCAGGATCACGCCGCGGTAGGTCCACGGTCCGTCGATGCTCGTCGAGGTCGCGTAGCCGACCTTGTAGTTCTCGGAGCCGGTGTCGTCGATCGAGTAGGTCAGGTGGTAGAGCCCGTTGCGGTAGTTCATGAACGCGCCCTCGCGGAAGTCCGTGAGACCCGAGATCGTCTTGATGGTGCCGGCCTTGACGGAGAGCATGTCGTCCGAGAGCTCGGCGTACACGGGTGCGCCGTTGCCCCAGAAGAGGTAGCTCTTGCCGGTGGCCGGGTCGGTGAACGCGGCCGGGTCGATGGCCTGGCCGGACTTCACGGACTCGCCGTTGGTGATCATGGCGGAGGGCTGCGCGGTGAACGGGCCCATCGGGCTCGACGCGACGGCGACGCCGATCGTCTTGCGGTCCAGCGCGGCGTTGTGGCCGGAGAAGTAGAAGTAGTACTTCCCGCCCTTCTCGATGATCGTCGGCGCCCAGGCGTTGCCGGTCGCCCACGGGACGTTCCCGTTCGCGCCGTCCAGGGTCAGGATCGGCTGCGCGGAGCGGGTCCAGTCGACGAGGTTCTTCGACGACCAGGCGTAGAAGGTCTTGCCGCCCCAGCCGGGGAAGCCGTCCGAGGTCGCGTAGAGGTAGTAGGTGTCGCCGAAGACCGCGATGTTCGGGTCGGCGTAGAGGCCCGGGAGGACGGGGCTCTTCATCTCGACGGCCTTGAGCGTCCAGGTGGTGGTCGCTCCGCCGCCGGCCGGGGTCAGCACGACGGTCTGCGGGGTGCGCAGGTCGCGGACGGTGCCGGAGGCGGGGCTCGCAGTGACGCCCGCGGCGGTCGAGTAGGTGGCGGTCAGCTTCGAGCGGTCCGTGCCGGGCTTCACCGGGAGGGTGACGGTGCGGGTCGCCTGGTCGACGATCGGTGCGGTCTTCAGCACGTCGCCGGTGAGCGTCACGTCGGCCAGCACGGTGGTGTTGCCGGAGGAGGCGAGCACCTCGGCCGAGCTCAGGGCCCGGTTGTAGAGGGCGAACTCGCGGACCTGGCCGCGGAAGCGATTGTCGGCGTCGTAGTTCGAGCGGCCGATGGAGTTGGCCGTCGTCGTGCCGCCGCCGATGTCCTTCGGGTCGGCCGTGACGGTGCCGCCGCCGACGCGGACGCCGTCGAGGTAGAGCGTCGCGGTGGTGCCGGAGAGCGTGTAGGTCAGCTGAACCCACTGGCCGCGCGGCACGGCCGAGCCGGAGGAGACGGTCTGCTCGGTGGTGTAGTTCCCGGTGGCGAGGCTGGTGCGGTAGTTGTTGCCGGAGGTGAAGAGGTAGCCGTCGCCCGCACCGTTCGTGGTGTTGCCGAGGCCGTAGAGGAAGTAGGCGCCGCTCTGCGCGGAGTCGATCCAGACCTCGGTCTGCACGGTGACGTCGGTGACGCCCGCGAGCAGGTTGTCGGGCAGCTCGATGTAGTCGTCGGTGCCGTCGAGCTTCACCGAGCCGGTCTGCCAGGCGCCGCCCGAGACGATCGTCCCGTTCTGGCCATTGCCCGAGACGTCCTGCACCGTGGTGCCGGAGCCGCCGTCGAACGAGTAGCGGAGGATCTCGCCCTTCGCGTTCACCGGCTTCGGGGTCGGGCCGGTGGTCATGCCGCCGTAGGCCGCGGTCAGGCGCGCCTCCTCGGCGCTGGAGAGCCGCAGCACGGAGCCGTGGCGGAAGGGCTTCGAGAACGAGTACGTGTTCGCTCCGGTGGTGCCGACGGGCAGGGCGGTGAACCGCATGTCCGCGAGGGTGTCGGTGACGTAGGCGGAGTAGCCGAAGGAGTCGCCCATCACGACCCAGCGGCCGTCGGGCAGCTGGTAGACGGTGAGGCCCTCGAGGTGGTCGGAGAGGCCGCGGGACGTCTCCTCGCCGCGGGCGATCACGCGGGTCCACGGGCCGGCGAGGCTGCTCGCCTTGTCGACGACCGTGCGCCAGTCGGAGGTGGAGAAGCGGTAGTACACGCCGTTCTCGACGGCGATGGTGGTGTCGATGATGTTCGGGCCGTCGGCGTTGTTCGTCGACGAGTTCTCGTCGAGCCAGACCTTCGGGGTGGAGAAGCTCTGGAAGTCGCGGGTGGTGGAGACGTAGACGCGCAGCGCCCAGTCGTCCGTGTTCACCTGCGTCTTGTCGCGGCCGGACCAGTAGACGTAGTACTGACCGGTCGCCTCGTCCCAGATCGCCTCGGGCGCCCAGACGTTGCCCGCTTTGGGCGCGCCGGCGAAGACGAGGTTCTGCTGACCCCAGTTCACGAGGTCGGTGGAGCGCCAGACGACGAGCTTCTGACTGGCGTTCACCTGGTCCCAGGAGCCGCCGCCGGCGGTGCCCTCGGCGTGCAGGTCGGTGCCGAGGATCCAGTACTCGTCACCCGTGGGGGAGCGGACGAGGTGCGGGTCGCGGACGCCCAGCGTGCCGGCGAGGTTGGCGAGCACGGCCTTGTCGTTGTTGAGCTTCGACCAGTGCAGGCCGTCGGTGCTGGAGCCGAAGTAGATCTTCTCGTAGTCGGTCGACGCGAAGTGGGTCCAGAGGTAGCCGGCGTCGTACGCGGTGTCGAGGTCCGCGGGCGCGGCGGTCACGGTGACCGGGAGCTGCCGGGTGGCGGTGGTGCCGACGATCGTCGCGGTGAGGGTGACGGCGGTGGACGCGGCCTGGCGCTTCACGACGCCGGTGGTGCTGACGACGGCGGCGTTCGAGGAGGCCCAGGTCACGTCGTAGGAGCCGGCCTTCGCGGGCAGCGTCACGTTGCCGCGGACGTCGCCGGCGTTGACGATGCTCAGCGCGTCGAGCGCCTTCTGCGCGTCGGCGTTCGCGTCCTGCGCGGGCACGGTCGCGGTGAAGGTGCGGGTCTGCGTCGCGGAGCCGCGGGTGACGGTCGCGGTGAGCACGGCCTGGGCGCTGCCCGTGGCGGGCCGGGTGACGACTCCGCTCGAGGAGACGACGGCGGCGTTGCTGGAGGACCAGGCGATCGCGGAGCCGTTGGGCCCGGTGGTCGGCAGGGTCAGGTTCGCGGTGACGGCGGAGAGGTCGCCGAGGGTCAGCGCGGCGGCGTCGCGGGTGGTGCGGGTGGCGTCACTCGCCTGGAGGGTCGCGACGTCGGCGGCGCTGAGCGCGCTGCTGTAGATGCGGAAGTCGCGCACCGAGCCGGCCAGGAACTTGTCGCCGGTGTAGACCGAGCGGCCGATCGCGTTCGCGGTGGTGCTCCCGCCGCCGATCGCGCCGGGGGTGATCGTCACGCCGGTCTGCTGCGCGACCTGGGTGCCGTCGAGGTAGAGCCGCGCGGTGTCGGAGGCGTCGTCGAGCGTGTAGGTGAGCGTCTTCCAGACCCCGCGGGCGAGGTCGGCGCCCGAGTTCACGGTCTGCTCGGTGGTCCAGTTGCCGGTGGCGATCGAGGCCTTGTAGCTGTTGCCCGTCGTGTACAGGTAGCCGTTGCCGGCGCTGTTCGTCGTGTTGCCGAGGCCCCAGATGAAGTAGGGGGTGCCCTGGGAGGGCTTCACCAGGACCTCCGTGCTGACGGTGATCGAGGAGAGGCCGGCGAGCACGTCGTTCGGCAGCTTCACGAAGTCGTCGACGCCGTCGAGCGTCACTCCGCCGGCGCCGGTCGCGACCGCGCCGCCGGACAGGGTGCCGTCGCGGCCCTTGCCGGAGCTGTCGACGGCGGTCGTGCCGCTGGTCGCGTCGAGCGCGTAGCGGAGGACGAGATCGTCTGCCGGTGCGGCTGCGGCGGACTGCGCCGTCAGCAGGGGGACGGTGAGTGCGAGCGCCGTCACGAGGACGACCGGTCGCAGAAAGGGCTTCATCGCACTAACTCCTTGTTCGGCACCATTGCTGAAGGGAAAGGGTCCGGCACGCACCGGTAATGTTCACGGTAACACGATGTTCACGTCAACGCGACGGGTATCCGGAGGGGATTTCCACGCCTCGGATCGGCCGCGCCGAGACGTCGAGAACGGTCGCCCCCAGAGTTCCGAGGCGACCGTTCGTGACGGATCGAGTGGCGCTGCGGCCCGGCGTCAGGTCCGGTTGCGGGCCATCACCGCGCGCTGCAGGAGCACGAAGACGAGCAGGATGCCGCCGGTGATGATGGTGGTCGCCTCGGGCGGGATGCCGCCGTCGCGGGTGATCAGGACGTTCATCAGGCCGAGGACCAGGGCGCCGATCACCGAGCCGAGGACGAAGCCGACGCCGCCGGTGAGCAGCGTGCCGCCGATGACGGTCGCCGCGATGGCGTCGAGCTCCCAGCCGGTGCCGGTGATGTTCTGCGCGCTGCCGAGGCGGGCGGTGTAGACCACGCCGGCGAGACCCGCGAGGGTGCCGCTGATCACGTAGATGAGCAGCTTGGTCCGGACGACGGGCAGGCCCATCAGCGCGGCCGACGGCTCGGAGCCGCCCATCGCGTAGACCGTCCGGCCGAGCCGGGTGCGGTGCAGCACGAAGAACGCGGCGGCGACGACGATCACGGCGATGATCACGCCGGGGCTGATCACGAAGTCGTTGACCTTCGGTCCGTCGATCAGCTTGATCGGCGTCGCGAGCGACAGCACGGCCGAGTCCTCGGGGAGGCGCTCCGGGACCGTGCTCAGCATCGAGGCGAGGCCGCGGGCCAGGAACATCATCGCGAGGGTCGCGATGAACGGCTGGACGTTGAAGTACTGGATCAGCACGCCGGAGATCAGGCCGAACGCGGAGCCGATCAGCACCATCAGCAGCATCACGAGCCAGGGGTTCCAGCCGCTGTTGATCAGCAGCACGCCGCTGACGCTGGTGAAGGCGATCACCGCGCCGACCGAGAGGTCGATGCCGCCGGTGAGGATCACGAAGGTGAGGCCGACGGCGAGGATGATCAGGTGCGCGTTGTTGATCAGCAGGTTCGAGATCGTGCTCGCCTGCAGGATGCGCCCGTAGGCGACCTCGCCGTAGACGATCATGCCCAGGAAGATCACCAGGGCGGCGAGGGTCGGCAGCTTGTCGAGGTGCTGGCTGAGCCACGAGGTGGCGGAGGAGCGGTTCGACTTCGCCGGCGGGGCGGGTCGGGTCAGCACGGCGCTCATGCGGGGATCGCCTCTTTCTGCGGGACGCTGCGGCGCGCCTCGCGACGGTTCTTGAAGGCGGAGCGGACCCGCTCCGACTGCAGCAGGCACAAGGCGACGATGACGATCGCCTTGAAGGCGGGCGTCGCCGAGGACGAGACGCCGAGGAAGACGACCGTCTTGTCGAGGGTGGCGATCAGGACCGCTCCGACGGCCGCTCCGGTGATGTTGAACTTGCCGCCCGCGAGGGACGTGCCGCCGACGACGACCGCGAGGATCGCGTCGAGCTCGAGCTGGTAGCCGGTGCGCGAGACGTCGACCGTCATCACGCTCGCGGTGGCGAAGACGCCCGCGACGCCGGCGAGCACGCCGGAGCCGATGTAGGCGGTCATCAGCAGGCCGCGGCGGTTGATGCCGGCGAGGCGGGCCGCCTTCGGGTCCATGCCGATGGCCTCGATCATCAGGCCGAGCGCGCTGCGGCGCACCAGGACTCCGACGACCACGACGATCGCGATGGCGAGCAGGAAGACGACGGGGAGCCCGAAGACGTAGCCGTTGGCGAGCCAGCGGAACGGCTCGTTCGTCGCGGCGGTGTTCTGGCCGCCCGTGATGACCTTCGCCAGGCCGCGGCCGGCGAGCATCACGACGAGCGTGCTGATGAAGGGCTGGAGCCCCACCACCGAGACCAGGATGCCGTTCACGGCACCCAGCACTCCGGCGACCAGCAGCGCGAGGGCGAAGGCGGCGGCGGCGGCGCCGAGCGAGTCCGGCGCGCCCTGGGCGTTGAGGAACTCCATCGAGACGGCGCCGGCGACGACCATGATCGAGCCGACCGAGAGGTCGATGCCGCCGGTCGCGACGACGAGGCACATGCCGACCGCGATCATCAGGATCGGGGCGGCGGCGCGGGCGATGTCGATGACGTTGCCGACGAGGTAGCCCGTGGTCGGGCTGACGCTGACGCCGAGGTAGCTCGGGTCCTTGACGACGTTGACGAGCAGCAGCAGCACGATGGCCACCGCTCCCCAGAAGTACTGACGGCGGATCAGGCTCGCGAGGAGCGAGCCCCGGTCCGGTCGCGTGTCGCTGCTCATGATGCGGCCTCCTGCGTGGCGCCTTCGAGAACGACGACGTCCTCGTCGACGACTCCCTCTGCGGCGATGGTAGTGACGATCGACTCCGCAGTGACAGCGGGTCCGTTGAGGATCTCCGCGATCACGCGGTGGTCCTTGAGGACGATGATGCGGTCGCTGAGGCGGACGACCTCGTCGAGCTCGGACGAGATGAAGACCACGGCGACGCCCTCGCCGGCCAGGGCGACGACCTTCTCCTGGATCTCGGCCTTGGCTCCGACGTCGATGCCGCGGGTCGGCTCGTCGAGGATGAGGATCTCCGGGGCGGTGGCCAGCCAGCGCCCGAGGAGCACCTTCTGCTGGTTGCCGCCGGAGAGCTTGCTGATCGGGCGGTCCGGGTCGGCCGGGCGCACGTTGAGCTCGACCAGGTACTTGGCGACGATCTCGTCCTTCTCCTTCTTGGAGAGGGGACGGGCCCAGCCGCGCTTCGCCTGGACGGCGAGGATCAGGTTCTCCCGGACCGAGAGGTCGCGGATGATGCCCTCGTCGCGGCGGTTCTCGCTCGAGAAGGCGATCTTGTGCGCGAGTCCGGCGGTCGGCGTCGGGACGTCGACCTTCTTGCCGTGCAGCGTGATCTCGCCGGTGTCGGGCTTGTCGACGCCGTAGATCAGGCGGGCGAGCTCGGTGCGGCCGGAGCCGAGGAGACCGGCGAAGCCGACGACCTCACCGCGGTGCAGCGTGAGGTCGGTCGCCTCGATCGAGCCCTTCTTGGAGAGGCCCTTGGCCGAGTAGAGCGGGGCCTCGCGGTAGAGGTGGTCGCTGTCCGCGCGCTCGGAGTCGAGGGAGCGCAGCGCCGCGATGTCCTTGCCGATCATCTTGGAGATGAGCGAGGTGCGGTCCAGCTCGTGGGTGAGGTACTCGCCCACGTAGGTGCCGTTGCGCAGCACGGTGAGGCGGTCGCTGATCGCGTAGACCTGGTCCAGGAAGTGCGAGACGAACAGGATCGCGACGCCCTCCTCGCGGAGGCGTCGGATGACGACGAAGAGGTTCTCGACCTCGTTCGCGTCCAGGCTCGAGGTCGGCTCGTCGAGGATGAGCACGCGCGAGTCGCTGACGGTGGAGCGGCTGATCGCGACCAGCTGCTGCATCGCGATCGAGAGCGAGGCGAGCGGGCGGCGCGGGTCGAGGTGGCCGAGGCCGAGGCGCTCGAGGGCGCGCTTGGCGGCGTCGTGGGTCGCCCGCCAGTTGATGCCGAAGGGGCCGCGCACCTCGTAGCCCAGCATGACGTTCTCGCCGATGCTGAGGTTGGTGCAGAGATTGACCTCCTGGTAGACGGTCGAGATGCCGGCCGCCTGCGCATCGGCGGTGCCGGCGAGGCGCCGGGGCGTCCCTCCGACGACGATCTCGCCGCTGTCGATCTTGTAGACGCCGGTCAGCGCCTTGATGAGGGTGGACTTGCCGGCGCCGTTCTCGCCCATGAGGGTGTGGACCTCGCCCGGGAACAGGCGGAAGTCGACACCGTCGAGGGCTTTGACGCCGGGGAAGCTGATCGAGATGTTCTTCATCTCGACGATCGGAGGCGAATCCGCCATGTCGCGTCGTTCCGTTCTCGAGTGGCGCTGCTCTGCGCCGGAGGTGGGAGCGACCGGGACCCGCGGTGGGGCCCCGGTCGCTCCGATGGAGGGGTGGTGCTGCTGAGCGGTGCTTCCTAGAACTTGCGGTCGGGCAGGGCGGTCGCCGCGGCCTCGGGCGAGTCGAAGGTCTCGCTCGGGACGACGATCGAGGACTCGACGGTCTCGCCGGCGAGGGTCTTCTCGACGGCGTCGAGGGCGGTCTCGCCGAAGAGCGGGTTGTACTCGGCGACGAAGCTGAGCTCACCGTCGGCCAGGGCCTGCAGGGCGTTCTTGGTGCCGTCGATCGTGGCGATCTTGACGTCGACGCCCGGGGTGAGGCCGGCCTCCTGGACGGCCTGGACCGCGCCGAGACCCATCTCGTCGTTCTGGGCGAAGACCATCTGGACGTCGTTGTTGTTCGACTTCAGGACGGTCTCGAAGACGCTCTTGGCCTCCTCGGTCGACCAGTTGGCGGTCTGCGCGCCGACCTTGGTGAAGGCGGAGTCGGCGCCGATGACCTCGTCCCAGCCCTCGTTGCGCTCGTTGACGACCGAGACGCCCGCGGGGCCCTCGAGGGTGAAGTACTTCGCGCCGTCGGGGAAGCTCGACTTCGCCCAGTCGGCGACCGAGGTGCTGACCGCGATGTTGTCCGGCGCGATGCGGGTGACGTAGAGGTCGGTGTCGTCCGGCTCGATACCGCGGTCGATCAGGATGACCGGGATCTCGGCCTCCTGAGCGCGCTCGAGCGAGTCCTCCCAGCCGGAGCCCTCGGTGGCAGACAGCAGGATGATGTCGACGCCCTCGTCCACGAAGGACGTGAAGGAGTCGATCTGCGACTTCTGGTCGCCGTTGGTGGCGGGGGCGTACTTGAGGTCGTAGCCCGCGTCGGCGGTGAACGTCTCCTCGATGTTGGTCTCGTTCGCCTGACGCCACGCGCCCTCGGGGCCGACGGCCACGAAGCCGATGGTGGTGACGTCGTCGCCGCCGCCGCCGGCGGCCGTGTCCGAGCCGCCGGAGCAGCCGGCGAGGCCGAGCGCGAGTGCGCCGACTGCTGCGAAACCGAGGAACTGGCCGAAACGCCTCGTGTTGTACATGGATCTCCTCCTTGAGATCACGGACGCGCGGGAGCGTCCGTGGGTGCGGGCCCAGGGGCCCGGATGTGATGAGTGCAGTGCGGGCCTGGCGCCCGAGGTGCGGTGAGTGCAGGATGTGCGGTGGACGCCCGTCGTGCAGTGACACGTCCGGGTGCGTCCTGGGCAAAATGTTACCGTGAACAATTCTTGTGACGCAACAGCGCCGGAGCGACTTCGGTAACGATCGTGCATTGACGCCGAGGACCCGCCGCCTCCCGAGGGAGACGACGGGTCTCGATACGCCGCGGTGCGCGGCTACTCGCCGTGCCGCAGGCGGCGCCGCAGGAGCAGCGCACCGCCGCCGAGCAGGAGCGCGAGCGCCCCGAGCGGCAGCAGCGACAGGTCGACGCCGGTGGCGGCGAGGTCGCCATCGGGCCCGGCGACGGGCGCGGGCTCGTGCGGCGCGGGCCCACCCGGCGCGGGCTCCCCGGGAGCGGGGATCACGGGCGGCGCGGTCTCGGTCGGCATCGGCGCGGGCGTCGGCGTCGGCGTCGGCACCGGCTCCGTCCCCTCCTGCGCGAGCACCGGCACCGTCGACCAGTCGATGTCGCTCGCCAGCCCGTAGGACGTGTACGACGGCTGGTTGTACGCGGTCTGCTGGCGCGCGACCTCGACCCGGTACTGCGGGTCGTGCATCAGCGTGGTCAGCTTGCGGTCGGTGACCTCGGTGCTCGAGTAGATCCGGATCGCGCTCGAGTCCGCGGTCGGCAGCAGCAGCTCCTCGCGCCAGTCGCCGAGCACGTCCGCCACCAGGGACGGGTTGCCCTTCGTGCCGTTGTTCGTCACGGTGCCCTCGGCCGAGAGCAGCACCGAGCCGTCACCGGTGACGATCGTCGGAGTGACGGGCGTCGCGTCCTGCATCGTCGTGCTGGCCACGATCTGCGTGGTCATGTCCGCGGCCCAGCGGATGCTCTGGTTGGTGCCGGGCTGCTCCGCGGGGTCCCCGCCGGTGAGCGGCTCGCCGCTCGCCGAGAGCTTCCCGATCGCCCAGACCTCCTGGCCGGGGACCTCGGGGTCGACGTCGCCGATCATGCCGCGTCCGGTGTCCTTGCCGGAGTAGGCGCCGAAGAGCACCGCACCGGTGCCGGCGTCGCGCAGCGCGTAGCCGTAGGGCGCGCCGACTCCGCCCTCGTGCACGGTGAAGATCTCGAGTCCGGGGTTCGCCGGGTCGATGTCGGTCACGTGCATCGCGTCGCCGTGGCCGAGCTTGGCCTCGGTGCCGGGCGCGCTGCTGCCCTCGGGCAGGGTGTCGTAGGAGCTGTAGAGCAGGCTGCCGTCGTCGTCGAGCGTCGCGGAGCCGTAGACGATCTCCTGGCGGCCGTCGCCGTCGACGTCCGCCGCGCTGAGCGAGTGGAAGCCCTGCGTGGTGAGCGTCGCCCACTCCGGGCTGGTGCCCTCGCGGCCGTGCGGGGTGTCGTTGAAGGGGTTGGTCAGCGGGACGTGGCCGCTGTCGGCGACCCAGCGCTGCGAGAGCGAGGTGCCGTCCCAGTCGTAGGCGACGACGACCGCGCGGGTGTAGTAGCCGCGGGCGAAGACGGCGGACTGCGTCTCGCCGTCGAAGGAGGCGACGCCCGCGAGGAAGCGGTCGTTGCGGTTGCCCGGCTCGATCCGGGAGTAGGCGTAGTCGCCCCAGAGCAGGCCGTCGTCGCCGCGGGCCGGCTCGTAGGCGACGGTCTGCAGCTCCTCGCCGGACTCGCCGTCGAAGACCGTGAGGTACTCGGGGCCGCTCAGGATGAAGCCCTCGAAGGTCGTCAGGTCGTTGCGGTCGCTGCGGCTCGGCGCGTAGACGTCGATGAAGTAGTCGGCGAGCTCCGTCGCCCCGGCGCGGTCGAGCGGGTAGGCGTGCGTCGGCGCGATGCCGAACGCCTCCTCGAGCGTCGCGGGCCACTGGCCGCTCGTCACCTCCTCGCGGGTGCCCCAGCCCTCGAACACCTCGATGAGGTGCTCGCGGTAGCCGGCGGCGGAGAGGCGGTAGTCGTCCTGGGGAGTGACGCCGGCGGCGACGTCCTCGGGGAGGAGGGTGATCGACTCGGCGCGGGCGGGGTCGTCGCCGCGCAGGATCGTCGTGCCCGGGGCCGTCTTGGTCATGATCTCGGAGCGGCCGTCGCCGTCGAAGTCCGAGACCAGGAACTGCGTGTAGTGCGCGCCGGAGCGGATGTTCACGCCCAGGTCGATGCGGTGCAGCAGCGTGCCGTCGCCCTCGTAGGTGTCGAGGTAGGTGCTGCCGGTGTAGCCCTTCTGCGAGACGTCCTTCGCGTTCGAGGGGTACCACTTCACGACGTACTCGTAGTCGCCGTCGCCGTCCATGTCGCCGACGCTCATGTCGTTGGCGCTGTAGGTGTAGGCCTCGCCCGCCGGAGTGACGCCGTCGGCCGGCTTCTGCAGCGGCAGCGTCTCGAAGGCGTCTGCGGAGGCGGTGGCCGGTGCGCTCGGCTCGCCGGGGGCGCCGTCGACGAGCGGGACGACGCGGTACTCGTCGCCGGGCGCGCCCGCCGGGTCGTGCAGGTTGGTGCTGTCGGTGACGACCCCGACCCGCTCCGCCCCGCGGTAGACGGCGAAGTCGGCGCCGATCATCCCGGTGTCGGAGGAGTCGGTGACCTCGGTCGCGAGCAGTCGCCAGCTGACGAAGACGCCGCCGTCGGGCGAGGCGAGCGCGACGACCCCGCGGTCGAGGTCCTCCAGCTGCGCGGTGAGGACGGGGTTGGCGGGGGCGGTGCTCGACTCCGCCGCCGCAGGCGCGGCCCCGGTGAGCGCGAGCCCCGCGGCGAGCGCGGCGGCGACCGCGGTGGACGTGCGGCGTGAACGTGAATTCGGCATTGAATCCCTCGGCATCGATGGTCCGGGATGCAGGAATGCGCTTTCCCCGGTCCCGCGCCACCCTACGTGAGACGTTTCACAGGGGTCAACCACCTGCCCGGCCGACTCACCCACCCTGGTCGAGCAGCCGCGGAGCGGCGTATCGAGACCCCGGGTCACCAGCCGTCGTCGGCGGTGTCGTCGTCCGTGGTGTCGGCCGCGATCATCTCGACGATGGTGTCGACGGTGAGCCAGGGGCCGTTGCTGACCTCGCCGATCTTCTCGCGGTCCTTGAAGACGACGATGCGGTCGCTGAGGCGCACGACCTCCTCCAGCTCGGAGGAGATGTAGACGATCGAGACGCCCTCCTTGGCGAGCTGGGCGATGTGCGCCTGGATCTCGACCTTGGACGCGACGTCGATGCCGCGGGCCGGCTCGTCGAGCACCAGCAGGCGCGGGCGGGTGGCGAGCCAGCGCGCCAGGACGACCTTCTGCTGGTTGCCGCCGGAGAGGTACTTCACCGGCAGGTCGGGGTCGGCCGGCGTGATGTTCAGCGCCTCGACGTAGGTGGCGACGAGCGTGTCGGTCTCGGCCGCCGACAGTGGGTGCGCCCAGCCGCGCAGCGCCTGCAGCCCCAGCACGAGGTTCTCGCGCAGCGACAGGTCGCCGATGATGCCGTCCTCGCGGCGGTTCTCGCTCGAGTGCGCGATGCGGTGCCGCAGCCCCGACACCGGATCGACGATGTCCGCGTGCTCGCCGTCGATCAGCACTTCGCCGCTGTCCGGCCGCTCCACGCCGCTGAGCAGCGACGCCAGTTCGGTGCGCCCGGAGCCGCGGAGCCCCGCGAAGCCGACGATCTCGCCGCGGTGCAGCTCGAGGTCGGTGGGGGAGACGGCGCCCTTCCGGCCGATCCCGACCGCCCGGTAGATCGCCGGTCCGGTGGGCTGGCGACGGTGCTCGCGGCGGTCGGAGCCGATCTGCCGCAGCGCGTCGATGTCCTTGCCGATCATCTTCGCGATCAGCTCAGCGCGGTCCATCCGCCGCGCGGGGTACTCGCCCTCGGTGCAGCCGTCGCGGAGCACGGTGATGCGGTCGCTGAGCGTGAGGACCTGCTCGAGGAAGTGAGAGACGAAGACGATCGCGACGCCCTGGTCGCGCAGCCGCCGCAGCACCGTGAAGAGGCGTGCGACGTCGCCGAGGTCGAGGCTCGAGGTCGGCTCGTCGAGGATCAGCACCCGCGGCCGGTCGACCATCGCGCGGCCGATCGCGACCAGCTGCCGGATCGCGGGCGAGAGCGAGCGCAGCGGGAGGCGCGGGTCGAGGTCCTCGAGGCCCAGCTCCGCCAGCATCTCGGCCGCTCGCGCGTGGGTGCGCGACCAGGAGATGCCGAGGCGCCCGCGGATCTCGTGCCCGATCATCACGTTCTCGCCGATGCTGAGGTTGTCGGTCAGCCGCTCGTCCTGGAAGACCGCGGTGATGCCGGCGGCCTTCGCGTCGGCCGGTCCGCTGAAGCGCCGGGCGACGCCGTCGACGACGATCTCGCCGGCGTCGGGCTGGTGGATCCCGGTGAGCGTCTTGATCAGCGTGGACTTGCCCGCGCCGTTCTCGCCCATCAGCCCGTGGATCTCGCCGGGCACGAGCCGCAGCCGCGCGCCGGCCAGTGCCGGCCCGGACGAGAAGGAGACGTGGATGCCCGACATCTCGACCACGGGCTCCGGGC
Source organism: Rathayibacter sp. VKM Ac-2835 (assembly GCF_013266705.1). Lineage (NCBI taxonomy): Bacteria > Bacillati > Actinomycetota > Actinomycetes > Micrococcales > Microbacteriaceae > Rathayibacter > Rathayibacter sp. VKM Ac-2835. The sequence continues at coordinate 1,627,089 of NZ_JABSNQ010000001.1, read as the reverse complement.
GTGCGGGACCGGGGCGTGCGGGAGTCGTCGTCGACTGAACTGACACGTGCCGTCCTCGGTTCGTGTGCGGAGCGGCGCCGGGGGAGCGCCGCGCCAGGGGTGCCGCCGATGATACGCCAGCGTCGACGGCGGCCGGGTCAGCTGCGCGGCGGCGCCGTCGACTCGCGCACCACGAGCTCGGTGGGGATGCGGGTGCGCTGCGGGATCTCCTGGCCGCGGATCCGCGCGTGGATCACCTCGGCGACGGTGGTGCCGAGCTTGTCGAAGTCCTGCCGCACGGTGGTCAGCGGCGGCAGGAAGTGCCGGGCGGTCGGCAGGTCGTCGAAGCCGACGATGCTGACGTCCTGCGGCACGCGGATCCCGCGCTCGACGAGGCCGTGGATGACGCCGAGCGCCATCTCGTCGTTCGCGACGACCATCGCGGTGAACTCCGGCACCGACTGCAGGCTGCGCGCGAACTCGTAGCCGGAGTCGGGGGTCCAGTCGCCGACGACGATCGGGCGCTCGCGCATCCCCCAGGCCTTCGCCCGGCTGTGGAAGGCGCGCTCGCGGGCGCGGGCGTCGAGCCAGTCGAGCGGGCCGGACATGTGCAGCACGTCGCGGTGGCCGAGCGAGGCGAGGTGGTCGACCGCCTGGCTCATCCCGGCCTGCTGGTCGACGGAGACGGTCAGGAAGTTGGCGTCCTTGTCGGACTTCACGACGAGCGTCGGCACGCCGATCTCGACGGTGCGCAGCGTCGCGACGGACGACGAGCGCGGCGCGATCACGCAGAGCGCGTCGATCCCGAGACCGGAGAGGTGCCGGATCGCGTCGACCGGGCTCATGTCCTGGTCGTCGCGCAGCGCGACGGAGGTGACGGAGTAGCCCTTCTCGCGCGCCGCCCGCTCGATCGCGCGGAGGGTGCTCGACGGGCCGAACTCGGCGCCGCTCTCGATCATCACGCCGATGCGGTCGGTGCGCTGGGTGACGAGCGAGCGCGCCGCGATGTTGGGGCGGTAGTCGAGCTCGGAGACGGCCTCGAGGACCTTCTGCCGGGTCGACTCCTTGATGTTCGGGTGCCCGCTGAGCACCCGGGAGACCGTCATGTGCGAGACGCCGGCGACCGCGGCGACATGCCGGAGGTTGGGCCGATCGGCCATGGCGCGGACCTCCTCCGCTCCCCTGCGGGAGAGCCGTGCACCCTCGGTGCGGGCGGGATGACGAGGGCTCGACATCGCGGGTCCGTTCAGCATAGTCAAGCGGGCCCCGGTGATCGCCGACAGCGCGCTTCAGTCCGCGACGCTCAGCACGAGCGAGCGTGCTCCGGGCTCTCCGGCGGTGGAGCGGACGGTGAGCAGTCCGGCTCCCGCGTCCCAGCGCGTGGCCCAGGCGGGCAGGCCCGCGGGGAAGGCCGTCCGCACCTCGACCGCGCGGCCGAGCAGGCTCGGGAACGCGAGGGTCGTCTCGGCGGCGTCGTCGCCGCGGTCCCAGAGCGAGAGCGCGACGGCGCCGGGCGCGCGCAGCGCCGAGGCGACCCAGCGGTCGGTCCAGCCCGGCAGGCCGAGCGGCCAGAGCGGCACGGAGCCGATCAGGTGCGGCCGGAGCTCCGCCGCCGCGCGCACCGCCTCGGCGACGAGGGCGCGCTGCGCCGGCGTCATCCGATCGAGGTGGCCGGTGAGGAGGAGCCGGCCCGCGAGGCCCGTCACCAGCGTGAAGGCGATCGCCTCGTCGCTCATCTCCGGCTGCGGGCAGGCCCAGTTCGCGGCCTGCTCGGGGAGCATCGAGAGCGGGGCCGCGGCGGCGATCGGCGGGGCGAGCAGCGGATCCTCCTGGTCGGAGGTCGACTGCAGCTGCAGCCGGGAGAGCATCGCGGAGTCGGCGCGCATCGCTCCGGAGGCGCAGTTCTCGAGGACCAGCTGCGGGTGGCGGTCGAGGACGCCGTCGATCCAGGCGAGATGCGCGCGGGAGTGCGCGAGGAGTCCCGCGCCGGCGCTCGTCGCGTCGCGGTCGGTCCCGGGGCCCGGATCGATGTTGTAGTCGAGCTTGAGGTAGCCGATGCCGAACTCGGCAACGAGCCGGTCGACGGTCTCGTCGAGGTGCGCGCGGGCCGCCGGATGGCGCAGATCGAGGTGGTGGCGGCCGCTCTCCTCCACCCGGAGGCCCGAGCGGGAGAGGAACGCGTCGTCGGGCAGGGAGCGGGCGAGCGGGCTGCCGGTGCCGATCACCTCGGGCTCGAGCCAGAGCCCGGGCACCATGCCGTGGCCGCGGATCGCGTCGACGACCTCGCCGAGTCCACCCGGGAAGCGCCGGGTCGACGGCGTCCACTCGCCGACCGTGTCCCACCAGGACTCCGTCTCGGCGTACCAGCCGGCGTCGACGCAGAACACCTCGGCGCCGACCTCGGCGGCCGCGGCGATCAGGGGCAGGAGCTTCGCGGTGGTCGGGTCGCCGCCGAGGGTGTTCAGGTAGTCGTTGAAGACCAGCGCCGGCCGGCGGTCGTCGGGGTGCGCGCGCCGGGCCGACCGCTTCGCGCGGGTGAGCGCCGCGGCGGCGTGCTCGAGGTCGGTGCCGACCGCGATCAGCGCCGGCACGGAGGAGAAGGACTCGCCCGGTGCGAGGAGCCGCGACCACTGGTGGTCGCGGTCCGTCGGGCCGGACGCGGCGAGGTAGGCGTCGCCGATCTGCTCGCCGACCTCCCAGCGCCAGGGGCCGTTGTGCGCGACCTCGCAGAGCCAGGTGACGTCCTGCCGGCGGGAGCGGACGGCGACGAGCGGGAGGGCGCCGCCGGTCGACCAGGTGCCGGTGGCGGTGCGGACGACGGACTTCCGCGGCGGCTGCGCGGTGTGCTCGGGATGCAGGTCCGGCAGCAGCTCGCGCAGCTCCCGGGCCTGCCAGCGGCCCTCGCCGAGCCACTCGCTGCGGCCCTCCAGCAGCTCCCAGTCGGCGGCCGGGTCGGTGGCGGTGCCGACGTCGAGCCGGGTGCCGAGCGGCATCGCCCAGCTCGTGACGGCCGTGAGCAGGATCCGCTCGGAGCCCGCGTTCTCGACCGAGGTGCTCGCCCGGAGGGCGCCGCCGAGCGCGTCGATCGCGGTCGTGACGAGCAGGCCGTCGGCGCTCGCCGAGACGATCCGGAGGGTGCTGTCGCCGGCTTCGTGCGAGACGTAGCGGAGGGAGTCGCCGATCGCGGTCTGCACGAGCCGGTCGGTCGAGGTGACGTGGCCGCGGCCGGCGGTGAGGATCCCGACCAGCGGCAGCGGGTGGTCGAAGCAGATCTCGAGCTCGCCGGCGACGAGCCGCGCGAGGCTCACGGGGGCGTCGGCAGCGCGGCGGAACTCGAGCTCGAGCCGCCCGGCGCGCCAGGAGAAGGTCTGCGCTGGCATGGGTGTCTCCGATCGCACGAAACGTTCGCTTCGGACTCTAGGCGGGGTGCAGTGGTCGATCAAGAGCGCGAGGCGAAACGTTTCGCCGACCGGGAGGAGGACGTCTTCCGGAGGGGTTTGACCTTGCGCAAGTGTCGCTGTTACCGTGAACAAAATCTCGCCCCGGCTCTCGGACCCGCGCTCTCGCGGCCGACCGGGTGCGCCCGCATCACGACTGACGACGGAGTCATCCATGCACCTGACCGCGCCCGCACCGGGCCTGCGCCGCCGGCTGACCGCCGGCCTCCTGATCCTGCTCGCGGCGGTCGTCGCGCTGCCGCTGGCTGCCGCGAGCCCGGCAGCGGCGATCGGCGAGTCGACGTTCACGAACCCGCTCGAGCCGGACACGGCCGATCCGACCATCGAGTTCCACGACGGCAACTACTACCTGGTCGCGACCACGTGGGACAACCGCGTGGTGATGCGCAAGGCGCCGACGCTCGCGGCGCTGGGCACCGCGACTCCGGTGACCGTCTACTCCGACACGAACCCGGGCCGGAACGCGAACATGTGGGCGCCCGAGCTGCAGCGGCTCGAGGGCCCGAACGGCTGGCGCTGGTACCTGATGTACACGATGGGCACCGCCGGGAACTTCGACCGCCAGCACCTCCAGGTGATCGAGAGCGCGGGCGACGACCCGATGGGCCCGTACAGCTACAAGGGCCGGCCGATCCCGACCGACGACTGGAACATCGACGGCGCCTACCTCGAGCTGAACGGCGAGCTCTTCGTCACCTGGTCGGCGTTCTCGGCCGGGCCGAACCGCCTGCAGAACAACTACATCGCCCGGATGTCCGACCCGTGGACGGTCTCGGGCCCGCAGAACGTGCTCTCGCAGCCGCTCGAGCCGTGGGAGACCATCGGCGCTCCCGTCAACGAGGGCCCGGTCCCGCTGCAGAAGGACGGCCGCACCTGGATCGTCTACTCGGCGAGCTTCTGCGGTACCGAGGACTACCAGCTCGGCACCCTCGAGTACGACGGGACCGGCGACCCCGTGCTCGCCTCTTCCTGGACCAAGAGCGACGGCCCGGTCTTCTCGAAGGCGAACGGCGAGTACGGCACCGGCCACAACGACTTCTTCGACTCGCCCGACGGCACCGAGACCTGGAACCTGTACCACGCGAACCCCGGCCCGGACGACGGCTGCGGCCGCCAGCGCTCGGCTCGCGCGCACCTCGTCGACTGGACCGCCGAGGGCGAGCCCGACTTCGGGGTCCCGCTCGGCACCGCCGCCCGGGTCCCCGTGCCCAGCGGCGAGAACGCGCCGATCACGGCCCGCGTCGAGGGCGCGCCCTGGCAGCTGGTCAGCCGCAGCACCGGCCTCTGCGCCACGGTGTCCTCCGCGCAGAGCGGTGACGGCGCCGGCGTCGTGCAGGGCTCCTGCGCCACGCCCCGCGCGAGCTGGACGCTCGACAGCACCGGCGACGGCTTCCTCCGCCTCGTGAACGCGAGCAGCGGGAAGTCGCTCGGGCCGGTCGGCTGCTCGACCGCCTCGGGTGCCGCGCTGCAGCAGTCCGCGTGGCTGACGACCTCCTGCCAGCAGTGGACGGTGGCCCCGGGTTCGGGCGGCTACTCGACGCTGACGAACCGCACGAGCGGCAAGGTGCTGGACGCGGTCTCCGGTGCGATCCGGCAGTCGATGCCGAGCGCCGCCGCCTCGCAGGAGTGGGCGCTGCGCCCGGCCGGCGCGGTCGCCGTCACCTCGCTCGTCACCGGCAAGTCCTTCGACCTGCCGAACTGCTCGACCGCCGACGGCGCGGTGCTGCAGCAGCAGGAGTGGCTCGGCTCGCCGTGCCAGCGCGTCACCTTCACGGCCGCCGCTGACGGCGCCGTCGAGATGCACCCCGTCTCGGCCGCCGCCAAGTGCCTCGCGGTCACCGGCGGCTCCACCGCCGACGGCGCGACCGTCACGCAGGGCGCGTGCAGCGTGACCGGCAGCAGCTGGCGGCTCCGCCCGGGGAACGACGGCACCGTCGAGCTCCGCGCCGTGCACAGCGGCAAGGCGCTCGACCTGTCGAACTGCTCGGACCAGAACGGCACCCGGATCGGCCAGTGGAGCGTGCTGAACAACGACTGCCAGCGCTTCCGCGTCTCTCTCGGCGCCCCCGCCGCCCCGGTCGCGCTGCAGCTCGCCGCCACCTCGTCTGTGCGCTGCGTCGCAGGCAAGCCGGTGCTCACCACGACCGTGAAGAACACGGACGACCTGCCGGCCGACATCACCGTCACCACCGCGGCCGGCACGAAGACCTTCGCGGCCGTCGCCGGCGGGAAGAACGCCACGGCGAGCTTCACGGTGCGCCAGCCGACGCTGGCCGCGGGCTCGGCGGCGGTCGCCGGCACGGGAGTCGACGACACGGGCCGCGCGGCCACGCAGTCGGCCGCCTACCCCGCGATCACCTGCTGACGCCGGGGTCTCGATACGCCGCTGCGCGAGGCGTGCATCTCGCTGGTCGAGTAGCCCGCGCAGCGGGCGTATCGAGACCCACCCTTCAGAACAACCGCCCCGTGCAAAGGAGCACCATGCCCACCCCCGCCCGCCGCGCGCCTCTGCGCGCGGCCCTCGCCGCCCTCGGACTCGGGGCGGTGCTCGCCGCCGGCCTCGTCGCCCCCGCCGCCACCGCGGCCGCCGCCGCGATCCCCACCGCCGGCCTCCTCGCCGACTACCGCTTCAGTCAGTCCACCGGTGCGACCGTGCCCAACTCCGCCGGCGGAGCCGTGGGAGCCGCGCGCGTCGTGAACGGGACCGACGCGCTCTGGACCGGCACGTCACTCCGTCTCACCGGCGGCGCGAAGACCAGCGCGGCCCCCTGGGTCGAGCTGCCCGACGACCTGCTCACGGGCAAGAGCTCCGGGACGGTCACGATCGAGACGCGCGCCGACGCGTCGATGCTGTCGAGCTTCCACTTCCTCTGGAACATCGGCAGCGACAGCACCTCGCAGTACTGGTTCGCCTCGGTCCGCGACAAGGTGCGCACCGCGATCACGACGTCCGGCGGCGGCGGCGAGAACAACGCCCGCAGCGCCTCCGGTATCGCGGCGGACCGCTGGTACAGCCTCAGCTCGGTGATCGACGGCGCGGCCGGCACGATCTCGTTCTACGTCGACGGCACCCGCGTCGCCTCCGCTCCGACCGCGCTGAGGCCCGCCTCGGTGGCGGACCAGTCGCTCAACACGATCGGCCGCGCGCCCTACCCCGACCCCTTCTACAAGGGCGAGGTGTCGAGCTTCCGCGTCTACGATCGGGCGCTGAGTGCCCAGGAGGTGGTGGCCGTGTCGACGATGGATGCGCAGGCGCACGCGGCGAGCTTCGCGCCGCTCGTGTCGGGAGTGCTGGACTCGGTCCAGCCGCTCACCATCGACGACTCGACCACGAACCTCCCCGACTACGGCGGCGCCGTGACCTGGGCCTCGAGCGACCCGACCCTCCGCGTCTCGGCCGACGGCCGCACGCTCGCCGCCGACCGCCCCGCCGTCGGGCAGGCCGCGCGCACCTCGACGCTCACCGCGACCGCGTCGATCCGCGGCGTCGCGCAGTCCCGCGACGTCGCCGTCACGGTCGAGCCGCAGGTCGGCGTCGACACCCCCTACGGCTATCTGATGGTGCACTTCGTCGAGGACGCGCAGGGCTACGCCGAGAAGATCTACCTCGACGTCTCGCGCGGCGACGACCCGGAGAAGTGGGACCCGCTGAACGGCGGGAAGCCGATCCTCGCCTCCGATCTCGGCACCACCGGCGTCCGCGACCCGTACCTCACCTACAACCCCGAGACGAAGAAGTACTACATCATCGCCACCGACCTCCGCGTCTTCGGCGGCGACCAGGGCTCGGGCTCCTGCACCACCTGGTGCTACTGGACCACGCAGGGCAGCACCAAGATGAACGTCTGGGAGTCGAGCGACCTCGTCTCCTGGAGCGACCTGCGCCAGTTCGACGTCGCGCTCGACGCGGCCGGCACGAAGCAGCTCGAGGCCGGCATGATGTGGGCGCCCGAGGCGACCTGGGTCCCCGACTACAACGGGGCCGGCAAGGGCGCGTTCGTCGTCTACTGGTCCTCGACCGTGTACCCGAACGCCGCGCACACGCCCGGCACCGGCGCCTCGCGGGTGCTCTGGGGAGCGACCACCGACTTCACGCAGGCCACGTACTCCTACGGCGGCACCTTCATCGACACCGGCGCCGACGTCATCGACACCACGATGATCCAGGACGGCGGCACGACCTACCGGATCTCGAAGGACAACGGCACCGGCCGCGGCATCTACATGGAGTCGACGACCGCCGAGCAGTGGTGGCTCCCGTCCACCGCGTGGACGCAGCTGCAGGACCGCATCGGCGCCGTCTGGGCCGGCGGCAACGCCGGGGGAGTCGAGGGACCGGCCGTCTTCAAGGACCATGATGCGGATCGCTGGTACCTCTACGTCGACGTCATCCCCTCGACCGGCTACCGCCCGATGGTGACGACCGACCTCGACGCCGGCTGGACCCAGCTGAACGACCCCGGCTTCTCGCTGGCGCCGTCGACCAAGCACGGCGGCATCGTGTCGCTCACCGCCGGTCAGTACGCCGAGGTCCGCGCGGCCGACGCCGCGACCGCCGTGCGCTCCGACCTGGGTGAGGTGGGCTCCGTCGCTGCGCTGCCCGCCCGGGCCGACGTCGTCCTCGCCTACGACCGCGGCACCGCCTCGCAGCCGGTGACCTGGGACACGTCTTCCGTCGGCACCGCGCCCGGCCGCTATCCGGTCACCGGAGTCGTGCGCACCATCGGCGCGAACGACAACCAGTGGGTCGGAGCGGGCGGATCGACGGCGTACAACGCGCCCGGCCGCGTGCTCTCGAGCTCGACGGCAGTGCGAGTCACCGCGACGGTCGTCGTGGCGGCGTCCACGGCGACCCTCACCGCGTCGACCCGCTGCGTGGCCGGCAAGGTCGTCGTGACCGGAGTCGTGAAGAACACGGGCACCGCGCCGCTGTCCGTCGTGATCCGCTCGGCCTGGGGCACCTCGCCCACGCTGACCGCGGCCCCCGGCGGCAACGCGACGCACGCCTTCACCACGCGCGCCACCTCCGTCGCCGCGGGCACCCTCACCGCGACGGCCGGCACCGCCACGCTGCAGGCCCCGTACACGGCCCGCACCTGCGGCTGACCCGCCCACGCCGATCGAGCACCGCGCATCCCATGCTGGTCGAGTAGCGCGGAGCGCGTATCGAGACCCGCCCTCCTGGTGACGCCGGATCTCGATACGCCCTCTGCGAGGGCTACTCGATCAGCATGGATCGGCGCCGCCGTGCTGAGCAGGCGTGCGCGCCCCTGCTGGTCGAGCAGCGCGGAGCGCTCAACGAACATGCTGGTCGAGTAGCGCGCAGCGCGTATCGAGACTCGCCTTCGTCAGAACGGAGGCGGTGCGTCCTCGAAGCGCGGACCCGGCGGGGCGCCGGCGAGGGCCGGTGGGCGGATCGTGACGAGGCGGCCGGTGGGGGTGGTCCAGACGATGCTGCCGTCCGGGTGGGGGACGTAGGTCCACCGGTCGCCGTGGCGGACGTGGTGGTGCGACGTGCAGAGGCAGACGAGGTTGTCGAGGGACGTCTCGCCGCCGTTGCGCCATTCGAGAGTGTGGTCCGCCTCCGCCCTCGAGGCGGTGCGGGTGCAGCCGGGGAAGCGGCAGGTCTGGTCGCGCAGCTGGAGGTGCAGACGCATCTGCGATGGCGGGACGCGGTAGGTGCGGCCGACGGACCTCACGGCGCGGGTGTCCGGATCGGTGAGCACGCGGGTGAACGACGCGCCGGTCGCGACCAGTTCGCGGGCGAGGTCGGCGGGGATGAGGCCGTAGCCGTCGAGGTCCGCAGGCGCGTCGTCGAGACCGACGGCCGTCGACGCGGCGAGCGTGAGCCGCACCTCGGCACGGATGCCGGGCACGTACGACGAAGGCATCTGAGGGCCGTCGCCTGCGGGCGTGGTGCCGACGATGTCGCCGTCGCGCAGAAGATCCGTCAGCACGTCGGCCTTCAGCTGCGCCAGGGTGCGCTCGTCGCCGCCCTCCCGGAGGCTGCGGGCGATGCGGTCGACGCGCTCGGCGATGCCCATCGCGTCCGGCGCGGGGAGCAGCGCACACAGTGTCGCCATCCCGTCGACCTCCGGCGAGACCCAGACGGCGCGGTCCTGCCGGGCGCGGACGTGCCGCTGGGCGAGGGGCTCCTCGTGCAGCTCGTCACGCAGCCGGGCGACGATCCGCCTCAGCTGCGTGGGCGTCACGTCCGGCGCGATCTCGGCGGCGCGCTCGTCGAACCGGGCGCGGGAGGTGGCGGGCAGGGTCGCGGCGGTCGCGCAGACGATCTCGCTCGACTCCCACAGCAGCCGGCCCTCGGCGAGCAGGGCGCGGATGCGGGGGAGGTCCTCGACGAGCAGCCGGGCGTGCTCGAGCACGGTCGCCGTCGCCCGCTCGGACAGGCGGAGCTTCACCGCGAACTCGGCGCGGACGGACCGCTCGACCAGGGTGCGCGCTTCGCTGCGGGAGAGCGAGTTCCCGCGGGCGAAGGCGTCGGGGACGGTGACGGCCGCGCGGTAGGCGAGGTGCAGGGTCTGCGCGCGGGTGAGGAGAAGCTGTGCGGAGGTGCGTCCGATCTCCGCGGCGATGTCGGTCAGCGCGTCGACGGCCGAGAGTGCGCTCGGCTGTCCTGCTGCTCCCGGGTCGCTGTGCTCATCCATACGCGTATTGAACCAGGGACCACCGACACCCGAGCGGCCATCGGGCGGAACCCTCGGACAACTCCGCGAGATCGGATCTGTGGAGGAGAGCGCTACTCCCGCCGCCACTCCTCGAGGAACTCGGCGGTCGTCTTCGTCTCGAGCTCCAGCTCGATCTGACCGAGCAGGACGTAGGGGTCGCCGATGTCGGCGGGCGTGCGGATGACCTCGGCGCCGGTGTCGAGGCGGGCGACCACGAGGTCGTGCGTCGTCATCACGCCGCCGCCGAGCAGGGCGTCGATCGTCATCCGGAGCCAGGTCAGCGTCCGGGGTCTCAGCTCGGCCCGCAGGTACTCGGCCGCGACCTCGCGCTCGCCGTCGTCGTCCCGCCCGTCGTCCTCGTTCACGCCGTCACTGTAGCGAGCGCGCTGCAGGGCTCGGCGTCAGTGGCGCACCTGGAACCAGCGGATCAGCTCGCGCAGCGCCGGCAACGTCGCGCTCGCGTCGACGTCGGTGTCGATGTCCTCGAAGGTGCTGCGGTAGCCGGGCAGCTCGGTCGTCATCGAGTCGGTGATCGCCTCGTACGCCATCGTCCAGGAGGGGAACAGCCGCTGCGCCGGCGTCTCCTCGAGCAGCACGCGCAAACCGGCGTGCCGGGGGTCGTCGGCGATGATCGCCATCCGCTCGCGCAGCGTCGCGTCCGGCCCCTCGAGCAGCTGCAGGAACCGGCCGTCGCGGAACAGCAGGATGCCGGTCAGGCCGAGGCGCTCGTTGTTCGCGCGGCACTGCTCGAGCAGCGCGGGCAGGTCCGCCTCCTCGAGACCGGCGGCGGTGTGGCTCGCGTAGACGATGGAGCGGAGGTCGTCGTCCTGGGACGGGCGAGCAGCGGAGTCGGGCATGACGCCATCCCATCAGGGGTGCGGGGAGACGGCAGCCCCCTGCCCTGATCCGCGCGGCCCTGCTATGCGTCGCGCCAGGAGGCCTCACAGCAGGTCCGTGCCGCCCGTCCGCCGCAGCGCCCTGCGGGCAAGAGCCCAGCCGAGCAGCCCCAGCCAGAACCACGCGGCGCCGAGAACGACGACGGCGCCGCTCTGCACCGCGAGCGCGCCGGTCCACCCCTCGTCGAGCAGGGTCCGCAGGGCGTCGGAGGCGTACCCCAGCGGCAGCACCCGAGCGACGGCCTCGACGACCAGCGGCAGCTCGCCGACCGGCGCCACGACTCCGCCGAGGACGGTCAGGACCGCCGTGAACGGCCCGACCCAGGCCAGCCCGTCGCGCGAGCGGAGGCCGAGCACTCCGACGGCGAACCCGCAGCCGCTGCCGGCGAGGGCGGCGCAGCCCGCGAGTGCGATCGTGCCGGCGGCGACCTGCCACGGGACGCCCTGCCCGAACAGCAGGAGGGCCCAGACCAGGGAGACGAGGCCCGCGGCGAACCCGACGACCGCCGCCGCGAGCGCGACCCCACTCCAGAGCAGGACAGCCGGACGGGTGCTGAGCAGCACGGTTCCGAGCACCGCATCGTGCCGCATGCGGATGAGCGACACCGTGACGGCGTCGACGGCGGTCAGGGTGGCGAGCAGGAGACTCGCACCCGCGCCGACCACGATCGACGGCGCCGAGACAGCAGCGAAGTACAGCACCTGCAGCACCGGCCCGACGACGACCGCGACCAGGAGCGTCCGCCGCGTCCGCGTGGCGTCGAACGACCGCAGCGCGACCACGATCGACGCCGCCACGAGCCCGCTCACGACAGCGCCAGCGTCCCGGCGAGCCGAGCCCGCCGCAGGGCCGTCCGCAGAATCAGGCGGGCCAGCAGCAAGGAGAGCAGAGACGTGATCAGCCCCTGCGCGCTCCAGAGCGCGATGACGTCGCCGGACGCGTCGCCCGAGTCTCCGGCGTGCAGGATCTGCACCGCACCGGTCAGCGGATCGACGACCCCGAGCAGCTGCAGCGGCACCGGCAGCTGCGCTCGGTCGATCACGGTGCCGGAGAGGAGAAGGACGGGAGCGACGAGGACCGGTTCGTAGACCGTCGCGTGCGGTGTCAGCACGAACAGGCCGGACAGCACGAGCGCGGTCGTCCCGCACGCGGCGAGGAGCAGGACCAGCCCGAGGGCGATGAGTGCGGGGGAGCGCGGCGCGGACCCGCTGCCGAGCAGCCACGAGGCGACGACCGCGGCGGGGATCGACAGCAGCCCGACGCCGGCGCAGGCGAGTGAGATCGGCGCGAGCGCACCGCCCAGCGGCCGAGGGGTCAGCGCGATCTGCTCCAGCGTCCCCTGCGACCGCTGGTAGCCGAGGATCCCGACCGCCGCCGCGGTCACCGTCCAGACGCCGACAACGGCTCCATCGACTCCCAGCGCCGGCCCGCCCCGACCCGCCTGGACGCGCAGGACGACGAAGACGACCGGTGCGATCAGAGCGGCCTGGACGAAGTAGGCGTTGCGGAGCAGCAGCCGCAGATGGAAGGCGCCCTCCTGCAGCCCCCCGATCACTCCCGCCCTCCTCGGCACCGGTCGACGAGGGCGAGGTAGCCCTCCTCGAGGGTCGCCGACCGGGTGGTCCAGGTCCCGGTCGGGACGTCGGTGACGACGGCCGCCAGGGCGCGCAGGTCGGGCTGCGAGGAGTCCCAGCCGACGACCACGACGGGCCGACCGGCGATGCTGTCGGAGCGGACCGAGCGGACACCGTCGAGCGCGGAGAGACGGTCCGCGAGCTCCGCGGTGAGTGCTGGAGCGGCGAGGGTCGTCACCTCGCCGAGCCCGCCCGCGGCGGCGATGTCCTGCGGTCGCCCCGCCGCGCGGATCCGGCCGTCGAGGAGGACGAGGCTCCGGTCCGACAGCTCCTCCGCCTCGTGCAGGTGGTGGGTGGTCAGAACGACGCCCCGCCCGTCCCGGCGCAGCTCGCGGACCAGGGCGCGGAGCGCGAGCGCCGCCTCCGGGTCCAGCCCCACCGTCGGCTCGTCGAGCAGGAGCAGCGGCGGCTCCGCCAGCAGCCCGCGGGCGAGGTGCAGCCGCTGGCGCATCCCGCGGGAGAACTCCTCGACGCGGTCGCCACGCCGCGCGCTGAGGTCGACCGCCGCGAGCACCTCGAGAATGCGGCTGTCCCTCCGCCGTCGCGGCACGCCCGCGAGAGACGCGAAGTACCGGAGGTTCTCGAGCGCGGTCGCGCGCAGGAAGAAGCCGCGCTCGCCGCCGAGGACGAGGGCGAGGAGGCGCCTCGCCTCGTCCGGCCTCGCGACGGCGTCGACCCCGTCGACCCGGATCGAGCCGCTCGTCGGCATCAGCAGCGTCGCGATCATCCGCGCGAGCGTCGTCTTCCCGGCGCCGTTCGGCCCGAGGAGCGCGACGACCTCGCCGGCCTCGACCCGGAGGTTCACGCCGCGGACGGCCCAGGATGCCTCCGTCCCGGTGCCGAATCGGCGCGACACGGATTCGACGTCGAGCAGGGGTACGCCCTGATCCATCGTGCCGGTCCTGCCCATCGTCCGCCCTTCGCCGCGGAACAGCGTTCCCCTTCTCCGCTCCCCAGTCCGCATCGGTGGCGCTCGCTGAAGACCGTGGCGGCGGGCGGCGCCACGCCTTCGAGCCCGCTCAGCCCGCGTGCCGAAACTTCACCGAAAGCAAATTGTTCACGGTAACATCGCGCCCAGTACCGATCTCAACGACGAGAGGCTCCACCGATGACGACGAAACGACGGATCCCGATCGCGACCGCGGCGGTGATGGCGCTGACGGCGGGACTGCTCGCGGTCGGCCCGACCGCGCAGGCCGCGCCGGCCACCTCCCTCGACAGCGCGAAGGTGCTCGAGCTGCCCTTCGACGGCAGCATCACCGACACCAGCGGTCGCGGCAACACGGTCGGGATGCAGAAGGGCACCGCCGCGTACGGCACCGGCCTCGCCGGCCAGGCCTTCGAGTTCACCGGCGGCAACGCGGTGTCGCTCGGCACCGACGCCCGCCTCCAGCCCGCCGACCTGACGGTCTCGTTCTGGTACAAGCCGACCGCGGCGATGACCGGCGAGCAGGTCTTCACCTGGAGCAAGACCGCCTACAACTCGGACGGCTGGTACCTCACCTCCGAGAGCGACGCCACTCCGCTCGCGCTCTCGATCGGCCCCTCGACCGGGCAGCCCTACAAGGTCGCGATCGACACCGCGCGCGCCGGCTTCTTCCCCACGAACGAGTGGACCCACGTCGTCGCCAGCTACGACAGGGCGACCAAGCAGGTCGCCTTCTACCGCAACGGCGTCAAGCAGCCCACCGTCACCAAGTACGAGGCGACCGGAGCGGCCACCGGCGTGCTCGGCTCCGAGGGCACCTCGACCAAGACGATCGGCTTCAACGGCCCGCAGTACAACGGCGCGCACCTGCGCGGACTCCTGGACGACTACGTCCTCTACGGCGAGGTCGCCACGACCACCGACGTCGTCGCCCTGACGAAGGCGCACAACGCGGCCTTCGACCCGGCCGCCGTCGCGAAGGCCGACCTCGACGCCGTCACCCTGCCCGCGAGCACGAGCACCGGCTTCTCCGTGCCGACCCGCGGCGCGAAGGGCTCCGACCTCAGCTGGACCTCCTCCGACGAGTCCGCGATCGCGATCTCCGGTGGCACCGCCACGGTCACCCCGCCCACTGGCACCGCGACGACCGTCACCCTCACCGGCTCCTCGACCTACGGCGGCAGCACCGCCGTCACCCGCACCTTCACGATCCAGGTGCAGCCGAAGGGCGTGAAGAGCTCGAGCCACCTGCAGGAGGCGGGCCTCTCGGATGTCACCGTTCAGGACCCGTACCTCGACAACGGCGAGCAGCAGACCGTCGAGTACCTGCTCAGCCTCGACCCCGAGATGTTCCTGCACTCCTTCTACACGCAGGCCGGACTCACCCCGACCACGGCCGGCGGCTACGGCGGCTGGGAGCGCGAGAGCGGCACCCGGTTCCAGGGCCACTTCTTCGGCCACTACATCTCCGGCCTCTCGCAGGCCTACGCGAGCGAGCAGGACCCGACCACGAAGGCCGCGCTCCTCGCGAAGCTCACCGCCTCCGTCGACGGCCTGAAGAAGGTCCAGGACGCCTACGCCCTCAAGGACCCGGCCAACGCCGGCTACGTCTCCCCGTTCCCGGTGAGCTACCTGCCCTCCGGCGCCGACGGCCTGCTGGTGCCGTTCTACAACCTGCACAAGGTGCTCGCGGGACTGCTCGACGCGCACCAGTACGGGCCGAGCGCCGTGTCCGCGGAGGCGCTCGTCGTCGCCGACGGCTTCGGCAGCTGGATCACGACGTGGGCCGGCCGCCAAGCGAATCCCGAGCAGCTCCTCAACACGGAGTACGGCGGGATGAACGAGGCGCTCTACCGCCTCTACGAGACCACGCAGAAGCCGGCGCACAAGCGTGCGGCTGAGTACTTCGACGAGACCGCGCTCTTCCGGAAGCTCGCGAACAACGAGGACGTCCTCAACGGGCTGCACGCGAACACGACGATCCCCAAGCTGATCGGCGCGCTCAAGCGCTACACCCTCTTCACTGACGACCCGGCGCTGTACGCGACGCTGACCGCCACCGAGAAGGCGGACCTCGACATGTATCGCCGGGCCGCCGAGAACTTCTGGCGGATGGTGGACGAGAGCCACAGCTATGCGAACGGCGGCAACAGCCAGTCCGAGCACTTCCACGGCGCGGACACCCTCTACCAGTACGCGACCAACGGCCAGACGACCGGCTACGGGGAGAACTCCACCTCCGAGGGCTGCAACATCTACAACATGCTCAAGCTCACCCGGGCGCTGTTCCAGGTGACGAAGGACGTGAAGTACGCCGACTTCTACGAGAACGCGTTCATCAACGGCGTGCTCTCGGTGCAGAACCCGGAGACGGGAATGGTCACCTACTTCCAGCCGCAGACCGCGGGCTACGCCAAGGTCTTCGGCGAGGAGCACGACGAGTTCTGGTGCGACCACGGCACCGGCGTCGAGAGCTTCACCAAGCTCGGCGACTCGATCTACTTCGAGGGGCCGAAGACGGTCTACGTGAACCAGTTCCGCTCGTCGGTGCTGAGCTCGGGCGGCAGCAACCTCAAGGTGACGCAGACGGCCGACATCCCGAACACCGACACCGCGCGCTTCACGATCGCGGCGCTCGGAGCGGGAGCGGTCGCCGAGGGCACCACGCTGCGCCTGCGGATCCCGGCCTGGGTCGACGGCGCGCCGACGCTCACCGTGAACGGCGCCGTCCGCGACGTCGCCGCGCTGACCGAGGGCGGCTACGCGGTCGTCCCGGTGGCGGCGGGCGACACCCTCACCTGGAAGCTGCCGGCGGCGGTCGCCGCTGTGGCGAACACCGAGAACGCGAACTGGACGGCCTTCACCTACGGGCCCGTCCTCCTCGCGACCGAGCTGAACCGGAACAACGTCGACGCCTCCTACCCCGCGGGCGTGCTCGTGCAGATGAGCGTCGCCGACAAGTCGGTCAACTCGAACGTGGTCGTCGCGAACGCGGCCGCGTGGACGTCCTCGGTGAAGCAGAACCTGCTCCGCCTGCCGAACGGCGCGAACGGCAACGGGACGACGACGATGCGCTTCGGCATGACGAACGTCGACGCCGCCTCCGAAGCCCGGATCTTCCAGCCGTACTACAGCCTCTACAACGCGCGATACGCGACCTACATGACGCTCATCGCCCCCGACTCCGCGGAGGCCCAGGCGCTGATCCTCAAAGAGAAGCAGCAGCTGCGGGTGGCGGAGACGACGATCGACTCGCTGACCTCGTTCGACAACAACAACTCGGAGGCGGACAAGAACTACAAGTACAACCGCTCGGCGGTCGGGACCTGGCGCGGCGAGGGCTACCGCGACGGCGAGCGGTCGGCGGAGGCGTACTTCCAGTACGACATGATCGTCGACCCGACGCTGCCGAAGAACCACCTCGGCGTCCGCTACTACGGCGGCGACGCGGGGCGCACCTTCGACGTCTACCTCAACGACGTGAAGCTCAAGACCGAGGTGGTCTCGGGCGCCGCGGGCGCGCTGAACTGGTACGTGCAGTACGACGAGATCCCTCGGGCGGTGCTCGACGGCATCGCGGCGAAGGACAGCTACAAGCGCAACCAGTCCGGCGCCTACGTCCTCGACGCCCAGGGGAACAGGGTGCCGAAGGTGACGGTGCGCTTCCAGGGCACCGGGACCGCGAGCAACGTCGGCGGCGTCTTCGGCGTCTCCACGACGGAGTCGACCGGGTTCGCGACGAACGCGGAGCTGACGAAGCTGACCTCGTCCGTGGGCACGTTCTCGCCGGCGCTCGCCGCCGGAGTGCGCGATCTGACGCTGACCGTGCCGGTCTCGACGACGAGCGTCGCGCTCGATCTCGACCCGGCCGTGGCCAGCGGGCTGGTGAAGGTCGACGGCGTGCTGATCGACGACACCGTCGCCCGGACCGTCCCCCTCGCGGCCTCGGGGACCACGAACGTCGTGATCACCTCCTCCGCGCAGGACCACACGACGTTGGCGACCTACCGGCTCGCGATCGTCCGGGCCGCTCCGGCCGCCGTGATCGACCTGACGGTCTCGGCCACGACGCGCTGCGTGGCCGGCAAGGTCGTCCTGACGACGACGGCCCGCAACGACTCGAAGACCGCGGCGTCGATCTCGATCGCGACGCCCTACGCCACGAAGTCCTACCCGGGCATCGCGGCGGGCAGGAGCGCGACGCAGGCAGACACGACCCGCGCCGCCTCGATCCCGGCCGGCACCGCGACCGTCACCGCGACGGCCACGATCGACGGGAAGGCGGTGACGACGACGAAGGCGGCCCCCTACTCCGCCCGCGCCTGCGGCTGACCCCGCGCCGGCTGCCTCCGCGAGATGCCACTTGTGCACGCTTTTCACGGCGTGTCGCGTACCCAAGTGGCATCTCGCGGCGGGGATCAGGGCGTGGGGAGGCGCCGGGCGTTACCTATTCGTTACACATCTCGACCAAACCAGCACCACACTGCGAACGGGCAGGTCAAGGGCGGAGCATGACTCCCATGGAACAGACAGGGAAGAACCCGCGCGTGCCGAAGCTGCGGTTCATCGCACTCTCGGCCGTCGCCGGCATCGTCGTCGCGGGCGTGCTGCTCGCGATCGCCGAGCTCGTCGCGCTCGTGGTCGCGAAGAACGCCAGCCCCGTGCTCGCCCTCGGGGCGTTCGTGGTCGACATCGTCCCGCGCCCGCTCAAGGAGTTCGCGATCGAGACGTTCGGCGCGAACGACAAGATCTTCCTGCTCGCGGGCATCGGCGTCGCCGTCCTGGTGGCCGCCGCCCTCGCCGGCGTGCTGCAGCTGATCCGCCCGCCGCTCGGCCAGATCCTGCTCGTGATCGCCGGCGGCCTGTCGATCGCCGCGATCGTCACCCGCACCGGAGCGACCCCGCTCTCCGCGGTGCCCACCCTCGTCGGCCTCGTCGTCGCCATGATCGTGATGCACCTCACCGTCTCGCGCCTGCGCCGCTGGCGCGCCGCCTCCACCGCCGAGAAGACCGGTGCCGCGCCCGCCGCCCGTCCGGTCGGCATCGAGCGCCGCGGCTTCTTCCGCGTCACCCTGATCGCCGCCGTCGGCGCCGCCGTGATCGGCGCCGGGGCCCGCGCCGTGAGCGCCGCCACCTCGTCGCTCGCCAGCGTCCGCGACGCTCTGCGCCTGCCCAGCCCGCGCAGCACCGTGTCGGTGCCCGCCGGCGCCGATCTCGGGATCGACGGCCTCACCCCGCTCTACACGCCCAACGCCGACTTCTACCGCGTCGACACCGCGCTGACTGTGCCCTCGATCGACCCCTCCACCTGGTCGCTGAAGATCTCCGGCATGGTCGACCAGGAGGTCACGATGTCGCTGCAGGACATCTTCGACATGGGCCTGGACGAGTACGGCATCACGATGACCTGCGTCTCGTACCAGGTCGGCGGCGACCTCGTCGGCAACGCCAAGTGGCTCGGTGTCCCGCTCCGCGACGTGCTGAAGAAGGCCGGCGTGCAGAGCGGCGCCGACATGCTGCTCTCCACCAGCGTCGACGGCTACACCGCCAGCACCCCGCTCTCCGCGGTCACCGACGAGAACCTCGACGCGATCCTCGCCGTCGGCATGAACGGCGAGGCGCTGCCCTTCGAGCACGGCTTCCCGGTGCGGATGGTCGTCCCCGGCCTCTACGGCTACGTCTCCGCCACCAAGTGGCTGACCGAGCTGAAGGTCACGACCTTCGCCGCCGACGAGGCCTACTGGACCCCGCGCGGCTACGACGCCGAGGCCCCGATCAAGATGTCCTCGCGCATCGACACCCCGCGCATCGACGCCGCGATCCCCGCCGGAGCGACCAAGATCGCCGGAGTGGCGTGGGCGCAGACCACCGGCGTCGCCAAGGTCGAGGTCAGCATCGACGACGGCGACTGGCAGGAGGCGACGCTGTCGACCGCGGTCAACCTCGACACCTGGGTGCAGTGGTACGTCGACTGGGAGGCCGAGACCGGCGCCCACTACGTCGCGGTCCGCGCCACCGACGCCGACGGCATGCTCCAGATCGAGGACCGCGCCGGCGTCGCCCCGAACGGCTCCTCCGGCTGGCAGCGCACCCTCGTCCGCGTCAGCTGACGCCGAACCGGATCTCGACAGGCGCTCGGCGAGCGCTCCTCGATCGGCATGATTGCGCGAACGGACCCGCGATGGGCTTCGAGCGCTGAGCAGCGCCCCGCACGGGTCCGCTCGAAGGCACCGCTGCGGGCGAGTGGACCCGCAGCGGGCCCTGCACCTCTGCTGCACCCCGCCCCGCGTCCAGTCGTCCCTCGCCCGCGCCACGCCCTCGCCCGCTCGATCAGCAGGATCGCCCCATGCTGGTCGAGGAGCCGCGCAGCGGCGTATCGAGACCCGCCGGCTCAGGGGCGGAAGGTCGCCGCGTGGTGCTCCGGGGCGAGGTGCGGGCCGGTGCCGAGCATGCGCTCGCGGAAGGTGGCGCCGGTGGGCTCGGGGTCGAGGCGGCCGCGGCGGCGCAGCTCGGGCTGCACCAGCTCGATGAAGTCGCGCATCGAGGCGAGGCCGAAGACGGCCTCGAGCATGATGCCGTCGAGGTCGGTCTCGTCCATCATCCGGTCGAGCTCGTCGGCGACCTCGACCGGGTCGCCGGTGATCGCGAAGCCGCGGGTGCCCTTGCCCTTCAGCTCGTCGAGGATCTCGCGCACAGTCGGCGCGGTGCCGTCCGGGCGGGTGAGGAAGCGGTCGATGTTGCTGGTGCCCATCTGGCCCGCCTGGTCGTCGAGCACCAGCTGCTCGGCGAGCGTCCGGTCGAGGTCGTAGGCCAGAAGATCCACGCCGGTGTTGCCGGCGTAGTAGTGCGCGGCCAGCTCATCCGTCTGCAGGGCGTCGAACTCGGCGCGCAGCTGCGCCGCCTCCGCCGAGGTCGGCGCGACGACGATCGTCACGCCCACCATCACCTTGATCGACGCCGGATCGCGGCCGTTCTCCGCGGCCCGGCGGCGGATGTCCACGATGTCCGCCGTGACTTTGCCGTAGGTCGAGCCCTGCACGAACACGCACTCGGCGTTCTTCGCCGCGAAGGCGCGGCCCACCGGCGAGGTCCCGGCCTGGAAGAGCAGCGGCGAGCGCTGCGGCGACGGCGGCAGCGTGTGGTACCCGTGCGAGCGGTAGAACTCGCCCTCGTAGGCCACCGGCCGGATCCTCTCCGGGTCGGCGAAGACGTTGCGCTCGTGGTCGAGCACGATGACGTCGTCGTCGTTGCCGCCCTCCCAGAAGGAGAAGGCGACGTCGACGTACTCCTGCGCGGCGCGGTAGCGCTCGTCGTGCGGGACCATCGCGGACTGGCCGAGCATCGCGGCCATCGTGTTCTGCGAGGCGCCGGTGACGATGTTCCAGCCGATGCGCCCGCGCGTGACGTGGTCGAGGGTGGAGAACTTGCGCACGGCGTGCAGCGGGTGGTCGGCGCCGGTGGTGCTGGTGACCACGAAGTTCAGGCGCTCGGTGCCGACCGCGAGCGCGGGGATGAGGTAAGCGCCGTCGAGCGCGAAGGTCATGCCGGCCTCGACGAGGACGTCGGAGAGCTCGCCGCGACGCGAGGAGTAGCCGAAGGAGCCGCCGGCGAAGAAGAGGAAGTCGAAGCCGGCGTCGTCGAGCAGCCGAGCCATCCGCTGCCAGTAGTCGATGTCGCGGAAGTCGCCGTCGCGGCTGCGCGGGTGCGACCAGCTGATGGTGCCGCCGACGTGCGGGGTCCCCGCTTCGAAGACTCCGAGGACGATCCGCTTCTGCATGCTCTCCCGCGTTCCGGCCGGCGTCCGCCGGCACTGCTCCGGGAACCCTAGCGAGCGCGCGTTTCGGGGCTGTTGCGGGGGAGGGCGTGCGGGGGGGGTCTCGATACGCCCGCTGCGCGGGCTACTCGACCAGCATGGATCGCGTGGCCAGCATGAATCGCGCGACCACCAGGGGGCGCGCCAGCACGCTGGTCGAGTAGCCGCGCAGCGGCGTATCGAGACCCGCGCCGTCAGTCCGCGGAGACGCCGGTCAGGCCGAAGCGGAACTCCAGACGCCCGTCGAGGGGACGGACCTCGTACTCGGGGTGCGGGCGCGCGCCCCAGGAGTCGTCGCCCGCGACGCCGCGCCGCCGCAGCGCCGGGCGCAGCACGGTGCGCTGCACCGGCGGCAGTTCGTTCGGGTGCTGCGCGTTCTCGATCTCGTACGGCGTCCACGGCAGGGCCGAGAACTCCATCCCGCCGGCGCAGTCGACCCGCAGGCCGAAGCCCCCGTCGTCGGTCACCTCGGCCCAGCGCGCTCCCGTGCGGCTGCCCGACTCCTGCGGCTTGAGGTACGGGGTCAGCTCGCGCGCGACGTCGCTCTCCCAGACGTCGAGCCGCGCGCCGAGCCGGCGGTCGGAGTAGCACTCGTCCGGTCCGTCGCCGTACCAGCGCAGCCGGTGGGCATCGGCGCCGGTGGTCAGCTGCATCCCGAACTCGGGCAGACCGGGCAGTCCGTCCGGCACCGTCATCGCGAGGGTCACCTCGATCCGCCCGTCGCCCGTCACCCGGTAGTCGACGTCGCAGACCGCCCGCGGCGTGGTCGGCAGCTCGTAGCGGAAGCCGACCGTCACCGCGTGCTCGTCGACGGACACCCGCGCGGTCCGCAGCGCCTCGCCCGCGGCCCGCGCGTACCGGCTCGCGAGCAGCCACTGTCCGTCCTCGAACGGTCCACCCCAGCCGCGCTCGTTCGAGGTCGGCGCGTGCCAGAAGGACGGCATCGGGATCGAGGTGAGCAGCTCGCGCCCGCCCTCGGGCCCGCCGCCCCAGCGGTACGACATCAGCCCGCCGTGCAGTCGGGAGAAGAGGACGCTGAAGTGCTCGCCCACGACGCCCACGTTGTGGGTGCCGTCGATGAGCTCCGGCCGCGGCGCGTGCTCCGGCCGCGCACTCCCCGCCGCGACCTCGAGCACGTGCTGCCCGCGCGCGACGACGTGCCCCGCCGCCGCCCAGCGGGTGTCCTCGCGCAGCCGCAGCTCGACGTCGAGCGTGTACTCGCCCGGCAGCTCGGGCAGCGGCACCGGCTGCGGGAAGCTCGAGGACCCACCCGGCGCGACATCGGTCGCGAGCTCCCGCTCCGCGAGCACCCGTCCCTCCCGCCGCAGCACGACGACCGCCGCGTACGCGGAGGACGCGGTGGCCAGCAGCCGGTTCCCGATCACGATCTCCGGCGCCGAGACGTCGACGCGGAACGGCTGGTACAGGTGCGCGACCTCCTGCAGCTTCGGCGTCGGCGTGCGGTCGGCGAAGAGGATCCCGTTGCCGCTGAAGTCGCCGTCGTGCGGCGACTCCCCGCTGTCGCCGCCGTAGCCGAGGAACGGCACCCCGTGCCGGTCGGTCATCGCGACGGCCTGGTCCGCGAAGTCCCAGATGAAGCCGCCCTGGAAGAGCGGCTCCCGCTCGGCCAGGTCGAGGTAGCGGTCGACCGCGCCGAAGGAGTTGCCCATGGCGTGCGCGTACTCGCAGAGCAGGAACGGCTTGTCGCGGTGCTCCGCGAGGTACTGCTCGATCTCCGCCGCCGGCGTGTACATCTGGCTGACCACGTCGGTCGTCTCGGGGTAGCGGGAGTCCCAGTGCACCCCCTCGTAGTGCACCGGCCGGTCGTCGACCGCGCGGAACCAGTCGGCGAGATCGCGGAGGACGGTGCCGCCGAACGACTCGTTGCCGAGCGACCACATCACCACGCTCGGGTGGTTCTTGTCGCGCTCGCGCAGGCTCCGCGCCCGGTCCTGCAGCGCGGGGGCCCACCGGCCGTCGTCGCCGGGCACCGACTCGGCGAGCGGCGCGTCGAGGTATCGGACGCGGTCCCACAGCCCGTGCGTCTCGAGGTTCATCTCGTCGATCACGAGGAAGCCGTACTCGTCGGCGAGGTCGTAGAAGTAGGAGTTGTTCGGGTAATGGCTGGTGCGGATCGCGTTGACGCCCACCCGCTTCAGGATCCGGAGGTCCTCCTCCGTCTGCGCCCGGTCGACGACGCGCCCCTGCAGGCCGAACTCGTGCCGGTTGACCCCGCGGAAGACGACCCGCCGCCCGTTGAGGCTGAGCACGCCGTCCTCGATCGCGAAGCGGCGGAGCCCGACGGTCTGCGGGATCACCTCGGTCACGGCGCCGTCCGCGTCCCGCACGCGCACCGTCAGGCGGTGCAGGTGCGGGTCCTCGGGGCTCCACAGCCGCGGCTCCGCGAGCCGGAGGCGGTGCACGCCGTCCGGGTCGAGCCGCAGCGGGCCGACGCCGTCGAGCTCGACCGTCGCCGAGCCCGCCCCGTCGAGCCGCAGCTCGACCGCGACCTCGGCGCCCTCGTCGTCGACCGTCGTCCGCACGCGGAGGTCCTCGACGTGCGCGCGCGGGCGGCGCAGCAGCACGACGTCGCGGAAGATCCCGGAGAAGCGGAAGAAGTCCTGGTCCTCGAGCCACGAGCCGGCGCTCCACTTGACCACCTGCGCGGCGAGCAGGTTCTCGCCGGGGAGCAGCGCGTCCGTCAGATCGAATTCGGCGGGCGAGAAGCTGTCGGCCGAGAAGCCGAGGTAGACACCGTTCAGCCAGAGGGCGATCGTGCTCTCGGCGCCGCGAACGTCGAGCGCGATCCGCTCGCCGGGCGCGAGCGGCGCGTCCAGCTCGAAGGTCGTCCGGTAGGAGGCCGTCGGGTTGAAGCGCTCGGGAGCCTGCCCGGGCAGGATGCTCTCGCGCCCGTCCCAGGGGTACTGCGTGTTCACGTACTGCGGGCGGTCGTGGCCGTGCAGCTGGAGGTGCGCGGGCACGGGGATCAGCTCCCAGTCGCCCGCGTCGAACTCCGGCCGCTCGAAGCCGGCCGGCGCGTCCGCCGGCCGGGGCGCGCAGTGGATCCGCCACAGCCCGTTCAGCGACTGCTCGAACGAGCTGACGCCGGCCTGCGCCTCCTCCTCGGAGCGGAACCAGCGGTGGTCGGAGTGGGCCGGCCGCCGGTTCTCGGCGAAGAAGCCGGGGTCGGACAGCCGTGCGAGGTCGAACACGGCAGCAGGCGCGGCGGCGCCCGGGAGCTCCGCGAGGCTCACTTGATCGCTCCCGTGATGCCCTCGGCGAAGGAGCGCTGCAGGATCATGAAGACGATGACGGTGGGCACCGAGGCGAGGAAGACGGCGAGCATCAGCACGCCGTAGTCGACGACGTAGCCGGCGCTGAGGTTCGAGATCAGCATGGGCATGGTCTGGAAGTCGTTGTTGACCAGGATGACCTTGGGCCAGAGGAAGTTGTTCCAGGCGGTCATGAAGGTGATGACGGCGGCCGCGGCATAGGTCGAGCGCATCGACGGCAGGTAGATCCGGGCGAAGATCCCGAGCTCGCTGACCCCGTCGATCCGCGCGGCCTCGATGATCTCGTAGGGGAACGAGCGCGAGGCCTGGCGGAAGAGCAGGATCAGGAACGGGGTGGACACCGCCGGGATGATGACCGCGGCGAGCGAGTTGATCATCCCGACCTCGGCGAAGACCTGGAAGAGCGGGATCATCGTGGCCGCGAACGGGATCATGATCGCGATCAGGAGGACCGCCATCACCAGGTCCTTCGCCCGCGAGTGGAAGACCTCGAACCCGTAGCCGGCGATCGAGCAGACGATCAGCGCGAGCACGGTGGTGCCCACCGCGACGGTCGTCGAGTTCCACAGCGCCGCACCGACGTCCTGCAGCTCGAGCAGACCGGCCAGGTTGTCGAAGAGCGCCAGGCCAGGGAGCATCCGCGAGTCGAGCACGTCCTGGCTGGTGTTCGTGGCCGAGACGGCCATGAAGTAGAGCGGGAAGATCGAGAAGACCGCGAAGACCGAGAGGAAGAGGTACTTCGGCAGACCGCGCAGCCGCGAGGACAAGGGCGCCGTGCGGACGGGCACGGTGGTGCTCGGGGCGACGGACTCGACGTCCTCGATCGCGGGCAGGGTGCTGACGCGCTCAATCACGCTTGTCACCGACTTTCAGCTGGACGAACGCGAGGACCGCGACGAGGAGGAGGATCACGTAGGAGAGCGCGGAGGCGTAGCCGAAGTTCGGGTTCTTCAGGAACGAGACCTCGTAGAGGTAGTGCGACATCGACATGGTCGTGTAGGCCGGACCGCCTCGGGTCAGCGCCCACGACTCGTCGAAGAGCTGCAGCGTCCCGTTCGTCGACATGATCGCGGTGAGCAGGATGATCGGCTTCAGCTGCGGGATCGTGACGTGCCAGAAGGTCTGCAGCGCGCTCGCGCCGTCCATCCGCGCGGCCTCGATGCTCGAGTAGTCGACGTTCTGCAGCGCCGCCAGGTAGAAGACCATGTTGTAGCCGGTCCAGCGCCAGAGCAGTCCGAGGATGATGACGAAGCGGCCGGTGTCGGGATTGCCGAGCCAGTTGATCGGCGAGTCCATCAGGCCGATGCCCATCAGCACGTCGTTGACGAAGCCGTCGTTGGCGAAGATCGTGCGGAAGACCAGCGAGTACGCGACGAGGGAGACGGCGCACGGCAGGAAGATCGCGGTGCGCCAGAAGGTCTTGAACTTGAGGTTCCGGCTGTTGAGCACATTGGCGAGCACGAGCGCCATGATCAGCATCACCGGCACCTGGATGATCAGGTAGATGAAGGTGTTCTGCAGCGTCAGCCGGAAGATCTCGTCCTGCAGCAGTCGCTCGTAGTTCAGCCAGAACGGCTGCGCGTAGCTGAGGTTCGCCCCGCGCCCGGTCTGCAGCGAGAGCAGGAACGCCTGGATCATCGGCAGGAAGCTGACCAGGAAGATCAGCAGCGCCGCCGGCAGGAGGAAGGCCCAGCCGGTGAGGCTGCGGCGGCGCTCGCCGGTCAGGCGGATCGGGCGGCTGCGGAGATCGCGCTGCGGCCGGGGTGGGACGCGCAGGCGCGGGCGCGGAGGGGCGGAGGTCGACACGGGCGGGCTCGCATTCTCGGAAGGGAGAGGGACGGGGAGGGACGGGCCGGGGAGGAGGAGTCCTCCCCGGCCCGGGGTGCGAGCCGGCTCGCGGTGACGCCGGCTCGCGGCGAGCCCTAGCTCATGGCGAACTCGACGTTCTTCTGCGCCTCCTCCAGCGCCGACGCGGGGTCCGCACCGCCGATGATCTGGGTGATCGCGGCGCTCACGGCGTCGCGGCCCTCGTAGTAGTACGCGCCGGTGTTGTTGCTCGGCACCTCGGCGCCGAACTCGGCGACCTCGGCGAAGATCGGCTGGCCGGCGAAGAACTCGTTCGGCGCCTCGTAGGCCGTCGAGGATCCGGCGGGCAGCCAGTTCGCCACGGCGCCCGACGTCGGCAGGATCGTGTCGTAGAGCTCGGTCGAGCCGGCGAAGGTCGAGGCGAGGAAGTCGGCCGCGAGGTCGACGTCGGCGTTCGCGCTGATCGCCCAGGACGATCCGCCGCTGGCCGTGTAGTTGGTCGCGCCGGAGATGCCGTCGAGCGAGGGGACGTTGGTGATCGCCCAGTCGCCGGCCTGATCCTCCGCGGACTGGATGGAGCCGACGATCCAGACGCCCTGGATGGTGCCGCCGACGGAGCCGTTCACGAAGGTGCCGAGGTACTCGTCCCACGAGTTGACCTCGACGAAGACGCCGGACTCGACGAGCTGCTTGTAGACGTCGATCGCGGCGAGGAGCGCGTCGTTGTCGGTGATCGTCGGGTCGCCCTCGTCGTCGAAGAGGCTGGCTCCGGCGCTCTGCAGCATCATCATGATCATGTCCGAGGAGCCGGCCTGACCGGAGAGCAGCGGCGACCCGGTCTTCGCCAGGACGTCCTTGCCCTTGGTCAGGAAGTCGGCCCAGGTGATGTCGGTGAAGTCGTCGATCGTGTAGCCGGCCGCCTCGAGGACGTCGGTGCGCAGCGCGGTGACCGCGGTGCCGGAGTCGAACGGCACGCCGTAGTGCACGTCGTCGACGGTCGAGTAGGCGGTGACCGCCTCGGGGAACTCCGCGAAGTCGACGGCGTCCTCGGGCAGCTCGCTGAAGATCTCCGGGTAGTTGACGAGGTTCTTCTGGAACGCGTTGTTCTGCATCAGGAAGACGTCGGGCAGCTCGCCGTACTGCTGCGACTGCGCGAGGGTGGTCAGCTTGGGCTGCAGGTCGTCCCAGGGGGTCTCGATGATGTCCAGCTCGAAGTCGGGGTGGTCCTCCTGGTAGATCTTCTCGGCCTCCTCGAGGGCCGCGATGTTGAACAGCGGGTCCCAGGCCCAGACGCTGAGCGTCTCGTCGCCGTCGCCTCCGCCGGCGCTGTCGCCACCGCCGCCGCCCCCGGCCGCGCAGGCGCTGAGGGCGAGGACGAGGGGCAGGGAGACGGCCACGACGGTCGTGAACTTCTTGGAGCTTCTTCGCACGGATTCGTTCCTTCTGTGTGGGTGGAGAGTGCTGCTGCGGAGTGCAGTGCTGCTGCGGATGCAGTGGTGCTGCGGGAGAGAGGACAGTGGTGCTGCGGGAGGGAGGAGAGGGGGCGCTCGGGCTCAGCCGAGCGGCTGCCAGGGCCCGTACGGGTCGCCCGGGGCCTGGTTGCGGGTCCACCACTTCGCGCGGTAGCGCTGGCCCTGGTGGACGACGACGTCGCCGGTGTCGAAGATCCGCGAGGCCGTCCAGACGGCGGTGCCGTCGGGCGCGGTCGCGAGCTGCTGCCACGGGCCGTTCGGGTCCCCGGGGGTCTGGTTGCTCGTCCACCACGACGCCCGCCAGAGCGAGCCCTGGAAGAGGACCGTGTCGCCCTGCTGGTAGACCGACCCCGCCGACCAGGAGGCCGCGGCCTGGCGGCGGAGGGCCAGCGCGTCGACCGTCAGTCCTGCGCCGCCGGGGCCGCTCGCCAGGATCGCGACCGTGGCGGTGCCGGCCGGCAGCGAGAACTCCGCCGAGCGCACGTCGGCCCAGCCGCTCGTCGCGGGGATCTCGGTGCGGTGCTCGACGCCGTCGGCCCCGGTGACCACGATCCGCGCGGAGTCGAGTCCTCCCGGCCGGTCCGCGCGGAGCGACAGCGTGTAGACGCCCGCGGGGACCTCGTCCTGCTGCTGCACGCCGCCCGAGAAGGCCTGCGCCGCGCCGAGCCGGAGGGCGAAGCGCGAGCCGTCGGCGCCGGGCGAGGGGTTCGAGACGAAGGCGGTGGTGGTGGAGGCGGGGTCGGTCGTCTGCGTCCAGCCGGTGATCGCGGTCACCGGGATCCGGTCGGCGGCGAAGTCGGGGTTGAGGATCCAGTTGTTGCCGGCGCCGACCTGCCACTCGCCGGAGCGGGCGTTCACATCCCACTCGCTCAGCGACTCGAAGCGGACGTCCGCGCCGGTCCCGCTGAGCGGCAGCCACTGGTTGTAGCCGAGGCCGTTCCAGGCGAAGTCGGCCCAGCGGTCGCCGGCGTAGATCACGGTGTCCTGCTCGGTGCCCTGCACCGTCAGGAAGAAGCCGCTCTGGGTGACGTGGCTGTAGTCCTTCTCGGTGCCGGGGAGCACGTACATGCTCGAGTACGGGCCCTGGATCCGCCCCTCCAGCGAGCGCACGAGGTAGGTCTGCGAGGTGTTCCAGCCGTGCAGGTCCGAGCTCGCGACGTAGTACTGGCCGTCGAGCTTGAACATCGCGTTGCCCTCGCGGCCGGCGCCGCGGTAGACCTCGACGGCCGTCTCGACCGAGAGCGAATCGGTGTCGCTGATCCGGCCCACGTAGGTGCGGCTGCGGCCGTCGCGGTAGGAGAAGACGAGGTAGTCCGCGCCGTCGTCGTCGGTGAAGACGGTCTGGTCGCCGGTGCCCTGCTCCCAGCCGGGCTTGCTCGGGTTCCGGTAGACGCCGGGGATGTGGGTCTGCAGGTTCGCGTACTCGAAGTCGGCGACGGGCGAGTCGCCGCTGAGGAAGAGGACTCCGGCGTTCGTGACGCGGGCGGGGTCGGGGCTCTCGAACTGGGTGAGCAGGACGTACTTGCCGGTCTGCTCGTTGTAGGCGACGCCGAGGCGGCCGATCCAGACCGCGTCGGCGAGCGTCTCCATGTCGGAGAAGTAGGTGCCGGAGACGTCCTTCGAGGCGGGGATGTCGAGGCGGGTGTCCCGGGTCGCCACGTCGTTCTCGAACGTCCAGTGCACGAGGTCCTCGGAGGAGTACGCCGTCACCGCGACGAAGTCGCCCTCGCCGGCCCGGGTGTAGGCGCGGGTCGGGGAGTCGTAGTAGAGCTGCGAGCCGGTGTACTCGACGCCGTACCAGTAGTAGCGGTCGCCGAAGCGGAAGATCCCGCCGCCCTGGGAGAAGATCGGATCGCCCGCGGTGTCGAGCCAGAACCGGTTGTTCTCGATGGTCTCGAGGGTGCCGTCGGCGAGCGGGACGAGGGCGGCGGCGGTGGTCTGCAGGCCGTTCTTCGCGGCGACGACGGCCGCGGCGCTCGCTCCGGAGTCGTCGAGGACCTCGCCCGCAGTGACGGTCGCCGCGGCGAAGGGCGCCCAGGACGCGGCCGTGTAGGCGGAGGGGACGCGGGTGCGGTACTCGTCGAGCCGCTCGCGCAGCCCGGAGATCCGGACGAGGCCGGTCTCGGCCGTCTCGAGGTCGCTGCGGGCGGCCAGCAGGGCGGCGTCGGTCGAGGCGGCGTCGTCGCGGGCGGCGGTCGCGGTCGCGACGGCGGCCGAGAAGGGGGCCCAGGAGGAGGCGGTGAAGTCCGGAGCGGCGAGGGCGCTCACCCGGTCGAGCGCGGCGGCGAGGCGGGCGCGCTCGTCGACGAGCACGGTGCTGGTGAACTCGGCGGAGGCGTGGTTGATGAAGCCGACCGTGACGACCCGGAGGACGTGCTCGCCGGGGGCGAGGCCGGTGAAGCTCGCGATCGGGACCGTCGTGGTCGATCGGGCGCCGCGGTAATCGGCCGAGCCGATCTTCTCCCCGTCGACGAAGACGTCCGCGGTGCCGTTGGTGGTGGCCTTCCGACCCGAGAGGGCGACCGTCTCGCCGGTGAAGGCGATCTCGAAGGCCGCGCCGCCGGTCGCCCAGGTGTGCGTGCTGTTCTTCGACCAGGCGCCCTCGTAGAAGGTGGCGTTCGGCGTGCCGCGGACGGTCGTGGTCTCGGTGAAGGCCACCGTCGTCGTCCGGATCTCGGCCGCCTCGGCGGTCTGCCCGGCGAGGGGCGACTGGCCGGTGAGCACGAGCAGCCCGGCGAGCAGAGCAGCGATCAGGGCGGGGAGCCGCCTCGTCGTCGTACGCGTCATGTCGTGCCTCCGTCATCGCAGGTCCACCGTGGTACAGCGCTGTACCACGAACGCGAATCTAGCCTGGAGGATCCTGCGAGGGCAAGGAGACTTTTCGCTGATCAGCGGGTCGTGCCGCGGGCGACGACCTGCGACCGGGCGAAGAGGGTGGTCACGGGGGTGTCCACCCGGTCGATGCGCGCGACCAGCCGCTCGAGGGCCGTGCGGGCGATCCACTCGATGCGGGAGTCCATCGAGGTGAGCGGCGGGGACAGGAACGCCGACTCCTCGACGTCGTCGAAGCCGATCACCTGCACCTCGTCCGGGATGCGCAGACCGCCCTCGCGCAGCGCCGAGAGCGCGCCGGTGGCGAGGACGTCGTTGAAGCAGACCAGGCCGTCGAACGGCACCCCCGCCTCGACGAGACCGCGGGCGACCCGGAAGCCGGAGCCGATCGTCCAGTCGTAGCCGGTGACGCCCACCAGCCGCGGGTCGAGGGTCCGGCCCGCGGCGGCGAGCTCCTCGAAGACGCCGCGCAGCCGCAGCTCGGCGTTGCCCTCGCGGGCGGAGCCGATCCGCCCGGCGTCGAAGGGGGCGTGCGCGCCCACGACGGCGAGGGTCGTGCTGCCCCGCTCGAGGAGGTGGGCGGTGGCGGCGCGCGCGTCGGCGACGTCGTCGGTCGTCACGCGGTCGACCAGCTCGTAGGTGTCGCGGGTGCCCAGGCAGACCAGGGGGTACTCGACGTCGAGCGCGGAGCGGTCGAGGGTCTCGTGCTCGGACAGCGAGAGCAGCAGGCCGTCGGTGAGCTGCGAGTTGAACCGCTCGAGCAGCCGGCGCGAGCCGTCGCCGCCGTCGTCGGGGTAGGTCGTCACGGAGACGACGAGATTCATGTCGCGCGCGGTCTCGATGACCGCCTCGGCCAGCTCGGCGAGGTAGACCGCCTTCAGGGTCGGCACCGCGAGCGTCACCGCATCGGTCCGGCCTCGGGTGAGGTTGCGGGCCGCGACGTTCACCGTGTAGCCGAGCTCCTCGACCGCCGCCCGGACGCGCTCCCGGGTGCCCTCGGCCATCCGGCCCGTGCCGTTGACGGCGTTCGACGCCGTCTTGAGCGAGACGCCGGCGCGCTCGGCGACGGACTCGAGCGTCGCCTTCCTGCGCGGTGGTGCCATGTCGAGCGCCTTCCGTCGTCCCGGGGTGGTCGGCCTCCCGGCCACCCCATGGATACACCACGGCTCGGCTCCGACACTGCGCGGGTGCCGATGGTCAACCCTCCCCGGTCGCCCGACCGCGATCGCGGAGCGCGGCGGATACTGGGAGCGCACCCGATAGCAGACAGATGTCGGACTGCGCGGAGCGCGGCCCGGCGAAGGAGGAATCGTGAAGGCACTGCGCTACACCACCGTCGGACAGGCCCCCGAGGTCGTCGAGATCGAGAAGCCCGTGCCCGGTCCGGGCGAGATCCTTCTGCGGGTGACCGCGGCCGGCGTCTGCCACTCCGACGACTACGTGATGAGCCTCCCCGAGGAGCACTACCTCGCTCAGCACTACCCGCTGCCGCTGACCCTCGGCCACGAGGGTGCGGGCGTGATCGAGGAGTTCGGCCCCGGCGTCGAGACGGGCCTGCAGATCGGCGAGGCCGTCGCCGTCTACGGACCGTGGGGCTGCGGTCACTGCCTCAACTGCTCGCGCGGCGCGGAGAACTACTGCACCAACGCCGAGGCGGAGGGCATCCGCCCGCCCGGGCTCGGCAATCAGGGCTCGATGGCCGAGTACATGATCGTCGACGACGTCCGCCACCTGATCCCGATCGGCGACCTCGATCCGGTGAAGAACGTCTCGCTCACCGACGCCGGCCTCACGCCGTACCACGCGATCAAGCGGAGCCTGCCGAAGCTCGGCGCGGGCACCTGCGCCGTCGTCATCGGCTCGGGCGGGCTCGGCCACGTCGGCATCCAGATCCTCAAGGCGCTCTCCGGCGCGACGGTGATCGTGCTCGACGTGAGCGAGGAGAAGCTCGAGCTGGCGAAGCACGTCGGAGCCGACGTCACGCTGATCAGCGACGCCTCCGCCGCCGAGAAGATCCGGGAGATCACCGGTGGGCTCGGCGCGGACGCCGTGTTCGACTTCGTCGGCGCCGGCCCGACCATCGCGACCGCCACGGCGGTCGCGGCCGTCGAGTCGGACGTGACCATCGTCGGCATCGGCGGCGGGCAGGCGACCGTCGGCTTCGGCACGATCGCCTACGACGCGGCCCTGCGGATCCCCTACTGGGGTTCGCGCAGCGAGCTGATCGAGGTCTTCGAGCTCGCCAAGGCCGGCCGGATCGACGTCGAGGTGCAGCAGTACGCCCTCGACGACGCCCCCCAGGCCTACGCGGACCTGCACGACGGCACCGTCCGCGGCCGCGCGGTCATCGTCCCGTAGGCCTTCCTGGTCGCCCCTTCCTGCTGATCCGGAGGGGCTCCTCTTCATGCTGGTCGAGTAGCCCCGGAGGGGCGTATCGAGACCCACGTCCTCCAGAACGCCGGATCTCGATACGCCCTCTCCGAGGGCTACTCGATCAGCATGGAGGAGACCCCACCCGTCTAGCCTTCGAGGATGCGCTCCCGGCTCCTGCACGCCCGCGAATCGTTCTGGTTCCTGCCCACGCTCTTCGGCGTCCTCGCGATCGTGCTGGCCTTCGGGCTGATCGAGCTCGACCGCCTGCTGATCCGCGCCGGGATACAGGACCTCCCGCTCGTCGAGGACCTCTCCGCGACCGGCGGCCGGGCGATCCTCTCCGCGATCGGCGGCACGATGCTCGGGGTCGCCGCGACCTCGTTCTCGATCACGATCTCGGTCCTCGCGACCACGTCCTCCGCCTACGGGCCGCGGCTGGTCCGCAACTTCATGGCCGACCGCGGCAACCAGGTCGTCCTCGCGGTCCTCACCTCGACGTTCCTCTACTCGCTGATCGTGCTGCGCTCGGTGCACACCGAGGAGGACGCGACCCTCGCCTTCGTGCCGGTCGTCGCGGTCGGCTTCGCGGTGGTGCTGGCCGTCGGCGACGTCGCCGTGCTCGTCTACTTCATCCACCACATCGCGCTGTCGGTGCAGGTGACCACGCTGCAGAAGCGCGTGCTCGGCGAGCTCGAGGACGTCATCGCGGAGCTCTCGGGCGAGGGTGAGCGGGACCCGCGCGAGGAGCCGTTCCCCGCCGGCGGCGTCGTGCTGACGGCGCCCCGCGCGGGCTACGTGGAGCAGCTGGAGCTGGAGCGCCTGATCGCGCTCGGCACCCGCCACGACGCGGTGCTGCGGGTGCTCGCCCAGCCCGGCGACCACGTGCTCGCCGGCGACCCGGTGCTCGAGGTCGTCCGAGGGGGCGACGGCTCGGGAGACCTGGCGGAGGCGGCGCTCGCCGCGGTCGTGATCGCCGACGCGCGCACTCCGCACCAGGACCTCCGCTACGCCGTGCAGCAGGTCGTCGAGATCGGCGTCCGCGGCCTGGCGACCGGCACCAACGACCCGTACACCGCGGTCAGCGCGCTCGACGCCCTGACCGGCGCGCTCGTCGAGCTCTGTCGGGGCGACGGCCCGCGCACCCGCTTCCGCGACGCCGACGGCGTCGCCCGCCTGTTCTGCACCTGGCCGACGGCGGCCGATCTCCTCGCCGAGGTCTACCTCGCCCTGCGCGCCTATGCGCTGGATCAGCCGCTCGTCGTCCGCGCCGGCCTCCGCCTGGCGCAGCGCCTCGAGCCGGTCGCCCGCGGTGCATCCCGAGCCGAGCTGCACCGCCAGATCGAGGCGTTCGCGGCGGCCTACGACGCCGCCGACCGCGACGCGCTCGAGGCCCCCGTGGTGCGCCGCGACCTGGCGGAGCTGCTCGCGCGCCTGTCCGCCGCGGATCGCGCGCGCGACTGAGGAACACCTGCTGACTCGATCAGCATGAATCGATTCGCAGCGACGGCTGCAGTCATGCTGGTCGAGTAGCCCCGCAGGGGCGTATCGAGACCCGCCGTCAGCGCAGCGGCGCCGTCGACGAGCGCAGCACGAGGCGCGCCTGCACGGCCGTGCGCTCCTGGCGCTCGCCGGTGCGGATCCGCGCGGCCAGCATCTGCAGGGCCTTCTCGCCCAGCAGCTGGTGGTCGAGGTGCATCGTCGTCAGCGGCGGCGAGTAGTAGGCGGACTCGGGCATGTCGTCGACGCCGACGATCGAGTAGTCGTCGGGTGCCGTGCGACCGCGCTCGGCCATCGCGCGGAGGAAGCCGAGCGCGATCTGGTCGTTGGCGGCCGACACCGCGGTGAACGACCCGGGATCGACGGCCCTGCCCTGCTCGGCTCCGGACCGCGCGTCCCACTCCCGGCACCGCAGCACCTCCAGCGGGGCGACGCCCGCCTCGGCCAGCGCCGCCCGGTAGCCGCGCTCGCGGTCGACGGCCTCGTTGCGGTCGCCGGGGCCCGCGAGGTGCAGGATCCGCCGGTGCCCGAGCTCGAGCAGGTGCCGGGTGCCGAGGAAGCCGGCACCGTAGGAGTCGGCGTAGGTGGAGTCGCCGGCCGGGCCGCCGCGCTCGGACCGCGTCACGACGGGGACGGACGCGGCGATGTACTCGACCAGCTCGTCGAGCCCGCCGTAGGGGGTGCCGACGATGATCCCGTCGACCTGGAACGAGAGCAGCTTGTCGACCGCGTGCCGCATCTCCTCGCGGGCGCCGGGGGCGTCCGGCCCGACCTCGATCAGCGCCGTGATCAGGGAGAGCCCCTCGGCGCGCGCCCCTCGGCTGACGCCCGTCAGCAGCTCGGAGTGCCCGTAGTTCAGCGGACCCATCGCGAGGAAGCCGATCGTGTCGGTGCGCTGCACCCGGAGGTTCCGGGCGACGCGGTTGTGCCGGTAGCCGAGCTCGGCGATCGCCGCCTCGATCCGCACGCGCGTCGCCGGTGCGACGTAGCCGCCGGTGAAGAAGCGGGAGACGGTCTGCGCCGAGACCTCGGCGTGCCGGCCGACGTCGGCCATGCTCGGCCGCGCGCGGGGAGGGGTCGTGCTCGACATCGAGGCTCCCTCCCTGGCGGCGACCCGCTCACTCTACTGAGCCGATTCCGGCCGGAATCCCGTTACCCGATCGTGACCCATCAACCGGTTGCGCGCATTGTCGTCCGAATGTGTTATCGATAACGTATCCCTCATCCACCGCCGCGAGAGCTCCAGTCCCGGCTCCGATCGGCGGATCCGACGTCGATGTCGCGCTGCTGCGATGTCGAGCAGCGAAAGGACGCGAAGATGCGTGCTCTGACCCGATCCCGTGCTCTGACCCGATCCGTCGCCCTCGCCACGGGAGCTCTCCTCCTCGCGGGCGTGGCCGGCTGCTCCGCGAGCGGTGGCGACTCCGGCGGGAGGACCGAGATCACCTGGTTCAAGCTCACCGAGTCGGCCGAGTCGGCCAACGCGACGATCAACGGGATCGTCGACGACTTCGAGGCCGCCAATCCCGACATCACGGTCAAGGTCGAGGAGCGCTCGACCGACGCCCACAAGGACGCGCTGCGCACCACGCTCGGCACGAGCGGCGCCCCCGACGTCTTCTTCTCCTGGGCCGGCCCCGGTCTCGGCGGCGAGTTCATCGACGCCGGCGCGAGCCTCGACCTGAAGGAGTACTACGACGAGTACGGCTGGGCCGACCGCTTCTCCGACACCGCGATGTCGACCGTCACCCAGTACGGCGGCTACGACGGCGTGCCCTACACCCAGCGCACCGAGGCGGTCTTCTACAACAAGGACCTCTTCGAGCAGGCCGGCATCGACGCCGCGCCCGCCAGCTACGACGAGCTCGTCGAGGACGCCGGGAAGCTCAAGGACGCGGGCATCACCCCGTTCGAGTTCGGCGGCACCGTCAACTGGCACGTGATGCGCCTGCTCGACAGCCTCCTCGAGACCGAGTGCGGCGCCGACGGCTACCAGGCCCTCGTCACCGGCGAGGCGAGCTGGGCCGACGAGTCGTGCGTCACCGACACCTTCACCGAGTTCGCCACCTGGACGAAGGACTACGTCAACGACGGCTTCATCTCGATCAACAACGACGAGTCCAGCTCGCTCTTCTTCGGCGGCAAGGCGGCCATGGCGATCGAGGGCGACTGGTTCAACCAGCAGGTCCGCGACGCCGGCATGTCCGAGGACTCGGTCGGCATCTTCGCCTTCCCCACCGGCACCGACCGCATCTACGGCTTCAACGAGAACAACTACATCTCGGCGAACTCCGAGCACCCCGCCGAGGCCGCGAAGTTCCTCGACTACCTGACCTCGGCCGAGGCGCAGTCGACGTTCATCGAGACCTTCGGCAGCCGCTCGGTCAACGTCGACGTCGCCCCCGAGGACCAGAGCGCCTTCGACGCCCTCTGGAACCCGATCACCGAGGCGGCGACCGGCGTCTACATGAACAACGACCAGAACCTCTCGCAGTCGCAGACCACGGAGTACTGGCGCATCCAGAACCTCGTCGCGACCGGCGAGCTCGACCCGTCCGACGCCGGCGCCGAGTTCCAGACGTTCATCGACCAGCAGTGACGCCGCGGGCGGAGGGGGCCGCGCGTCCCCTCCGCCCGAGCGCCGCCGTGCCCGAGCATCCCGTGTCCGAGACGTCCGAGAGGTCCGACATGACGACATCCACCCCCGCCCGCCCGCGGCGGGCCGCCCCGGAGCCGCCGCGGCCGAAGCACCCGCGCCGCCGGGCCCTCGCCCGCTTCGGCGGCACCGGCTTCCTCGCCGCACTGCCGTTCCTGGCACCGGCGCTCGCCGCCTACCTCGTCTTCGTGGTCGGCCCCTCGCTCGAGTCGGTGCGGCTCAGCTTCTTCGAGTGGTCCGGCTTCCAGGGCGCCCCGCAGGTCTTCGTCGGCCTGCAGAACTACGTCCGCATCTTCACCCAGGACCCGGTGTTCTGGACCGCGTTCTCGAACACCCTGATCTGGGTGGTGCTCTCCCTCTTCATCCCCGTCGGCCTGGGCCTCGTGATGGCGCTGGCGCTCAACCGCCCGCTGTTCGGCCGCAACGCTTTCCGCTCGCTCTTCTACATCCCGGGTGTGCTCGCCCCGATCGCCATCGCGAACATGTGGCGCTGGATGTACAACCCGAACTACGGCGTCGGCGTGAACCTCGCGCAGCTGTTCGACCTGCCCTGGCTGGCCGAGGTGCAGTGGCTCGGGGACAAGAACCTCGCGCTGTACTCGATCTTCGCGGCCTTCGTCTGGCAGATCGCGGGCACGAACATGGTGCTCTTCCTCGCCGGCCTGCAGAGCGTCTCGCCCGACCACGTCGAGGCGGCCCGGCTCGACGGTGCGAACGCCTGGCAGGTGTTCCGCAACGTGACGATCCCGGCGCTGCGGCCGACCACGGTCATCGTCGTGGTCCTCACGATCATCAACTCGATCAAGGTGTTCGACCTGATCGTCGGCATGACCGGCGGCGGCCCCGCGCAGCAGACGCAGGTGCTCGCGCTCTGGTCGTTCCAGCAGTCCTTCAACAACCACGAGTACGGCCAGGGCAACGCGATCGCCACGGTCCTGCTCGTGATCACCCTCGTCATCGTCGTCCCGTACATGGTGTGGACGGCACGTCAGGAGAAGAACTCATGAGCGTCACGAGCATCCCGACCAGCGCGCCCGGCCTGGTCGAGCCGCCGAAGCGGCAGCGCCGCCCGGTCGGCGGCCGCGACTACATCCGGGCAGGCCTCTGGATCGGGCTGGTCTTCGCCGTCCTGATCTGGGCGGTCCCGCTGATCTTCATGGTCTTCACCTCGCTGAAGAGCGAGGCGGACATCTTCAGCACCCCGGCCTTCGTGCCGCCGTGGTCGCCCGACTTCGGCAACTACGTCGAGGCACTGGACCGCGGCGACCTGCTCACCGCGGGCGGCAACAGCCTGATCATCGCGCTCTTCAAGGTGCCGATCGGTCTGTTCATCTCGGCGGCCGCCGCCTTCGCGCTGGCCCGGCTGCGGTTCCGCCGGCAGCGCCTGCTGATGGGCGTGATCGCGCTCGGCGCGATGGTGCCGATCCAGGTCGCGATCGCCCCGCTCTTCCAGGTGATCAACGGGCTGGGGCTGCTGAGCAGCAATGTCGGGATCATCCTGCCGTACATCGCGTTCGGCCTGCCGTACCAGACCTTCATCCTCTACGGCTTCTTCCGGCAGATCCCGGAGGAGATCGACGAGAGCGCGCGGATCGACGGCGCCGGCAACTGGCGCCTGTTCCTGACGATCATCCTGCCGCTGGCCCGCCCCGCCCTCGCCGCGCTGTTCATCCTCGACTTCGTCTCCACCTGGAACGAGTACTCCATCGCCCTCGCGCTGCTGCAGAGCCAGGACTCCTGGACGATCCCGCTCGCGCTGCAGGGCTTCCAGTCGCAGTTCACCAGCTCCTACGGGCCGCTGAACGCCTTCACCATCATGTCCGTCTTCCCCGTGCTGATCGTCTACCTGATGTTCCAGCGCTACTTCGTCGAGGGCGCCTTCGCCGGCGCCGTGAAGGGCTGACCGTGCCGCACACCACCGACACCGCCGAGCGGTTCTCGCGCGAGACGCGCCTGTTCGAGGTCCTCCGCGACCCGCGCGGGCACGCGATCGTCGAGCGCCGCCTCCCCGGGCTGGTGCACTCCTCGATCCTGCACACCCTGCACGGCTATCCGATCGGCCTCGTCGTCGACACCGAGGAGTCGCTCGGCGAGGCGGAGCGCGAGGCGCTGCTCGCCGAGGTCGCCGCGATCCCGACGGAGGAGCCCGCCCCGGTCCGCGAGCAGGAGCGGTTCGCCGAGCCGTCCGGGGACTACGAGGGCGCGGAGGTGCCGCTGGCGTCCGCCGCGGTGTCCGCGCCGGCCACGGCCTCCGTCTTCGGGCGCGTCGAGATCGAGCTGCGCGGCCCGTCGCACGGCAACCCGTTCGTCGACGTCGCGCTCTCGGCGATCGTCGACGGGCCGGGCGGCTCGGTGCGCGTGCCCGGCTTCTACGACGGCGACGGCGTGTACCGCCTGCGCTGGATGCCCGAGGCGACCGGCGAGTACGCCTGGACCACCTCGAGCAGCGCCCGCTCGCTCGACGGCGTCACCGGCTCCGTCTCGGTGACCGCGGCGCTCGAGGGGCGCCACGGCCCGGTGCGGGTGGCCGACACCTTCCACTTCGCGCACGCCGACGGCACCCGCCACCGCCCGCTGGGCACCACCTCCTACGCCTGGACGCACCAGGGCGACGAGCTGGAGGAGCGCACGCTCGCCGCGCTCGCCACCGCGCCGTTCACGAAGATGCGGATGTGCGTCTTCCCGAAGTCGTACCTCTTCAACGAGAACGAGCCCGAGCGCTACCCGTTCGAGGGCTCGCCGGCGACGGGGTTCGACTGGCAGCGCTTCGATCCGGAGTTCTGGGCGCACCTGGAGCAGCGGATCGAGCAGCTGGGGGAGCTCGGGATCGAGGCGGACCTCATCCTCTTCCACGCCTACGACCGCTGGGGCTTCTCGACGATGGACGCCGTCGCCGACGACCGCTACGTGCGCTACGCCGTGGCGCGGCTCGCCTCGTTCGCGAACGTCTGGTGGTCGCTCGCGAACGAGTACGACCTGCTGTTCGAGAAGACCGAGGAGGACTGGGAGCGCTTCGCGAGCATCGTCGTCGAGGACGACCCGTCGCGGCACCTGCTCTCGATCCACAACTGCCGCGAGTTCTACGACCACTCCCGCCCGTGGATCACGCATGCCAGCATCCAGCGGCAGGACGTCTACAAGACGGCCGAGATGACGACCGAGTGGCGCCGCTGGGGCAAGCCGGTCGTGATCGACGAGTGCGCCTACGAGGGCGACATCGACCAGGGCTGGGGCAACATCACCGGCGAGGAGCTGGTGCGGCGGTTCTGGGAGGGCGCGCTGCGCGGCGGCTACGTCGGGCACGGCGAGACGTACGTGCACCCGGACGACGTGCTCTGGTGGTCGAAGGGCGGCGAGCTGCGGGGGACGAGCCCGGCGCGGATCGCGTTCCTGGAGTCGGTGCTGGCCGCGGGGCCCGCTCGCGGCCTCGAGCCGATCCCGCTGGACTGGGACGTGCCGCGCGCCGGCGTCGAGGGCGAGTACTACCTCTACTACTTCGGCTTCGACCGGCCGACCTACCGCCGCTTCCTGCTCGAGCCCGACGTCTCGTACACGGTCGACGTGCTCGACACCTGGGCGATGACCGTCGAGCGCCTGCCCGGCACCTACTCGGGCCGCTTCCGCATCGACCTGCCGGGCCGCGAGCACATCGCGGTGCGCCTGCAGCGCGCGCACTGACGCCTCCCTGCTGATCGAGTAGCCCGCGGAGCGGGCGTATCGAGATCCACCCTGCTGACGACGGTGGGTCTCGATACGCCCCTGCGGGGCTGCTCGACCAGCATGGTGCGGGCGCATCCGAAGCAGGAGCAGCATGTTTATCGAGGACTCGAATCAATTCGACTAGGCTCGACGGCATGACCGAGAACACAGGCACCACCGAGACTCCGGGGGAGCTGCGCGTCGGCGTCGTCGGCCTCGGCTTCGCCGGCACCACCCACCTCGACGCCTTCCAGGCCCTCCCCGGCGCGCGCGTCGTCGCGCTCGCCGGCCAGGAGGAGGAGCGCCTGCGCGAGCTCGGCGCCAGCCGCGGCGTCCCCGACCTCTACGCCGACTGGGAGGACCTCGTCGCCCGCGACGACCTCGACGTCGTCTCGATCGGCGTGCCCAACCACCTGCACCACCCGATCGCCGTCGCCGCGCTCGCCTCCGGCAAGCACGTCTTCTGCGAGAAGCCGCTCGCCACGACCGCCGAGCTCGCCGCCGAGATGGTCGACGCGGCCCGCGCCAACGACCGCGTCCTCGAGATCGCCTACAACCACCGCCGTCGCGCCGACGTCGCCTACCTGCGCACCTACCTCGACGACGCCCCGCTCGGCGAGATCTACCACGCCCGCGCGAGCTGGCAGCGGCGCACCGGCATCCCCGGCATCGGCTCCTGGTTCACCAGCAAGGAGCTGGCGGGCGGCGGCCCGCTGATCGACCTCGGCTCGCACGTCCTCGACATCGCGCTGCACCTGCTCGGCGAGCCGCGGGTGACGAGCGTGTCCGCGGTCGCCTACGGCGAGATCGGCCGCTCCGGCCGCGGCGGGCGGCCGCACGGCGTCGCCGCCGCCGGCACGCACGCCTTCGAGGTCGAGGACTTCTCCAGCGCGCTGCTGCGCCTCGACAACGGCCGCAGCCTGCAGCTCGACGCCTCCTGGGCCAGCTACTCCAAGGTGCACGAGGACATCGAGGTCGAGCTGCTCGGCTCGGCCGGCGGTGCCCGCCTGCACGTCGCCGACTACGCGACGGAGGGGACGCTCACGTTCTACTCCGAGGTCGCCGGGGCCCCCACCACCTCGCGCCCCGACGTGCCGGTGCCCGCCGGGCACCACCGCTCGGTGATCGCGGAGTTCCTGGCCGCCATCGCCTCGGGTGCCGACGCGCCCGCCGGCGGACCCCGCTACGCCGGCCACTACGGCGACTACGCGCTGCACCGCAGCCGGGTGGTCGACGCGATCTACCGCTCCGCCGCCGAGAAGAAGGAGGTGGCGGTCGCATGAGCGCTCCCCTCGAGGTCCTGGTCTGGAACGAGTTCCGCCACGAGACGCGCGGCGACGAGACCGTGATGCGGCACTACCCCGACGGCATCCACCGGGTGATCGCGGACGGATTGTCCGAGTCGCTCGGCGACGCGGTCTCGGTGCGCACCGCGACCCTCCCCGAGCCCGAGCACGGGCTGACCGAGGAGGCGCTCGCGAAGACCGACGTGCTGCTCTGGTGGGCGCACATCGCGCACCCGGAGGTGTCGGACGAGGTCGTGCAGCGGGTGCTGCGGCACGTGCAGGAGGGGATGGGCATCCTGATCCTGCACTCCGGGCACTACTCGAAGATCTTCCAGGCGCTGATGGGCACGACCTGCTCGCTCAAGTGGCGGAACGACCACGACCGCGAGCTGGTCTGGACGATCGCGCCGACGCATCCGATCGCCGAGGGCGTGCCGAGCCCGATCGTCATCCCCGAGCAGGAGATGTACGGCGAGTACTTCGACATCCCGGTGCCCGAGGAGACGGTGTTCCTCTCGACGTTCTCGGGCGGCGAGGTCTTCCGCTCCGGAGTGACGTACACGCGGGGCCTCGGCAAAGTGTTCTACTTCTCGCCCGGCGACCAGGACTACCCCGTCTACCACCACCCCGACATCAAGCGGGTGCTGGCGAACGCGGTGCAGTGGGCGCGCCCGAAGCGCGAGCGCACCCCGCTGACGGCCGACCACCACCCCCGCGGCTGGTTCGAGTCCTGACCCCTCCCGCGAGATGCCACTTGTGCACGCCTTTCACGGCGCGTCGCGTGCACAAGTGGCATCTCGCGGAGGCGATCAGGCTCGTCGGGCGTGCCAGGCGCGGAGGGCGGCGACGCCGAGGGCGGCGACCACCAGGGCCGTCACGGGGGTTCGGAGCGAGACGGCGGGGAGCATCAGCGCGCTGGTGAAGACGGCCTGCGCGTAGTCGAGCATCTCGAGCGGATGGCGGGCGAGCACCCGCGAGCCGGCGGCGGCCGAGACGGCGGTCACCAGCACCGGCCCGACCCAGAGCACGGCGAGGCTCACGATCCAGGCGATCACCCGGCCGGCGGAGAGGACCCCGCACCAGGCGAGGGCGAGACCGGCCAGGATCCCCGGCAGCCACTGCACCGCGTTCAGCAGCGCGACTCCGGCGGCCGAGCCGTCGCGGCTGAGCGGCGCCACCACTCCGGTCAGCCACCCACCGGCGGCGACCGCAGCGAGCGAGATCGCGACGGCCGCCCCCGCCCTCGGCGCCCGGGCGATCACGAGCAGGAGCAGCGCGCCGACCGCGATCGCGCCGACGGTGCCGCCGACGATCGCCGCGAGGTAGAGGTCGGAGTCGCGGTCCTCCCGCAGCCCGGCGGACACGGTCAGCGCCGACTGCACCAGCGCGACGACCTGCACGCCGACCGCTCCGAGCGCCGCGCCGAGCGGGCCGACGCCGCGGCGCCGACCGACGCGGGCCGCGAGTCCCGCGAGGGCCGACCCGACCACGATCACCGAGACGATCAGCGTCAGGAAGTACTGGCTGAACGGCAGTAGCGCGAGCGGCATCTCCTCGGGCAGGACGTCGGTCGCCCAGAGGTTCTGCAGCGGCAGCCGCAGCCCGGTGAGCAGCCACGGCAGCAGTCCGAGCACGCCCGCTGCGACGCCGACCCCGAGACTCGGGAGCAGGCGCGGGCGAGGGTGGACGGGCGCTGCGGAGGAGGTCACCCGACCATCCTCCCGCGAGTGCTGTCCCGCGGGGGCCCGCTCGTGCGACTGTGAGGAGTCCCCGCTCCACCCCGCATCCACGCCCCACACGAGAGGAGGGCCGCCGTGGCCCTCGACCAGACCGTCCGCTCCTCCGCGGCCGAGCTCGACCGCCTCGACCCGCTCGCCGGCTACCGCTCGCGCTTCGTCGGCGCGGACGACCCGGCGCTGCCCGCCTACGTCGACGGCAACTCGCTCGGCCGTCCGCTGAAGGTCCTGACCGAGCGCTACGCCGCGTTCGTCGAGCAGGAGTGGGGGAACCGCCTCATCCGCGGCTGGGACGACAGCTGGTTCCAGCTGCCGCTGACGCTCGGCGACCGCCTCGGCCGCTCCGTGCTGGGCGCCGCTCCCGGCCAGGTCGTCGTCGGCGACTCCACCACCGTCTCGCTCTACAAGCTGATCCGCACCGCGCTGACCGCCCGGCCCGGCCGCTCCGAGATCGTCATCGACCGCGGCAACTTCCCGACCGACCGCT
Source organism: Rathayibacter sp. VKM Ac-2835 (assembly GCF_013266705.1). NCBI lineage: Bacteria > Bacillati > Actinomycetota > Actinomycetes > Micrococcales > Microbacteriaceae > Rathayibacter > Rathayibacter sp. VKM Ac-2835. The sequence goes on along the minus strand of NZ_JABSNQ010000001.1, from coordinate 1,582,557 downwards.
TCGTGGTCGAGGGCATCGCCGCCGAGACCGGCGCCACGATCCGCTGGATCGAGACCGAGTCCGGCAGCGGGGTCACGCCCGACGACGTCCGCGCGGTCGTCGGGGCCGACACGGCCGTGGTCGTGCTGAGCCAGGTCGCCTACCGCTCCGGCTACGCCGCCGACGTCCCGGCGATCACCGCGATCGTGCACGAGCACGGCGCGCTGGTGCTCTGGGACGTCTGCCACTCCGTCGGCGTGCTGCCGATCGAGCTCGACGCCTGGGGCGTGGACCTGGCGACGGGCTGCACCTACAAGTACCTCAACGGCGGCCCGGGCGCCCCCGCCTTCCTCTACGTGCGCCGCGAGCTGATCGCCGGGGCTCAGCAGCCGATCCAGGGCTGGATGGGCGTCAAGGATTCGTTCCGGATGGGGGACGCCTACGACCCCGCCGACGGCATCCGCCGCTTCCTCAGCGGGACGCCGCCGATCGTCGGGATGCTGGCGATGCAGGCGATGCTCGACCTGATCGAGGAGGCGGGCCTGCCCGCGATCCACACGAAGTCGATCGCGTTGACCGCCTTCGCCGTCGAGCTGTTCGACGAGCACCTCGCCCCGCTCGGCGTCGAGCTGTCGACCACCCGCGAGCCCGCGCGCCGCGGCGGCCACATCACCGTCGACCACCCGGACTTCGCCGCGATGGTGCCCGTGCTCTGGAAGCGCGGGATCATCCCGGACTTCCGCACGCCCAGCGGCATCCGGCTCGGCCTCTCGCCGCTCTCCACCTCCTTCGCGGAGGTCGAGACCGTGGTCCTGGCGGTGCGCGACCTGCTCGTCGAGGGGGCGCGCGAGTCCCGAGAGGTCCACGGCGGAGCGTGAGCGGGGTCCTCGACCTCGTGGCGCGCGAGGCCGACCAGGTGCTCCGCTACGGCGAGGCACCGGAGCAGATCGCCGAGCATTACCGCGGCTCCGGTAAGGGCGTCGTGCTGGTCGTGCACGGCGGCTTCTGGCGCGCGCGCTGGGACCGGAGCCACGCGCGTCCGCTGGCCGCCGCGCTCGCCGACGCCGGCTGGTCGGTGCTGCTGCTCGAGTACCGGCGCGTCGGCGACGAGGGCGGCGGACGGCCGGGCACCTTCGACGACGTCCTCGCGGCCGTCGCGGCGCTCCCGCCTCTGGTCCCCGTCGTGGAGCGCCCGCGCACCGTCCTGGTCGGCCACTCGGCCGGCGGTCACTTGGCCGTGTGGTCGCAGGCCGCGCATCCGTCGCCCCACGTCGACGCCGTCGTCTCGCTGGCAGGAGTGACCGACCTGCGCGCCGCCGCGGACGAACGACTGGGCGACGACGCCGTGGTGGAGCTGCTCGGCCCGGACGGCCCGCTCGACGACCTCGACCCGGCGCGGCTCCCCGCCCCGCCGATGCCGACCGTGCTGCTGCACGGCGCCCTCGACGACGAGGTCCCGATCGCGTACAGCCGCCGCTACTGCGTCGCGCACCCGTCCGCGCGCCTCGTCGAGCTCCCGGACGCCGACCACTACGCCCCGATCGACCCGCGCACCCCCGCGTTCGCCGCCCTCCTGGCCGTCCTCTCAACAGTGCCCCTGCACAACTGAGGCGGGATCTCCCGAATCGATCTGTTCTCCCGCCGATCGGGCTTCCTGGCCATGGTTGTGCACCCGTTCGCGGGTCGACCCTCTCGTCAGAGATCGGGCACGGAGGCGGCGGACATCGCTCGGTGTCTCGGCGAAAGGCAGGGCTCGGCCGTCAGGCGCGCAGTCATGCTGGTCGAGTAGCCCCGCAGGGGCGTATCGAGACCCACCGTCCTCAGTGGGGCGGTCTGCAGACTCGTCCTGCCGGCGGTGGTGGATCTCGATACGCCCGCTTCGCGGGCCACTCGATCAGCATGGACGGGTCCGCGCAAAGGCGGTGAGCGATCCGCGAGGCGGCGGGGGCCGCCGCTACAGGGCGGGCGGGTAGAGGAAGAGGGGGACCTGTGCCGTGGGGAAGGTGCGGGTGACGTAGCTGTGGCGGCCGCCGTAGTTGTACTCCTCGAGGAGGACGGTGCCGTCGTCGTTGACCTGCTGCACGTAGGAGACGTGGTTGTAGGTCCACCAGGCGACGCAGCCGACGATCGGGACGGAGCTCGTGGCCCAGCCCTTCGCGGCCCAGTTGTCCGGCCACTCCCAGGCGCTGCCGCCCATCGGCGTGATGTTGCCCCAGGTGTACGTCCACGGCGCTGCGGTCGCGCCGGCGTCGCGGTTCAGGCGCCAGGCCACGAAGTCGACGCACTCGCGGTAGTAGTAGCCGAGCGGGGAGAGCCCGCCGCCGTTGTCGTCGATCGTCTCGTGCGGCCACGGGTAGTCGTCGCCGACGGCGCGGGTCTGCACGGTGCTGAAGCCGCCGCCGTTCGCGTTCTGCAGGACGGCCGCCTGGCGGCCGGCCTCGTCGAGCTGCGCCTGCGTCGGTGCGGCGAACGCGTCGCGGACGGCGGTCTGGCCGGCCGCCTCCGACGAGACGGTGAGGTTCTGCAGGCCGACCCGGTTCGCGGCTGTGCCGCCCGCGGTGGCCGAGGTGCTGCGGGCGCCGTAGGCGGGGAGCGCGGCGGTGGCGAAGAGGCCGCCGACGATCGAGAAGGTGGCGAAGCCGAGGGTGCGGCGGCTGAGCGAGCCGGTGCGGGCGGGCTGCGGGACCGCGGGAGTGCGCGGGGCGACGGGCGTCCGCGGGGTCGCGGAGGCGGCGGCGGTCCGGACCTCAGCGACGCGGGTCTCAGCGACGCGGGTCTCGACGACGCGGGCCTCGGCGGCCGCCTCGGCGGCGCGGGCCTCTCGGCGGGTGCGATGCACCGGCGCGGAGGGAGAGGTGTCGTGACACTCCAGCGGATCGGGAATGCCAGTGGTCGACACGCGTGCGCTCTCCTCGGGTGGGCGGACGGGGGGTGGTGCAGGAGGGCCTGCGGGGCGGTGCGGGGCGCCGGCAGGGCCCGGCGACTCGTCACTCTAGCCCGCCCCCGCCCGGTAACGGAATGATCACGGGCGAACTCGTCGCGCAGCATCGCCTCCCGGCCGGGCCCCGGTGGGAGGATGGAAGGACCAGGGAAGGAGCCGTCCATGACCGAATCCACCCCCTCCGGACCCGTGCTCGTCGGCGTCGTCGACGGGCAGCGTCCCGAGGTCGTCCGCACCGCCGCGCAGCTCGCCTCCGGGCTCGGCGCCCCGCTGCTGCTGCTCACCGTCGTCGCCGATCCCTACCTCGTCGGCGAGTACGTCGACCCGATGACGGGCGGCATCCCCGTCGGCCTCGTGCCCCGCTCCGGAGCCGCCGACGCCGGTCCGACCGAGCCGCCCGGACTCCGCGCGTCACTCGCGGAGCTCCTCGACGGCACGGGAGTCGCTTGGACGCTGCGCACCGCCCAGGGCGAGCCGGCCCTGGCCCTCACCGACGTGGCCGAGGAGGTCGACGCCCGGATGATCGTGGTCGGCACCCGCGACCCCGGGGTGCTCGCGGGCATCGCCGAGTTCCTCAGCGGCAGCGTCGCGGTGCACCTCGCGCACCGGCAGCAGCGCCCCGTGCTCGTCGTGCCCCGCGCGGGCGCGGACGCCCGGCGCCGCGTCCCCTGGGACACGGGGGAGTGACGCCGCTGCACCTGCGGCCGAGCGCGATCCTCCTGGTCGCGGTCGGCGGCGCCGTCGGCACGGCCGCCCGCTACGGGACGGTGCTCGTCCTGCCCCCGATCGGCGCGGTCCCCGTGGCGACGATCGCGGTCAACCTCGTCGGCGCGTTCCTGCTCGGCCTCCTGCTGGCCGGCCTCGCCCGCCGCGGGCCGGACAGCGGCGGGCGGCGCACCCTCCGCCTGCTGCTCGGCACCGGGGTGCTCGGCGGCTTCACGACCTACAGCACCTTCTCCCTCGACACGGTCGCCCTCCTCGAGGACGGGCGCTGGGCCGAGGTCCTCCTCTACACCGGCGTCACGCTCGTGCTCGGCACCCTCGCGGCGGTGCTCGGCGTCGTGCTCGCGAGCCGGCGGAGCGCGGTGACGGAGTGACGCACGTGCTCCTCTTCCTCGGCGTCGCCCTCGCGGGCGGTGCCGGCGCCGCGGCCCGCCTCGTCCTCGACGGCGTGGCGCGCTCGCTCGTCCCGGTGCGCTGGCCGGTGGGGACGCTCCTGATCAACGTCTCCGGCTCGCTGCTGCTCGGAGTCGTCACCGGCCTGGCGCTCGGCGGCGCTCTGGACGAGTCGTGGCGCCTCGTGCTCGGCACCGGGGTCCTCGGCGGCTTCACCACGTTCAGCACGGCGAGCGTCGAGGCGGCGCGGATGCTGCTGGAGCGGCGCTGGCGCGCGGGACTCGGCTACGGGCTCGGGATGTGGGCGGCGGCGCTCGCCGCGGCGGTCGCCGGGCTGGCGCTCACCGGGGCGCTGCTGCCGCCGGGATGAGACGGGATGTCTCCACGACCGCCCCGCACCTCTCTCCGGGCTCGGAGCGATGCCCCCCTTTGACGGGGTCTGGGCCTCCTGGGCACTCGTGGCGCCGGTCGCGTGCCCGGCGCCGCGTCAAGATATGCGGTGTGACATCGGTGAGCGGTCTGCGGGAGCTGAGGCTCGCCGTCGTCGAGGATCAGCCGCTCTACCGGCAGATGCTCGGCTCGCTACTGCGCTCCGTCCCCGGCGTCCGGAGCGTCGTCGAGGCCTCGTCCGCCGCGGAGGCGCGCGAGCGGCTGCGTCCCGCCGAGCTCGACGTCGCGATCGTCGACATCGAGCTGGGTGACGGCGACGGCATCGAGCTCGGTCGCGAGCTGCGCTCCCGGGACCCCGACCTCGCGATCGTGCTGCTCTCGGCCGTCGACTCGATGCACCGCTTCCTCCGGCTCGGCCGCGCCGAGGTGCGCGGCTGGAGCTACCTCTCGAAGAGCTCGTCCCTCTCGTCCCCCGCGCTGATGACCGCGATCCGGGCGACCCTCGACGGCCGGACCGTGCTCGACCCCGCGCTGGTCGCCGCGCGCACCGCCCGCCGGAGCTCGCCCGTCGACGCCCTCAGCCGCCGCCAGTACGAGGTGCTCACCGCGCTCGCCTCCGGACTCACCAACGCGGCGATCGCGGGGCGGCTGGGCATCGCGGTCCGCTCGGTCGACAACCACGTGAACGCCCTCTACGCGGCGCTCGGTCTGCGCTCCGACGGGTCGCGGAACCCGCGCGTGGAGGCGACGCTGCTGTTCCTGGAGCACACCCGGTGACGCTCCCCGACCACTCCCGCCCGCGACGCGCGGACGACGCGGAGGACAACCGGATCCTGCGCGGGACCGTCGCGATCCTCGGCGGGGTGCTGGCCGTCCTCGCGGCGCTGCAGGCGGTCTTCGCGCTGGGCATGCTGTCGCAGACCGTCCGAGGGGTCGAGGGCGGCCCGGTCGTGGACGTCGTCGTGCGCGTGGTCGTGAACGTCGCGACGATCGGGCTCGCGGTCGCGCTCGTCACCCTGCTCCGCCCCGAGCGCCACCCCCGCGCTCGTCGGCTGCTGGTCACGGTCGGGATCGCGGTCGCCGTCGCGCTCACGCGGGTCGGGCTGCAGCTGATCGTCGGGGTCTACCTGCCGACCGCGCTCGACGCCCTCGTGGTCGAGCTGGTGGTGGGTGCGGTGGTCGTCGGCCTGATCGTCTCATTCGGCTTCCTGCTCGTCGAGGCCACCCGCGGTGTGCGCGAGAAGGAGCGGGAGCGCGCCCGGGTGCTGCTGCAGGCCGTCGACGCCGTGCAGGCGCTCCAGCAGGAGGAGCTGCGGGTGCGCCGCGAGGTCGCACAGGGCCTGCACGGGCGGCTGCAGAACACGCTGGTGGTGCTGGCGGCTGAGCTGCGCGGGCTGGCCGAGGCGTCGTCCTCCGATGCCGCCGACGAGCGCCTGATCGGCATCGCGGCGCGGCTCGACGAGCTGCGCGAGCAGGAGGTCCGCGCGGTCAGCGGGGCGCTCTACCCGGTCGACATCGAGCACGGGCTGGTCGCCGCCGCCCGCGACCTGATCTCGCGACTGCCGCCGGAGATCGCGGTCGACCTCGCCGTCGACGACGACTACCCGGGGATCGAGGAGCACGGGGTCCCGCTCGAGCAGCGCGTGCTGCTGGTGCGCCTGATCGAGGAGGCGCTGACCAATGCGCTCAAGCACGGCGGGGCCCGCGCCGTGCGGCTGCACCTGGACGTCGCCCGCGGCGGGACGGAGCACGCGGTGGTCGTCGGTCTCGACGACGACGGCGGCGGCCTCGCTGCGGCGCCGGTGCTCTCGGGGCTGGAGCGGCTCTCGCGGCAGTTCGCGGTCTACGGCGGATCGATCGAGCTGGCCCCGTCGGCCGCGCTGGGCGGCGCGCGCCTGGCCGGCCGCCTGCCGCTGCGCCCGCCCGCGTGACGCGGAGGAGGGGAGGCGGGACCTGCCCGTCTCCCCTCCGCCGTCACGCGCTCGCCGTCAGCTCTGCGGCGGTGTGTAGTACTGGAGGTCGTTGCCCTCGGAGTCCTTGAAGGGCAGGATGCGACCCCACTCGTGATCGCTGATCTCGCCCTCGATCGACGCGCCGCGGGCCTTCAGCCGCTCCAGCTCGTCCTCGATGCTGCCGTCGGGCTGGAACGAGACGACCGCTCCGCCGCTCTCGGAGACGGAGGCCGATTCGCGGGCGTTCAGCCCGATCATCAGTCCGCCCGCGTCGAGCTCCGACCAGTCGCTCGAGGTGCTCTTCACGTCGAGGCCGAGGGTGTCGCGGTAGAACGCGACCGCCCGCTCCATGTCCTCGACGGGCACCCATACCGTCGCCACTCCTGCTGCTGCCATGATCCGGTCTCCTTCGATCGTCGTTGCCGTCCTCCGACGCTAGGGCGGCGGCCGTGACGAGCGCGGGCGTCCTCACCGTTCGTCCAGCCGGCGACGCGGGAACCGACAGCGGACGACGCGGACATCCACAGCAACGGGGGCGGGAAAGGGGTTGCTTCCCAGGGGTCCTCGACCGCTCACTACGCTGGCGGGAGACCCCGGCGACGCCCGAGGGCCCGCCGCCCGCCGCTCGAAGGGAACCCTGTGACGACGCCCGCACCGACTTCGACCGATCGCCTCCGCGTCGTGGCCGCCACGCCGATCAGCGAGGAGCTGATCGCACGGGTGGTCGAGCTCGAGCCGCGGATCCACTTCGTGGCCGATCAGAGCCTGCTGCCGCCGATGCGGCACCCGGGCGATCACGGCGGCGACCCGGCCTTCGAGCGCACGGCGGAGCAGCAGGCCGCGTTCGAGGAGCTGGTCGACTCCGCCGCGGTGCTCTACGGGATCCCGGGCGAGGACCCGGCGGCGCTCGCGCGGACCGTCGCCGCGAACCCGGCGCTGCGCTGGGTGCAGACGATGCCCGCGGGCGGCGGCGCGCAGGTCAAGAAGGCGGGTCTCGACGAGGAGGCGCTCGCGCGGGTCGCGTTCTCCACCTCCGCGGGCGTGCACTCCGATCCGCTGGCCGAGTTCTCCCTCTTCGGGCTGCTCGCCGGCGCGAAGACGCTGCCGAAGCTGCAGGCACTGCAGGGCGCGCGCGAGTGGGGCTCGCGCTGGACGATGGGGCTGCTGTCGGAGCAGACCGTCCTGATCGTCGGGCTCGGCACCATCGGCCGCGCGACCGCGCAGAAGCTCGCAACGCTCGGTGCCCGGGTGATCGGCACCAGCCGGCACGCCGACGCCGTGGAGCACGTGGACGAGATCGTGCAGCCCTCCGCGATCGCCGAGGTGGCCGGGCGGATCGACGGGGTGGTCGTCACGCTGCCCGGCACGGAGCAGACCGAGAAGCTGGTCGGCGCGGACTTCTTCGCCGCGCTGCGCCCGGGGGCGACGCTGGTCAGCGTCGGCCGCGGCACCGTGATCGACGAGGACGCGCTGCTCGCGGCGCTCGAGGACGGCCGGGTCGGCTTCGCGGCCCTCGACGTGGTCGCGGAGGAGCCGCTCGCCCAGGACAGCCCGCTCTGGAGCCACCCGAGCGTGCTGCTCAGCCCGCACACCGCCGCGCTGAACGCGGCCGAGGACCGCCTCATCGCCGAGCTCTTCGCCCGCAACGCCACCCGCTTCCTCGACGGCGAGGAGCTGATCAACCGGGTCGACACGGTCGAGTTTTACTGAGGCCGGCGCCCGCGAAGCCCCGCGGGAGCCCTCCGAGCCCCCTCCACAGCCGCCGATCCGGGGCGAATGCCCGCTCAGAGGCCGGTTCTGCGCTCGCGCGCGCCTCCGACGGCCTACCGTTGCACTATGGCGTCCACCGATACACCCGAACCCGCCCCCCAGGCCGACGGCGCGACCGCGCCCGCCGCCGACAGCACCGCCCCGGCCGCGCCGGCAGACGAGACCGCCCCCTCGCTGGTCTTCTCGGACCTGGGTCTCAGCGACCCCGTCCTCAAGGCCCTCAAGGAGGTCGGCTACGAGACGCCCTCCGCGATCCAGGCGGCGACGATCCCCTCCCTCCTGTCCGGCCGCGACGTCCTCGGCGTCGCGCAGACCGGCACCGGCAAGACCGCGGCGTTCGCGCTGCCGATCCTCTCCCGCCTCGACGTCTCGCAGAAGACCCCTCAGGCGCTCGTCCTCGCGCCCACGCGCGAGCTCGCGCTGCAGGTCTGCGAGGCGTTCGAGCGCTACGCGTCCGGCCTGCGCGGCGTGCACGTCCTCCCCGTCTACGGCGGTCAGGGCTACGGCACCCAGCTGTCCGCGCTGCGTCGCGGCGTCCACGTCGTCGTCGGCACCCCCGGCCGCATCATGGACCACCTCGAGAAGGGCACGCTCGACCTCACGCACCTGAAGTACCTGGTGCTCGACGAGGCCGACGAGATGCTCAAGATGGGCTTCGCCGAGGACGTCGAGACGATCCTCGCCGACACTCCGGTCGAGAAGCAGATCGCCCTGTTCTCGGCGACCATGCCGTCGCAGATCCGCCGCATCTCGCAGAAGTACCTGAAGGACCCGGAGGAGATCACGGTCAAGGCCAAGACCACGACCTCCGCGAACACCACCCAGCGCTACCTGATGGTGTCGTACCCGCAGAAGGTCGATGCGCTGACCCGCATCCTCGAGGTCGAGAACTTCGAGGGCATGATCGTCTTCGTCCGCACCAAGAGCGAGACCGAGACCCTCGCCGAGAAGCTGCGCGCCCGCGGCTACACGGCCGCCGCGATCAGCGGCGACGTCGCCCAGGCCCAGCGCGAGCGCACCGTCGAGCAGCTGAAGTCGGGCAAGCTCGACATCCTCGTCGCAACCGACGTCGCGGCCCGCGGTCTCGACGTCGACCGGATCAGCCACGTCGTCAACTACGACATCCCGATCGACACCGAGTCGTACGTGCACCGCATCGGCCGCACCGGCCGGGCCGGCCGCAGCGGTGCTGCGATCAGCTTCGTGACCCCGCGCGAGCGCCGCCTGCTCTCCGCCATCGAGAAGGCGACCCGTCAGCCGCTGACCGAGATGCGCCTCCCGAGCGTCGAGGACGTCAACGTCACGCGCCTCTCGCGCTTCGACGACGCCATCACCACGGCGCTGGCCGACCGCGAGCGGCTCGACCGGTTTCGCGACATCATCGGCCACTACGTCGAGCACCACGACGTGGTCGAGTCGGACGTGGCCGCCGCCCTGGCGATCGTCGCCCAGGGCGACGAGCCGCTGCTGCTCTCGCCCGACGACCCCCGCTTCCGCCGCGAGGACAGCCGGGGCGACCGCCCCGAGCGCTCCGACCGGTCCTCGTATGACAACGACCGCGAGCGTCCCGAGCGCCGCCAGCGCTCGTCGAACAGCAACCTCGCGTCGTACCGGATCGAGGTGGGCCGCCGTCAGCGCGTCGAGCCCCGCCAGATCGTCGGCGCGCTCGCGAACGAGGGCGGCCTCAACCGCGGCGACTTCGGGCACATCGACATCCGCCCGGACTTCTCGATCGTGGAGCTGCCGGCCGACCTGCCCCAGGACGTGCTCGACCGCCTCGCCGGAACCCGCATCAGCGGCCAGCTGATCGAGCTCAAGCCCGACCGCCGCCCCAGCCGCGCCGGCGCCGACCGCGGCGGCCGTCCCTCGGGCCCGTCCCGCTCCACCGACCGCCCGGAGCGCAAGCCCCGCTACTGAGCCGTCCTCTCCCCTCCTCCGCGAGATGCCACTTGTGCACGCGACACGCCGTGAAAGGCGTGCACAAGTGGCATCTCGCGGAGGTGGTTAACCGGGGCGCAGAGCGCAGGCGTCAGAGGATGTCGGCGTCGGCCAGGGCCTCGGGGCGCAGGAGCTTCCGCGCACCGAGGATCTCAACGCCGATGAGGTGACCGGCGGCGTCGAAGTCGAGGATGATCTCGCCGAACCCGTGCGGGTCGGCGATGTCGTGCACCTGCTGGACTGACTCGCCGGCCTCGGGCTCACGCCCGACGGGCAGGTAGGCGGCGTTCGCACTCGGGTCGTATCGGATCCTCATGACGCACCACCGTGCCCGCTCTTCCCGCGAGATGCCACTTGTGCACGCGTTCTCCGGCGTGTCGTGTACGCAAGTGGCATCTCGCGGCGGGGGAGGGGCAGGGGGTCAGCGGCGGAGGACGCGGCGGGCCAGGACGTTGCCGAGCAGCTGGACCAGCTGGACGATGACGATGATGACGAGGACGGCCGCCCAGGTGACGACGGGCTCGAACTGGCGGTAGCCGTACTGGATCGCGAAGGTGCCGAGGCCGCCGGCGCCGATGTAGCCGGCGACCGCCGACATGTCGATGATCGCGACGAAGACGAAGGTGTAGCCGAGGATCAGCGGTCCGAGCGCCTCGGGCAGCAGGACCGTGCGCACGATCCGGAAGCGGCTCGCTCCGACCGAGCGCGCGGCCTCGATCACGCCGGGCTGCACGGTCAGCAGGTTCTGCTCGACGATGCGGCCGATGCCGAAGGCGGCGGCGAGCGAGAGCGAGAAGATGATCGCGTCGGTGCCGATGCCGGAGCCGACCACGAGGCGGGCCAGCGGCTGGGCGGCGGCGATGAAGATGATGAACGGGATCGGCCGGAAGATGTTGACGATCACGTTCAGCAGACCGAAGACGACCCGGTTGGCGTAGAGCGCCCCCGCGCGGGTGACGGCCAGGCCGAGCCCGATCAGCAGGCCGCCGAGACCGCCGAAGAGCAGGCTGAACGCCACGATGTAGAGGGTCTGCCCGGTCGCCTCGGCGAGCTTGGGCAGCAGCGGGACGAGCTCGTTCATCGGGGCACCTCCGTGAGGGCGACGCGGGCGCCGAGGCGGGCCAGCAGGGGGTCGACCACGTCGTCGGAGGAGTCGAGCGCGACGGTCAGGTGGCCGAAGGCGCGGCCGCGGACATCGGTGATGCCGCCGTAGACGAGCTCGAGCGGGACGCCGGCCTGCGCGATCTCGGCGAAGACCTCGCCCTGCGAGGCGGAGCCGTCGGAGAAGGACAGCGTGACGAGGCGGCCTGCGTGGCGCGCGCGCAGCACCGCCGCCTCCTCCCGCGAGGGCACCGTGCGCACGACCGTGGAGACGAAGCGGCGGGTGACCGCCTCCTTCGGGGCCGAGAAGACGTCGAAGACGGGGCCGCGCTCGACGATGCGGCCCGCCTCCATCACGGCGACCTTCGTCGCGAGCTGCTGCACCACGTCCATCTCGTGCGTGATGACGACGATGGTGACGCCGAGCTCCTCGTTGATCCGGCGCAGGAGGGCGAGCACCTCGCCGGTGGTGTCCGGGTCGAGGGCGCTGGTGGCCTCGTCGGCGAGGAGGATGCGCGGCGAGGCGGCGAGGGCGCGGGCGATGCCGACGCGCTGCTTCTGGCCGCCGGAGAGCTGCTCCGGGTGGCTGCGGGCCTTGTCCGAGAGTCCGACGAAGCGGAGCATCTCGTCGACTCGGCTGCGCAGCTCGGTCCGCGGCGTGCCGGCGACCTGCAGCGGATAGGCGACGTTCTGCTCGACCGTCTTCGAGCCGAAGAGGTTGAACTGCTGGAAGATCATGCCGATTCCGAGCCGCAGCCGGCGGAGCTCGCGCTCGGGCAGCCCGACGATCTCGCGGCCGTCGATCTCGATGCTGCCGCCGGTGGCGGGCTCGAGCGCGTTGATCAGGCGCGCGAGCGTGCTCTTGCCGGCTCCGGAGTAGCCGATCACGCCGTAGACGTCGCCGGCCTCGATGTCGAGGCTGACGCCGTCCACGGCGGTCAGGGCGGTCGCGCCGCGCGCGAGCGGCGGGTAGACCTTGCTCACGTCGGCGAGGCGGATGAGCGGCACGGCGCTTCCTTCACTGCTGGGATCGGGCACTGCTGGGCCGCGGGATCGCGGCGGGGGCGGGGCGGGTCAGCTCTGGGCGGCGGTGTCGGCCTCGACGGTGGCGAGGGTCGACTGCAGCTCGGCGGCGGGGGTCGTCGCGAAGACGGCCGTGCCGCCCGACTGCTCGGACACTCCGTCGAGCACGTCCTGCGAGGTCTGGTAGACCTCGACGAGCTTCAGGTACGTCTCGTTCTCGGCGTCGTCGGCCCGGGCGGCGAACACGTTGACGTAGGGCACCGCGCTCGGGTCGCTCGGGTCGTCCTGGGCGATCGCGTCGGAGGCCTCGAGGCCCGCGCCCTCGATGTAGTCGTTGTTGATGATCGCCGCGGCGACGTCGGGGAGCGAGGTCGGGACGAGCGCCGCGTCGAGCGCGGTGACGGTCACCTTCGAGGCGCCGGTGTCGATGTCGTCGAGGTCGGAGAAGGCGCTGCCGCCGTCCTTCAGCTCGATCAGGCCGGCCGACTGGAGCACGAGGAGGGCGCGGGCCTGGTTGCTCGTGTCGTTCGGGACGGCGACGCTGTCGCCCTCGGGGATGTCCTCGACGCTGTCGTACTGCGTCGAGTAGAGGCCGAGCGGGTAGATCGCGGTCGCGCCGATCGGCACGAGGTCCGCGTCGGCGGAGGTGTTGTACTGCGCCAGGTAGACCAGGTGCTGGAACTGGTTGAGGTCGATCTCGCCCTCGGTCAGCGCGGGGTTGAGCTGGTTGTAGTCGGTGAAGTCGACGATCTCGACGTCGATGCCGGCGTCCTCCGCGGCCTGCTCGTAGGTCGCCCAGTAGGGGTCGCTCGCGCCGACCACGCCGATGCGGACGGTGTCGTCGCCCTCACCGCCGGCGGCCGAGCAGCCGGCGAGGAAGAGGGCGGAGGCGGTGATCGCGGTGGTCGCGAGGAGCGTGCGGCGCAGGGACATGCGGTGGATCCTTCCGTGGAGAGGATCCGGGCGGCGTCCACGCCGGGCGGTGCTGGTCACCGCCGGCGCTGCGACCGGCCTCCGGTCGCTCGACGCCGCGACTGCGCGGATCCCGGGGACCACCGTACGCAGGGCGACGCCGGGCGCGCGAAACGTGCCCGTAACACGGCGACTTCCGCGCGGGAGGGAGAGCTGGGGAGGAGGGTCAGCCGGCGAGGGCCTGGTCGCCCGACTCCGCCGCCAGGGCCTCGTGCTTGGCCAGGCGCGCGGCGATCGCGTCGCGCTCGGCCCGGAGCGAGGCGATGGTCGGCTGGTCCAGACGCGGGTCGGCCAGATCGGCGAACGGGCTCGAGGTGCCGGTGCGGGCCGAGACGAGCGCCGAGTAGGCCTTCGTCGCGGAGCGGAGCTCGGACGCGGCGCGCGCGACCTTGCTCGGCTTCGCCGACTTGTCGCCGACGAGGGCGGCGTGCTTGTTGAGGGCGGTTACCAGCGCGCGGTGGGCCGCGTCAATCTTCTTGCTCATCCCCGAAGTATGGCGCAGGATCGCCTCACGAGGCGAAACCCCCGGGGCGCCAGGCTGACCCCTCCCGCGAGATGCCTCATGTGCACGGATCCCGCGGCGTGTCGTGCTCATGAGTGGCATCTCGCGGAGCGGGACGGGGCCCGCGGGCGTCAGGGGACCGGGGTGAGGGTCCAGCTGCCGTCGGTGCGGATCGCGACCACGCCGGGCAGGGTGGCGTCGACGACGCGGGCGAAGGCGGTGGTGTCGCCGAAGGTCTGCCGGGTGCCGGCGGTGCCGAGGACGCGGCCGGAGAGCGAGTCCTCGCTGCTCGCCGGGCCGTAGGCGACGTCGAGGCTGTCGACCTCGTCCGAGAAGGCGAGCACCGCGGATCCGCTGCCCGACTGCTCACCGGAGACCTCGGGCAGGTCGTTCCAGCTCCGCAGGGTGAGCGTCCAGTGGCCGGCGGCCTGCACGAGCAGTGACTGGTCGACGGCGTCGGTCGCGACGGTCTCGAGGAGCCACGCCGACTCGGTCCCCGCCGCGGCCTCGCCCACCGGGGTGCTGCGCCCGGGCGCCGACACGGTGACGCTCCCGGAGCAGGCCGAGCAGTCGAGCGCGACGACGACCGCGAAGTCGCCCTGCCGCTGGTAGGAGACGTCGACGGTCCCCGCGGCCGAGACGCTCGCCGCCGTGCCGTCCGCCACCCCGCCGGCACCGACCGCCGCCGGCCCGGACTCGGCCTCGACGCAGCCGCCCAGCAGCAGCGCGACGACCACGACGGCCGCCGCGGAACTCCCTCGCCGGCGCATCGCCCCAGCCTGGCACTCCGTGCGCTGTCGAGGCCCTGCACTCTTCCGGAACCGTCGACACTCTGCTCGCACATCGTGCGAGAGAAGGAAGAGCGCGGAGTATCACTCGATTTCCCAGCAGCCTGCTGGGAAATCTCCTCCGCGGTGGCGGGCGCGGTGCCGCGCGGCGTCAGACCGGGCCGGTGCCGCGCTGGACGGGGGTGGACTCCGAGCGGTTCGCGGCGCTCGTCGAGACGGCGGCGAGGACGCGCTGGACCTCGAGGGCGTCGGCGAAGGTGGGGGTGGCGGGGGTGCCGGCCGCGATCGCCTCGACGAGGTCGACGACCTGGTGGGTGAAGAGGTGCTCGTAGCCGATGCCGTGGCCGGTGGGCCACCAGGCCGACATGTAGGGGTGCGCGGGCTCGGTGACCTGGATGGTGCGGAAGCCCTGGGCGTCCTCGGGGTCGCGGCCGTCGTAGTACTCGAGCTCGTTCATCCGCTCGAAGTCGAAGGCGATGCTGCCGGTCTCGCCGTTGATCTCGATCCGGTTGGCGTTCTTGCGGCCGGTGGCGACGCGGGTCGCCTCGAAGACGCCGAGGGCGCCGCCCGCGAAGGAGGCGGTGAAGGCGGCGGCGTCGTCGACGGTGACCGGTCCGCGCTCGGCGCCCTCCTCCGCGCGACCGCCGAGGCCCGACTGCGAGGAGAGCACGGGGCGCTCGGTGGTGAAGGTGCGCAGGACGGCCGAGACGGAGGTGATCGGCGTGCCGGTCAGCCACTGCGCGCTGTCGATGATGTGCGCGCCGATGTCGCCGAGGGCACCCGAGCCGGCCTTCGCGGCGTCGAGGCGCCAGGTCAGCGGGGCCTCGGAGTCGCTGAGCCAGTCCTGCAGGTACTGGGCCCGGACGTGGCGGATCGCGCCGAGCCGGCCCTCGTCGAGGAAGCGCTTGGCCAGCGCCAGTGCGGGAGTGCGGCGGTAGCTGAAGCCGCACATCGCGACGCGGCCCGACGCGGCGGCCGCGGCGACCATCCGCTCGGCCTCCTCGACGGAGTTGGCGAGCGGCTTCTCGCAGAGCACGTGCTTGCCGGCCTCGAGGGCGGCGATCGCGATCTCGGCGTGGGTGTCGCCGGGGGTGCAGACGTCGACGAGGTCGATGTCGTCGCGGGCGATCACCGCGCGCCAGTCCGCCGACGACTCGCCCCAGCCCAGGGTCTCGGCGCGCTCGGCGGTCCGCTGCGGGTCGGTGCCCACCAGCACGGCCAGCTCGGGCCGCAGCGGCAGCGGGAAGAAGCGGGGGGCGGTGCGCCAGGCGTGCGAGTGGGTGCGGCCCATGAAGGCGGTCCCCACCATCGCGACGCGCAGGGCTCGGTCGTTCGACATCGTCGTCCTTTCGTCGGCGGGTCGACCCTCCCACGCCCGCGCTCGACTTGGCCAGCTCTTTCTGCTGGGCGGGAGGCCGGCCCGAGCGGGTGCGCCGGCCCGGAGGTCACGAGCGGGTCGCGGCCCGACGGCGATTCATAGGCTCGGAGAGCGCTCCATCACGAGACGTCGTGTCCCGAAACCGCCGGAGAAACGCCGCCAGATGTCGCGTAAACCCGCGGATCCCCGGGCTGGCGCGGATGACGGAAGCGTTTCGACGCGCTGGACGAGTGCCCGGATCTCCTTCGAAACGACTCAGAACTTTTGGTTGACCCGCGACTTAAGTCGCTGTAGCTTCGTCCGCATGGTCACCGCAGACCCCGGCAGCATCGCCGCTCAGCCTCTTTCCCGCACTCAGGACACCGCGTCAGAACTGCTTCTGCAGATGCGCGGCATCGTCAAGATCTTCCCCGGAGCACGAGCCCTCGACGGCGTCGACCTCGACGTCCGCCCGGGCGAGGTGCACTGCCTCCTCGGCCAGAACGGGGCCGGCAAGTCGACGCTCATCAAGACGCTCGCCGGCGCCCACCAGCCCACCGAGGGCGAGATCCTCGTGGACGGGAAGGTCGTCACGATCCCGTCGCCGACGGCCGCCCTCGCGCTCGGGATCGCCACGATGTACCAGGAGCTGGACGTCGTCGACGGCCTCTCGGTCGCCGAGAACATCTACCTCGGCCACGAGCTCTCCCGCGGCGGCTTCACCGCCCGCTCCAAGGCCGCGAAGATCACCCGCGAGCTGATGCAGCGCCTCGGCCACCCCGAGATCGCCCCGCACCGCGAGGTCGGCAGCCTCTCCGCCGCCGGCAAGCAGATCGTGCAGATGGCGCGGGCCCTCTCGCACGACGCGCGGGTCATCATCATGGACGAGCCGTCCGCGGTGCTCGACTCGGAGGAGGTGGAGAACCTCTTCCACGTGGTCCGCCAGCTCACCGCCGACGGCGTCGCCATCGTCTACATCTCGCACCGGCTGGAGGAGATCCGCGCCATCGGCGATCGGATCACCGTCATCAAGGACGGCGCGACGGTCGCGAAGAACCTCGCCGTCGCCGACACCCCGACCGCGAAGCTGATCACGCTGATGACCGGCCGCGCCGTGGAGTACGTCTTCCCGGACCGTCCCGAGGTGGCGACCGAGGCCGAGACGCTGCTGAAGGTCGAGAACCTGGGGCTGCGCGGCTCGTTCGCCGACGTCTCCCTCGAGATCCGCGCCGGCGAGGTCGTCGGCCTCGCGGGGCTGGTCGGCTCCGGCCGCTCGGAGATCCTGGAGACCATCTACGGGGCGCGCCGCGCCAGCACCGGCACCGTCAGCGTGGCGGGCACGCGCCTGCGGGCCGGCTCGGTCACCGCGGCGGTCGACGCCGGCATCGGCCTCTGCCCGGAGGAGCGCAAGAGCCAGGGCCTGCTCCTGGACGAGCCGGTCTACCGCAACATCACCCTCTCGACCTTCGACCGCTTCGCCAAGCGCGGCTTCCTCGACGAGCGCTCCGAGCGCGCGGCGGCGGCCGAGCAGGCGGTCGCGCTCGACCTCCGCCCGCACGGCGTCGACCGCGACGCCCGCACCCTCTCCGGCGGCAACCAGCAGAAGGCGCTCCTCGCCCGCTGGCTGGTGCGCGGCTGCCGGGTGCTGCTGCTCGACGAGCCGACCCGCGGGGTCGACGTCGGAGCGCGCGCCGAGATCTACACCCTGATCCGGGACCTCGCGACCAACGGCGCCGCCGTCCTCGTGGTCTCCAGCGAGATCGGCGAGGTCCTCGGGCTCTCGGACCGAGTGCTCGTGATCTCCGACGGCGCCGTGGTCCACGAGGGCCCCGCCGATTCGATCGACGAGCACCGCGTGCTCGATCTCGTCATGGAAGGAAGTGCAGCGTGAGCGGACAGCTCGACACCGCGTCACCGTCGATCGGCGGTCCGCAGGAGGACGCCGGCCGTCACGCCTCGGCCGCGACGGGAGGGCCGAGCGGCGGGACGCCGAAGGACGCCCGCTCCGGGCTCCGCGGGATCATGGGCGGCTCGCTCGGCCGGAACGTCGGTCTGGTGCTCGCGCTGGTCATCCTCTGCATCGTCGGGTTCGCCACCGCGGGGGAGCGCTTCGCCAGCGTCGACAACGTGCTGACGATCCTCCGCCTGGCCGCCGTGATCGGCGTGCTGAGCATCGGCATGACCTTCGTCATCACCTCGGGCGGCATCGACCTCTCGGTCGGCTCGGTGATGGGGCTCGCGACGGTCTGGGCGAGCACTGTGTCGACGCAGTACTACGCGGCGAACACCTCCTGGCTGGTCATCGTGCTCACCGCGGTGCTCGTGGGCCTCGTCTGCGGTCTGATCAACGGGGCGCTGATCGCCTACGGCCGCGTCGTCGCGTTCATGGCGACGCTGGCGATGCTCGTCGCCGCCCGCGGCTTCGCGGAGCTGATCTCGAACCGGCAGACGCAGATCGTCACGGTCACCCCGTTCCTCGACTTCTTCCGCGCCGACGTGCTCGGCATCCCCGTCCTCGTGCTGATCTTCGTGGTCGTCGCGGTGGCCGGCTGGATCCTGCTCAACCGCACCACCTTCGGCCGCCGCACCATCGCGGTCGGCGGCAACCCGGAGGCGGCCCGCCTCGCCGGCATCAAGGTCCGCCGGCACACCATGTACGTCTACGGCCTCGCCGGGCTCACCGCCGGCATCGCCGCGGTGATGATGCTCGCCCGCACCACGGCCGGCACCTCGACCCACGGCCAGCTGTACGAGCTCGACGCCATCGCGGCGGTCGTGGTCGGCGGCACGCTGCTCGCCGGCGGCCGCGGCACCATCGTCGGCACCGTGTTCGGCGTCCTGATCTTCACGACCCTCACCAACGTCTTCACGCAGAACAACATGTCGACCTCGGCCCAGGCCGTCGCGAAGGGCGCGATCATCGTCGCCGCCGTCCTGCTGCAGCAGCGCTTCGCCGCCCGCGGCAAGTCCTGACCCGAGGGGCCGAGAGGCCCCGACCTCTTCCCGGGGCACGCGCCCCCTTTCCCAGCACCGACAGCATCCACCTCGACCACCTCGGTCACCCTCCGCAGGCACCGCTGTGCCCTGCGGCCCCTCATGGATCCATCGAAGGAGATCACTTCCATGTCCGTTCGCCACCCCTCCGGCTCCCGCCTGGACCGCACGACCCGACTGGGCCGCACCGCTCGCCTGGGCACTGCCGGCTTCGCCTTCGGCGCCGTCGCGCTGATGCTCACCGGCTGCATCTCCAACGCCCCCGTCGAGACCGGGAACGCCGCCGGCGGCGGCAGCGCCGCCGCGGTCGCCGCCTCGGACAACGACGCCTCGGGCGACAACGTGGTGATCGGCTTCACCGCCCCCGCCGCCGACCACGGCTGGATGGGCGCGGTCAGCCGCGCCGCGCTCGCCGAGGCGGAGAAGTACGACGACGTCGAGCTCCGCACCGCGGAGGGCACCAACGACGTCAACCTGCAGATCAGCCAGGTCGAGACCTTCATCAACGACGGCGTCGACGCGATCGTGCTGCTGCCGATCGACGGCGCCGCGCTGACCGAGGTCGCGACCCAGGCGATGGAGGCGGGCATCACCGTCATCAATGTCGACCGCGAGTTCTCCAGCCCCTTCGCCGCCCGCTCGACCGTGCTCGGCGACAACTACGGCATGGGCGTCAGCGCCGGCACCTACCTCTGCGAGCAGCTCGGCGACAACCCGGACGCGGTCGTGGCGGAGATCGCCGGCATCGACTCCCTCCCGCTGACGCAGGACCGCAGCCAGGGCTTCGCCGACGCGCTCGAGGGCTGCGGACTCGACGTGGACAACCGCGTCGCCGCCGACTTCACCGTGCAGGGCGGCGAGCAGGCCGCGGCCAACCTCCTCCAGGCCGCGCCCCGGATCGACGCGATCTGGAACCACGACGACGACCAGGGCGTCGGCGTCCTCGCGGCGATCGACAGCGCCGGTCGCGACGAGTTCATCCTCGTCGGCGGCGCCGGCTCGGCGAACATGATGCGCGCGATCGAGGCCGACGACTCCGTCGTCAAGGCCACGGTCGTCTACCCCTCGACCCAGGCCGCGGACGGCATCAAGCTCGCCCGCCTCGTCGAGCAGAACAAGTCGATGAGCGACACCACCTCGCTCGGCGTCCCGCGCCAGATCCAGCTCTTCGCGCCGGTCGTCACCAAGGACAACGTCGCCGAGTACCTGCCCTCGGCCTTCGAGTCCTGAGCCACTGATCTGCCGGCGCGGGGGAGACCCCGCGCCGGCCCGGACCAGCCGGAACCGCTCCCGTATCAAAGGAGCGACCGGCGCCACGACAGCATGCCGCGAGAGGAGGCGACGACGAAGACATCGGCCCACGGGCCGACCAGAGGAGACCGGGTCCGCACGTCGTGCGGACAGAGACGGACCCGGCCTCTGCGATGAACACCTCGTTGAAGGAATCACATCACGCATGAATGGTAAGCGATCCACGAAGAGAAGCATCAGGTCTCTCTTCGCCCTCGGCATCGCCGGGATGGTGACGGTCTCCGGACTCACCGCCCTCGGCCTGCCCGCCTCGGCCCACGACGGAGTGGACCACGGCTCGGAGCCGGGTGCGGAGTCCGCGCTCGACTGGAGCAACTACGAGAAGGTGCTGCTGACGAAGAACGTCGGCGAACCGATCGACCTCGCCGTCCTCCCGGACAAGTCGGTCCTGCACACGGCACGGAACGGCGAGATCCGCCACACCGATCCGCAGACCGGCACCACGCGCGTCGTGGCCACGATCCCCGTCTACCAGAACTCGGAGGACGGACTCCAGGGTGTCGGCGTCGACCCCGACTTCGCCGAGAACCAGTGGGTCTACCTGGTCTACGCGCCCCAGAGCGGCACGCCGACCGGCGCGGCTCCGAACATGCTCCCCGCGGGCGAGGACGAGAGCTACTGGGACCAGTGGAAGGGCGTCAACCGCCTCTCCCGGTTCAAGTGGACCGGCTCCGGACTCGACATGGCGAGCGAGCAGAAGATCATCGAGGTCGAGGCGCAGCGCGGGCAGTGCTGCCACGTGGGCGCCGACTTCGACTGGGACGCCGACGGCAACCTGTACCTCTCGACCGGCGACAACACGCCGGCGAGCGCTCCGGGGGCCGCGGGCTTCGCGCCGAACAACGACGCGCCCGGCATGAACCCAGGCTTCGACTCGCGTCGCGGCGCCGGCAACACGAACGACCTGCGCGGCAAGATCCTCCGGATCACGGTCCAGGAGGACGGCTCGTACACGATCCCCGAGGGCAACCTCTTCCCGGTGGGCACCGAGAAGACCCGTCCCGAGATCTTCGTGATGGGCGTGCGCAACCCGTTCAAGATCGACGTCGACGCCGAGACGAACACCCTCTCCTGGGGCGACTACGGTCCCGACGCGACGAAGGCCGCTGCGGCCGACGGCGTGCGCGGCCCGATGGGTCTCGTGGAGTGGAACGCGACCGGTCTCGACCAGCCGCAGAACTCCGGCTGGCCCTACGTCCACGGCCCGAACCTGCCGTACAACGAGTGGAACTTCGAGACGGCGACGCCCCGCGGCTTCTTCGACCCGCAGAACCTCAAGAACAACTCGCGGTGGAACACCGGCCTCGTCGACATCCCGGCGGCCACGCCGGCGACCGTCTACTACGGCGACAACCCCGGCGACCAGCCGTACGACGAGCTCGTGAACTTCGGGACGAGCTCCGGCCAGGGCCCGATGGGCGGACCGGTCTACCACTTCGACGAGGAGAACCCCTCGACGTCGAAGTTCCCGGCGTACTGGAACGAGAAGACCTTCTTCGGCGAGTTCTCGCAGGACTACATCGCGGCGTTCACGCTCGATGAGGACCGCGCGGTCACGCACATCGAGGACTTCCTGCCCAACACGGCGCTGAGCTCGCGCAACCAGCCGATCCACGACAACCCCATGGACATGGAGTTCGGCCCCGACGGGTCGATGTACGTGCTCGAGTACGGCGACGGCTTCTTCCGCGCCAACCCCGACGCCGGCCTGTACCGGATCGACTACGCCGAGGGCAACAAGGCCCCGCAGGCGCGCTTCACCGCGACGCCGCTGTCCGCCTCCGAGACGCCGCTCGAGGTGACGTTCGACGCCAAGGGATCCTCCGACCCCGAGGGCGACGCGCTCACCTACGACTGGGACTTCGACGGCAACGGGACCTTCGACGCCTCGGGCGTCACCGTGACGAACACCTACACCGAGCTCGGCCAGTTCACGGCCCGCCTGCGCGTCACCGACGCCAAGGGCAAGTTCAGCCTCACCTCCCGGGTGATCTCGGTGGGCAACCAGGCGCCGCAGATCGAGATCACGACGCCCGGCAACGGGTCGTTCTTCGAGTGGGGCGACGCGATCCCCTACCGGGTGACCGGTCGTGACGCGGAGGACGGCGACCAGATCGTCGGCAGCCGCGTGGGCTGGACCTACGGTCTCGGCCACGACGAGCACGCCCACCCCGAGGTCACCGGCACCGGTGCCACGGGAGCGTTCCCGACGTCGAAGGACTCGCCCGAGCACGGCCCCGGCGCGCTGCTCTACGGCACCGTCGTCGTGACCTACACGGACGCCGGCTACAACGGACTGCCGCCGGCCGCGGCCGAGGCGACGCTGCGGCTGAACCCGAAGACGCAGGAGGCGGAGCACGCCGCCCGCGAGGGCGTCCTGCCCTACGCGGACACCGCGGCGAGCGGCGGCAATGCGGTCAGCGGACTCGGTGCGGGATCCTTCCTGCGCTGGGACCCGGTGAACCTCGCGAACCTGACCGGCGTCGTGGTCCGCGCCACCGGTGAGGGCACCGTCGACCTCCGCTGGAACGCCGCCGACGCGGCGCCCTTCGGAACGGCGATCATCCCCGCCGGCGCCGGCTGGCAGGACGTCCTCGTGCCGTTCTCCGGTCAGCCCACCGGTACCGGCTCGCTCTACGTGACCTCGCCCTCCGGTCTGTCGCTCGACTCCCTCACCTTCCAGGGTGCGGGTGCCGGTGACAAGACGGCGCCGACCGTCAGCGCGACCCTCGACCCCGCAGCGCCCACCGGCGTCGGCGGCGTCTACAACCGCGCGGTGAACCTCAACCTGGCGGCGACCGACAACGGCGCGCTCGCCAGCGTGCAGTACTCGGTCGACAACGGGGCGACGTGGACCACGGTCCGCGCCGCGAACGGCGCCTACTCGGTGCCCTTCACCACGAACGGCGCCCGCACGGTGCAGTACCGCGCCACCGACACCGGCGGCAACGTCTCGGC
Source organism: Rathayibacter sp. VKM Ac-2835 (assembly GCF_013266705.1). NCBI lineage: Bacteria > Bacillati > Actinomycetota > Actinomycetes > Micrococcales > Microbacteriaceae > Rathayibacter > Rathayibacter sp. VKM Ac-2835. The sequence goes on along the minus strand of NZ_JABSNQ010000001.1, from coordinate 1,559,465 downwards.
GGTCGGCTCGGTCTCGTTCACCATCGACCTCGCCGCGGGGAACGCGCCGACCGTCGACTCGACCACGACCGTGGCGCTCACCGCGCCCCGCGTGACCTTCGGCGCTCCCGGATCGGCGACGGTCACCGTCTCCGGTCAGGGCGGCACCCCCGGCGGCGAGGTCGTCCTCTACGAGGGCGACACCGAGATCGGCCGCAGCGCCCTCGAGGGCGGGAAGGCGACCATCGCCCTGCCGCAGACCCTCGGGGCCGGGACGCACACCTTCCGCGCGGCGTACGGAGCGGACGGGACCTTCAAGGCCTCGGCCGGCACCGCCCGCCTGATCGTGTCGAAGGCCGACTCCGTGCTCACCGCGACCGTCTCGCCGAACCCGGTCAAGCCGGGCGCCAGCGCGCAGGTCTCGGTCGACGCGACGACGTCGACCGGAGTCGCCGGGACCGGCCAGGTCACCGTGATGGTGAAGAGGAACCTCTCCACCGTCGCGATGCTCACCGGCACCCTCGACGAGAACGGGAAGGTCGTCGTGACCCTGCCGAAGCTCGCGGCGGGCAGCTACAAGCTGACCGTCACCCACACCGCCACGGCGAACACCAACGCCGCGTCGACGCTGCTGAACCTCACCGTCCAGCAGTAGCCGCGGCAGGACCGGCCGGCTCGCGCCGAGAGCACGGGCCGGCCGGTCCTCCCCCCTGATCCATCTGCATGTTCCGTTTCGAAGGAGAGACAATGCACCACCACCACGGATCCATCTCGGCCAAGCCGATGAGCCGACGCGCGCTGATGACGGCGCTCGCCGCCTCGACGGTCGCCGTCGGAGTCGGGGCCGGGGCCCTCGCGTCCCCCGCCCTCGCGGCTCCCGCGCCCTCGTCCGGCGCCAACCGCCTCGTCCCGATCAACCGGATCGGGATCCAGCTCTACAGCGTCCGCGACAAGGTCTCGTCGATCGGCTTCCGCGCCGTCTTCGAGGAGCTGGGCCGCATCGGCTACAGCGAGATCGAGTTCGCCGGCTACACCCAGGGCAACGTCGGCGCGATCACCCCCCAGGAGATCCGCCAGCTGCTCGACGACAACGGCCTGCGGGCCGTCGGCTCGCACGTCGGCACCAACCTGCTCCGCTCGGAGCTGGGGAAGCAGATCGAGATCGCGCAGATCCTCGGCACCCCGCACCTCGGCACCGGCAACGCGCCGACCAACGTCAACACCGTCGCGGGCTACCGCGCGGCCGCCGACGAGTGGAACGCCTGGGGCCAGCAGGTCTCGGCCGCCGGCATGAAGCTCTACCAGCACAACCACGCGGGCGAGTTCGCCTTCGGCTCGGACGACCCGACGACGCGCCTGTACGACGTGTTCTACGACAACACGGACCCGAAGCACGTCTACCTCGAGATGGACGTCTACTGGGCCTACGTGGGCAAGAAGCTCTACCCGGGCTTCGAGCCGCTCGACTACATCAAGCGCAACCCGCGCCGCTACCCGATCCTGCACCTCAAGGACGGCAAGACGAACAACGCCAACACCAACGGCTACGACATCATCGAGTTCGGCGCGGGCAACCTGCCGTACCAGGCGTTCCTGTCGGAGCTGCGCGACCGCGGCCAGCGCTACGGAGTCTGGGAGCAGGACACCGCGCCCACCCAGGCCGTCGCGCCCAACCCGGTGAACTCGCTCGGCAACGCCGCGCGCAGCTACGACGCCATCGAGGCGCTCCGTGGCTGAGTCCTCGCGCCGCGCCGGCGCCTTCCTTCCCCGCACCACCACGCGCACCGGCGCACCGAGGAGAACCCCCATGAAGTGGAAGACGCCCACGGCGGTCCTCGCGGCCGCGTCCCTCGCGATGGTCGCGGCACCGTCGGCCTTCGCGGCGACGACCGAGTGCACGACCGAGCTCGGCAACACGACGATCGCGGGCGACCTGAACGTCGCCGCCGGCGAGACCTGCGTGCTGGGCAACGTCGTCGTGCAGGGCTCGATCACCGTCGGCGACGACGCCTGGCTCGATGCCACCTCGGCGACGATCGAGGGCGACGTCATCGGCACGGACGCCTACGGCATCTCGATCGACGGCACCAGCGTCGGCGGCGACGTCGTGTCGTTCTCCGAGGGCTCGCGCGCCGGCTTCCTCTACCTCCGCGACCTCACCGTCGCGGGCATGGTCGAGGCGGGCGGGATCGACGTCGAGCTCAGCGACGTCTCGGTCGACGGCTCGGTCAGCACCGACGCGGCGAACTACGTCGACGTGGCGCGCACCAGCGTCGGCGGCGACGCGACCTTCGCCGGGAGCGACTTCGGCGTGAGCGTCGGCGGCGCGATCGTCGGCGGCTCGCTCACGGTCAGCGGATCCTCGCGCGGCGTGCTCCTCGGCGCGAACGAGGACGGCTCCGCGGCTGCGCTCGGCAACACCGTCGGCGGGAACCTCGTGCTCTCGGGCAACTCCGGCAACGTCCAGCTCGCGGGCTCGACGGTCGGCGGGCGCATCTCCCTGGCCGAGAACGCTCCGGCGGTGAACTTCGGCGCGGGCAACACCGCGGCCGGGGTCGACGGGGACTTCACCGGCACGGCCGCGGGCGCCGCGGCGGAGGGCGACCAGGCGGTCGCCGTCATCGTGCCGGACGCGCGCGAGGGCGAGCTGACCTGGAGCCTCGAGGGCACCAGCAACCTGGTGAACCTCGGTGTCGCCGAGGAGCAGGGCGACCACTTCGCCGCGTCGGGCGAGCTCGTGCCGGTCCGCGTGACCGACTCGCGCCTGTCCGGACCGGAATGGTCGGTGACCGCTCAGATCAGCGACTTCCGTGCCGGCGACCAGACGGTCTCGGGCAAGTACCTCGGCTGGACCCCGAAGGTCCTGGAGAACGAGGGCGGTGCCGTCGCCGGTGCCCCCGTCGTCTCCGGGTTCGTCTCGGGCGAGGGCCTGTCCACCGCTCGCGTCCTCGGCTCCGCCGCGGCCGGGCACCCGACCGGATCCTCGGTCCTCGGCGCCGACCTCGACCTGCAGCTCCCGCTGTCGGTCGGAACCGGCACCTACACGGCCACGCTGACGCTCACGGCGCTCGGCTAGCCACCCCGGGCGACCGGCCTCCTCGCGGGGGCCGGTCGCCCCCTCCCTCTCTCCTCCTCCGCGAGATGCCACTTGTGCACGCTCTCCACGGCGTGTCGCGTGCACAACTGGCATCTCGCGGAGGCCACCTCCCCTCGAAAGGCTGGACGATGATGTTCCGCTCCACACTCCGCTCGCTCGGTGTCCTGCTCGTCGTCGGGATCGGGGCCGCTGTTCTGCCGGCGCAGGCCCTCGCGGAGACGGCGAGCTCGCCGGTGACCTGGGGGGTGCGGCCCGCCGACACCGAGCAGGGCAGCGACCGGCCGAACTACGCCTACGCGCTCGAGCCGGGCGGGCAGCTGAGCGACGCGCTGATCGTCTCCAACTACGACGACGAGGACCAGACCTTCCGCGTCTACGGCTCCGACGGCTTCCTCACCGAGGCGGGGCAGCTCGACCTGCTGCCGGCCGCCGAGCCGTCCACCCAGCTGGGCAGCTGGATCTCGTTCGAGGCCCCGGACGTCGTCGTCCCCGCGGGTGAGAGCGTGCAGATCCCGTTCCAGCTCGAGGTGCCGGCCGACGCCGTGCCGGGCGACTACGCCGCCGGCGTCGTCTCCTCGATCCTCGTCCAGGGCGAGACCGGGGTCTCGGTCGACCGCCGCCTCGGCTCGCGGATGTACCTCCGCGTCGGCGGCGACCTCGCCCCGCGTCTCTCGGTCGACGGCCTCGCCGTCTCGTACCAGGGCGAGTGGAACCCCTTCGCCCCCGGCACGACCACCATCGACTACACCGTCACCAACGCGGGCAACACCCGCCTCGCCCCGGGAGCCGAGCTCGCGGTCTCCGGCCTCTTCGGTCTCGCCGGCGTCGCCGCGACCGATCCGGAGCCGCTGCCCGAGCTGCTGCCGGGCAGCTCGACCAGCCGGAGCGTCACCGTCGCCGGGGTCTGGCCGCTGTTCGTCGCGACCGCGCGCATCGCCCTGACCGGCTCCGTCGTCACCGCCGACGTCGCGGGCCAGGCCGCCGACCCGGCCGCCGTGCCCGAGGTCGCCGCCGTCTCGTCCGAGGCCTCGACCGCGGCCGTGCCGTGGAGCGCGCTGGTGCTGCTGGCGCTGCTGATCGGGCTGATCGTCCTGGCGGTCGTGCGCCGCCGCCGCCGCGCCGCGGGCGAGCAGCGGCGGATCGACGCCGCCGTCGCCGCCGCAGTGGCGGGCGCCTCGACGACCGGCGCCTCCGAGACTCGGCGAGATGCCACTTCTGACGAGGATGCGCGGCGTGTCGAGCTCACAAGTGGCATCTCGCGGGAAGCGACCGACCCGGCAGCGACGGACCCGTCCGCGACCGACCCGTCCGCGACCGACCGTGCGGGGGTGCGCTCCTGACCTCCGTCGTCGCCGGGGCGTCAGTGCTCGGCGGGGCGTCAGTCGCCGGCGAGGCTCTGCTCGCGGAGCTGCTCGAGGAACGCGTCGACGTTGCTCGGGCCGAGGAGGTGCTGCCGCAGCATCAGCGCCGCGCCGCGGACGCCGCCGCTGCCGCCGAGCTCCGCGGTCACGACGTGCAGGCGCTGTGTCGCCAGCGGGAGGGAGCGCCGGTCGACGACCTCGCGCACCCCGGCCAGGATCTCCGGAGCGGCGAGCGCGACGCTGCCGCCGAGCACGATGACCGACGGGTTCAGCAGGCTCACGCAGGTGGCCAGGACCTCGCCGATCTGGAGGCCCGCGATGCGCGCCGCCTCGATCGCCTCGGGGTCGCGGTCGCGCAGGAGCGCCAGCAGATCGCGGACCGAGTGCACGTCGCGCCCCGCCTCGGCCAGCGCGCGCACCAGGGCGCCGCCGCTCGCCAGTGCTTCGAGGTCGCCGTCGCGGCCGTCCGCCGCCTCCGGAGCGGTGCGCGGCATCTGCACGTGACCGAGATCGCCGGCCGCGCCGAGCGCGCCGCGCTGCAGGACGCCGCCCGAGACGATGCCCGAGCCGATGCCGGTGCTGATCTTCACGAAGATCAGGTCCTGCGCGTGCGGGAAGCGCGAGGCGCGCTCGCCCAGGGCCAGCAGGTTCACGTCGTTGTCGACGAGCACCGTGGTGTCGACGCGGCGGCGGATGTAGCCGGGGATGTCGAAGCCGTCCCAGCCGGGCATGATCGGCGGGCGCACCGGGCGGCCGCTCGCGTGCTCGACGGGTCCGGGGACGCCGAGGCCGAAGCCGGCCAGCGCCTCGGGCGCCAGGTGCGCGTCGGCGAGGATCTCGTCGCAGACGTCGAGCGCGTGGTCGAGCACCCGGATCGGGCCCTGCGCGATGTCGAGCTCCTCGCGCCGCTCGACGACGATGCGGCCGTCGAAGTCGGTCAGCGCGATCGTCGAGTGCGTCGCGCCGAGGTCGATGGTCAGGAACGCGCGGACCGACGGGTCGAAGACCAGCCGTGCCGACGGGCGGCCGCCGGTCGACGGCGCCCGGTCGAGGTGCGTGATCAGCCCGAGCTCGAAGAACAGGTCGAGCCGCGTCATCACGGCCGTGCGGGCGAGGCCCGTCTCCTCGACCAGCTCCGCCCGGGTGCGCGGACGGCCGTCGGCGAAGAGCCGCAGCAGGTCGCCGGTCTGCGAGCCGGCCCGCACGCCCACGCTCAGCGCCCGCCGTCGGTGCACGCGCCGTCCGGGCGACGGCGCGCGGCGGCTCGGGGGGACGGGTCGCGGCTCGGCACACCTGAGGAAAGCAGTCGCCGCGAGGTGACGCAATCTCGACGCGCGAGGAGACCCCGAATGACACACCCACGAACGACCTCCCCACGAACGACACCCACCGACAGGAGAGAACGATGACCTCGTCCGACAGCACCACCGGCACCACCCGCACCACCACCGCCGACCGCGCCCCGCAGCAGGAGCGCATCGGCCTCTGGCTGATCGGAGCCCGCGGCAGCGTCGCCACCACGGCCGCCGTCGGCCTGCACGCGATCGCCTCGGGCGCCGCGCCCAGCAACGGCTGCGCCACCGCGACCCCCGCCTTCGAGGACGTCCCGCTCGCCGGCTTCGACGCGATCGTGATCGGCGGGCACGACGTCTCGTCGACCCCGCTGCTCGAGAAGGCGATGGGCCTGGCGGCCGGCGGGATGTTCCCGACCTCCGTCGTCGCCGAGGTCGCCGACCGGCTCGACGCGACCGACGGCGAGATCCGCCGCTCCTTCGGCGTCGAGGGCGGCTCGCAGCAGGACGAGATCGACCGCCAGGCGGCCGACATCGTCGAGTTCCGCGAGCGGCACGCGCTGGCCCGGGTCGTCGTGATCGACGTCGCCTCGACCGAGGTGCTGCCGAAGGACCGCCCCGAGTTCCACGACCTCGCCGCCCTGCGCGCGGCCCTCGCCCGCCCCGGCGAGACGGTGCTGCCGCCGAGCTCGATCAGCGCGCTCGCCGCGATGACCGCCGGCTCGCCCTACGTCTGCTTCACCCCCTCCACGGCGCTGGCGCTGCCCGCGCTCGAGGAGTGGGCCGCGGAGGCGGGGATCCCGATCGCGGGTCAGGACGGCAAGACCGGGGAGACCCTGCTCCGCAGCGTGCTCGCGCCGATGTTCACGGCGCGCGGGATGCGCGTGCTGTCCTGGGCGGGCGCGAACCTGCTCGGCGGCGGCGACGGCCAGACCCTCGCCGACCCGGAGGCGGTGCGCTCGAAGCTGGTCTCGAAGAACCGGGGCCTCCGGAGCCTGCTCGGCGACGAGGTCGTCACTCCGCTGCACATCGACAACGTGCCGGACCTCGGCGACGTGAAGACGGCGTGGGACCACGTGCACGCCGAGGGCTTCCTCGGCTCGCGGATCACGGTGCAGACCATCTGGTCGGCCTACGACTCGGCGCTCGCCGCGCCGCTGATCCTGGACCTGGCGCGGCTGATGTCGCTCGCCGACGCGGCCGGGATCTCGGGCCCCGTCGCCGAGCTGGGCTTTTTCTTCAAGGACCCGTGGGGGAGCGACGTGCACGGCTTCGCGGAGCAGACCGCCGAGCTGGTCGCCTGGTCGGCGCGCACCGGGGCGGCCGTCGCCCAGCGCTCGCTCGTGGCGGTCGGACCGATCCGCCATGGCTGAGCTGCGCGACTGGCTCGAGCTCGTGCGCGCCAAGGCGGCGCTCTCGGTGCTCGGCGACACGGTGGCCGGAGCGGCGTGGGCGGGCCGGGAGACCGGCGCGCGCACGGTCGCGCTGCCGCTCGCGTCCGCGCTCCTCTACTCCGCGGGCATGGCGCTCAATGACTACGCGGACGCCGAGCTCGACGCGGTGGAGCGGCCGGAGCGGCCGATCCCGTCGGGGCGGATCCGGCGCGGCGCCGCGCTCGGGCTGGCGGCCGGGCTGACCGGGGCGGCGATCGCGGTCGCGGCGCTGGTCGACGGGCGCCGCTCGCTCCTGCTGAGCGTGCCGCTCGCGGCGAGCATCTGGTCGTACGACCTGCTGGCCAAGCCGACTCCGCTCGGGCCCGTCGTGATGGCGGCCTGCCGCGGGCTCGACGTGCTGCTCGGCGCGGGAGCGTCCGGCGTGCGCGCGGCGGCGCCGGCCTCGGCAGCGGTCGCGGCGCACACCCTCGGCGTCACCGTGCTCTCGCGCGGCGAGGTGCACGGCACCCGGCCGGCGATCGCGGGAGCGGCGGCCACCGGCACGGCCGCGCTCGCGCTCGCGCTGGGGGTCGGGGCGGTCCGGGCGAAGGGCGGCCCGGCGATCGGGGCGGTGGTCGGAGTCGCGATCGCCCGCTGGCTCGCGCTCGTGCTGGTGCCGCAGCTGCGGGCCGTGCGGACGCCCGACGCGGCCTCGGCCCGGACGGCCACCCGCTCGGGCATCGCGGGGATGGTCCCGCTGCAGGCGGCGCTCGCCGGGCTGCGGCGGCCGGAGCTCGGCGCGGTCCTGCTCGGTCTGGACGTGCTCGGCGCGGTCGCGCTGCGGCGCCCGAGGGTCTCGGCGGACATCACATGAGCGGGCAGGAGCAGAGCAAGCAGGACAGCACTGGTCCCGTCCTCGGCTACGGCACCAACGGCTTCGCCGACCACACCCTCCACGACGCCCTGACGGTGCTGCACGCCGCCGGCTACCGGGCGGTGGCGCTGACCCTCGGGACCCCGCACCTCGATCCGTTCGCCGACGACGTCCGCGAGCGCACCCTCGCCCTGCGCGCACGGCTCGACGAGCTGGGCTTCCGCGTGGTGATCGAGACCGGGGCGCGCTACCTCCTCGATCCGTTCGCGAAGCACCGGCCGACCCTGGTCGACGAGGAGGCCGGGCCGCGCCTGGCGTTCCTGCACCGCGCGATCGAGATCGCCGCGCTGCTCGGCGCCGACGCCGTCTCGCTCTGGTCGGGGGTGCTGCCCGAGGGCGTCGACCGCGCCCGCGGCTGGCGGCTCCTGGTCGAGCGGATGCGCGGCGTCGTCGCCGAGGCCGAGCGCTGCGGCGTGCGGCTCGGCTTCGAGCCGGAGCCCGGCATGCTCGTCGAGACCGTCGCCGACGCGCTGCTGCTGCGGCGCGAGCTCGGCGACCCGGAGGCGTTCGGCCTCACCGTCGACCTCGGCCACTGCGTGGTGGTCGAGCCGGACGGCGTCGTCGGTGCCCTCCGCAGCGCCGCCGGCCTGCTGGTGAACGTGCAGGTCGACGACATGCTGCCCGAGCGGCACGAGCACCTCGAGCTCGGGACCGGCGTGCTCGATCTCGCGGCCGCCTTCGCGACGCTCGAGGAGATCGGCTACCGCGGGATCGCCGCGGTGGAGCTGCCGCGGCACTCGCACGACGCGCCGCGCCTCGCGGTCGCGAGTCTCGCGGCGATGCGGGCGGCGATCCGGGCGGCGATCCGGACCCGGGGGACAGGGGCGGAGTCGCCGCAGCACCCGTGGACCGCCGACGCCTGCGCCGTCCTGCGCGAGCAGCCGCGGCGCATCGAGCGCTGCTTCCCGGCCGCGGGTCGGGAGGCGGGACGCGCGCCGCTGCGCCCGGACGCGGATCCGCAGGGCCTCGTGCACGGCACCCAGGACGACGCGGCGCGCTCGGCGCTGATCGCGGCCGCCGCCTCCGCGCTCGACGACGAGGACCTGGCCGCCCTGCTGCTCCGCCTCTACCGGCGCGGCGACGACGCGGAGCGCCGCGGCGTGCTGGTCGGGCTGCACGCGCTGACCGCCGCCGGCCGTGCGGGGGAGCCGGTCGCCGCGGCAGGGCGCGAGCTGGTCGCGGACGCCCTGCGCGCCAACGACACCCGCCTGGTCGCCGCGGCGATGGGCCGCTTCACCGAGGAGCATCTCGACGCCCACGCCTGGCGGCACGGCGTGCTCAAGCTCGTCTTCTGCGGCATCCCGCTCGCGGCCGTCTCCGGTCTCGAGCGGCGGAGCGACCCCGAGCTCGCCGCGATGGCCGGCCGCTTCGCCGACGAGCGCCGCGCCGCCGGCCGCGCCGTCCCGGACGATCTGGCGGTGCTCCTGCCGAGCTGAGCCGTCCCGCACCGACCACCACGACCCCTCACGAGAAAGGCGCGACGATGCGCATCTTCGACCCGCACATCCACATGACCTCCCGCACCACCGACGACTACCAGGCGATGCACGACGCCGGGGTCCGCGCCGTGGTCGAGCCGTCGTTCTGGCTCGGCCAGCCGCGCACCAGCGTCGGCTCCTTCACCGACTACTTCGACGCCCTGATCGGCTGGGAGCGCTTCCGCGCCGCGCAGTACGGGATCCGGCACCACTGCACGATCGGGCTGAATCCCAAGGAGGCGAACGACCCGCGCTGCCGCGAGGTGCTGCCCGAGCTCGACCGCTACCTCGCCAAGGACGGCGTCGTCGCGGTCGGCGAGACCGGCTACGACTCGCTCACGGCGGAGGAGGACGCGGTGTTCCGCCACCAGCTGGAGCTCGCGAAGGATCACGGCCTGCCCGTGCTCGTGCACACCCCGCACCGCGACAAGGCGGCGGGCACGCAGCAGACGCTCGACGTCGTCGCCGAGTCCGGGATCGACGCCGGCCTCGTCGTCGTCGACCATCTCAACGAGACCACCGTCGACCTCGTCCTCGGCTCCGGCTGCTGGCTGGGCTTCTCCATCTACCCGGACACCAAGATGGACGAGACCCGCCTGGTGACGCTCGTCGAGCGGATCGGCCTGGACCGCGTGCTGGTCAACTCCGCCGCCGACTGGGGCCGCTCGGATCCGCTGACCACCGCGAAGACCGGGCACCTGCTGCTCGTCGCCGGCTTCAGCGCCGACGAGGTCGACCGGCTGCTCTGGCAGAACCCGATCGACTTCTACGGGCAGAGCGGACGGCTGAACCTCGACCCCATCCCGGGCTTCGACGCGGTCGACGCGATGGGCCGCAGCTTCGAGGGCAACTCGATCCTCCGGGGCGCGCCGCGCGTGGCGGAGGTCGTCTGATGCACCTCTCCTACTGCACCAACGTCCACCCGGCCGAGGACCTCGAGGGTGTCGTCCGCCAGCTCGACGTCTACGCCGGACCGGCCCGCGCCGCCGCGGGGCTCGAGACCGTGGGAGTGGGGCTGTGGATCCCGCGCGATCTCGCCGCCCGGCTCGTCGCCAGCCGCGAGGACTGCGCCGTGCTGCGTGCCGCGCTCGAGCGCAACGGCCTCGAGGTGCGGACGCTGAACGCGTTCCCCTACGCCGCGTTCCACGCCGAGGTGGTCAAGCTCGACGTCTACCGGCCCGACTGGACCACGCCCGAGCGCCTCGCCTACACGATCGACTGCGCGCGGATCCTCGCGGATCTGCTGCCCGCGGGCGCCGACGGCAGCATCTCGACCCTGCCGCTGGGCTGGCGCGAGGGCTGGGGCGCGGAGCAGGACGCGGCCGCGGTCCGGCAGCTCGCGCTGCTGGTCGCCGAGCTGCGCGAGCTGCGCCGCTCGACCGGCCACGCGATCCGCCTGGCGATCGAGCCCGAGCCCGGCTGCATCCTCGACACGGTCGACGACGTCGTGGACTGGCTGCACCCGCGCATCGGTCTCGTCGATCCGGCCTACGTCGGCGTCTGCCTCGACACCTGCCACCTCGCGGTGTCGTTCGCCGACCCCGCCGCGGCGGTCCGGCGGATCCGCGACGCGGGACTGCGCGTGGTCAAGGTCCAGGCCTCGGCCGCGCTGCACGTCGCGGACCCGGCGGACCCGGCCGCCCGCGCCGCCGTCGGGGCCTTCGTGGAGAAGCGCTACCTGCACCAGACCCGCGAGAACGGCGCGGGCGGGGTGCTCCGCGTCGACGACCTGCCCGAGGCGCTCGACACGCTGCCCGGCGCGGGGCCCTGGCGCGTGCACTTCCACGTGCCGCTGCACCATCGGCCGGCCGCGCCGCTGTCGGCGACCACCGCGGTGCTGGCCGAGGCGGTCTCCGCGGTCGACGCCGCCTGGCCGTACGACGAGATCCACCTCGACGTCGAGACCTACACCTGGGCGGTGCTGGCCGACGCGCCGAGCGACCTCTCGGTCGGCATCGGCGCCGAGCTGGCCTGGGCGGCGGAGCACCTGCTGACGCCCGTCGCGCGCGCCGCGGTGCTGGAGGCGGGCGCCGCTCCTGTCGCGGTCGCCGCTGTCCCGGTCGCTGCCCTCCTCGCCGAGGAGGTCGCGCTGTGACGCCGGTGCTGCTGCTCGACGTGGTCGGCCTGACCGCGACGGCGCTCGCCGACATGCCGCGACTGTCCCGGCTCGCCCGGGCCGGCAGGCAGCTGCCGCTCGACACGATCCTCCCGGCCGTCACCTGCAGCGTGCAGTCGTCGATGCTCACCGGCACGCTGCCGGCGCAGCACGGGATCGTCGGCAACGGCTGGTACTTCCGCGACCTCGGCGAGGTGCACCTCTGGCGCCAGCACAACCGCCTGGTGACGGGGGAGAAGGTCTGGGAGACGGCCCGCCGGCTGTCCGACGGCGACCCGTACCGCGCCGCCAACATCGGCTGGTGGTACGCGATGGGGGCGACGACCGACGTCACCGTGACGCCGCGGCCGATCTACCACGCCGACGGCCGCAAGTCGCCGGACGCCTACGTCCGCCCGCCGGCGCTGCACGACGAGCTGGTCGGGAAGCTGGGCGCCTTCCCGCTGTTCCAGTACTGGGGGCCGACCGCGTCGCTGCGCTCCACGCAGTGGATGGTGGACGCGACCCGTCACGTGCTCGCCGGCGACGGCTCCGGCCCGCCGCAGCTCACCACGGCCTACCTGCCGCACCTCGACTACGACCTGCAGCGCTTCGGGCCGGACTCGCCCGAGGCGCGGCGGGCGGCGTCCGAGCTCGACGTGGTGCTCGCGCCGCTGCTCGACGACGCGGAGGCGCTCGGCGCGTCGGTCGTGGTCGTGGCGGAGTACGGGATCGCGGCGGCGGACACCCCCGTCGACGTCAACCGGGCGCTGCGGCGCGCGGGCCTGCTCGAGGTGTACGTGCAGGACGGCCGCGAGCAGCTGGACCCGTGGACCTCGCGCGCCTTCGCGGTCGCGGACCACCAGATCGCGCACGTCTACGTGCCGGATGCGGCGGATCTGCCGCGGGTGCGCGCGCTGCTCGAGGCGCTGGCCGGGGTGGACGAGGTGCTGGACCGGGAGGCGCAGGCCCGGTACGGTCTCGACCACGAGCGCTCGGGCGAGCTGGTGCTGGTGGCGCGGCCGGGGGCGTGGTTCACCTACTACTACTGGCTCGACGACGATCGCGCGCCGGACTTCGCGCGCGGCGTCGACATCCACCGCAAGCCCGGCTACGACCCGGCGGAGCTGTTCTTCGACCCCGCCGACAGGCTGGTGAAGGCGAAGGCGGCCGGCAATCTCGCGAAGAAGGCCCTGGGCCTGCGCTACGCGATGAACCTCGTGCCGCTGGACGCGTCGCTGGTGCGCGGCACGCACGGGCGGTTGCCGGTGTCGGCGGCGGACACCCCGCTGGTGCTGACCTCGGACGCCGACCTGCTGCCGTCCGGCGCCGCGTCGCTGCCGGTGACGGCGGTGCGCGACCTGGTGCTGGCGGCGCACGGCCCGGCGCTGGCGCGCGCGGCAGCGACGGCCCGGGCCTGAGCGGGGCCGGGCTCGGGGCGGCTCCGAGTGGACGCGAAGCGGGCTCAGCCGCGCCGGCAGCGCCCGTCCCGCGTCCACTCGCGCGGCTCGCGCGACGCGAGTGGACGCGCGATGGGATCTGCGGAAGCGACAGGCCCGCTCCGACGCGGGCCCCGTGCTCGGCGATCGCGGCCGTGGCCTCCTCGACGCTCAGCCGCACCGCCGCCGACGGCTCGAGGCCGACGGTGCGCACGAGCTGCGTCATCAGCGAGAGCGGGAGGCCGCCGGACGGGTGAGCCGCGGGGCCACCCCGATCCGGCAGGACGCCGTGCTGCACGCAGGCCCAGAAGACGGGCGACTCGACCCAGAGCTGACTGCGCAGGATCTCGGCCCAGATGCTCGCGCCGTAGGTGGTGCGGTTCACCGGCTTCGAGATCCGGGTCCGGAGGATGCGCCCGTCGTGCAACGGCAGCTCGAAGGTCTTGTGGTGGCGGACGGGCTTTCCGGGCGCGCCGCGCACGAGCGTCAACTCCTCGGTGAGGCAGTAGTCGTCGTGATGCTCGCGCGTCGGCGCGGAATGCCTGCTCACGGTGCCTACTCGTCCGTGCCGAGGAGCCACGCGGTCAGCTGTGCGTCGTCCGACAGCTCCACGAGCTGGACGAGCCCCCAGTTCTCCGCGTGGTTCGGCGCGGTCAGCAGGTGGTCCTGCCAGTCCTCCGCGTACTCGCGGAGGGCGAGCACCATGTCGGCGACGAGTGCCTCGTAGTCCTCGTCCTCCACGGCGATCGCCGGGTCGGCCATGATCATCGCGAAGACGCCGTCCTCCTCGAGCACGCGGACCTCGGCGGCGACCGTCCGGGCGAGGAACCTGCGGTAGCGCGTCGCGTCGACGACGGCCACCGAGTCGCCGTCGCGGCGCACGGAGGAGAGTCATCGTCCGATCATCGAGCGGGCCATCGAGTACGTCGAGTACGCGAGGTACTCGGCGCGGTGTGTCGCGGAGAAGACGCGCGCTGCGCGGTGGGGTGCTCGAGGACATCCGTCGATCTCCGAGGGCCGGGTCTCCCGCCTCAAGAAGACGGCGCTCCGAGGCGGCTTCGGCGTACCGCGGTCAGTCTGCTGGGCCGGGATCGGCGCCGTCGAGGTCCGCGAGGTCGAGGACGAAGCGGTAGCGGACGTCGTTCGCGGCGAGGCGGTCGAGCGCCGTCTGCACCTGCGCGGAGGGCAGCACCTCGACGTCCGCGGTGATGCCGTGCTCGCCGCAGAAGGCGAGGAGCTCGCGGGTGCTGCGGGTGCCGCCGCTGCCGCCGGAGGTCAGGCTCTTGCGGCCGATCAGCAGGTCGGTCGCGTCGACGGTGACCGGCGCGAGCATCCCGAGGACGCTCAGCGCGCCGTCGAGGGCGAGGACGTCCAGGTACGGCGCGAGGTCGTGCGGGGCCGAGACCGTGTCGAGGACGAGGTCGAGGAGCCCGCGCTGCGCGGCCATCGCCTCCTCGTCGCGGGAGACGACGACCCGGGTGGCACCGAGCGCGAGGGCGTCGGCGGTCTTCGACGCGGAGGTCGTGAAGACCGTCACCTCGGCGCCGAGCGCCCGGGCGAGCTTCACCGCGAGGTGACCGAGTCCGCCCAGTCCGACGACGCCGACCCGCGAGCCGGGGCCGACGGAGTGCGCGCGCAGCGGCTCCCAGACGGTGACGCCCGCGCAGAGCAGGGGAGCGACGGCCGCCGGGTCGAGGCCGGCCGGCAGCGGGTGGGCGAAGCGGTCGCGGACGACGTACTCGCGCGAGAACGCGCCGAGCGTGGTGCTGCCGTCCTGCCGGTCCGTGCCGCCGTAGGTCAGGGTCGGGAACTCGCGGCAGAAGTTCTCCTGCTCGGCCGCGCACATGTCGCAGGTGCCGCAGGAATCGACGATGTTCCCGACCGCGACGGGGTCGCCGACCGAGAAGGCCGTGACGGTGGAGCCGACGGCGAGCACCGTGCCGACGAACTCGTGACCCGGGACGAGCGGTCCGGCGGAGTGGGCGGGGTGGGCGGAGTGGGCCCTGAGGGCGTGCAGATCGCTGTGGCAGACGCCGCAGTAGTCGACGCGGACCGAGACGTCGTCGGGGCGGAGGGCGCGTCGCTCGATGACGGCCGGGGCGAGGCCGCCTTCGGCGGTGGCCGCGTAGGCGGGGGTGCTGGTCATCGACTGCTCTTCTCTACTAACCGGTTTGTTTATTCGACGCTAGCACTCGCGGGCGGCGGAGAACAGACCTGTCGGTAGTCTCGAGGCATGGGAGCGACACCGGCCACCGGCAAGGGCGAGGCGACGCGCGCGCGGATCATGACGGCGGCGACCGCCGAGTTCGCCCGCTACGGCATCGCCGGTGCGCGGGTGGACCGCATCGCGGCCGAGGCCCGCAGCAACAAAGCGCAGCTGTACTCCTACTTCACCAGCAAGGAGCTGCTCTTCGACGCGGTCTTCGAGGCGTCGCTCGACCGGATCGTCGACGTCGTGCCCATCGACCCGACCGATCTCGGCGACTGGGCCGTCCGCCTCTACGACGAGTACCTGCGCCGCCCCGACCTCATCCGGCTCGCCACCTGGGCGCGCCTCGAGCGCCGCCCGGCCGGCCACCTCGTCGCCGACGACGAGGCGCGCGTGCGCGAGGAGGGCAAGCTCGAGGCGATCCGGGCCGCTCAGGCCGACGGCACGGTGGGCGTCGCGGCCGACCCGTTCGACGTGATGGCGCTGGTCATCGCGATGTCGATGGCCTGGTCGCCGGTGAGCAACGTCTACGCCGCCTCGGCGGAGGAGGCCGCGTCGGAGCACGAGCGCCGGCGCGCGCTGCTCCGTGAGGCGGTCGGGCGCGCGTTCCCGCCCGCCTGAGCGGCGCGGGCGGCGTCAGACGGTGGCGACGCGCGCGGTGCCGGTGCGACGGGCGGCGGTGAGGCGGAGCAGGAGCGTCGCCACGAGAACGACGGCCGCGGCGATCAGCGCGGCGGTCCCGGCGGGGACGGAGACGAGCTCGCCCGAGAAGCGCCCGACCGCGACCCAGACGAGCCCCCAGCAGAGCGACAGCATCGGAGCGATCCGGCCGCGGCCGGTGACCGCGATCAGCACGCCGATCAGTGCGGCGACGATCAGGACGACGACCGCCCACGGTGCGGCGCCGGGTCCGTCGGCGCTGCCGATGCCGGCACCGACGAGGCCGGCCGTGACGTTGGCGACCGTCGCGACGCAGACCCAGCCGAGGTAGAGGCCGAAGGTGCCGTCGGTGAGGACCGCGTCGACGACGCCGCCGGTGCGGGTGCTGCGCAGGAGCACGAAGATCCGCGCGAGCACGGCGAGCAGCAGGGCGATCACCACGACGCTGAGCGCGAGCAGTCCGGCCTGCACGACCAGGATCCACGCCGCGTTCAGCAGGAGGCTCGCGGCGGCCCAGTAGCCGAGCCGGCGGTGGCGGGTGCGCGTGGTCTGCGAGGGCAGGAACTGCCAGATCGCGTAGCCGATGAGACCGGCGTAGATGACGCTCCAGATCGCGAACGCGGGACCGTCGGGGGCGACCGGCGTCGAGGAGGCGGACAGCGCGCCGCCGGCGGCGTCCTGGATCTGCGTGCCGCCCGCGGCTCCCGAGCCGAGGAAGGAGCCGACGATCGCGAGCACGGCGCTGACGGCGACGACCGACTGCCGGACGCGGTCCGCGCGGGTGGGGGATGTCGTGGCGGTCATGTCGCTCCTCGATTAGTCAGCTGGCTGAGTAATGAGCGTAGCGTGCCGGGCGGTACCGGCGCACGCGGCTTCCGGGCGCCGACCGGGCCGCTCGAGCAGCGCGCGCAGCGACTCCATCGAGCGGAGGGGGCGCCTTCAGCGCCGGCGCAGGGCGGGGAAGAGGCAGACGTCTTCGGGTGGGCGGGTCTCGACACGCCCCGTCGGGGCTGTTCGACCAGCAGGGTCTGCGGGTGTCCCTTCGAAGAGGATCCAGGTTCTGCCGGGGCAGGGTCTCGATACGCGCTGCGCGCTACTCGACCAGCATGGAGGGGCGCACGCCGAGAAGCGCTGCGTGCGCTGCGTGCGCCGCGTGCGCTGCGTGCGCTGCTGGCGCTGCATGCTGATCGAGTAGCCCGCGGAGCGGGCGTATCGAGATCCACCGGTCAGAACGGTGCCGGCGCGTCGACGAAGTGCGGCCGCGGCGGCGGCTCGGGCGGCCGCCCGGGCAGTGGGGGCGGCCGGTTGCTGATCCGCCGGCCGGTGGGGCTCGTCCACACGATCGTCCCGTCGTCGACCTGGTCGTAGGTCCACTGGTCGCCGTGCCGCAGATGGTGGTGCGAGGTGCAGAGCGAGACGAGGTTCTCGAGGGAGGTCTCGCCGCCGTTGCGCCACTCGAAGGTGTGGTCGGCCTCGCTGGTGCTGGCGGGCCGGGTGCAGCCGGCGAAGCGGCAGGTCTGATCCCGAAGCTGCAGGTGCAGGCGCATCTGCGGCGGCGGGACCCGGTGGGTGCGGCCCACGGAGACGACCGCGCCGGTCTCCGGATCGGTGAGGACGCGGGTGAAGGAGGCGGCGGTGCGGATCAGCTCGCGGGCGATCTCGGCGGACACGGGTCCGTAGCCGTCGAGGTCCGCGGGCGCGTCGTCGAGACCGACCGCGGTGGAGGCGGCGAGGGTCAATCGGACCTCGGCGCGGATACCGGGGACGAACGTCGGGTCGGGCCGGTGCTCTTCGTTCGGCGTGGTTCCGGCGATGTCGCCGTCGCAGAGCAGGTCGACGGCGGCGTCGGCGCTGAGCTGCTGGAGGGTGCGGGGGTCGCCGTCGTCGCGGAGCGTGCGCGCGATGCGGCGGAGGCGGTCGTACGCGCCCGTCACCGCCGGCGCGGGAGCGTGGACGCAGAGGGTCGCCATCCCGTCGACGTCCGCGGTGACCCAGACGGCGCGGTCCAGCGCGGCGCGGGCGTGGCGCTCGGCGAGGGGCTGCTCGTGCAGCTCCTCGCGCCAGCGGCTGAGGGCGCGGCGCAGCTGCGTGGTCGTCATCGTGAGCGCGGCGTCGGCGGCGCGCTCGTCGAGTGCCGCGCGGGAGGCTTCCGGGAGGCTGCTCGCGGTTCTGCAGATCGCCTCGCCGACCTCCCAGAGAATCCGTGCGTCCCGCAGCAGGGCGCGCGTGAGGGGTAGGTGCTCCATCAGCATCTGCGCGGTCTCGAGGCGGCGGCAGACGTCTCGCTCGGACACGCCGAGCGTCACCGCGAGCTCGGCGCGGATGGAGCGCTCGACGAGGTCACGGGTCTCGCTCCGGGTCGCACCGCGGGCGAATGATTCCGGAACGGTGAGCGCGACGCGGTAGCCGCGGTGGATGCGTTCCGCGGCTCTCAGGCGCGTCGGGGATGCGGCGCGCTCGTCGGCCGCGGCGTCTGTGAAGCAGTCGCGCACCTCCGCGAGTGCTGCCGCATTGTCATCTTCTGACATACGCGTATTGAAGCAGGGACCACCGACAGCCGGGTCGGAACCATGGGCTGATCGGGGACAACGCCGTCAGATCGCGAGTGTGGAGGAGGCTTGTTCCCGAACCTGTCAGTGATGGTGGGTCTCTATACGCCGCCGGAGGCGGCTACTCGACCAGCATGCATGGGCCGCCGCAGGCGGCTGCTCGACCCGCACGAAGCTCACGACCCGCATCGCGGCTGCGGACGGCGACCCCCTGCTGATCGAGTAGCCCGCGCAGCGGGCGTATCGAGATCCACCCCGTCAGAACGGGAGTCTGCAGACGAGACCCGCTGACGACAGCGGGTCTCGATACGCCGCCGGAGGCGGCTACTCGACCAGCATGGGTGGGCCGCCGGAGGCGGCTACTCGGCCGGCATGGAGGGGCCGCTGCTCGACCGGCGTGAACGCGGCGTGTCGAGCACTCGAGCAGCACCACGCGCCGAGCCTCTAGCGTTGCCGTGTGCCCCTCCGTCCGCTGCCGCGCCCCCGCCCGTGAGCGCGCTCGTCGCGCGGCTCGAGCGGCGGCAGATCGGCGTCTACCTCGGCGCGATCGCCGCCGGCGCGGCGCTCGGGCTGCTGCTGCCCGCCGCGCGGCACCTGGAGGGCGCGATCGAGCCGGTGCTCGGGCTGCTGCTGTTCGCGACGTTCCTCGGCGTGCCCTTCGCGGCGCTCGGCCGCTCGCTGCGCGACGTCCGCTTCCTCGCCGCAGTCGGGGTCCTGAACTTCGTCGTCGTCCCGGTCGTCGCGTACGGCCTGTCGCGCGTCGTCGCCGAGAGCCCGGCGCTGCTCTTCGGCGTGCTGCTGGTGCTGCTGACGCCCTGCATCGACTACGTGATCGTCTTCGCCGGTCTCGCGGGCGGCGCCGCCGACCGGCTGCTCGCCGCGGCGCCGCTGCTGATGCTCGCGCAGCTCCTGCTCCTTCCCCTCTCCTTGCTGCTCTTCCTCGGTCCGGAGGGCGTCGCCGTCGTCGAGATCGCCCCGTTCGCGCGCGCGTTCCTGCTGCTGATCGTCCTGCCGCTCGCCGCCGCCGCGCTCGTGCAGGCGCTCGGCCGCCGGCACCGCGCGGGGCGGGTCGTCGAGTCGACGATGCTCGGACTGATGGTCCCGCTGATGGCGGCGACCCTGCTCGTCGTCGTCGCCTCGCAGATCGGGGCGGTCGGGGCCGCCGCCGGGAGGCTGCTCGTCCTCGTCCCCCTCTACACGGCGTTCCTCGCGCTGATGGTCGCGGCCGGTCTCGGCGTCGCCCGGCTCTTCCGGCTGGACGTCCCCGTGACCCGGGCGCTCGTGTTCAGCGGGGCGACGCGCAACTCCCTCGTGGTGCTGCCGCTCGCGCTCGCGCTCCCCGCGCCGCTCGCGCTCGCGCCCGTCGTCGTCGTGACGCAGACCCTGGTCGAGCTGATCGGCATGGTCGTGCTCGTGCGGCTGCTCCCGCGCCTCGTCCCACCCGCGCCCGCCCCGTGCGCGCCCACGCCTCCCGCGCCCGCGCCGCGCGCGCCCACCCCCGAGTAGGGCCCGGCGCCCGGATCCGCTTCCCCGGGCGCACGGCGCCGAACTACGCTCGGCGGCGCCCCCCTCGAGAGGATCCCGTCGTGCCCGACTCCGCCCCGCCCTGCTCCGCCGCGCCCCTCGCGCGCCGCACCCTCGTCGGAGCGGCGTGGGCCGCTCCGGTCGTCGCGCTCGCCGTCTCCGCACCGACCGCCGCGGCCAGCGGGATGCTGCCGCCGCTCGGCGCCCGCGCCGACGGCCCCGTGGAGTACGCGCCGTCGTCCTCGACCGAGTACCGCGTCTTCGTGACCAACACCGGCTCCACCCCGCTCCCGGGCGGGTCCGTGATCGCCGTCCTCCAGGATCCGGGCGACGGCTACGCGTTCGACGGCTACAACGGTCAGCAGTGGAGCTACGCGTACGGGTTCCCCGAGGGGCGGGTCGCCCTCCGCTACGATCCGGCGCTCGCGCCCGGCGAGGAGTCCGTCGTCCTCTTCCTGCTCATCGCCAACGCCGATCGCACGCAGAGCCCGGTCCCCGTGGCGGACCTGGTCATCACCGCGCCGGGCTTCGACGCCACGGTGCTGCCGCTGACGGTCCCGTACTGATCGGCCGCCGCGCGTCCGCCGGACGGGCGGCGCCCCGCCGCGGCGAGTGCCGTCGATCGCACAAGATCAGGATTCTCCAGTCGGGCCGCTCCGATCAGCAAGGGTCTGGTCTCCTCGCCCGAGCACGGTCAGATCGCGTTCACCGTCCCCGGCATGGCGGGCTGCGTCGAAGGGAACCGGGAGGAGCTCGACGACGCCCGCAGGCCCGGCGTCCGACGCGTCAGCCGGCCGAGCAGATGCTCACGCTCTGCTCGACCGACGCCGAGTTCTTGGATCCGGTGCCGACGGTGCCGTCGATGAGCTCGACCATCGCGGCCAGCCCGTACCGGACGGTGGAGGAGAGCGTGGTGATCAGCGACACGGTCGCGCCCGCGGTCAGCGGGCTGGTGAGAACCGCCACCCGCGCGGTGCCGCTGAGGACCTCGATCGAGGCGATCTCGGGGGTCGCGCGGAAGGTGCCGATGTTCGCGACCCCTCTGCCGGTGATGACGATCCTCGTGCCGGCGGGCAGATCGCCGCTGCCTGCGGTGAGAGTGAAGCCGGGGCCGCGGATGCCGGGGACGGCGCAGCGGCCGGCCAGCACGAAGGCTCCGACATCCCCGGCGGAGGCGGCGGCGGCCGGGGTGCCGACTGCGACTGCGACGACGGGAACGGTCCAGGCCGCGGCGGTGACGGAGCGGCGCGAGAGGCCGCGCGAAGCGGTGACGGGTGCGGAATCGGTGTCGGTCAAGGCGGCCCTCTCGGTCGGTGGCGGGACGGGAGGCGCCGCGTCGATCATCGCAGCGTCCGCGGGCGGAGCGCGGCTCGCCGCTGGCCCCCGAGTAGGGCGAGTGTGCGAGGCTGCCCGGATGGCATCGGAGCAGGACGGCCCCCCGCGGTTCGCCGACCCGCGCCGGCTGGGCGCGGTCGTCGGCCTGGCCGGCGCGGTCGTCTTCGCCTTCTCCTCCTCGCCCGCGGAGCCGGTCGCGCTCATCGCCCGTGTCCTCGTCGCCGCGACCGTCGCTGCCGCGCTCTGGTTCGTCTTCGTCCGGCCGCGCCCGCTCGGGCCCTTCGTGCCGCCGAAGCCCTCGCGGCTCGCCGTCTACGGCGCCTGCGTCGTCGCCGAGTTCGCGCTCATCGCCGTCGGCAGCCGCGCTCTCGAGGCGGCGGGTCGCGGCGAGCTGCGGCCCGCGCTCATCGCGCTCGTCGTCGGGCTCCACTTCCTGCCGTTCGCGTGGGCGTTCTCCGAGCGGATGTTCGCGCTGCTCGGCGGTGCGCTGGTCGTGCTCGGCGGCCTCGGCCTGCTCGTCGGCGGCAACGACGCGGCTGTGCTGGCCGCGGTCGCGTCGGGAGTCGCGATGGCGCTGATCCTGCTCGCGTACGCCCTCGGCGCCTTCGCCCCGAGGCACTGACCGCCGCTCGTCTCCTCACCGTCTGAGATCTCTCTCATAGACTCGAGCGCAGTGCCCGGATGAACGTCTCGCTCCTCCGGTTCGTACCCCCTGCGACGGGCCGCTCGGCCGGTCGGGACAGGAGGCGCCGATGGCACTCGCGGCGCTGACGATGCCGGCGGCCACCAGGCCGGCGGCCACCAGGCGACGAGGGGACCGCACCGCGATGACGCAGCCCGACCCGCGGCCGACGCCCCGGCCCGCCGCCCCGCTCGACCTGGTCGCGGCGTTCGACGAGCACGGGTCCGCCCTGCTCGGCTTCGCCGTCAACGCGCTGCGCGACCGCGGTCTCGCGGAGGACTGCGTGCAGGAGACGTTCCTGCGCGCCTGGCGCTCGCGCGAGCGCTACGCCGCGGAGCGCGCGAGCCCGCGCACCTGGCTGTTCGCGATCGCCCGCAACGTGATCGTCGACGCGCACCGCTCCGTCCAGCGGCTGCCGCGGATCGTGCCGGCCGAGGTGCTCGAGGACGTCGCCGGCGAGGACGTCGATCCGCTCGAGCCGCTGATGATGGTCGAGGCGCTCGCCCGCCTCTCGCCCGAGCACCGCCAGGTGGTCGTCGCGATCCACCTCCGCGGCGAGAGCTACGCCGAGGTGTCCGCGGCGACCGGAGTCGCGGTCGCGACGCTCCGGACCCGCACGTTCTACGCTCTCAAGGCGCTCCGCACGCATCTCGCGGGGCCCGATTCGACCCCGGAGGACCGATCGTGACTGGTGCTGACGGACGCGGTGCTGACGGACGCGGTGCTGACGGACGCGGTGCCGACGGACGCGGTGCCGACGGACGCGGTGCCGACGGCGAGGGCGGGCGCCGCGAGGAGCTGATCGCCGCGGCCCTCGCCGGCGAGCTGTCGGACGGGGAGGCCGCCGAGCTCGACCGGCTGCGGGCGGCGGACCCGAGCGTGGACGAGGAGCTGGCCTCCTTCGGCGCCGTGCTCTCCGGGCTGGGCGGGGTCGGCCGTTGGGAGGAGCCCGAGCCCTCGGCGGACCTGCGCGCGCGGGTGGCGGCGCTCGCCGGACCGGCGCTGGTGGCGGTCCCGAGGGCCCGGGGCGAGGAGCCGCGGAGTGCGCCGGCCCGGCCCGCGCGCGGTCGCCGGATCGCGCTCGGGGTGACGGCGGCCGCCGCCTGCGTCGCGATCGGGGCGTTCGGCGGTCTTGCCCTGCAGTCGCTCGGCGACCGTCCCCCCGAGGGCGGGCCGGGCACGCTCGGCGCCGTCGAGCCGATCGCCTTCGCCGAGGACTCGGCCCTCGAGATCGACGCCGAGCTCGTCGCGCACACCTGGGGCACCGAGACGATCCTGCGCGGCAGCGGCTTCGCCGTCGGCGAGAGCTACGAGGTCGTCCTCGTCACCGAGACCGGCGTGCGGCTGCCCTCCGGCTCGTTCCTCGGGAGCGAGGCCTCCCTCGACTGCGCGATGAACGCGGCCGTGCTGCGCGCCTCCGTCGCCTCGATCGAGATCACCGACGAGAGCGGCGGCGCCGTCGCGGTCGCCGAGCTGCCGGTCGTCGAGAGCTGACGGGCCAGGCGGCGATCGGTCCGCCGGCTCAGCGCCGCGGCGCCGGCACCAGCCGGGTCAGCCGGCCGATCAGCCACTCCACGGGGCCGCGGCCGACGAAGCGCCACCACAGCACCGCGACCGCCCAGACCCCCAGCACCAGGAGGAGGGCGGCGCCGGGGGTGTCGACGACGTAGCCGAGGCCCCGGGCCGCGAAGGCGGCCACGACCGCGACCTGCAGCAGGTACACCGAGAGCGCGAGCGAGCCGACGGCGCGGAACGGCGTGAGCACCGCCGCGATCACCGCGCTCGCCGGCCGCCGCCGGACGGTCGCGAGCAGCACGACGGCGACGTCCGCGGCGAGAACCAGGCCGAGGTCGTGCAGCGTGTCCGGGTAGCTGCCGGACACGGAGTCGAGGCCGACCAGCCGCTCGAGCACCGGCCGCACCGGGTACGCGAGCACGGCGACGACGGCGAGCACTGCGAGCAGGCGGTCGCGCCGGAAGCCGTGCCGCAGCAGCAGCGCGCCGAGCAGGAAGAAGGGGAGCAGATTCGTCAGCCGGTAGTGCGGATCGACGAAGCTCCACTGCAGCACGAGGCCCACCGGCGTCCGCGCGTAGAGGACCGTCGGATCCGCGCCCGCCGCGACCGCCGCGTTCAGCGGGGCGCCCGCCACCAGCACGACGGCCGCGGCGAGCGCGACGAGGCGGCTGCGCAGGAGCAGGATCGGCGTCCCGAGCGCGAGGGTGAGCCCGAGGTGCGGCAGCACGATCGCGATCCAGCTGCCCCAGCCGCCCAGCCAGACGCCGAGCGCGACGAGCACCGCCCCGCGGATCAGGTTCTGCACGACCACGCGCCCACCGGACGCGCCGGGCCGCGCGAGCACCAGCGCGGCGGACATCCCCATCACCAGCGCGAACAGGGGCGACGCGAGGTCGTTGACGTTCGCCGCCGCGAAGCCGATCGCCCCGCCGCGCAGGCTCGGCACGAGCGGCAGCGCGTGCGCGATCAGCATCGCCACGATCGCGATCCCGCGCAGGACGTCGGGCACGAGGACCCGGTCCGGCTGCAGCCGCGGGGCGGTCGGGGCGGCGCGCGAGACGGTCGTGGTCGCATCCATGGGGGAGAGGCTACGGCGTGGCCGCCCGCGCCCGCGCGCCGTCGCGCGCCGGGTCGCCCCCCACCTCGCGCCGCGCGACGCTCGCGGCGCGTCCGTGCCCGCGTCCGTCGCCTCTCCGGCTCGTGGAACGCGGCCGGGCTCGCGGGATCCGGCGGCTTCCGCGTGCCGGGGCGGTTCCTGCGAGCCCGGACCGATCGCGCGCGACGAGCGGGTGCGGGCGGCATGCTGGAGGGATGACCGACGCCATCACGCCCGCCGCGCCGTCCGAGCGCCGCGCCCGCCCGCCCCGCCCGCAGCTCGTCCTGACCGTCCTGCGCACCGAGCGGCTCACCGAGCACTTCGTGCGCGTGCACCTCGGCGGCGAGGGCTTCGACGCCTTCGTCGCGGCGGCGGATCCCGACCGGCTCGCCGCGACCGACCGCTACGTCAAGCTGCTGCTCGCCCCGCCCGGCGTCGCCCTCGAGCCGCCGCACGACCTCGACGCCCTGCGCGCCCGCCTCGCCCCCGAGGAGCTCCCGGTGCGCCGGACCTACACGATCCGCTCCGTCGACCTCGACGCGCGCAGCCTCGCCATCGACTTCGTCCTGCACGGCGACGAGGGAGTGGCCGGACCGTGGGCCGCTTCCGCGCGCCCCGGCGATCGGCTCGAGATGTCGGCGCCCGGCGGCGCCTGGGCGCCTCGCGCCGACGCCGCGAACCTGCTGCTCGGCGACGAGTCGGCGCTGCCGGCGATCGCCGCGGCGCTGGAGTCCATGCCCGCCGGCGCCCGCGGCACCGCCCTGATCGAGGTGCACGGCGCCGAGGACGAGCTGCCGCTGACCGTCCCCGCGGGCGTCGAGGTGCGCTGGCTGCACCGCGGCGACGCGGAGGCCGGGCACACCCTGACGGCGGCGGTCGGCGAGCTGCCCCGCCCGGACGGCGCCGTCGAGGTCTTCGCCCACGGCGAGCGGACCGCGATGAAGCGGCTCCGCGCGATCCTCCAGGACGACTGGGGTGTCGAGCGCGCGGCGCTCTCGCTCTCGGCCTACTGGGCGCTCGGCCGTGCCGAGGACCGCTTCCAGGCCGAGAAGCGCGAGCCGGTCGGCGCGATCTTCGCCGACTGACGGCGGTCGGGAGAACGACGGAGGGCCCCTGCACTGCGCAGGGGCCCTCCGTCGTCCAGGCGGTGATCACTCCGGGCGTCAGACCCGCTTCAGGACGATCGCGGCGCTCGTCGTGGCGTTGCCCGCCGCGTCGACGGCCTTCGCCGTCACCGAGTAGCTGCCCTTCGGGAACACCGCGGTGTTCACCGTGAGGTACCAGTTGCCGTCCGACGCCTGCACGGCGTCGCCCAGCTTCGTGGTGCCGACCCAGTAGGTGACTCCGGTCACGGCGGTGTCGTCGGAGGCGGTCGCCATCAGGCTGACGACTCCGGTGACCGACGAGCCGGAGCCCGGCGAGACGATCGCGACGGTCGGCGCCGTGCGGTCGACCGGCGCCGGCACGGCCGTCGGGGTCGGAGTCGCGGTGGGCGTCGGCGTGGCGGTGGGCGTCGCGGTCGGGATGGCGGTCGGGGTGGCGGTCGGCGTGGGCGTGGCCGTCGGCGTCGCGGTGGCCGTCGGCGTGGCGGTGGGGGTCGCCGTCGGGGTGGCGGTCGGCGTCGGAGTCGCGGTGGGCGTCGCGGTCGGCGTCGCGGTCGGCGACGGAGCGGTCACCGCGCCGAACTGGTCGGCGCCGGCGGTGCGGGAGCCCATCGTCTGGCCGTCGATGTCGGTGCGGGCCGACGTGGTCGACCCCCAGCCGGCGATCTGGGTCCCGGTCGCGGACAGCACGTGCAGGTCGCCGGTGGCCACCGAGGCGAGCGCCGGAGCGCCCTGGACGTTGCCCTGCTGGTTGAGCAGCGACGGCGTCCTGCAGAGCTTGGTGTTCCAGTTCTCGACGATGGTGTTCGTCATCGGGCTGGTGCAGGAGGAGAGGTAGCTGACGATGTTGCGGTCGAAGACCGTGTTCTTCGCCCCGCCGACCCGCAGCGCGCCCGACTCGAAGGTGTTGTTGCGGATGTAGATGCCGTCGGCCGAGGCCTCGCGGAAGTCCGCCGCCGAGCCGCCGCGGCAGTCGGCCGTGATGACGATGCAGCCGGAGACGAAGTTCGACTCCACGGTGATGTCGGTCATGCCGTCGCCCGCACCGGGGGAGAAGATGATGCCCGCGTTGTAGCAGTTCATCAGCGTGTTCGCGCGGAGGGTGACGTGGTTGCTCTCGAACACCTGGATGCAGTCGGCGTGCAGGCCGTTGTCGATGTTCTGGTCGAAGTTCCGGACCAGGTTGTTCTCGATCAGCCCGTTGTCGGTGCCGCCGACCTGGATGCCGTCCATCGACGAGCCGTTCTCGAAGAGCGAGTCGCGGACGACGACGTTCGCGCTGCGCACGAAGATGCCGGCGCCGTCGATGTGCATCCGGTTGACCGTGATGCCCGACCCGTAGGTGTAGAAGGTGCTCTTCGAGAAGATGTCGTTCCACACCGTGTTGGGCGTGTAGACCTTCGTCGAGCCGAGGACCGGCGAGGCGCCGGGGGCCGGCTGGACGACGACGGGAGCGGCGACGGTCGCCTTCCCGCCCTTGAGGGTCGTCGTCGGGTACGTGCCGGAGGTGAGCAGCACGGTGTCGCCGGCGGCGGCGCTCTGGACGGCGGTGGTCAGGGCGCAGGGAGCGGCTGCGGAGCAGACCGTTCCCGTGCCGGCGGGCGAGGCGTAGCGGTTCGCCGCCGCGAAGCTGGGCGCGGCCGCGAAGAACGCGGCGATCACGACCAGCAGGGCGGCGAGAGTCGCGCTGAGCGTTCGAGTCATGGGCGTGGTGTCCAATCGGGGAAGGTGTGAGCGGGGACTCGGGGCTGGGAAAGGGGAGGAGTGAAGTCGAGGGGAGGCCGCACCGGGCCTCGGCGGTGCGCGCCGGGCGAACGGGGGACGACTCCGTACACTGGGCGCGGCGGGAGCGTCCCCGGCGGCCGGGCAGCACCGCTGCCTCTGCCGCCGAGATCCCGCCCGGACGGACGGACGCGGCGACGGGCCGCCTCCGCCATCGATGAGCACGGCTCCGCGACGGGGCCGGGAACGGGATCGCTGTGAGCGGAGCAAGTTCGCGAGTCCGGACGGTGCTGGGCGGGCTGCGCAAGCGCACCGCCCCGCTGCTGAAGAGCCCGGCGGTGCTCTCCCTCGGAGCGCGCGGCGTCTTCCTCGACGCGCCGCGCCTGCGCAGCGCCCGCCGCGGCGGCGGTGCTCAGGGTCGCGCGATCCTCATCGCGCCCCCCGGCGCCGGCAACATCGGCGACGCCGCGCTGGTCGGCGCGTTCCTGGAGAACGTGGCCGGGCCGATCACCGTGATCACCCGCTACAAGGGCGACTTCCGTATCCCGGCCGAGCAGGCCGACCGCGTCGAGATCGTCTCGCTGGGCACCCTGCTCTACGGCGGACTGCCGAGCTTCGTGCGCGACCTGCGCCGCTTCCGGGCCATGCTGCCCGGCGCCGCGTCGGTCTCGATCGTCGGCGCCGACATCATGGACGGCGCCTACAACTTCCGCGCCTCGACCAGCCGCGCGCTCGTCGCCCGCAGCGCCGCGTCGGCGGGCGTGGACACCCGCGTCCTCGGCTTCAGCTGGAACGGCAAGGCGCACCCCGGTGCCCTCGCGCAGCTCCGCGACGCCGACCGCGCCGGCACGACCCTCTTCCTCCGCGACCCGCTCTCGGTCGAGCGCGCCCGCCGCGACGGCCTCGACGCGAAGGCCTCGGCGGACATCGTCTTCTCGGCGCGCTCCGTGGACCAGGGCCGCGCGAGCACCGAGCTCGCCGCGCTGGACACGACCGGCGGGATCGCGATCGTCAACGTCTCGGGTCTGATCGACACCGACCAGACCGGTGCCTACGTGGAGATCATCGGCGGCCTGCGCGCCCGCGGCCTCGCCGTCGTGCTGCTCCCGCACGTGATCAAGCACGGACCGGACGACCTCGCGGCCTGCCGCAAGGTCTTCGCGGCCCTGCCGGACACCGCGGGCGTCGCCTTCGTGGAGGACGTCCTCACTCCGGCGGAGGTGCGCGGCTTCACCGAGCGCGCGACCGTCACCGTCACCGGCCGGATGCACCTGGCGATCATGTCCCTGATGAAGGGCGTCCCCGCGATCACGCTCGCCACCCAGGGCAAGGTCGAGGGCCTGATGGCGATGTTCGAGCTGCCCTACCTCTGCGTCGAGCCGGGCACCGGTCTCGCCGGCCGCGTGGGCGACGCCCTCGAGCGCGTCCTCTCGGACCGCGAGAGCGTCTCGGCCGCCATCCTCGCGAAGCTGCCCGCCGTCCAGGAGCTCAGCGCCGCGAACTTCGCCGGCCTGCCCCGCGCCTGAGCGGCGGGCAGCGGCGGTCGCGGGGGTCGTCGGCACGGGCGTCCTTCCGGGCGTCGAGGTCGGAGGAGCGGCTCCCTCCAGGACCGCGGCACTGCGGGGAGGGGAGTCGCTCAGAGGTCGGCCGGGAGACTCCGGCGCTTCTGCTGCGACCCTAGGCGGGGCGTTCGAACGCCCGTTCGCAATGAACCTTCCTCCGGTGGGGGGTTCCCGTTCAGGGGGCGCCCTCCGGCTCGACGCGCCGCAGGTCCGCCCGATCCCGCCCCGAACGGGTGCCGCGGGCCTCCCGCGCCGTCGGACCCCCGCCCTCAGACCAGGCGCCGGCCGCTGAAGCGGTCGATCGGGGCGTCGTGGCGCATCGCCCGCTCGTACATCCGGCGGAACGGCTCGGTCAGCACGCCGTTGGAGCGGTCGAGCGCGTCCTGCCACGCGACGATCTCGCCGAGCTGCGCCGCCAGGTCGGCCCGCAGCGCCGACTCGTCCACCGTCGTCGATTCGCCGCCGGCGACGACGATCCGGCCGGCCACGATCACGGTGTCGATCGACGAGCCGTTCTCGGAGTAGACCAGCTGGTTCTCCAGGCGCTGGCGCGGCGTGAAGGCGAGCGTCTCCAGGTCGAAGAGCACGAGGTCGGCCTGCTTGCCCACCTCGATGCTGCCGGTGACGTCGCCGAGCACGGCGCTGCGCGCGCCGCCGATCGTGCCCGCCGTGAGCACCTCCGCCACCGTCGGCCAGGACGAGAGCTCCGGATCGGTCACCTTGTGCAGCAGCGCCGCGGCCTTGATCACGTCGAGCATCCGCGGGGAGTCGCTGCTCGAGCAGCCGTCGGTGCCGAGTCCGAGGTTCACACCGGCCTCGTGCAGTGCGCGCCACGGCGCGATGCCCGAGCCGAGCTTGAGGTTCGAGATCGGGTTGTGCGAGACGGAGGTGCCGGCCGCGGCGATCGCCGCCATGTCGGAGTCGGTCAGCCAGATCCCGTGCGCGAAGGTGGTGTTCGCCGAGAGGGCGCCGATCCCGGCCATGTACTCGACCAGGGTCGAGCCGTGGAACTCCTCGCCGGTGACCAGCTGCGTCTTGGTCTCGAGGACGTGGATGTGGCACTCCGCGTCGTGCTCGAGCGCCAGCTCCGTCGCCCCGACCAGCAGATCGGCGCCCACCCGCTGCGGGGCCGACGGCGCGACCATGTAGCGCAGCCGTCCGCCGCCGCGCCCGTGCTGGGTGGCGAAGGCCGTGCGGCTGAAGTCGAGGTAGCCCCCGGTGGTCGGCCGCGCCGCCCCGCGGACCGAGTCGAGCAGCTCGGCCGGCAGGTACTCCTCGAGGAAGGGCATCGTCTCGAAGAACGGCTTGCTGATCACGTGCCCGGAGATGTTCGCGCGGATGCCGATCTCGTCGTAGGCGTCGAACACCGCCGCCAGCTGCGCCGCGTCCTGGTCCGGGTTCTCGAGCACGTCGTCGACGAGCGTCGTGACGCCCGCCTTCAGCGACTCGAGCGCGAACAGCGACGAGCGGAGCCGGATCAGATCCGGGGCGACGCGGCTGTCGCCGAGGATCGGGTACGACAGCAGCATCCACAGCTCGAGCGGGAGATTGTCGTAGCGCCCCTTGTAGAGGTACTCCCACGAGTGGGTGTGCGCGTTGACGAAGCCCGGTGTGACGAGGCGGTCGCGGCCGTCGATCACCTCGTCACCCGGCTCGGGAACCAGTCCCGGGCCGATCGCCGTGATCACGTCGTCGACGATCCGGATGCTCGCCGTGATCGGGACGGCGCCCGAGACGGGGTCCATGGTGATGACGGCGGCGTCGGTGATGAGGAGGGGCATGGCGGTTCCGTTCGTGGTGCGGTGGTGCAGGAGCAGAGGAGCGAGGAGCGCAGCGGAGTGACGGGGCCGGCTACCCGAGGACGGGCTCGGCGGCACGCGCCGCCGGCTCCAGGGACTCGCGCTTCCGCACCCACGCCGCGGCGTCGCCCCGGCCGAGCAGCAGGTAGGCGAGCCCCGCCGAGACGCCGCCGGCGAGCCAGGACACGTCGACCCCGCCGAGCGCGGTCGCGGCCGGGCCCTGCAGCGCGGGCACGGAGCCGTTCATGAACAGCCAGGTCAGGGTCGCGCCGATCGCGAAGGAGAGCAGCGCGCGCCAGCGCACGTCCGGCAGCAGCGGCGAGCCGACCGGCGCGAAGAGGTGCCCGAACGAGCGCACGCGCGGCTCGAACACCGTGTAGTGCACCAGCACGATCGCGCCCCACGGAGCGACCCAGCCGACCAGGCCGACGAGCCAGGCGTCGAGGGTGGTCGCCAGGTCGTCCTGGAAGACGAAGAAGACGGACGCGGCGAAGGCGAGCACGCCGACGATCAGGCTGAGCGCGCGGCGGCCGAGGCGGATGTCCAGGGCCTGGGTCGCCATCCCGAACGAGTAGATGTTGAGCACGTTGGTCGCGATCGGCCCGTGCACCACGAGCAGCAGCACCGGGATCGCGAGGGCACCGAAGTTCTCCACGATCAGCTGGCCGGGGTCGACCGAGCCGTTCTTCGTGGCGAGCGTCGCGCCGAGCACGCCCAGCCAGACGACGGGGACGAACTGGCCGAGCACGCTGGCGAAGTAGAGCTTCTTGCGGGAGGCGCGGGGGCTGACGAAGCGGGAGTAGTCGCCCGCGTAGGCGAGCCAGGTGAGGCCCCAGCCGATGCCGATCGCGGTCATCACGATCGACATGGCCGCGATCCGGTCGCCACCGGTGAGGGCGCCCTCGGGCGGGCCGGCGTAGGACCAGTCGATGTCGAGGAAGAACCAGGCGACGATCGACATCACGGCGAGCACCAGCAGGGTCGGCGGCACGGTCCAGCGCTCGAAGGCGGCGATGGCCTTGTAGCCGAGGAACGAGATCGCGACCTGGATCGCCATGATCACCGCGGCGACCGCGACCTTCCAGCCGATGTTGGCCGCCTCCGGATCGACGAGCCCGACGGAGCCGAGCAGGGCGATGACGAGGTCGAGCACGATCCAGGTGTTGATCGCGCACCAGCCGATCACGACGACGGCCTGGATCACGGCGGGCGCGTAGTTGCCGCGCCGCCCGAAGACGGCCCGGCCGACGAGCATGCCGGTCGCGCCGGTGCGCTGGCCGAGCAGCACGAAGAAGCCGAAGACGGCCATGCCGACGACGTTGCCGAGCACGAGGACGGTGATCGTGTCCCAGAGGCCGAGGCCCATGTTCACGCCCAGCGCGCCGAGGACCCAGTTGATCGGGGCGATGTTCGCGCCTGCCCAGATCCAGAACTGGCCGTCGAGGCGCGCGTTGCGGCGGCTCTCGGGGAGCGGGGTCAGCGCGTCCTCGGTGTCGGTCGTGCCGTGCAGGGTGTCGGAGCTCATGGGTGGATCCTCTCGAAGCGTGAGGTGGAGCGGGGAGTCGGAGCGGGGAACGGTGGACGGCGCCGCAGCCGAGCGGGGTGTGGAGGAGCGGGAGAGACTGGGCTCCACCCTCCCGGCGGACGGTTTCGGCGGCCGCGTCGCCGTGTAAATTCGCCGTGACGCGAGAGGACGTTCTGCATGGTGATCCCGCTGTCCGAGGCGCTCCTCGACCCGCTGCTAGCGGCCGCCGGACCGGTCGTGGTCGCCGGCGGGGAGGCCGCCGCGCGGGTGCCGATCCGCTGGGCGCACGCCAGCGAGCAGCTCGACGTCGCGCCGCTGCTCCTGGGCGGCGAGCTGCTGCTGATGGAGGGCGTGAACCTCTCCTCGGACCAGGATCCCGAGGAGTGCCGCCGCTACGTGGAATCCCTGGTCACGGCGGGGATCGGTGCTCTGGCCGTCGAGCTGTCCGAGCGGCTGCCGAGTGTCCCGGCTCCGCTCGTCGCCGCGGCCGACGACCTCGGGCTCACCGTGCTCGCGCTGCCCCGGCGGGTGCCGTTCGTGCAGGTCTGCGAGAGCATCAACACCCGGCTCACCGAGCAGAAGTTCCGGAGCCTGCGGGTGGCGGACAGAGTGTCCGGTCTTCTCGGCGAGGCGGCGGCCGCGGACGCCGGGATCGACGAGCTGCTGCGGGTCGTCGCGAGCGCGACCGGCGCCTCGGCCGCGCTCGTCTCGCCGGCGGGCGAGGAGATCGTGCGCGCCCACCCCGGCCGCGGCGTCGACACGTCGCGCACCGCCGGTGCCTCCTCCGGCGTGCTGCGCGCCGGTGACTCCCTGCTGGGCACGCTCTACCTCCGCGCCCACGACGAGGCCGACCTGCACGGCGTGGCCGTCGCGCTCGACCGCGCGCCGGACGTGCTCGCGATCGCCCTGCTCCGGCGGCGGCCGCCGACCGCGCGCGAGCGGCTCACCGCCCAGCTCTTCGCGGTCGCGACGGCGCCGTCCGCGCGGCCCGACCCGAGCGCGGAGCTGCAGATCGACGCGCTCCTCGGCCGGCTCGGCGTCGGCGGCCGGGAGTGCTTCCTCGGTGTCTGGGCGGACGTCGGCGACGACGAGCGCACCCTCCGCGCGGTCCGCGCCGCGCTCGACCGCTCGGTGCGGGGGTCCGCGGACTCCGCGAGCGTGATCTGCGTCGCGGGCGGCGAGCTGCTCGCGCTGCTGGCCTTCGCGGACTCCGCCGTGCGGGAGCGGGCGAGGGCGCTGCTGCTCGGCGAGTGGCCGCCCGCTGCCGGGGCGTCCGCGCTGGTCTGCGTCGGCAGCGGCGCCGACGCGGTGGCGCGGGTGCCGCACGAGCTCGCGGAGGTGCGCGGGGTGCGGGAGTGGACCCGCGCCGAGAGCGGCGTCGTCGACGCGCGGCTGCACCGGCTCGAGCGCTTCGCCAGCACGCTCCGCGACGACGCCGAGGCGGATGCTCTGGTGGAGGAGGTGCTCGGCCCGCTGCGCCGCGGCCGGCCGGAGCTGCTCGCGACCCTCGAGACGTTCGCGTCGCACTGGGGGAGCAAGACCGCCACCGCGTCCGCCCTCGGCATCGGCCGGCAGACCCTCTACGACCGCCTCGCCCGCATCGAGTCCCTGATCGGCCCACTCGACGCCTCCCCGGCCCGCACCCGCGTGCTGCTCACCGCCGTCTCCCTGCACCGCGCCCGCGCGGCCCTGCCCCCGGCCGCCCCGCGCTCGACCCGCCCGTTCCCGCCGCCCTCGGACCGCTGACGAAGCGCCCGGTCGAGCCGCTCGCAGAGCCCCAAAGTCGCAGGATCTGGTGATCGAGTAGACCGCCGCATCGGAGTATCGAGAACCGCGGACTCCGTGGGAACATCTCGATGTGCGAACGAGTGCGAGGCCGACGGTGGGGAATAATGACCGCAGCGGAGAAAGGAAAGAGAGACAATGAAGACTCACCTAGTAGATCCTCGCAACGTCGACGGCGAAGTGGATAACCCGGTCTATCGCGTCTACTTCACAGAGGCCGAGACGATCGAGGAGGAGATCCGTATCATCGAAGCGCGAGATGTCCTGGAGGTGATTGAATGGGCGGAGCGAGATGCTCGTGGTCTTCCGTTCCGACTGTACCTCGAGCACCCGAGCGCCTTCAATTCCGGAAAGGCAACACTCGAGCTTCTCTTCTCGCGGTAAGGGTCGCTTCTACTTACTTCTGACGTAGAGAAAAGTCGACTGGCCCGATCCTGAGATCTCTGTACTCGATGGTGGCGCTCCTGCGACCGAATGGCTGGCACGAAAGTAGGCGTCTCCGCTTATCCTTGGTGCTCCTTCGGCGGGGACATACCATGTCCGTGGCTGGCCGAGTGCACCCACCGGGATGTTCTGGACGTAGTTCGACTCGGCGACGATCTGCAGGCTTGCCACGCTGTTCTGGCTGGTCTTGCCAAGAAGCGAGAGGACCCTGACAGCGATGTTGCCGTTGGGTCCGGAGCAGGTGACAACAGTTTTAGCGATAACACCGCCCGTGCCGCGAGACCAGTGTGGATTGTTCGTCTTCCCGACGCAGCTGTATTTCGCTTCATCGGCGATCATGGCGCTCGACAATGCGACGATCGCAGCCATTTTCCTTGCGCTGTAGAACCACATTTCTTACCTCCGTGGGTTTGCTTGTTGCGGATTGTTCTTGACGGAGACTTTTGTAGCCACGTACGTGCTGGCGCAATGCTGACGGCAATCAATATGTGGATCACTGTTTACTGCGAATCGGGAGAGCGCTCCCATTGCTGTAGATCTGCGGAGTGGAGGGGTGCCGAACTCGTGGGCTGTCGTTTGGTGAACGGACGTTGCGCGTTTCAGCCGAACGTCGCGCGCCATCGTTCTACCTTCGGTGGTCACCTCTTCGTGGAGCGCGGCAATCACGTAACGTGTGCCCTGACGCCGCGCTCGACTCGTCGTTCCCGACCATGCGGCCCGTTTACGGGGCGTCCCGACCAGTAGGCGAGGTCTCAGCGCGGCGGCAGCGCGGCGCCCGCGACGGCAGAGCTGCCGAGGTCGCTCTGAGGGAGGGGCTCGCCGGAGGTGAGGGCGTCGGTCCAGGTCTCGGTGTCGGCGACGGCCGCGAAGTTCGAGTTCAGCAGGGCGAGCAGGGTGGTGTGCACCGTCTCGGCGTCGACGGAGCCCGCCGCGTTCGAGATCGCGATGGCACCGGTCGCGTCCGAGAGCACCTCCGCCGTCAGCCCGTGCGTCTCGGCCTCGGCCGCCGAGGCGAGGATGCAGTTGTTGGTCATGTAGCCGACGAGGGTGATCGTGTCGACGTCGCGCTCGCGCAGCCGGGCGAGCAGGTCGGTGCCGGCGAACACTGTGCCGAAGCGCTTGGTGATCGACGTCCAGTCGTCGCTCCGGCGGCGCTCGATCTCGGGGTGCAGCTCGAAGCCGGGGGTGCCCGGTGCGAAGACGGGTGCTCCCTCGCCGCTGCTGTGCTGGACGGCGGCGATCGGCAGACCGGCGGCCGTGGCGGCGTCGAGCGCGGTGGTGATGGCGGGCAGGGACGACGCGTGCGGCGGGTAGCGGATCTCGAGCGGCCCGGCGAAGTACTCCTGCTGGACGTCGACGAGGATCAGGGCGCGGCGGGGTGCGGTCATGGTGTCTCTCCTGGATCGGGGTGGTGCTCACCAGACTGCCGTCTTCCGGGAGTCGAGGGACTCGCGGATCGACGGCGCGGTCGTCGGTCCGGCCCAGGCCCGGCATCACCGCGCAGGCGAAGGCGTAGAAGAAGCCCGCCGCCAGGCCGCTGGTGACGAGCGCGGCGAGCAGGAGCGGCACGAGGAGAGCGTCGGGCACGGCTGCCTTTCCGAAGGGTGGCTCAGGCGGACGGGACATCGGTCCATGCGAGCGCATGCTCACGAGAGGGAGACACCGCGGGCATCCGCTGCCCGGTCGGCGCGCACTGCGTCCATGCTCGCCGAGCAGCCCGCAGCGGGGAATCAATGCTGATCGAGTAGCCCGCGGAGCGGGCGTATCGAGCGGAGGGGGCGCCTCCGGCGCCAGCGCAGGGCGGGGAGGAGACCGACGTCCTTGGGGTGGGCGGGTCTGGATGCGCCCCTGCAGGGCTACTCGACCAGCATGTGTGCGGGCATCTCTTCCAAGTAGATCCCCCACCGTCAGAACGGTGCGGGAGCATCGTCGAAGCGGGGCCCCGGGGGCGGGTCGGGTGGCCGCCCGGGCAGGGGTGGCGGGCGGTTGCTGATCCGTCGGCCGGTCGGGCTCGTCCACTCGATCGTCCCGTGGTCGTCGACCCGGTCGTAGCTCCACTGCTCTCCGTGCCGCACGTGGTGGTGGGACGTGCAGAGCATGACGAGGTTCTCGAGCGAGGTCTCGCCGCCGTTGCGCCACTCGATCGTGTGGTCGGCCTCGCTGGTGGCGGCGGTCCGGGTGCAGCCGGGGAAGCGGCAGGTCTGGTCCCGCAGCTGCAGGTGCAGGCGCATCTGGGGCGGTGGAGTGCGCCAGGTCCGGCCGGCGGAGACGACGGCTCCGGTGTCCGGATCGGTGAGGACGCGGGTGAAGGACGCAGCGGTGCGAATGAGCTCACGGGCGATCGGGGCGGGGACGGGGCCGTAGCCGTCGAGCTCCGCGGGCGCATCGTCGAGACCCACGGCGGTGGACGCCGCGAGCGTGAGCCGCACTTCGGTGCGCACGCCGGGGACGAAGGTCGGGTCGGACCGATGCTCGGCGTTGGGCGTGGTTCCGATGATGTCGCCGTCGCAGAGCAGATCGACCGCCGCATCGGCGCTGAGCTGCTGCAGGCTGCGCGGGTCGCCCTCGTCGCGGAGGGTGCGGGAGATGCGGCGCAGCCGGTCGTACGCGCCCGTCACTGCCGGTGCGGGAGCGTGGACGCAGAGCGTCGCCATCCCGTCGACGTCCGGCGTGACCCAGACCGCGCGGTCCTCCTTCGCGCGCGCGTGGCGCTCGGCGAGTGGCTGCTCGTGCAGCTCCTCCCGCCAGCGTCCGAGGGCGCGGCGCAGCTGCGTGGTGGTCATCCTGACGGCGGCGTCGGCGGCGCGCTCGTCGAGTGCGGAGCGGGAGGTGTCGGGAAGGCTGCTCGCGGTCCTGCAGATCGCCTCGCCCAGCTCCCAGAGGATCAGGCCGCCGCGCAGCAGCGCGCGGGTGAGCGGCAGGTGCTCCATCAGAAGCTGCGCGGTCTCGAGGCGGCGGGAGACCTCCCGCTCGGACACCCCGAACGCCACCGCCAGTTCGGCACGGACGGAGCGCTCGACGAGGTCGCGTGTCTCGCTGCGAGTCGCGCCGCGGGCGAAGGCCTCCGGGACGGTGAGCGCGATCCGGTAGCCGCGGTGCATCCGCTCCGCCGCTCTGAGGCGCGTCGGGGACGCAGCGCGCTCGGCGGCGGCGGAGTCGTCGAAGCAGTCGCGCACCTCCCCGAGTGCTGCCGCATTCTCGTCTTCTGACATACGGGTATTGAATCAGGCACCACCGACACCGGAGTGGGGTGGCGGGCCGATCGGGGACAGTGCTGTCAGATCGGGGGTTGGGGAGGAGGCTCGCTCCCGGATGTCTCGGCGGTGGTGGGTCTCGATGCGCCCTTCGGGCTGCTCGACCAGCATGCAAGGGCCGCCTGCGGCGGCTGCTCGAGAGGCGGGCGGCATCATGCTGATCGAGTAGCCCGCGGAGCGGGCGTATCGAGATCCACCAGCGTCAGAACAGGGGTCTGCAGACCCGCCGAGCTGGTGACGGCGGGTCTCGATACGCCGCCTGCGGGGCTGCTCGACCAGCATGCGCGGGCTGCTCGACCGGCGGCGCTACTCCGTCTCGGTGCGGGTCTCCGTCTCGTCGGAGGAGGTGATCTCGGTGTCGGTCTCGTCGGCGCGGTCGCGCAGCGCATCGGCCATGGCGCCCGCGCCCTCGTCGCCGTGGTCGTGGTCGACCTGCTCGATCAGACCGCTCAGCTTGTCGTCGTTGCTCGCGTCCTCGGCGCCGTCCATGACGGGGCCGTTCTGGGTGTCGCTCATGGCTGCCTCTCCGCGCGGGCGGAGGTCGACCGCGCGCCTCCGACGCTACGGACCGCGCCACTGTAGCGCCCGCCCTTGACGCCGCGACCGCCCCGTGGGAGACGCGAACGGCCCGGCCCCTCCGAGGAGGGAGCCGGGCCGTTCAGGCGGAGCGGGTCAGTTCTTGATCACCAGCGTGATCGACGTGCTGGTACCCACGTTGCCGGCGGCGTCGGTGGCCTTGGCGACCACGACGTAGGTCGCGTTCGGCCAGTTCCTGCTGTTCGCGGTGAGCGCCCAGGTGCCGTCGGTCTGCTTGACGCCGTCGCCGAGCTTGGTCGAGCCCGACCAGAAGGCGACGCCCGTCACGGCGACGTTGTCGCTCGCGTTGGCGACGAGGGTCACGGTGCCGGTCACGGTCGTCTGGCTGGCGGGCGAGACGATCTTGGCCTGCGGCTTCGTGATGTCGGCGCCGGAGGTCGGGGTCGGGGTGGCGGTCGCGGTCGGCGTGGCCGTCGGCGTCGCGGTCGCGGTGGGCGTCGGGGTCGGGGTCGGCGTCGCGGTCGGAGTGGCCGTCGGCTTCGGCGTGGCGGTCGCCGTGGGCGTCGCGGTCGGCGTCGGCGTGGCGGTGGGCGTCGCGGTCGCGGTCGGCGTCGCGGTCGGCGTCGGCGTCGGCGTGACGACCGTGCCCACCGGGATCGTGCTCACGCCGTAGCCGTAGTAGCGGCCGGAGACGGGGCGGGTCGGGTCGCCGGCGAAGGTGCGGCCGCGGTCGACGGTGGCCGACTTGGCCTGGGCGATCACCTGGGCGATGACCTGCGCGGGGGTCTTGCCCACGCAGGATCCGCCGGCCGCGAGGCAGTCGAGGACGACACCGGAGGCGGCGGCCGTCGACATGCTGGTGCCGGTCTGGATGTACGCGTAGGTGTTGCCCTTCTTCGTCGTGTAGGGGCAGGTGCCGGGCGCGGCGATGGTGTGACCGGCGTCGGCGGTGCTCGCGAAGTTGCTGTTCAGCGTGTAGTTGTCGTCCTTGGTGGTCACGTTCGAGCACGGGACGGCCGCGAGCGAGCCCGGCTTGCCGTCGTAGTTCGCGAAGTTCGTGACGGCGAGGACCTCGTCGTACGCGGCCGGGATGTACTTCGACAGATCGGCGGAGGAGTTGCCGGCGGCCGAGACCACGGTCACGCCCTTCGCGACGAGGTCGCAGACCGCCTGGTGGATCGTGTCGCCGTCGGTGCGCCCGCAATTGCGGTCGTCCGCACCATTGGTCGCGAGCGACATGTTGACGACCTTGATGTTGTAGGTCGCGGCGTTCTGCGACACCCAGTCGAGCGCGCACATCAGGGTCGAGATGGTGCCCTTGTTGTTCGCGTCGAGTGCGCGGACCGAGTAGACCGGTGCACCGGGGGCGACGCCGACGGTGCCGGAGCCGTTGTCGAGCGCGGTCATGTAGCCGGAGACGCCGGTGCCGTGGCCGTTGGCGTCGTCGGCGGTGCCGGAGCCGAAGCAGTTGACCTGCTTGGCCAGGTTGTAGTCGGGGTGCGCGCTGACGCCGGAGTCGATGACCGCGACGGCGGGGCCGTTCCAGTTGGTGACGCCGTCGCCGGCGCTGACCGGGGCCTTGTCGGCCTCCGCGGTCAGGACGTGGGAGGGCATCGTCTGCGCCTGGCCCTCGACCACCTGGTCGGCGGGCGAGAGGCCGACGACGCGGCTGTCGGCGGCGAGGATCGCGTGCTGACGGGCGGTCAGGGTCGCGGTGAAGCCGGAGAGGCCTCCGCCGTAGGTCGCATCGAGCGAGAGGCCGAGGGCGCTCGCGAGCGTCGTCGAGACGGCCTTCGAGTCGACGGTGACGACGTAGCGGCCGGCACCCGTCTGGGCGGAGTCGGCGGCCTGCGCGGGGAGCGCGGCGGCGCCGACGAGACCGGCGGTGACGACGGCCGCGGCGGCGGTCGCGGCCAGGAAGCGGCGGAGACGACCGGCGGGGCGGCGCGACGAGGTGGAGCGAGGGATCACGAAGGTCCTGTGTTTCTGTGCGGCGGGCGGGGCGGGGTGACCGTGCGGGCTCGGCGGGCAGGGGTGACCGACGACCGTCGGACGCGGGGGAGCATCCGGCGGAGGAGTGCAAAGGGGATCAGGAGCCAAAGCTAGCCGCCCCGGGTTTCCGGCGCACTACTCTTCGAGATTTTTCAGCAGGCGGGTTCTGCGGGTGGGGGTTCCGACCACGGTGGATCTCGATGCGCCCGCTGCGCGGGCTACTCGATCGAGACCCGCCCCCCACAGCAGGGAGTGGGCGCGGCTCAGCTGGGGCGCGGGGCCCGCAGCACGCGGCGGTAGACGTCGATGGTCGCGCGGGCGATCGCGTCCCACTCCAGCGCCGAGAGGTCGGCCGAGGCGTCGTCCGCCACCGTCCGCTCGTCGAGCCAGGCGAGGGCGCCGTCGAGCGCCGCGGTGTCGAACGCGCCGTCGTAGAGCCGCACCCAGTCCGGGCCGACCAGCGCCGCCAGCTCGTGCATCGCGCCGAGATCGGGCACCAGCACCGGTCGGTCGGCCGAGACCGCGAGGATCGCGGATCCGGAGTTCTGGATCGCCGAGTACGGCAGCACGACCAGGTCGCTCGCGCGCAGCCAGAGCGCCATCCGCTCGTCGCTGAGGAAGGACAGCTCGAGCCGGATGCGCGCATCGCCCGCCGCCGCCTCCTCGATCACGCCGCGCAGCGGACCACGTGCCGGGTTGCCGGCGACCGCGAGCAGCGTGCCGTCGTCCTCGCGGTCGCGGAAGCGCTCGATCAGAGTCGGCACGTTCTTGTACGGCCGGATCTGGCCGACCGACACGACGAGCCGCGCGTCCGGGTCCAGACCGAGCTCCGCGCGCGCCTCGGCGCGACTCGCGGAGAAGTCGTAGTCGTAGCGGTAGTGCCCGTGCGGGGTGACGAACGCGGGCACCGCGGCCAGCTCCGGGTAGGAGCGCCGCATCGCGGTCACGCCCTCCTCCGAGAGGCAGACGATCGCGTCGAGGTTCTCGGTCAGCAGCCGCCGGTACCAGTTGCGCAGGAACGGGGTGCCGCGCTCCTCGTGCGAGGTGACGTTGTGCGCGGTCCAGATCAGCCGGGTGCCGCGCAGGCGCGCGACGCGCAGGAAGGCGAAGAAGAAGACCAGCCGCGCGACGATCCGGTAGCGGCGGACGCCGCTGAGGAAGGTCAGGTCCGGCCAGTGCAGGTGCACGACGTCGACCTTCGCGAGCAGCAGGCGCACCCAGGACAGGTCGCGCACGAGCACGCCCTCGGCGGTCATCGCCGTGTAGAGCCGCGCGTTGTAGGGGTTGGCGTAGCGGGTGCGGAAGGCCGGCTCGGCCTCGACCCGCAGCCGGCGGCTCCTGGCGTCCTCGCCCGAGAGCAGTCCGCGCAGGCGCGTGCGCAGGCGACCGCGCAGCGTGCGGCTGCCGCCGGCGATCATCGGGCGACCTCCGCCGCGCCGGTGCCGGGCACCCGGCCGAACAGGGTGCGCTCGGCCTCCGGGTAGCCCACCCGCCAGTCGGCCCGGCGCTGCCAGACCTCGGTCCAGGCGCGGCGCTTGCGCCGGGTCGCGGTCTCGAGCACGGTGCGCACGAGCGCGCCGGCCTGGAGCAGCGCGATGCCGATCCGCGCGGGCAGCGGCTTCCAGGAGAGGCGGATCATCGTGGCCTTGCCGGCCATCACCATGCACATCTTGCGGCCGGAGTTGCCCGCGGTCGCGGCGTCGCGGGTGGAGGCGCCGACGTCGTGCACGATCACGGCGGTCGGCACGATCACCGGACGCAGACCCGCGCGGCGGGCGCGGATGGAGAACTCGGCGTCCTCGCCGTAGAGGAAGAAGCGCTCGTCGAGCCGGCCGACCCGCTCGTACTCCTCGCGCGGCATCAGCAGCAGGCAGCCGGTGATGATGGGCACCTCGCGCACGCTGTCGCGCTGCCAGCCGCCGAGCGACTCCGGGTCGAGCAGCGGGTTGCCGCGGAACGCGGTGGAGAGCATCGTCGCGTAGGTCAGCAGCGACCACAGGCTGGGCGCGCCCCAGCAGGACGAGGGGTCGACCGAGCCGTCGGGGCGGAGGGTGCGCCCGCCGTACACGCCGTAGCGCGGGTTCGCGACGGCGAACTCGAGCAGCGCGCGGAACGAGCCCTCGAGCACGAGCGTGTCCGGGTTGAGCAGCAGCACGAAGCGCTCGGTCGCCGCTGCGACGCCGCGGTTGACGCCGCGGGCGAAGCCGAGGTTGTCGCCCGCCTCGATCACGGTCGCCTCGGGGTGCGCGGCGCGGATCGCCTCCGCGCTGCCGTCCTCGGAGCCGTTGTCGACCACGATGACGTGCGGGGGAGTCGGCGCGTCGCCGAGCGGGATCGACGCGAGGCAGGCCAGCGTCTTCTCCCGGGTGTTGTAGCTGACGACGACGATCGCCAGGCTGGTGTCCACGGCGTCAGGCACGATCGGCCTCCGGTCGCTGGCCGATGACCTTGGCGGGCACGCCGCCGGCGATGCAGTTCGCCGGCAGGTCCTTGGTGACCACGGCCCCCGCGCCGACGATCGCGCCGTCGCCGATGGTGACGCCCGCGACGACGACCACGTTCGCGCCGAGCCAGACGTCCCGGCCGATCACGATGTCCTTCTCGATCTTCGGCTGGTCCATCACGGGCGTGCCCTGGACGATGCCGTAGTTCGACGCGGTGATCGTGACGTTCGGCGCCAGCAGGCACTTCGCGCCGAGGGTGATCCGGCCGCTGCTGTTGCCGGCCCAGAGGAGCGAGTTCTCGCCGATGTGGGTGCCGGCGCCGAGCGTGATCCGCTCGGCGTTCCGGAACGACACGTTCGGCGCGAACGAGACGTCGGCCCCGCGGCTGAGGCGCGGCACCTGGTCCGCGTGGCTGTACGCGTGGAAGTGAAGCAGGCGCACGGCCTGCAGGTACGTGCGCACCTTCGTGAGGGTGCGCAGCGGTCCGCCGCCCTGGCTCATCGGCCGGCTCCGTTCGGTTCGTGGTCGTCCGGCGATCCGGCGGGGGTCTGCTCGGCGAGCGGATCGATCACCGGCGCGCCGATCTCGGTCAGCGAGGCGGCGATCGAGTCGATGAAGAGGTCGGCGTCGAGGTCCGAGCGCACCGAGATCGCGATGTCGAGCCGCTTGGTGAAGGAGCTCGCGAAGACCGCGGCCTCGTCGTCCGGCTCGGTCACGGGCCAAAGGGTCATCGAGGCCAGCTCGGCCTTCCCGAACCAGCGCGGGCGCAGGAAGACGGGGAGATAGGACGCGTAGCCCTGCCAGTCCTTCCGGCCCCGGGTGATCCCGCTCTCGCCGGTCTCGACGGCGAGCTGCACCTGCTCGCGCACGCTCGCCACCGTCTCCGCGAGACCGAGCGACACCGGCACGGCGACCCGCACCATCGACACGTGGTTGCGCTTGACCTCGTTCCTGTCGCGGCGCGGCGACACGGGCACGAGGGTCGCGATCTCCTCGCGCTCGGGGTGCAGCGCGGCGAAGGCGTGCAGGGCGAGCGCGACGGTCAGGTCGGCGACCGAGCCGCCGGCCGCGCGGGCCGCCGCCTTCGCGGTCTTGAGGTCGGCGGTGAGGATCGCCGCGTCGCGCGGCTTGATGCTGCGCTCGAGCAGTCCCGAGCGGCGGATCCACCAGTCGCGGGCGGCGCGGATGTTGCGGCCGCCGACGCGGGTGATCCGCTTCTTCAGCGGCTTGCGCTTCCACTCCGTCCACTCGTCCGACAGCGACGCGTGCGTCGACGCGATCTGCCGGCGCGCGGCGAGGGTGAGCGCGATCGGGCCGCGCGGCGGCCGCGGGTCCTCCGGGAAGTGCATCGGCGCGCGGCTGTAGGGCGCGAACTCGATCGGCTCGCCCGAGGAGAAGGCCTGGATCAGCACGAGGCCGAACATGCCGTCGCCGAGCGCGTGGTGGATCCGCACGGCGAAGCCCAGCTGCCCGGTCGAGAGCTCGACCACGAGGATGTCCCAGAGCGGGCCCTTCGGGTCCATCGGCCCGTTGAAGGCGCCGGTGAGCAGCTCGACGTGGCGCGGGTCCCACTCGACCACGCCCGGGTGGAAGCGCACGTGGTCGCGGA
This sequence comes from Rathayibacter sp. VKM Ac-2835, assembly GCF_013266705.1. Lineage (NCBI taxonomy): Bacteria > Bacillati > Actinomycetota > Actinomycetes > Micrococcales > Microbacteriaceae > Rathayibacter > Rathayibacter sp. VKM Ac-2835. The sequence goes on along the minus strand of NZ_JABSNQ010000001.1, from coordinate 1,515,071 downwards.
CGTCGATCTCGTCGACCGACACCCAGGAGGGCGTGAACAGCCCGAGCGGCGCGCGGGCGAGCCGCTGCCGCACCGAGGGGGAGGTGCGGATGAACGCCTCCCAGGCGGAGTAGACGAGGTCGCGGTCGAGCGAGCCGTCCGCGCGGCGGAACGGGGCGCCGTCGACGATCATCGAGCCGGTCGGCCGGGCGACCTCGTAGACGACGGCGTTCGAGACGAACTTCTCGTCGAGGGTGCGCAGCGGCTCGGCGTGCGGTCGCCCGGTGCGGCGAGGGGGTCGGGTCATGGCGGTGCTCCCTGGTCGGAGGCGGCGGAGGGGAGCGGTCAGCTCGGGGTGCCGGCGGGGGCCGGGTCGGCCTGCGCCGGGGCGGCGGGCAGCCGGATCGGCGTCGGCGGGTACTCGTCGACGAAGGTCGAGCCGGAGAGGCGGAGGTGGCGCGAGCGCAGGTAGCCGCGGAGGATCCCCTCGACCATCGCGAGCTCGTCCTTCGCGCCGCGGCCGCGCCGCTTCGCCGAGCGCACCAGGCGCCGGCCGCTGCGGACGGCGAGGGTCGCGGTGAGCCGCGCGCCGACCTTGGGCGACAGGCGCCACCACTTGCCGACGAGCGCGCCGAGCCCGAGCCCGTAGCCGCGCATCAGGCGGCGGTAGGCGACGGGGTTGCGCGTGTTGACGTGCAGCACGACGCTGTCCGGCACGAAGACGGCGGTGCCGCCCGCGGCGAGGGCGCGGCAGAAGATGTCGAGGTCCTCGGCGCCGGCGAGGTAGCGGCCGGCCCCCAGGGTGTCGTCGAAGCCGCCCAGTGTCTGCAGCACGTCGCGGCGGAAGGCCATCACGGCGCCGTGACCCGCGTCGAGGCCGCGGACGGCGGAGCGGTAGACGATGCGGTCGGTCGGCGGCACGTCGGTGTCGACCAGGGTGTGGTCGAGCATCCGCCCGGTCGCCACGGTGACCCGCTCCTCCTCGAAGGCGCGCAGCAGCGCCTCGATCCAGCCGGGCGTCGGCGAGCAGTCGTCGTCCGTGTAGACCACGATCGGCCGGTCGCTCGAGTCGAGCCCGAGGTTCCGCGCGATCGAGAGGCCCTTGGTGTCGGTGCGGACGTAGCGCACGCCCGCGGCGAGGGCGACCTCGCGGGTGCGGGAGTCGGTCGACGCGGAGTCGACGACGATCACCTCGACCTCGGGGTCGGTGCCGGCGGCGATCGCCGCGAGCGCCTCCCGGAGCATGTCGGGCCGCTCGCGGGTGCAGAGGATGATCGAGACGTCGCGGGGGTGGAGCGCTGGGGGGTTCACGGCTGGTCGTTCCTCGGCTGGTCTGCTCGGTCGTCGGGATCGGAGTCGGGAGCAGCGGTGCCCGCCAGGTCCTCGCGCACGAGTGCCATCGCGGCACGGTAGGCGGCGACCAGGTCGACGCTCGCGCGCTCCCAGGTCAGGTTGCCGCGGTTGTCGAGCGCGGCCCGGCGCATCCGTGTGAGCAGGGCACGGTCCGAGGACACCACGTCGATCTGCGCGGTCAGCGTCTCGACGTCGCGCGGCTCGTGCACGAGCCCCTGCACGCCGTCCTCGAGGTTGGCCCCGGCGGCGGAGGAGACCAGCGGCACGCAGCCGGCGGCCTGCGCCTCCGAGGTGACCAGGGCGCTGCCCTCCTCGATGGTCGGCAGGATCAGCACGTCGGCGTTCGCGAAGACCTCCGCGACGTCGGCCGTGAAGCCGCGCAGCTCGACGCTCGGCTGCTCCAGGAGCCCGGCGAGGCGCTCCTGGTAGCCCGGGGTGAAGTCGCCGTAGACCAGGAAGCGGCCGGTGCTGCTCGCCTTCGACTGCTGCCAGGCCTGCAGCGCGTAGAGCAGGCCCTTGCGCGGCTCGATCCGGCCGACGAAGACCGCGGTGAAGACGTGGTCGGGAGCGTCGCGCGGGTCCGGATCGAAGCTGCGGGTCGTGTCGACCAGGGCGCCGTAGCGGTGGCGGAGGAGCTTGCGCGGGGAGAAGCCCTTCTCGAGGAAGGTCTGCTCGACGGACGCGGACGGCACCAGGATCGCGGTCGCCGACGCCCACTCGCGCTCCTCGCGGCGCAGCCGCACCGCGTTGTAGGTGTGCGGCGAGCCGACCGGCGGCGTGATGCCCAGGCGCTCGTACTCCTCCGCGACGACCTCGAAGGCGTGCGCGGTGTGGGTGTTCGGGGCCTCGCGCACCGAGGGCACGCCCTGGCGGGCGGCCTCGTCGAAGGTGCGGGCCGAGCCCCACGGCCAGCCGTGCACGACGTCGTAGTCGCCCTCGGCGAGGATCCGCGCGGTGACGCGGTCGTGGTGGGCGATCGAGCGGCTGCGGCCGAAGAGGCGGTGCGGGAGGCGGACGCCGCCGACCGTGAGGGTCGTCACGGCGCGGGCGACCGGTCCGAGCGGCTCGGTGATCGAGGCGGCGACGACGGTCACGCGGTGGCCGGCGGCCACGAGCGAGCGGACCTGGTGCAGGGCGGTCCAGCCGATCCCCGGCGAGCCGATGCCGTGCGGGAAGGAGTACAGGATCGACAGAGGAGCGCCGGTGGGCACGGCGGACGGGACGGTCGTCAGAGGACGGGCGTCGAGGTCGCGGTCAGTGCTGTCGGTGCGGTCGGGTGGGTCTGCGGCAGTGGTGGAGCACTGGTGCTCATCATCCATGCGTCTCCTGTCGTGAGGGCGGCGCGCTCAGGAATGAACAATAGCCACCATCCTCGACCACCTGAGAGGAACGCAAGTCCACTCCCGGCTCGGCGAGTCGTCGCTCCCGCAGACTTAACACAGCCGCAATACTTCCGGCATCCGCATGCCGTGGGTTATGGTCACAATGAGTGTGTCGGGGCACCGCACTCCTGGGGTCCCGGTTCTGTGCTCGTTCCGGCCCCTTCGAGGCATGCCCGAAGACCGGTGCGAACGCAGCACCGCACCGCTCCGAAACCGCCCTTCGCACCAGGCTCCGTCGACACCTCGACAGCCGCAAACCCCGTTCCGCCATCACCGCCGTGATGGACGGAGGCGTTGCTCCAACGATTGCAGCAGCAGTGCAACCTCCGAGCACGCGGCGCGTCGCCCCGAGGTCCTACACCTCGCCGTCTGGAAGTCGAGACCGAGATGTCCGTCCCCCTTTACCTTCGAGTGCTCTGGAGCTACAAATGGCTCCTCGCGGTCGGCCTCGTGGTCGCCGTGCTGGCCGCCATGGTCGCCGGCTACACCGTCAAGGACGGTGAGATCGTCTCGCGCGCCGAGTCGGCCTACCGCTCCGACACGACCATCCTGCTCGGCGGCGGCTCGCGCAACCCGCTCCAGGCCGTCGAGCCCGGTCAGGCGCTGCAGGAGGGCACCTCCGAGGCCCAGCAAAACGACCTCACCAACACCGCGGTCATCTACGCGTACCTCGTCAGCGGCTCCGAGATCCGCACCCAGGTCGAGGCCGCCATCGGCGGGTTCTCGCCCACCGAGGCCCTCAGCGCCGTGCGCCGCACGACCCAGCCGGCCGGATCCGAGCAGAACCCGGGCCGCTTCAGCCTCCCGATCCTCTCGATCGTCGGCGAGTCGACCGACCCGGCCCGCGCCGTCCTGATCTCGCAGACCGCGACCCAGATCTTCCAGGGCTACATCACCGCTCAGCAGGAGGCCCAGGGCGTCGCCCCCGAGCTCCGCGTCACCCTCCAGGTCACCGACCAGGGTGCGGCTGTCGAGCAGGAGGGGTCGAACCCGATCATCCCGATCGCGATCACCGGTCTCGGCGTCTTCCTCGCCTTCATCGCCCTCGCGTTCATCCTCTACAACATCCGCATCTCGCGGGAGCGCGTCACCGCGAACCGCGGCAACCAGCGCCGCGGCGAGTCCTTCCGCCGCGGCCCGGCCCTGACCGGCTCCGCCTCGGAGAACGGCCAGCGCCCCGCCGCGATCGGCACCGCCCCCGAGAACACCGCCGGGTCGGGTGAGCTGGCCTCCTCCGGGAAGCGCAGCGCCACCTGAGGCGGTCGCAGCAGATGAGCACGCAGACGCTGAAGGGGACCCCGCTCGGGGTCCCCGGGAACGACGACCCGTACGCGGGTGAGATCCTCGTCCGCCGGACCTTCACGGTCCGCGCGGTCCTGTCGACCGTCCTGCTGGCGGCCGTGGCCGTGGCAGCGGTCTACTACCTCAACCCGCTGTACGCGGGGGCGATCCTCTTCGGGATCTCGTTCCTGTACCTGACGCGCAAGCTCGTCTTCAACTGGACCGGGGCGTTCATCGTCCTGCTCGGCGTGATCATGTTCATCCCGGTGCGCTACTACGCGCTGCCGATCCCGCTGGGCTTCGCGCTGGAGCCGTACCGGCTCGTCATCGTGATGATGGTCGTCGCGGCGATCGTCGCGCTGATGATCGATCCGACCTTCGTCTGGCGCCCGGCCGCGTTCGGCTGGCCGCTGGGCATCTGGGTCGCCTCGAGCCTGCTCTCGATCGCCGCGAACGTGCAGTTCATCTCCGAGGGCGGCCTCGGCAGCGGCGTCGTCGGCGCGATCGTCAACGACCTGCTGATGCTCTCGGTCTACTTCGTCGCCCGGCTCGTGATGCGCAACGAGAAGCTCGTCGAGGCCTTCCTGACCTTCCTGGTCTGGTCGGCCGTCGTCGTCGCCTTCTTCGCGGTCATCGAGCGCGCGACGCAGCAGAACGTCTTCACCATGCTCGACAAGTTCCTTCCGCTCGAGCGCCTCGGCGCCGAGCAGGAGGCCTACCGCGCCGGCGGCTACCGCTCGTTCGGCTCGTCGCAGCACCCGATCGCGCTGGCCGTCATGTTCACCATGATGATCCCGATCGCCGTCTACCTCTCGAAGTACGCCCGCTGGCCCTTCAACGAGATCAACCGCCGGATCATCTACTACGGCACCATCCTCGCCCTGCTCCTCGGCGTCGTCACCGCGGTCTCGCGCACGGCGATCGTGACCCTCGGCGTGATGTTCCTGCTCACGGTCATCCTGCGCCCGAAGGTCGGCGGCTACCTGCTCCTGGGCATGGTGCCGGTGCTCGGCCTCGGCTTCGTCTTCATCCCGAAGATCCTCACGGACATGATCGGGTCCTTCCTCGACCCGGACGCGCTCATCGCCTCGCAGTACACCTCCGCGGGCATGGCGGGCGCCGGGCGCCTGGCCGACCTCGAGCCGGCCATGGCGATCGTGCGCGAGCACCCCTTCTTCGGAACGGGAGTCGGCAGCCGCATCGTGGTGGGCGAGGACAAGAACGCGTTCATCCTCGACAACCAGTGGCTGGGCACGCTGCTCGACGGCGGCGCCGTGGGCGTCATCGGCCTGGCCGTGCTGTTCCTCGTCCCGATCGTGATGCTGCTGCGCTACTCGTTCAAGACCACCACCACGCCGCAGTACGCGAGCCTCGCGTTCGCCGTCGCGGTCCTGCTGCTCGGCTACACGATCGCCGCGTACTTCTACGACGCCTTCGGTTTCTTCCAGTCCTTCATGCTCTTCTGGATCCTCCTGGCCGTCGGGGCCTGGGTGATCACGGAGGCACCGCGGAAGTCGACCCGCCGGCGCCTGTCGCCGGAGGAGGCGGGGCACGTCTCCGCCTTCACCCGCGGGGGCCCCCACATCCCGGTGGGTCAGCCCGCCCTCGGCTCGCACGTCGGCGCTCACGTCGTCCGCAAGCCGGCCCCGATCGAGTCGTGAGCGCACGCGTCAGCGTCGTCATCCCCGCGCACGACGAGGGGGCGGTGATCGCCCGGCTCCTCCGCGCCCTCGTGGACGGGGACCCGGAGGGCCGGCTCGAGATCGTGGTCGGCGCGAACGGCTGCACCGACGACACCGCGGCTGTCGCCCGGGCCGTCGATCCCCGGATCCTGGTGGCGGAGACGCCCCGGGCCTCGAAGATCGCCGGCCTCAACGCGGCGGACGAGCTCGCCACGGTCCTCCCCAGGATCTACGTGGACGCCGACGTGTCGGTCTCGGCCGAGACGCTCCTGGCGCTCGGCGACGAGCTGGCCCGCCCCGGCGGCCCGCTCGCGGCCGCGCCGGAGTTCCGCGTCGACACCGGCGGGGCGTCCTGGCCCGTCCGGGCGCACTACTCGATCTGGGAGCTGTCCGACTACAGGGCCCCCGGGCTGGTCGGCTCCGGGATCTACGGCCTCTCGGCCGAGGGGCGCAGCCGCTTCGGCGCGTTCCCCGAGATCATCGCGGACGACCGCTTCGTCCAGCAGCTCTTCACCCCCGAGGAGCGGCTGACGCTCCCCGGCCGGTCCTTCTCCGTGAAGGCTCCGCGCCGGATGCGCAACCAGATCAAGCGCACCGTCCGCATCGCGATCGGCAACGCCCAGCTGGCGGCCTCCGGGCTCGTGCCCGAGCAGGCCGGTTCCGGCGGCGGCGGCCCGGTCGCGCTGCTGAAGCGCGTCCTGCGCCGGCCCGCCCTGTGGCCGGCCTTCCCGATCTACTGCTACGGCTATCTGCGACCCCGCCTCGAGGCGCGGTCGATCATCGCTCGAGGAGGCGTACCCGAATGGAACCGCGACGAGACGACGCGCGCGTGACGGGGTCGACCCCCGCGGGCGGCTCCTCCGCCCGCCACGGCACCACGGCGAGCGACGCCCAGATCGAGGCGGCGATCGACGACACCGCGCACACCACCGAGACGCTGGCGACCGACGCGATCGCGCAGTCGCCGACCGTGGGGGACGGGCCGAACCTGCCGCCCGCCTCGCCCAAGTCCGACCTCGGGCACAAGGCGAGCCGCGGAGTCATCCAGACCCTGGGCGGCCTGTGGGGCAAGACCGCGATCCAGCTGATCTCGACGATCGTGCTGGCCCGCCTGCTCTCGCCGAGCGACTTCGGTCTGCTCGCGGCCGTCACGGCCATCGTCGGTGTCGCGGACCTGGTCCGCGACTTCGGTCTGACCGGCGCGATCATCCAGGCCAAGAAGATGAGCGAGACCGTGTGGCGGTCCGTGCTCTGGCTGTCGGTCGCGCTGGGTGTGGTCGGCACGATCGTGATCGGCGCCTCCGCCTGGCTCATCGCCGGCATCTACAACGAGCAGGCGCTGGTCGTCCTGACGCTCGCCGTCGCGCCGACCCTCTTCATCAACAGCCTCTGCATGCCGCTCCAGGCGCGCGTGCAGAAGGAGATGAAGTTCGGCCTGATGGCGCAGATCGACGTCGTCTCGATGCTCGTCGGCGTGATCGGCTCGATCGTCGCCGCGTTCCTCGGTTGGGGCGTCTGGTCGCTCGTCGTGCTGCAGGGCGGCGCGCTGATCTACCGGTTCATCGCGCTCTGGGTCGCGGCCCGGCCCACCTTCGGCCGGCCGCAGATCTCGCGCGAGGTCATCCCGCTGGTCACCACCGGCGGCAGCATCTTCGGCGTCCAGCTGCTCAACTACTTCGCCCGCAACGTCGACAACGTGCTGATCGGCGCGCAGCTCGGCACAGGCGTGCTGGGTCAGTACACCCGCGCCTACTCGCTCTTCCTCCTGCCGCTGCAGCAGCTCAACGGCCCGCTCGGCCGCGTCGCGCTGCCGGTGCTGTCCTCGCTCCAGGACGACGGCGAGCGCTACCGCCGCTACGTCCGCGGCGCGCTGCTCGTCATCGGGTACCTCACGCTGCCCACCTTCGGCGTCCTCGCGGCACTCGCCGGGCCGCTGGTCGAGCTCCTCCTGGGATCGCAGTGGTCGTCGTCGGCCACGATCCTGTCGCTGCTGTCCATCGCGGGCATCGCGCAGGGCATCGGCAACGTGCAGGGCTGGATCTACATCTCGCTCGGCCGCGTGCACCGCCAACTGGTGTACTACGTGGTCACCCGCCCGCTCGTCATCGGCTCGTTCTTCGTGGGCCTGTGGTGGAACGGCGTCGAGGGCCTCGCGTTGCTCTACGGCCTCACCACCCTGGCGCTGCTCGTCCCCGGATTCTGGCTGGCGATCCGCGGCACCTTCGTGCGCGGCTCCGACGTGATCGTGCCCGTCCTGCGTCCGGCGCTCGTCGTGCCGTTCATGTTCGGCGCGGCCTGGGCCGTCGGCGCGTACACCGACCTGCCCGCGATCCTCCACCTGCTCGTCGGCGGACTCGCCTCGCTGGTGCCGCTGGCGCTCGCGATGGCGATCCCGGCCTACCGCCGCGACATGAACCAGATCCTCGCGTTCGTGAAGCAGGTCCGGAAGCCCAAGCCCAAGGGCCCGGCGACCCCTGCCGCGCCTGCTGCCCAGACCACCCCGGCCGATGGAGGCACTGCATGAACCGCGCGAGCCGATCCCGTCGCGCCGGCGTCCTGGCCGTCGTGGCCGTCGCCGCCGCGCTGCTGGCCGGCTGCACCTCCGCGCCGGCTCCGGCCGAGACCACCGAGCCCGCCGCCTCCGGCGAGCTGCCCTTCGCGGCCGGCTCGATCGCCGCGATGGGCGACTCGATCTCGGTCGGCGTCGCCGCCTGCGGGCAGAACAAGCCCTGCCCCAGCGCGTCCTGGACGACGGGCGAGGACGAGACGGTCGACTCGGTCGCCCGCCGCGCCGGCGAGTCGGTCGGCGCCGTGCCCGAGATCGAGAACGTCGCCTCCAAGGGCGCGACCTCGGCCGAGCTGCCGCGCCAGGCCGAGAAGGCGGTCGCCGCGGCCCCGGATCTCGTCACGATCCTGATCGGCGCGAACGACGTCTGCCGCAAGAACAGCGCCGACATCACCACGCCGGACGCCTTCCGCGCCAACGTCAGGACCGCGCTGACGACGCTCTCCACCGGCGCTCCGGAGGCGACGGTCTTCGTCTCCTCCGTGCCGAACCTGCTCGACTTCTTCGAGACCGAGCGCGGCGACGCCGAGGCGGTCTCGCGCTGGGCCGGCAGCTCCAACTGCAACTCGCTGCTCTACGAGCCCACCTCGGACGACGCGGAGGCGCAGGCCCGCCGCGACAACGTCTCGACGACGATCGACGCCTACAACGACGTCCTCGCCGACGTCTGCGGTGCGACCGCGAACTGCGTCTACGACCAGGGCGCCCTGCACGACTTCGACGTGACCTCCGACGACATCTCCGACGTCGACCACTTCCACCCGTCGCTGGCGGGCCAGGCGAGGCTCGCGGACATCGCCTGGACGGCGCTGCTCGCCAACGCCTCCTGAGGCGCTGAGCGGGCCGCCTGAGGGCGCCTGCGGGACGACCGCGAGGGCGGGGGAGCTGCGGCTCCTCCGCCCTTCTGCGTGTGCGGAGGGCGCTGCGCGCCGCCCGCGGCTCGCTCCGGCCCGGTTCGGCACGTGGAAGCAGCTCCGGCTCGCGGAATCCCGGGGATTCGGCGAGCCGGAGGTGGTTCGGCGTGCCGGAGGCGATCCCGCGCGGGGAGGGCCCAGTGGCCCCCGCGTCAGACGGCCTCGAAGCGGGTGTCGCCGCGCTCGGGGCGCCAGGACGGCACCGTGGCGGACGCGCGGCGCCGCGAGCGCGCACGGGACGGGCTGAATCGGAACGGCGGCACGGTCGGGGCCAGCGCGGCGGTGCGGCTCGCGGCGCGCAGCAGCAGCTCCTCGGTCAGCTCCTCCGGAGCGGCGGCGATCGCGAGGCCGCGCTGGTCGAGCTCGCGGGCGATCTGGATCTGGTGGTCGTCGATGTGCTCGCCGCGCGCGACGAGGCGCGGGACCAGGATCGGGACCTTGCCGTTCTCAATGGCCGTGATGGCGGCGCCGGTGCCCGCGTGGGCGATGACGACGTCCGCCTCCTTCACGGCCTCCTGGAGCTCGTGGTGCGGCACGCTCGCGCGGCCCTCGATGCCGTAGGGCGAGACGTCGGCGAGACCGGTCTGCCAGAGCACCTCGGCGTCCTTCAGCAGCGGCACCGACGCGGCGATCAGCCGGTCGAAGGGGTAGAGGTCCTGGGTGCCGACGGAGATCACCGCGCGACGGATCGCGGAGACGGGCTCATCGGGGCCGGTCGTGTAGGCGTCGAAGATCGAGCCGCCGAAGAGCCAGCGCTCGTCGGCCCAGACCGGGTACTGCGTGTAGGTGTTGACGCCGGGCAGGCGCGACATGATCTTGCCGGTGATCGAGGGGCCGTCGGCGCGCGCGGCGCTCTCGACGTAGTGGCACTCGATGCCGCGCAGCGACGCCTCGGGCATGAACGACACGGCCGGGCTCGAGCCGGTGCTGAAGACGGCGGAGTAGTCGCCCTTGGCCAGGATGCGGTGCGCGATCAGCGCGTTCTCGGCGATCGGCCGGGCGTCGCGCGGGGCGGCGAAGCGGCTGTAGGTGACCTTCCGGCCCTCGAGGAGGGAGCGGCTGAGGCCGTTGTCGAAGGTGACCCAGTGCTGGTCGGCGGGATCGATCCCGAAGCGGGAGGACAGCGTGAACAGCTGCTTCAGATGCCCTCCACCGGAGCAGACGAACAGGAACTGTGACATGGCGACCCTTCTTGCGTCCGGGGGAGCTTTCGGGCTCGTCCTCCGGCGGAAGCTGACTGAGGCGGTAGTGCAGGGCTGGGTGTGGTGGGGGTGGGTGGTGCGGGGGCGGCGTGGAGCCGGGCGCGAGCCCCGCTCTCTGCAGGAGCGGCCCCGTGGGGGGAGATCGGGCGGCGTCGTGACCGCGCTCTCCCCGGAGTGCGTCAGGACGTGGGGGCGTCCTGGGCATCGGCGGGTCGACGCTCAGGGGGACGCGCGCGGGGTGGGGCGGGGAGCCTGCGCTGCATCGTCGTCCTGGTCGGTCGGGTGGTTCTCGGGCGGGTGAGGATCGTGACGTCGGGTGCGACGCGGGGCCGGCACGGCGGGATCCGCTCCTGCGCCTGGGCGTGTGCTCGCCGTCCGAGGACGAGGGCACAGCGGAACGGGCCGCGGTGCCACCCCCACGATAGTGAGGCACCCGTTCCCTGGCTACTTCGGAGTCGGACCCCTGGGTGGATTGACCTAGCCCGCGTGGAGCGCCGACGGGGCGGAGCCGCCCGAGCGGGCGCGGCCGCCGTTGCGGTCGAGCAGGATGTCGAGGACCGTCTCGTGCCGGGCGGCCCAGGAGTTCGCGTGGATCCAGCCGAGGCGCTCGTCCTCGGTGGCCGGGCCGTCGGCGAGCGCGTCGTCGACGACCGCGGCGAACTCCGCCATGGTCGGCACGATGCGGATCCGGTCGCTGATGCCGTGGATCGGCGGCAGATCGACGGAGATCACCGGGCAGCCGCTCGCCACGTACTCGTAGAGCTTCAGCGGGCTCATCGCCTCGGTCAGCGGGGTGCGGCGGTGCGCGAGGAGGCAGAGCTCGACGTTGCGCATCGTCGCCACCAGCTCGCGGCGGCCGACGGAGTGGTGCAGGTGCACGTTCGCGAACGGGGCGAGCGGAGCCAGGTAGCCGGGGTCGGGCTGCGGGCCCATCAGCACGATCTGCAGCTCGGGGTGCGCTGTCGCGACCGCGACGATCCCCTCGACGTCCAGCCGGTCGTCGAGGGTGCCGACGTGCAGGGCGCGCGGGCCGGGGATGCGGCTGAGCCACTCGGGGGCGTCGGGCACGGGGCCGGTCCACTCCTCCGGGCTGACGCCGTTCGGGACGACGGCGTGCGGACCGGTCGGCGCGATGCGGTCGATGATCTCCTGCGAGACGGCGGTGACGGAGCGGCCGCTGGTCGCGACGCGGCGGTAGGCCTCCTGGAACGCGGGCCAGTGGCCCTTCCAGCGGGTCGACGTCGTCCAGTCGTCGCGGGCGAAGAACATCACGTGCTCGGCCCACTCGAACGGCGAGAAGCCGGCGACCACGGGGCTGGTCGTGACGACGACGGGGCGCACGAGCTCCATCTCGTCGGCCAGCTTCGCGATCCCGCGGTCGTAGGCGCGGTACTCCTTCTCCAGGCCGGCGATGTCGGTCGGGTCGGAGCGGCGCAGGCGCAGCGGGGTGTGCAGGACGCGCTGCGGCGTCGACGGGAACTCGACCTCGCGGCCCAGGGCCCCGCGCACGAGCGTGGTCGGCAGGAAGCGGTACGGGTTCGCCACGATGAGGCGCCCGACCTGCGGGCTCTCCATCAGCGAGTGCAGGATGCGGTCCGGCGGGCGCATCATGCCGCGGCGGGCCGCGTCGGTGTACGTCTCGTAGGAGAAGGTGAAGACGACGTCGCGGACGAGGCCGTCCGCGGTCGGCTCGGGCGCGGTGGATCCGGGCGCTGTCGGTTCGGGCACGGCGTTCCTCACGCGAAGGTCCGGATGACGCGCGCGGGCACGCCGACGGCGACGGAGTAGTCGGGGACGTCCTCGCGGACGACGGCGTTCGCGCCGATCACGGCGCCGCGGCCCACCGTCACGCCGGGCATGATCACGGCGTTCTCGCCGAGCCAGGCGCCGCGGCCGATGCGGACCGGGGCGATCCGGTCGACGCCCTGATCGCGGATGAACCGCGTCGGGTCCTTGAAGCCGTGCGAGTGGTCCGAGATGTAGACGCCGCGGGCGATGCCGACGCCCTCCTCGATGACCACGCTCTGCACGGCGCTGATCGCGGTCATGTTCATCCGCACGCGGTCGCCGATGATCAGGGCAGGCGTGGGCGCGTCGTCGGTCGGGACCATCAGCATGCAGTTCGCGCTGATCAGCACGTTCTCGCCGATCGAGATCCGCTTGCCCTGGCCGGGTCCGATCCGGAAGGGCAGGCAGATCCGGGAACCCTTGCCGAAGCGGTGGAAACCGCCGGCGACCAGCTTGCTGAAGGCCAGATCGCGTGCTCGCTGCGCGAGGATCGCGAGATCCAGTCCGTTCAAGGCATCAACTCCAGGGATGTGCGGCGGGTGGGACGCCGGGGGTGGACGTCCTGAGCCTGGGGGGGTGTGGTGATCGCGCCCGGGGGTGAGGCGCGCGGGTGTGACCCACGATAGCGAGCGCCTCCTGTGCGCCACGAGTCCGTGCGGCTCGGATCCGCGGTGTTTACCCCGCGGAAACACGCTGTGGTCCCGAGCGGCGTGCTCGGAACGGGGGTGCTCACCTGCACGGTGGCCGAGCATCCCGGTGCCGGGAGGGCCCTCCGGCGCCGGGAGCGCCCGGGGGAGCGTAAAATCGCAGGGTCCGCGGAGGCGGCCGCCTGTCACCGGGCCGGCGCGTCCTCCGGATCGTGCGGGACACCGCACCGACGGACCCGGCGACGCCGCTCGGTCCCCGCCCTCGCGCGACCCCGACCCGCCCGCACCACCAGAGAGGCTCGACCGTGGCCGAAGCCGACACCGCCAGCCGGCTGTGGACCCTGCACCTCGCCCGCGCCGCCGTCGCGGCCGTCGCCGGGGTGGTGATCACCTTCTCGCCCGACCACGGACCGGCCTTCGGCTTCGCCGTCTTCGCCGGATTCGCGATCCTGAGCGGAGCCGTCGCGCTCGCGATCGGCCTGCGCACCCTCGCCGGACGCGGCCGCACCCTCGCCCTCGCCTCCGCCGGGGTCACCCTCGCCGCCGGGGTGCTCGCGCTCGTCGCGCTGCCGGTCGCTGCGCTGCTGCCGTTCATCGCGCTGGTCGCCGGCTGGGCGCTCGTCTCCGGCTCGCTCGAGTTCTCCAGCGGCCGGCGCGGCACCGGCCTCGCCGCCCGCGACGCCGTGATCGTCGGCCTCGGCACGGCCCTCCTCGGAGCGGTCTTCGCCCTGCTGCCGCCGCACCCCGTCGTCTCGGTCGGGCTCCTCGGCGCCTACGCCGTGATGCTCGCCGTGTTCCTCGCGATCGCCGCGTTCTCGCTCAAGTGGGCCGCCGGCGCCGATGCCGCCGCACCCTCCACCCCCACCACCGGAGGAGACCGATGACCGCCCCCGACCCCGCCTCCTCCGAGCCGTCGCCCTCCGACGACGACTTCGCGCCGCGCACCTTCCGCCCCACCCGCAAGGACCGCCTGCGCCCGCTCGAGCTGATCGGCCTCTCCGCCGTGATGGCCGCCTTCGTCGGCCTCGTCGTCCTGATGTCGACCCGCGAGTTCGTCGTCGCCCTCATCGGCTTCGGCGTCGCGTTCATCGTCGTGCTCGTCGCCATCGCGATGTTCTCGCTGACCTTCAAGCCCGACGAGGCCGAGATCGCCGACCTCGACGAGCAGGACGGTGCTCATTAGGTCGGAGCGACTGCGTCGCTCCTCCCCGCGGTCGGCTTCCTGAGGGGGCCGGGTTCCGCGGAGCGTCCCGAGCCCGCTGGCGGAATCGCTCGGGCTGTGCTTCTGGGGTCGGTGCGACTGCGTCGCTCCTCCCCGCGGTCGGCTTCCTGAGCGGGTCGGGTTTCGCAGAGCGTCCTGGGTTCGCTGCGCGGAATCGCTCGGCACGCGATTCCGCGGTGCGCTCGCACCTGCGGTGGAGCACTGCTGCCGCGATCCGGCTTCGCCGTCCGCTCCCTCCAGGAATGCCACCGGCTCAGGAGATCCGTGCTGGTCGAGCAGCCCCGCAGGGGCGTATCGAGACCCGCCGTCGTCAGCGGTGCGGCAGCACGCTCGCCTCGTCACCAGGCCGATCTACCGGGTGGCGTCGTCGCCGTCGGTCTCGCCGAGTGCGTACGCCAGGCTGCGGGCGTAGATCTCCTCGAGGCGGGACGCCACGATGCGGTACTGGACCGAGCGGCCGCGGCGCTGCTCCCGCGGGAGGTTGCCGAGGACCACTCCGGCGTCCTCCAGCTCGATGAGGTGCCGGTAGAGGCTGGTCGTCGTGGCGCGGCCCGTCGGCAGCTCCGGACCGATGGCCGCCACGAGCTCGCCGAAGAGCAGGCCCTGCTCGGGACGCGCCGCCCTGGAGAGCGATCGCAGGATCCCCCTGTTGATCTCGCTGCCGACCACCCGGACGGCGATGTCGGCCTCCTCCGGGGTCGCTCGGCTCCTCGTGGACGGCGCAGACGCTGGCATGCCCTCATCCTCCCGCACGGGTCCGCGGCAGGAGGCCGCAGGCGCGTATTACCATACCGCCCTGGGTGGCGATGATTCGCGCCACCGGTGTCATGATCCCATCGGATGGTTACCTTGGTGTCCGTCGGCAGGCCTCCCGCAGGTCGGCACGCGACCGCATCCGGCGGACGCGTGAGGCGTGGGCCTCGACGGACGCAGAGGAGAGAACGGCATGAATCGAGTGCGACGGGCTGGGGAGCCCTCCCGAGGCGGCGAGGGTGCGCCCGGTGCCCGGACGCGGCCGGTGGTGGCACCTGGTGCGGCCCACCGGGGCCGGATGACGCTCGGGCGACGGCTGGCTGCCGGCCTGCTGGCTGCGGGGCTGGTCGGGGGAGCGGGAACGTCGCTGGCGCTGACCTCGTCGTTCCTCGCACCCCTGTCGGCGTCCGCGGCCACGCACGGCGCGGGATTCGACGTGGGGAAGGGCTTCCTCGGCGCCTATCGGCACCCGGACGGGACCCTGGCCTACTGCCTGCAGATCAGGGCGTCGATCCCGTACAGCCCGACGTCGGGGCCGTCGTTGAACGGCGACTGGAACTCCCTGTCGCCGGATCAGCTCGCGCGCCTGAGCTACGTCATGGACGTCCACGGGAACACGGAGGACGCGAACACCGCGGCGGCGGTCGCCCTGTACGTGTGGGACGTGGCCGACAACGCGGCCTACAACGGCAACGGGATGCCCGGTGACGTCTACTACAGCGCTCGCGCCGGCGGGAATCGGGACGCCGTGCTCGGGCTGCTGCAGCAGTACCGGGCGGAGGCCGCCGGCGTGACGGCCGTGAAGCCGGGGCGGACGGCCGGGTCGGCGTCGCTGAGCCTCGACATGGACTCGAGCGCCGCTACCGGCAGGGTCACGGCCCTGACCGACCCGCCGGGCCAGGCGGGGACGGTGCATCTGACGAACGCGGTGTTCGAGGACACCGGGGCGGGCGAGTCGACGATGACGGGCGGGGAGTCGCGGACGTTCCGCGTCGTCCCGAGCGCCGGTTCGACCTTCGCCGTCGAGGCGCGCTCGGACGAGATCCGGGTGCCGGGCGCCTCCGGCTACGTCGGGAACATCACGACCTGGGCGCCGGGCGCGACGGCGGAGCAGTGGACGGCGTCGAAGGGGCAGAGGATCGACGGCTCGTTCACGATCGCCGCCGCGACGGCGGCGTCCGCGCCGATCCCGACCGCGTTCTCGCCGATCGGGTCGACGCAGGTCTCGACGCGGCGCGTGGAGGCCGGGACGCAGGCGACCGACACGGTGACGGCGCGAGTCGCGCCGGGGTCGGGGGAGTGGCGCACGCTCGACGGCGCGCCGGTCCCGGTGGTCTACCGGGGCACGCTCCACGGCCCGTACGACGAGCAGCCCGCGCCGTCCGGAACCGCGCCGGCGGGTGCGCCCGTCGCCGGGAGCGTCGAGCTGACCGCGACCGGTCCGGGGACGCACACGTCGCCGGGCGTCACCGTCCCCTCGGCCGGGTTCTACACGTGGGTCTGGCGGGTCGAGGAGGCGTCGCAGCCGGACCGCGTGAAGCCGTTCCTGCCCGACGGCTACGCCTGGTCGGACGGGTTCGGCCTGGTCGCGGAGACGCACCTCTCGCCGACGATCGTCTCCGCCGCGACACAGGTCGCGGACGAGGAGATCCCGGTCACCGCGACCTCCACGGACACCCTCACGGTGCAGGACACCGGGGCGTGGCTGAAGAAGGACGGCAGGAGCGTCCCCGTCACCTTCACCGGCACCGCCTACTGGGTGCCCGGCACGGGGGAGGTCCCGGCGACCAGACCGGAGGACGCGACGGTGCTGACGACCACGAGCATCGTCGCGACCGGACCCGGAACCTACACCTCCGACGCGGCGACCGCGCCGGCGGGCTCCGCCGGTCACATCGTCTGGGTGTGGTCCGCAGCCGAGACGCTCTTCACCAGGGGCTGGGCGGACGGATGGAACACGAGGGGCGAGGTGGTGCGGGTGACGACGCCGGAGGTCCGCACGAGGGCGACGCCCTCCGTGCCGCTGTCGGACACCGCGAGGGACGAGGCGGTCGTCGACGGCGAGGTGCCGGAGGGCGCCGTGATCACCTTCGAGGCGTACCGGCTGACGGGGGACAGGGCCTCGTGCACCGTCGAGTCCCGCGTGCACGACGGCTCGGCGAGCCCCGTCCCGGTCGCCGCGGGCAGCAACCGGAAGACGTCCTACTGGTCGAGCGAGGTCCGCTTCACCGAGCCCGGCGTCTACCACTGGGTCGAGACGCTGCGCGCGAAGGGCGGGAAGGTCCTGCACCGCGGGGAGTGCGGAGTGCCGGGGGAGACCACGACGGTGACCGTGCCCGACGTGTCGTCGAGAGCGCAGACCGACAGCGCGGTCCACGAGGGTGCGACCGACGACGCGATCGTCACCGGAGTCACTCCGAAGGGCGCCTTCCTCACGTGGAAGGCCTACCGTGCCGCTCCCGGCACCGGCTCCTCCACCGCTGTCGAGCAGCCGGTCTGCGATGCGTCGACCCTGGTGGCCGACACCGCCGACCGTCCGGTCCTCGTCGAGAAGGCCGGCACGTACACCTCGCCCGCGATCGTCTTCACCGCCCCCGGCGCCGTCCACTGGGTGGAGGAGCTGCACTCCTACGACGGCAGGATGCTCGCCCAGGGCGAGTGCGGAGCGCCCGGCGAGACGACGACGGTGCACAGGCCGGACGTGCACACGAAGGCCACCGCGGCAGTGCTGGTGGGCGACCCGGTGAGGGACGAGGCGGTCGTGGACGGCCACGTCCCGGCCGGCGCGGTGATCACGTTCGAGGCGTTCAGGAAGAGCGGCGACCAGGCCGTGTGCACGGTGGCGAACCGTGCCTACGACGGCTCGGCCGGTCCGGTCGCCACGACCGCCGGTCTGAACGAGAACGTCTCGTACTGGTCCGCGGAGACCCGCTTCACCGAGCCCGGCAGCTACTACTGGGTCGAGACGCTCACCGCGGCGGACGGGACGGTCCTGCACCGGGGGGAGTGCGGCGCGCCGGGGGAGACGACAGTGGTCTCGCCGAAGCCGGTCGTCCCGACGGTGAGCACGAGCCTGGCCGACACCGGCGGCGATCCCGGCCCGTGGCTCGGCGGCGGCCTCGCCGCCCTCGTCCTCGGTCTCGGCGCCGCCCTGCTCGCCCGGCGGCGACGCGCCTCGCCGGTCGACTAGCCCCGCAGAGGCGTCCGACACCGGCGGACCTCGATGCGCCCGCTCCGCGTGCTCCTCGATCGGCATGACTGCGCGAGCGGGCGAACAACGGGCCTCGTGTCCGAAGCAGAGCCCGGCCCGCGTCCACTCGTCCGCCCCTGCCCGCTGGTCGAGCACGGTCGTCTCTCCTCCTCGCTGGTCGAGTAGCCCCGCAGGGGCGTATCGAGACCCGCCGTCGTCAGGAGGGTGGGCGTGCAGACGCTTCTTCTCGCCGGCGGATCTCGATCCGCCTGATCCGCGGGCTCCTCGATCGGCGGACAGGCCGGCGACGTCGGTGGTCCGGGTTAGCGTGCGGGGGTGGCGGAGGCGATCGGGCGGTGGTGGGAGCGGCGGCGGTTCTCGCGAGGGGTCGACGTCCCGTATCCGGTGGGGACGTACCGGGAGGCGTGGGCGTCGTTCCCGGTGCTCGTGCTGCAGTACCGGCCCGAGTACAACGGGGGGATCGTCCTCAGCCAGATCCCGCCGGCGGCCGACGTGTACCTGTGCTGGCTGTGCGATGCCGGGCACGTCTTCGTCGCGACGCCCGAGGAGCAGCGGCACCGGCCGGGGCGGGAGCGGCGGCGCTCGTCCTGGTGCCCGGACTGCGCGGCGCTCGCGAAGCCCCGGACACCGAGGCCCGCGATCGAGACGGTGGTCGACCGCGCGTCGGCCCCGCTGCCCGCGCCCGCTCCTGAGCGCCCGCCCCGTCCCGCCCGCACCCCGTCGAAGGCGCGCACGCCTCGGATCTGCGCGAAGACCCCGCCGCTGCCGCCGGGAGAGCCCTTCGTCAGCGCCTGCGCGCCGCCGCCCGCGTCGGCGGTCGAGGCGCGCCTCCGGGCTCTGCTCGCCGAGCGGCTCGAGTTCGAGCCGGGCTTCACCGCCGTGCGGCTCAGCAGGCCGTTCTTCGAGCACCTGGAGGCGTGGCCGGACATCCTGCTGAGCGAGCTGCGGGTGGCGATCGAGTACGACTCCACCGGGCGGCACGGGCTCGAGCACGTGGGACACCGCGAGGAGGCGGACCGGCGGAAGGACCGCGCCCTCCGGGCGGTCGGCTGGGAGGTGGTGCGCGTGCGGTCCGGTCGTCTTCCTCCGCTCGGCCCGTACGACGTCAGCGCGTCGGGCGTCTCGGCGGGACTCGTCGACCGGCTGCTCGATCAGCTGCGCGAGATCCGCGGGCCGCTGCTCGTCGACGCCTGGGCGCGCTGAGTCCGCTCTCCCGCGATCACCGCGTCACGACGTCCGCAGGGCGAGTGCCTCACTGCACCAGCGCCGGTGCAGGGCCCACGGGTCGGGCTCGCCCGCGCGCACCGTCTCGATGTGCCGATCGAGGGCGGGACTGCGGGCGAACCACTCCGTCCGCTCCAGCCGCTCGGCGGCGAACTGCGCGTGGCGGTGCTGCTCGAGCGGCCGCCCCCCGCGCTCGAAGGCCAGCAGCTCCTCGTGCCGCAGCCGGTGCAGGCGCTGCCGGGGGTTGCCGCTGGTGCCGATCTTGATCCGCCCGGCGAAGCGGATGTAGTAGACGACGTCGACCCGCGGGGGCGGCAGCTCGCCGTCGGGCGCGTCGCCGACCCGCCACTCGCACGCGGCGCAGAGCCGACCCGACGGGTACCGGACGCCCAGCCGCGAGCCGCAGACGAGGCACGGCGAGGCGAGGGCGTCGACGACGCCGTCCTCGCGCGCCACCCAGTCGTGCGCGAGCCCGAGGTGCGCGCTGCAGAGCGCGACGGGTGCGCCCGGCTCGGCGGCCGAGCGGCAGCCGTCGAGAGCGCAGACCGGGGCGGGGGCCGGGGCGCGGCCCGGGGCGGAGGACATCCTCCGACCGTAGGCACGACCCCCGACATCCGCGGTCGGTCCCCCTGCGGCTCAGCTCAGCCGGTCGACCAGCTCCGAGGCCAGCCCGGTGTAGCCGGCGGGGGTCAGCGCGAGCAGTCGTGCCTTCGCCGCGTCGCCGATGTC
Organism: Rathayibacter sp. VKM Ac-2835; assembly: GCF_013266705.1. Taxonomy (NCBI): domain Bacteria; kingdom Bacillati; phylum Actinomycetota; class Actinomycetes; order Micrococcales; family Microbacteriaceae; genus Rathayibacter; species Rathayibacter sp. VKM Ac-2835. Next base: position 1,495,138 of record NZ_JABSNQ010000001.1, on the reverse strand, counting down.
GAGGCCGTCGACGAACCCAGCGAGGTCCTCGGCGCCGAGGCGCTTGCCGCGGGTCAGGTCCTTCAGCATCGCGTAGGGGTCGGCGATCGAGGAGCGGCCGGCGACCACTTCCGCGCGGATGACGGTCTGGATCGCCTCGGCGAGCACCTCCCAGTTGGTGTCGAGGTCGGCGGCGAGGGCGCGCGGGTCGAGGTCGATCTCGAGCAGGCCGCGCGCGATGTTGTCGAGCGCGAGCAGGGAGTGGCCGAAGGCGACGCCGATGTTGCGCTGGGTCGTGGAGTCGGTGAGGTCCCGCTGCAGCCGCGAGGTGACCAGGGTCTGCGCGAGCGAGTCGAGCAGCGCGCTCGAGAGCTCGAGGTTGGCCTCCGCGTTCTCGAACCGGATCGGGTTGATCTTGTGCGGCATGGTCGACGAGCCGGTCGCGCCGGCCTGCGGGATCTGGCGGAAGTAGCCGAGCGAGATGTAGGTCCAGACATCGGTGCAGATGTTGTGCAGGATGCGGTTCGCGTGCGCGGCCTTCCCGTACAGCTCGGCCTGCCAGTCGTGCGACTCGATCTGGGTGGTCAGCGGGTTGAAGACGAGACCGAGGGAGCCGACGAACTCCGCCGCGAGGGCGGCCCAGTCGGTGTCGGGGTCGGCGGCGAGGTGCGCGGCGAAGGTGCCGGTCGCACCGCTGAACTTGCCGAGGTACTCGGTCGCCTCGAGCTGCACGACGACCCGCTCGAGGCGGAAGGCGTAGACGGCGAACTCCTTGCCCATGGTGGTCGGCGTCGCGGGCTGGCCGTGGGTGCGGCTGAGCATCGACTCGTCGCGGTAGCGGACGGCGAGCTCGCGCAGGGAGGCGACGACGGAGCGCAGCTTCGGCAGCCAGACGTCCTCGACCGCGCGGCGGACGACGAGCGCGTAGGAGAGGTTGTTGATGTCCTCGCTGGTCGCCGCGAAGTGGGTGAGCTCGGCGATGCGGTCCAGGCCCAGCTCGGCCAGCCACTGGCGGACGAGGTACTCCACGGCCTTCACGTCGTGGCGGGTGACGGCCTCGAGCTCGGCCAGCCGGTCGATCTCGGGCTGCCCGAAGTCGCGGGCGCGGCGGCGCAGCTCCTCGGCGGCCGCGGCCTCGACCGGCTCGGAGCCGAAGAGACGGCGATCGGTGAGGGCGAGCAGCCACTCCACCTCCACGTGCACGCGGGCGCGGTTCAGCCCGGCCTCCGACAGGTGCTCGCCGAGGGCGGAGACGGCGGCGCTGTAGCGGCCGTCGAGCGGGCTGAGCGGCTGGGGAGGGAGCGAGGTCATGCGGTGGTGCCTTCCGGTTCTCGGGGGTCCCGCGCACTCTGGAGGCTCGAGCGCGGGTCGGTGCGGACCGTGCGGTTGCCGCGCAGTCCCGGTTCGATCTGGGCGAAGAGCGCCCGGCACGCGCGCTCGATGAGCGCGAGCACCGAGTCGAACGCCGCCGCATCGGAATAGTAGGGGTCGGGGACGTCGCCCTGCGGGGAGAGGCCCGGCTCGAAGGCGAGCAGGCGCCGGATCTTCTGCCGGTCGACCTCGGTGCGGGCCCAGGAGCGCAGCGCCCGCTCGTGGCCGTGGTCGAGGGCGACGACGAGGTCGAACTCCTCGAAGAGCGCCGGGTCGAAGAGCCGGGCGCGGTGCGGAGCGCCGTCGAGTCCGCGGCGCTCGAGGGCGTCGAGGGCGCGGTGATCGGCGTGCTCGCCGAGGTGCCACTCGCCGGTGCCCGCCGACGTGATCTCGATGACCGAGCCGAGGCCGGCCTGCTCGGCGAGGGAGCGCAGCACCACCTCCGCCATCGGCGATCGGCAGATGTTGCCGGTGCAGACGAAGCACACGGCGAACGCCGACGGCGCGGGGGAGCGGGGGGTCACCCGCCCATCATGGCGCACCGGGGGTCCTCCACAGAGGGTCGATTCCCGGCCTCTCCACCGATCGGGCGGCGGCCGGACCGGCGGCGTCCGCTGTGCCCGAGGCTGGCCGCGGGCGACGAGAGGAAGGAGGTGGCGGATGGGCGTCGAGGTGGGTGCGGCGGGCGTGGCGGGTGCTTCCGCGCCGTGGCCGGGTGCGGAGGCGGCGGCGCTCGCCGAGCGCATCGGGGTGCTGCGCGGGGAGGCGGCCGGCCTCCTCCCCGACGCCGGCTGGGAGGGGCCGGCGGCGCGGCGCTACGCCGACCACGCGGCCGCGCTGCTCGCCGGGCTCGCGACGGCGGAGGGAGCCGCGCAGGGACTCGCGGCGGGGGTGGGCGGATGAGGGCGTCCACGCCGGTGCGGGTCGAGACGGAGGAGCTCGACGAGCGGCGCCGGGTGCTCGAGCGGCTCGCGGCGGAGCTGGGGGAGTGCGCGGCGCTCGGAGACGGGCTCGTCCCGGCGGTGCTGGTCGCGGCGCCGGGACGGGCGGGCGAGCCGACGGTGCTGGCCGACCGGCTCCGCGCCCTCGAGGCCGACGCGGTGGCGCTCCGCGACGCGCTCGAGGAGGCGGCGGCGGGATACGAGCGGGCGGAGGAGGCCGCGGCGCCGGAGGCCTCCGCGGTTCTCGGCCCGGACGGGGCCGTCGACGTCCTCACCCGCAGGGCGGGCGAGTCTCTCGCGCGGCGGCTCCCCGGCGCGGTCGAGGACGCGGCGGTGCTGGTCCGGGCGGTCGCGGACGCCGCGTTCGGATCGGTCTCGGCGGCGGTGCGGGCCCTCGCGGGGGACGAGGGCGCCGGGGCGGACCTGGCGGAGGAGGGGGAGGACCTGGTCCGCGCGCTGCTGGGCGACCCGCTGGTGATCGAGGGGCTGCGCGGGCTGATCTCCTGGATCGGCCTCGGCACCGAGATCGGGGTGCTGCTGCTCCCGCCGCCGCTCGCCGAGGCGGTGGGGCGGCCGACGTCCGAGCAGGTGATCGGCAGCGGGGTGCAGTCGGCGGCGGGGGCGCTCGTCGTGCTCGGGACGCTGTTCGGTGTGCTGCCGGCGCCGAGGGAGCGGGAGCTCCGGCTGGAGAGGGTGGCGCCGCCGGCCGGCCCGGTCGCTGCGCCGACGGGCTGGGGCGAGCTCGCGGCGCGGATCCCGCCGAGCGATCCCGACGGCCCGCAGGTGGTGGTCGAGCGCTACGGCGAGGAGTGGCTGGTCACCGTCACCGGCACCACCGACTGGAGCACCGACCCGGAGCAGGCGTTCGGGGCCGTCTCCAACCTGCAGGTGATGGGCGGGCGGCGGGCGGCCTCGGTCGACGGCGTGCTCGCGGCGATGGCGGCGGCGGGGGTGCCGCCCGGCGCGCCCGTGACGATGGCGGCTCACTCGCAGGGCGGCATGGTCGCGCTCCGGGTGGCGCAGACCGGGCGCTACGACGTGCACGACGTGGTCACCTTCGGCAGTCCGGTGCGCGGGCTCGACCTGCCGGACGGGACCCGTTCGCTCTCGATCGAGCACTCCGACGACCTGGTGCCGGCGCTCGGCGGATTCGGCAGGACGGCGGCGGAGGAGCCGGGGGTCGTCGTGGTCCAGCGCGACTCCCCGGCGGGCACACCGCGGGACAGCCCCGTCCCCGCGCACGCCCTCGACGCCTACGTCGCCACCGGGCGCGCCCTCGATGCGGCGGCCGATCCCCGGCTCGCGGCGGCGGGGGCAGCGCTCTTCCCGCTCTGGCGAGGAGCGCCGGACGCGCGCGTCGCCGCCCGGCTGACGACCGTGCCGGTCAGTCCCGGCGGCGATCGCGAGCGAAGGGCCGCAGCAGCAGCCCGATGAACCAGTTGACGATCGCGAGCACCAGGGCGCCGAGGACGCCCCACCAGAAGCCGTCCACGACCAGGCCGAAGCCGAAGAGGCCGCTGATCCAGGCCGTCAGCAGCAGGAGCAGGCCGTTCACCAGGAAGGAGACGAGACCGAGCGTGAGCACGTACAGCGGGAAGGCCACCACGCGGACGACCCCGCCGACCACGGCGTTCACGACGCCGAAGATCACGGCGACGAGGAGGTACGTGAGCACCGCCGCGGTCGGCCCCTCCTCGTACGGATCGACGCGGACGCCCGCGACGACGAGCGTGGTCAGCCAGAGGGCGACGGCGTTGGTGACGAGGCCGAGCAGGAGTCTGCGCATGCCTCCACTCTGGCGCACCGGTGGCCGCACCGGGTGCGGTCGCGGGTGCCTGCCGCGGCGGGTCCGGCCGCCGCCGGAATACCATGGGCCGGGTGACCGACCAGCAGGAGCCACCCGTCCGCCTCCGCCCCGAGATCCTCGCTCTGCCGGCCTACCGCCAGGGCCGCGCGGCCTCCGCCGATGCGTTCAAGCTCTCCTCCAACGAGAACCCGTTCGATCCGCTGCCCTCGGTGCTCGAGCGGGTGCAGGCGATCACCGACTTCAACCGCTACCCGGACGCCGCGGCCACGGCGCTGCGGACGGCGCTCGCCGAGAGCTACGGCGTCGGGATCGACGAGGTGATCGTCGGAGCGGGGTCCGTCGCCGTCATCGCCCAGCTGATCTCGGCCGCCGCGGGGCCCGGTGACGAGGTCGTGCACGCCTGGCGCTCCTTCGAGGCGTACCCCTCCCTCATCACCACCGCCGGCGCCACCGGCGTGCGCATCCCCCTGCGCGCGGACGACACGCACGACCTCGACGCGATGGCGCAGGCGATCACGGAGCGCACCCGCCTGGTGATCGTCTGCAGCCCGAACAACCCCACCGGGACCGTCGCCACCGCGGACGACGTCGCCGCCTTCCTCGAGCAGGTGCCGGCCGACGTGCTCGTCCTGCTCGACGAGGCCTACGCCGAGTTCGTCGGCGACGAGCGCGCGGTCGACGGCGCGACCCTCCTCGGCCGCCACCCCAACCTCGTCGTCGCCCGCACCTTCTCGAAGGCCTACGGGCTCGCGGGCCTGCGCGTCGGCTACGCGATCGGACACCCGCGGATCCTCGACGCCGCCCGCTCGACCGCCATCCCCCTCTCGGTCACCCGCTTCGCGGAGACCGCGGCGGTCGCCTCGCTCGAGCACCGCGAGGAGCTGCTCGAGCGCGTGGGCCGCATCGCCCAGCTGCGCGACCACCTCTGGCAGGCGCTGCTCGACCAGGGCTGGACCATCCCGAAGTCCGAGGCGAACTTCCTCTGGTTCGACACCCGCGAGGAGACGGAGGCGGCCGCGGCCGTCTTCGAGCGGGCCGGCGTGGTCGTCCGGGCCTTCCCGCCCGAGGGCATCCGGGTGTCCGTCGGCGAGGCGAGTTCTGTCGACAAGCTCCTCACTGCAGCGGCGGAGATTGTGGGGACCCTCCCGAAGGGGCATCCCGCGAGGCGGATAGGTTAGTCGGGTGGCAGCCACCAGCGAGACGCCGACGGTCCAGTTCCTCACCGCGGACGGCCGGTTCGCGCCGACCCCCGCGGCCGAGCAGTACGCCCCCCTCCTCGACGGGATCGACGAGGCGCAGCACCGCTCCTTCTACCGCGAGATGGCGGTCGTCCGCCGGTTCGACATCGAGGCGGCGAACCTGCAGCGCCAGGGCCAGCTCGGTCTGTGGGTGCCCAGCCACGGGCAGGAGGCGGCGCAGGTCGGCTCCGCGTTCGCACTGCGCCCGCAGGACCACGTCTTCCCCTCCTACCGCGAGCACGTCGTCGCCAAGGTCCGCGGCGTCGACCTGCTCCGCGTCCTCGCGCTCCTGCGCGGCGTGACGCACGGCGGCTGGGACCCGGCCGACCCCGCCCACGGCAACTTCCACCTCTACACGCTGGTCCTCGGCTCGCAGGCGCTGCACGCGACCGGCTACGCCATGGGCCTCACCTTCGACGGCGCGACCGGCACGGGCGACCCCGAGAAGGACGCGGCGGTCATCGTCTACTTCGGCGACGGCGCCTCCAGCCAGGGCGACGTCAGCGAGGCGATGGTGTTCGCCGCGAGCTACCAGACGCCCGAGGTCTTCTTCCTGCAGAACAACCACTACGCGATCTCGGTGCCCGTCGCCACGCAGTCGCGCAGCCCGCTCTACCTCCGCTCCTCCGGCTTCGGCATCCCGGGCGTGCAGATCGACGGCAACGACGTGCTCGCGAGCTACGCCGTCACCGCGAAGCACCTCGCCGACGCCCGCTCCGGCGGCGGACCCCAGTTCATCGAGGCGCTCACCTACCGCATCGGCGCGCACACCTCGAGCGACGACCCGACGAAGTACCGGACCGACGACGAGCTCGCCTCGTGGGTCGCGAAGGACCCGATCACCCGCTTCGCCGCGTACCTGCGCGGCCTCGGCGCCCCGCAGTCGTTCTTCGACGAGGTCGACGAGGAGGCGAAGGACTTCGCGGCCGACATCCGCCGCCGCCTGCTCGAGCTCGAGGCGCCGCCCGTCGACGTGATGTTCGACCACGTGTACTCGGAGCCGCACCAGCCGGTGGCGGAGCAGAAGGCGTGGCTCCAGGGCTACGAGGAATCGCTGGGAGGCGACCCGCGATGACGATCGACACGAGCACCACCACCGTCCAGCCGCCGCTGAGCGCGACGCAGCTGGAGTCCATGTCGATGGCGAAGGCGCTCAACGCCGGGCTCCGCCGCGCGATGACCGAGAACGACCGCGTCCTGCTGATGGGCGAGGACATCGGCCCGCTCGGCGGCGTCTTCCGCATCACCGAGGGCCTGCACGCGGAGTTCGGGCCGAAGCGCGTCCTGGACACCCCGCTCGCCGAGTCCGGCATCGTCGGCACCGCGATCGGCCTCGCGATGCGCGGCTTCCGGCCGGTCTGCGAGATCCAGTTCGACGGCTTCATCTACCCGGCCTTCGACCAGATCACGTCGCAGCTCGCCAAGATGACCAACCGGCACGAGGGCTCGCTCACGATGCCCGTCGTCATCCGGGTGCCCTACGGCGGGCACATCGGCGCGGTCGAGCACCACCAGGAGAGCAACGAGGCCTACTTCGCGCACACCCCGGGCCTCCGCGCGGTCAGCCCGTCGACCCCGAACGACGCCTACTGGATGATCCAGGAGGCCATCGCCTCTGACGACCCGGTGATGTTCTTCGAGCCCAAGAGCCGCTACTGGCCCAAGGGCGACGTCGACCTCCGCGCCTCCGCCGCCCCCCTGCACGCGACCCGCGTCGTGCGGCAGGGCGACGAGGTCACCGTCGTGGGCTGGGGGCCGATGGTCTCCGTGCTGCTCCAGGCCGCCGAGCTCGCCGGCGAGGAGGGCACCAGCGTCGAGGTCGTCGACCTGCGCTCGATCTCGCCGATCGACTGGGAGCCGCTGCTCGCCTCGGTCCGGAAGACCGGCCGGCTCGTGGTGGCCCAGGAGGCCTCCGCGAACGTCAGCCTCGGCTCCGAGATCGCCGCGACCGTCACCGAGAAGGCGTTCTACTCGCTCGAGGCGCCGGTGCTCCGGGTCGCGGGCTTCGACACGCCCTTCCCGCCCGCCAAGGTCGAGAAGCTCTTCCTCCCCGACGTCGACCGCGTGCTCGAGGCCGTCGACCGCTCGCTCGCGTACTGACGCACCGGGGCGACGCCCCCTCCGCGTTCCGACGCGCCCCCCTTCCTCACGAACGACCGGCACAGCCAGGAGTCCCGACGATGACAGAGCACTTCCTCCTCCCCGACGTCGGCGAGGGCCTCACCGAGGCCGAGATCGTCGCCTGGCGGGTCAAGGTCGGCGACGAGGTGACCGTCAACCAGGTCCTCGTCGAGATCGAGACCGCCAAGTCGCTCGTCGAGCTGCCCTCGCCGTTCAGCGGCACCGTCGTCGACGTCCTCGTCGACGAGGGCCAGACCGTCGACGTCGGCACGCCGATCATCACCGTGCAGGGCGCCGGCTCGGCCGGATCCGAGATCCCGGCGATGCCCGCGCAGCCGGCGACCACCGCGCCGCCCGCCCCCTCCACCACCGAGCCCGGCGAGGGCTCCGGCGCCGCGCTCGTCGGCTACGGCACCGCGGGCGGCCACGTCGCCACCCGCCGCCGCCGCTCGAGTGCGGGCGCCGCTCCGGAGAAGCCGGCCCGCCCGGCCGCGCCGCCGCGCCCGACCTCCGTCCCCGCCTCCTCGGCGCTGCCCGTCATCGCGAAGCCGCCGATCCGCAAGCTCGCGAAGGACCTCGACGTCGACCTCCTCGAGGTGCAGGCCACCGGCCTCGCCGGCGAGGTCACCCGCGACGACGTGATCCGCCACGCCTCCCAGGCCAGCGTCTTCCGCAACATCCAGACCCCCGCCTGGGGCGACTCCCGCGAGGACCGCATCCCCGTCCGCGGCGTCCGCAAGGCCATCGCCTCGGCGATGTCGCGCAGCGCCTTCACCGCGCCGCACGTCAGCGTCTTCGTCGACGTCGACGCGACCCGCACGATGGAGTTCGTCAAGCGCCTCAAGAACTCGCCCGACTTCGCCGGCGTGAAGGTCTCGCCGCTGCTGATCATGGCCAAGGCCATCATCTGGGCGGTGCGGAGGAACCCCACCGTCAACTCCGCCTGGACCGACACCGACATCCTGGTCCGCCACTACGTGAACCTCGGCATCGCCGCGGCGACCCCGCGCGGCCTGCTCGTCCCGAACGTCAAGGACGCCCAGTCGATGAGCCTCCTCGAGCTCGCCCAGGCCCTCGAGAAGCTCACCCTCGACGCCCGCGACGGCAAGACCTCCGCCGCCGACATGCAGAACGGCACCATCACCATCACCAACATCGGCGTGTTCGGCATGGACACCGGCACCCCGATCCTCAACCCCGGCGAGGTCGCGATCATCGCCCTCGGCACGATCAAGCAGAAGCCGTGGGTCGTCGACGGCGAGGTCCGCCCCCGCTTCGTCACCACCGTCGGCGGCTCCTTCGACCACCGCGTCGTCGACGGCGACGTCGTCAGCCGCTTCGTCGCCGACGTCGCGAGCGTGCTGGAGGAGCCTGCGCTGTTGCTCGATTAGAGCGGATTCCTCCTTCGTCGTCATCCGCTCCGCGGTCGGCTGGGGAGGGCGGTCGCGTTCCATGGAGCGTCCTGCGTACCGGTACGACGAATCGCTCGCACGCGATTCGCCGCGGTGCTTGATCGAGCGGATTCCTCCTTCGTCGTCATCCGCTCCGCGGTCGGCCCTTCGAGGTCGTCGCGTTCGCAGGGCGTCCCGCGTACCGGTACGACGAATCGCTGGCACGCGATTCGCCGGTGACCTCGGCCTTGCTCGGGGGGTGACGTGCTCGCTCCTGTGGGCTCCGCTGCGCGGTCGCAGTCCTGGCCGAGCGTCCGCCCATGCTGGTCGAGTAGCCGCGGAGCGGCCCTTGTACGCTGGTCGAGTAGCCGCGGAGCGGCGTATCGAGACCCACGCGATCTGCGCTGGCGGATCCCGACATGCGCTCTGCGGGCGCTCATCGATCAGCGTCAGCGCGGGGTCGGGTCGAAGGAGTGCAGGGCGAGGGCGGCGGACAGGAGGGTGCTCGCGGCGGCGCCGCGGACGCTGGTGCCCTGGGAGTCGAGGGGCGGGCTGATGACGGCGGCGCCGAGGCGGCCGGGGGCGGAGAGGACGAGGGCGCCGGAGACGCTCGACTTGGCGGGGACGCCGACGGCGCGCATCCAGCGGCCGGAGCCGTCGTAGACGCCGCAGGTCGCCATCACGGAGACGACGTCGCGGGCGACGCGGGCGGGCACGACGCGCTCGCCGGTCACGGGGTTCACGCCGCCGAGTGCGAGGGTCGCGCCCATCACCGCGAGGGCCTCCGCGTCGACGAGGACGGCGCAGGCGCGGGCGTAGGCGGCGACCGCGTCGTCGGCACCGAGCGTCAGCGTCCCCTCCGCGCGCATCAGGTGCGCGAGGGCGTGGTTGCGGTCGCCGAGCAGGTGCTCGTTCGAGGCGACGCTCTCGTCGACGTCGAGCGGCCGGCCGGCGAAGACCGAGAGGCCGCGGAGGATGCGGGCGCTCCGTCCGCTCGCGTCGCCGCCGTCGACGAGAGCGGCGGTCAGCAGGGCGCCGGCGTTGACCATCGGGTTCGGCGGGCGTCCGGTGCCGCTCTCGAGCTTGAGGGCGTCGAAGGCCTCGCCGGTCGGCTCGATGCCGACGCGGTCGAGCGCGTCGCCGTCGGTGTCGAGGAGCGCGAGCGCGAAGAGGAACGGCTTCACCGCCGACTGGATGCTGAACGGCACGCCGGCCTGCGCACTCGAGCGCACGCTCCCGTCGGGCAGCGCCAACGCGATCCCGCACAGCCCCGGATCGGCCGCCGCGAGCTCCGGGATGCTGTCGTCCACCTCCCCGCCGCGTTCCTCCAGGACGCGCGCCCGCAGCTCGTCGAGGTCGTAGTCCTGGGGAGAAGCCATCCCTCCACCCTGCCACCCCCGCCTGACCCCTCCGCGAGATGCCACTTGTGAGCGCGACACGCCGAGGGAAGCGTGCACAAGTGGCATCTCGCGGAAGGGGGAGGGGCGCGCGGGTCAGCCGAGGATGCGGCGGACGGCCTCGCGGACGACGGCGTCGTCGGCGGGCTCCTCGTCGAGGGCGCGGTGGATGGTGAGGCCCTCCATCAGCGCGTCGAGCATGCGGGCGGTCGTCGGGTCGACGTGGCGCTCGAGGGCGGCGCGGGAGCGGGCCATCCAGCTGTGCGTGATGCTGCGGTACTCGGGGCGCCGGGCGGCGAGCGTGTAGAGCTCGTGGGTGATCACGAGCTCGCGGCGGCTGCCGAAGATGTCGTGCAGGACCACGTCGACGACGGCCTCGCGCGCCTCGTCGGGGGTGCGCGCCTCGGTCATCCGCCGCAGGGTCTGCTCGGCCACGGAGTCGGCGAAGCGGGTGAAGGCCTCGTGCAGCAGCTCGTCCATCCCGGCGAAGTGGTAGCTCATCGAGCCCAGCGGCACGTCGGCGGCGGCGGCCACCCGGCGGTGGGAGGTGCCGGCGACGCCCTCCTCCGCGATCACGTCGAGGCAGGCGTCGATGATGCGGTCGCGGCGGTGCGGGTCGGTGCGGCGCGCGGCTCGCGCGGCGGGAGCGCTCACTCCACGCTCCGGATCACGCGGGCCGGGTTGCCCACCGCGACGACGCCGGCCGGGATGTCGCGGGTGACCACGGCGCCCGCGCCGATCACGCTGTCGTCGCCGATGCTCACGCCGGGGCAGACGATCACGCCGCCGCCGAGCCAGACGTTGTCGCCGATGGTGATCGGCCGTGCGGCCTCGAGCTTGTCGCGGCGCGGACCGGGCTCGACCGGGTGGGTCGGCGTCAGCAGCTGCACGTTCGGGCCGATCTGGCAGTCGGCGCCGATCGTGATCGCCGCGACGTCGAGCGCGGTGAGGTGGTAGTTGACGAAGGTGCGCGGGCCGATCGTGATGTTCTCGCCGTAGTCGACGAACAGCGGCGGCTTCACGAACGCGTCCTCGCCGAGTGAGCCGAGTAGCTCCTCGAGCAGCGGGCGCGCAGCCGTCTCGTCGGCGATCGCGGCGCGGTGGTAGGCGTCGGCGAGCCGCACCGCGCGCTGGGCGAGCCGGATGCTCTCGGGGTCGTCGGCGATGTAGAGGTCTCCGGCGAGCATCCGCTCGCGGTTGCTGCGGTCGTCGCCGGCGACGTGGTCGACGGCGAGGCGGTCCTCGGCGATGTGGTCCTCGGCGACGTGGTCCTCGGCGACGTGATCGGTGCTCTCCATGCGGACGATCGTACACACCGCGTGTACGGTCGTACGCATGTCCACCGCACTCGCGCCGCCGTCCTCCGAGTCGCGCCGCGCCCGCACCGCCGTCGCCGCGCTCTTCCTCACCAACGGCGCGCTCTTCGCCAACCTCGTGCCGCGCTTCCCCGAGATCAAGGCCGACCTGGCCCTCGACAACGCGGCGTACGGAGTCTCGATCGCCGCGTTCCCCGCCGGCGCGATCGCCGCCGGGCTCGCCGCCGCCGTCGTGATCCGCCGCCTCGGCAGCGGCCGGGCCGCCGTGCTGGGCACGATCCTCACGGCGATCGGGACGGTGCTCGCCGGATTCTCGCCGTCGCTGCTGGTCTTCGCCGGTGCGCTCGCCTTCGCGGGCGCGACCGACGCGATCACCGACGTGGCGCAGAACACCCACGGCCTGCGGGTGCAGCGCCGCTACGGCCGCTCGATCATCAACTCCTTCCACGCGATCTGGTCGATCGGCGCGGTCCTGGGCGGCTCGATGGCGGCCGGGGCGATCGCGCTCGGCCTGCCCCGCGCGGTGCACCTGAGCATCTCGGGGGTGCTCTTCGCGGCCGTCGCGCTGACCGCGCTGCGCTTCCTCCTGCCCGGGTGCGACGACGAGACGGCCGTGGAGCCGGGAGCCGCCCCGACGGCGGTGCGGCCGCGGGTCCGACCGCGGGTGGTGCTGCTGCTCGCAGCCCTGGTCGCGGTGGCGATCGCGGGCACCCTCGTCGAGGACGCGGCGTCGACCTGGGCCGCCGTCTACCTGGGCGGCTCGCTCGGGGCGACCGCTGCGGTGGCGGCCTACGGGTTCGTCGCACTGGTCGGCGCGCAGTTCGTCGGGCGGATCCTCGGCGACCGGCTGGTCGACCGCTTCGGCCAGCGCGCGGTGGTGCGGGTCGGCGGACTGATCGCGGCGCTCGGGATGGGCGCGGCGCTGGCGTTCCCGTCCGTCCCCGGCACGATCGCCGGCTTCGCGGCCGCCGGCCTCGGGCTCGCGACCACGGTCCCCGCGGCGATGCACGAGGCCGACGAGATCCGGGGGCTGCGCGCGGGCACCGGAGTGACGATCGTCTCCTGGCTGATGCGGCTCGGCTTCCTGCTCTCGCCGCCGATCGTCGGGCTCGTGGCCGACGGCGCGGGGCTGCGCGTCGGGCTGCTCGTGGTGCCGATCGCCGGAGTCGTGGCGGTGCTGCTCGCGGGGGTCCTCGGTCGCCGGCGCACGGCGGGAGCCGCGTCGTGACCGGGCTCGAGGGAGTGCGCGGGCTCGAGGCGGTGCTCTGGGACATGGACGGCACGATCGTCGACTCGGAGCCCGCGTGGGTGCGAGCGCAGGAGGTGCTCGCCGCGCGCTGCGGTCGCGCGTGGACGCACGCCGATGCGCTGGCGCTGATCGGGAGCACGATGGAGCAGACGGTGCGGGCGCTGCAGGCCGCCGGGGTCGAGCTCCCGGCCGCCGAGGTGGAGGCGGCGCTCGAGCGCGACGTCCTCGCGGAGATGCGGCGCGGACTGGTCTGGCGGCCGGGCGCGCGGGAGCTGCTGTGCGACGTGCACCGGGCGGGCGTGCGGCAGGCGATCGTGACCACGTCGTCGCGCGTGATGGCGCAGGTGGTGGTCGACGCGCTCGCGGCGGAGGTGCCGCTCGCGGCGCTCGTCACCGGCGACGACGTGAGGCGGGGCAAGCCGGATCCGGAGCCGTACCTGCTGGCCGCCGCGACGCTCGGCGTCGACATTTCGCGGTGCGTCGCGATCGAGGACTCGCCGACGGGGCTCGCGGCGGCCGTCGCCTCTGGGGCGTGCGCGGTGGGAGTGCCGCACGACGCGGAGCTCGCGCCCGGCGCGGACCGCACGCTGTGGCCGACGCTCGCCGGGCGCGGCGTCGCGGACCTCGAGGCGCTGCTGCGCTGAGGTGCTCGCGGTGGGGGGATCTCGATACGCCCGCTGCGCGGGCTGCTCGATCAGCAGGAGAGGGAGTGCCTCCTCCATGCTGGTCGAGTAGCGGGCCGCAGGACCGCGTATCGAGACCCGCGCGGGCCGCAGGGACGCGCGCTACGCCGTCAGGGCGACCGCCGTCCAGGAGACGGGGGGCAGGGTCAGCGTCAGCACGCCGTCGGCCAGGGTCGCGTCGACGCGCTTGAGGCCGACGCGGTTCTGGTCGTCCTTGGTGTTCTTGGCGTAGACGTCCTCGTCGAAGATCCCGAGCGCTTCGGCGACGGTCGAGACGCCGAGCCCGCTCACGTCGACAGTCACCTCGAGGGCGTCGGTCGTCGAGCGGTTCACGAGGAAGACCGCGGCGCGGCCGTCGTCGAGCGTCGCCACGGCGTCGACCAGCGGCGCGTCGCCGTGCCGCGCGGTCGAGTACGTGCCGACCTCGATGCGCGGCTTCAGCACCGAGCCCGAGGCGAGGCGCGCGGTCGTCGAGAACGGGAAGAACGTGGTCTGCCGCCACGCCGCTCCGCCCGGCTCGGTCATGATCGGCGCGATCACGTTGACCAGCTGCGCGAGCGAGGCCGAGGTGACCCGGTCGGAGTTCTTCAGCAGCGTGATCATCAGGTTGCCGAGCACGACCGCGTCGGCCACCGAGTAGACGTCCTCGAGCAGGCGGGGGGCGTAGGCCCACTCGCGGGTGCTCTGGTCGCCCTCGGCGTCGGCCTTCTCCTTCTCGGTCCACTCCTGGAGGTACCAGACGTTCCACTCGTCGAAGGAGAGCTTGATGTCCTTGGTCTTGCGCAGCTTGTGCTTGACGTGGTCGACGGTCGCCGAGACGGTCGCGATGAAGAACTCCATCTCGACGGAGGAGGCGAGGAACGAGCCGAGGTCGCCGTCGTACTCCTGGTAGTAGGCGTGGCAGGAGACGTACTCGACGTCGTCGTAGGCGTGCTCGAGGACGACGCGCTCCCACTCGCCGAAGGTCGGCATCGACGAGCCGGAGGAGCCGCAGACCACGAGCTCGAGCGACGGGTCGGCGATCTTGAGCGCCTTGGCGGTGCGCGAGGCGAGCTTGCCGTAGTCGTCCGCGTTCATGTGGCCGACCTGCCAGGGGCCGTCCATCTCGTTGCCGAGGCACCACATGCGGATGTCGTGCGGCTCGGGCGAGCCGTTGGCGATCCGCTGGTCGGCGAGGAAGGTGCCCGCCTTGCCGTTCGCGTACTCGAGCACGTCGAGTGCCTCGAGGACCCCGCGGGTGCCGAGGTTGACGGCGTACATGATCTCGCTGCCGGTGAGCTTCGCCCACTTCGCGAAGTCGTCGAGGCCGACCTCGTTGGTCTCCAGCGAGTGCCAGGCCAGGTCGCGGCGGCGCGGGCGGTCCTCGCGCGGGCCGACGCCGTCCTCCCAGCGGTAGCCCGAGACGAAGTTGCCGCCGGGGTAGCGGACGGTGGTCGAGCCGAGCTCCTTGACCAGCTCGACGACGTCCAGGCGGAAGCCGTCCTCGTTCGCGGTGGGGTGGCCGGGCTCGTAGATCCCGTCGTAGACGCAGCGGCCGAGGTGCTCGACGAACGAGCCGAAGAGCCGGGGGTTCACGGGAGCGACGACCGCGGCCGGGTCGAGGGAGATGCGCGCGGTCGCGGCGGCGGAGGTGGTCGTGGCGGCGGAGGTGGCGGAGGCGTCGGTCATGCGGGGCCCTTCCCAGGCGTCGGCGGGCTCCGGGCCGGGCCGGAGAGGGCGATCGTCGGCGATCGCCGCCCGTTGTTTCTAACGTTGTAGAAACGATGGTGCGGGCCCGCGCGGCCGGTGTCAAGACCGCCCCTCCCCGCCCTCGCTCAGTCGTGCTGTGCTCGACTGGGCGGGTGAACGCCACCGACGCCTGCTCCGCGCTCGCCGACCGCGTCGACGCCCTCGCCGCCGCCTCGCCGCGGCCACGCGCCCTCCTCGCCGCCGTCGCGCGAGAGGTCGCCGGGATCCGCCCGTGGCCGCTGGGGCTCCTCGATCTCGCCTCGGGCGGCAGCAATCGGATCCGCGGCCGCGGCTTCGCGCAGCCCTACGACGACGGCACCCGCGGCCAGGCGCGGCACTTCGCGGGCGTGGCCGGCGCGACCCTGCACCTCGGCGGCCCGCTCGCGCACCTGCTGATGCGGACGGCCGGTGGCGACCACCGCGGCACCGCGGACGACCGCCTCACTGCTCGCGCGGTCGAGTGGAGCCGGCTGCTGCGCCGCGGCGAGCTGCCGGTGGCGGAGGCCGGCGACTGGATCCGCCGCGAGGTCTGCGCCTGCTGACCCCGGGCCTGCTGACGCGGCGCCTGCCGACACACGGCCTGCCGACGCGCGGCCTGCTGGCACGCGGCCTGCTGGCACACCGCCTCAGCCCCCGGTCGACTCCCGGGCGATCAGCGCGAACGCCGCCTCGCGCAGCTCCGGCGGCCCCGCCCGCGTGCCGTCGATCCTGGCCTGCAGCAGCTCCACCGCCGTCCGGGCGATCTCGTCGCGGCCCGAGTCGATGCTGCTGAGGCTCGGCGACGCGTAGCGCGCCTCGTCGATGTCGTCGAAGCCGATCACCGCGACGTCCTCCGGCACCCGGACGCCGGCGTCCTGCAGCGCCCGCAGCGCGCCGAGGGCGAGGGTGTCGTTCAGCGCGAAGACCGCGTCGAAGGCGAGGCCGGAGTCGAGCAGGCGCCGCATCGCCTCCGCGCCGCCCGAGCGCCGCCAGGGTCCGGCGCCCCCGGTCAAGCGAGGGTCGAAGGGGATCCCCGCGTCCGCGAGCGCCGCCCGGTAGCCCTCGAGGCGCAGCGACGCCGAGCTGACCCCGCCGCCGTCGTGGGCGCCGAGCGCGAGGATGCGCCGCCGGCCGGCCGCGATCAGGTGCGCGGTCGCGGCGCGGGCGGCGGCGACGTTCTGCATCGTGACGTGGTCGACCCGGCCGGTGAAGATCCGCTCGCCGAGCAGGACGAGGGGGAAGTCGACGGCGAGCGCGTCCTCGTCGCCCTCGCCGAGCCCGAGCGGGCTGAAGAGCAGGCCGTCGGTGAGCCGGCGCCGCGCCCCGGTCAGCACGCTGCGCTCGCGCTCGGCGTCGCCGCCCGTCTGCTCGATCAGGACGGTCAGCCCGAGCGGATCGGCGGCGCGCATCACGCTGTCGGCGAGCTCGGCGAAGTAGGGGAGGCTCAGCTCGGGCAGCGCGAGGCCGATCACGCCGGTGCGGCCGCGGCGGAGGCTCCGCGCGGCGAGATTCGGGCGGTAGCCGAGGGCGGTGATCGCCGCCTGCACGCGCTCCCGGGTCGCGGGCCGCACGTGCGGGTAGTCGTTGATGACGTTGGAGACCGTCTTGATCGAGACGTCGGCGGCGCGGGCGACGTCGTGCAGCGTGACCGCCATGTCCCCTCCTCCGCTCGGCTGCCTCACCGTACAACGGGCCCGGGAGTCGCGACCCGCGCCCCGTGCCAGGCTGATCCGGACGAGAGGGGACGCGATGGACGCGCGCGAGCACGAGGTCCGCCGGCGGATGGACGCCCACGAGCTGTACGTCGACGCCGGCGACGGCCTGGCGGCGCTCGAGGAGGAGCGGATCCGCGGCAAGGAGCTCGCGCACGCCTACAACGCGACCGGCCCCCGCGAGGTCGACGAGCGCCGGCGCCTGCTGCACGAGCTGTTCGAGGCGGTCGGCGAGGGCGCCTGGGTCGAGCCGCCGCTGCACGTCGCCTACGGCAGCCGGGTCCGCCTGGGCGCGAACGTCTACGTGAACTTCGGGCTGACGCTGGTCGACGACGTCGAGGTGGTCATCGGCGACCGGGTGATGATCGCGCCGAACGTCACGATCAGCACGACCGGGCACCCCGTGCATCCGGAGCTGCGCCGCGACGGCACGCAGTTCTCGGCGCCGGTCGTGATCGAGGACGACGTCTGGATCGGTGCGGGCGCGATCCTGCTGCCGGGCGTGGTGATCGGTGCGGGCTCCGTGGTGGCCGCCGGCGCGGTCGTCACCGCGAGCGTGCCGCCGCTGGTCGTCGCGGGCGGCGTGCCGGCGCGGGTGCTGCGGCCGATCGGCGAGGAGGACCGCTCCTGGGAGTGGCGCTCGCCGCGCACGCTCGGCCGAGCCCGGGACGCCGCGGTGGGCGGCGAGGACGTCGGACGCGGCCGGTAGGCTCCGCCGGGTGACACGCACCCGACTGGTCCTGCTCGACGTCGACGGCACGCTCCTGGACGAGGGCGTGATCGCCCCGTCGGTGCCGGAGGCGATCAGCGGCGCCCGGCGCAACGGCCACCTCGTCCTCGTGGCGACCGGCCGCTCCCGCCCCGAGATCCCGCAGCAGGTGCTCGACCTCGGCTTCGACGGGGTCGTCTCGGCGGCCGGCGGCTTCGTCGAGCTCGACGGCGTCCTGCTCGAGTCGCGCACGATGGCGCCCGAGGACGTCGAGGCGATCGCCGGCTTCTTCGAGGCGCACCGCATCGCCTACTCGCTGCAGTCGTACGACGACGTCTACACGAGCGGCGGGGTGGGTGGCGGCTACGGCACCGTCCCGACCGAGGGCATCGCCAAGGCGACGTTCTTCGGCGAGGACGGCACCGCCTTCGCCCTCGTGCGCGACGGCCTCGGCGAGCGCTTCCACGTGATCACCGGGACGATCCCGTCCCTGGGCGACGCGGGCGGCGAGGTCAGCGTCCGCGGCGTGGACAAGGGCAGCGCGCTCGTGCGTCTGGCCGAGCGGCTCGGGCACCCGCTGGCCGACACGATCGCGATCGGCGACAGCTCGAACGACGTCGAGATGCTGGCCGCGGCGGGGCTGGGCATCGCGATGGGCAACGCCTCCGCCGCTGCCCTCGCCGCCGCCGACGAGGTCACGACCTCCGTCCGCGAGGACGGCGTCCGGGCGGCGTTCCGGCGGCACGGCCTGATCTGACCCCAGCCGGGTGCGCCAGTGACTTTGACAATCGTTATCAATAGTCGCTACCGTGTGTGCATCCCGACCTCCCGGCTCCAGACCCAGATCGGCTCACCCGTGAAGACCCGCTCCCTCGCCCTCGTCGCGCTGCTCGGCAGCACCGCGCTCGCCCTCTCGGCCTGCTCCGGCACCGCCTCCTCGACCGGCGCCTCCGCCGACAGCGGGACGGTCGCCGTCGTCGCGTCGACCGACGTCTACGGCGACCTGGTCCGGAGCATCGGCGGCGACCTGGTCGACGTCACGAGCATCATCGACAGCCCGGACAAGGACCCGCACGAGTACGAGGCGACCGCCCGCGACCAGCTCGCTCTCTCGAACGCCGCGCTCGTGATCGAGAACGGCGGCGGCTACGACGCCTTCGTCGACACCATGATCGACGCCTCCGGCTCGACCGCCCCCGTGATCACCGCCACCGTCGTCGCCGGGCTCGAAGAGGAGCACGACCACGAGGACGAGGCCGCCGAGTCCGAGGACGCCGGCCACGACGAGGCGGGTCACGAGCACGCCGAGTACAACGAGCACGTCTGGTACGACCTGTCCGCGGTCCGCCAGATGGTCACGTCGATCGCCGACGAGCTGTCCGCGATCGACGCCGGCAACGCGTCCACCTACGCGGCGAACGCCGAGACCCTCGGCGGCTCCCTCGACGCCCTGATCGACCGCGAGGCCGAGTTGAAGGGCACGCTCGGCGGCCGCTCGATCGCGATCACCGAGCCCGTCCCGCTCTACCTGACCGATGCACTCGGACTGGTGAACGCGACTCCGGAGGCGTTCAGCGAGGCCGTCGAGGAGGGCACCGACGTCCCCGCGACCACGCTGCAGGAGACGCTCGCCCTCTTCTCCGACGGCACCGTCGACGCGCTCGTCTTCAACGAGCAGACCGAGAGCTCGCAGACCCAGGCCGTGCTCGACGCGGCGGAGTCGGCCGGCGTCGCGACCGTCGGCGTCACCGAGACGCTGCCCGAGGGCGACGATTACGTCACCTGGATGACCGCCAACCTCGACGCCCTCGAGGGAGCTCTCGCGTCGTGACGCCACCCTCCTCGACCGCGCCCGGTCCGTCGTCAGCGCCCGCCTCCTCGGAGGCGGGCCTTTCGGCGTCCGTGCTGCAGCTGCGCGGCGCCGGTCTGCGCTTCGGCGACCGCGAGCTCTGGGGCGGCGTCGACCTCGACGTCCAGGCCGGCGAGTTCGTCGCGGTGCTCGGCGCCAACGGCTCCGGCAAGACCAGCCTGCTCCGCGCCGTCCTCGGCCAGCAGCCGCTCAGCAGCGGCGAGCTGCGCGTCCTCGGCGAGCCCGTGCACCGCGGCAACCGCCGCATCGGCTACATCCCGCAGCAGAAGCTCGCCGACGAGGGCACTCCGCTGCGCGCCCGCGACCTGATCGGCCTCGGCATCGACGGCCACCGCTTCGGCCTGCCGCTGCCCTCGCGCTCCCGCCGCGCCCAGGTCGACGCCCTGCTCGCCTCCGTCGGCGCCACCGACTACGCGGACGCGCCGATCGGCAGCCTCTCCGGCGGCGAGCAGCAGCGCGTCCGGGTCGGCCAGGCGCTGGCCGGCGACCCGGCGCTGCTGCTCTGCGACGAGCCGCTGATCGCCCTCGACCTCGCGCATCAGCGCGCCGTGAGCGAGCTGATCGACCGGCACCGGCGCGAGCGGAACCTCGGCGTCCTCTTCGTCACCCACGACGTGAATCCGGTGCTCGGGATGGTCGACCGGGTGCTCTACCTGGCCGGCGGCCGCTTCCGGATCGGCACCCCCGACGAGGTGCTGCGCTCCGAGGTGCTCAGCGAGCTGTACGACGCGCCGGTCGACGTGATCCGCGCGCGCGGCCGCGTCATCGTGGTCGGCGCCCCCGACCACTCGCACGTGCACGAGCACGAGGAGGAGCGCGCATGAGCGACGACGTCTGGTCGCAGATCTTCGACTTCTCGGACTACGGCGCGCTGCTCGCGCTGCTGCTCAACTCCGTCATCGCGGGCGCCGTCCTCGGCGTCGTCGGCGGGCTGATCGGCGTCTTCGTGATGTCGCGCGACATGGCGTTCGCCGTGCACGGGATCAGCGAGCTGTCCTTCGCGGGCGCCTCGGCCGGGCTGCTGCTCGGCGTGGGCGTCGTGCAGGGCTCGATCGTCGGCTCGCTCGTCGCGGCCCTCCTGATCGGGCTGCTCGGCTCGCGCGCCCGCGACCGCAACTCGATCATCGCCGTGCTGATGCCGTTCGGCCTCGGCCTCGGGATCCTCTGCCTCGCGCTGTATCCCGGCCGCAGCGCGAACAAGTTCGGCCTGCTCACCGGGCAGATCGTCGCCGTGGACGACCCGCAGCTCGGCTGGCTGATCGCCATCTCGGTCGTCGTCGTGATCGGGCTCGCCCTGATCTGGCGCCCGCTGACCTTCGCGAGCGTCGACGCCGACGTGGCGGCCGCGCGCGGCATCCCGACCCGGGCGCTCTCGATCGCGTTCATGCTGCTGCTCGGCCTCGCGGTGGCGGTGTCGGTGCAGATCGTCGGCTCGCTGCTGGTGCTCGCGATCCTGGTGACGCCGGCGGCCGCGGCGCTGCGGATCTCGGCGTCGCCGGTGCTCGTGCCGCTGCTCAGCGTGCTCTTCGCGGTCGGCGCGCTGGTCGGCGGGATCCTGCTCGCCCTCGGCGGCTCGGTGCCGATCAGCCCCTACGTGACGACGATCTCGTTCACGATCTACGTCGTCTGCCGGATCATCGGCCGCAAGGGCGTGCGGCGGCCCTCGCGCCGGCGCTCACCGGCCGCGGTCGGGGCGGGGGTATAGCGTGGCGCGGGTCGTGAAACGGGAAGGCGGACCGGTGGTCAAGCGGAACACGTGGCAGCGCGAGGCCGTGCGCGAGGCGCTCACCCGGCGCGAGGACTTCGTCAGCGCGCAGGGGCTGCACAGCGCCCTGCACGCCTCGGGCTCGCCGATCGGCCTGGCGACGGTCTACCGCGCCCTGTCCGACCTCGCGGTCGAGGGCGAGGCCGACTCGCTGCAGTCGCCCGAGGGCGAGAGCCTCTACCGTGCCTGCACGCCGGGCACGCACCACCACCACCTGATCTGCCGCCGCTGCGGGCTGACGGTAGAGATCGCGGCGGACGCGGTCGAGACCTGGGCGCGCACGGTCGCGGCGCAGAACGGCTTCACCGATGCGCACCACGTGGTGGACGTCTTCGGGCTCTGCGCGGAGTGCACCCGGGCGGTCGCCGCGGCGGAGTGACGCGGGCTCCCGCGCCGCGGGTTCAGGCCGGCAGGAAGATCCCGGCCGCCCTGTCCTTCACGACGGCGCCGGCCGGCAGCACCCGCCCGCTCATCGCGAGGTAGACGCCCGGCGGCAGCAGCTGCACCGCCGCGACGGCCGCGCCGAGGTTGAAGGCGGCGTCGCTGTCGCGCATCCGCGCGGGCTGCATCGCGCCGGTCAGCACGACGACCCGGTCGCGGACGGCGCCGAGCGCCTCGGCCGTGAGCGTCATCGTGTCGGTGCCGTGGGTGAGGACGATCCGGTCCTCCTCGGCCGAGAGCACGCGCTCGCGGATCAGCGCGCGATCCGCGTCGTCGAGGTCGAGGCTGTCCTTGCGCAGGACCTCCTCGACGCGGAACTCGAGCGTCGAGAGCACGGGCTCGAGCAGGCGCGGGATCGTCGGCGCCCCGATCTCGAGCTCGCCCGCGAGCGAGTACTCCTTGTCGATGGTTCCGCCGGTGGTGAGGACGAGGATGCGGTCTGACACCCGATCAGACTAGGCCGGGCCTCCGACACGGCACATCCGTGCGGTTCGGGCGCTGCCCGGCACTCCGGCGCGCTCGATCGGGAACGATGGAGGCATGGCCTCCTCCTCCCCGTCCCTGATCCGCACCGGCGCCAAGGTCCTCCTCGGCTCCGCCCTCGTCTTCGCCGGCGTCAGCCACTTGACCCGCGCGCGCGAGGAGTTCCAGGCGCAGGTGCCGGAGTGGGTGCCGCTGGACAAGGACACCGTCGTGCTCGCCTCGGGCGTCGTCGAGATCGGCCTCGGGGCGTCGCTGGTGCTCGCGCGCCACCGGGCACCGCTGGTGGGCGCGGCCGCCGCCGCCTTCTTCACCGCGATCTTCCCGGGCAACGTCTCGCAGTACCTGACGAAGACCAGCGCCTTCGGCCTCGACACCGACCGCAAGCGCGCCGTCCGGCTGGTCTTCCAGCCGCTGCTCGTGGCCTGGGCGCTCTGGTCGACGCGCCGGCCGGAGCGCTAGGCCGCGCCGGGGCCGGTCTCCGGCTCCAGCAGCGGCGCCAGCAGCTCCTCGATCGCTCGCCGGGCCCCGGCCGCGTCGCCCGCGGCGATCGACTCGACCAGCAGGGCGTGCTCGCGCGCGTGCCGGTCCTCCTCGCCGACGACGTCGTCCTGCAGCACCGTCTCGAACAGCCCGGTCAGGCCGTCGTAGAGCTCCAGGAAGAGCGCGTTGTGCGTCGCCGCGACCACCGCGCGGTGCAGCGCGGTGTCGGTCGCGGTCCGCTCGGCGAGGTCGCCGCCGGTCCACGAGCGGCCACGCGCGGCGAGCAGCGCCCGCAGCGTCTCGACGTCCTCCGGCGTCCGCCGCTCGGCGGCCAGCGCCGCGGTCGCGCCGTCGATCGCGAAGCGCAGCTCGAGGCCGTCGCGCCGCTCGGCGGTCGGCAGCCGGCGCCGGAGCGACGTGGTGAGCTGTGAGCGCGCGGTCACGAAGGTGCCGCGCCCCTGCTCCCGCCGCACCAGCCCCGACTGCACGAGCGTCTGCACGGCCTCGCGGACGGAGTTCCGCCCCGCGCCGCTCCAGCGCACGAGTTCCGGCTCCGTCGGGATCCGCGCGCCGAGCGCCCAGCGGCCGGAGCGGATCTCCTCGTGGAAGAGGGCGGTGACGTGGTCGATCACGCTCTCGCGGCGGAAGGGCGCGGGGGCCTCGGGCTCGGACGGGCCGGGTGCGCTCGAATCCGATGCGCCCGCGTCGGCATCGGTCGCGCTAGGCTCGGCTGGATTCATCCCATCATCCTACCGAGGGCAGACCGTCATGACCGCCACCGTCGTCACCCCGCAGAGGACCGCGCTCCTCGCACTCGCCGCGATCGTGATGACGGCGCTCAACCTCCGCACCGCCGTCACCGGCTTCAGCCCGCTGCTCGACACGATCGGCGCCGACCTCGACTTCGGCCCGTCGCTCTACGGCGCCTTCGGCACGATCGTCACCGCGTCCTTCGCCGTCTTCGGAGTAGTCGCCGCCGGGGCCGCGCGCCGCTTCGGTCTCGAGCGCACCCTCGCCGCGGCGACGCTGGTGACCACCGCGGGGCTGCTGCTCCGTGCCGTCAGCCCGAGCCCGCTCGCGCTGGTGCTCTCCTCGGTCGTGGCGTTCGCGGGGGTGGGCACCTCGAACGTCCTGATCGTGCCGATCGTGAAGCGCTGCTTCGCCGACCGGCTGAAGGCGATCAGCTCGCTCTACCTCGCGCTGCTCCAGGCCGGCCAGTTCGTCGCGCCGCTCGTGGCGGTCCCGCTCGCCTCCGCCGTCGACTGGCGCTTCGCCGTCGGCGTCTGGGCGGCGCTGACCGCGATCGCCTTCCTGCTCTGGGCGGCGCTCGCCCGGAGCGGCGCGGCCGGCACCGCCGCGGCTGCGGCACCCACCCCGCTCGTCGGCGCCTGGCGCACCCGTCTGCTCTGGGCGATGGTCCTGATGCTCGGCATGACCGCGCTGAACACCTACGCGATCATCACCTGGCTGCCGACGATCCTGGTCGACGCGGGCGCCGACCCGGCCCAGGGCGGCGCGCTGCTCGCCCTCTTCTCGATCTTCGGGCTCGGCGCGGCCTTCGTCGTCCCGCCGCTGACCCTCGGCATGCGGAACCCCGCGATCGTGGTCGTGGTCTGCGTCGTGCTGCTCGCCGTCGGCTACGTCGGCCTGATGGTCGCCCCGCTGACCGGCGCCGTGGCCTGGGTGGTCTGCCTGGGCCTCGGCGTCAGCACCTTCCCGATGACGCTCACCCTCGTCAACGCGCGCACCCGCAGCACGGCCGGCTCCTCGGTGCTCTCCGGAGCGACGCAGGGCCTCGGCTACGCGCTCGCCTGCGCCGGGCCGCTGCTGATCGGCCTGCTCTACGAGGCGCAGGGCAGCTGGACCGGCTCGTACGTCTTCCTGCTCGCGAGCCTCGTCGTGCTGCTGGTCAGCGGGATCGCGGCGAGCCGTCCGCGGTTCCTCGAGGACGAGGCGTCGGTGCGCTGAGCTCCGCGAGCTCCAGCGCTGCCACCACGCGGCTCAGCCCGAAGCGCCAGGCGCTCTCGACGTCGCCGCCCAGGGTGAACGCCCCGTTGATCTCCATGCCGATGAAGCCGGTGGCCCAGGCCGTGAGGGTGCGCGCGGCCTCGAGCGCGTGCTCCTCGCCCGCGAGCCGGCCGGCGGCGCGGAGGACGGAGGCGCTCGCCGCGTCGCGGAACTCCTGCCGGGCCACCGGCGTCCCGGGGGCCGGCGCCATCACCAGGAGGAAGGCGGCGGGCCGCTCGCGACCGAACGCGCGGAGGGCGTCGGCGAGCTCCTCGGCGTCCTCGAGCGGATCGACGCGCGCGGCGACCTCGCCCAGCGCCGCCTCCGCGACCAGGCGCAGCAGGGTGTCGCGGCCCTCGACCCGCTTGTAGAGGGAGGGGGCGCGCACGCCGACGCGCAGCGCGACGGCCTGCATCGTCACGCCGGCGAGCCCCTCCTCCTCGAGGATCTCGGCGGCGGCGCGGACGATCGCCTCGAGGGTGGTGCGCTCGGGAGTGGGCATGCCCTCCACTATAGCTATTGACAGTAGCCATGATGGCTAGGTACCGTAGCCATCATGGAACTCGCCCCTCACCTCCGCCGCATCGGCTCGGACATCGTCGCCGCCTACCTCGTCCACACGCCCGAGGGCGTGACCCTCATCGACGCCGGCCTGCCCCGGCTCTGGCCCGAGCTGCTGGCTGAGCTGGCGGCGATCGGCCGCTCCGTCGACGACGTCAAGGGGGTCGTCCTCACCCACGGCGACTCCGACCACATCGGCTTTGCCGAGCGGCTCCGGCGCGAGCACGGCGTGCCCGTCTTCGTGCACGAGGCCGACGCCGAGCGGGCGAAGGGCGGGACGAAGCCCGCGAACGGGAAGCAGTCGATGAAGCTCGGCGCGCTCGTCGGCTTCTTCAGCTACTTCCTGCGCAAGGGCGGGGCGCGCGTTCCCCCGCTGACCGAGGTCGTGACGGTGCAGGACGGCGAGACGCTCGACCTCCCCGGCGCCCCGCGGATCATCGGGCTGCCCGGCCACTCCGCCGGCAGCATCGCCGTGCACGTGCCGCTCGCGGACGCCGTGTTCGTCGGCGACGGCCTCACGACGCGCCACGTGCTGACCGGCGCGACCGGGCCGGCCCCCGCGCCGTTCACCGATGAGCCGGAGCAGGCGCTCGCCTCGCTGCAGCACCTGCTGCCCACCGGCG
The DNA here is from genome assembly GCF_013266705.1 of Rathayibacter sp. VKM Ac-2835. Classification (NCBI taxonomy): domain Bacteria; kingdom Bacillati; phylum Actinomycetota; class Actinomycetes; order Micrococcales; family Microbacteriaceae; genus Rathayibacter; species Rathayibacter sp. VKM Ac-2835. The sequence continues at coordinate 1,469,287 of NZ_JABSNQ010000001.1, read as the reverse complement.
CCACCTGGGTGCTGCCCGGCCACGGCGCGCCGTGGGGCGGGGGAGTGGCGGCCGCGGTCGCGGCGGCGACCCGCGCCTAGAGACCTGCGGGGAGGAGACGCCCGCCTGCATGCCGGTCGGACAGCCCCGCAGGGGCGTCTCGAGACCCGCCTGCCGCAAGGACGTCGGTCTCTTCCCCTCCGCTCGCTAGGACGCCGGGACCAGGTTCCAGCGCGCCGCCAGCAGCTCCAGTCCCTTGTCGAACGTCGTCGACCACGCGGTCGCGTCGTGCGCGCTGTTCGGCACCTCGAGGTAGGTGGTGTCCATCCCGGCGGCCTGCGCGGCGGCGTGCAGGGTCTGCACCCCGGTCAGGAACGAGGTGTCGTTCGCGCCGACGCCGAAGACCGCGAACGAGTCCTTGTAGGGCGCGTTCCTCGCGAGGATCGCCGCGGGCTTGGCCGCCTCGTAGGCCGCCGCGTCACCGCCGAAGCCCTGCTGGATCGTCGTGGCGTCGTCGCCGAGGGTCGGCGCGAGCTCGCCGGACGCGTCGACGATGTTGCCGAAGAGCTGCGGGTAGCCGGCGCCGAGCTGGATCGCGCAGGTGCCGCCCTGCGACAGGCCGCCGATCGCCCAGTCGTGCGCGTCGCCGAGGACGGGGAGGTTGGCGCGGATCCAGTTCGGCACGTCGACGGTCAGGTAGGTCGCGGACTTCCCGAGCGGGGAGTCGATGCACATCGGGTTCGCCGTCGGGTCGCCGAGCTGATCGGGCGAGACCACGATCGGAGCGAGACCGGCGTGCGCGGCCGCGTAGGCGTCGAGCGACTGCTGCAGGTGCTCGACCGCGAGCGGGTCGGAGGGCGAGCCGGGCTGGCCGGACAGCATCACCATCACGGGCAGCAGCGGCGGGTTCTCGGTCTGCGCGGCCGGGGGGAGGTAGACGACGGCGTCGCGGGCGGGGAAGCCCGACTGCGTGGCGGGGATGGCGACGTTCGTGACGCTGCCCGCGGTCGGCATCCCGGCGGGAGCGGTCCAGGTCTCGAGCGAGGCGTGGTTCCCGGCGGGTGTCGCGATCGGGTCGGCGACCGTCGGATAGGCGCTGATGCCCAGGAGGCTGCGGACGGTCGGGTACTGGCCGAAGTCGATGTTCACAGTCATCGCCGCGGTGGTGACGACGAGGATCCCGACGAGCGCCGAGGCCAGCGCCCGCCGCGTCCGCCGGTGGGCGAGGGCGTGCCCGAGGGCGATCAGCGCGACGGCGAGCCCGCCGAGGCCGAGGCCGATCCAGACCCGGGTGACGGGGGTGAAATCGACGCCGAAGGGGCCGCCGGTCCCGCCGACGAGCCCGGCGAGCACCCAGCCTGCCAGCAGGCCGAGGAGCAGGACGCCCGCCGCCAGGACCAGGCGGCGACGGCGACCGCGGCGGGTCGACCGGGCGAAGGCGAGGACCAGCAGGAGCAGGGCGAGACCCGAGACCGCGTACACCGCGACCACCACCGGCCCGGAGACGAGGCTGAGCCCGAGGAGTGTGTTCATGGGTCGATCCGGTCGTCGAGGGCGGGGTCGCGCGGGGCGCGGCGGCGGTCAGTCTGGCCCCGCCGTCTGGATGGGATCTGGACGGTCGCTGGACGGATCGAGAGGGTCGAGAGCTCCTCCCCAGGGGCGTGACCCTGCGATGCTCCCACCGGGGAGGCGCAACCCCGCGCGGTGCGCCTGCCGCGCGGCCTACCGTGGAGCGACGCACGCCGCCGCCCTCACGAAGGAGCTCGACCATGACGCAGAACCCTCGCACCCTCACCTCCGGAGTCCGCGCATGAGCCGCGGCGTCGCCGTCGTCACCGGTGGCACCGCCGGTCTCGGCCGCGCCACCGTGCGCGAGCTGGCCTCGCGCGGCTGGGACGTCGCCGTGCTCGCCCGCGGGGAGGACGGACTCGCGGCCACGCTGGCCGAGATCGAGCAGGCCGGCCGCCGCGGTCTGGCGGTCCCGACCGACGTCGCCGACCGCGAGGCGGTCGAGGCGGCCGCCGACCGCGTCGAGGCCGAGCTCGGGCCGATCGAGCTCTGGGTCAACGACGCGATGGTCGGCGTCTTCGGTGAGTTCCTCTCGACCGACCCGGCCGACTTCGAGCGCGCCGTCGCGGTCAACTTCTTCGGCTTCGTCAACGGCACCCGCGCGGCGCTCTCGCGGATGACCCCGCGCGGCCGCGGCCACGTCATCCAGGTCGGCTCGGCGCTCGCGCACCGGGGCATCCCGCTCCAGGCCGCGTACTGCGCCTCGAAGTTCGGCGCCCGCGGCTTCACCGAGGCGGTCACCGCCGAGCTGCTGCACTCCAAGAGCAAGATCCGGCTCTCCGAGGTCGACATGCCGGCGCTCAACACCATCCAGTTCAACTGGGTGAAGTCGCAGCTGCCGCACCACCCGCAGCCGGTGCCGCCGATCTACGAGCCGGAGGTGGGCGCGATCGCGATCGCCGACGTCGCCGACAAGCCGCGCCGGCGCACGTGGGTCGGCGAGCCGACGGCCGGCACCATCCTCGGCGACCGCTTCGCCGGCGCCTTCATGGACTGGTACCTGGCCCGCAGCGCCTTCGACGGCCAGCAGGCGCCCGACAAGAAGGAGCCGATGCTCCCCAACAACGTCTACGAGCCGGTCCCCGGCGATCACGGCGCCCGCGGCCTGTTCAGCGACCGTGCGCACACGATGACGCCGCAGATCTGGATGATCCGCCACCGCGCCGCGAGCTACGCCGGCGCGGCCGTGCTCGGCGCGGCCGGGCTCGTCGGCGCCGTCGCGGCCCTGCGGAGGAAGTGACGTGGTCGACGCCGTCGTCGTCGGCTCCGGCCCCAACGGACTCTCCGCCGCCGTCACCCTCGCCCGCGCCGGGCTCTCGGTCGCGGTCTACGAGCGCAACGAGACCCTCGGCGGCGGCGCGCGGACGGCCGAGCTGACGCTGCCCGGGTTCCACCACGACATCGGCTCGGCGGTGCATCCGATGGCGCTCGCCTCCGGCTTCTTCCGGCGGTTCCAGCTCGACCGGCGGATCGATCTGCGCCTCCCCGAGATCTCCTACGCGCACCCGCTCGACGGCGGCCGCTCGGGCATCGCCTACCGCGACCTCGAGCGGACGGCCGAGGCGCTCGGACGCGACGGCGCGGCCTGGCGCGCGCTGATGGGGCCGCTCGCCGAGCGCGCCGACCGCGTCGCGGGCTTCACCAACGATGCCCTGCTGAAGATCCCGACCGACCCCTCCGTGCTGCTGCGCTTCGGCCTCCGCGTGCTCGAGCAGGGCTCCCCGTTCTGGAACGCCCGGTTCCGCGAGGAGGTCGCGCCGGCCATGTTCGCCGGAGTCGCCGCGCACGCGATCCGGCCGATGCCGAGCCTGTCCACGGCGGCCGCGGCGCTCGCGCTCGGCTCCTACGCGCACGCGCGCGGCTGGCCGGTGCCGGTCGGCGGCAGCCAGGCCATCGTCGACGCGATGGCGGACGACCTGCGCGCCCACGGCGGCACGATCGAGACCGGCGTCGAAATCACCTCGCTCTCGCAGCTGCCGAGTGCGCGGGCGGTCCTGCTCGACCTCACGCCCCGGGCGCTGCTCGCGCTCGCCGGCGACCGCCTGCCCGCGCCCTACGCCTCGGCGCTCCGGCTCTTCCGCTACGGCAACGGCGTCGCGAAGGTCGATTTCGCGCTCGACGGTCCGGTGCCCTGGACCGATCCGGAGCTCGCCGGGGCCGGCACGCTGCACGTCGGCGGCACCCGCGCCGAGATCGCCGCGGCCGAGCGCGACGTCGTCCGCGGCCGGCACAGCGAGAACCCCTACGTCCTCGTGGCGCAGCCCTCCGTCCTCGACCCGACCCGTGCGCCCGAGGGCAAGCACGTCCTCTGGGCGTACACGCACGTGCCGCGCGACTCGCCGGCCCACCAGCGGGAGGCGATCACCGCGCAGATCGAGCGCTTCGCCCCGGGATTCCGCGACCGCGTCCTCGCCGCGTCCTCGATGACGGCGCGCGACATGCAGGCCTGGAACCCGAACTACATCGGCGGCGACATCGCGGCCGGAGCGGCGAGCGTGGCGCAGCTGCTCTCGCGCCCCGTCCCCTCGTCGGACCCGTGGCGGACGCCCGCGAAGGGGCTCTACCTCTGCTCGTCCTCGACGCCGCCGGGCCCCGGCGTGCACGGGATGGCGGGCTGGCACGCCGCCCGCAGTGCGCTCCGGCACGAGTTCGGCATCCGCCGCACGCCCGACCTGTCCCCGGAGACGGGCCGGGCTCCGGGGCCGGACCAGGCGGGTGCGCCGGATCTGGCACGCTGAGACGCGGGCGGCACGACCCGCCCGCGTTCCCGCATGAGCCTCGAAGGAGCCCGCGATGTCCCGCAACACCCGCGTCTTCCACTGCCCGCCCGAGTCCGTCTTCGCCGTCTTCGCGTCCGGCTGGCTCTTCCCCTCCTGGGTCGTCGGCTCGTCCCGGATGCGCCGGGTCGGCCGCGACTGGCCGCACGTCGGCTCGAAGCTGCACCACTCCTTCGGCGTCTGGCCGCTGGTGATCGACGACGAGACGACGGTCCTCGAGTGGGACCCGTCGAGCCGCTTCATCATCCAGGCGGCCGGCTGGCCGATGGGCGAGGCGCGCGTCCGCCTCGAGGTGGAGCCGCACCGCGACGGCTGCAAGGTCCGCATCCACGAGACCGCCGTGAAGGGGCCGGGGACGCTCATCCCCAAGCCGCTGCTGCACTCGTTCCTCTGGGTGCGCAACATCGAGACCCTGCGCCGGCTCGCGCACATGGCGGAGGCGGGGGCCAACGGCCGCACGCTGCCCCCGGCGGCGCTGGCCTCGCCCAAGGACCGCGAGGGTCTCGACTCGCCGAAGCACGTCTGGTCGCGGCTGCTCGGCACCGTCGCCTCGCTCGCCGTCGGCTCGCTCGCGCTGCGGGCCGTTCTCGCGGTTCTGCGCCGAGCGCGGAGCTAGAGGGCCCGGAGCTGAGGGCCCGGAGCTGGGGAGCGGGGCGGCTCGGAGGAGCCGCCACGCTCGTCGCTCAGACGATGCGCTCGACGAGCCGCACGTGGTGCACGGCGACGCGGGTGGGCTCGCCGGCGAAGGCCGCCTCGCGCTCGGGGGAGGCGAGGTAGGTCCGCTCGATCTCGGCGAACGCCTCCGCGTCGCCCGGGGTGCTGACGGCCCAGACGAACTCGTTCACCTCGCGGTCGGCGAAGGCGAACTCGATCGTGAAGCCGTGCGCGGCGCGGGCGGGGACGATCTTGGCCCGGTACCAGGCCAGGAAGTCGTCCATCACCCCGTCGACGAGCTCGTAGCGGCGGAGCTGGACGGTGCGGTTCTCGGAGTCGCTCATGCCTCGACGGTACCGGGCCCGGATGCCGTGGAGGCGGAGCCGCTGCCGGGCCGCGCGCTACGCTCGCCCTTGTCGTTCCGGCGCCCGCTCCGCCGCACCCGTCCCCGCAGGAGGCCCGCCCTGGATCCCCGCCGTCAGCGCGCGATCGCCCTCCTCGTCGCGGGCTGCTTCTTCATGGAGAACCTGGACGCGACGATCGTCACCACCGCCGCGCCCGCGATCGGTGCCGACCTGGGCGTCGACTCCGCCGCCGTCGCGATCACCGTCACCGCGTTCCTGCTCACCGTCGCCGTGCTGATCCCCGCCTCCGGCTGGCTGAGCGAGCGGTTCGGCGTGCGCCGGGTCTTCACGATCGCGATCGCGGTCTTCACCCTCGCCTCGCTGCTCTGCGCGCTCAGCCCGACCCTGCCGCTGCTCGTGGCGGCCCGGGTGCTGCAGGGCGTCGGCGGCGCGCTGATGGTGCCCGTCGGCCGGCTCGCGGTGCTGCGCGTCACGCCGCGGGAGGGGATCATCCGCGCCATCGCCATCCTGGTCTGGCCGGGGCTGGTCGCGCCGATCCTCGCGCCCTTCGTCGGCGGGCTGCTGACGACCTACGCCTCCTGGCACTGGATCTTCCTGATCAACCTGCCGCTGGGTGTCGTCGCCTTCGTGATCGCGCGGCGGATCATCCCGGCCGGCGTCGAGGCCTCGCCGCCGCCGCTGGACGTCGTCGGCCTGCTGCTGGTCGCGGTCGGCCTCGGCGCGCTGGTCGGCGCGACCGGCTTCGTGACCGGCAGCGGCTCGGACACCGTCGCGCTCGGACTGGCCGTGACCGGCGCGCTCGTCACCGCGGTCGCGGTGCGGCACCTGCGCCGCACGCCGCACCCGCTCGTGCCGCTGGACGCCTTCCGCTTCTCCACGTTCCGCGTGGCGAATGCGAGCGGCTCGCTCTACCGGGCGACCATCAACGCGGTGCCGTTCCTGCTGCCGCTGCTCTTCCAGGACGCCTTCGGCTGGGACGCGGTGCAGGCCGGCTCGATCGTGCTCGCGCTCTTCGTCGGCAACCTGGCGATCAAGCCGGCCACGACCTGGCTGCTGCACACGGTCGGCTTCCGCGGGGTGCTCGTTGCGGCGAACGTCGTCGGCATCGCCTGCATGGTCGCGATGGCGTTCCTCGATCCGGACGTGCCGATCCCGGCGATCGTCGCGCTGCTGGTGCTCAGCGGCGTCGCCCGCTCGGCCGGCTTCACCGCCTACAACACGGTCACCTTCGCCGAGGTGGCGCCCGAGGGGATGTCGGGCGCGAACACCCTCAGCGCGACGACTCAGCAGATCGCCGCGGGCTTCGGCGTCGCTGCGGGCGGCATCGCGCTGGCCGCCGGCGCCGCGTTCGGCCCGGGCCTCGTTCCCTACCGCTTCGCCTTCCTGACGCTGGCCGTGCTGACCCTCGTCCCCCTCGTCGCCGCCGCCCGCCTCCCCCACGACTCCGGCAGCACCCTCACCCGCTGACCCTCGCCCCCCTCCCGCGAGATGCCACTTGTGCACGCGACACGCCGTGAAAGGCGTGCACAAGTGGCATCTCGCGGAGGGGAGTGCAGGGGGAGGGACCCGGTCAGAGGGTGAGGGCCAGGCCGTCGAGGATGTCGTGGGCCGTCGTGGTGACGGTGGTGACAGCGGGGGAGGCCTGCTGCACGGCGCGGAGGACCTCGGCCCAGATCGCGGCGCCGGCGCCGAGGACGTCCTCGCGGCCGGCGCGGACGCAGGGGAGCGCAGCGGTCTCGGCGGGCGAGAGCGCGGCGAGCTCGTCGCAGGCGGCGAGGACGTCGCGGATCGGCAGGGTCGCCTCGAGCGCCGCGCGGTCGTAGGCCTCGAGTCGGAGGACGTGCGCGGTGACCGTCAGCACCGTCGCCGCGACCCCCACGACGCTGCGCGCGGCCGAGAGGTCGACGGGGGAGGCGGCCAGCGCGCGTCGGACGTCGGCGCGGATCGCGGCCCGCTGCTCCTCGGTCGGCGCGCCCCCGCCGCCGCGGTGGCGCTCGGTGAGCCGGACGCTGCCGACGTCCATCGAGTGCGCCTGCTCGGGACCCGCGTCGCCCACGACCAACTCCGTCGAGCCGCCGCCGAGGTCGACGACCAGGACGGGCCGAACCGCGTCGACCGCCGAGAGCGCGCCGCGGAAGGAGAGGGCCGCCTCCTCCTCACCGCTGATCGTCTCGGGACGCACGCCGATGATCCGCTCGACCGCGCCGAGGAAGTCCTCGCGGTCGGCGGCGTCCCGGGTGGCCGAGGTCGCGACGAAGCGCAGCCGCTGCGCCCCCGACTCGTGCACCAGCGCCGCGTACTCGCGGGTCACGGCGAGCGTGCGCTCCAGCGCCTCCGGGTCGAAGCGCCCGGTGCGGTCGACGCCGTGCCCGAGCCGGACGAGCTCGGTGCGGCGGAGGACGTCGACGAGGCGCCCGTCCTCGACGTCGGCGATCAGGAGGCGGAGGGAGTTGGTGCCGCAGTCGAAGGCGGCCACGCGGATGGCGGTCATGCCGACAGTCTGCCCGTCGGCCCCGCCGCACGACCCGCCGGAGCCCCGCCACTAGATTGGCAGGGACGAGCCGAAGGAGCCCCCGTGCACGAACACCACGTCCGCGTCCACCGCAGCGACGAGGACCTCCCGCGCCACGGGCAGCTCGCCCACGCCCTGGCCGAGGTCGCCGCCGATCCCGTCGAGGTCGAGGCCGAGGTCGCCGAGATGGTGGTCAACCGCGTCATCGACAACGCCGCCGTCGCCGCCGCGTCGCTGGTGCGCCGCCCCGTCGTCGCCGCGCGCTCGCAGGCGCTCGCCCACCCCGCCTCCATCGGCGGCGAGGGCGGCACGGTCTTCGGCGTCGATCCGGGCCGCCGCGTCTCGCCCGAGTGGGCCGCGTGGGCGAACGGCGTCGCCGTCCGCGAGCTCGACTACCACGACACCTTCCTCGCGGCCGAGTACTCGCACCCCGGCGACAACATCCCGCCGCTGGTCGCCGTCGCTCAGCACGCCGGCATCGACGGCGCCCGGCTGGTCCGCGGCATCGTCACCGGCTACGAGGTCCAGGTCGACCTCGTCCGCGCGATCAGCCTGCACCGGCACAAGATCGACCACGTCGCGCACCTCGGCCCCTCGGCAGCGGCCGGACTCGGCACGATGCTCGGCCTCGACGTCGCCGTGATCGAGCAGGCGATCGCCCAGGCGCTGCACACCACCACCGCGACCCGGCAGTCGCGCAAGGGCGAGATCTCGAGCTGGAAGGCCTACGCCCCGGCGTTCGCCGGCAAGGCCGCGATCGAGGCCGTCGACCGGGCCATGCGCGGCGAGACCAGCCCGTCGCCGATCTACGAGGGCGAGGACGGCGTGATCGCCTGGCTGCTCGACGGCCCGGACGCCTCCTACGACGTCCCGCTGCCGGACGCCGGCGAGGCGAAGCGCGCGATCCTCGACACCTACACGAAGGAGCACTCGGCCGAGTACCAGGCGCAGGCGCTGATCGACCTGGCCCGCCGCCTGCACCACTCCCACCCCGAGGCCGCCGATCCCGAGCGCGTCGAGCGGATCGTCCTGCACACCTCGCATCACACCCACTCCGTCATCGGCTCGGGCGCGAACGACCCGCAGAAGTACGACCCGACGGCGTCCCGCGAGACGCTCGACCACTCCGTCCCCTACATCTTCGCGGTCGCGCTGCAGGACGGCGCCTGGCACCACGAGCGCAGCTACGCCCCCGAGCGCGCCGCCCGCCCCGACACCGTCGCGCTCTGGCAGCGCACGACGACGGAGGAGGACGCGGAGTGGACCCGCCGCTACCACTCGACCGACCCGGCCGAGAAGGCGTTCGGCGCCCGCGTGGAGATCCTGCTCACCGACGGCACGACGATCGTCGACGAGATCGCGGTGGCGGACGCGCACCCGCTCGGCGCGCACCCGTTCACCCGCGAGCAGTACGTCGCGAAGTTCCGCACCCTCGCCGCCGACGTGCTCGAGGAGCCCGAGATCGAGCGCTTCCTCGACCTCGCCCAGCGCCTGCCCGAGCTGACCCCCGACGAGGTCGCCCGCCTGACGATCGTCGCGGCCCCCGGCGTCCTCGCCTCCGTCGAATCCCCTCGCGGCCTCTTCTGACCAGAGGGTGATCCCCTCCGCGAGATGCCACTTGTGCACGCGACACGCCGTGGAAAGCGTGCACAAGTGGCATCTCGCGGAGCGGGGAGGAGGGGTCAGAGCAGGGCGTCCGTCAGGTGGTCCGGGGTGCCGAAGCGGTGGGCCGTGATGGAGACGGCCTGCTCGCGCCGGAACGGGAGCAGCTCCAGGCGGCCCGACTCGGTGGCCTCGCCCGCGTAGACCGCGAGGTCGGGGCGGCCGCCGGTGACGGACGTCACGGAGGAGGTGTCGGCGCCCAGCAGGCGCACGCGGCCGGCCCCGTGCTCCCGGACCCGCGCCGCGAAGGCGGCCTCGTCCTCGACGGCGACCGCGGTCGCTCCCGCGGCGATGGCCGACACGAGCTGCGGAGGCAGCGCCGTCGCGCTCGAGACAGCCACCCGGGCGCCCGCGGTCGCCGCGGCGACGACGACCTGCACGAGCGAGCCCACCGGCTCGCCGTCCGCCAGGCGGATCAGCACCGGGGAGTCGTACGGCAGGTGCCGGAAGACGTTCCGCTCGGCGGCCAGCCCGGTGACGTCGCGGGCCGAGCCCTCGGCGTGGGCCTGCGCCGCGCTGCGGGCCGTCCGCTCGACGGCGTCCGCCTCCGCCGCGGTCAGCTCCGCGCGTGCAGCGGCCACGAGCCGGCCGACGCGCGGGTCCTCGAACGCGGTGGTGGCCGTCGACGGCGCGGAGGTCCACGAGCCCAGCCCCAGCAGGTAGTCCGGTCCTCCGGCCTTGGTGCCCGGTCCGACCGCCGACTTCTTCCAGCCCCCGAACGGCTGGCGCTCGACGATCGCGCCGGTGATGCCGCGGTTGACGTAGAGGTTGCCGGCCTGGATCCCGCCCAACCAGGTGCCGATCTCGGCGGGGTCGAGCGCGTGCAGCCCCGAGGTGAGGCCGTAGTCCACCTCGTTGACGAGCGCGATCGCGTCCTCGAGCGTCGCCGCGGTCATGATGCCGAGGATCGGGCCGAAGTACTCGGTGCGGTGGTACTCGGAGCCGCGGCGCACGCCGTCGCGGACGCCCGGGCTCCACAGCATCCCGGTGTCGTCGAGGGCGCGCGGCTGCAGCAGCCAGCGCTCGCCCTCGCCGAGCGTCGTCAGGCCGCGCAGCAGCTTGCCCGCGGCAGGCTCGATCACCGGCCCCATGCGCGTCGCCGGATCGGTCGGCAGGCCGACGGTGAGCGAGTAGACCGCGTCGAGCAGCTGCGCGCGGAACCGCTTGGACCGTGCGACCGAGCCGACCAGCACGACGAGCGACGCCGCCGAGCACTTCTGACCGGCGTGCCCGAAGGCGCTCGAGACGACGTCCTTCACGGCGAGGTCGAGGTCGGCCGAGGGCGTGACGATGATCGCGTTCTTGCCGCTGGTCTCGGCGAGCAGCGGCAGGTCGTGCCGGAACGAGCGGAACAGCTCGGCGGTCTCGTAGGCGCCGGTGAGGATCACCCGGTCGACCGACGGGTGGGCGACGAGGTCGGCGCCGAGCTCCTCCTCGGGCAGGAGGAGCAGCAGCAGCGCCTCGCGCGGCACGCCCGCGGCCCAGAGCGCCTCGGCCAGCACGGCGCCGCAGCGCGCGGTCGGCCCGGCGGGCTTCAGCACCGCGGCCGAGCCGGCGGCCAGTGCGGCGAGCGCGCCGCCCGCGGGGATCGCGACCGGGAAGTTCCACGGCGGAGCGACGAGGGTCAGCTGCGCGGGGTGGAAGACCGCTCCGTCGACGGCGTCCAGCTCGCGGGCCCGCTCGGCGTAGTAGTGCGCGAAGTCGATCGCCTCGGACACCTCGGGGTCGCCCTGGTCGATCGTCTTGCCGGCCTCGGCGGCCATCACCTCGAGCAGCTCGCCGCGGCGCGCCTCCAGCTCGTCGCCGGCCCGGTGCAGGATGCGCGCCCGCTCGTCGGCGGGCAGCGCGCCCCATGCGGAGCCGGCGGCGCGGGTCGCGGCGAGGGCCGCCTCCAGCTCGTCGCGGGTGCTGATCGTCGCCGCCTCGATCGCGTCGACGCCGGCGCGGGAGCCGGGCACGCGGGCGAGGATCTCCTGCGCCCAGGCCCGGTTCGCCGCGACCGACGGGTCGGTGTCGGGGGTGCTGCGGAAGTCGCCGAAGCCGGGGCGGCCGGTCGCGGCGAAGCGGTCGGCGACCCGGTGCGCGGGCGGCACCGCGCCGTCGAGCGCGCTGACGGAGGCGCGGAAGCGGGCCTCCTCGCGGGCGAACAGCGCGGGCTGCGCCTCGAGCTCGAACACGGCCGACATGAAGTTGTCGCTCGACGCGCCCTCCTCGAGCCGGCGGATCAGGTACGCGATCGCGACGTCGAACTCGGCGGGGGAGACGACCGGCGTGTAGAGCAGCAGCGAGCCGACGGTGCGGCGCACCGCCTCCGCCTGGCCCTGCGCCATGCCGAGGAGCATCTCGTACTCGATCCCCTCGCGGACGCCGCGCTCGCCGGCCAGCAGCCAGGAGTAGGCGACGTCGAAGAGGTTGTGGCCGGCGACGCCGACCCGCACGTTCCGGATCCGGTCCGGGTGCAGCGCGTAGTCGATCACGCGCTTGTAGTTGGTGTCCGAGTCCTGCTTCGTCGACCAGGTCGCCAGCGGCCAGCCGTGCACGGAGGCCTCGACCTGCTCCATCGGCAGGTTCGCGCCCTTGACCAGGCGAACCTTGATGCCGGCGCCGCCGCGGGACCGGCGCGCGGCGCTCCACTCCTGCAGCCGGATCATCGCGGAGAGCGCGTCGGGCAGGTAGGCCTGCAGCACGATGCCCGCCTCGAGACCGAGGAACTCGGGCCGGTCGAGCAGGCGGGTGAAGACCGCGATGGTGAGGTCGAGGTCCTTGTACTCCTCCATGTCGAGGTTGACGAACTTCTGCGGGGTCGCGGCCGCGGCGCGGGTGAAGAGCGGGGCCAGCTCCTCGACGATGTCGTCGACCGCGGCGTCGAACGCCCACGGGTTGTGCGGGGCGACGGTGGAGGAGACCTTGATCGAGACGTAGTCGACGTCGTCGCGCGCGAGCAGGCGGTGCGTGCCCTCCAGGCGGCGCTGCGCCTCCTTGCGGCCGAGGACCGCCTCGCCGAGCAGGTTCATGTTCAGCCGGACGCCGTCGCGGCGGATCTTCGCGATCGCCGGGCCGAGCCGCGAGTCGGTCGCGTCGATGATGAGGTGCCCGACCATCTGCCGCAGCACCCGGCGGGCGATCGGCACGACGACGTCGGGGAGCAGCGGGGCCACCGCGCCGCCGAGCGCGACAGCGCCGCGCATCGGAGCGGGCAGGAAGCGCGGCACGCCGCCCGCGATCGAGCGCAGCGCCGCGGCGGCGACCTTCGTGTCCTCGGGGCGGACCACGCCGTCGACGAAGCCGACCGTGAAGTCGAGGCCGCTCGGGTCCTTCAGCACGCCTGCGAGCTGGGCGCCGGACGCGTCCACCGGGACGTCGGCGGCGTCGCGCAGCCACTGGCGCACCAGCGCGACACTCGCGTCGACGAGGCCGGGGTCGACGCTGTCCGCGGCGGGACCGTCGGGGGAGGGGCCGGTGGAGCGGGCAGGCGCTGCGAGATCCGTCATGACGTCAGTATCCGACCGGGGTACCGTTGAGCAGAAGCGACCGTTCCTTACCGGTACCGGTCAGCTCTGCTTACTCGTCTTCGCCTTCGAATCGAGGTCGCCCGTGCTCGACGTCCGCCGCCTGGTGCTGCTGCGCGAGGTCGCCATCCGCGGCACGCTCGCCGCCGCCGCGGAGGCCCTCGCCTACAGTCCCTCCGCCGTCTCGCAGCAGCTGACCGTGCTCGAGCGCGAGACCGGCGTCGAGCTGCTGCGCAAGGTCGGGCGGCGTGTGCAGCTCACTCCGCAGGCCGAGATCCTGGTGGCGGCGGCCGGCGAGGTGCTGGCGCTGCTCGAGCGGGCGGAGGCGGCGCTGGCCGCGTCGGGGGAGTCGGTCACCGGGCGGGTGCGGGTCGCGGTCTTCCAGTCCGCGGCGCTCGCGCTGATGCCCGGCGCGCTGCGCTCGATCGCGGAGCGCGCGCCCGAGGTGCGCGTCGAGATGGTGCAGCGCGAGCCGGAGGGCGCGCTGCACGAGACCTCCTGGGCGCGCGAGTTCGACCTGGTCGTCGCCGAGCAGTACCCGGGCCACTCGGTGTCCTGGCTGCCGGGCCTCGTGCGCAGCGACCTGACGACCGACGCGATCCGCCTCGCGGTCGGCCGCGACTCCGCGATCCGCGACCTGCGGAGCGCGCGCGACGCCGCCTGGGTGATGGAGCCGCGCGGCACCGCCAGCCGGCACTTCGCCGAGCAGACCTGCCGCGTCGCGGGCTTCGAGCCGGACGTGCGCTTCGAGACCGCCGACCTCCAGGCGCAGATCCGCCTCGCCGCCTCGGGCAACGCGGTCGCGCTGATGCCCGACCTGGTCTGGGCCGGCGGTGAGGCCGACTGCCGCCTGCTCGAGCTGCCCGGCCGTCCGCGCCGCACCATCTTCACGGCGCAGCGGGAGGCGCAGCTCGCCTCGCCCGCCGTCCGCGTCTTCCGCGAGTGCCTCGAGGAGATCGCCGCGACCTACGCCTGACCCGCCCCTCCCCCTCCGCGAGATGCCACTTGTGCACGCTTTTCACGGCGTGTCGCGTGCACAAGTGGCATCTCGCGAGGAGCGATGGGAGCGTGAGGGACGTGGATGCGGACGAGGTGCGGCTGGTCGAGACGACGGCCGACGATGCGGTGGCGGGGCGGCTGTTCGCCGTGCAGGAGGCCGAGATCATGCGGCGCTACGGCGGCGACGACCCAGGGCCGCGCCCGCCCGCGGACGCGCCGACGCTGCTGCTGCACGTCGGGCCCGACGTCGTCGGCTGCGTCGCGCTCGCCGCGGAGGGAGAGATCGGCGAGATCAAGCGGATGTTCGTGGTCGAGGCGGCGCGCGGCCGCGGTCACAGCCGCGTCCTCCTCGCGGGAGTCGAGGAGCTGGCCGTCCGCCACGGCGTGACGCTGCTCCGCCTGGTCACCGGCATCGAGCAGCCCGAGGCCATGGCGCTCTACAGCAGCTCGGGCTACGACCCGATCCCCGGCTTCGGCTACTGGGGCGACGAGCCGGCGACCCGCTGCTACGCCAAGCGGCTCGATCCGGCGAGGGCGGCGGGCTGAGGCGACGTCGCGCGCCGACGCGGAGGGCACGGCCGGAGATGAGGAATGCTTGCCTCTGCCTTCCGCCTCTGCGGCGGCCGACTCCAGCGACAGGACGTGACCGATGCCCGTGCCTTCTCCCGAATCCTCCCCGCCGTCCCGCCGTGCCGTGATGGGGAGCGCGGCCTGGGGCATCCCGGTCGTCGCCGCGGCGATGGCGGCGCCGTCGGCCTCCGCGTCGCCGGTCTCCTGCCGCAGCACGACGATGTTCACGACCTCTGCGATCGCCAGCAATCCGACCGTGCTCACGGCGGTGTCACCCGCCGGCGTCGTCTCGACGGTCCGGATCACGTCGCACCTCACGCCCGCCACCACGACCGAGACCGAGGGGCAGAGCTTCAATCGCACGCGGGACACCGTCGTGTGGGACGGCTTCGTGCAGCGCACGAGGTCGTACGAGGCGCAGGCTCGCCGAGGCTGGGAGCCCGGCTCGTTCGTCCTGAATCAGCGCCGTGGCGGACCGGTCTCCGAGACTCCGACGCCGGGCCCACCCTCGCAGACGCTCGCGCTGCAGTTCTTCGACGCGAGCGGGCGGTCGTTCGCACCGCTCGACGTCCGGCTCACGATCAGCGACATCACCTCGGCGAGTCCGCCCTCGGGGGCGTGGTTCACGAGTCACTGGGACACCGTCGGCTTCAGCAGTGCGCCCACCTCGATCTCGTCGGAGGGCGGTGATGCCGGGACGGGTGCG
Source organism: Rathayibacter sp. VKM Ac-2835 (assembly GCF_013266705.1). Taxonomy (NCBI): domain Bacteria; kingdom Bacillati; phylum Actinomycetota; class Actinomycetes; order Micrococcales; family Microbacteriaceae; genus Rathayibacter; species Rathayibacter sp. VKM Ac-2835. The sequence continues at coordinate 1,453,985 of NZ_JABSNQ010000001.1, read as the reverse complement.
GGAACCCTCGCTGATCCGTTCCGCCGAGCGACCGGGGGCGAGCCGTCCGGCGGCACGCCGCGCCTGGACACGTTCGCGTTCGACGTCCTCGCCTCGGGGAGCGTTCTCGTCTGCAGCCAGCACGAGGGCCGACAGGGCTGGCAGTCTCTCGCGCTGAGCGCGCTGAGCTTCCGCTCCACCGACTGCTGACCCGGTCGTCGGCCTCAGAGCCTGGCGAGCTTCGCGCGGGCGATCAGGAAGCCGCCGTACATGACGAGTCCGGCGCCGATGACGGTGAGCGCGATCGTGCCGTAGGGCGGGACGTCGAGGAAGCGCAGGGCGCCGTCGAGCCCGGTCGCCTGCCGGGCGTCGCCGGTGATCGCGGCGACGACGAAGAGGCCGCCGGCGATGCCGAGGGCGATGCCCTTCGAGACGTAGCCCGCCGCACCGAGGATCAGGACGGCGGTGCCGCGCCGACCCGCGGGGATCCGCACGAGCTTCCGGAAGCCGCGGCGCACCCCGATCGCGACGAAGCCGATCCCGCTGCCGAGGACGATCCCGCCGACCAGCGTCAGCACGATCGCTCCGGCCGGGCGGGCCAGCAGGTCGGTGCTGATCGCGCGGATGGTGGCGGACGAGCTCGTCGACCCGCCGAGCGCGAAGACGAGCGTCGTCGCGGCCAGCGCGAGCGCGGCGAAGCCCTTGCCCGATTCGACGATCCGCCGCCCCAGGCGCTTCGCACGGCTCGGGTCGCTCGAGCGGCTCTGGAAGGAGAGCTGCCAGAGCCCGAGCGCGACGAGCGCGACGAGCGCCGCCCAGACCACGACGAGTCCGGCCGGGGTCTCGGCCAGGCGGGCGATCGCGCCGGAGGGATCCGCCTCCTGCGTCGTCTCGTCGCCGAACGCGACCCGGAGCGAGAGGCCGCCGATCAGGAGGTGCACCACGCCGTTGACGGCGAAGCCGAGGCGCGCGAGGCGCCGGAATCGCCGCGTCCGCACCCCCGAGCGCGGCGTCGGCACGCTCACTGTGGACACCGGACCACCCTCTCACGCGTCCACCCCTGTCCCGGGGCGCCCCGGCGGCGGTGGAATGGACACCTGCCCGCGCCGACCCGCGGGACCACGAGGAAGAAGGACCGCCATGACCACCTGGCTCATCACCGGCTGCTCCACCGGACTCGGCCGCGCGCTCGCGACCGCCGTCCTCGCTCACGGCGACCGCGCCGTCGTCACCGCGCGCGACGTCGACTCCGTCCGCGACATCACCGAGGCGCACCCCGACTCGGCGCTCGCCCTCGCGCTGGACGTCACCGACGACGCGCAGGTCGCGGCCGCGGTCGACGCCGCCGAGGAGCGCTTCGGCGGGATCGACGTGCTCGTCAACAACGCGGGCTACGGCTACCGCGCGGCTCTGGAGGAGGGCGAGGAGTCGGCGGTGCAGCAGCTCTTCGACACCCACCTCTTCGGCACCGTGCGCACGATCAAGGCGGTGCTGCCCGGGATGCGCGAGCGCCGCTCCGGCACGATCGTCAACCTGTCCTCGATCGGCGCCCGCATCTCGCCGGAGGGCTCGGGCTATTACGCCGCGGTCAAGGCCGCGATCGAGGCGCTCACCGAGTCGCTGCGGAAGGAGGTCGCGCCGCTGGGCATCCGCGCGTTCTCGGTCGAGCCGGGCGGGTTCCGCACCGACTTCGCCGGCCGCTCACTCACCCAGTCGGAGCGGCCGATCGCCGACTACGCCGACACCGCGGGCAAGCGCCGCAAGGAGCACGACACCGTGCACGGCACGCAGAAGGGCGATCCGGCGAAGGCGGCGGCCGCGCTGATCGAGGCCGTCGAGTCGACCGCGCCGCCGTCGATCCTGCTGCTGGGCAACGACGCGTCGGACGCCTTCCGCGCCGCGCTCGACGCCCTCCGCTCGGACGTCGACGAGTGGGAGGCGCTCAGCCGGAGCACGGACTTCGCCGACGGGGAGTGAGCGGCGGGCGCCGGAGGGCTCGCGAAGCGGCATCGCGCGCCAGGGGAGGGGGCGCGTCCCCCCTCGGGGGTGCGTGCCTCCTATCCTGCCGGGGTCAGCGGGTCCGTCCCCGCGCGCTCCCTGTCGCTCTCCCGAACGGAACCCCCATGTCCCAGCGCCCCTCCACCCCCGCCGGACCCACTCGACGGACCATCGCCGCGAGCGCGGCGTGGAGCATCCCCGTCGTCAGCGCGGCGGTCGCCGCTCCGCTCGCCGCCGCGTCGCCCGCGACGTGCCGCAGCACGACGATGTTCACCCCGTCGAAAGCCGCGAGCACTCCCACGGTCCTCACGGCGGTCTCGCCCACCGGCATCGCGTCGACGGTCCGGATCACCTCCGTCCTCGCGCCCGGCACCACCACCGAGACCGAGGGTCGCAGCTTCGATCTCACGCGCGACGGCACGGTCTGGGCCGCCGTGGGCGGCCCGAGGTCGGCGGAGGAGGTGCTCTTCGCGGAGTTCGAGCCGGGACCGCTCCTGCTGAACCAACGACGTGCCGGTGAGATCACGGAGACGCCGCCGCCGGGTTCCGATGCGCAGACGCTGACGTTCGAGTTCCTCGACTCGGCCGGAAGATCCTTCGACCCGCTCGACGTCCGTCTCGAGATCCAGAACATCACGTCCTACGTGCTCCCGGGGTACCCCTGGGTTCTGAGCAGGTGGACCACCGTCGGCTTCAGTGTCGCGCCCGCCTCGATCTCCTCACGCGGCGGTGACGCGGGAGCCGGGTCGGGAGTGATGGACGACCCGTTCAGGCGCGCCACGTCCTCGGCACCGCCTCCTCAGCGCGATCATCTCGTCGACACGTTCACGTTCGGTGTCTTCCCGTCCGGCAGCACGCTCACCTACGGCCAGCACGAGGGTCACCAGGGCTGGCACGCCAGTGCGCTGAGTGCGCTGAGCTTCGTCTCGCAGAACTGCTGAGCGCCGTCCCCGGGGAGCGGCGGCGACGCCCGAGGGGGAGCGGGGGTGACAGCCGTGGCGCTCCGAGCGGCACTGCGCGCCAGGAGTGAGCGAACGTCGCGTCTGGGTGCTCGTCCGCTCTACGCTGCCGTCATCGCCGGTCCGCCTCCCGCGCGCTCCCTGTCACCTTCGCGAACGGAATCCTCATGTCTCAGCGCTCGTCCGGCTCGACCGGACCCACTCGGCGGTCCCTCACGGCCGGCGCGGTGTGGAGCATCCCCGTCGTCAGCGCGGCGGTCGCCGCTCCGCTCGCCGCGGCGTCGCCCGCGACGTGCCGCAGCACGGTGGTGTTCCCGCCGGCGGAGCCGAGCGTCCGTCCCCCCGTGCTCAGGGCCGTCGCTCCCAGCGGTGCGATCTCGTCGGTGCGGATCGCCTCGGACCTCTCGCCCGGCACCACCTCGCTGACCCAGGGCCAGGACTTCAACCTGGGGTGGGACGGCGGCCGATGGACGTCGAGCGGCGATCCCTCGGCGGTGGCGGAGGTCGTGGTCCGCGATTACCCCGCCGGCTCGCTGATGCTGAACCAGCGTCGGGCGGGACCGATCACGGAGGATCCGGAGCCCGGGTCGGACCGGCAGACGCTGACCTTCACGTTCACCGGCGCGGACGGGCGGATGTTCGATCCGACCGATGTCGAGCTCTCGATCCAGAACATCACCTCGGGCGCGACTCCCCGAAGTCCCTGGCTCACGAACTGGTGGTCCACCGTCGGCTTCAGCGTCGAACCCGGATACATCTCGACGCAGAGCGGTCAGTCGGCGATCGGCCTGGGGACGGTCGACAAGCCCTTCCGGCGCGCCACGCCGCAGGAGCGCCCGGGCCCGGGTGCCGCCTTCGTCGACACCTTCACCTTCCGGTCGTTCCCGTCGGGCAGCACGCTCAGCTTCAGCCAGTACGCCGGTGTGCAGGGGTGGCACGCCATCGCGCTGAGCGGGCTCAGCTTCGTCTCCCGCGACTGCTGAGCACCGCCACAGAAGGAGCGGCGAACCGACGTCCGGCGCCAGAAATGAGGCGCATTCGGATCTCGGGGCGGACGAACCTACGCTGCCGTGTCGGGCAGTCGGTCCTCGCCTGTCCACTCCTCCTCCGGAACGGATCCGCCATGTCCCCTCTCTCGTCCGACCCGACTCGCCCCTCCGGTCCCACCCGTCGCTCCGTCGCCGCGGGCGCGCTGTGGAGCATCCCCGTGATCAGCGCGGCGGTCGGGGCTCCCCTCGCCGCGGCGTCGATGACTCCCGCCCCCGCTCCGCTGCCCTGCACGAGCGTGACGATGTTCAGGCAGTCGAGCGTGTCGTCGAATCCGCTGACCCTCACCGCGACCTCGCCGACCGGGACGACGTCCACGGTCCGGATCACCTCGATCCTGGCGCCCGACACCGCGACCACGCCCACGACCGACAGCAGGAGCTACAACCTGACCCAGGACGGCACGGTGTGGTACGCCGGCGGATCCTCGGACTTCGCCAACGAGGCGCCGTCGCGCATCTTCGAACCCGGGGTGCTCCTCCTGAACCAGCGCCGCGCCGGGCAGGCGTCGTCGTCGGACGTGAGGATCCCGGAGGTGCCGACGCCGGGGCCCGATGCGCAGACGCTGATCTTCGAGTTCTTCGATGCGGCCGGGAAGCCGTTCGACCCGATGGACGTGCAGCTCACCTTCCTCGACATCAGCTCGAGCGCGCACAGCGACACGGCCTACTGGGCCACGACGTGGTGGTCGACCGTCGGCTTCAGCGTCGCGCCCGCGTCGATCTCCTCGCGGGGCGGAGATGCGGGAGTCGGCGCCGGCACGGTCGCCGACCCCTTCCGTCGGGCCACCAGGTTCGAGCCGAATCTCACGCGCGGGCCCCGCTACGACACCTTCTCGTTCCGCTCGTTCCCCTCGGGCAGCTCGCTCGTCTACAGCCAGCACGGCGGCTACCAGGGCTGGCACAGCAGCGCGATCACGGGGCTCGGCTTCGGCTCCCGCGACTGCTGAGCGCTCATTCCGGGGACGCGTCTCGCGCCGGAGAGCCTGACAGGGAACGGGCCCCTCAGACGCCCCAGTTCATGAAGGGCGCACGCAGGCTCGAGACGGTGACCTCGTCCTCGGCGATCGCGCCGACCGTGTTGGTCAGCTCGTAGCCCTCGACGGTGCCGACGGGCGTCGTGTCGAAGAGGAAGGTGCCGAGGGCACCGCCGGTCGCGCTGTCCGGGTGCTCGGCCGCGACGTCGGCGGTGGCGTCGCCCACCGCGACTCCACCCAGCGTGCTGATCGCGACGTCGCCGACCGCGGAGGCGGTCGCCTCGAGCAGGAAGTCCGGCTCCGGGTAGGTGAGCTCCGGCCCGCCGGCGTCGTAGACGTCGGTGTCCCGGAGGACGAAGCCCGGCCAGCTGTAGGCGCGGCTCCGGTAGCCCTCGTAGGGGATGTCGTCCGACTCGGTGGGCTCACTGCCGAACGCCTCGGTCAGCGCTGCGACCACCCCTGTGCCGTCGCGGTACTCCCAGGTGCCCAGCTGGCCGCCCTCGGCGTCGACCAGCGAGAACGAGGTCGGCCCGATCAGCAGGCTCGCGGCGACGGCGGGCGTCGAGGAGGGGGTCGGGCTCGGCGTCGGCGACGCGGTGACCGTGGCCGTCGCCGTCGCCGTCGCCGTCGCCGTCGCCGTCACCGTTGCGGCCGGCTGCGCGACGGGATCGCCGGCGGGAACGCATCCGCTCATTGCGGCGATCACGCCGACGACGAGAGCGGCACGCAGGAGCGTGCGAGACGGGACGAGCATGGCGGTGGACCCCCGGGGACGCGGACGACGGGAGCGCGGATCGTCCCCCTCGCCCATCCTCCGATGCGACGGACCTCGCCGGGCGCGCGATCCGATAACGATCCGCACCGGAGAGCCCGGACTGCCGGGGAGGTCAGGCGCGGAGGGTGTGCGCCGACTTCTCGAGGTCGCCGACGCGACGGGCCGGCTCGTCCGCGGCGTCCTCCTCGAGCCGCTCGAACTCGACACGCTGGATGCGGTTCACCGCGACCACGCTGTACTGCCCGTGGCCGCGGACGACGGGCAGGAACTGCCGCGTCTCGAGATCGTGCGCCAGCCTGTGTCGGTCGCCATGGAACGTGCAGAGGTGCGGCGTCTGCTCGGGGTCGTCGACCAGGTAGAGCACCAGCCGGAGTGCGGGCATCGTTCCCTCTCGCGAGACGTGTGATGGAGCGTGCGCCCAGCGTGACAGGAGCGGTCACGTCGGCGGGCTCGTTCCCAGCTGCTCGCTGCCCCCCTTCTGCGGGCTCGGACGGCGCCCGGCGTCTCAGTCGAGGTCGAGGCTCCCGAAGTGCACAGCGAGGAAGGCGCCCATCGCCGTCGCGCCGAGCACCGCGGAGAGGCGGTCGCCCCTCGTCCCGTGCCGCGGCAGCGTGGCGAGCCCCGCGAGGGCGTTGGCCGCACTCCAGACCGCGTTCGCCAGCGGCGACGACAGCCCGCGCCCTGGCGGCGTGGCGAACGGCGAGGGGAACCTCCGCCCCTGCAGCGCCGCGACGCCGTGCGGCACCGCGTTGATGAGCAGCACCCCGGCGAGGGCGCTCCTGGCGATCCGGCCTGCGCGAACGGTGCTGGTCACGACGACTCCTCCTTCAGACGGGGATCCACGAAGCCTCCCCTGGTCCCCTCCGCGAGATGCCACTTGTGCACGCGACACGCCGAGGGAAGCGTGCACAAGTGGCATCTCGCGGGAGGGAGGGGGCGTCAGGCCGGCGCGTGCACGAGCTCCGAGATGCGGCGCTTGCACTCGTTGAATTCGGGCGCCGTCACATCGCGCTCGCCGGGCAGGTCGACCGTCACGATCTCGCTGATGTGGCCGGGGACGCCGTGGGAGGCGCCGCCCGTCATCACGACGACGCGGTCGGCGAGGTAGACCGCCTCCTCGATCGAGTGCGTCACGAAGAGCACGGTCGTGCCCGTCTCGCGGTGGATCCGCTTGAGCTCGACCTGCAGATCGGAGCGGGTCAGTGCGTCGAGCGCACCGAACGGCTCGTCCATCAGCAGCACCGACGGCTCGTTCGCGAGCACCCGCGCGATGGCGACGCGCTGCTGCATGCCGCCGGACAGCTCGCCCGGGTAGCGGTCGGCGAAGCGGGTGAGCCCCACCGCCTCGATGAAGCGGTCGGTCACCTCCGCCGCGGCCGCCTTCGGCAGCTTCTTGCGCCGCGGGCCGTACGCCACGTTCTCGCGCACGCTCAGCCAGGGGAAGAGCCCGTAGTCCTGGAAGACGACGCCGCGATCCGGGCCGGGCGCCGACACGGCCCGGCCGCCGACCTCGACGACGCCCTCCGTCGCCTCCTCGAATCCGGCGAGGATGCGCAGCAGCGTCGACTTGCCGCAGCCGCTCGCGCCGACCACGGCGACGAACTCGCCCGAGCGGATGTCGAGCGAGACGTCGGCCATGGCGAGCACGCCGCCGCCGGCGGTGTCGTAGCGCTTCACCAGGTCGAGGACGTGGACGTCCGCGGTGCGGGCGGGGGCGGTGGCGGGGGAGAGCGTCATCGGGTCCTCACTTGACGAGCGGCCGACGGCCGAAGAGCACGCGGAACAGGAGCAGGAGCAGCCGGTCGGAGGCGAAGCCCGCGATCGCGATGCAGATCATGCCGACCACGATCAGGTCGGTGCGCACCACGTCGCGCGCCAGGAAGATCGTCGAGCCGAGGCCCGTGCTCACCCCCGTCGTCTCGCTGAGCACCAGCACGACCCAGGCGAGGCCGAGGCCGATGCGCATGCCGTTGACGATCGCGGCGGCGGAGGCGGGCAGCACGACCCGCACGAGCACGCCTCCTCGCGACGTGCCGAGCATCCGCGCCGCCTCGATCAGCCGCGGCGGCACCTGGCGGGCGCCGCTGATCGTGCCGAGCACGATCGGGAAGAACGCCGACAGCGTGATCAGGAAGATCGACGCCTGATCGCCGTAGCCGATCAGCAGCGCCACCAGCGGCACCCAGGCCGTGGCCGGCACCGGTCGGAACAGGTTGATGAACGGATCGAACAGCGAGTTGATCGCGTAGTAGCGGCCCATCAGCACGCCGAGCGGCACCGCGATCACCGTGGCGAGGGCGAAGCCGCCGAAGACGCGGCCGGCGCTCGCCGCCAGGTCGGTCCAGAGCAGTCCGCTGAACGCGTCGTTCCGCAGCCCCGCGACGGCGTAGTCGATCAGCGAGACCAGCACGTCGCCCGGGTAGGGCAGGAACGCCATCCGGATGCCGAACGGCAGCTCCCACTCGCCCGCCCGCCCGAACTGCCAGAGCAGCAGGAACAGGATCGGGACCGGCAGGCCGAGCAGGAAGGTCGTCCAGCCGCTGCGGCCGGGGCGGCGCCGGCGCCGCACCGTCGACAGCCGCTCGGTGGCGGTCGCCGCCTCGGCGGGGCGGGTCGTGGTGGTCATCGGCCGACCGCTCAGGCCGCCGGCGCGAACGTCGTGTCGACGACGTCCTCGATCGCGGGCGCCTCGTCGATGAAGCCGAGCTCCTGCATCTGCGTCGCGAGCGCGCCGAGCTGGCCCTGGTACTCCTCGCTGAGGTCGGAGCGGAGCCAGAAGTTCTCCAGCGCCGACTCCAGCACCTCCTGGTCGCCGCCGAACTCGGCGATCATGTCCGGCAGCCACTCGTCGACGCTGTCGGCCATGTACTCGGTCGTCGCGGCGTGGGTGTCGACGACCTTGTGCACGACCTCCGGCTGCTCCTCGATCATCGCGCCGGTGGTGACCAGGCCGATGTTGACCCGGCCGATCGGCGTCGCGTACGGGTCGGCGATCTCGGTGCCGCCGGCCGCCTCAGCGATCGAGACGCCGATCTCCACGCCGAAGAAGGCGTCGATCGAGCCGCTGGTGAACGCGGACGCCATCTCGGGCACGGGGATCGTGATCAGCTCGAGGTCGTCGTCGGTGAGCTCGGCCTGGTCGAGGTAGTAGCGGAGCGCCACCTCCTGGGCGCTGCCCTGGATGTAGCCGACCTTCTTGCCGGCCAGGTCCTCGACGGAGGAGATGCCCTCGCCGCCGAGGAAGCCCGAGCCGCCGTCCGCGGCGGACGCGACGATCTTCAGGTCCCGGTCCTGCGCGATCGAGGCGATGGTCGGGGTGACGCCCGAGATCGCGAAGTCGATCGTCCCGGCGACCAGGGCGTCGCTGAGCGCGGGCGTGGTGTCGAGGGTGATCACCTCGAACTCGACGCCCTCCTCGGCGAACTGCTCGTAGAGGAACGGCTGGTAGAAGTGCGGCTGGCCGCGCAGGGTGCCGACGGTGACGGTGACGGTGTCGCCGCCCTCTCCTGAGCCGGCGTCGCTCGCTCCGGAGCACGCGACGAGCGAGAGGGAAGCGGCGAGCGCGGCGCCGAGGGCGAGGGCGCGGCGGACGGTGCGGGTGGACGGCCGGGACAGGGGCATGCGGGCTCCATCGGTGAGGGGTGTGCTCCCACTCAACCGCCCCCAGATGCTGTGCGATTTCTGAGGGGTTTCCGATGTGTTAAGTCCCTCGATCCCCTCCGCGAGAGGCCACTTGTGAGCGCGACACGCCGACAGAAGCGTGCACAAGTGGCATCTCGCGGAACGGCCTACGCCGCGAGGAAGCGGTCCGCCGTGCGGAGCGCGAGCGCGACCGTCAGCAGCGCCGGGTTCGCGATCACCGCGCTCGGGAAGACCGAGTTGTCGCAGACGAAGAGGTTCGGCACGTCGAAGCTGCGGCCGTCGCCGTCCACCACCGCGTCGCCCGGGTCGGTGCCCATCCGGCAGGTGCCGAGCGTGTGCGCCGTGCGGGCGATCACCCGGGTGCTGCGCGCGCCCGCCGCCTCGACGATCGCGGTCATCGTCCGGATCGCGTGCCGGTCGATCGCCTCCTCGTTCGAGCCCGGCGAGAAGGTGATCCGCGCCTTCGGCACCCCGTGCTCGTCGAGCTCGTCGGTCAGCACGAGCCGGTTGTCGTCCGAGGGCAGGCACTCCGCGTTGATGCCGACGCCGGCCATGAAGCGGTAGTCGTCGAGGGCCTGCATCAGCGACGGCCCCCACAGCCCGCCGCCGCGGACGAACGACGTCGCCTGGGTGAGCGGCATCGTGCCGAGGCTCTGGATCAGGTACCCGCCGGCGAAGTCCGCGTCGGCCGGGCGCACGGTGTCCTCGGTGATGACGGAGGAGGGGTAGCCGCGGTAGCCGCGCATCTCCTCGTCGAAGGTGCCCCAGACCTGCGTCGCGCCGTGCGCCAGGAAGTTGCGGCCGACCAGCCCGCTGCTGTTCGCGACGCCGGTGTGCAGGAGCAGTCGCGGCGTCTCGACCCCGCCCGCGCAGAGGAAGAGGGCGGAGCAGCGCTGCCGGTGCTCGACCCCGTCGGCGGTGTAGAGGACGGCGCTGACCTTCCCGGCCGCGTCGAGCTCGATGCCGTGCACGAAGGACTCGGCGCGGATCTCCGCCCCGTCGCGCACCGCGAGCGGCAGGTAGGACGTGTCCATGCTGCCTTTGGAGCCGGTGCGGCAGCCCTGGTGGCACTGGCCGCAGTTGCGGCAGGAGGCGCGCTCGCCGTGCGCCTCCTGGTCCCGCCCGGCGCTGAGAACGGCGGCGGGGGCGTCGGTGGCGCGGATCCCGAGGGCCGCGCAGCCGCGCAGCATCATGTCGGCCGAGGCGTTGCGGTCGACCGGCGCCTGCAGGTAGCGGCGCGAGGGGTCCCACGGGTAGTCGGCCGGCCCGGAGACGCCGATGGTCGCCTCGGCGCGCTCCAGGTACGGGACCAGCTCGGCATGCGTGACCGGCCAGTCGCGGCCGAGTCCGGACTCGGTGCGCAGCAGCAGGTCGCGCGGGTCCGGGCGCGGGGTGAACGCGCCCCAGTGCAGCGTGGAGCCGCCGACGCCGCGGCCGCTGTTGTTCGGGCCGAAGGCGGTGGGGGTGCTGCCACCGCTGAGGCGCTCCTCCATCCAGTTGATCTCGGTCGCCGCGGTCTCGTCGGCCGTGAAGGTCAGCGGATCGAAGTGCGGCCCGGCCTCCAGCGCGACGACCCGGAGGCCCCGCGCGGCGAGGGTCGCCAGGATCGGGGCGCCGCCGGCGCCGGTGCCGATCACGACGGCGTCGACGACCTCGTCGGGGGAGTAGCGGCGCATGCCGGTGGTGTTCATCGGGGGTTCCTCGTGCTCGGCTGCAGGGTGGCGGGCTCCCAGGTGTCGTGCTCGCCGGCGGCGAGGGCGGTGAAGCCCAGGAGCGGCAGGACGTCGCCGCCGGTCGCGTAGCCGTCGAAGCCGATGCGGGCGAGGCTCGCGGGGTGCGCGAGCCACTGGCGGACCAGGTCGTTGCGGCAGTCCTCGAACCAGGCCTTCGCCTGCTCGGCGCTGAAGGCACCGAGCTGCTCGGTGCCCAGCGCGTCGAGCCGCGCGTCCTGCTCCTCAGGGGAGAGGCCGTCGAATCCGGCGAGCGCGTCCAGACCGAGGCGGTAGGCCTCGGGATCGGTCGGCAGGTCGGCGTTGCGCCAGCCGTCGCCGCGCCCGGCCGCGAGCTGAGCGTCGACGCGGGCGGCCAGGTCGATCCGGCCCGGGACGGCGCTGTCGCCGCTGTCCTGCGGGACCACCCGGTCCGCGAGTGCGCGCAGCGTCGTCAGCTGCGCGGGGGTGAGCGCCGCGGGCGTGTAGCCCGGGTCGTCGGCGAGCAGGCGCTCGGCGAAGAGCGCGCGGATCCGCGCGGTGGTGCGGCTGGAGCGGATCGTCTCCGCGACGTCGGCGGGCACGGCCGGTCCGGTGCCGGCCGCGTTGCTCCAGAAGGCGCGGATCGCCGCGGCGACCTCGACGGGCCGCTCGATCGGCAGCAGGTGGCCGGCGCCGGGCAGCTCGAGGAGGCGGGCGCGCGGGTAGGTCCGCGCGTTGGTCGCGCGCTGGCCGTCGGCCCCGAGGTCGCCGTCCTCGCCGCCCGCGATCAGCAGCGCGGGCAGGGCGTGGAGCGCCTCGGCGGCGCCCGTGCGGTCCTCGCGGCTGCCGGTCTCCAGCCAGTCGCGCCAGGCGGCGGGGGAGGAGCGGAGCAGGTCGGCGAGCGCCCGCCGATCCTCGGCGGCGGGCAGGGCACCGCCGATGTTCTGCTCGAGGAAGGTGCGCGCGTGCTCCTCGTCGAGGGGGCCGTCGGCGACCCAGCCGAGCATCTCGCTCCGCTTCTCCTCGGGCATCGGCTCGGGCGAGAGCGGCGAGCCGGCCAGCAGCACGACCCCGGCCAGCCCGAAGAGACCGGAGCGCCCGGACAGCGTGCGCGCGGCGACCAGCGAGGCCACCTTGCCGCCCATGCTGTGCCCGGCGAGCAGCCAGCGCGAGGCGCCGTGCTCGCGGATCGCGCGGATCACCGCGGTCGTCATCGCGTCGAGGGAGGTGTCGGCGGCGTCGCGCGCGTCGCCGAAGCCGGGCAGATCGATCGCGATCACGTCCGCCTCGCCGGCGAGCTCGCGGGAGAGCGGTTCGAAGAGGCGGCCGCTGAGGCCGAGCCCGTGCAGGGCGAAGATCGTCGGCCGGCTCGCGGTCGTGGGCATGCAGGTCCTGTCGCATCGGGGGGGAGGCGCCCGAGCGGCTGCGTCCGACCTCCATGCGACCACAGCGCGCAGACGCGCGTTGCCACTTGCGGGAGACCCGCGTTCGTGCCACTGCTCGACGCGACCGGCGCTCGTCTGTATACACGATTGTTGATATTATGTGCGCATGCGCACGGAGACCGGAGACCTGCTGATCGGAGCACGATCGCGAGCCGGGCTGCGCCAGAGCGAGGTGGCGGATCGCGCCGGAGTCGCCCAGAGCATGGTCAGCGCCTACGAGACGGGCCTGCGCGAGCCGACCCTCCCGACACTGCGCCGTCTCCTCTCGGCTATCGGTTTCAGCGTCGACCTGGTGCTCGAGCCCCGCGCCACGCCGGCAGCGGCGCTCTCGGGCCCGATCGGGCGGCGGGTGCTGGACCACCGTGCCGAGCTCCGTCGCGCGCTGCGCCGTCGCGGCATCGTCGACGCGAAGATCTTCGGATCCGCGGCTCGGGGAGACGACCGCCCTGACAGCGACCTCGATCTCCTGGTGTCGGTTCCGGCCGGTCTCGGCGTCCTCGCCCTGGCCGGCCTCGAGCGCGAGCTCGGGGAGATCCTCGGCGCTCCGGTCGACCTCATCCCTGAGGAGGGCCTCAAGGAGCACGTGCGCCGCGCCGTCGAGCTGGACCTGCTGCCGTTGTGAGCAGGGAACCGCACCACCGGCTGGACGACGCCATCTTTCAGGCGACGGTGGCCACGGAGCTCCCCGCGCTCGAGGCCGCGGTCCAGCGTCTGCGCGAGCGCGCATCCGAGGACTGACGACTCCCCGCGCTCACGCGCTCTCGCCGAGTGGGAACACCAGCAGCGTCGACGTGGCCGTGGCGACCAGCCGCCCCTGCGCGTCCGTCACCCTCGCCTCCGCGAACGCCACCCGGCGCCCCGGCTTCACGACCGTGCCGACGGCGAGCAGCTCGCCGCTGTCCTGGTGCAGTCCGCGGAGGTAGCTGACGGTGAGGTCGAGCGAGGTGTAGCCGACGCCCGCCGGCAGCGTCGACTGCACGGCGCAGCCCGCCGCCGAGTCGAGCACCGTGCAGACGAAGCCGCCGTGCACCCGCCCGATCGGGTTGTAGTGCGACTCGTCCGGCGAGCAGCGGAACTCCACCCGGCCCTCGTCGACCTCGCCGAGGGCCATGTTCATCAGTGTGATGATCGGCGGCGGCGGGATCGTCCCGTCCTTCATCGCGCGGAGGTAGTCCAGCCCGCTCATCCGCATCGCCGCGGCGGCTCCCGCCATCGGATCGTGCCAGGTGACCGTCTTGCTGCGCAGCTCGTCGGCAGCAGCTTCCCTGTTCGCGTCCATGCCCACTCCCTCGTGAAGACTCCGGCGGCGACCATCGGCCGCGCTCGCACCCTACGCGCGTCGGTCCTCGGCGCGTCGGCGCAGCGTCTCGAGGAGGGCGGCCGGGGTCTCCGGGTCGCTCAGGCTGATCGCGAACTCGTCCCCGCGGGTGGTGGTCACCACGAGCCCGGGCCCGGCGTGGAGGAGGAGCGCCGAGCGCCCGGGCGACCACCGGTAGCCCCAGCCGCCCCACTCCGACGGCCGCAGCGCGGCGGTGGTCACCGAGGCCATCGACGACAGCGGGATCCGCCGCAGCGGGATCCCGAGCGCTGTCGACACCACGCGCAGCCCCCGGCGGTCGGCCGTGACGCGCAGCCGGGTGAAGCCGAGCATCACGACCGCGCTCGCTCCGAGGACGATCGCCATCCCGATCGCCGGTCCGACATCGCCCGTGGCGAGCAGACCCGGGACGGCCGCCGCGGCGATGAGCAGCAGCACCACTCCCGTGACCGCGAACACCCGCCCGGTGACGGTGTGCGACCAGGCGCCGGTCTCCTCGCGGCCGAGCGGCAGCCGGTCGACCGCGACCCGCGGCGCGTGCCGCGTGGGCGGGGCGATCAGGGCCGGGACCACGGCGAACACCCCGCCGCCGAGGAGCGCGAGCAGCCAGGCACCGAGCACGGCGCCCTCCGCCGAGCCCGCAGCGAGCGTGGTCCCGACCGAGGTCGCCCAGCCGCCGGCGCCGAGACCGGCGACCAGGCCGAGTCCGCCGAGCAGGAGGCGCGGGCCGCGGCCGAGTGCCGCAGCGACGAGTCCGGCGACGGCGGGGACCCCCGCCAGCAGCAGTGCCAGCCGGAGGAGGACCGCGACGGGCTGCGACTCGTCGGCGGCGCCGGTGCTCGACCAGTGCGAGGCGAGCGCGGGCGGGAGCCGGTCGCCGAGGACGGCCCGCGAGACGAGGATCGCCGCGGCGGGGAGCAGGAGCGACGCGGCGGCGACGAGCGTGCGCGCGCTGCGGTCGGTGGTGGTGGTGCCGGTGGTGGTCACAGTGCGGTCCTCTCGAGAAGGCGGATGACGTCGGCGCGGCCGATGCCGCTGCGGCGGGCCTCGGCGGCGAGCTGCTCGACGAGGGCGGTGACGCGGACGAGGCCGGGGCCGGCCGACTCCGCGATCCAGGCGCCCCGGCCGCGGCGCATCTCGAGGAGGCCGTCGTCGCGGAGCGCGGCGTACGCGCGCAGCACGGTGTGCATGTTGATGCCGAGCGAGTCGGCGAGCTCGCGCGCCGGAGGCAGGCGGTCGCCCGCCGAGAGCTCGCCGGCGGCCACCGCGGCGCGCACCTGCGCCTCGAGCTGGTCGGCCAGCGAGCGGGGCGAGGAGTGGTCGACGCGCAGGAGCATGTTCGCCATGTTAGTAGAACAATGTCCGCTCTAACCAGGGCGCTAGCGTGAGGAGCACAGCCCGGGAGAGGGGAACCCGATGACAGCTCCGACCACCGTCCCTGCGTCCGCCGCCTCGCGCGCGGCGACGCTGCGGCTCGCCGGCCTCTTCGTGGCGGCGGCGGGCCTGCTCGACGCCGTGTTCCTGCTCGCCCCGGTCGGCTCCGGAGCCTCGCTCGCGGCGCGCGCCGTCGTGCTCCTGGGTGCGGGCCTGCTCGCTGCCGCCGCATCGGTCCTCGCGCGGGGGGCCGATTCGAAGGGCGGGCTGGTCGGCCCGACCGGCGCGACGGCGCTCATCGTCTTCGCGGTGCTGATCGTGCTGCGGCCGATCGTGTCCTGGTCCTCGCCGAGCGCGGCGGGCTCGACGTCCACGCCCGAGATGATCGCCGCGTCGACGCTCGTGCTCACCCTGGCGGTGCTCTCGCTGGTCGCCGGGGTCGTGGGGCTCGTCGCGCTCGGGCGGTCGCGCTCCGTGCCGCGCCGGGTGGTCGTGGTCGCCGCCGTCGCCGTGGCCGTGAACGCCGCCGGAGGATTCGCCACGACCGCCCCGCTGCTGGTCACCGCGACGCCGTCGCAGGAGCTGCTGATCGGGATCTCCATCGCGGCGTCGATCGCCGGGTCGCTGATGATCCTCGCGACGGGAGCCGTCTGGCTGCTCGCCGCCCGTTCCATGGTCCGCGCGGGCTGACCGGCGCGCCGCCCGTCGGCGACGGCGTCTCTCAGGACGACAGTGCGAGCGACACCGCCAGCACCACCATCACGACCGCGACCGCCCCGTCGAGCACCCGCCAGGCCGTGCGGCTGCGGAACAGCGGCCGCAGCGCCCGCGCCCCGAAGCCCAGCGCCGTGAACCACAGCACACTGCCCAGTGCCGCGCCCGTGCCGAACCACCAGCGCTCGTCGCCGTGCGTGTTCGCCACCGAGCCCAGCAGCACGACCGTGTCGAGGTAGACGTGCGGGTTCAGCAGCGTCAGGGCGAGGCAGGTGCCGATCGCGGTCCGGAGCGAGGTGGAGGCGCCGGCCGGGTCGCCGTCGAGCGTCCCTGGGCGCAGCGCCCGCCGCGCGGCGAGGACGGCGTAGGCGAGGAGGAAGACGATCCCACCCCAGCGGATGACGACCAGCAGCCACGGCGCCGACTCGAGCACCGCCCCGATCCCGGCGATGCCGAGGACGATCAGGGCCGCATCCGCCAGCGCGCAGATCGCGACGACGGCGAGCACGTGCTCGCGGCGGAGCCCCTGCCGCAGCACGAACGCGTTCTGGGCGCCGATGGCGATGATGAGCGAGAGGCCGAAGCCGAGGCCGGACAGGGCGGCGAGGAGGGGGGACACGGCTCCGACGCTAAGGCCCGAGCATGCTGTAGACCAGCTCACGCTTCTTCAGTACCGTAAGCGCAACTGATGGGAGCGCGATGCTGACCGACGATCTCGACCTCGCCCGTCTCCGTGCCCTCGCCGCCGCCGTCCGCTTCGGCTCCTTCGACGCCGCCGCCCGCGAGCTGCACGTCACGCCCTCGGCGCTCAGCCAGCGGATCAAGGCGCTCGAGTCGGCCGCCGGCCGCGTGCTGCTGGTCCGCTCGCGCCCCGTCGTCGCGACCGAGGCGGGCGCGGGCCTGCTCCGCCTGGCCCGCCAGATCGAGCTGCTCGCCGAGGACGCGGTGCGCGGGCTCGACGGCGGGGCGCGCGAGGGCCGAGGGCCGGTCACGGTGCCGATGGCCGTCAACGCCGACTCGCTCGCGACCTGGGTGCTGCCCGCGCTGGCCACTGTGCCCGACGTCGTCGTCGAGCTGCACCGCGAGGACCAGGAGCACACCACCGCGTTCCTCCGCGACGGCACCGTGCTCGCCGCGGTGACGGCCGAGGCCGAGGCGGTGCTCGGCTGCACCGTCGCCCCGCTCGGCGTGATGCGCTACCGGGCGATGGCCGCACCCGCCTTCGCCGAGCGCTGGTTCCCGGACGGGCCGGACGCGGAGGCGCTCGCCGTCGCGCCGGTCGTCGTCTTCGACGAGAAGGACCGCCTGCAGACCCGGTTCCTCGAGGCGGCCGGCGTCGAGGGCCGCCCGCCGCAGCACCGCGTGCCCGGCTCGGCCGACTTCGAGCAGGCCGTGCGCCTCGGCCTCGGCTGGGGCATGCTGCCCGAGCTGCAGGCCCCCGTCGGCGCCGCGGGCCTCGTCGCCCTCGGCGGCGCCCCCGTCGACGTCCCCCTCTACTGGCAGCAGTGGGCCCTGCACACCCCGAGCCTCGCCGCCGTCGCCGCCGCCATCACCACCGCCGCCCACGCGACCCTGCGCGTTTGATCCCCGCCGCGAGATGCCACTTGTGCACGCGACACGCCGTGGAAAGCGTGCACAAGTGGCATCTCGCGGAGACCGTCAGACGGCGAAGACGTCGCGGAGGGTCACCGTCTCGAGGGAGCGGGCCCGGAGGAGGTCGACCAGCTGCGCGTAGACCGTCGTCACCGGATCGAAGTTCGCATGCCCGATCACAATGCGCTGCGGCCGGAACCACTCGTCCGCGAACCCGAGCAGCTGCTCCGGGGTGATCCGCCCCGAATCGGAGAGGGAGCCGTACCAGAGCGTCGTGGCCGTGTAGCCGACGGCGGCTGCGGCCGCCCGGCTGCGGGCGTCGGTGTAGCCGAACGGCGGGCGGTAGAACGGAGCGGCCTCCACGCCGTAGGTGGCGCGGATGAAGTCGCCGTTGCGGCCGAGCTCCTCCTGGATCCCGTCATCCGAGAGCGAGGTGAGATCGGCGTGCGACCAGGTGTGGTTCGCGAGCTGGACCTGCCCGCTCGCGACCAGCGGTGCGAGCGCGGGGGCGTTGACGGTCCAGGAGTCGTACTTCCCGTTGAGGAAGAAGGTGAGCCGGGTCCCGGTGTCCTTCGCGAACTGCGCGTAGGCGGCGACGACGTCGGAGTCGGCGCCGTCGTCGACCGTCCACGCCAGCAGGCTCCCGTCGCCGGGCAGCTCGGTGATCGTGCCCTCCGGCAGGGGGAAGCGCGCGCGGACCGGCACGGGCGCCGCCGTCGCGGTCGGCACGGGGCGCGGCGGGGGAGTCCGAGCGGGCGCGAGCGTCGCGGCCGCGGCCACCGGCGTCGCGGTCGGCGCGGGACGGGGGGCGCTCGTGCATCCTGCGAGCCCCACCGCGGCCGAGGCGATCCCCAGCAGCAGCGCACGGCGCCTCAGAGCATCCGGCGTCGAGCCGTTCACGGTCCCCCCATGCGGCGGCCCGGACCCCCCGCGCGCACCGGGAGCGACCGTAGCACCGGCGAGCCTTGCAGGGCGCGCGCGTGTCGCCTAAGCTACTCGGGTTGCGTGCATCTGCACGCTCTTGCGCGCTGCCCACCGGGCGGGACCCCGGTCCTCCTCGACAGGCGGGCGGTGCGCCGACAAGTGACCTTGGGTGGGTCGGGCGAGGCCTCGTGCCGCGCGTGGCCCACGGTAACCACACATGGAGGAAACCATGGCAGCAGTCTGCCAGGTGACCGGAGCCGTCCCCGGCTTCGGACACGCCATCTCGCACTCGCACCGGCGCACCAAGCGCCGCTTCGACCCGAACGTGCAGAAGAAGACGTACTACGTCCCGTCCCTGCGCCGTAACGTCACGCTGACGCTGTCGGCCAAGGGCATCAAGGTCATCGATGCCCGTGGCATCGAGTCCGTCGTGAAGGATGTTCTCGCTCGTGGGGTGAAGATCTAATGGCCAAGCAGCAGGACGTCCGTCCGATCATCAAGCTCCGTTCGACGGCCGGAACCGGTTACACCTACGTGACCAAGAAGAACCGCCGCAACGACCCCGACCGTCTCGTGCTCAAGAAGTACGACCCCGTAGTGCGCAAGCACGTCGACTTCCGCGAGGAGCGCTAAGTATGGCTAAGAAGAGCAAGATCGCCCGCAATGAGCAGCGCAAGGTGGTCGTCGAGCGCTACGCCGCCAAGCGCCTCGAGCTGAAGAAGGCGCTCGTCGACCCGGCCGGGACCGACGAGTCCCGCGAGGCCGCCCGCACGGGCCTCCAGAAGCTCCCCCGCAACGCCTCGCCCGTCCGCGTCCGCGGCCGCGACGCCGTCGACGGCCGCCCCCGCGGCAACCTGTCGAAGTTCGGCATCTCGCGTGTCCGCTTCCGCGACATGGCCCACCGCGGCGAGCTGCCCGGCATCACCAAGTCCAGCTGGTAATCGGCGCGCAGCGCCGCTTACCAGCGTGCTAGCTGCGCTCACGTCGAAAGGCCCCACGATCTCGCGATCGCGGGGCCTTTCGGCGTTCCCGGGTCGGGGCGTCCCTGCCGCCCCTCCCCGCAGTCGGCCCGTCGGGATGGTTGAGTCCCGCAGAGCGTCCTGCGTCCGCTCCGGAGAATCGCTTGGCACGCGATTCTCCGATTTGCTTGCGCGTTCCGCTTGCGACGCTTGTTCCGGACGGTGATCCGTCGCGAACGGCTCCTTCGTTCGCTGTCAGGCGCCGTTCTTGACGGATGGGCGATGCCTCGCAGTCGGCGGGCCACCTGCATGCTGATCGAGTAGCCCGCGGAGCGGGCGTATCGAGATCCGGCCGCCGGGCGCCGCGTAAAATGGCGGGCATGACAAGCAGCCTTCCGACCGTCGCCGAGATCGCGGCGCTCATCGACCACGCGATCCTGAAGCCCGAGCTGACCCGGCCCGAGGTCGACGCGCAGCTCGACGAGGCCCGCGCGGCCGGCGTCTTCTGCGTCTGCGTGCGCCCCTCCGACATCGCGCACGCCGTCCGCCGGCTCGAGGGCTCCGGCGTCCTCGTCGGCACGGTCATCGGCTTCCCGCACGGCACGACCTCCACCGCGGCGAAGGTCGCGGAGTCGACGCAGGCGCTCGCCGACGGCGCGGTCGAGCTCGACATGGTCGTCAACATCGGGCGCCTGCGCAGCAACCTCCTCGACGACGTCGAGGCCGACATCCGCGCGGTCGTCGACGCGGCCGAGGGCCACGTCGTCAAGGTCATCCTCGAGACCAGCTACCTCGACGACGAGCAGATCGTGGCCGGCAGCGAGGCCGCCGAGCGCGCGGGCGCCGACTTCGTCAAGACCGCGACCGGCTTCGGCGGCGGCGGCGCGAACGAGCACGATCTGCGCCTGATGCGCGGCGCCGTCTCGGACGCCGTGCAGGTCAAGGCGTCCGGCGGCGTCCGCGACCTCGACACGCTCCTGGCCTTCCGCGAGCTCGGCGTCACCCGCTTCGGCACGAGCGGCTCGGCCGTCATCCTCGGCGACCTGACCGCGCGCCACGCGGGCGACGACTCCGCCGCCCGCGTCGACGCCGCCTCGTACTGAGCACCGTGCGCGGGGGAGGGGCGGCGGGTCGTCGCGCGGCGGCGGAGGGTCGCTCCCTCGACGACATCGCGAAGGCGCTCAAGGAGCGGGTCTACGCCGCCTTCACCGGCCTCGCCGTCGTGATGATCTACGCCGTCGACGACCAGGCGGACTCCGCGCACGCGCTGCGCAGCCTCGTGATCGCGATCGTCGGCATCTCCGCCGCGGGCTTCGTCGCCGACGTGATCGCGCACCAGGTCGCCCACGCGGCGACCCCGACCGCGGCCGAGGCGCGCACGATGCTCCGGATCTCGGGCGGCGCGCTCGCCTCCGCCTCCCTGCCCGTCCTGGTGCTGGCCGCGTCCGCGCTCGGCTGGATCGACGACGTCGTCGCGCTGCGGATCGGCGTGGGCGTCTACGTCGCCACCCTCGCCGGCATCGCCCTGATCGCGGTGGTCCGTGCCGGACTCGGGCTCGGGCAGAGCATCATCGGCCTGCTCGGCCTCGTCGGACTGGGAGCCGCCGTCGTCGGCGTGCTCGCCCTGTCGCACTGAGGGGCCGACCGACATGACCGGTACCCGCACCCGCGTCGAGCTCGGCCGCCGGGAGGACCTCGGCGCCGACTGCGCGAACTGCTTCGGCCTCTGCTGCGTCGCCCTCGCCTTCACCCGCTCCTCCGACTTCCCCGTCGACAAGCCCGCGGGGGAGCCGTGCACGAACCTCGACACCGAGGACGCCTGCACGATCCACCGCCGGCTGCGGCCGGAGGGCTTCGTCGGCTGCACCGTCTTCGACTGCTTCGGCGCGGGTCAGAAGGTGTCGCGGCGGACCTTCGGCGGTGTCTCCTGGCGGGACGACGCCGAGGTGCGCGCGCGGATGTTCGCGGTCTTCCCGCTGATGCGGCGCCTGCACGAGCTGCTCTGGTACCTCGACGTGGCGCTCGCCCTGCCCGGAGCCGACGCCGGACTGCGCGATCTGGTGCGCGCCCGCTTCGACGCCGTGCACGCCCTGACGCTCACGGACGCGGACGCGATCCTCGCGGCCGACGTCGACGCGGAGTACGGCGCCGCCCGTCCGCTGCTGATCGCGGCCAGCGCCGCCGCGCGCGCCGACGGTCCGCGGCGGAGGAAGCACGGCAGGGTCCGCCTGGCGCCGGGCGCCGACCTCGTGGCGGCGACGCTCGCGGGAGCGGACCTGCGGGGCGCCGATCTGCGCGGGGCGCTGCTGATCGCAGCCGATCTCCACGGAGCGGATCTGCGCGGCTGCGACGTCCTGGGCACCGACCTGCGCGACGCCGATGTGCGGGGCGCGGACCTCTCCGCGGCGGTCTTCCTGACGCAGGCCCAGGTCACCAGCACCCGCGGGGACGCCGCGACACTGCTGCCGCCGCACTTCGAGCGGCCGTCGCACTGGGCGACGGCGGGGCGCTAGCGCTCGAGGGTGCCCGCGGCCGTGCCGTCGTCGTCGAGGCCGAGTCCGCCGAGGACCTCGCGGTGGACGAGGTGCGACCCGTTCCAGTTCTCGATCACGCACTGCGGGAAGGCCTCGCGGTCGAGGGCGTCGAGCCAGCTGGCGGCCGCCTCGCGCGCCCAGGTGTCGGAGGAGTAGACGCCGAGGATCTCGGTCTCGTCCGCGAACGGCCCGGTGGTCGAGAGCACGTAGTGTCCGACGCTCATGGCTGCTCCTTCATCGTCGCGCAGTGGCACGCGATGATCAGCCTGTCACAAACACGCTCTTGCGCGCGGCGGATGTCCGTGGTTACGAGATGCTGTCGCGAAGTCGCGCGTTGAGCGAGGCGAGGGCCGCGGCGATCTCGGTCTCGTCGGCTCCGGGCAGCACGGCGCCGCCCTGCGCGAGGCTGTGCCGCAGCGCGTCGAGCTCGGGGCCGCCGAGGCGGCCGTCGGTGGTGAGCACCTCGAGGGTCGTGAGGATGCCGACGAGGGCGACGGCGTCGTCCACGTCGAGGGGGCGGGCGCAGCTGTTCTCCATGCGCTTCTCCTGGTGTTCTGTGCCGCGTGGGGGCACGGCAGTCGGGGCGGGTGGGGCGGAGGGGAGGCACCACGACGCCCCGCGGCCGGATCGACCGCGGGGCGTCGGAGGTGCTGGGGGTGTGATCAGGCGACGCGCGGCTCGGCCTCGGGGGCGTCGTCCTCGGGGATGTAGACGTCCTGGACGGTGACGTTGATCTCGGCGACGTCCATGCCGACGATCTCGCGGATCGCGCGGCCGACGGCGGAGCGCACGCCCTCCGCGACGTCCTGCAGTGCTGCGGGGTACTCGGCGACGATCGTCACGTCGGCGGCGACCTGGCGCTCGCCGACCTCGACCTTGACGCCCTGGGCGCGGTCGTCGTTGCCGAGCGCGCCGCGGATCGCGCCGAGCGCGCGGGCCGCGCCGTTGCCGAGGGCATGCACACCGGGCACCTCGCGGGCCGCGATGCCCGCGACCTTCGCGATGACGCCGTCGTCGATGACGGTGCGCCCGGTCCCGGTCGCCGTCGTCGTGGTGGTCGCGTTGCTCTCGGCCATGATCTCCTCTTTCGTCTCGGTGCCCGGTCGGTCGATCGGGCGGTTCAGAGGTAGGACGGAGCGCGCACGGCGATCGTCACGGTGTCGTCCCGGCTGCCCAGGCGACTGCCAGGGTCCGGCCCCGGCGCCGACGGCTCAGCGCGCCGTCTGCCGCTCCAGGAACGCGAGGGTGCGCTCCAGCGTCTCGCGCGCCTCCGGCAGCTCGAGGTGGAACTGGTACTGGTGCCCGAGCTCGGTGTCGTGCCCGTCGCCCCAGAGCAGCGCGGTGACCGGCACGCCGAGCGAGCGCAGCTGCGCCGCGAACGGCCGCGACTGCTGCGCCGTGAGCGGGTCGGCGTTGCCTCCGCTGAGGAAGGTCGGCGGGAAGCGCGGCGTCACGTGGTCGATCGTCGACATCCACCGCGCCGCGTCCGAGGTCCACCACGCCCGCCGGCCGGTGTAGGGCCAGAGCCCGGCGCGCAGACCGCGGGCGGCGAGCCCGGTCGCCCCGGCCAGGGCGGAGAGGTCGAAGATCCCGCAGTGCAGGATCAGGGCCCGCACCGCGTCGACGGGCAGGGTCGTCGCCAGTCCCGCGGCCCGGGCGTAGGAGGGGTTGGTGATGGCCGTGGCGAGCTGGCTCGCGAGCTGCGCGCCCGCGGAGTCGCCGGCCAGGACGAGGCGGTCGCGGGCGATCCCGAGGCGGCCGGCGCTGCGGCGGAGGTGCTCCAGAGCGGCGAGCAGCTGGCGCGGCGCGGTCGGGTGCACGGCCTCCGGGCCGCGGCTGTAGTCGAGCGAGACGGCGGTGCACCCGGCGCCCGCGAGCATGCGCAGATAGGGGTCCACGTCGCGCCGGTGGCCGGAGACCCAGCCGCCGCCGTGGATCCACACCACCGTCGGGCGCGGGCCGGGGACCGCGGAGCGGAAGACGTCGGCCGTGGTGGCGGGCGCTCCGGGGCGCGCCGGGATCGGCTCCGCGACCCGGCTGATCCCCTCGGGTGCGAGCGGCAGCATCGCCGCGGCCGTGCGCCGGGCCTCTCGCTCGAAGACCGTCCGTCCGGCCAGCGCGGCCGGCCAGGACGCGGCGCGGATCGGCGTCGCGCGCACGGCGCCCCCCTCCTCGCGTCGATCGCCCGGCCCCCACCGGCGACGCATCACGAAGAGTACGCACCGCATGTTTCCGCCGTGCGACGACGCAGGTGGCAGGCTGAGCGGGTGACGGACGAGACGAGCGCGCAGGCATCGGACACGACCGCGCCGGCCCGAGGCACGACTCGCGCGAAGGCCCTCCGACCGCGGACCCTCCTCGTCCTGGCGCTGATCGGCGCGGTCGGCGGAGTGCTCTCGGGCGCGTTCGGCGTCGGCGGCGGCATCGTGATGGTGCCGATGCTGATCGCATGGGCCGGGATGGATCAGCGCCGTGCCTCCGCGACCTCTCTGCTGGCGATCGCGCCGACGGCGGTGGCCGGCGCCTTCGGCTACGCGCTCGGTGGGCAGGTGGCCTGGCTCCCCGCGGCCGTGATCGCCGCGGCCGCGATGATCGGCGCGGTCGCCGGCTCCTGGCTGCTCGCCCGCCTGCCGCTCGGCGTGCTCCGCTGGCTGTTCGTCGCCCTGCTGCTCGCGGCGGCCGTGCGGATGGCGGTCTTCGGCTCGAACGAGACCGGCGACGTCGCGGAGGGCTGGGGCGTCTGGCCCGGCTTCGGCGCGCTCGGACTGGCCATGGGCGTGGCGTCGGGGCTCTTCGGCATCGGCGGCGGCGCGATCGCCGTGCCGGTCCTCGTCGGCGCGTTCGGTCTGGCCGACCTGCTCGCCAAGGGCACCTCCCTCGCCGCCATGATCCCGACGGCGATCAGCGGCTCGATCGCGAACGCGCGCCGCGGGCTGCTCGACGTGCGGGCGGGGCTCGCCGTCGGCCTCTGCGCGACCGGGTTCTCCTTCGCCGGAGTGGCGCTGTCGTTCCTGCTGCCCGCGCGGATCTCGGGCGTGCTGTTCGCCGCGCTGCTGCTCCTCGCGGCGCTCCAGCTCGCGCTGAGGGGGCGGCGGAAGCGCGCGTGATCTTCGGCTGTCCGACCGCTCCTCTTGACTCTCGGCGTTTGTAAGTGTTTGATCAGTCACATGACTACCACGACGCCCCGCTCCACCGCCGAGGCGCAGCGCGAGCGGATCACCGCCGCCGCCGTGCACGTCTTCGCCCGCACCGGCTACTCCGCCACCCCGATCACCGAGGTCGCGTCCGAGGCGGGGGTCTCGCCCGCCTACGTCTTCCGGCTCTTCCCGGGCAAGCTCGGCGTCTTCGTCGCCGCGGTCGACCGCTGCTACGAGCTGGTGGCGTCGACGCTCGCCGCAGCGGGGGAGTCCTCCCCCTCCTCCGACCCGGCCGACCGGCTCGAGGCGATGACCCTCGCCTACATCGACCTGATCGCGGACCGCGACCTGATCATGCTGCAGTCGCAGGCGCAGAGCGCGAGCGGGGTGCCCGAGATCCGCGAGGCGGTGCGCCGGGGGATCTCGGCGGTCGTCCGGACCGTGAGCGTCGTCTCGGGGGCCGATGGCCCGGCCGTGCAGCGCTTCATCGCCTACGGCCAGCTCTGCCACCTGATCGTGCAGACCGACCTCGGCGGCGTGGACTCGGAGTGGGCGCGGATCGTCTCCGCGGGCATCCGGCACCACGACTGAGCCGTCGCCGCGCCGGCCGACCGCCGCCGGCCGACCGACGCCGGCCGACCGACGCCGGCCGACCGACACGTGCTGGTCGAGTAGCCCCGCAGGGGCGTATCGAGACCCACGGTCGTCAGCAGGGCGGGTCTGCAGACTCGTCCTCTGACGCCGGCGGATCTCGATACGCCCGCTCCGCGGGCTACTCGATCAGCAAAGACTTCCCTTTCCCCTCTCCGCAGAAGTGACTGTCCAGTCACTCACACACAACCACCCCAAGGAGCACACCATGACCACCGCCCTCCCGCGCACCA
The DNA here is from genome assembly GCF_013266705.1 of Rathayibacter sp. VKM Ac-2835. Taxonomy (NCBI): domain Bacteria; kingdom Bacillati; phylum Actinomycetota; class Actinomycetes; order Micrococcales; family Microbacteriaceae; genus Rathayibacter; species Rathayibacter sp. VKM Ac-2835. The sequence goes on along the minus strand of NZ_JABSNQ010000001.1, from coordinate 1,428,036 downwards.
CCACCCGCGTCGTCCTCCCGGGGCTCGTCGAGCCGTCCGGACTGCTGCTCGAGCAGGCGCCCGTCGAGCCGCCCGCGGCCGGCGAGCTGCTCGTCGCCGTCGAGGCGACCGGCATCTCCTTCGCCGAGCAGTCGATGCGCCGCGGCCGCTACTTCGCCCAGCCCGCTTTCCCGTTCACCCCCGGCTACGACCTGGTCGGCCGGGTGGCCGCGGTCGGTCCCGGCGGCGACGCGTCGCTCGAGGGCCGCCGCGTCGCCGCCCTCACCAAGACCGGCGGCTGGACCGGGCACGCCCGCGTCGCAGCGCGCGACTGCGTCCTCGTCCCCGAGGGCGTCGCCCCCGAGGACGCCGAGGCCGTGGTGGTGAACGGAGTGACGGCCTGGCAGATGCTGCACCGCTCGGCCCGGCTCTCCCGCGGCGACACGATCCTCCTGTTCGGGGCGAACGGCGGCGTCGGCGGGCTGGTGCACCGGCTCGCCTCGCTCGAGGGGATCCGCGTGATCGGCGCCGCCTCGCCGCGGCATCACGACGCCCTCCGCGCGGCCGGCGTCGAGCCGGTCGACTACGCCGACCCGGAGCTCGCCGCCCGCGTCCGCGAGCTCGCCCCCGGCGGTGTGCAGGCCGTCTTCGACAACATCGGCGGAGAGACCACCCGCCTGGCCTGGTCGCTGCTCGCTCCCGGCGGCACGCTCGTCGCCTACGCGATCGTCAGCGCGAGCACCGGCAGCATCTGGCCGCCGTTCCTGAAGCAGCTCGCGCGGATCCAGGCGTACCAGCTGGCGCCGAACGGGAAGCGCGCAGTCTTCTACGACCTCTGGGCCGGGCACTCGCTGCGGCCCGCCCGGTTCCGCGCACGGCTCGAGGAGGACCTGGGCCGCGTGCTCGCGCTGCTCGCGGACGGCTCGCTCACGGCCAACATCGCGGCACGCTTCCCGCTCACGGAGATCGTGTCGGCGATGGAGCTGGCGGAGTCGCGGACCCTCGACGGCAAGGTGATCCTCCTGCCGTGATCGCCGCGGCCGGGAAGCGAGCCCTCGAGAGCATGGAAAAATGGGAGGCGATGTCCTCCCGAGCCGCATGAGCGCCGCCACCTACCTGACCGCCTCGATCCCCCTGCGCCTCGCGAGCGCGGGGATGGTCGTCGCCCTGCCCGTCCTCGCCGTCGAGCGCCTCGACGACGTCGCCCTGGGCGGTCTGCTCACGGGCGCCGCCCTGTTCCCCAGCGTGATCGCCGCCCCGCTCGTCGGCACGGTGCTCGACCGGGTGCGCGCCCCGCGCCGGCTGCTGGTCGGCGCGGCGCTCGCCACCGCCGCCTCCTTCGCGCTCGCCTCGTTCCTCGGCGACGTGCCGACGGCGCTGATCGCGCTGCTCCTGGTGGTCGCGGGCCTGGCGACGCCCGTCTACATGGGCGGGATGTCGAGCTTCGTGACCAGCGCGATCGCCGACCCGCGCCGCGCCTACGCCCAGGACTCGCTCTCGTACACGGTCGCCTCGATCGGCGGCCCCGCGATCGCCGGGCTCGTGATCGCCGTCGCCTCGGCCCGGTACGCGATGCTCGCCATGGCCGCCCTCGCGCTCGTCGGCGTCCTCGGCTCGCTCGCCCTGCGGATGGAGGCGCGCCCCACCCCGACCGTCGGCGTCCGGCGCACCATCGCGGCCGGAGTCACGCATCTCGTGCGGCACCGGCCGATCGCGATCGTCACCCTCTCCGGCACGATCAGCCAGATCGGCGGCGGTGCGGCCGGCGTCGCCGCGATCGGGCTGTCGCTCGAACGGGTGGGCAGCACGGACGCCGCGGCCGGACTCCTCACCGCCTTCGCCGTCGGCGGGCTGCTCGGTGCGATCGCGGTCGCCGTCCGGCGCTGGACGCGCCGCCCGCCGGCCTGGGTGATGGGCGCCGGCTTCGCCGCGACCGGGGTCGCCCTGCTCGCCGCCGCGCCCGACCTCGGGATCGTCGTGGCCCTCGTCGCGTTCGCCGTCGCCGGAGTCTTCACCGCGCCCGCGAACGCCGCGATGCTGCTGCTGCGCGATCAGGAGAGCCCGGCGGCCGTCCGCTCCCAGGTCTTCACCATCGGCGCGGGCCTGCGCGCCGCCGCCGCCGCGGTCGGCGCCGCCCTCGCCGGAGCCGCCTCCGGCCTCGACGCCGGCTGGCTCATCCTCGGCATCGCCGCCGTCTGGATCGCCTCGGGCCTCCTCCTGACCCTCTTCCCCCGCGCTGATCACTCGCCGACGCGCTGACCCCCTCCGCGAGATGCCACTTGTGTACGCGACACGCCGTGAAAGGCGTGCACAAGTGGCATCTCGCGGGGAGCGTCAGGCGGCGGCGCCCGCCAGGGTCCCGGTGTTGGGGCCCGCGGGGTCGATGATCAGGCAGTTGATGACGCGGTCGCCGCCGTCCCAGCTCTCCTGCGTGGGGTAGTAGTAGCTGAAGTCGTACTGCGACTCCTCGTAGCTGAGGCCGACGAAGCCCTCGAACGCCGCCTGGCACTCGGAGTCGGCCTGGGCGGTGGTCGCCGTCTCGCCGGGGTACTCGTCCGCCTCGGCCATCGTGATGTTCTGGAAGATCTCGTAGCTGTGCGGCTCGGTGCACGGCACGGTCGGGACGTCGGTGACCTCGGTCGCGGTCTCGGTCAGCTCGTCGTTCAGGCAGTCGCCGACGCGGAGCTGGAAGACGTCGGTCGTGCCGCCGTCGACGATCTCGCCGGAGGTGTCGTCGCGGGTCTCGCCGCCCATCATGCTGTTGATCCCGGAGCAGCCGGTGAGGCCGAGGGAGAGGGCCGCGACGGCGGCGAGGACGAGGGCGGAACGGCGGCGGTTCATCGGAGGCTCCAGACGGCGGTGACGGGGTCGGCTCCAGGGTAGGGGCGGCGGGGCCCGCCCGGGCACCCCCTCTGCGGTGCAGCTGCGCGGCCGCTCCGGCCCGCTACTCCGATCAGCACCGCCCGGCAAGGCCCCGCGAGGGGCAGGCGAAGTCCAGCCGAGTGGAGTCGAATGGGGACCATGGCTCAGAAGACCGTCGCAGACCAGCTCATCGCCCAGCTCATCGACGCCGGGGTCTCCCGGATCTACGGCATCGTCGGCGACTCGCTCAATCCGATCGTCGACGCGGTGCGCCGCAGCGGCGGCTCGGCGAAGGGCGGGATCGACTGGATCCACGTCCGCAACGAGGAGGCGGCGGCCTTCGCGGCCGGCGCGGAGGCGCAGATCACCGGGAAGCTGGCGGTCTGCGCCGGCAGCTGCGGGCCGGGCAACCTGCACCTGATCAACGGGCTCTACGACGCGCACCGCTCCGGAGCGCCCGTCCTCGCCATCGCGAGCCACATCCCGAGCGGCGAGATCGGCTCCGGCTACTTCCAGGAGACGCACCCCGACCGGCTCTTCGTCGAGTGCTCGCACTACCGCGAGCTGGTCTCGACGGCGGCGCAGGCCCCGCGGGTCGTCAACGCGGCGATGCGCAGCGCCGTCGCGCTCCGCGGCGTGGCCGTGGTGACCCTCCCGGGCGACGTGGCCGAGTTCGAGGCCGTCGGCGACTTCCCGTCCTTCGTGCTGCCGGAGCCGCCGACCCTCGTGCCCGCCGCGGCCGACGTCCGAGCGCTCGCGCAGGCGATCGACGACGCGAAGACGGTCGCGGTCTTCGCCGGCGCCGGAGTGCGGCACGCGCACGACGAGGTCGTCGCGTTCGCCGAGCTCGTGGGAGCGCCGATCGGGCACAGCCTGCGCGGCAAGGAGTGGATCCAGCACGACAACCCCTACGACGTCGGCATGACCGGGCTGCTCGGCTACGGCGCCGCCCACGCGGGCATGCACGACGCCGACCTGCTGATCCTGCTCGGCACCGACTTCCCCTACGAGCAGTTCCTGCCCGATGCGGCGGAGGTCGTGATCGCCCAGGTCGACAGCGACGCGTCGAAGCTCGGCCGCCGGGTGAGCGTCGCGCACCCCGTGCACGGCGACGTCGCGGCGACCCTGGACGCGCTGACCCCGCTGGTGAAGCGGAAGGACCACCGCTTCCTCGACAAGATGCTGAAGAAGCACGAGAAGCTCGTCTCCGGCGTGGTCGGGAAGTACACCGAAGTCGCCACGAAGCGGCCGATCCACCCCGAGCTGGTCGCCTCGACGCTCGACGCGCTGCTCGCGGAGGACGCGATCGTGACCGCGGACACCGGCATGGGCAACGTCTGGCAGGCCCGCTACATCACGCCGAACGGCCACCGCCGGCTGCTCGGCTCGTACTCCCACGGCTCGATGGCCAACGCGCTGCCGCACGCCGTCGGCGCGCAGCTCGCGCAGCCCGGCCGCCAGGTCGTCTCGCTGAGCGGCGACGGCGGGCTCTCGATGCTGATGGGCGAGCTGGTGACGGTCGCCGCGTACAAGCTGCCGATCACCATCGTCGTCTTCAACAACTCGACGCTCGGGCTGGTGAAGGTCGAGATGCTCGTCGACGGCTTCCCCGACTTCGCGGTGGACGTGCCGATGGTCGACTACGCGCAGGTCGCGACGGCGGTCGGCATCCGGGGGATCCGGGTCGAGGACCCGCGCGAGGTCGAGGCGGCGCTCCGCGACGCGCTCGCCGACCCGGGGCCCGTGCTCGTGGACGTGGTGACGGATCCGCTCGCGCTCTCGCTGCCGCCGACGGTCACCGGGGCGCAGGTGAAGGGCTTCGCGCTGGCGATGTCGAAGATGGTGATGAACGGCGGCGCGGGCGAGGCGATCGCGCTGGCCCGCTCCAATGTCAAGCACGCGCTGCCGTGAGGCACCTGGCGACCGGCACCTGGTTCGTCCGCGGCTCGAGCCTGCCGCTGTGGCGGGGGCGCGAGGGAGTGGCGATCACCTACGCGCCGCTGCCGAGCGGTGAGGTCGGCGACGTCGTCAGCTGGCGCGGCCGGCGCTCGACGCGCTACGTAGTGGGGATCGACGCCCCCGATCCGGCGGATCTCGACGGCTTCCGCTGGCGGGGCGTCGAGCCGCTGACGCTGCTCGCCCGCAGCCGCTGGTCCTTCGCCGCCGCCGACGAGGAGGCCGGCTGGGCGCTGACCCGCTTCGCCCGCACCCCGTTCACCCCGGCGGGCGTCGACGTCTACGTCCGCGACGCGCGGCCGGCCGCGGGCGTGCTGGCGGCCGCCCTCGCGGCCTGCGCCGCGGACCCCCGCACCGCACCGCTCCGCCCCCGGATGTTCGAGGTCGCACCCTGAGGGCCCGAGCCCGGACGACGGTGGATCTCTATACGCCCGCTGCGCGGGCTACTCGATCAGCATGAGCGGCCCTCACAGCGGCACCCGTGCCCAGCCACTGCTCCGTTCGGAGCATCTCCGCAAGCAGGGCGCAAGAGCATCCCGCGGAATCGCGTGCCAAGCGATTCCGCGCAGCGAACGCGAGACGCTCCGCGGGACCCGGTCACGTCGAGGAGTCGACTGCGGGAGGGGCGGCTGGGACGCCCCTCCTGGTGAGCACCGTCAGAGACTCTCGCCGAGCGTGATCGCGTCGGCCTCGACGGCCTCCGACTCCTGGCCGTGCGCGTCCGCGCGCGCCAGCGTCCGCCGCCCGACGAAGACGATCAGCGAGGCGATCAGCACCGCGCCCGCCGCCGCGTACATCGGGAAGGCCGGCGAGATCGCCGCGGCCAGCGCCGAGGCGGCCGGCGGGGCGATCGCGCCGCCGAGGAAGCGCACGCCGGAATAGGCGGACGAGGCGACGGAGCGCGGCAGGTCGGTCGCCTCCATCACGCACTCGGTGAGCACGGTGTTGACGACGCCCAGCAGCAGGCCGCCGACGATGATGCAGACGATCAGGCCGACCCGCGAGGAGATCAGCAGGCCGCCGGCGACCAGGTCGAGCGCGAGCAGCACCAGCACCGAGCGGAGCACGACGGTGCGCGGCAGCCGCGCGGTGAGCAGCGGAGCGACGAACACCGAGGTGATCGCGACGCCGAGGCCCCAGCCGAAGAAGGTGAAGCCGAGGCCCATCTCGTCGAGCCCGAGCGGGTACGGCGTGTAGGCCAGCAGCACGAAGAAGCCGATGTTGTAGAAGAGCGCCGCGCCGGCGAGGGTGCGGATCGCCGGGACCGCGAGCGCCTTGAACGGCGCGGAGAGCGGCGTCGGGGTCGGCCGGGGGCCGTCCTCGCGCAGCAGGGTCGCGATGGCGATGAAGCCGACGGCCATCAGGACGGCGGTGCCGAAGAACGGACCGCGCCAGGAGACCGAGCCGAGCAGACCGCCGAGCAGCGGGCCGATCGCGATGCCGACGCCGAGCGCGGCCTCGTAGAGCACGATCGCCGCGGACGATCCTCCGCTGGCCGCGCCGACGATCGTCGAGAGCGCGGTCGAGATGAAGAGCGCGTTGCCGAAGCCCCAGCCCGCGCGGAAGCCGATGACGCCCTCGACGCTGCCGGCCGTGCCGGCGAGCGCCGCGAAGACCACGATCAGCACCAGTCCGATCATCAGCGTCTTCTTCGCGCCGATGCGGCTGGAGAGCCAGCTGGTGAAGAACATCACGACGCCGGTGATCACGAGGTAGCTGGTGAAGAGCAGCGAGGTCTCGGTCGGCGTCGCCTCGAGGCTCTCGGCGATCGCCGGGAGGATCGGGTCGACGAGGCCGATGCCCATGAAGGCGATGACGGCGGCGAAGGCGACGGCCCAGACGGCGAGCGGCTGCCGGAGGATCGAGCCGCCCGCGGCGGGGGAGTGGGGAGTGGACACGGAGAGGCCTTTCGGGGGAGGGGTCGTGCGGGGAGAGGGGGTCAGGGGCCGGAGGGGCCGGCGACGCGCCGGACGCGCTCCTCGACGAGGCTCGCGGCGCGCTCGAGGGCGCGGCGGTCGTCGTCGTCGAGGTCCTCGAACAGCGGGGCGAGGGCGGTGTCGAGGCGGAGGCGGTGCTCGGCGAGCGCCGCGGATCCCGCCTCGGTGCCCTCGATCAGCCAGGCGCGGCCGTCGCTCTCGTCGTGCACGCGGCGGATCCAGCCGGCCTCGTCGAGGCGCGCGACGATGCCGGTCATCGTCGGCTGGGTGATCCGGACGCGCTCGGCGAGCTCGCCGAGGCGGATCGGGGAGGCGGAGCGCAGCTCGGCGAGCGTCGACCAGACGGCGCCGGACTGCGCGCCGAGTCCTGTGGCGCCGCTGGAGCGGCCGGCGTACCGCGCGAGGGCGGTGGCGGCGGAGGCGAGGCGGACGGGAGCGGACGGTTCGAGCACGTGGTTGAATATAGCACGCCTATGTATTTCCCGGAAGGCGGCATTCGAAGGACACCCACTGCCCTTCTCCACCGTTGCTGTGCCAGAATTGTTCGCAATCCCTCGTCGAAAGCGGGGATCACCGACGGAAAGAGTTGTCATGCACAGCGTGGTGGAGTCCAGCGCGACCGCCCTCGAAGCCGACCTCGACTGCGACGTCGTGGTGATCGGTGCCGGAGCCACCGGCCTCACCGCGGCCCTCCGGCTGCAGGAGGCGGGGCGCCGCGTCGTCGTCCTCGAGGCGCGCGAGCGCGTCGGCGGCCGCCTCGAGACGCGCGTGATCGAGGGCCAGATGCTCGAGCTCGGCGGCCAGTGGGTCTCGCCGGACCAGACCGCCCTGCTCGAGACGCTCGACGAGCTGGGCCTGGCCACCTACTCCCGCTACCGCGAGGGCGAGAGCGTTTACATCGGCGCCGACGGCGGCGCCCGGCGCTTCACCGGCGACATCTTCCCCGGCGGTGCGAGCACCGAGGCCGAGATCGAGCGCCTGATCGGGATCCTCGACGGCCTCGTCGCCGAGACCGACCCGGCCGCGCCGTGGTCGCACCCGCGGGCGCACGACTACGACCGGATCAGCTTCAGCGCCTGGCTGGAGGCGCAGAGCGACGACGCCGAGGCCCGCGCGAACATCGCGCTCTTCATCGCCGACGCCATGCTCACCAAGCCCGCGCACTCCTTCTCGCTGCTGCAGGCGCTGCTGATGGCGGCGAGCGCGGGCAGCTTCGGCAACCTCGTCGACGCCGACTTCATCCTCGACAAGCGCGTCCTCGGCGGGCTGCAGCAGGTCCCGGAGCGGCTCGCCGAGCGCGTGGGCGCCGAGCGGGTCCTGCTCGGCCGACCCGTCCACTCGGTGCGGTGGAGCGACGACGGCGTGACCGTCCGCGCCGACGGCGTCACCGTGCGGGCGCGCCGCGCCATCGTCGCCGTACCGCCGAACCTCGTCAACCGGATCACCTTCGACCCGCCGCTGCCGCGGCTGCGCCAGCAGGCTCTGCAGCACCAGTCCCTCGGCCTCGTGATCAAGGTCCACGCGACCTACGCGACCCCGTTCTGGCGCGCCGACGGCCTCTCCGGCACTGCGTTCAGCCCGCACGCCCTCGTGCACGAGGCCTACGACAACTCGAACGCGGGGGACAAGCGCGGCACCCTCGTCGGCTTCGTCTCGGACGAGAAGGCCGACCGCGTGCTGGCCCTGCCCGAGGCCGAGCGGAAGGCCGCGATCCTCGACTCCCTCGCCGCGTACTACGGCCCCGCCGCGCTCGACCCCGTCGTCTACTACGAGAGCGACTGGGCGTCGGAGGAGTGGACGCAGGGCGCGTACGCCGCGAGCTTCGACCTCGGCGGACTGACCCGCTACGGCGCGCTGCAGCTCGAGCCGGTGGGCCCGCTCCGCTTCGGCTCGAGCGACCTCGCGGCCGAGGGCTACCAGCACGTCGACGGCGCGATCCGCGTCGGGCGGCGGCTGGCGCAGGAGATCCTCGCCGAGGACGCCGCCGACGACCCGCACAACGACGACACCGCCGACGCGACCGCGCCGGGCCGCGACCGTGAAGGAGCACTCCCCGCATGAGCAGCAGCAGCTACGCCGTCATCGACCCGGCCTCGGGCGAGACGCTGAGCGAGTACCCCGGCACGACCGACGCGGAGGTGTCCGAGGCGATCGCCGCCGCCCACGACGCGTACTCCACCTGGTCGCGGACCGTCCCGGTCGCCACCCGCGCCGCGCTGATCGCCCGGGTCGCCGACCTGCACGTCGAGCGCGCCGACGCCCTCGCCGAGATCATCGTCCGCGAGATGGGCAAGCCGCTCGACCAGGCGCAGGGCGAGGTGGGCTTCGCGGCCGACATCTACCGGTACTACGCCGAGAACGGCGAGGAGTTCCTGAAGGACGAGCCGATCGCGCTGACCGACGGCACCGGCTCGGCGTTCGTCCGCCGCTCGGGCCTGGGCGTGCTGCTGGGCATCATGCCCTGGAACTTCCCCTACTACCAGGTCGCCCGCTTCGCCGGCCCGAACGTGGTGAACGGCAACACGATCCTGCTCAAGCACGCGCCGCAGTGCCCGGAGTCGGCCGCCGCGATCGCCGACATCTTCCGCACCGCCGCCGAGGAGCTCGGCGCCCCCGCCGGCGTCTACGTCAACCTCTACGCGAGCAACGACCAGGCGGCGACCGTCATCGCCGACCCGCGGGTGCAGGGCGTCTCCGTCACCGGCTCCGAGCGCGCGGGAGCGGCCGTCGCCGAGATCGCCGGTCGGAACCTCAAGAAGGTCGTCCTCGAGCTGGGCGGCTCCGACCCCTTCGTGCTGCTCTCCACCGACGACCTCGACAAGGCCGTCGAGGACGCCGTCGCCGCCCGCCTCGACAACAACGGCCAGTCCTGCAACGCCGCCAAGCGCTTCATCGTGATCGACGGGCTCTACGACGCGTTCGCGGAGAAGTTCACCGCGGCCTTCACCGCCGCCCGGCCCGCGGATCCCTTCGCCGAGGGGACCCTGCTCGGTCCGCTCTCCTCCGCCGCCGCGACCGAGCGCCTCGAGCAGCAGCTCGCCGTCGCCCGCGAGCAGGGCGCGACCGTCCGCGCGAGCGGCGAGGTGACCGGCAACTTCTTCCCGCCGGCCGTCCTCGAGGACGTCACCCCCGAGATGAACGCCTACCGCGAGGAGTTCTTCGGCCCCGTCGCCGCGCTCTACCGCGTGCACGACGAGGACGAGGCGATCGCCCTCGCCAACGACACCCCCTACGGTCTGGGCTCCTACCTCTACACGACCGACTCGGAGCAGGCCCTCCGCCTGGCCGACCGCATCGACGCCGGCATGGTCTGGATCAACCTCGTCCTCGGCGACGCGGCCGAGCTCCCCTTCGGAGGCGTCAAGCGCTCCGGCACCGGCCGCGAGATGGGCCGCAGCGCCCTCGAGGAGTTCGTCAACAAGAAGCTGATCCGCATCGCCTAGCCCGGCGTCGCCCCGCCGGGCCGGCGCGACGGAGGGCTTGCCTTCCAGGCGTTCCGTCATCGACAGTCCAGGTCGGGAACCGCCGTCGGCTCGACGCCCAGCACGTCCAGCACCCGTCGCGCGGTCGAGGGCGTCGACATCGGCAGACCGCGTTCGAGGCGTCGCACGTCGGAGGCAGCCACCCCCGCGGCGTGCGCCAGCTCGTCGGTGGAGAGGCCCTGGATGCGTCGCTCCGAGCCGACGACATCCGCCAGATCCTCCGGGCGCCGGAGGTACTCGCGTCGCGGTCGGTGCAGAGCCTCCCGCACGTAGGCGGGGTCGCCGTGGAGCGCGTGCTGCACGAGATTCGTGCCGAAGTCGACGAGCCCGGACTCCACAGTCCCGCCCCACCAGCCCGCCAGCAGCCCGGCGGGGTCGGGCGACGCCCGAAGCAGGCGGATGCGCGCGGCGGTCCTGGCGCGCTCCTGTCCCTCGAGGCCCGACAGGGTCCGCTCGTGCAGGGCGTGGGCCAGCAGCCGCCGCGACCTGGCGGAGAGCGGCCGGCGCGAGCGCACCTCGGGCACCTCCACGATCTCCCAGCGCCGACCGACCTTCCTGGCCTCGATCCGGCCCGCGGCGATCATCGCCCGTACTCGGCGCGGAGTCACACCGAGCTGCTCGGCGACCTGCTTGACGTCCATCGCACCTCTCTACCGCGCGGCGACGAGTCGATCGCGAGGGCGACGCGATCTGGCGCGGCATCTCTGTCTCGCTGAGACCGTCCGTGATACTCGTCCGGTCGCGTCGAGCAGAGGTGCTCGCGGCGATCGAGAAGTGGGAAGGGAGCGACGATGACCGACGTGGAGCGCTGCACCTATCGGGTCCGGTGGTCGCAGGAGGACGAGCAGTTCCTCGGCACCGTGGCGCAGTTCCCCTCGCTCTCCTGGGCGGCGGACTCATCGCCGGAGGCGTTCTCGGGGATCCGGAGCGTCGTCGTCGATGTCCTCGCCGATATGGCCGGCGCCGGCGCAGGCGAGGGCTCGAGGCTCGTCGGGCCTGGAGGCGGGTAAACTCGCCCGTCATGCGCGTCTTCGGCTGTCCGCACTGCGAGGCGCGGGTGGAGTTCGAGGACGCGCGGTGCCTGCGCTGCGGCACGGCGCTCGCGTACGACGTCGAGGCGGACGAGCTCGTCGAGGCGGAGGGGCGCGCGCTCTGCGTGTACCGCGGCACGATCGACTGCACCTGGCTCGCGACGGAGGGCACCGGCGGCGCCTGCGCCTCCTGCGCGCTGACGAGCGCCCGGCCGCCGGTGTACGACGCGGCGACGCTGAGCCAGCTGACCGTCGCCGAGTTCGCCAAGCGGCGGCTGCTGCGCCAGCTGCGGCACCTCGACCTGCCGGTGCACCGCGGTCGGCGGCTGTCCTTCGAGCTGTTGTCCTCCGCGCAGGGCTCCGTGACGACCGGGCACGCCGACGGCGTGATCACCGTCGATCTCGCCGAAGGCAACGACGCGCACCGCGAGGCGCTCAAGGCGCGGCTCGGCGAGCCGTACCGGACGATGCTCGGCCACTTCCGGCACGAGATCGGCCACTACTACTGGCAGCTGCTCGTGGACGGCACGCCGCACCTGCCCGCGTTCCGAGCGCTGTTCGGCGACGAGCGGGCCGACTACGGCGCCGCGCTCGACGCGCACTACGGCGGCGCCTCGACCGAGGACTGGGCCCGCGACCACATCTCTCAGTACGCGACGACGCACCCGTGGGAGGACTTCGCCGAGACCTTCGCGCACTACCTGCACATCGCCGACGCGCTGGAGACGACCGCGACGGTGGGTCTGACCGTCGCCGGGCCCTGGGGCCGCCTCCCCGAGTCGCTGGTCGGCAGTGTGCAGGCGACGGGCGCGCAGCGCGTCGCCGATCTGGAGACGCCCGAGATCCTCGCCCGCTGGCACGGCTTCTCGCTCGCCCTCAACAGCGTGAACCGCTCGATGGGCAAGGACGACCTCTACCCGTTCGTCATCACACCGGCGATCGCCGAGAAGCTCGCCTGGGTGCACGAGCTGGTGCGCCGCGGCGCCTGACCCGGGAGGGCGAGACGAGCGGCGCACCGGGCCGCTACTTCTTCTTCAGCGAGGACTCCTTGTGGGCGGCCTTCGCGTCGGTCTTGTCGCTCTGCACGATCCAGTAGGGCTCGTCGTCCGAGGCGTTGAACTTCTGCCCCTCGAAGTGGAACTCCTTCGTCTTCTTCTCGACCAGCTCGCCGTGGGTCTCGCCCTGCGAGGTGTTCCAGCTGATCTTGTCGCCCTTCTTCACGAGGCGCTTCCTCTCTCCTGGGCCGCCGCGGTCGCCCGCGGCAGCGTGATGGTGGTGGTGACATCGACGATCGCCGGCGTGGCCGGCGCCGACGAGAAGCCGAAGCGGACCGGCGGCGACAGCGGTCCGAGCGCGCCGAGGTCCTCGCCGTCGAGCGACGCGGTGACCCCGAGGATCGAGCGGATCGCGCGGACGCCGTAGTACTCCCGCCTCCCGTGGCCGGCCGAGCCGGCGGTGCTGACGCCGCGCACGAGCACCGACGCGACCGGCGAGATCGCGGTCAGCCAGGCCGGGTGCTCGGCGAGCGGCCGCGGCACGATGCGCAGCAGCCGGCCCAGCGGGGTGAGCCCGCCGAGCCGCAGCGACAGCACCAGCGATCCAGCGGAGGCCTCGATCCCGCCGGATACGTGACGCCAGGCGACGGGCGCACGCCGCACCTCGTCGAACGCGTAGGTCGAGCCGATGAAGTCCGCGACCACGTCGGTCGGCGCGATCAGGATCCGGTGCCCGTCCGCCCGCTCGACCATGGCGTCGGCGAACGCGCCGAACGGCGTGCTCTCCCACAGGCCGAGCACGATCCGGGTGCCGGAGGCCGTGCCGAACCCCGCGATGCGCCCGCTGAAGCGCAGGCGCCGCGAGGTCCGGCCCGGCCCGGTCATCAGGAGGCGGCGGAGCGCAGCAGCGTGAAGGACGCGTCGCGCACGATCAGCGTGGTGACCTCGCCCTCGACGACCTGCTCCGGGTCGCTCGAGGCTGCGAGCACCCACTCCGCACCGGGCGCGTCCGGCACCGTGAACTCGACGCCGTTCTCGGCCGAGTTCATCAGCAGCGCGAAGCTGGCGCTGCCCTCGGAGCGGAAGACGAACGTGATCGAGCGGGCGTCCGGGTTGTCCCAGTCCTCGTCGGCGAAGCCCGCGGCGTCGGAGCGCAGGATGTCGACCGTCTCGGGGCCGTCGCCGGGAGCGCGGCGGAACCACTTCGGCCGCAGGGCCGGCTCGGCCTTCCGCAGCGCGATCAGCTCGCGGGTGAAGGCGAGCAGGTTCAGGTCCGCCTTCTCCCAGTCGAACCACGAGATCTCGTCGTCCTGGCAGTAGGCGTTGTTGTTGCCGCCCTGGGTGCGCGCGATCTCGTCGCCGCCGAGGATCATCGGCACGCCGGCCGAGAGCAGCAGCGTCGCGAGGAAGTTGCGGCGCATCCGCGCCCGGCGCTCGTTGACCGCGGCGTTGTCCGTCGCGCCCTCGGCCCCGTTGTTGGAGGAGCGGTTGTCGCTCTCGCCGTCGTTGTTGTCCTCGCCGTTGGCCGCGTTGTGCTTGCGCGAGTACGCGGTGAGGTCGGCGAGGGTGAAGCCGTCGTGCGCGGTGACGAAGTTGACGCTCGAGACGGGGGAGCGCTTGTCGGCCTCGTAGACGTCGGGCGAGCCGAGGATCCGCTGGGCGGTGGTGCCGAGCACCGAGTCGGCTCCGTGCCAGAAGTCGCGCACGTCGTCGCGGAACTTGCCGTTCCACTCCGACCAGTCGGCGGGGAAGCCGCCCACCTGGTAGCCGGCGGTGTCCCACGGCTCGGCGATCATCTTGACGGGCGCGAGCACCGGGTCCTGCGCGATCAGGTCGAGGAAGGCGCTGTGCACCTCGGCCTCGCCGGTCTGGCGGGTGAGCGTGGTGGCGAGGTCGAAGCGGAAGCCGTCGATGTGCATCTCGGTGACCCAGTAGCGCAGCGAGTCCATGATCAGGCCCAGCGCCGCGGGGTGCGCGACGTTGAGGCTGTTGCCGGTGCCGGTGGTGTCGAAGTAGTTCGCGCGGTCGTCCTCGACGAGGCGGTAGTAGGAGCCGTTGTCGATGCCCTTGAAGGACAGCGTCGGGCCCTTGTCGTTGCCCTCGGCGGTGTGGTTGTAGACCACGTCGAGGATGACCTCGAGGCCGGCCTCGTGGAACGCCTTGACCATCGCCTTGAACTCGTCGACCTGCGAGCCGTCGTCGCCCGCGTGCGAGTACTCGTTGTGCGGCGCGAAGAAGCCGAGCGAGTTGTAGCCCCAGTAGTTGCGCAGGCCCTTCTCGACGAGGTGCGAGTCCTGCACGAACTGGTGCACGGGCAGCAGCTCGACCGAGGTCACGCCGAGGTCGGTGAAGTGCTTGATCGCCGCGGGGTGCGCGAGACCGCGGTAGGTGCCCCGGACGTCCTCGGGCACGTCCGGGTGCAGCTGGGTGAAGCCCTTCACGTGCACCTCGTAGACGACGGTCTCGTCCAGCGGGATGCGCGGGGCCTCGTCGCCGGTCCAGTCGAAGGAGTCGGGGTCGGTCACGACGCAGCGCGGCACGGCGTCGGCGTCGTCGGCGTCGTTGCGCTTCTCGGCGTCCTCGTAGAACTGGCCGAAGACGTCCTCGCTCCAGTCGTAGCCGCCCTCGATCGCGGTGGCGTGCGGGTCGAGCAGGAGCTTGGCGGCGTTGTGGCGGAGGCCGTTGGCCGGGTCCCAGGGGCCGTCGACGCGCAGGCCGTAGCGGGTGCCGACCGTCATCTCGGGGACGATGCCGTGGAAGACGTGTCCGGTGCGCTCGGAGAGGGTGACGCGGGTCTCGGCTCCGGACTCGTCGAAGAGGCAGACCTCGACGCTGTCGGCGGTCTCGGAGTAGACGGCGACGTTCGCGCCGGCGTCGCCGCGGAGGGAGACGCCGAGGGGATAGGGGAAGGAGCGGGGAGATGCGGGCATGCGACCATCCTGACGAACGCTCCCTGAGCGGTTCTCGCCCTTGTCCGGCGGCGCGGGGGCCGCTACTGTTCCGGACCCTCCTCCACACGCCACCCTGGCGCGAGCGGCCCGCCGAGGCATATAGTCAGCTGGCTTACTAATGGAGCTCCGGACCGAGTTCGGGGCGGAGGAGGACGGCATCATGGCTCTCGCAGCAGCTCGGCGCCGCTGGATCGGACTGATCGTGATCAGCCTCGGCGTGGCGACGATCATCGTCGACTCGACGATCGTGAACGTGGCGATCCCGTCGATCGTCGCCGACCTCGGCATCACCTCGACCCAGGTGCAGTGGGTGCAGGAGTCGTACACCCTGGTCTTCGCCGCGCTCCTGCTCGCCTTCGGCACCCTCGCCGACCGCTGGGGCCGGCGCCGGATGCTCGTCGTCGGCATCGCGCTGTTCGCGCTGTCCTCGGTCGCCGCCTCGCTCGCGGCCACCGGCGATCTGCTGATCGCTTCGCGAGTGGTGCAGGGCGTGGGCGGCGCGATGGTGCTGCCGTCGACGCTGTCGCTGATCAACGCGACGTTCCGCGGCAAGGAGCGCGCGATCGCCTTCGCCGTCTGGGGCTCGACGATCGGCGGGATGACCGCCGTCGGCCCGCTGCTCGGCGGCTGGCTCACCACCGACTTCTCCTGGCGCTGGGCCTTCGGGATCAACATCCCGCTCGGGATCGTCATCGTCGTCGGCGCGCTGCTCTTCGTCGACGAGTCGCGGCAGCCGGACGCGGGCCGCGTCGATCTGGTGGGCGCGCTGCTCTCGGTCGTCGCCTCGGCCGGCCTGGTCTTCGGTCTGATCGAGGGCCGGAGCCTGGGCTGGTGGCTGCCCTCGCCGGTGCCGGTCGCGTTCGTCGTCGCCGTCCTCGCGGCGATCGCCTTCGTGCTCTGGGCGCGGGCCCGCGAGCGCGCCGGGCGCTCGGCGATGCTCTCGCTGCGGCTCTTCCGGCTGGCCTCGTTCCGCAACGGCAGCATCGCCGCGATGATCGTCTCGCTCGGCGAGTTCGGCATCATCCTCGCGCTGCCGATCTGGCTGCAGAACGTGCTCGGCTACACCGCGGTGCAGACCGGGCTGGTGCTGATCGCCCTGGCGCTCGGCTCCTTCGTCGCCTCCGGCTTCGCGGGCGCGTTCGGCAACCGCGTCTCCGCGGTGCTGATCGTCCGGGTCGGGCTCGCGGCCGAGATCGTCGGGGTCGTCGGCATCGGCGCCGTCGTCTCCGACACGACGCCGTGGTGGGCGCTCGTCCCCTTCCTCGCCGTCTACGGCTTCGGCGTCGGCCTCGCCACCGCGCAGCTGACCGGCGTCGTCCTCCGCGACGTGCCCGTCGAGCTCAGCGGGCAGGGCTCCGGCACCCAGTCGACCGCCCGGCAGATCGGCTCGGCGCTGGGCATCGCCGTGCTCGGCACGATCCTCTACACCTCGACCGCGGGCGTGCTCACCTCGTCGCTGGAGGAGCAGGGCCTTCGGGCCGCGCAGGTCAGCAGCACCGTGGACGCCGTCGTCGACTCCTCGGGAGCGGCCATCGCCGGTCTCGCCGCCGACCCCGGCACCGCGGACGTCGCGCGGGCCGCGGGGGAGGCGCTCTCGGACGGCACGCGCTTCGCCGCCTTCGCCGCGGGTGCGTTCCTGGCCGTCGGGTTCGCGGCGACCCTCTCCCTCGGCGGCGCGGCGCCGCGCGAGGAGGAGGCCCACGCCCCGGTCGGCGCCGCCCCGGTCAGCTCAGCGGAGCCGCGTCGTCGGCGGTGAAGACGATCTTGCCGATCGTCCGGTCGGTGCCCTGCGCCCGCCGCGCGAGCACGGCGACGATCTCGTCGAGCGGGTGCACGGCGCCGGCCGTCGGGACGAGCTCGCCCGAGACGGCGAGCGACACCGCGCGGCCGATCCGCTCGGCGCTCGCCGTGACGATCAGGTTGCTCACCCTCGGGCTGCCGCGCCGGACGAGGCTCGCCGCCTGGGCGCCGAGGTCCGGGGCGCTCGGCACCAGCGTGGCGTAGCGCCCGCCGTCGGCGAGCAGGAGCGCGGCGTCCTTCGCCGGGAGATGACCGGAGACGTCGAGCACCGCGTCGAAGCGGCCGCCGAGCACGCCGAGATCGAGCAGCCGGTAGTCGTGCGGCTCGGCGCCGAGCGCGCGCAGCGTGTCGGCGGACGCGGCCGAGCCGGTCGCGGCGACGGTGCAGCCCGCGCGGAGGAGCAGCTGCACGACGAGGTTCCCGATCGCTCCGGAGCCGCCGCCCACGAGCACCTGCTCGCCGGCGCGGACCCGCAAGGCGTCGACCGTGCCGATCGCGGTGCCGCCGGACATCGCCAGCGTCACCCCCTGCACGTCGTCGAGGGCGTCGGGCAGCGGCACCAGCGAGCGGCTCCGGACGATCGAGGCGTCCGCGAAGGCGTCGCCGTCGCGGGTCATCCCCACGACGCGGTCGCCGATCGAGACGGAGTGGTCGCCGGGGCCGAGCGCCTCGACCGTGCCGGCGATGTCGAGCCCGAAGCCGTAGGGGCGCTTCCGGCCGACGGCCATGATCCGGGCGGCGCCGGAGAGGATCTTCTCGTCCGTCGCGTTGATGCTCGCGGCGCGCGTGCGCACCAGCACCTCACCGCGCCGCGGCATCGGCACGGGGGCCTCCCGCCAGGAGAGCACGTCCGGTCCGCCGAACCGCTCGTAACCCAGTCGTCGCACTTCCCGCTCCCGTCGTCGTGCCGCCGAGGCGGTCGTCCCCCGAGCCTAGGCGCTGGCCGCCCGGTGCTACCGTGGCGGCCATGAGTGCAGACGAGAGCCCCGAGTTCGCCGGATTCACCAGCGGAGGCTCGGCGAACGTCGAGCACCCCGACGACGTCCAGCCGGCCGACGCCGACAACGAGGAGAGCACCACTCCCGAGGAGAGCGCCGACCCCGACCACCCCTACGACTCGATGGCCGAGAGCGGCACCGAGAACGCCCCGGAGGACGAGGTCGGCTCGCGCGAGGACGAGGAGGGCCTGCTCGCCCCCGGCAGCACGGCGGAGGGCGCGGGCACCTCGCTCGGAGCCGTCCCGGCCGAGGCGCGGCGCGAGGCCGAGCCGCTCGGCGCGCACGAGGGCGAGGCCGGCTCGGGCCAGCTCGCCGACGAGCGCTGGCGGCAGAACGGCGTGAATCCGCTCGGCTGAGCCCGCCCCCGGCGCGGTCCGGCGTCCAGGAACTACTCCGGTTGCTCGGAGGAGCCCCCCTGGCGGGACCCGTACGGTTCCGGAGGACGCGGCACGCCCGCCGCGTGGACGGAGAATCTCATGTCGCTGCTGTTCAACCGCACCCGGGAGCTCCGCTGGACCCCGGACGAGCGGCGGGCCCTCGCGGAGGCCGTGGCCGAGGACCGGGCGCAGGTCTGGCGCAGCGTCGGCGACCTGGACCGCACCGTCGTCGTCTCGACGGAGGACCCGGGGGTGCGCGGCGGCGCCCGCTGGCCGACCGACCACCGCGCGTTCCTCCGCGTCGAGCGCGGGCCCTCCGTGGTGCTGGCCACCGACGGGCTCAGCGACCCCTTCGACCGTCTCGCCCGCCCCGGCACCGGCCTCGGCCTCGAGCTGTGCCTCGAGACCTCCGCGCTCCGCGGCATCCCCGCGGCCGACCTCTGGAACCACTGGCAGTTCCGCGTGCTCTACGAGGCGGCGCGGCTCGCGGCACTGCAGGGCGTCTGCTGCCGCACGGGCGTCGACACCGCGATTCTGGCGGGCGCGGCCGCCCCGCCGGCCTGGACCGACGAGAACGGCTCGGTCGGCGTGCTGCTGGGGCTCCGCGGCGGCGGCCTGCCCGAGCGCCTCGAGCTGGCGACCGGCGACGTCGAGCTGGTGACCCTCACCCCGCTGTGGCCCGAGGAGTACGCCTGGGCCTCGGTCGACGCCACCGCCCGCGAGGAGATCGCGGCGCGCCTGCGTGCGCTGCCGCACGAGGAGCTCGTGCACACCGCCCGCCCCCGCGTCGTCTGAGTCCGGGGGTCAGACGCGCTCGTCGGGCTCCGCGCTCAGGACCATCTCGCCGGTGCTGTTCGCGTGGGCGATCAGCTCGTCGATCCAGGCGCGGTTCAGCGCGGGGCGCCGGCCGCCGTGGAAGCGGAAGTGCAGCGGCGTCGTCGGGTGGATCCAGACGGAGCTGCGGCCGTAGCCGCTCGACTCCGGCTCGGTCCAGGAGAGGCTGAACGATTCGTTCCGCCGCATCTTCGCGAACATCGCCACCTTGAGATGGGCGAGCAGTCGATCGTCGAAGTCGATCTCGAGTGACTGCGGCCCGTAGATCAGTCGTCCCATGCTCGCGAGGATACCGCCGTGGCGCGTTCCGGTCAGGTCGGCGGGGAACGACGAACGCCCCGCCCACCGGATCCGAGGATCGCGGGGGACGGGGCGTTCAGAGGTCGCTGCGGCCCGGGGGCCGAATGACGCAGAGGTCGGTGATTACTCGCCGACGCCGCGGATGTTCGCGGCCTGCGGGCCCTTGCGGCCCTGCTCGACGTCGTACTCGACGTGCTGGTTCTCGACGAGCTCGCGGTAGCCCTCCTTGGCGATGGCGGAGAAGTGCGCGAACACGTCGGCGCCTCCGTCGTCGGGAGCGATGAAGCCGAAGCCCTTTTCGGAGTTGAACCACTTAACGGTGCCAGTAGGCATTTCTTTTCCTTACGTGATGGTGACGTCCGCGTGAGCGGCCGTCGTTAGATTTCGCACAGCTGTGCGGTACCCGATCCGCTCGGCCGCCACGGGTGAAACACGCGTCGGCCGGATGAACCGGGTCGTTGTGGGGCGGAGAGCGCGGCTCCTCGTGGGGAGTGCGTCTGCGCGGGGGAGAACGTCCCGCTCACCGAGGGTGTCGGAGGGGCGGGGGTCGAACGAGGAACGGCGCGGCTTCCGCGGCGTCCTGTGAAGGGCGGTACCCGCGGGTGAGGCGGGCGTTCGAACCGGCGGATCGAGGGCGATGCACTCGATCGATGCGGTCTCTATCAGGGGCTGAGTCTCTTCGTCGTCGTGCGACTTCTCAGCCGTGGAATTCGGGCGATCGCCCAGGAGATGACCCCACTCTACGGGAGACGAGCGCCCGAGCGCGACCGCGGAGTGCAGAACGGCTCCGCGCGCACCCCTCCCCTGTGCCACGATGCAACTCCGGGTGCGGCTCGCGCACCCCTCCCCGGCGAGGTGTCGATGCTGCTCCCGAGTGCCGAGATCCCGGGCTCCGCGATCCCCGGCGCCGATCCCGCGACGGCCGACGCGCTCGAGCTCCGGCGCGAGCAGACGGAGGTCGGCATCGCCTGCGCGCGGCGGGCCGGCGGAGTGTTCGCCGGCGCGTCCGCGCTCCACCTGGCTCTGCTCGCCCCGGCCGAGCTGGTCGTCGTGCTGCCGAGCGCCCTCCTCCTCCTCGTCAGCGCCGCCATCCAGCTCTCCTCCCGCCGGGCCGGGCCGGGCGGTGCCCGGGCGGTGCTCGCCGGTCTCGTGCTCGGCTTCGCCGCGCTCGCCGCGTTCCTCGGCCCGGGCGTCCAGGACGGCGACCGCACGGTGCTCAGCTGCGTGACCATGCTCGCCTCGATGGCCCTCCCCGCCGGGCTGCTCGCGATCGGCTCGTCCGCGCGGCTCGGCGCGGCGGCCGTGCTCGCCGGGCTCCCGGCGCTGGCTCTCGGCACGGCGGCCACCTGGGGGTCGGGCCGCGGGCTGTTCGTCGGCCTCTCCGTCGTGGTCTGCTGGATCATCGCGGTCATCGGCGCGCGCTGGCTCGCCTCGAGCGTCGAGCGCGCCCACACCGGCACCGCGCGCCTGCTGACGGCGCACGCGGCCGAGCGCCGCTCCAGCGAGAGCGAGGCGCAGCGCCGCCGCGAGGCGCGCCTGATGCACGACACGATCCTCGCCACCCTCACCCTCCTCGCCCACCGCGGCGAGGGCGTCCCCGCGTCGACGCTGCGCGCTCAGGCCGAGGCGGACCTCGCCCTCCTGTGGCGGCTCGACCGGGCCGACCCGGAGCCCGCCCCGACGGCCGCCGAGGAGGGGAGCGCGCTGCCGCCGGTGCTCGCCGAGGTGGGCCGCCGGGCCGAGGCGCTCGGCGTGGAGGTGCGCTGGCACACCGGCGCCGCCGACTCAGGGTCCGAGGTCCTCCTCCGCGGGCCGGCGCTCGACGCCCTCGCACGGGCGGCGGGGGAGTGCCTCGAGAACGTGCGCCGCCACTCCGGTGCGGCCACGGCGCACGTCACGCTCGACCAGGGCGAGGACTCGGTCCGCGTGACCGTCTCGGACGCCGGTCGCGGCTTCGACCCCTCGACCGTCGCGGAGTCGCGGCTCGGGCTCGCGCAGTCGGTCGTCGGGCGGATCGAGGCCGTCGGCGGCACGGTCCGGGTGTTCTCCGCGGTCGGGGCCGGCACGACCGTCCTGATGAGCGTGCCGCGATGACCGCCCCGGCGGGGGCCGCCGACCGCGCCGGCGAGGGCACGCTCGTCGAGCTGGTCCGGGCCGCCGGCCAGGGACCGCGGACGCTCGACTCGGTCCGCCAGCGGATCACCCGCACGCACCGCCTCACCGCCAGCTACCTCAGCGTCGGCTTCCTCGCGATCACCGCGGCGCTGGTCGTCCGCGGACTCGCCTCCTTCCTCTGGGCGCTGAACGACCGGTCGGCGACCTGGCTCTCCGGCCTCTCCTGGGCCCTGGTGCTCGGGGCGCTCGCGGTGGGGATCCTCGTCGTGGTGACGCGGCGCGGCGAGCTGCCCCGCTCGGTGTTCGCGGGCGTCGTCGTCGTCGACGCCGTGGCGCTGGTGCTGGAGTTCGCCGACTACGCGCTGCCGTCGCCGGCGCCGCTCTACTACCCGACGGTCTGCATCGGGGTCGGCGCGACGGTGATCGCACTGCTCGGCGTCCAGCCGCCCTCGCGGAGCACCGGTGCGATCGCGGGGCTCGTCGCGCTCAGCCTGCTCGGACTGCTCGGCCACGCGGTGACGACCGGCGAGGGGTCGGCCATCGCGGTCGGGAACGTCCTTCTGGCGACCACCCCGGTCGCGGTCTCCGCGGCCCTGCTCACCGCGCTCGACCGCCACGTGCACCGCGGGCTCGACCGCACCCTGGCCGTGAGCGTGGTCGACGGACCGGGCACGGGCCCGGGCAGCCTCGCCGCGGCGGAGCTGGCCCGGGTCGACGCGGAGATCGCAGAGCTGCTCGAGGAGGTCGTCGCCCGCGACGCCGTCCCAGGCGCCGAGATCGGCGAGCGGGCCCGGGTGCTCGGTGACCGGCTCCGCGAGGTGCTCGCGCGCAGCCACGACCGCACCTGGCTCCTGATCGCGGTGGAGGAGTCGGCGCTGCTCTCCGGGTCGGTGCTCGTCCGCGATCCGCGCGGGGTCGCCGCCGCCCTCGCTCCGCCCGACCGCTCGCGACTGCTCTCGGTCCTCTGGCTGCTGACGACGCAGGCGGGTGCGGGCCGCCCGCCGATCGAGCTGCTGCTCGCGCACGGCGAGGGTGCGGCGGCGCCGGTGCGGATCGTCCTCCGCGCGCCCGGTCTGCGACCGCGCGACGTCGATCCCTCGGTGTGGGGGATCCTCGGCGAGATCGGCGCGCACCGGGCCTCGCCGGAGGGCACCGGGACGACGATCGAGCTGGACCACCGACCGCCGGGGCAGCCGGCGTGAGCGCCCCCGACGGAACGACGACGAGCGGGACTCCCGGGATCGCCCTCGCGATCCTCGACGACCACCCGATCCTGCTCAGCGCCCTCACCGAGTGGATCAACCGCTCCGGCTCCGACATCCGCGTCGTCGCGACGGCCCCGAGCTGGACCGCTCTGCTGGCGCACCCGCGCTTCCCCACCGACGTCGTGCTGCTCGACATCGACCTCGGCGACGACCTCGACCTCGCGATGAAGATCCGGACGATCACCGCCTCGGGCGCCGCCACGATCATCATCAGCACGCACTCGCAGCCCGAGACCGTCGCCGGCGCGCTGGAGGCGGGCGCGCGCGGCTACCTGGTCAAGAGCGAGCGGACCGAGGTCATCCTCGAGGCCATCCGCACCGCGGCGCGCGGCGAGTGCTTCCTCACCCCGCAGACCAGGGCTCTGCTCGGCGGAGGCGGCGCCGGGCCGCTGACGGCCCGGGAGCGCCGGATCGTCGGCCTCTTCGTCGAGGGCCTCTCGCTCAAGCAGGTCGCGACCGAGCTCGGGATCACCCAGGACGCGGCCCGCAGCTCGCTCCGCAACGCGCGGGCGAAGTACCGCGCCGAGGGCGTGGGCGTGAGCACCAAGATCGCGCTGCGCCGCCAGGCGCTGCGCGACGGGATCATCGGGCGCACGCCCTAGGGGCGCGGCCCGACGATCCCGCGGGGTCGGCGATCCGAGCGGGGCCGGAGATCCGAGGGGGTCAGACGCTCTCGTCGCGCTTCTGCCGGGCGGGCTCGGCCGGGCGGTCGGGGCCGTTCCAGACCGAGACGATGCCCCAGGCGACCGCGGCGATCGGCACGGCGAGCACGGCGCCGACGATGCCGGCGAGCACGGTGCCGATGGTCAGGGCGATCAGCACGATCAGCGGGTGCAGCTTGAGCGAGCGGGCCATCACGACCGGCTGGAGGAAGTTGCCCTCGAGCTGGTTGACCGCGATGACCACGATGATCACGATCAGCGCGGCACCGGGTCCGCTGGCGACGAGGGCGACGAGCGCGGCGAGGATGCCGGCGGCCGTCGCTCCCACGATCGGGATGAACGCGGTGAGGAAGACGATGACCGCGAGCGGGAGGGCCAGCGGCACCTGCAGGATCGCCAGCGCGACGCCGATGCCGATCGCATCGACCGCGGCGACGGTCGCCGTGCCGCGGATGTAGCCGCCCAGGACGTCGACGGTCTTGCCGCCGACGCGCTTGGCGCGGTCGTAGCTCGAGCCGGTGAAGGGGCGGAGCAGGAACTCCCAGATCTTCGGGCCGTCCTTCATGAAGAAGAAGAGGACGACGATCATCAGCACCAGGCCGGTGACGAAGTTCGCCGCGGCCGCCGCGCCGGCGAGGGCGCCGGAGCCGAAGGAGCTCGAAGTGAGGAAGTCGACGACGCTCTGGCGGGCGTCCTCGATCTGCTGCTCGTCGATCTGGAACGGCAGGTGCTGCACGTAGTCCTGCAGCGAGGCGATGCCGTCGGAGGCGCTGCTGACCAGCTCGTCCCACTGGTTGCGGACCGCGACGGTGATCAGCCAGCCGATGGCGCCGAGGATCGCGAGCAGCCCGATCAGCGCGATCCAGGTCGCCAGGATCGACGGCACGCCCCTGCGGCGCATCCAGGCGAGGAGGGGGTGGATCGCGGAGGCGAGGATGATCGCGATCAGCACCGGGATGAGCACCAGCGTCAGCTGGGTCATCGCGAAGACGAGGACCGCGGCGAGTCCGAGGACGATGAGCGCCTGGAGGCAGCGGAGGGCGAACCGCCCGAGTCCGTCGGTCCAGACCGTCGGCCGCCGTTCGGCGGGGGGTGCGGCCGGGGGAGCGGCCGGGGGAGTGGCCGGGGGGTCGTTGCGGTCGAAGAAGCCCATGGGGGGAACCGTAGTGGAGGGACCGGACCCGGTTCTCCCGCTTGACGGGCGGGGAGACGCCTCGGCGGAGAGGCGCACCGCACGACGGCGGCTCCCGGCGCGCCGTGCGGAATCCGTTGCGATCGGCGCGGTCCGCTGAGCAGAACCACCTGTTCCGCGACGGATCGGGGGTCGAAGGCGCGGAATCCATTGCCCTCACGACGGAATCCGCACTAGGGTCGCTCTGTCCATGCAAGCGCATGGGGTACGGGACCCGAACCCGCGCCGCAGTCGCTCGCCGCTGCCCGCCGCCTGCCGATCAGGCGGCGGGTCCGCGCTCCCGCTCAGGCGGCGGGCACCCGCACGGTCAGTCCGCCCGGCTCGATCCAGGTGCGGAACGCCGAGGTCGTGCCGAACGGGTCGCCGTCCAGCTCGATCTCCTGCGGCTTCTCCAGGCGCACGACGAGCTCGCGGCCCTTCACGTAGCGCAGCGCCGAGACCTCCTTGGTCAGGCCCATCAGCTTCTTGCCGACCACACCGCTGCGGCGCAGCACGCCGTTCTCCCAGACCACCTTGAAGATGATCTGCGCCCAGCCGAGGAAGCCCTCGGGGCGCAGCAGCACGATGTCGAACTCGCCGTCGTCCACGGCCGCGTCCGGCAGCAGCAGGATGTTCGCCGGCAGGGCGCCGCAGTTGCCGACGATGATCGTGTGCGCGCGCACCTTGCGCGTCTTCGCCTTGTCGAGCGAGTAGCGGAACTCGAGCTGGTTCTTGTCCAGCAGGGCCTTCCGCAGCGCGTCGACGTAGGCGAGCCAGCCCGCGCGCTTCTTCAGGTCGTCGTCGGTGTTGGCGAGCATCTTCGCGTCGATGCCCAGGCCGGCCATGACCACGTAGGCCTTGCGGTCGCGGCCCTTCGCGGTCTCGATGTCGATCATGCCGATGTCGATCGCGCGGTCCTCGCCCGAGAAGGCGACGGTCAGCGCGTTGTCCACGTCGTCGAGGGTGAGGTTCAGATTGCGGGCGAGCAGGTTGCCGGTGCCCGAGGGGAGCAGCGCGAGCGAGGCCTTCGAGCCCAGGAGCGCCTCCGCCACGACGCGGACCGTTCCGTCGCCGCCCGCGGCGATCACCGTGTCGACGCCCTGCTCGAGCGCCTCCTTGGTCTGGCCGGCTCCCGGATCCTCGACCGAGGTCTCGAACCAGAGGGTCTCGTCCCAGCCGGCGGCCTCCTGGGCGCGCGCGACCGCGGCCTGCACGGCCTCCAGGTCGACCTTGACGGGGTTGTAGACGATCGCGGCGCGCTTGAGCTCAGACATCGGCGCCGTCCTCGTCCTCGTCGAGCTCGTTCCCGTCGGCGTCGACCCGGCCCGGGCGCACGGCGGCGTCGTCGCGGATGTCGATGCGGGTGTCGCCCGCGGGGGTGGTCGTCACGTCGATGCGCGGGGCCGCGTCGGCCTCCGTCGCCCTCGGTGCGCTGGTCAGCTGGTCTCGGCGATCATCCGCCTTCTGGTCGCTCATGCCTGGACGGTAGCAGCGCACTCCCTGACCCCGCTCGGGGTTGCGTCCGCCTCGGCGGGCGGCCTCAGCGCGGGGTGGAGCGCGCGGCCTGCAGGCCCCAGAGCACGAGCGGGATCTGCAGCGGCAGCCGCAGCAGGGTGATCGCCCGGGTCCGCGGGCGCCGGGCGTCGAGCGCCATCTGCACGTTGGCGGGGAAGACCCCGGCCATCAGGGCGGCGGAGGCGGCACCGCCGGCGGCGCGGGTCCGCGGGTGGAGCGTCGCGGCGGCGCAGGCGAGCTCCGCGACGCCCGAGACGAGCACCCAGGTGCGGGCCGAGCCGGGCATCGCCCGCGGGACGGCGCGCTCGAACACGGCGGGGCGCGCGAGGTGGATCGCTCCGGACACCGCCATCGCGCCGACGAGCGCGAGCGGTCCGGCGCCGAGTCGTGCGGCCCCGCGGCGGGCGGAACCGCGTCGGCGGAGGGCGCGGCGGGTCATCGGCCCTGCGCGCCGCGCTCGAGCGGAGCGACGTGGTCGAGGATGCGGCGCCACTCGCGCACCAGCGCCAGCCGGCCCGTGCCGTCGACGGTCGCGGAGCGGGCGTCGGCGAGGTGCGAGCGGAACCAGCGCGCGTCCTCGGACCCGGCGACCGGGTCCGCGTCGCCGTTCACGATCAGCACCTCGGCGGTGACCCGGTCGAGCTCGTCGGCCCAGGAGCCGTCGCGGAGCGCGACGAGGTCGGTCGCGGCGCCGCCGGGGCCCTGGCGCCAGCCCTCGCCGAGCATCCGCTCGAGCCGGTTGCGGAGCCCGCCGTGGCTCGCGAGCACCGGGTCGCCGGGGTCGACGCCGAGCGAGTCGAGACCCGGCACGTCCTCGGGGAGCGTCGCGGCGATCCCGGCGGCGTCCTCACCCGGCAGCGTCTGGCGCCGCTCCCAGGCCGACGTGGGGTGCACGAGCGCGCCGGCCTGCGGGGGAGCGGGAGTGCCGACGATCGCGATGCGGTCGACGAGGTCCGGGTGCCGCGCGGCGAGCGAGAGCGCGAAGGCGCCTCCGGAGCCCCAGCCGACCACGCCGACGCTGCCGAAGCGGGCGCCGTCGACGTCGCGGGCGGTGCGCTCGGAGCGGCGGAGGTACTCCGCGAGGTCGTCGGCGCGGTCCTGCACGCGGCCGTGCTGCGCGTCGACGGGGTCGGAGGCGCCGTAGCCCGGGCGGTCGAGGATGAGCAGGTGCAGGCCCCAGGGGCCGGTGACGAGGGGGTCGGGGTCGAAGCCGCCGGCGCCGGGAGTGGGGTGGCAGAAGACGACCAGCCGGTCGGCGATCGGGTCGCCGGCGGCCGAGACGCCCATCCCGCGTCCGGACCGCAGCTCGAATCGGTGGTTCGCCATGTCTCCTCCAGAGTGCCGCCGTCGGTCGGCGGAGCGCCTCCAGTCAACCGGAGGCGAGGGCCCTGCCGCTGGGGATTGTGCCAGCGGCGTCGGCACATCGTGTCCTCCTGCGGCCGCCGCCGCCACCCCCTGGCGCTCCGGGACGGACGCGGAGGAGAGTGGTCGTCCCGGCAGAGCGCCGGGGCGAAGGGAGAGCGGCGATGAGCAGCGACAGCAGCAACGGCACCGAGAGCGAGAAGACCGAGAAGACCGAGGAGCTCCCCGACGGCACCGGCACCGACACGTCCAGCGGCGGCGGCGACACGGACACCGTCTCCGGTGGCGAGCCGGACGACGAGTAGTCGCACCGGGCTCCGAGAAGGAGAAGAGGGGCGCCCCCGGCGATGCCGGTGACGCCCCTCCTTCGTTCCCCGGGTCAGACGACGGGGCCGTTGCCCTCGCTGGTGCGACGGGTGACCTGCTCGCCGCTGGCGGGGTCGACCGCCGAGCGGGTGGTCGAGACGGCCTGACGGCGCCGCGTCATCAGGACGAGGCCGAGGACGAGGCCCACCGCTCCTGCGGCCATGAGGATGTAGCCGACCAGCTTGAGGTCGATCCCGGCCACCTGGACGTCCACGGCGAACGCGAGGACCGCGCCGACGACGAGGAGGAAGATCCCTGCTCCGATGCTCATACGTGCTCCTTCTGCGTGCGCCGGCGTGCGCGGGAGGCGCGGTGGCACCGGCGTGCGACGCCCCACCGTAGTGCCGCGGCACCCCGCAGCCGTAGCCCTATCCGCCACCGGCGGCCGGGGTGTAGGCAAGACGTCCCTGCTGATCGAGCAGCCCGCGGAGCGGGCGCATCGAGATCCACCGGCGTCAGGACGTGAGTCTGCAGACCCGCCCTGCTGAGGACGGCGGGTCTCGAGACGCCCCTGCGGGGCTACTCGACCAGCAGGAAGGGCCCGCTCAGCGGTCCGTCGACCGGCAGGGAGGGCTCGCTCAGCGGTCCGCGATGCGGAGCATCACGCGGGTGCGGTCGCCGCGGGAGACGATCCGCTCGATGAGCATGAAGATCCGGTACTCGAGGCGGTACTCGCGGAGGAAGACGCGGCCGAGGCGCTCGACGGTGTCGGCGTCGGAGACGATGTGCGCCTCCGCCTCGAGGACGGCCGCGCCGTCGGCGACGCGGCCGCGGCGGTCGCAGGGGACGAGGGTCACCCGCGGGTCGTTGCGCAGGCGCTTGACCTTGCCGCTCTTCCGCGGAGTCGTGACGATCAGGTCCGCGCCGTCCCGGGCGATCCACACCGGCGTCGACACTCCGACCCCGGTCTTCCGGAAGGTGGTGAGGGAGACGAACGAGGCGTCGGAGAGTGCCGCGAGCGCGGGCGAGAGGGTCATCCTCGAAGAGTAGGGGTGCGCAGGAGCGACTGCGCAAGCCTCCCGGGCAGCTCCGACGGCCGCCGTAGGGTGGAGGCATGACCGACCCGACTCCGCTGATCGGTCCGATCGCGGCGCCCGAGCTGCACGTGATGACCTACAACATCCGCCGGCGGATGCCCCGTCTGACCGCCCGCGCGGTCGATCAGTGGGAGCGCCGCAAGCCCCTCGTCCGGCGCCTGCTGCAGGAGGAGAGCCCGTCGATCCTCGCGGCGCAGGAGGCGCTGCCCGATCAGGCGCAGTGGGTGCACGAGTCGCTCGGCGCCTCGTTCGAGGGCATGGGCTTCGGCCGGGACGCGGATCGCGGCGGCGAGCGCGTGATGCTCTTCGTCGACCGGAGCCGCTTCGCGGTGCGCGACTGGTCGCAGATCGCCCTGTCCGCCACTCCGGACGTCGCCGGCTCGCGCAGCTGGGGCAACCGGATCCCCCGCACCGCGGTGATCGCGGAGCTGACCGACCACGCGACGAACCGCGAGCTCACCGTCGTCGCGACGCACTTCGACCACCTCTCGCGGCGCTCGCGGCTGCGGTCGGCCGAGCTCGTCGCCGAGCGGGTCACCGACCTCGGCCGGCCCGCGATCGTGATGGGCGACACCAACACCGACGTCGGCACGGCCCCGTACCGGGCGCTGCTCGACGAGGGCGGGCTCGCCGACTCCTGGGTCGTCGCCGGCACGCACCTCACCCCGCACTGGGGCACCTACTCCAACTACCGCGCGCCGAAGGCGGGGCGCCGCATCGACTGGCTCACGGTCAGCGCCGGGGCGTTCGAGGTCGTCTCGGCGGCGATCAACACGACGCGCTACGGGACGGCGCCCGGCTCGGACCACGAGGCGGTCCAGGCCGTGCTCCGCTTCACGAAGCCGTGACCCGACCCGCTGTGAGATCCCGCCCCGAGAACGAGCCCGTCCTGATCTCGACCTTCATGGAGCCTCCGCGCACTCCGGGCGAGTGGTTCGCCGACGCGGTCCGCGCGCTCGGCGCGCTGAGCATCGTCGCCGCGGTGCTCGGCTGGGACCTCGTCGACGTCGCGGTGCTCGCCCTCGCCTCGATCGGGCTGGTGCTGCCGCGGTTCCTCGGGATCCGGCCGGCTCTGGACGCCACGTTCGGCCTGGCGCTGCTGATCGCCTCCTGGAGCAGCGTGCTCGGGCTCTACCAGGCCTGGGCGTCGTGGGACCTCGTCGTGCACTTCGTGCTGAACGGGCTCGTCGCGGCCGTCGCCTACATCGTCGCCGCGCGCGCGGGAGTGGTGCCGACCGTCGCCGGCGACCGCGGGCCGCTCGCGCCGGCGATCGTGCTCTGCGCGTGCTTCGGCCTCTCGATGGGCGTGCTCTGGGAGTGGGGCGAGTGGGCCGGGCACCGCTTCGTCGACCCGTCGATCTTCGTCGGCTACGAGGACACGCTCGGCGACCTCGCGGCCGGTGCCGCGGGCTCGATCGCGGCAGGTGCGCTGATGCGCTTCTGGTCGGCGAAGAGCCGCGTCGTCGGCTGAGCCTCGCCGGCCGGTGCTCCCCGCTCGTCAGCACACGGCGCGCAGCGCCTCCAGCACGACCGCCCGTGCGGGGTTCCCGCGGCCCGAGCGGCGCCAGGCCGCGCTGACGACCCGTGTCGAGACGGGGTCGACCGCGGGGACGGCGACCACCGCCTCCGGGAGCGGCTCGCGGCCCAGCCGCGGCACCAGCGCGACCGCGAGTCCCGCCTCGACCAGGGCGATGTGGGTGCTGAAGTCCTCGTCGTAGTAGGCGATGTCGGGCTGGCGACCGGTGCCGGCGAAGGTGCGCAGCAGCCAGGCGTGGCAGATCGCGCCCGCCGGGATGCTCACCCAGGTCTCGTCGGCCAGGCGGCTCGGCGCGATCTCGGCGCTGCCGGCGAGCGGGTGCGCGCGGTGGAGGAGGACGTCGGCGCGGTCCTCGAGCAGGGTCTCGGTCTCGATGGTGTCCGGCGGGAGCTCGAGGGCGAGGCCCGGCCAATCGTGCAGGATCGCCAGGTCGGCCGCGCCCCGCTCGAGGCGCCGCGACGCCTCCCACGGGTCGAGCTCGTCGAGGGTGAGCCGCAGCCGGGGCGCCCGCTCGCGGATCCGCGCGAGGGCGGGGACGAGGAGTCCGCGCATCGCGGTCGAGAACGCGACGACCCGCAGGGTGCCGGTCACCTCCTCCGCCGGGACCGTGCCGAGGTGCCCGAGCGCCTCGAGCTCGGCGAGGAGGCGCTCGCCGCGCTCGGCGAGGGTCCGGCCGTGCGCGGTGAGCAGCACGCCGCGGCCGGAGCGCTCGGCGACGGCGCCGCCCGACTGGCGCTCGAGGCGCTTGAGCTGCTGCGAGACGGCCGACGGGGTGTAGCCGAGCGCGTCGGCCGCGGCGGCGACCGTGCCGCAGTCGCGGACGGCGATCAGGGCGCGCAGCGCGGACGGCTCGATCACGCGGCACTCGCGGTCATGCGGGGCTCGCGATGCCTGCAGGGGGTCCGACCATGCAGCGACGCTACCGGGTCGGCGGTGCGGACGTGCGCTGGTGCTGCCGGGTCATCCGCGCTTGTCTGGGGGCATGACCCGCCGGCACAGCCTCCTCGCCCTCCTCGTCGTCCTGCTCTGGGGGCTGAACTTCGTCGTGATCGACGTGGGGCTCGCGGACGTGCCGCCGCTGCTGTTCCTGGCGATGCGGTTCACGGTGGTCGCGGTGCCGGCCGTGTTCCTCGTGCCGCGGCCGGCGGCGCCGCTGCGCACGGTCGCGACGATCGGCGCGTTCATGAGCCTGGGCCAGTTCGCCCTGCTCTACCTGGCGCTCGCGCTGGGGATGCCCGCGGGGCTGGCGTCGCTGGTGGTGCAGGCGCAGATCGTGCTGACGGTGCTGATCGCGGCGGTGCTGCTGAAGGAGCGGCCGACGCGGCGGCAGAGCATCGGCCTGGTGGTCGGCGTCGCGGGGCTCGTGATCGTCGCCCTCTCGCACGGGGCCGTCGCGCCCTGGCTGCCGTTCGTGGTCTGCCTCGGCGGCGCGCTGTCCTGGGCGATCGGCAACGTGCTGACCCGGCGGGCGAAGGGCGCCTCGGGGCTGTCGCTGGTGGTCTGGTCGGCGCTGGTCGTGCCGATCCCGGCGCTGCTGCTCTCCCTGCTCGTCGACGGCGGGCCCGCGATCGCCGACGCGCTCCAGGGACTCTCGCTCGCGGCGATTCTCAGCACCCTCTACACCGCGGTGTTCGCGTCGCTGATCGGCTACGGCATCTGGAACTCGCTGCTCGCCCGCTACCCGGCCGCGTCGGTCGTGCCGTTCACGCTGCTGGTGCCGGTGGTCGGCGTGCTGTCGGCGTGGGTGCTGCTCGGCGAGGTGCCCTCGGTCGGGGTGCTGATCGGCGGTGCGGTGATGGTCGCGGGGCTCGCGGTCGCGACGATCCGCCGCGGGCGGCGGGACCCGGTCCTCGCCGCCGTCGGTGGTCCGGCGTAGTGTCGCCCGCATGTGCGGACGCTTCGCGATGGATTCCGAGACCGACGCCCTGATCGCGGAGTTCGTGGCGGCGGGCGGCCGGGCGGCCGACTGGGCGCCCGACTTCAGCGTCGCCCCCACCGACGCGGCGCCGATCGTGCGCGAGCACCGGCACGAGGAGTCGCTGGAGCGCGAGATCGAGCTGGCCTCCTGGGGCTTCCGGCCCTCCTGGGCGAAGGGGAAGGGGCCGTCGCCGATCAACGCGCGGCTCGAGACGGTCGCCTCGAACGGCCTGTTCCGCGGGGCCTTCGCCAAGCAGCGCGCGATCGTGCCGATGCGCGGCTACTACGAGTGGGAGGCGCGCGCCGACGGCAAGCAGCCGTGGTTCCTGCACGGCGAGGAGCCGATCCTCGCCGCGGCCGGCCTCTACGCGGCGCGCAAGGAGGGCGACGGGTGGCGGGTCTCCTTCACGATCATCACCCGCGAGGCGCGGGACGCCTCCGGCGAGGTGCACGACCGG
Organism: Rathayibacter sp. VKM Ac-2835; assembly: GCF_013266705.1. NCBI lineage: Bacteria > Bacillati > Actinomycetota > Actinomycetes > Micrococcales > Microbacteriaceae > Rathayibacter > Rathayibacter sp. VKM Ac-2835. The sequence continues at coordinate 1,395,129 of NZ_JABSNQ010000001.1, read as the reverse complement.
ATGCCCGTCTTCCTCACGCCCGACGTCCGCGACGCCTGGCTGAGCCCGGAGCCGCTCGCCTCCAGCGAGGAGATGCTCGCGACCCTCGACCGGGCGTCGGTCGCGGTCGCGTCGACCATCACCGCGTACCCGGTCGACCGCCGCGTGAACAACGCGCGGACGGTCGACCGCCACGACCCGGGCCTGCTCGACCCGGTCGGATAGGACGTGGTCAGTGACCGCGGAGCGGGCCATGCTGATCGAGTAGCCCGCGGAGCGGGCCATGCTGATCGAGTAGCCCGCGGAGCGGGCCATGCTGATCGAGTAGCCCGCGGAGCGGGGGTATCGAGATCCACTCGCGTCAGAAGACGAGTCTGCAGACCGCCCTTCCGGTGACGGCGGGTCTCGATACGCCCCTGCGGGGCTACTCGACCAGCATGACCGGGCTCCGCGCGTCCACTGCGAAGTGCAGAGCGACTACTTCGGTCCGGCGTGGCCTGCCCGCCGGCGGAGCCGGCTGATGGGCGGGGTTCCCGGGGTGGGCCGGATCATTTCGTTCCGGCGTGGCCCGCCCGCCGGCGGAGCCGGCTGATGGGCGGGGTTCCCGGGGTGGGCCGGATCATTTCGTTCCGGCGTGGCCCGGGAACGGCTTGCCGTTGAGCGACACCTCGTCGGGGTCGACCTCGACGGTGCCGACGTCGTCCGCGCCGCCGGTGCCGGGGACGGAGATGACCTCGGCCGAGCCGGAGACCTCCGTCCGGCTGGTGGTGGGGTCCTGGTTCTGGCGGACCTCGGTCTCGCGCTCGCTGCCCGGCGACTCCGCGCGGTCCTTCTCGATCGTCTCGCTCTCGTTCGCCGTGGCCGGAGCCGCGCCGTCCGTCGCGCCGATCGTCGATCCCTGGTCGTCCTCGTCCATGTGCCTACCTTTCGTCGGGACCAGCCACGCTACGCGCGGGTTCAGGGGCGGGCACCCGCTTGACAGCCCGCGGGCCCCCGGTCGAGTCCTGCGCCTCGGAAGACGGACGTACTACCCTGGGGAGACGGTCGCACCGGGGGGCGCGGCGTTGCCGCAGCATCCGCCCGAGGAGGAACCGTGTCATCCCACCGAACGGGCGAGAACCGCGTCGTCGGCACGACGATCGGGCGCCGCTACACGATCGAGGAGCTGATCGGCCGGGGCGGGATGGCCACGGTCTACCGGGCGCGCGACGAGATCCTCGGCCGATCGGTGGCGCTGAAGATGTTCGCGCCGGGCATCGACGACGCGCAGGACCTGCAGCGCAAGTCGTCCGAGATCCGGCTGCTCGCGGCCCTCAACCACCCCGCGCTGGTCACCCTCTACGACGCCGACGACGGCGGCGACGACACCGGCGGCCAGGCCTACATGGTGATGGAGCTCGCCGAGGGGCCGAGCCTCGCGGAGCGCCTCGCCACCGGCCCCGTCGCGCCGAATGACGTCGCGTCGATGGCCGCCGACCTCGGCGAGGCCCTGCACACCGTGCACGCGGCCGGAGTGGTGCACCGCGACGTGAAGCCCTCGAACGTGCTGCTCGTGCCGAGCCCGCTGACGAGCCGCGAGTTCCGGCCCAAGCTCGCCGACTTCGGCATCGCCTACCTGATCGACGCCACCCGCATCACCTCGCCGGGCACGCTGATCGGCACCGCCGCCTACCTCAGCCCCGAGCAGGCGCACGGCGACGTGCTGACCTCGGCCAGCGACGTCTACTCCCTCGGACTGGTGCTGCTCGAGTCGCTGACCGGCCGCCGCCCCTTCACCGGGTCGGCGATCGAGGTCACCCTCGCCCGGCTGCTGCGCGACCCCGAGGTGTCGGACTCGCTCGGCGGCGGCTGGTCGGCGCTGCTCAACGCGATGACCCGGCGCGAGCCGGCCGAGCGCCCCACGGCGATCGAGGTGGCGGAGTCGGCGCGTGCGCTGATCGACCCGCGGCGCGACGGCCCGCCGACGGCGATCGTCGTCCCCGACGTGCCGGTCCGGCAGCCGTCCGGACCGCCGCCGACCGAGCGGATGCCCGCCACCGAGCGGTTCGCCCCGACGTCCGCCGCGACCGAGCTGCTCGACGCGACGTCGGTTCTGCCGATGGGCGCGACCGAGCTGCTGCCGGGGGCGGCGCCCGCCACGGCGACGACGACGCGGGTCGCGCCGAGTGCGCCCGTCCTTCCGCCCGCGGCCGCTCGGCGCCGCACCGGGCCGAGCCCGTGGCTGATCGTCGTGGTGCTCGCGCTGGTCGCCGTCGCGATCGGCCTCGTGCTCGTCCTGTTCGACGGTCCGCAGTCGCCGCTGCCCGCCGTCGACGGGGAGCTCGGCGAGCACCTGCGTCAGCTGCGCGAGAGCATCCGCTCGTGAGGGGCGTGAGGCGTGCGGGTCTGAGGCTGCGGGCCGGGGGAGCGGTGCTCGCCGCGGTGCTCGTGCTGTCGGGCTGCTCCGCCGCGGACCCGTCGATCGACGACGGCACCGCGCAGGCCCTCGACGACGCGGTCGTCGCCGTCGCCGAGAAGGCGTCGGCCGACGACTGGGCCGGAGCGCTGACCGAGCTGGACGCGCTCCAGGCGACGCTCGACGCGGCGATCGCCGGCGGGACCGTGCAGGAAGACCGTGCGACCGCGATCCGGACCCAGGCCGACATCGTGCGCGCCGACCTCGCCGCGCTGATCGCGGCCGTCCCCGCGCCCGAGGAGTCGACCGGGCCCGAGCCGGAGGAGACCGCTCCCGTCGAGGAGGAGCCGCCGGCCGAGGAGACCCCGGAGGAGGAGACGCCGGCCCCGGTGGAGACCCCCGAGGAGGAGCCGTCGCCGACTCCCGAGGAGACCGAGCCGACGGAGCCCGTCGAGCCGACCGAGCCGCCCGAGGAGGAGTCGCCCGCGCCCGCCGCGACGACGCCGGCCACCGGCGCTCCGGCGGTGCAGGCGCCCGCCTCGCCGGCACCGGTCGAGGAGCCGGTCGAGGGACCGGGGAACTCCGGTGGCAACGGCGGGGGGAACGGCAACGGGAGGAGCCCGGAGAGCGGCCAGAACCCGGGCGACGGGAACGGGCCGGGGCAGGGCTGAGCCCCCCCGCTCGCGGGGGCTACTCCTCCGTGCGGACGACCGCGTAGGACGCGTCGAGGTCGACGTCCACGTCCGTGCCGTCGGCGCGGGTGATCTCGACGTCGAAGGCGTGATCGGCGTCGTCGCTGCGCTCGGCCTCGGTGACCGTGCCGCCGCCGACCGCGGCGATCGCGGCCTCGCTCGCGCGGGTCAGCTCCTCGCCGACGAGGTCGTCGGGGTCGACTGCGCGGGTGACGCCGGTGGTGCTGTCCTCGGTGGTGCCGGTCGTGCCGTCGTCCGTGCTGCCGTTCGTGCCGTCGGCGCCGCGCACCGCGTCGTCGTCGGGGTCGACGATGAGCACGCCGAAGGAGTCGTCCAGCCGCACGTCGTACTCGAGGCCGTCGTCGCCGCGCAGCTCGAGCTCGTAGCCCGGCGTGCCGTCGTCGTCGCGCTCGGCCGAGGTCACGGTCCCGCCGCCGATCTCGGCGATCGCGACCTCGCTCGCGCGGTCGAGGTCGGTGCCGGTCAGCGCGTCCGAGCGCTCGAAGCCGTCGGTCGCGGCGAAGGCGATGCCCGTGCCAGCTCCGACGAGCACGATCGCGCCCACGACTCCGACGATGATCCCGGTCTTCTTCTGCATGATCCGCTCCGTCTCCGGCGCCGCTCGTCGACGCCGCAGCCACTGTCCCGCGGCGCCGCTGAAGCCAGCCTGAAGCGGCCCCCTGCAGCTCCGGTCAGTGCAGCGGCACCCGGAGCGTCACTCGCGCGCCGCCCCACGGCGACTCCTCGATCGCGACGCTCCCGCCGTGCGCCGCCGCGATCTCGGCGACGATCGCGAGCCCGAGCCCCGAGCCGCCGGCGTCGCGGGCGCGCCCCTCGTCCAGCCGGACGAAGCGCTCGATCACCCGCTCGCGGTCGGCCGACGGGATCCCCGGTCCGTCGTCGTCGACGACGAGCACCGCGGTCGGGCCCTCGCCGCGGGTCGCGATCGCCAGCCGCGAGGCGCGGTGCCGGACCGCGTTGTCGACGAGGTTCCGCAGCGCGCGCCCGAGCAGGGCCTCGTCGGCCACCGCCTGCACCGGCGAGACCCCCGAGGCGTCCACGGTGATCCCGGAGTCGCGCAGCCGCCGGACCTCGCGCAGCGCCAGGTCGTCGAGGTCGACCGGGGCCGCCAGCACGGCCAGGCGCGCCTCGTCGGCGCGCGCCAGCAGCAGCAGGCCCTCGATCAGGCCGCCCATCCGCACCGACTCCTCGGCGACGGTCGTCGCCAGCCGGGCCGCGTCGAGCCGGTCGGGATGCGCGAGGGCGACCTCCGCGCTCTGGCGCAAAGCCGCGACCGGCGAGCGCAGCTCGTGCGAGGCGTCCGAGACGAACCGGCGCTGCCGCTCCTGGCCGTCCTCGAGCCGCCCGAGCATCCGGTTGAGGGTCTGCGCGAGCCGGTCGATCTCGTCGCCGGAGCCGGGCTCCGCGATCCGGCGGTCGAGCGCCGCCGCGGTGACCGCGTCCGCCTCAGCGCGCATCCGGTCCACCGGCCGCAACGCACGGCCGACGACGATCCAGCAGACGGCGGCGACGAAGGCGACCAGCAGCGGGACGGCCACCGCGAGCAGGCCCGCGGTCGTCGCGAGCGCCTCCGCCCGGCCCTCGTCGGGGACGCCCACGACGACGAGCGAGCCGTCGTCGAGCTCCTTTGTCGCGACGACCAGCGGATCCTCGTCCGCCGGCGTCGTCGTGAACGGCTCGTCGCGCTCCTCGGTCGCCAGCGCCGGCAGATCGTCCGCGTCCTCGCCCGCGGCGACCACGCGCCCGTCGACGATCAGCTGCACGACGCCCTCCGAAGCCCGCACCGCGTCGGCGCCGCCGCGCTCCACGAGGGTCGCGATCCGCTCCGCCTCGGTCTCGGCCGCTGTCGCGGAGCTGCCCGCGAGCACGGAGGAGAGCACCAGCAGGAAGCCGGCCGCGCCGAGCACCGCCGCGAGGGCGACCACGGCGGTCGCCGCGAGCGTGATCCGGGAGCGCAGGGAGCGCCGACGCCGCGTCACGGCAGCACCGAGTAGCCCGCGCCGCGCCGGGTGCGGATGGTCTCGCGGCCGAACGGCCGGTCGATCTTGTTGCGGAGCGTCCGGATGTAGACCTCGACGATGTTCGGATCGCCGTCGAAGTCGAAGTCCCAGACGGCGCCGAGGATGTCGCGCTTGGGGACGACGTCGCCCGCGCGCGAGACGAGGTACTCCAGCACGCTGAACTCGCGCGCCGTCAGCGGGATCGCGACCCCGCCGCGCTCCACCCGGCGCGCGGCCGGGTCGAGCACGAGGTCGCCGACGGTGAGCACGGTCGGCCGCTCGGCGGCGCCGCGGCGGATCAGCGCCCGCAGCCGCGCGACCAGCACCGGGAAGGAGAACGGCTTCGTGAGGTAGTCGTCCGCGCCGGTGTCGAGCGCCTCGACCTGGTCGAGGTCGCCGTCCTTCGCCGTGAGCATCAGGATCGGCGTCCAGTCCTCGGCCGCGCGCAGGCGCTCGCAGACCCGGAAGCCGCTGATGTCGGGCAGCATCAGGTCGAGCACGATCGCCGCGTACTCCGCCTCCTGCGCGAGCCAGAGCGCGTCGGTGCCGGTCGTGGCGGTGTCGACGGCGAAGCCCTCGCCCTCCAGGCCCGCCTCGAGCGCACCGAGCAGGTTGATCTCGTCGTCGACGATGAGGATGCGGATGGGAGCCTCCCGGTCTCGGCACGGACGCCCAGGTTAACCCGGCCGTCGCCCGGGTGCGCTAAGACGGGGCGGTGACCTCCGACGCCTCCCTCGCCCGCCGCCTGGGCACCCGCGACGCCGTCGTCATCGGGCTCGGCTCGATGCTCGGCGCCGGGCTCTTCTCCGCCTTCGCCCCCGCCGCCGCGGCGGCCGGCCCGTGGCTGCTGCTCGGCCTGGCGCTCGCCGCGATCGTCGCCTGGGCGAACGCCTCCTCCACGGCGCAGCTGGCCGCGCAGTACCCGCGCTCCGGCGGCGCCTACCTCTACGGCCGGGAGCGGCTCGGCGAGTGGCCCGGCTTCCTGGCCGGCTGGAGCTTCGTCGTCGGCAAGACGGCGAGCTGCGCGGCGATGGCGCTGACCGTCGCCGCCTACGCCGCGCCCGCGGGCTGGGAGCGGCCGGTGGCGGTGGCCGCGGTCGTCGTCCTCGTGGCGGTGAACGTGCTCGGCGTGACCCGGACGGCGCTCGCGACCCGGATCCTGCTCTCGATCGTCCTCGTGGTGCTCGTCCTCGCGATGGCCGCCGCGGCGGCGTCCGGCCCGGCGGCCGCCTCCGCCACCGACCGCCCCTTCGACGCCTACGGCGTGCTGCAGTCGGCCGGGCTGCTGTTCTTCGCCTTCGCCGGCTACGCCCGCCTCGCCACGATGGGGGAGGAGGTGCGCGACCCCGCGCGCACCATCCCGCGGGCGATCCTCGGCGCGCTCGGGCTCGCGGTCCTGATCTACACGGTGGTCGGCGCGGGTCTGCTCGCGGTGCTCGGCCCTGAGCGGCTCGCCGCTTCGACGCAGCCGCTCGTCGACGCGGCCGCCGCCTGGCCCTGGACCGCGGTGCCGATCCGGGTGGGTGCCGCGGCCGCGAGCCTCGGCGCACTGCTCGCGCTGATCGCCGGCATCGGCCGCACGAGCCTGGCGATGGCGCGGAACGGCGATCTGCCGCGGGCGCTCGCCGTGATCGACCCGGTCCGCAGCGTCCCGCGCCGCGCTGAGATCGTCGTCGGCCTGATCGTCGTCGTCCTGGTGCTCGTCGCCGACCTGCGCTCGGCGATCGGCTTCTCCTCGTTCGGCGTGCTGCTCTACTACCTGGTCGCGAACGTCGCGGCGCTGACCCAGGAGGCCCCGCACCGCCGCTACCCCCGCCTGCTGGCGGTCGTCGGCGTCGCCGGCTGCCTCCTCCTCGTGGCGACCCTCCCTCCCGCCTCGATCGCGGGCGGCGTCGCGGTGCTCGCCGTCGGCGCCGCCTACCGCCTCCTCGCTCAGTCGCGGGTGCGGCGGAGCAGCCAGACGAAGTAGGGCGCACCGACCAGCGCGATCATCAGGCCCGCGGGCAGCTGCGAGGGCGCGATGAGCGTGCGGCCGAGGGTGTCCGCCACGAGGACGAGCAGTCCGCCGAGCAGCATCGCGACCGGGACGATGCGCCCGTGCCGCGCGCCGACCAGCGTCCGGGCCAGGTGCGGCGCGACCAGTCCGACGAAGCCGACCGTGCCGACGGCGACGACGGCCAGCGAGGCGAGCACGGCGGCCAGCGCGAGAACGCCCAGCCGGGTGCGCTCGGGCCGGACGCCGAGGATGCGCGGGGTGTCCTCGTCGATCGCCAGCAGGTCCAGGCGGCGGCGCAGTCCCAGGAGGATCGGCAGCAGCACGAGGATCCCGATCGCGACCGGGAGGACGTCGGGCAGCGAGCGGCCGTAGGTCGTGCCGGAGAGCCAGGTGAGGATCCGCGGCGTCTGCCACGGGTCGGAGCTCAGCAGCAGGAAGGCGGTCACCGCGCTCAGGGCGTAGCCCATGCCGATGCCGACGAGCACGAAGCGATCCGGTTGCAGGCCGCCGCGCCAGGCGAGCAGGGCGATCACCCCGAAGGTCGCGAGCCCGGCGGCGACCGCCATCGCGATCAGAACGGGGCGCCCGCCGCCGCCGAGACCGGTGGTGACGACGATCACGGCGCCGAGCCCGGCGCCGGCGGTGATGCCCAGCAGTCCCGGCTCGGCCAGCGGATTGCGGACGGTGCCCTGCACCGCGGTGCCCGCGAGCGCGAGCGCCGCGCCGGCGAGCACGGCCGCGGCGATGCGGGGCGCCCGCTCGTCGAGGGCGCGGGCGACGAGGTCCGGTGCCGCGCTCTGCAGCCAGAGGACGACGTCGCCCAGGCGCAGCTGCAGGCTGCCCGCGAGCAGCCCGAGCACGATCGTGCCGGCGAGCAGGACGACGAGCACCGCGAGCACGATCCGGAAGCGCCGGACCGTCCGCAGCGAGGAGCGCACCGCCCGCGCCGTCCGCGCGGAGCCGGCGTCGCGCATCCGCAGGGCGAGCACCACGATGACCACTCCGCCGAGCACCGCGGTCGGGATGCCCGTGGGGATCGCCGTGGCCCCCTCCGGGCTGAGGATCGCGCGCAGCAGCGCGTCGGCGAGCACGATCAGCGCGGCGCCGATCAGCCCCGACGCGGGCACGAGGAAGACGTGCCGACGCAGCGCCGGCACCCGCGCCGCCAGCAGCCGGGTCAGCACCGGGGCGCCGAGCCCCACGAACGCGATCGGCCCGGCCAGGGTGACCGAGGTGCTGGTGAGCAGCACCGCGCAGAGCACGGCCAGCGCCCTGGTCGAGCGGACCGGGACGCCGAGGGTCGCGGCGCCGTCCTCGCCGAGGCCGAGCACGTCGAGGCGGCGCGAGAGCAGCAGGGCCAGCGCGAGGACGACCGCGATCAGCGGCGCGGCGCGCACCGAGGCGTCGATGTTGAGCTGACCCAGTGAGCCGCTGCCCCAGGCGAACAGCCCGGTGGTGTTCTCCCGGAACAGGATCAGCAGCATCGCCGTGCCGGAGTCGAGCGCCATCGCGATCGCCGAGCCCGCCAGGATCAGCCGGGTGCTCGAGGTGCCCGCGGCGCGGCCGCTGAGCGCGAGCACGACGGCCGCTGCCGCGAGCCCGCCGAGGAAGGCGACTCCGCTGGACGCCCAGAGCGGCACGGCCACCGAGAAGGCGGCCACCGCGGTCAGGGCGAAGTAGGCGCCCGCGGTCACCGCGAGCGTGTCCGGCGAGGCGAGGGCGTTGCGCGAGATCGACTGCAGCAGCGCGCCCGCCGCCCCGAGGGCGAGCCCGACGGCGATGCCCGCGGACAGGCGCGGCAGCCGCGAGCCGGCGAAGACGTCGGCGGCCGAGACTCCGCCGACCGACACCTCCTCGCCGAGCAGGGCGCGCAGCAGCCCGTCCGCGCCGATGCCCGAGGTGCCCTGGGTCAGGTGCCAGAGGCCGACGAGCACGACCACGACCGCGAGGGCCGCGAGCACGCCGACGCCGACGAGCGCCGTCCGGACGTCCGCACGGCGCGGGTCGGAACGGCGCTCGTCGGCGGCCGACGTCGTCGTCACTCGCCGACGATGACGTCCACGAAGGCGTCGATGGCCTGCTCGCCGGACTTCGGTCCGCCGGCGCCCCAGACGCCGGGCGGGAACTCGAAGGCGCGGCCCTGCTGCACCGCGGGGAGCGCGGCCCAGACCGGGCTCTTGGCGAGCTCTGTCACGTAGCTGTCGGGGGTGCCGTCGTTGGAGTAGACCAGGTTCGCCTCGCCGACCGCGGTCAGCCCCTCGATGTCGGTCTGCGCGAGACCGTAGGCGGGGTCGACGCCGCCGCTGCCGTAGGAGTCGTTGATCTCGTCCGTCCAGGCGCCCTCGAGGCCCAGCTCCTCGCCGAGCTCGGTGAACAGCGCGCCCTTCCCGTACGGGCGGATGACGACGTTGCCGCTCTCGATCCAGCCGTCGAAGAAGACGAACTCCGGCGTCGAGAGCGCGGCCTCGGCGACCTCGGTCGTGGCGTCGGCGAGGTGCTGGTCGAACTCCGCCAGCACCGTGTCTGCGCGCTCGGTCCGCCCGGTGGCCTCGCCGAGGAGCGAGAACACCTCCTTCATGTTGTCGATCTGGCCGCTCGCGTCCGCGCCGATGGTCGCGAGCACCGGCACGTCGCGCTCCTCGAGCTGGGCGAGGAGCTCGTCGTCGGCGCTGTAGGCCTCGATCACGATCAGGTCCGGGTCGAGTCCGTAGAGGGTGTCGAGGTCGGGCTCGCCGCGTTCGCCCACGTCGGTGGTGCTCTCGGGCAGGGTCTCGGCGCTGACGTAGGTGGCGTAGTCCTCGGTCGAGGCGGCGCCGACCGGGGCGACGCAGAGCGTCAGCAGGTCCTCGGTCTGCTGCCACTCGAGCACGACGATCCGCTCGGCGGGTGCGTCGAGCTCGACCGTGCGGCCGAGGCTGTCGGTGAGCGAGACGGCGCCGGTGGCGGTCGGCGTGTCGTCGGCGGCGCACTCGGCGGAGTCGACGGTGCCGGCGGCATCGGCAGTCTCGACGGCGGTGGTGCCGCAGCCGGTCAGCAGGAGCACGCCGGCGGCGGCCGCGGCGAGGGCCGTGGGGAGGAGGGGGGCGCGGGTCATTCTTCGGTGTCCTCTCGGGAACGGGCAGGGGTCTGGTGGAGCGGGTCGTGAAGGCGAGGGCCGTGCCGGCTGACGGGGTCGATGCGCAGGTGGCCGGTCCGCTCGTCCACCGCGACCTCGACCCGCAGGCCGTAGGCCGCCTCGATGTGCTCCGCGGTGAGCACGGCGAGGGGATCGCCCTCGGCGAGGATCCGCCCGTCGCTCAGCAGCAGCAGGCGGTCGGCGACGCGCGCCGCGTGGTCGAGGTCGTGCAGGACGACGCCGACGGCGGCGCCGTGCACCTCGGCGAGATCGCGGATCAGATCGAGGGTCTCCACCTGGTAGCGGAGGTCGAGGTGGTTGGTCGGCTCGTCGAGCAGCACCACGCCGGTCTGCTGAGCGAGGCAGGACGCCAGCCAGACCCGCTGCAGCTCGCCGCCGCTGAGCTCGCCGGCCGCCCGCTCGGCCATCGACAGCACGCCGGTGGTGGCCATCGCCCGCTCGACCGCGTCGCGATCCGCGGCCGACGGTCCGGCGAAGGCCCTGCGGTGCGGGTGGCGGCCGAAGGCGACGACCTCGCGGACACTGAGCCCCTGCGGTGCGGTGCGGCTCTGCGCGAAGAGGGTCACCTCGCGGGCGAAGTCACGGCTGCTCAGCGCCGTCGCCGGGCGGTCGCCGTCGAGGACGACGGCTCCGCCGCTCGGGGCGTGCAGCCGCGCCAGCGCGCGCAGCAGCGTCGACTTGCCCGAGCCGTTCGGTCCGACGAGCGCCGTCACCCGGCCCGGCTCGAGCTGCACCGAGACGCCGTCGACGACGGTGCGCCGGCCGAAGCCGAGCACGAGATCGGCGCCGGCGAGGCGCGAGGGCGCACGCGGAGGCTCGGAGGAGGGAGTCATGGGGAGGCGGAGTCCTGCGTCGGAGGGGGAGCGGGCGGAGGATCCGCTGGAGGAGGAAGCCTACTAAGGGTTGGCTTACCTTCCTCAGGCTAGGTGGCCGCAGGATCGTCCGCAATCGGCTGCCGAGGACACCCGATAGAGCGTTCCGGCCACCGCCGGGGTGCCGGTGGTCAGTTCGCCGCGGCGCGCTGGTCCTGCGCGAACGCGCCCGGAGTGGTCCCCATCACCCGCTTGAACGCCGCGATGAAGGTGCTCGGGTGCGTGTGCCCCATCAGCTCCGAGACGTCCTGCACCCTGCGCCCCTCCGCGAGCAGCGCGAGCGCGCGGTGCGCTCGGAGCGCCTGGCGCCACTGCAGGAAGGACAGCCCGGTCTGCGCACGCAGGACCCGCGACAGGGTCCGCTCGCCGACGCCGAGGTGCTCCGCCCAGTCGGCGAGCGTCCGGCGGTCGGTCGGGTCGTCGAGGAGCGCCGCGACCAGGGGCGCGAGCCGCTCGCCCTGCGGAACGGTGACGGAGTACTGCTCGCTCGACGGCGCGATCACGTCGAAGACCACCGCCTCCGCCCGCAGCCGCGCCGCAGGCTCCAGGTCGGAGCGGGACAGCCGGGTGAGGAGCGCGGCCAGCACGGGCGTCACCTCGACGAGGACCGGCGTCGTGATCGGCACGGGCGAGCGCTCCGGGTCGAAGAGCGCGTCGCAGAGCGCGGTGCGCGCGGTCGTCCGCCCGGCGTGCTCCGTCCCGGCCGGGATCCAGACGCCGAAGCCGTCGGGCACGGTCAGGATCCGGTGCTCGAGCCGGACCGTCATGGTGCCGCCGCGGACCCAGACCAGCTCATGCAGCTCGTGGCGGTGCGGCGCGAACTCGTGCGGTGCCTCGAGCAGGACGATGTCGGCCGCGATCGCGAACGGCTCGGCGATGCGCGACGGCGTCCCGGTGTCGGCGACGACGACGGTGCTCGGCTCGCGCCGCCAGGTGCCCCGTGCGCTGTCCTCGTCCATGCCCACGATCTTAGGAAGCGCCCGCGCCGGGGCAGACTGTCCCGGTGACAGCAGCGCCCGACCCGACAGCAGCGCAGGCCTTCCGCGACCGCCTCGTCGAGCACATCGACGCCGTCGGCTTCGGGGCTCACGGGCTGCACGTGCTGATCGGCGACGACGCCGCCGAGCACCGCTGGACGCCCGACGTCCGCGAGGACGTGCACTCCGTCGCCAAGGGCGTCTGCGTGCTGGCCGCGGGGCTGGCCGCCGACGAGGGCCTGATCTCGCTCGACGAGCCGCTGGAGCGGTCTCTGACCGCGGAGGTCTCCGCGGACCTGGGCGAGGGGGTCGCGGAGCTCACCCTCCGCCGACTGCTGAGCATGACCAGCGGCATCGACCTGCCGTGGTCGCCGACCCTGATGACCGACTGGCCCGACCTCGCCGTCGAGTTCCTGCGCCGCCCCTCCCGCGGGCTCGTCTTCCAGTACTCCAACGCCAGCAGCTACACCGCGATGCGCCTCCTGGAGACGCGGGTGGGCGACGTGGGGGACTACGTCGACCGCAGGCTCCTGCAGCCGCTCGGGATCGAGGGCTCGGAGTGGGAGCGCTGCCCGAACGGCCGCATCGTCGCCGGCAGCGGGCTGGCGCTGCGCACCGGGGAGACCGCCCGGATCGGCCGGCTGATCCGCGATCGCGGGCTCTGGCGCGGCGAGCGGCTCCTCGCCCCGGAGTGGAGCGACGCTCTGCACTCCGAGTGGGTCCCCGCCGGCACCGGCCCGGGCTACCAGCGCTACGCCCTCGCCGGCTGGGACGGGCCCGGCCCGTGCTGGCGCCTGCACGGCGCCTACGGTCAGCTGCTGGTGTTCGCCGGCGACGCGGTGGTGACGATCAGCGCCGACGACCATCCGGGCGCCGACGCGATCGCCGCGTTCATCGCGGGGGAGCGGGCGGCCGCTCAGCACTGACGGCCGGCCCGCACTGCGGACTACTCGTCGCGGTCGGTGTACTCGCCCTCGCCGGTGGAGTCGGGGCCGGAGCCCTCCGTGTCGACGTAGCTGCCCTTCTCGGTGCTCGACTCCTGGTGCGAGGAGGTGTCGACGTAGCTGCCCTCCTCCTCGCCGTCGGTGTGCGAGACGCCGTCGGTCTCGGTGTACTCGCCCTCGTCCGAGGTGTCGGTGCTGTGTCCGTCGGTGCCGGCGCCGTCCGCGGCTCCGTCCGCGAGGTGGCGCCCGCGACGGGTCGTCTCCTCGGTCGTGCCGCCGCTCTCGGTGGTCGTGGTGGTCTCGAACTCGTCGTCGTGTGCCATGGCGGGGCTCCTCGCCTCATCGCGTCGGGTGGATGCAGTCGACGATCCTGCACGGCGTCCGCCGGTGCAAGGTGTCGCGGCTGCACATCCGCGCACCTTGACACTCTGCGCTCTTGGATGCTCTGCGCTCTTCGAGGCTCGAGGCGCATCGATGCTCCGGGCGCGGAGCGCAACTCCTGTCGCGATGTCCTCGGTGCCGCCTAGCCTCCGAGCATGACTGCACGGACTGCACGGACCCGCTGGAGCGTCATCGGCCAGCTCGGCCCCCTCTTCGACGACGGCGGTCCGATGCTGCTCGTCGAGGCCCGCTCGGCCTTCGGACGGCGGCCGATGCACCGCGCGAAGGCGCAGCTGCTGCTCTCGGCGCTGCGCCACCGCGGCCGCGAGCTCGGCGACCGGGCCGAGTACGTCCGCGCCGAGACCTTCGCCGAGGGGCTCGCGGGCCGCGACGACCTCGAGGTGATCGACCCGCCGACCCGGGGCGGCCGTCGCCTCGCCCGCAGGCTGGGCATGAGCATCCTGCCCAGCCGCGGCTTCGTCACGGAGGAGGAGGACTTCCGCGAGTGGGCGCTCGCGAAGGCCGGCAAGCGGCTCCTGCTCGAGGACTTCTACCGCTGGAGCCGCGAGCGCACCGGCGTCCTGATGCGCGGCGACCAGCCGGAGGGCGGCCGCTGGAACTACGACCACGACAACCGCAACCCGCCGCCCAAGGGTGCCTCGCGCCTCGGCCTGCCCGATCCGTGGTGGCCGGAGGAGGACGACATCGACGAGGAGGTGCGCGCCGATCTCGCCCGCTGGGAGCGAGAGGGAGCGATCCGGCTCGTCGGCGAGGACGGCCCGCGCCGGTTCGCGGCGACCCCCGCGGAGGCGGAGGCGGCGCTCGCCGACTTCGTCTCGTCGCGCCTGGGCGACTTCGGCACCTACGAGGACGCGATGCTCTCGGGCGACTGGACGATGGCGCACTCGCTGCTGAGCGCACCGCTCAACCTCGGCCTGCTCGACCCGCGTGCCGTGATCGACGCCGCCGCGGCCGAGCACGCCTCGGGCGGCGCCCCGCTCGCGAGCGTCGAGGGCTTCGTCCGGCAGATCCTCGGCTGGCGCGACTACGTCTGGCACCTGTACTGGCATCTCGGGCCGGACTACCGCACGCGCAGCAAGGCCCTCGGCGCCTCGGCCCCGCTCCCGCAGCAGCTGCTCGACCTCGATCCGGCCGGCATCGAGGCGAACTGCCTGCACGAGACCCTCGACGACGTGCGCCGGCACGGCTGGGCGCACCACATCCAGCGGCTGATGGTGCTCGGCAACTGGGGACTGCAGCGCGGCTGGGACCCGGCCGAGCTGAACGACTGGTTCGTCGACGTCTTCGTCGACGGCACGGAGTGGGTGATGCCCGCGAACGTGATCGGCATGTCGCAGCACGCGGACGGCGGTGTCATCGCGACCAAGCCGTACTCCTCCGGCGGCGCCTACATCAACAAGATGTCGGACTACTGCGGCGGCTGCCGCTTCAACCCGAAGGTGCGCCTGGGCGAGAACGCCTGCCCGGTCACCGCCGGCTACTGGGCCTTCCTCGACCGCACCGAGCCCGTCCTCCGCAGCAACCACCGGATGGCGCAGCCCCTCGCGGGCCTGCGGGCCCTCTCCGACCGCGCCGCCGTCGTCGACCAGGAGCGCCGCCGCGAGAGCTACTGACCCGCTGCCTGCAGGAGCCGGGTCTCGATACGCGCTGCGCGCTACTCGACCAGCGTGTCTCTGCTCACGATCGCGCCGATTGCACGCTGATCGAGTAGCCCACAGCGGGCACCTTGTGCTGATCGAGTAGCCCGCGGAGCGGGCGTGTCGAGATCCACCCCGTCAGAACGGTGCGGGAACAGTGTCGACGCGGGGCTCCGGCGGCCGGTCCGGCGGCCGCCCGGGCAGGGGTGGTGGCCGGTTGCTGATCCGCCGCCCAGTGGGGCTCGTCCACTCGAGGGTCCCGTGGTCGTCGACCCGGTCGTAGCTCCACTGCTCCCCGTGCCGGACGTGGTGGTGGGACGTGCAGAGCATGACGAGGTTCTCGAGAGACGTCTCGCCGCCGTTGCGCCACTCGAGGGTGTGGTCGGCCTCGCTGGTCGCGGCGGTCCGGGTGCAGCCGGGGAAGCGGCAGGTCTGATCGCGCAGCTGGAGGTGCAGGCGCATCTGCGCGGGTGGGACGCGCCAGGTGCGGCCGACGGAGACGACGGCGCCGGTGTCCTGATCGGTGAGGACGCGGGTGAAGGAGGCCGCCGTGCGGATCAGCTCGCGGGCGATCTCGGCGGGGACCGGCCCGAAGCCGTCGAGATCCGCAGGGGCGTCATCGAGACCCGCGGCGGCGGACACTGCGAGGGTCAGCCGCACCTCCGCGCGGACACCGGGGACGAAGGTCGGGTCGGGGCGATGCTCGGCGTTCGGTGTGGTGCCGGCGATGTCGCCGTCGCAGAGCAGGTCGACGGCGGCATCGGCGCTGAGCTGCTGCAGGGTGCGGGGGTCGCCCTCGTCGCGGAGGGTGCGGGAGATGCGGCGGAGTCGGTCGTAGGCGCCGGAGACGGCGGGCGCGGGAGCGTG
Organism: Rathayibacter sp. VKM Ac-2835; assembly: GCF_013266705.1. NCBI lineage: Bacteria > Bacillati > Actinomycetota > Actinomycetes > Micrococcales > Microbacteriaceae > Rathayibacter > Rathayibacter sp. VKM Ac-2835. The sequence continues at coordinate 1,379,211 of NZ_JABSNQ010000001.1, read as the reverse complement.
GACGCAGAGCGTGGCCATCCCGTCGACGTCGGGCGTGACCCAGACGGCGCGGTCCTCCCGGGCGCGCGCGTGCCGTTCGGCGAGGGGCTGCTCGTGCAGCTCCTCGCGCCAGCGGCCGAGGGCGCGGCGCAGCTGGGTCGTCGTCATCGTGAGGGCGGCGTCCGCGGCGCGCTCGTCGAGTGCGGAGCGGGAGGTCTCGGGGAGGCTGCTCGCGGTCTTGCAGATCGACTCGCCGACCTCCCAGAGAATTCGACTGTCGCGGAGCAGCGCCCGGGTGAGTGGAAGGTGCTCCATCAGCATCCGCGCGGTCTCGAGGCGGCGGGAGACCTCCCGCTCGGACACGCCGAGCGTCACCGCGAGCTCGGCGCGGATGGAGCGCTCGACGAGGTCGCGGGTCTCGCTCCGGGAGGCGCCGCGGGCGAATGATGCCGGGACGGTGAGAGCGATGCGGTAGCCGCGGTGCATGCGTTCCGCCGCCCTCAGGCGCGTCGGGGACGCGGCGCGCTCGGCGGCCGCGGCGTCGTCGAAGCAGTCGCGCACCTCCGCGAGTGCTGCCGCATTCTCATCTTCTGACATACGCGTATTGAAGCAGGGGCCACCGACACCGGGGTCGGAACCCTGGGCTGATCGGGGACAACCCCGTTGGATCGCGAGTGTGGAGGAGGCTCGCTCCCGGATGTCTCGACGATGGTGGGTCTCGATACGCCGCCGGTGACGGCTACTCGACCAGCATGGGGGCCGCCCTGCGCGCTGCTCGACCAGCAGGGACTGCCCTGCGCGCTGCTCGACCGGCATGGGTCCCCTCTCGTGCTGGTCGAGTAGCGCGCGCAGCGCGCGTATCGAGACCCCCCTCGGGTCAGAAGGACGAATCGGCAGACCAGCCTTGCTGATGACGGTGGGTCTCGATGCGCCCCTGCGCCGCCCCGCCTACGCCGCGCGGTACACCGACACCGTCACCGCGACGGTGACCGCAGTCGTCGCCGAGCGTCCCGCCAGCAGCGCGTCGACCGCCGCCGCATCGACGTGGTGGGCGCTCGGCCCCATCAGCACCTCGGCCCGCAGCTCGCCGGGCGTCATCGCGACCGCGTAGTCGAGCTCGTCCCGCGCCACCCGCTCGAAGCCCTGCAGCTGCTCGTCGAGCCGCTCGGCCTTGCCGGCGTCGATCCCGAGCATCCCGAACACCGGCCGGATCTCGCCGAGGTGCCGCTCGCGCGGCGTCACCACCACCGCCACGCCGCCCGGGCGCAGCACCCGCAGCATCTCCGGGGCGTTCCGCGGCGCAAAGACGGTCAGCAGGGCGTCCGCGTAGGCGTCCGCGAGCGGCAGCGGCTGCCAGAGGTCCGCCGTCGCGACCGCGGCCCGCGGGTGCGCGCGGGCGGCCCGCCGCGCCGCGGCCGCGGACAGGTCCAGCCCCAGCCCGCTCGCCTCCGGCCGCGCGTCGAGGACCGCGGCGAGGTACGCGCCCGTCCCGCAGCCGAGATCGACGACCAGTCGCGCCGCCTCGGGCACGGCCCCCGCGACCGCGTCCTGGATCGGCCGGTAGTGCCCGGAGCCCAGCAGCTCCTCGCGCGCCTGCACCATCGCCGCGGTGTCGCCCGAGGTCGCGTGCCGGCCGCGGAGCAGCGAGACGTAGCCCTGCCGCGCCAGATCCGCGCTGTGCCCGAGCGGGCAGCGCAGCAGGGTCGGCCGCGGCAGCGCGTCCGGCGCCAGCCCCGCGCCGCAGACCGGGCAGGCGAGCGCGGGCAGGACCGCCGACCCGGGGACGCCCGCCGGGTCGAAGGGGTGCCGGGTCACGCGGAGCGCCCCGGATCGAGCGGAACGCGCGCGACCTGCTCCGGATCGTGCCGCATCGCCGTGATCGCCGAGTTCAGCGTCGCGATCACCGGCACCGCGAACAGCGCGCCGGCCAGCCCCGCCACCTCGAGCCCGGTCGCGACGCCCAGCACGACGGCGAGCGGGTGCACCTTCACCGCCGAGCCGAGGATCAGCGGCTGGAGCACGTGCCCCTCGAGCAGGTGCACGACGACGACCACGCCGATCATCACGAGCGCGGCCACCGGTCCGCTGAACAGCAGCGCGACGACCGCGGCGAGCGCCCCCGTCACGATCGCGCCGAGGAACGGCACGAACGAGCCCAGGAACACCACGATCGCGATCGGCACGACCAGCGGCAGCTGCAGGGCGAGCGCGCCGATGCCGATGCCGATCGCGTTGATGCCCGCGACGCCGAGCTGCGCCCGGACGAACTGGCTGAGCGTCCACCAGCCGGCCGCGGCTCCCGTGTCGAGCGGCAGTCGCGCGGCGCGCGGCATCAGCCGGAGGAACCAGGCCCAGATCCGCCGGCCGTCCAGCAGCAGGAAGATCAGCGAGAACAGGGTGAGCAGCGTGCCGGCGAACACCTCGGCGACCTGGGAGCCGACGGCGAGCGCTCCGGAGGCGATCGTCGACGCCTGGGTGTCGGCCCAGTCGATCGCCGACTGCGCCCAGTCGCCGAGCTGCACGTCGCTGAAGCCGAGCGGCGGGCCCTGCAGCCACGCCTCCACGTCGTCGACCGCGTCGAGCGCCCGCTGCCCGACGCCGCCGAAGCCGGCCCGGGACTGCACGACGACGAGCCCGATCAGGCCGACCAGCGCGAGCAGGAGCGCGAGGATCGAGACCAGCACCGCGAGCGGGCGCGGCAGGCGCCAGCGCTCGAGCCGGTCGCGGAGCGGGGTGAGCAGCGCCGTGACCAGGAGCGCGATCAGCACCGGCACCACCACGACCGGCACCAGTGCGACCAGCTTCACGACCAGCCAGAGCAGGGCGGCGACCGCCAGCACCCGCCAGCCCCAGGCGGCGGCGATCCGCAGGCCGGGGGAGACGTCGTGACGGTCGTCGGCCGAGGGGCCGGGGGGAGTCTCCGCCGGAGGGGTCGGCGCTGCGACGCGTCCCCCGTCGCGCGGCCGGCGTGCTCGCATGTCCCCTCCGATTTCCCTCGCAGTGTACGACCGTGCCGGACGACCTGGCCGGGAGGTATGCGCCGGAACGACGGATCCGGTTGCGGAATGCCCTTGGAGCTGACGTAATGGAGGCACTATGGCCCTCTCCAGCACGGTTTTCGAACGATCCGCCCCCGACTCCGCCGTCGTCGACGCCGCGCTCAGCGGCACCCGGCGCGGCGTGTACTGGCTCGAGGACCCCGACGTGCCGCGCCCCGCCCTCGCGGGCGCCGTGACAGCCGACCTGGTGGTCGTCGGCGGCGGGTACACCGGACTCTGGAGCGCCCTGCGCGCGAAGGAGCGCGACCCCGGCCGCCGCGTGGTGCTGCTCGAGGCCCGCTCGCTCGGCTGGGCCGCCTCCGGCCGCAACGGCGGCTTCGTGGAGTCGAGCCTCACCCACGGCCGCGAGAACGGCCTCGCCCGCTGGCCGGCCGAAGCCGCTCGGCTGGAGGAGCTGGGCGTGCTGAACCTCGACGGCATCGAGGCGGCCGTCGCCCGCTACGGGATGGACTGCGACTTCGAGCGCACCGGCTCGCTCGCGGTCGCGGTGGAGGAGTACCAGGTCGGCCCGCTCGCCGACGGCGACGGCGTCGCGGGCGGCCGCTTCCTCGACACCGCGGAGGTCCGCGCCGTGGTCGACTCGCCGATCTTCCTGGCCGGCCTCGCCGCGCCCGCCGAGCAGTGCGCGCTGGTGCACCCCGGCAAGCTCGTCCGCGAGCTGGCGCGGGTGGCGGAGGAGCTCGGCGTCGAGATCCACGAGGACAGCCGCGTGCTCGGTCTCGAGCGCGACGACGCCGGCGTGCTCGTCCGCACCGCGCACGGCTCCGTGGCGGCGTCCCAGGCGATCCTCGGCACCAGCGCCTTCCCCTCCCTCCTCGCCCGCACCCGCCTGATGACCGTCCCGGTCTACGACCACGTCCTGATGACCGAGCCGCTGGACGCCGCCCAGCTGGCCTCGATCGGCTGGACGGGGCGCGAGGGTCTCAGCGACGTCGCCAACCAGTTCCACTACTACCGCCGCACCGCCGACGACCGGATCCTCTGGGGCGGCTACGACGCCGTCTACCACCCGGGCGGCCGGATCCGCTCCGCCTACGAGGAGCGTCCGGAGACCGATCGCGCGCTCGCCGCGCACTTCCTGACCACCTTCCCGCAGCTCGAGGGCCTGCGCTTCAGCCACCGCTGGGCCGGAGTGATCGACACCAGCACCCGCTTCGCCGCCTTCTACGGCACCGCGCTCGCCGGCCGCGTCGCCTACGCGGCCGGCTACACGGGGCTCGGCGTCGGCACGACCGCCTTCGCGGCCGACGTGCTCCTCGACCTCCTCGACGGCGAGCCGACCGAGCGGACCGAGCTGGAGATGGTGCGCAAGCGCCCGCTGCCGTTCCCGCCCGAGCCCTTCGCCACCGCGGGCATCCAGGCCACCCGCTGGTCGCTCGACCGCGCCGACCACGACGGCGGCCGGCGGAACGCGCTGCTGCGGACGCTGGACGCGCTCGGGCTGGGCTTCGATTCGTGATCGGCCCGGGCTCCTGACGCGCTCCGACTCCTGACCGCGCCGCCCGCCCGGTAGCGTGCTCTGCGGGGGCACCGTCGGGTGCGGGAGGGAAACGGATGCTCGCGTCAGCGCTCGAGGTCCTGCTCGCGGTCGCGGGCGCTGCCGCCGGAGCCGTCCTCGTCGTCAGCGGCGTGCTGAAGCTCGGGCGGACGGAGCGGTTCCGCGCGAGCCTCGCCGCGCTCGGTCTGCCGGCCCGCCTCTCCGCGAGCCCGCTCTTCGCCCGGGCCTTCCCCGTCGTCGAGATCGCGCTCGGGCTGGCGATCCTGCTCGCCCCCGCGCCGCTGCACCGCGGGGCGCTGCTCGGCGCGGTCGCGGTCGACGTCGTCTTCCTCGTCGTCGCGGTCCGCGCGGTCCGCGCCCCGGAGCCGGTCGAGTGCGAGTGCTTCGGCGGCCTCGGCGACGCCCGGATGACCGGCCGCACGGTCGCGCGGAACGCCGTCCTGCTCGCGCTGGCGCTCGCCGGACTCGTCGGGGCCACGGCGCCTGCGGAGCTGCTCGTCCCCGGGGTCCCCGCCCTCCTCGCGGTGCTGCTCGCGCTCGCGCTGGTGCCGGTGCGCGACCGGCTGACGGCGCGGACCCCCGCCACCGACACCCCGACCGACTCCGCCGACCTCGTCCTCCTCACCGCCGCGGGCGAGCCGATCGCCCTCGCCGAGTGGGCCGACCCGCCGACGCACCTCGTCTTCTTCTCGCCGTCCTGCATCTCCTGCCACGAGCTGGTCGAGCGCTTCCGCTGGTGGCCGAACGGCCTGCGCGAGGGCGAGGAGCTGATGCCCGTCTTCCTCGGCGCACCCGCCGACTTCGCCGAGCACGAGGTGTTCGCCCCGCTCGTCGAGCACGCGCTCTACGACCCCGACCGCTCGGTCGCGGCGGCGGTCGGCCGCGGCGCCACCCCGGGCCACGTGCTGCTGGACCCGGCGCACCCCCTCGGCGACGGCTGGTCCAGCGGCTGGTTCGAGATCGAGAAGCGCGTCCTGCGCCCCGACTTCTTCGAGGACGTCCGCCGCGGCGCCGTCGCGCCGGCCCCGGACACCGCCGGACACGAGTGACCGCGCTCCTGGTGGTGCTGGTGCTCGCGCTGGTCGTGATCGCCGGCGCCGCCGTCGTCGGCCCGCGCCTGGGCGTCGCCTCGCCGCTCGTGCTGGTCGGGATCGGCGTGGCCGCGAGCTTCCTCCCCGTGGTCGGCCCGATCGAGATCGAGCCGGAGTGGATCCTGGCCGGGGTCCTCCCGCCGCTGCTCTACTCCTCCGCGGTGTCGATGCCGGCGATGAACTTCCGCCGCGAGTTCGGTGCGATCAGCGGTCTCTCGGTGCTGCTGGTCGTCGGCACCTCGCTGGTGCTCGGCCTGTTCTTCCTGCTGGTCCTGCCGGATCTCGGCTTCGCCTGGGGCGTCGCGCTCGGCGCGATCGTCAGCCCCACGGACGCCGTCGCGACCTCGATCGTCAAGGGCACCTCCGTCTCGCGCCGGGTCGTCGCGATGCTCGACGGCGAGAGCCTGCTCAACGACGCGACGGCCCTGGTGCTGCTGCGCACGGCGATCGCGGCCGCCGCGGCGAGCTTCTCCTTCTGGGGTGCGCTCGGCTCGTTCGGCTACTCCGTGCTCATCGCCACGATCGTCGGCGGTCTCGTCGGCTGGCTGAACCTCGCCGTGCGCCGCCGGGTGCAGGACCCGACGGTCAACACGATCCTGTCCTTCACCGTCCCCTTCCTCGCCTCCGTCCCGGCCGAGCTGCTCGGCGCCTCGGGCCTGGTCGCCGCGGTCGTCGCCGGGATCGTCACCGGCATCCGCGCCCCGCGCGAGCTCTCGCCGCAGAACCGGCTGTCCGACTCGCAGAACTGGCGCACGGTCGAGCTGGTGCTCGAGGGCGCGGTCTTCCTCACCATGGGCCTGCAGGTGCGAGCGATCGTGACGAGCGTCGAGGAGGACCACGCCGGCGTCGGCCCCGCGGTGCTGATCGCGGTGGGCGCGCTCCTGCTCACGGTGCTGGTCCGCGCGGCCTACGTCGCCCCGCTGCTCGGCGTGCTGAAGAGCCGAGGCCGCCTGCGCGAGCGGATGCGCCCGCGCGTCGAGGGCCTGCAGGAGCAGATGGGCACCGAGGAGGGCCGCGAGGAGAGCCTGCAGCGGATCAGCCGGGGCCGCCGCACGCCGACCGCCCGCGATCTCGAGCGCTTCCGCACCCGGCTGACACGGATGCTCGCCGACATGGAGTACTTCGTCCGCGCGCCGCTCGGCTGGCGCGAGGGCACGGCCGTGGTCTGGGCCGGGATGCGCGGTGCCGTCACGGTCGCCGCCGCGCAGACGCTGCCCGAGGACACCCCGCAGCGCTCGGTCCTCGTGCTGATCGCCTTCGCCGTGGCCGCGCTGTCGCTGCTGCTGCAGGGCGGCACGGTCAGTCCGCTGCTGCGCGCGATCGCGCCGGACGTCGACGAGGCGGCCGAGGAGAGGGCCCGCGAGGAGGAGCGCACCCGCGTCTTCGCCCTCCTGCGCACCAGCGCCGAGGCCGTCCAGGAGCCGCCGCCCGCCCCGGACGCGCCGAGGACCGAGGCGTTCCTCCAGGCCCAGCGCCACCGGCTGGCCGTGATCGCGGCGCAGCGCGCGGACCTCCTCGACGCCCGCGACAACGGCACCTTCGACGCCGACGTGCTCGCCTCGGTGCTCGCCGCGCTCGACGCCTCGCAGATCGACCTCGAGATCCGCGCGCGCACCGCCCGCTGACCCCGCGCCGCTCGCGCCGCTCGCGAACAACCCGGTAGCCGCCCGAAACATGAGGGTCGTACGGTGAGCGCATGCGCGCAGAACTGACCCTCGGTGCGGAGGAGGAGCTCCACCTCATCGATCTCGAGTCGAGGCAGCTCTCCCCCCACGCCCCCCAGGTGCTCGCCCGGCTGCCGAAGGAGAGCTTCTCGGCCGAGCTGCAGCGGACCACGGTCGAGACGAACACCGCGGTGGTCGACTCCCTCGACGGGCTGCGCGAGCAGCTGATCTCGCTCCGGCGCGCGGTGATCGACGCCGCGGCGCCCGACGGCATCGGCATCGCCGCGGTCGGCACCGCGCCGCGCTCCGAGCAGACCGACTTCGAGCTCACCAGCACCGGCCGCTACGGCCGGATGCAGGAGCAGTACCGGATGCTGGTGGACGAGCAGCTGATCTGCGGCACCCAGATCCATGTCGGCGTCTCCGACCGCGAGCTCGCGGTGCAGATCGCGCAGCGGATCGCCCGCGATCTGCCGGTGCTGCTCTCCGCCAGCGCGAGCAGCCCCTACTGGAACGGCCAGGACACCGGCTACGCCAGCATCCGCACGATCATCTGGCAGCGCTGGCCGAGCGCCGGCGCGACCGGGCCCCTGGAGTCCGCGGCCGAGTACGACCGCCTCCTCGACGACCTGATCGCCACCGGTGTCATCGCCGACTCGAAGATGGCCTACTTCGACGTCCGGCCCTCCTCGCACGCGCCGACCCTCGAGCTGCGGGTCTGCGACGCGATGCCGATCGTCGACGACGCGGTGCTGATCGCCGGGCTCTTCCGCGGCCTGGTCCGCACCGCCGAGCTCGACATCGAGGCGGGCCGTCCGTTCCGGCACACCCCGCCGCCGATCCAGCGCGCCGCCACCTGGCAGGCCGCGCGCGGCGGTCTCTCCGGCCCGCTGCTCGATCACACCGAGCACCCCCGTCCGGTTCCCGCAGCCGAGGCGCTGCGCAGCCTGATCGCCCGCCTCCAGCCCGCGCTCGACGAGCTCGGCGACCTGGAGCAGGTGCGCGCGCTCGCCGAGGCGCTGATCGCGCGCGGCAACTCCGCCGACCGCCAGCGCGCCGTCCTCGCCGAGCGCGGCACCCTCGACGCCGTGGTCGACGCCGTCGTCGCCGAGACGCACGGCCCGGCGAGCGGACCGATCCTGCCCGCCCCGAGCCTGCGCTCCTACCGCGTGCGCGCCGGCGACGAGGCCGTGGCCACCGGCGGCCGCGCCAGGAGCGCGTACCAGCCGATCCTCGAGCACTTCCGCGGGCTCGGCGCCGAGCGGCTCGCCACCCTGCACGAGTCCCGGGACCGGCTCGTCGAGCAGGCCGGGCTCACCTTCCGCGTCGGCGAGGAGGACCGGCCGTTCCCGGTCGACCTCGTGCCGCGCGTGCTGCAGGCGCACGAGTGGAGCGAGCTCGCCGCCGGGCTCGAGCAGCGCGCCCGCGCCCTCGAGTGCTTCCTCCAGGACGTCTACGGCGAGGGCCGGGCGGTGCGGGCCGGCGTGGTCCGCGATCTGCGCGGTGCGCCGGGCTGGAGCGAGGACGCGGCCCGGCTGCCCGCCGGCACCGTCCGCGGCGCCGTGATGGGCTTCGACCTGGTCCGCAACGAGTTCGGCGGCTGGCGGGTGCTGGAGGACAACCTCCGCAACCCCAGCGGTCTCGCCTACGCGATGGGCATCCGCGCGCTGCTCGACGACGTGCTGCCCGATCTGCCGCGGCCCGCGGGCCTGCTCGACGCGTCGACGGCGCTCGCCGGACTGCGCGCCACCCTCGCCCACGGCGCGAAGGGCGCCGACCCGGTGCTCGGGCTGCTCTCCAGCGGAGCGTCGAGCTCGGCCTGGTTCGAGCACCGCCGCCTGGCCGAGGGCGCGGGGCTCCTGCTGCTCGAGGCGGGCGACCTCGCGGTCGAGGGCGGCCGCGTCCTGGCCGGCGGCACGGTCGTCGACGCGCTCTACCTGCGGCTCGACGTCGAGCTCGCCGACCTCGTCGCGGGCGGGAGGGGGATCGGCCGCGAGATCCTCGACGTCGCGGCGGCCGGAGACGTGTACCTGGCGAACGCGCCCGGCAACGGCGTCGCGGACGACAAGGCGCTCTACTGCGCGGTCCCCGAGCTGATCGGGTACTACCTCGACGAGCGCCCGCTGCTCGAGTCCGTGCCGACCTACCGCCCCGAGGACGAGGCCGAGCGCCGGATCGTGCTCGAGCGGGTCGGCGAGCTGGTCACCAAGCCGGTCGACGGCTACGGCGGCCGGGGAGTGATGATCGGCCCGTCGTCCCCCGCGGCGCGCGTCGCCGAGCGGCGCGCCGAGATCGCGGCGGACCCGGGCGCCTGGGTCGCCCAGGAGGTCGTCCGGCTCTCCTCGCTGCCCGCCTTCTCCGGCACCGACCTGCAGCCGCGGCACATCGACCTCCGCGCCTTCGTCTTCGTCACCGGCACCGGACCCGGCGACGTCCGCCTCGCCGACCTCGCGCTCACCCGCGTCGCGGCCGAGGGCAGCATGATCGTGAACTCCTCGCGCGGCGGCGGCGCGAAGGACACCTGGATCGTCGGAGGCTGAGATGTGCGGCATCGCGGGAGAGATCCGGTTCGACGGCGCGCGCACCGACATCGGCGCCGTCGACCGGATGACCGGCTGCCTCGTGCACCGCGGCCCGGACGGGGACGGGCTCTGGGCGGCGGGCCGCGTGGCGCTCGGGCACCGGCGGCTGGCGATCATCGACCTCTCGGCGGCCGGCGCGCAGCCGATGGTCGACGCCGCACTCGGCCTCACGATCGTCTTCAACGGCTGCATCTACAACCACCGGCAGCTGCGCGTCGAGCTGGAGGGGAAGGGGCACCGCTTCTTCTCGCACTCCGACACCGAGGTGATCGGCAAGGCCTACGCCCAGTGGGGCGAGGACTGCGTCGACCACCTGCTCGGCATGTTCGCCTTCGCGATCGTCGAGCGCGAGTCCGGCCGGGTGGTGCTGGCGCGCGACCGCCTCGGCATCAAGCCGCTCTACCTCGACGAGACCCGCGAGCGGATCCGCTTCGCCTCGACCGTGCAGTCCCTGCTCGCGGCCGGCGGCGTCGACACCTCGATCGACCGCACGGCGCTGATGCTCTACCTGAGCTTCCACTCGGTCGTGCCCGCGCCGCGCACGATCCTCGCCGGGGTCACCAAGCTGCCGCCCGCGACCGTCCGCGTGATCGAGCCCGACGGCACGAGCCGCGAGCGCGTCTACTGGGAGCCGGTGTTCGCCCGCGATCCCGCCCGCGCCGACTGGACCGAGCGCGACTGGCAGGAGGCGCTGCTCGCGTCCTTCCGCACCGCCGTCTCGCGCCGGATGGTCGCCGACGTCCCGGTCGGCGTGCTGCTCTCCGGCGGCATCGACTCCAGCCTGATCGTGGCGCTGCTCGCCGAGGCCGGCCAGACCGGGCTGCAGACCTTCTCGATCGGCTTCGACGCCGCGGGCGGCGAGTCGGGCGACGAGTTCGAGTACTCGAGCCTGGTCGCCGAGCGCTTCGGCACCGACCACCACCGCCTGCCGATCGACTCCGCGCGGCTGCTGCCCGGGATCGACGCCGCGGTCGGCGCGATGAGCGAGCCGATGGTCTCGCACGACGCCGTCGCCTTCCACCTGCTCAGCGAGGACGTCTCGCAGCACGTCAAGGTCGTCCAGTCCGGCCAGGGCGCCGACGAGGTGCTCGGCGGCTACGACTGGTACCCGCCGCTGGCGCGGGTGCCGCGCGAGAACGCCGCCGAGGCGTACGCGGACGTCTTCGTCGACCGCCCCTTCGCCGCGCTGCAGGCCCTGCTGTCGCCCGCTTGGCGCGGGGACGCCGACGCGGCGGCCGCCTTCCTCGCCGAGCGCTTCGCCCGCCCCGGCGCCGACACGGCGGTGGACGCCGCGCTGCGCAACGACACCGCGGTCATGCTCGTCGACGACCCGGTGAAGCGGGTCGACAACATGACCATGGCCTGGGGCCTGGAGGCGCGCGTCCCGTTCCTCGACCACGAGTTCGTCGAGCTCGTCGGCACGATCCCGCCGGAGCTCAAGCTCGCCGACGGCGGCAAGGGGATCCTCAAGCGGGCCGTCCGCGGCATCGTCCCGGACGAGGTGATCGACCGCACCAAGGGCTCCTTCCCGGTGCCCGCGATCCGGCAGCTGGAGGGGCCCTACCTCGAGCGGGTGCGGGCGGCGCTGACCGACCCCGCCGCGCGGCGCCGCGGGATCTTCGATCCGGCGACAGTGGACGCGCTGCTGGCCGACCCGAACGCGACCCGCACCCGCCTGGGCTCGAACGAGCTGTGGCAGCTCGCCCTGCTCGAGATGTGGCTCCAGGAGCACGGCGTCGGCTGACCGGTGCCCGAGGATGGAGGCATGACGTCTCTTCTCACCGATCCGCTGCCGGCCGACCGCCTGGCCGCTGCCGAGGAGCTCGCGCTCGGGCTCGTGCACGCCTGGGGCAGCTGGGGCCCGACGATGACCCCGGACGCCGCCCGCGTCGCCTTCCTCAGCGACCGCGGCGGAGCCCCCGAGGTCTGGGTGCAGGACGTCGTCGTCGGCGCGGAGCCGCCGGAGGCGCGCCGCATCGCCCTCACCGAGGACCCGGTGCTCGAGGTCTCCTGGTCCGCCGACTCCGCCTGGCTGGCCTGCCTCGTCGCGACCGACGGCGGCGTGCGCACTCAGGTCTGGGTCGTGCGGCCCGACGGCACCGACGCCCGCCGCATCGCCGGCTCCCGCGACGCCCACGCCGAGCTCGGGCCGTGGACGCGCAGCGGCCACCACGTCGTCGTCACGATCCCGTCGGCCGAGCCGGAGCAGCCGAGCCGCTCGTTCCTCGTCGACCCGGTGACGGGGGAGCGGAATCCGCTCGTCGACGGCGACCTGATCTCGGTGCTCGACCTCTCGGTGGAGGAGCGCCTCGTCGTGGTCCGCGACGGCCAGCGCGGCCAGCAGTACTGCGTGGTCGTCGACCGGCTGACCGACGAGAACCACGCCCTCCTGCCCGACTCGGGCACCGGCTCGACGGACGTCGCGCTGCTGCGCCCCTCGCCGCTGCACGACACCGAGAGCCCGATGGTCGCCTACCTCGCGACCGACGTCGACCTGCCGCGGCGCCAGCTGGTCGCGATGCCGCTGGGCCCGGACGGCTGGCGCGGCCGGATCCGCCGCCTCGCCGCCCGCGACGACGCCGAGCTCGAGGGGCTGGACGCCGACGACGCCGGCCGGATGCTGATGCTGGTCTGGAACGTCGCGGGCTCGAGCGAGATCGAGCTGCTCGACACCACCACCGGCGAGCGGGTCCCGGTCGCCGGACTGCCGGGGCTGGTGGCCACGACGCCGGTGCTCTCCCGCGACGGCGGCGCCGTGATCCTGGGCGTCGAGGGCCCGGAGCGCCCCCGCGAGCTGTGGCGGCTGGACACGGCGAGCCACGAGTGGTCGCGGATCACCGGGGTGCCGGCGCTCGACGCGCCGCCGCTGATCGTGCCGACGCTCGAGCGCTTCCAGGGCCGCGACGGCCTCGCGCTCTCCGGCTGGCTCTACCGCGCGCCCGGGTCGACGGAGCCCGGAGCGGCCATGCTCAGCCTGCACGGCGGCCCGGAGTCGCAGGAGCGGCCCACCTTCTCGGCGCAGCATCAGGCGGTCGCCGCCGCGGGGATCACGGTCTTCGCGCCGAACGTGCGCGGCTCCTCGGGCTTCGGGCGCGACTTCGTGCACGCCGACGACGTCGAGAAGCGCCGCGGAGCCTTCGACGACGTCCTCGCCGCCGGCGCGCACCTCGTCGATGCCGGGATCGCCGACCCGGCGCGCATCGCCGTCACCGGCCGCTCCTACGGCGGCTACCTCACCCTCGCGTCGCTGGCCTTCTCGCCCGGTGTCTTCGCCGCCGGCGTCGACATCTGCGGCATGTCGCACCTGCAGACCTTCTACCGCGACACCGAGCCGTGGATCGCCTCGGCCGCCGTCACCAAGTACGGGCACCCCGAGCACGACGCGGAGCTGCTGGAGGAGCTGTCGCCGCTGACCGCGGCCGACGCGATCGACGTGCCGCTGCTGGTGGTGCACGGCGAGCTCGACACCAACGTGCCGCTCGGCGAGGCCCGGCAGATCGTCGCGGCGCTCGAGGAGCTCGGCCGCCCGGTCCGCTACCTGCAGCTGGACGGCGAGGGCCACGAGTACCGCCGCGCCGACTCGAAGGAGGCGCTGCTGCGCGAGCTGCTGCAGTTCCTCACCGAGGCCCTCGCCGTCCGCTGACCGCCGCGTCCCGAGCGGCGACGCCCCCTCTCCTGCTGGTCGAGCAGTCCCGCAGGGGCGTCTCGAGACCCGGAGATCAGCGCGTCTCGAACTCCTGGCGGAGGGTCCCGTGGATCGGGTGCGCGGGGTCGTCGCCGACGGCGCGCGCCGGGTCGTCGATCTCGACGGAGCGGGTCAGCGCGGGGGCCGCGTCGCCGCCGATCATCTCCGAGGTGCCGTCGAGCAGCTCCTCGGCGATCCGGCTGGAGAGCCCGCTCCGCTCGCCCGGACCGGGATCGGTCATCGCGTCGACCGGCGCGGCCAGCGCCGCCTCGAGGCCCGTCGGCTCGACGCCCGCCTCCGGCTCGTGCTCGATCCGCCGCACGCCGTCGTGCTGTGACCGGGACCCGTCTGGCATGGTCGCTCCTCGTCCGTCTCGTCGCGGCAGCGGGGGCAGGGCGCTCCCGCCGCTGCCCCGAGCGTAGATCACGGCGTGTCCGATCGAGGGGTCAGTCGAGCAGGAGCCAGGAGTGCGCCTCGACCTGCACGCCGCCGACGCTCGCGGCGCGGTCGCCGAGGTTCAGCGCGAGCCGGGCGCTCTCGCCGTCCGGCCCCTCGGCCACCAGCAGCACGGCGGTGTTCGACAGATCGACGCTCGTGGTGCGCGCGGCGACGAGCCACGGGTGCCTGCGGCGGAACGCGATGACCTCCTGGTGCACGCGGTAGGCGTCGTTCCGCGGCCACTCGCCCGGGTCGGCCGGGAACTCGGGCCGGATCGCGTCGTCGCCGCCGACGCGCTCCTCCTTCACGCCCTCGAGGCCGCGCTCGTCGCCCGAGTAGACGCTCGGCACGCCGCCGACGAAGCCGAGGATCGCGACCGCGTGGCCGTGGTGGCGCGGATCCGTGATTGCGCTGGCGAGCCGGGTCACGTCGTGGTTGCCGACGAAGGTCAGCGGCACGAACGTCTCGAGGAACTCCGCGTGGCGCTGCAGCGTCCAGTCGAGCTCGAAGAGGTTGCCCTCCTCGATCGAGCTGCGCACCGACTTCCACAGCTCGTACTGGGTGACGGAGTCGAGCCCCGACTCCCGCACGTAGCCGGCGTAGTCGCCGTGGATGACCTCGCCGACGAACCACGCCTCGGGGAAGCGCTCGCGCACCGGGTCGATCGCGGCGCGCCAGGAGGAGGGGTCCACCGCGTAGGCGGCGTCCAGGCGCCAGCCGTCGATGCCGCGCTCGAGCCAGTGGCTCATCACCGCGGAGACGTGCGCCGCCACCTCGGGGTTCGCGGTGTCGAGCTCGACGAGCGCCTCGTGCCCCTCGAAGACGTCGACCGGCAGGCCGTCGACCTCGCGCGCCGCGCCCGTCCGGCGGAACCGCGCGGCGGCGGGGGAGTCCTCGCCCGCCGCGACGGCCTCGCGCCACCACGGGTGCTCGCGGCCCACGTGGTTGAAGACACCGTCGAAGACGAGGCGGATGCCGCGCTCGCGGCAGGCGGCGATCAGCGCGTCGAGGTCGTGCTCGTCGCCCAGGCGCGGATCGACGCGGAAGTGGTCGACCGTGTCGTAGCCGTGCGTCATCGAGGCGAAGACCGGCCCGAGCAGCAGGCCGTTGCAGCCGAGCGCGAGCAGGTCGTCCAGCCAGGGCAGCAGCCGGCGGAGGCGGTGCTGCGGCTCGTCGCCGGCCCCGGGTCCGTCGGCCGAGGTCGCCTCGGCCCCCAGGAACGCGAGCGGATGGATCTGCCACCAGATCGCCGTCGAGATCCAGCCGTCCGTCGTCGTCTCCGCCATCGCGGCCGCCTCTCCCGGCGAGCTCGGGCGCGCGCCGTCGGCGAGTGTAGCGACGGCCCCTGACACCGCCTCCCAGCCGCTCCCGGAGGCTCCACGGGGTGCCGATCGGCGTGTTTCCGGGCTTCTCACCGCGCGAATCGCCGCCGATCCGGGATCGGGCTGGTAGGTTACGGACGGTCCGACCGGTCGACGGGGTCCGCCCCCGACCGCTGGACGACACACAACCACCAGCTGTTCTCAACAGCGCGAACGTCCTGGGAGGACACTCCAATGGCTGACAAGTCGCTCAACCGCACCGAGCTCGTCGCGAAGATCGCCGCCGACTCCGGCCAGAGCCAGGCCGCCGTCAACGGCGTCCTCGACTCGCTCTTCTCGACCCTCGCCGACTCCGTCTCCAACGACGTGAAGGTCACCATCCCGGGCTGGATCGCCGTCGAGCGCACGTCCCGCGCCGCGCGCACCGGCCGCAACCCGCAGACCGGCGAGACCATCCAGATCGCCGCCGGCCACTCGGTCAAGGTCTCGGCCGGCACCAAGCTCAAGGCCGCTGCCAAGTAGTCACGGCTCAGCACGCTCTGCGAGGGCTCCGGCGATCCGCCGGGGCCTTCGTCGTTCCTCCGGGGTTCGCCGGACCGGCCGCCCCTCAGCCGCGAGAACGTAGGCTTGCCGGGTGAATCGAACCGTCCGGATCGCGGGCCCGGCGCTCCTGCTCGTGGTCGCCGCCCTCGTCGCGCTCCTGGCGGCGCTCGCGTTCGGCGGCGGCTCGGCCGCACCGCTCCTGAACGACCCGGGACCCGTCGTCCGCTTCGGCCTCCCGGTCGCCAAGCTCGCCGTCAACCTCGGCGCCGCCGGCATGATCGGCGCCCTCGTCCTCACGCTCTTCGCGCTGAGCCCCCGCGCGGTCGCCGCGCGGAAGGGCGCCCCCGCCGACGCGGAGCCGCGCACCGAGTACACGATCGCCCTCGACGTGGCCGCCGCGAGCGCCGCGTTCTTCGCCGCCGCCTCCGCGCTGACCGGCTTCTTCACCTTCCTCAACGTCACCCAGACGCCGCTGAGCTTCGACCGCGACTTCGGCACCAAGCTCAGCTACTTCATCGGCAGCATCCCGGTCGGCCAGGCCTGGCTGATCACCACGCTCCTCGCCGCCGTCGTCACGGTGCTCTGCTTCGCGGTGCGCAATCAGACCGCGCTCGTCTTCGTGACCGCGATCGCGCTGCTGACACTGCTGCCGATGGCGCAGCAGGGCCACGCGGCCGGAGCGAGCGGCCACGACGCCGCCGTCACCGCCCTCGGCCTGCACCTGGTCTTCGCCGCGATCTGGCTCGGCGGGCTGGTCACGATCGTCGTGCTGCGCCCGCTGCTCGGCGGCGCGCGCCTGCTGCCCGTGATCGGGCGCTACTCGAGCCTCGCGCTCGTCAGCTTCATCGTGGTCGCCGCCTCGGGCTACATCAGCGCCGAGCTGCGGCTGGCGACCCTCGGCAACCTGCTCACCGGCTACGGCGTGCTCGTGCTGGTCAAGGTCGCGGCGCTGACCGCCCTCGGCGTCTTCGGGCTCGTCCAGCGCCGGTTCCTCATCGCGCGGATGCGCAGCGCCGGCGGAGCGGGCGGGCGCAGCTTCTGGTGGCTGGTCGCCGCCGAGGTCGCCTTCATGGGCGTCGCCTCCGGCGTCGCCGCCGCCCTCGCCCGCACCGCGACGCCGGTCGACCAGGTCGCCGCGACCGAGCTGACGAACCCGACCCCCGCGGAGCTGCTCACCGGCGAGCCGCTGCCGCCCGCACCGTCCGCGCTCAACTTCCTCACCCTTTGGAACGTCGACCTGGTCTGGCTGCTGGTCTGCGGCTTCGGCATCGCCTTCTACGTCGCCGGCGTCGTGCGCCTGCACCGCCGCGGCGACCGCTGGCCCGTGCACCGCACCGTGCTCTGGATCGCAGGCATGCTGCTGCTGGCCTACATCACCAACGGCGGTGTCAACGCCTACGAGAAGTACCTGTTCAGCGCGCACATGCTCGCGCACATGGTCCTGACGATGGCGGTGCCGGTGCTGCTCGTGCCGGCCGCTCCAGTGACGCTGATCGCGCGCGCCACCGCGAGGCGCACCGACGGCTCCCGCGGCGGCCGCGAGTGGGTCCTGCTCGCCGTGCACTCGCGCTTCGCCACCGCGATCTCGCACCCGATCGTCGCCGCGCTGCTCTTCGTCGGCTCGCTCTGGGGCTTCTACTACTCGCCGCTGTTCCGCTGGGCGACGACGGACCACATCGGCCACGAGTGGATGATCGTGCACTTCCTGATCACGGGCTACCTCTTCGTGAGCGTCCTGATCGGCGTCGACCCGAGCGTGCACCGCGTGCCGTACCCGATGCGCCTGCTGCTGCTGCTGGGCACGATGGCGTTCCACGCCTTCTTCGGCCTCGCCCTGATGACGGGCGAGGGCCTCCTGCTCGCCGACTGGTACGGCGCGATGGGCTGGGGCACGAACGCCCTCGTCGACCAGCAGGCGGCCGGCGGCATCGCCTGGAGCATCGGCGAGATCCCCACGCTCGCGCTCGCGATCATCGTCGCGGTGATGTGGAGCCGGTCGGACGCGCGCGACTCCAAGCGGCTCGACCGCCAGGCCGACCGCACCGGCGAGGCCGAGCTCTCGGCGTACAACGACCGCCTCGCGGCGCTGCAGAAGCGCGGCTGATCCGAGCCGTTCCCGTCCGGCCGGACGTCCTGCGACAGCCCGGAGCGGGCTCCGCCGGCGCTTCCTAGGCTGACCGCTGCCGCACGACCTCGCCCGCTCCCCGCGGGCTCGAGGCGGCGCGCTGCGAGAAGGGGAACGCATGATCGAGGCACGAGGCCTGACCAAGAAGTACGGGGCGAAGACCGCCGTCGACGGGATCGACTTCACCGTCGAGCCCGGGAGGGTCACCGGATTCCTGGGGCCGAACGGCGCCGGCAAGTCGACGACGATGCGGATGATCGTCGGTCTCGACCGGCCGTCCGCCGGCTCGGTCACGGTGAACGGCCGCCCCTACCGCGAGCACGAGGCGCCGCTCGCCGAGGTCGGCGCCCTGCTCGACGCGAAGGCGACTCACCGGGGCCGCTCGCTCCGCGACCACCTGCGCGTGATCGCCGCGACGCACCGCATCCCGCGCTCCCGGGTGGAGGAGGTCATCGAGGTCGTCGGCCTCGGCAGCGTCGCCCGCAAGCGCGTCGGCGGCTTCTCGCTCGGCATGGGGCAGCGCGTGGGCATCGCGACCGCGCTCCTCGGCGACCCGCGGACCCTCCTGCTCGACGAGCCGGTCAACGGCCTCGACCCGGAGGGGGTCCGCTGGGTCCGCGACTTCGTCCGGGCGAAGGCGGCGGAGGGCTGCTGCGTGCTGCTCTCCTCGCACCTGATGAGCGAGATGGCGCAGACCGCCGACCACATCATCGTCCTCGGCCGGGGCCGGATCCTCGCGGACGCACCCCTCGCCGACTTCCTCGCCGAGGCGCGGCCGCGCGTGCGCGTCGAGAGCCCGGACTCGGTGCGCTTCGCCGAGCTCCTCGCCGTCCGCGGCGCGGCGGTCGCCGTCGTCGCCGGCGGGATCGAGGTCGAGGGCCTCGGGGCCCCGGTGATCGGCGCCCTCGCCGCCGAGTCGGGGGTCGTCCTGCACGCCCTCACCGCGCTGACGCGCTCGCTCGAGGAGGCGTACGTCGCGATGACCGCCGACTCCGTCGAGTACCACGCCGCCCAGCCCGCCGGATCCCAGCCCCTCGAAGGAGCCTCCCGATGACCGCCACCGCCCCGGGCACCGCCCGTGCCGACACCGCGCCCGTCCGGCTCCGCCTGGACGGCGTCGTCCTCTCCGAGCTGCTCAAGCTCGTCACCGTCCGCTCGACCTGGTGGTCGATCGTCGTCTCCGCCGCGCTCGCGCTCGCGCTGGCGCTGGCGCTCGGCGCCGTCGCCTCCCCGGAGCCGGGGGTCTCCGCGTCCACGCTCGCGGCCGGCGGCTCGACGATCCAGCTGCAGTTCGTCGGTCTGGTCATCGCCGTCCTCGGCGCGCTGTCGCTCGGCGGCGAGTACTCCACCGGGATGATCCGCTCGACCTACACCGCCGTGCCGCGCCGGATCCCGTCGCTCCTCGCCCGCGGAGTCGTCGTGGCCGTCGCCTCCTTCCTGGTGGGCGTGCTCACCTGCGTCGGCTCGTTCGCGGTGATCGCACCGCTGCTCACGGCGAAGGGCGCGCAGGTGTCGCTGCTCGACGACGGGGTGATCGGGAGCCTGCTGGGCGGGGCCTTCTCGCTGGCCGTCATCGGCGCCTTCGCGGTCGGGGTGGCGGCGCTGCTGCGCAGCACTGCCGCCGCCATCGGCGTCTCGGTCGGCGTGCTCTTCGTTCTGCCGCTGCTCGCGACCATCGCGGGCGGGCTGCTGCAGGCGCCGTGGATCGCCGACGTCAGCCCCTACCTGCTCTCGAACCTCGGGCTGGCGCTGTCGAGCGTCCCGAGCGAGGGCTCCGGCGTGGAGTCGATCAGCACGACGTCCGCCGTGCTCGCCTGCGGCGTCTGGCTCCTCGCCGTCTGGGTCCCGGCGCTGCTGGTCACCCGCGTCCGCGACGTCTGACCGCCCGGGTCGGCCGGGTGCGGCGGTCGGCTGGGTACAGTGGAGCGGTGACCCAGCCGACCCTCTCCGACGAGCAGCAGCGGGTGTTCGACCTCATCGAGAACACCCGCGAGCACCTCTTCGTCACGGGCCGCGCCGGCACCGGCAAGTCGACCCTGCTCAACCACCTGAGCTGGAACACCGACAAGCAGATCGTCATCTGCGCGCCGACCGGGGTCGCCGCCCTCAACGTCGGCGGGCAGACGATCCACTCGCTCTTCCGGCTCCCGATCGGCGTCATCGCCGACTCGGACCTCGATCAGCCGCCCGAGCTGCGCAAGCTCCTCAACACCATCGACACCCTCGTCATCGACGAGATCTCGATGGTCAACGCGGACCTCCTCGACGGCATCGACCGCAGCCTCCGCCAGGCCCGGCAGCGCCGGTCCGAGCCGTTCGGCGGCGTCCAGGTCGTCCTCTTCGGCGACCCGTTCCAGCTCGCCCCCGTGCCGGGCGACCCGGAGGAGCGCGCCTACTTCGCCGACCGCTACCGCTCGCTCTGGTTCTTCGACGCGCTGGTCTGGCAGGAGGCGCCGCTGCGGATCATCGAGCTCGGGAGGATCCACCGGCAGAGCGACGAGCGCTTCAAGTGGATGCTCAACGCGGTGCGCTTCGGGATGGTGACCAAGGAGATCGCCGACGTCCTGAACGCCGCCGGCGCGCGCACTCCGCCCGGGAACGACGCGATCACCCTGGCGACCCGCAACGACACCGTCAACCGGATCAACCAGACCGCCCTGGCGCGGCTCAAGGGCCCGGTGAAGACGGCCTCGGCTGAGATCAGCGGCGACTTCGGCGGTCGCGCCTACCCCGCCGATCAGAACCTCGAGCTCAAGATCGGCGCGCACGTGATGTTCCTGCGCAACGACGCCGAGCAGCGCTGGGTCAACGGCACGATCGGCCGCGTGACCAAGGTCGCCGGCACGGTCTGGGTCGAGGTGGACGGCGAGGTGCACGAGGTCGAGCCCGCCACCTGGGAGCGCTACCGCTACTCCTACTCCGCCGCGACCAAGAAGCTGACCCGCGAGATCGTGGCCGAGTTCGCGCAGTTCCCGCTCCGCCTGGCCTGGGCGGTCACGATCCACAAGTCGCAGGGCAAGACCTACGACGCCGCGGTGGTCGACCTCGGCTCGCGGGCGTTCGCACCCGGTCAGACCTACGTCGCGCTCAGCCGCATCACCAGCCTCGAGGGGCTCTACCTCACCCGTCCGCTGCGGCCGAGCGACATCATCGTCGACAAGGACGTGCTGCGCTTCATGTCCGAGCGCCGCGCCGAGCCGGCCGCGGTCGCCGAGGCCGGGACCGCCTCCGCCTGAGCCGTCGGGCGGACCCTCCGCGGTCCGTCAGGCCGCGGCGCGGGAGCGGGCGAGGTCGCGGAAGAGCTCGGTCGTCAGCCGGTAGGCCTCGGCCACCTCGGCGATCACGCGGTCGCGCTCGTCGTCGTCCCAGCCGGCGGCGTCGAGCTGCTCGCGGTAGACCGCTCGGAACGCGGACGGCGTCGCGATCTCGCCGTAGAGGTAGAAGCCCACGCCGTTCGTCTCGAAGCCGAAGCGCCGCTGCAGCAGAGCGCGCACGATCGCGCAGCCGGAGAGGTCTCCGAGGTAGCGCGTGTAGTGGTGCGCGACGAAGCCGCCGCTCCAGCCGCTCGCGACGGTGCGGATCCGCTCGACGTAGGCCGCCGTCGAGGGGAGCGGGCTGATCCGCGAGCGCCAGTCCTCGCCGACCAGGAAGCGCAGGTCCTCCGCGATCGCCGGCATGCGGGTGAGCTTGGCCGAGATGAACGGGGCGGCGACCGGGTCGCCCGCCATCTCCTCGGCCACGGCCTCGAGCGCCTCGTAGACGAAGTAGTGCTGCGCGATCATCGCGACGTAGTCGTCGCGGCTGCCGGACCCCGTCATCAGCGCCGTCATGAAGGCCGAGACCTCGTCGTCGGCGCCGGACTGGCCCAGGCGCGCGCGGAGGGCCTGCGAGAACGGGACGACGTTCGAGACCTTCGGCACGGCGGCCTCCTTCGGGCGTCTTAGGCTGCCCTTACCTTAGCCTGCGGGCACCGCCGTGGCCAGGACCGGTCTCAGTGCGAGTGCCCGCCGTCGGTGACCGTCGTCATCATGCCGCCCATGTCGTGCGAGCCCTCCGAGGACGCCGACAGCGCCGGCGTCGCGAGGGCGGAGACGAGCAGCGCGCCGGCGAAGAGGCCGAGGACCGCGCGCGGCGCTGACACGGGCGGCTCGGCGGTGCGCCGCGAGCGCAGGGTCGCCGCGACGACCGCGGCGGCGACGAGCTGCAGGGCGCCGGCCGCGAGGGCGGGCAGCGGATCGCGGAGCAGACCGGCGGCGATCGCCAGGACGAATCCCGCGACGGTCGTGCCGGTGACGGCGAGCGCGATCCGCGGGACGACGATCCGACCACGGGCGAGGACGACGACACCCCAGATCAGCTCGGCGACGCCGAGGGCGGCGATCGGCAGGGCCGCCGCATCGAGCTGTCCGGCGGCGAGCGAGAGGTGCACGAGACCGGCGCCGAGTCCTGCGAAGGCGGCGTTGCCGCGGGCGACGGTGCTCATCCCGGTCTCCGATCGTGGTGCATGCCTCGGGCGCGGCCCGAGAGAAGGGAAGAGGCCCCGGATCGACACACCGCATCGTGTCGTCCGGGGCCGTTCGGTCCGTCCGCCGCGGAAAACGGCGGGCCCACGGCGGACGGAGTGCAGGGGGAGCGGACGGATCCGCTCCGGGTCAGGCGGTCGCGGTGCGCGCCCGGGCGCCCTTGTCGGCGGTGAGCCCGACTCCGAGGAGGACGAGCGCGCTGGCGAGGTGCAGGAAGTGGTCGGCCGTGTTCAGCGCGAGCACATTGAGCGCGGTGTCGACCAGGAAGAAGCCCACGACGCCGAGGGCGAGGTAGACCGCGCCGACGGTGGTGTTCACGGTCTTGGCCGCCGACGTGGTGGAGAGGCCCGCGATGAGCAGTGCCCCGCCGATCAGCAGGTGAGCGATGTTGTGCAGCGGATTGACCTCGAAGATCCCGAGGAGCAGTCCGCCCTCGGTGGCGAGGAACTGGACGCCGCCCGTGACGACGAAGCCGAGCAGTCCGACGACGACGTACACCGCGCCGAAGAGCGTGGCGAGCAGTCGATTCGGTGATGTGCGCATGGTCCCTGATCTCCCTTCGAGCAGCGTCTCTTCGCCGCTTGCCTTCTCTTCGTAGCAGCCGCTCAGACGGTTTGGAAAAGGGGTGGCCGGATTCGGGAGGACGTGGTTGCGAGGGTCACGGTCGGGACACGAAAGCCGTCCAGCGCGCCTCCCGCCGCGTCCTCCGCCGGATCGCGCCCGTACAGTGGGGGCGTTCCAGCACACGTCTTCGGGGGGAGTCGAACGGCATGATCGGTGGCCGCAGGTCGATCCGGGTCGGAGCTCTCGTCGTGCCCGCCCTGCTCCTCGCCCTCACCGGCTGCACCGGCGGCACCAGCTCCGTCGTCCCCGACGCACCGCCCGGTCCCGTGCCCGACGATCTGGCGATCGCCCTGTCCGGCTTCCTCGTCGAGGCGCAGAGCGTCGCGGGTGCCTCCGGCGTGGTCGCCGGGGTCTGGTCGCCCTGGGCCGGCGGCTGGGAGACGGCGATCGGCACGATCGGCGACGAGGCGAACACCCCGGTGACCACCGACGCGCACGTGCGGCTCGGCACCGGCGGCACCGAGGCGATGACCTGCGACGTCGTCGTCGCGCTCGCCGAGAAGGGCACCCTCGATCTCGACGCCGACGTCGGCGGCACTCTCACCTCGCTGCCCGGGATCGAGGGGATGACCCTCCGCCAGCTCTGCTCGCACACGTCCGGGCTCGCGGACTTCCGCTCCATCCTCTGGCCGACCGTCGTGCAGAACCCCGCTCGCGAGTGGCCCACGCTGGAGCTGATCTCGGCCGCGCAGGTGAGCGCGCCGATCGCCGAGCCGGGGACCGCCTGGTCCGAGTCCTCGACCGGCCCGCTCCTCGCCGGTGTCGTGGCCTCCCAGGCGACGGGCCTCAGCATGCAGTCGCTCTACGACGAGTACGTCGTGCCGCGCTACGGACTGGGCAGCACCCGGCTCCCCGGCGACTCCGAGCTCGAGCTCCCCGCCCCGGCGATGCTCGGCTTCTCCGCGGCCCTCGATCCGCGCTCCGGAGCCGTCCAGTGCGAGGTCCGCCGCGACCTGTCCGCCGCGTCGCCCTCCTCGCTCGGCGCGGCCGGTGGCGCCGTCACCGACCTCGAGGACCTGCGCCGCCTCGCGCAGGGTCTCGCGACCGAGCCCGCGGGCGACGCGATGTGGGCCGATCCCGTGCCGCAGGGTCAGGGGCGCGCGGAGTGGCTCCTCGCCGGCCTCGGCGGCCACCAGGCCGGTCCGCTCCGCGGCTTCTCCGGTATCGCGCCCGGCTTCCTCACCGCCGCCTACTCCGACCCCGAGTCGGGACTGACGGTCGCGGTCGCGTTCAACAGCTCGACGGCGGGCGAGGGCTTCGTCGCCACGACCGCGCGCGCCCTCGCGGCGATCGCGGTCGAGCAGGGCGCGGCGACCGGCGCCGCGGGCCTGCCGCAGCTGCCGTGGACGGCGGACGGCGAGCGCGGTGCGGTCCAGGGCGCGCAGCCCCGCTGCTGAGCGGTCCTACCCTGGACCCATGCCCATCACTCCCGATACCAAGGACTGGACCTGGGTGCTCGAGCGCCCCTGCCTCGAGTGCGGCTTCGACGCCTCGCTCGTCGAGTCCGACGCCGTCCCCGCGCTGATCCGCCAGAACGCCGCCGCCTGGCCCTACGTCCTCGAGCGCGAGGACGCCGCGGGGCGCCCCGACGACGAGACCTGGTCGCCGCTGGAGTACGCCGCGCACGTGCGCGACGTGCACCGGATCTACCGGATGCGCCTCGGGCTGATGCTCGAGGGCGACGACCCGCTCTTCCCCAACTGGGACCAGGACGTGGCGGCGACCGAAGAGCGCTACGACCAGCAGGATCCGGCCGTCGTCGGCCGCGAGCTCGTCGAGGAGGCGGGCCGCATCAGCGACGTCTTCGAGGGCGTCACCGGCCGGCAGTGGCAGCGCCCGGGGCGGCGCAGCGACGGCGCCTCCTTCACGGTCGAGACGATCGCGAAGTACTACCTGCACGACGTGCAGCACCACCTGCACGACGTCGAGGGCTGACGCCGCGCGGAGCCGGGGCCGGCGTCAGCAGTCGATGAGCTGCGGGTTGAGGAACGAGAGCGTCCGCGCGTAGGCGAGCGCCGCGGCGGCCGGGCTCACCGACTCCCGCAGGGTGGCATTGGCGAAGTGCCGCTCCGTGTCCGGGTAGGTGTGCGCGGTGACGGGGGTGCCCGCCTCCTTCAGGCGGCCGACGAACGACTCCGGGTCGTCGCCCTCGGGCCACTCGTCGCTCTGCGCGTAGTGCAGCAGGGTCGGGCAGGGGACGAGCACGTGCTCCTCCCGGCCGAGAGTGGTGTAGTAGGCCACGACCGCGTCGACGAGACCGGTCGCGGCGACCAGCAGCGCCAGCCGACCGCCGAAGCCGAAGCCGACGATGGCCGAGCGCGCGGCACCGGCCGCGGATCCGGTGCGCACCGCGTCGGCGACGGAGGCGAGTGCGCGGTCCTGCGCGGCCATCGCGGCGAGGTCGCGCGCGTCCTCCGGGGCGAGCGTGGCCCAGCCGTCGTAGAGGTCGGGGACGAGCACGTGGTACCCGTGCTTCGAGACGGCCTCGGCGAACGGCTCGAGCCAGGGCAGCCGGCCGAAGACGTCGTGCAGGATCACCACGACCGGGCGGCCGGGGTGCCCGTACTCGAGGGCGATGCCCGGAGACGGGATCTGGACGAGCTCGCTCACCCCTCCACCCTGCACCGTCGGGCGGGCGGATCCGCGTGTTCGCACCGATCCGCCCGGCGTGTCGCAGCGCCGGCTCACCTCTGGACGGTGAAGCCCTGCTCCGCGCCGTACTCCTCGAGCTCGGCCTCCCAGTCGAGCAGCCCGTCCTGGAGGGTCGTCCCGTCGGTGTAGGCGGTGCCGACGGAGTCGTTGAAGACCCCCGCGGCGTAGACCTGGTAGGGCAGGAACCGGACGTCGTCGGGGGCGTTCTCCGACGCGGTCGCGTACTCCCGGTTGACGGCCTGCCCGCCGAAGTACTCGTTCGGCTCGTCGAGGAACCCGGGGGCCTCGGTCGCGGCGCGGTGCGCGGGCCAGAGCCCGGAGTCGCGGAGGACGTCGACGCCCTCGCCCGCGGTGGCGAAGGTCAGGAAGTCGACGGCGAGCTCCTTGCTGTCGCTGCTCTCCAGCACCGAGAAGCCGCCGCCGCCGTGCTCCGCCGCCACGCTCTCGCCCGGCTCCCACTGCGGCAGCTGCGCCACGCGCCACTCGCCGGCGGAGTCGGGGGCGCTCTGCGCCAGCGCGGAGGCCATCCAGCTGCCGGCCGGCAGCGTCGCGATCCGGTCCGCCGCGAGCATCCTCCGCCACTCGTCGCTCCAGTCCGCGACCGGCGCGAGCAGACCGCCGTCGAGGAGCCGCTGCCAGTTCTCCGCGTACCGAGCGGTGCCGGGGTCGGCGAGATCGATCGCGACCTCGGAGCCGCTCCCCGAGAACGGCCGGCCGCCCGCCTGCTGGATCAGACTCGTGGCCAGGCCGGCGTTGCCGACGTCATTGAGGATGTGCACCTCCGGATCCGCCGCGTGCAGCTGCTCCGCCGCGCTGACGTACTCCGTCCAGGTGGTGGGCACCGCCACGCCGAGCCGCTCGAAGAGGGCTCGGTTGTAGAACAGCACCATCGGCCCGGACGCCCACGGCAGCCCGTAGACCGTGCCGTCGAGCTGCGACGCCGCCCACGGACCGGGCGCGAACTCGTCGGACAGCGCGTCGGCCCCGAGCGGCCCGAGGTCGGCCAGAGCACCGGACAGGGCGAACTGGGGGAGCGCGGTGGCGTCGAGGAAGGCGACGTCGGGGCTGCCCGATCCGGCCGCGATCACGTTCTGCAGCGCGGTGTACTGCTCGTCCCCGGTGCCGACGTCGACCACCTCGATCTCGACCCCGGGATGCTCCTCCTCGTAGAGCTCCGCGACCTCCGGCAGCTGGTCGTCCCAGCTCCAGACCAGCAGGGAGTCGTCCCGGGGTGCCGCTGCGCCGGCGCAGCCGCCGAGGGTGACGGCGAGCGCGGCGGCGGCCAGCGCTGCCACGGGGCGAGAGGGGCTCCGGTGGGTCATCGTCGTCCTTCACTCGATCGGGATGCCGTCCCGGAAGGGGGAGGCCGTCGTCGATCCTACGAGAAGGTCGGCGAAGATGGTTGCCTTACCATTCCCTCATGTCTGCCGATGATGTGCACGACCCGATTCCCCCGCCCGACTTCCTCGAGGAGCTCCTGGACGAGCTGCGGCGGAAGAGGAGCCACTATGGGGACATGACCGACGTTCCGCGCCGCCCCTCGCTGGCCGACGTGGCGCGCCTCGCGGGCGTCGCGCCCGTCACCGCCTCCCGGGTCGCGAACGGGCAGACCAACGTCGTGCCGGCGACGCGGCAGGTCGTGCTGGAGGCGATGCGCACCCTCGGCTATCGGCCCAACAGCGCCGCGCGCGCCCTGAAGAGCGGTTCGTTCCGCACCCTCGGGGTCGCCGTCTTCAGCCTGGACACCCTGGGCATGATGCGGACCGTGGACTCGATCGCCTCCGCGGCGGCGGAGGCGGGTTACGCGATCACGCTCGTCCCGGTCTCCGCACCCAGCCAGACCGGGCTCAACGGCGCCTTCACTCGGTTCGGCGAGCTGGCGGTGGACGGCCTCATCGTCGTCGTGGAGACGTACCTGCGCGACACGGCGCAGCTGACCCTCCCCGAGATCCCGCGCGTGCTCGTCAACGCGGCCGCCGGTGCCCAGGGGCCCGTGGTCGACGCCGATCAGGCGGGCGGCGTCCGGGCCGCGGTCGAGCACCTCCTCGGGCTCGGGCACCGCACGGTGCACCACATCGCCGGCCCCCGCGGCTCCTTCGCGGCCGAGCGCCGCGAGACGGCGTGGCGGGAGGCGCTCCTCGCGGCGGGTGCGCCCGTGCCGCCCACGCGCTACAGCAACTGGCGCTCCGACGGCGGGTACCTGCAGGGCGCCGCCCTGGCCGAGAGCGGCGACTGCACCGCGGTGCTCGTCTCCAGCGACGAGGCCGCTCTGGGCGTCTACCGGGCGTTCGCGGAGCACGGTCTGCGGATCCCCGAGGACGTCAGCGTGGTGGGCTTCAACGACATCCCGGAGGCGCAGGACTTCTCGCCGCCGCTGACGACGATCCGGCAGGACTACCGCGCGGTCGGCGCGAAGTGCGTCGAGCTGCTGCTGGAGCAGCTCGCGAACGGGGTGAGCGACGAGCCCGTCGTCGAGCTGGTGCCGACCTCGCTGATCGTGCGGGCGAGCACCGCGCCGCCCGCGACGCGCTAGGCCGCCGCTGTGCACGGTCTCCTCCGCGTCGTCGCGGAACTGGAGCGGACCTGGCCCGACAACAGGGCGGTGAACCTCGTCTTCCACGGTCACAGCGTGCCGTCGGGCTACTCCGCGACGCCCCTGGTCGACCGGCGCGCGTCCTACCCGCACGTCGTCGCCGGCCGGCTCGCCGAGCGCCACCCGCACGCGGTGATCAACGCGATCGTCACTGCGATCGGCGGCGAGCACTCGGAGTCGGGTGAGCGCCGGACGACGGAGGTCCTCGGCCATCGCCCGGACGTCGTGCTGATCGACTACGCCCTGAACGACCGGGCGATCGGGCTCGACCGGGCCCGCCGCGCCTGGGCGTCGATGATCGACGCCGTGCTCGGGGCCGGCGTCGTCCCCGTGCTGATCACGCCCTCGCCGGACCTGGCCGCCGACCTGGCCGATCCCGACGACGAGCTGGTCCGGCACGCCGAGCAGATCCGCGGGCTCGCCGAACGCGACGGCGTGCTGCTGGCGGACCCGCTCCGGGTCTTCCGCGCGCTGCAGGAGCGCGGCGAGTCCCTGGCGGAGCTGATGGCGCAGGGGAACCACCCGAACGGGCGCGGCCACGAGGTCATCGCGGCGGAGATCCTCGCGCTGTTCGCGCAGGCCCGGCAGCGGGGGAGTCGGAGCGAGTGACGGGAATCGAACCCGCGCCATCTGCTTGGGAAGCAGAAGTTCTACCATTGAACTACACTCGCGCGGCGCCGCTCAGGCGCACCGCCCCATGGTAGCAAGCCCCGCGCCCTAAGCTCGCCTCGTGCTGCTCTCCGATCGCGACATCAAGCTCGAACTCTCCTCCGGCCGCGTCGGGCTCTCGCCGCACGACGCGGCGATGATCCAGCCCTCGTCGGTCGACGTGCGGCTCGACCGCTTCTTCCGGCTGTTCGACAACCACCGGTACCCCTACATCGATCCGGCCGAGGACCAGCCCGAGCTGACGCGCCTGGTCGAGACCCCGGCGGGCGAGGCGTTCATCCTGCACCCCGGCGAGTTCGTGCTCGGCTCGACCTACGAGGAGGTCTCGCTCCCCGACGACATCGCCGCGCGCCTGGAGGGCAAGAGCTCGCTGGGGCGGCTGGGGCTGCTGACGCACTCGACCGCGGGGTTCATCGATCCCGGCTTCACCGGTCACGTCACGCTCGAGCTGAGCAACGTCGCGACCCTGCCGATCATGCTCTGGCCGGGGATGAAGATCGGCCAGATGTGCTTCTTCCGCCTGAGCTCGCCCGCCGAGCAGCCGTACGGCTCGGCGTCCTACCTCTCGCGCTATCAGGGCCAGCGCGGCCCCACCGCCTCCCGCTCGTCGCTGAACTTCCACCGCACCGACGTCTACGGCGACTGACCCCCTCCGCGAGATGCCGCTTGTGCACGCGACACGCCGTGGAAGGCGTGCACAAGTGGCATCTCGCGGGCGGGGAGCAGCCGGTCAGCCGAGCAGGCGGGGGAGCTGCAGGACGAGCCAGGGGGAGAAGGCCCAGGGGGCCGCACGGACGGCGGCGAGGGTCGCCTCGGGGTCGACCCACTCGACGTCCATGACCTCGTCGGCGCGGGGGCTCAGCGCGTCGCGGCTCGAGACCGTCGCGGTGTAGACCGGGCAGATCTCGTTCTCGACGATGCCGGAGGCGTCCACCGCGCGGTAGCGGAAGTCGGGCAGCGCCAGCTCGAGCGAGTCGAGCCGGGCGCCCAGCTCGCGCTCGGCGCGGCGCACCACCGCGTCCTCGATCCGCTCGCCGGGAGCGGGGTGCCCGCAGAACGAGTTGGTCCATACTCCGGGCCAGGTGCGCTTGCCCAGCGCGCGCCGCGTCACCAGCAGTGCGCCGTCGGGCGCGAAGACGTGGCAGGAGAAGGCGAGGTGCAGGGGGGTCGCGGTGTCGTGCACGGTCGCCTTGTCGGCCACGCCGACGGCGGTCCCGGACTCGTCGAGGAGCACCACCTCCTCGAGGAGATCCAGCTGCTCGAGCTCGTCAGTGCGCACGGCGATTCCTTCCGAAGTCATGACCGTAAGTCAAGCACGACGGCGGAACTCAGCCGGCTTATTGCTAGAGAGGCGAGTTTGTTAGCCTCGACCCCGTGGATACGCGCGACCCCGTGGTTCTCTCCCGAAGGCGGCAGGAGCACGTCGATGCTGTCCTCGACCGGTTCTTCTCGCTCGCGCGCTCCCGGGCGACGCGGCTCGGACCCCGGTACCTGACCCTCTGGCAGACGATCGAGGCCAACACCCGCGGCGGCAAGCGGTTCCGGCCGCTGATGGTGATCTCGGCCTACGAGGCGCACGGCGGTCAGGACCCCGAGGCGTCCGCCCACCTCGGCGCGGCCTTCGAGCTGCTGCACACCGCGCTGATCGTGCACGACGACGTGATCGACCGCGACTTCGTCCGCCGCGGCGGCCCGAACGTCTCGGGCAGCTACCGCGACGAGGCGACGACCGCCGGGCTCTCCATCCCCATCGCGGAGCACCGCGGAACCTCGGTCGCCGTCATCGCGGGCGACCTCGCGCTCACCGGCGCGCACCGCCTGGTCGAGGGCGTCGGCGCCTCCGACAGCGTCCGCGCGCGCCTGCTCACCCTGCTCGACGAGGCCGTCTTCGCCTCCGCCGCGGGTGAGCTGGCCGACGTCGACTTCTCGCTGATGCCCGGCATGCCCTCGGTGGAGGAGGTGCTCGAGATGGAGCGTCTGAAGACCGCGGTCTACTCCTTCGAGGCGCCGCTGCAGGCCGGCGCGATCCTGGCCGGCGCCGACGACGCGGCCGTCGAGGCCCTCGGCGAGTTCGGCCGCGGCATCGGCATCGCCTACCAGATCGTCGACGACCTGCTCGGCGTCTTCGGCTCCGAGGGGCAGACCGGCAAGACCACGCTCGGCGATCTCCGCGAGGGCAAGCGCACGGTCCTGATCGCGCACGCCGCCGGGACCGACCGCTGGCGCGAGATCGAGGGCCTCATCGGCGACGAGCACCTCGACCCCGACACGGCGGAGCGCGTGCGCTGCATCCTCGAGGAGTGCGGTTCGCGCGGCTACGCCGAGGCGCTCGCGAGCGACTTCGCGAACCGCGCGTGGGACGCGCTGCACACCCCCGCGGTGACGGAGGCGTTCCGCACCGAGATGCGGCCGCTGGTCTCGAGCGTCCTCGGGCGCACCCGGTGACCGCCCGACACGCCGCCGCGCACCCGTCGGACGCCCGCCACGCGCGGATCGCGGCCCGGATGCCGGTCGCCGCCCGCGCGCGCCGTACGGTGGCACGATGAG
The DNA here is from genome assembly GCF_013266705.1 of Rathayibacter sp. VKM Ac-2835. Classification (NCBI taxonomy): domain Bacteria; kingdom Bacillati; phylum Actinomycetota; class Actinomycetes; order Micrococcales; family Microbacteriaceae; genus Rathayibacter; species Rathayibacter sp. VKM Ac-2835. The sequence continues at coordinate 1,347,617 of NZ_JABSNQ010000001.1, read as the reverse complement.
CCGGCAGAGCGAACTGTACGACCGCGTCGCCCACGAGGCGTCCGCGCAGGTGATCCGGCGCTACTCCACGTCCTTCGGCCTGGCCACCCGCCTCCTCGGGGCGGGCGTGCGCGAGCGCATCGAGGACGTCTACGCGCTGGTGCGCGTCGCCGACGAGATCGTGGACGGGGTCGCCGAGGAGGCGCACCTCGACCGCGCCGCCGTCGAGGAGTCGCTCGACGCCTTCGAGGCCGAGACCGAGCGCGCGCTCGCCAGCGGCTACAGCGCGAACCTCGTCATCCACGCCTTCGCCCGCACCGCGCGCGCCGCCGGCTTCGGCACCGAGCTCACCGGTCCCTTCTTCGCCTCGATGCGCGCCGACCTGCGCGAGACGGTGCACACCCCCGAGTCGTTCGAGAGCTACGTCTACGGCTCGGCCGAGGTGGTCGGGCTGATGTGCCTGCACGTCTTCCTCGCCGCGCCCGACGCCGGACTCGTCTCGCCCGCCGCGCGCGAGCGCCTCGTCGCCGGCGCCCGGCGCCTGGGTTCCGCGTTCCAGAAGGTCAACTTCCTCCGCGATCTGGCGGCCGACGTCGACGGCCTCGGCCGCAGCTACTTCCCCGGCGTCGACCCGCGCGCGTTCTCGGAGACCGACAAGGCGGCGCTGCTGGCCGACCTCGACGACGACCTCGCCGCGGCCGGCGCCATCGTGCCCGAGCTGCCCCGCTCGAGCCGACGCGCCGTGCTGCTCGCGCACTCCCTCTTCGCCGCGCTCGCGGACCGGATCCGCGCCACTCCCGCCGAGGAGCTGCTGCGCGCCCGGGTCAGCGTGCCGACGGCGACGAAGGCGGCGCTCGCCGCCCGCGCCGCCGTCTCGACGATCGGCCCGCGCCTGGGCACCGGCCCGGCGCGCGCGTCCCGCTCGGCGAGCGGCCCGCACCGCGCCGTCGTGATCGGCGGCGGCATCGGCGGTCTCGCCTCCGCCGGCCTGCTCGCCCGCGACGGCTGGGACGTGACCCTGCTCGAGCAGCGCGAGGTCGTCGGCGGCCGGGCCGGCTCGTGGGAGCGCGACGGCTTCCGCTTCGACACCGGCCCCTCCTGGTACCTGATGCCGGAGGTGTTCGACCACTTCTTCCGACTGATGGGCACGAGCGCCGAGGAGCGGCTCGACCTCGAGCGCCTCGACCCGGGCTACCGCGTCTACAGCCAGGGCATCGCCGAGCCGATCGACGTGCTCGCCGACCTGGAGTCCAACCTCGCCCTGTTCGAGAGCATCGAGCCCGGCGCGGGGGCCCGGATGCGGGTCTACCTCGAGTCGGCGCGCGACACCTACGAGGTGGCCAAGCGCCGGTTCCTCTACACGAGCTTCGCGTCGTTCCTGCCGCTGCTGCGCCGCGACGTGCTCAGCCGCACCGGCCGGCTCGGCCGCCTCCTGCTCACCCCGCTCGACACCTTCGCGGCGACCGCGGTCACCGACAACCGGCTGCGGCAGATCCTCGGCTACCCGGCCGTCTTCCTCGGCTCCTCGCCGTTCGCCGCGCCGAGCATGTACCACCTGATGAGCCACCTCGACCTGGCCGACGGCGTGCTCTACCCGATGGGCGGCTTCACCCGCCTGATCGCGGCCGTCGCCGAGGTGGCGGAGGAGGCGGGCGTCACCGTCCGCACCTCCTCGCGCGCCACCCGCATCCTCACGGCGCGCGCCCCGCGCGGCAGCCGCCGCGGGGCCGAGGTCGTCGGCGTCGAGTACGAGGGCCCGGACGGCACGCGACAGCTCCCCGCCGAGCTCGTCGTCAACGCCTCCGACCTGTTCACCACGGAGCAGGCGCTGCTTCCCGACGAGCTGCGCAGCTATCCGCCCGAGTACTGGGAGAACCGCGAGCCCGGCCCGAGCGCCGTGCTGGTGCTCCTGGGCGTCCGCGGTGCGCTGCCGGAGCTCGAGCACCACACGCTGCTGTTCACGAGCGACTGGCGCGAGAACTTCGGCCGGATCTTCGGCGAGAACCCCTCGGTCCCCGATCCCGCGTCGATCTACGTCTGCCGCCCGAGCGCGACCGACCCCGGCGTCGCTCCCGAGGGGCACGAGAACCTCTTCGTCCTCGTGCCGATCCCGGCCGACACCTCGATCGGCCACGGGGGGATCGACGGCGCCGGCGACGCGCAGGTCGAGGCCATCGCCGACGCGGCGATCCGCCAGATCGCGACCTGGACCGGTGCCGAGGACCTCGCCGAGCGGATCGTCGTGCGCCGCACCATCGGCCCGGCCGACTTCGAGAGCGATCTCGGGGCCTGGCGCGGCTCGATGCTCGGTCCGGCGCACATCCTCTCGCAGAGCGCGTTCTTCCGCTCCGGGAACGCCAGCGCGCACGTCGACGGGCTGCTCTTCGCGGGCAGCTCGACGATCCCGGGCATCGGCCTGCCCATGTGCGTGATCAGCGCCGAGGTGATGCTCAAGCGCGTCCGCGGCGACGTGTCGACCGAGCCGCTGCCCGTGCGCGCCGCCCCCTCGGCGCCGGTCGCCCCGAGCGTGGCTCCCGAGCCCGTCGCCGCGGGGGAGTAGCGCGTGGGGGTCCTCTACCTGCTCGCGCTCGTCGTCTCGATCACCGGGATGGTCGTGCTCGACAGGCGCTTCGGCCTGTTCTTCTGGGCGGACGCCCGCCGTGCGGCGATCGTGCTGCCGGCCGGCGTCGTGTTCTTCCTGCTCTGGGACCTCGCCGGCATCGGACTCGGCGTCTTCTTCCGCGGCGAGACCCCGTACATGACCGGGCTGCAGCTCGCGCCGGAGCTGCCGGTCGAGGAGGTCCTCTTCCTCACGCTGCTCTGCTACCTGTCGATGGACGTGCACGGGTTCCTCGCGAAGCGGGCGGAGGCGCGCGCGTGACCTACCTGCTCCTCAACGCGGTCTTCCTCGCGGTGGTCGCGGTGCCGCTGGTGGTCGCGCTCCGGCGCGGCCGGCTCCGGCTGCCCGTGCTGCTCGGCACCCTCGCGATGCTGCTGGTGACGACCGCCGTCTTCGACAACATCATGATCGGCGTCGGGCTCCTCGTCGCCTACGACGACGACCTGATCTCGGGGATCCGGATAGGCGTCGCGCCGATCGAGGACTTCGCCTACGCGATCGCGGCCGCGCTCGCCCTGCCGGCGCTGTGGGTCCTCCTGCCGGCACGCCGCCGGAGCGATCGGTGAGGCGGCTCCGCGCGCTGTTCGTCTCCAGCCGCCCGCTGAGCTGGGTCAACACGGCCTACCCGTTCGCCGCGGCCTACCTGCTGACCACCCGCGAGATCGACCTCGCCCTCGTGCTCGGCACGCTCTACTTCCTGATCCCCTACAACCTCGCGATGTACGGGATCAACGACGTCTTCGACTACGAGTCCGACCTTCGGAACCCGCGCAAGGGCGGTGTCGAGGGCGCGGTCCTCGATCGGAGCGAGCACCGCGCGACGCTGATCGCGGCGGTGGCGACCAACGTCCCGTTCCTGGTCGCGCTCGTGCTGCTCGGCTCGCCGCTGTCCTGGCTGGTGCTGGCGGTCAGCGTCTTCGCCGTCATCGCCTACAGCGCGCCCGGCCTGCGCTTCAAGGAGCGGCCGTTCCTCGACTCGCTGACCTCGGCGACGCACTTCGTCAGCCCCGCCGTCTACGGCGTCGCGCTCGCGGGCACGGTGCTCACCCCGGGTCTCTGGGCCCTGCTGGTCGCGTTCTTCCTCTGGGGGATCGCCAGCCACGCCTTCGGCGCGGTGCAGGACATCCTGGCCGACCGGGCCGGCGGCATCGGGTCGATCGCCACGGTGATCGGCGCGAAGGCGACCGTGCGCTTCGCGATCGCCGCCTACGTCGCGAGCGGGCTGCTCCTGCTGCTGCTGCCCTGGCCGGGGACGCTGGCCGCGCTGCTCGCGATCCCGTACGCGCTGAGCGTCTGGCCGTACCGCTCGCTGACCGACGAGCAGGCCGAGCGCGCGAACGCCGGCTGGAAGCGCTTCCTCGCGCTGAACTTCCTCACCGGGTTCCTGGTGACGCTGCTGCTGATCCTGTTCTGGCTCGCGACCTGATCGGAGCTCGCCGGCTGATCAGGCGCTCGTCCGGGCGGCGGCGGCCGGCGTCCTGACCGGCAGCAGCAGGGCGAGTCCCGCGGCGAGCACGACGACCAGCCCGAGGATCCCCCAGTACTGCACGTCGGCGTCGCCGGAGACGCCCGCGGCGATCGAGACCGCGGCGGCGAAGGCGGCGGGCGCGAGGAACGACGCCGCGCGACCGGTCGTCGCGTAGAGGCCGAAGATCTCGCCCTCGCGTCCCTCCGGGATCAGCCGGGAGAGGTAGCTGCGGCTGGCCGACTGCGCGGGGCCGACGAAGAGGCACAGCAGCAGGCCGAAGACCCAGAACGCGGTCGGGCCGGCGTCGTGCAGGACGAAGACGGCGCCGCCGCAGACGATCAGCCCGATCAGCGAGGCGACGATCACCGACTTGGGACCGAGCCGGTCGTCGAGGGCGCCGACCGCGATGGTCGCGACGCCGGCGACGATGTTCGCGGCGATCGCGAACAGGATCACCTGCCCGGCGCTGAAGCCGAAGGTGCCCTGGGCGAGGACGCCGCCGAAGGTGAAGACGCCGGTCAGGCCGTCGCGGAAGACGGCGCTCGCGAGCAGGAAGGCGAGCGTCGTCGGGCTCTCGCGGCGCAGCGCCCCGATCTGGCGGAAGAGCGCGCGGTAGGACTCGAGCACGCTCACCCGCGCGGTGCCGCCGGTCCGGCCGGGGAGCTCGGGGACGGCGAACAGGACGGGCAGGGCGAAGACGGCGAACCAGATCCCGGCCAGCAGGATCGAGACGCGGACGTCCAGGCCGTCCTCGCCCGTGACGCCGAAGAGCCCCACCTCGGGCGAGATGAGGCCGAAGTAGAGGACGAGGAGCAGCGCGATGCCGCCGACGTAGCCCATGCCCCAGCCGAAGCCCGAGACGCGCCCGACGCTCGCCCGGGTGGAGACCTGGCTGAGCATCGCGTTGTAGTTGACGCTCGCGAACTCGAAGAAGACGGTGCCCACGGCGAGCAGGCCCAGGCCGAGCCAGAGGAAGGCCGGGTCGGGGCGGACGAAGAACATCAGCAGGATGCAGGCGACGACCACCGCGGAGTGCAGGCCGAGCCAGCGGCGCCGGCGCCCGCCCAGGTCGGCGCGGCGCCCGGTCACCGGGGCGATCAGGGCGACGACGACGCCGGCGCCCGCGAGGGTCCAGCCGAGCGCCGCGGAGACGCCGCTCGGTGTGCCGAAGAGGCCGTCGGTGGTGAGGTAGACGGTGAAGACGAATGTCGTGACGACGGCGTTGAAGGCGGAGCTGCCCCAGTCCCAGAGGCCCCAGGCGACGACGGGCCAGCGGCTGGTGCGGGGGTGGAGGCTGGCGCTGGCGGTCATGCACTCACCGTAGGGGGAGCGGGAGAACGGGAGGTAGCGTGACGTTTTCTGCAGCCTGAGAGTTGAGCCGGGTCGACTCAGGTTTCTGCTCCTCGACTTGACTCACCACGACCGATGCGTAAACTTGAGCGTGCGGGGCTCAACTCCCGCAGACGACTTTCCCGCAGAAGATCCACCAGTGAGGGACGGCCCGACGGCCGTCCGCGAAGGAGAAACACGCATATGTCCCGTGCCGTAGGCATCGACCTGGGAACCACCAACTCGGTCGTGGCCGTCCTCGAGGGTGGCGAGCCCACCGTCATCGCCAACGCCGAGGGCTTCCGCACCACCCCGTCCGTCGTCGCGTTCACCAAGGACGGCGAGGTGCTCGTCGGCGAGACCGCCAAGCGCCAGGCCGTGACGAACGTCGACCGCACCCTCGCCTCCGTCAAGCGCCACATGGGCACCGACTGGACGTTCGCCGTCGAGGAGAAGAAGTACACGCCGCAGGAGATCTCGGCGCGCATCCTCGGCAAGCTCAAGCGCGACGCCGAGCAGTACCTGGGCGAGAAGGTGACCGACGCGGTCATCACCGTCCCGGCCTACTTCAACGACGCCGAGCGCCAGGCCACGAAGGACGCCGGCGAGATCGCCGGCCTCAACGTGCTCCGCATCATCAACGAGCCGACCGCCGCGGCGCTCGCCTACGGCCTCGACAAGGGCAAGGAGGACGAGCTCATCCTCGTCTTCGACCTCGGTGGCGGCACCTTCGACGTCTCCCTCCTCGAGGTGGGCAAGGACGACGACTTCTCCACCATCCAGGTCCGCGCGACCTCGGGTGACAACCGCCTCGGCGGCGACGACTGGGACCAGCGCGTCGTCGACTACCTGGTCAAGCGCTTCAAGGACTCGACCGGCGTCGACGTCTCGAAGGACAAGATCGCGCGCCAGCGCCTCAAGGAGGCGGCGGAGCAGGCCAAGAAGGAGCTCTCCTCGAGCACCTCGACCAGCATCCAGCTGCCCTACCTCTCGCTCACCGAGAACGGCCCCGCGAACCTCGACGAGACGCTCACGCGCGCCAAGTTCGAGGAGCTCACGAACGACCTGATCGAGCGCACCCGCAAGCCGTTCACCGACGTCATCGCGGAGGCCGGTGTCAAGGTCGACGACATCGCGCACGTCGTCCTCGTCGGCGGCTCGACCCGCATGCCGGCCGTGGCCGAGCTCGTCAAGAAGCTCACCGGCGGCAAGGAGCCCAACAAGGGCGTCAACCCGGACGAGGTCGTCGCCGTCGGCGCCGCCCTGCAGGCCGGCGTCCTCAAGGGCGAGCGCAAGGACGTCCTGCTCATCGACGTCACCCCGCTCTCGCTCGGCATCGAGACCAAGGGAGGGATCATGACCAAGCTCATCGAGCGCAACACGGCCATCCCGACCAAGCGCTCCGAGACCTTCACCACGGCCGACGACAACCAGCCGTCCGTCGCGATCCAGGTCTTCCAGGGCGAGCGCGAGTTCACCCGCGACAACAAGAACCTCGGCACCTTCGAGCTGACCGGCATCGCCCCCGCGCCGCGCGGCATCCCGCAGGTCGAGGTCACCTTCGACATCGACGCCAACGGCATCGTGCACGTGTCCGCCAAGGACAAGGGCACCGGCAAGGAGCAGTCGATGACGATCACCGGCGGCTCGTCGCTGCCCAAGGACGACATCGACCGCATGGTGCGCGAGGCCGAGGAGCACGCCTCCGAGGACAAGGCCCGCCGCGAGGCCGCCGAGGTCCGCAACAACGCCGAGACCCTCGCCTACTCGATCGACAAGCTGATCAAGGAGAACGAGGACAAGCTGCCCGAGGACGTCAAGACCGAGGTCCAGGGCGACGTCGACGCGCTGAAGACCGCGCTCGCCGGCGACGACGACGCGGCCGTCAAGACCGCGTTCGACGCCCTCAACGCCTCGCAGACCAAGATCGGCCAGGCCATCTACTCGCAGGACCAGGCCGCGCAGAGCGCTCCGCAGGACGCGCCGGCCGAGGACGAGAAGAAGGACGACGAGGACATCGTCGACGCCGAGGTCATCGACGAGGACGAGCCGAAGGACACGAAGTAGCGATGGGGAAGCACAACCAGGAGCCGGACAACGGCGTGCCCGAGGACGAGCCGGCCACCGGTGCCGAGGCGGCCGAGTCCGCCCAGGACACCGAGGGCCTGATCGAGGCCGAGGGTCCCGACGTCGAGACGACGCTCTCCGACGCCGACCTCTCGTTCCTCTCCGGTCAGTCCGACGCCGAGACGCTCGCGGCCGAGCACCTCGCCGACCTCCAGCGGGTCACCGCGGAGTACGCGAACTACCGCAAGCGCACCGAGTCGAACCGCCAGGTCGACAAGGAGCGGGCGATCGGCGACGCGGTGAAGGTCATCCTCCCCGTGCTCGACGACATCGACCGCGCCGAGAAGCACGGCGATCTCGCCGAGGGCGGCCCGTTCACCGCCATCGCGCAGAAGCTGCGCGGCGGCATCGAGAAGCTCGGGCTGGTGAAGACGGGCGCCGTGGGCGATCTGTTCGACCCGAACATCCACGAGGCGATCTTCCAGCAGCCCACTCCCGGTGCCGAGACCTCCACGGTCGCGGACGTCGTGGAGTCGGGCTACTACCTCGGCGGCTCGCTGCTGCGCGCCGCCAAGGTGGTCGTCGCGGTCCCCGCCGACTGACCCGCCTCCCGCACCACTGCGGAGCCTCCACTCCCGAGCAGGGGCCGTCCCGACCACGGGCGGCCCCTGCCGGGGTCTGAGGACTCCGCACGACGACAGCCGCACTACGACACAGGAAGAGGCGCATGGCCAGCCAGGATTGGTTCGACAAGGACTTCTACAAGATCCTCGGTGTCTCGAAGGACGTCTCCGCGGCGGACCTGAAGAAGACCTACCGCAAGCTCGCCCGGCAGTTCCATCCCGACTCCAACCCGGGGGACGCGAAGGCCGAGGCGCGCTTCAAGGAGATCAGCGAGGCGTACACCGTCCTCTCCGACGCCGAGCACCGCAAGGAGTACGACCAGATCCGCGCGATGGGCTCCGGCGCCCGCTTCACGGCCGGCGGCCAGCCGGGCGGCTTCGACGACGTCTTCGGCAACGTCTTCAACCAGGGCGGCGGCGGCCGCACCTCGTACAGCACCCAGCAGGGTCCGCCCGCCGGCTTCGAGGACATCCTCGGCGGCATGTTCGGCAACGCGGGCGGCGGCCGGTTCGGCCAGCCCAGCGGCGGCTACCGCGGCTTCGGCGGCCCGCAGAAGGGCGCCGACGTCACCGCCAGCACCACCATCGACTTCCGCACTGCTACCCAGGGCGACACCGTGCAGCTGCAGACCGGCGAGGGCCGCGCGCTGTCGGTCCGGATCCCGGCCGGCGTCGCCGACCAGCAGAAGATCCGCGTCCGCGGCAAAGGCCGCCCGAGCCCCGACGGCGGCGAGCCCGGCGACCTCGTGCTCACCGTCGCCGTGCGCAAGCACCCGGTCTTCGAGCGCGACGGACTGAACCTGCGCGTCACCGTCCCCGTCACCTTCGTCGAGGCCGTCTTCGGCGCCACGATCGAGGTGCCGACCCTCGGCGGCGACCCGGTCAAGCTGCGCGTCGCGCCCGGCACCCCGAGCGGCCGCGTGCTGCGAGTCAAGGGCCGCGGTGTCGCCACCGGCAAGGGCACGGGCGACCTGCTCGCCGAGATCCAGGTCGCGGTGCCCGACCACCTGTCCGGCGCGGCGCGCGACGCGCTCGAGGCCTACGCGGCCGCCGAGCCGTCGGACAACCCGCGCGACGACATCCTGGAGAAGGCCCGCTACTAGCACGGCCCGGACCCTGCGGGGCCGGCCGGAGAGGAGGAGACGTGGACGAGAGCACCCCGGTGTTCGCGATCGCGGTCGCCGCCGACCTGGCCGGCATGCACCCGCAGACGCTGCGCCAGTACGACCGGCTCGGTCTGGTGCGCCCCACACGCACGGCCGGCAAGTCCCGCCGCTACTCGATGCGCGACGTCGTGCAGCTGCGCGAGGTCGCCCGGCTCTCCTCCGAGGGTGTCTCGCTCGAGGGCATCGCCCGCATCCTCCAGCTCGAGAACCAGGTGCTCTCGCTGTCGCAGCGCGTGCGCGAGCTCGAGTCCGCGCTGGCCGACGAGCTGCTCAACCGTCCGGGCCGCCGGGTCTTCGCCGCCGGCCTCGAGGGCGACGTGGTGACCCTCCGTCACGGAACGCGCGCTCAGCGGCGCACCGAGCTCGTGGTGTGGCGTCCGCTGCCGCGCGGGGCCGATGAGGGCGACGCCACCCCTGAGCGCGGAGCCCCCGAACAGGGCTAGCCTGTCGGAGCGCCCGGAACGGACCGGGCCGCTGAGAGGGCACCATGACTCAGGACGACCGCGACGACGACGCCGCGACGCCGGATGCCGAGACTCCGGAGTACACCCGCGAGGACTACGCGATCCACGCCACCCGGAGCGAGCTGCCGCTCTTCGCGGAGGCCGTCGTCGACCGGCGGGACGACTCCGACTGGCTCTCCGCGCTCTCGGGCGTCCTCGGCCGCACCGAGAAGGACACCGCCGCAGCGGCCGCCCAGGCGGCCCTCGAGCGCCGCGCGAGCAAGCCCGACGGCACCTGAGCCCATCGGCTGAGGCGGCGGGTCTCGATGCGCCCCTGCGGGGCTGCTCGACCACCATGATGTGCATGCCGATCGAGTAGCGCGCGGAGCGGGCGCATCGAGATCCACCGGCGTCAGACGTGGAGTCGGCACTCGACCAGCAGGAGAAGGCGCTGCGTGCTACTTGCGGGCCGGGACGCGCAGCGCCGCGGGGGCGCCGAGGCGGCCGCCGCTGAGGCGCTGCAGGATCTCGGTGCCGAAGGGGACGGCGCCGACGAGTCGGCGCGCATCGACGTCCTCCTCGTCGGAGTAGCCGACCAGGACGTAGACGCCGACGACGACGATCGCGGCGATGGTCGCGACGCGGACCGGGATCTGGTCGACCGCCCCGCCCCCGCCGTCGACCGGCTCGGCGAGCGTGACGCACATCAGGAAGACCGTGGCGTAGACCGCGAGGTGCCGGTGCGTGCTCCGCCAGGGCCGCGAGAGCGCGGCGATCGGCAGGATCCAGAGCGCGTACCAGGGGTGGATGGCGGTCGACGCCGTGACGAAGGCCAGCAGCGCGCCGGTCAGGCGGGCGAGCGGATCGATGGCCCGCCGCGACAGCATCAGCGCACCGGCGATCACGCCCGCGCCGAGGAGGGCGAGCATCTTGACCACGGCGATCGCGGCGGCCGGATCGTGGCCGGTCATCTGGACGGCGGTGGACACCGCGACGACGACGGCGGACATCGGTGCGTACCAGTGCAGGATCGAGCCCGGCACGATCATCGCGCCGATCCAGCCGACGCCGACTCCCGCGGCGAGGCCGATCGCGACGACGACGGCGAGCGCTCCCGCGCCGCTCCAGGCCCAGGTCCGGACGCGCTGCCGCAGCGTCGCGTCGTGCCGCAGCCAGAGCAGCGCGAGGACGGGCAGCGCGATGACGGCGACCGGCTTGACGGCGATCGCCGCGCCCATCAGCAGCACGGCGGCGACCCGGCGGTCGGTGTGGCCGTAGTAGAGCGAGGCGAGGATCAGCGCGATCATCACGGAGTCGTTGTGCCCGGCGACGACGAAGAGGACGAGGGTCAGCGGATTGGCGACGAGGGTCCACGCGGTGAGCGGGACGGACAGGCCGCGCAGCCGGGCGAGCCGCAGGGCGTAGACGGTGCTGACGGCGACTCCGGCGACGGAGAGCGCGCGGAGCATCGCGACCGAGAGCTCGGGGAAGGTCCAGCCGGCGACGTGCACGGCGGTCTGCTCCGCGAGCAGGTAGAGCGGCCCGTAGGGCGTGGGCGTGTCGGCCCAACGCGGGTCGACGCCGAGCGCGTACCAGCCGGGCAGGGTGGCGACGCCGCTCGAGTAGGGGTTCACGCCGGCGGTCATCAGGCGGCCCTGTGCGACGTAGGAGAACATGTCGCGGCTGAACAGCGGCACGGTGACGAGCAGGGGAGCGGCCCAGGCGAGCGCGGCGACGAGGATCGCGCGGACGGATCCGGGGCGGTCGTCGAGGGCGGCCGAGCGCAGCCGCAGCCAGGCGACGAGCAGCAGCATCCCGCCGCCGACGACGGCCACGACGCCCAGCTCGGTGGCCCCGGCCGAGGCGCGGAGCGCGGAGATCAGCGGCCAGTCCCGGATCGGCGAGTCGAGCGGCAGGTAGCCGACGGAGAGCGAGCCGGCGAGGATCGCGAGCGAGCCGATCAGCCCGACCACGAGGGGTGCGGCCGTGGACAGCAGGGGCGCGCGCACGCGCCCGCTCTGCGTCCGGACCTCGTCCGGTCGTCGCGTCATCCCCCGAGTCACCATCCCGGCCACGTTAGGCGACCCGCATCGGAAAGCGGTGGACAGGCGGTGAACGGTTGACCAGCGCGCTCTCAGCCGTTAGCGGCGTCCGGCGCGGCCTCGGCGAAGCGCAGCTGGTTGCCGAACGGATCGATCAGATCGAGCGCGAATCCGAACGGCGACCGCGTGATCCGCGGGTTGAGGTACGGGTACTCCTTCGAGTCGAGCTCGGCGTGCAGCTCGCGCACCCCGCGGAGGGCCACGTGCACCGCCGCTCCGGGGCTCCCGTCGCGGTGGTGCTCGCTGAGGTGCAGGCGCAGACCCGACCGCGAGACCTGCAGGTAGAGCGGCGCGTCGCGTGCGGCGCGGTGCTCCCAGTCGACGGTGAAGCCGAGGTAGTCGACGTAGAACTCGCCCGCCTTGGCGACCGAGAAGATCCTCAGGATGGGCACCGCCGCCTCCAGCCGCACCGCTTCCAGGCGCGGAACGTCGCCTCCGTTCGTCTGGTCTCTGGCGCGTCGTCTCGTCTCCACGCCACGAGGCTAGCCGCCCGTGCGACGGCCGCTCGCCAGCGGCGTCGCTCGACGAGGCCCGGCTCAGTCGATGAGGTCCAGGGCGCGCAGGCGGGCGAGCGTGTCGACCCCGGCGGGCGGGCAGCGGTGCCCGTCGGAGCCGGTGATCCAGTGCAGCGCGTCGATCTCGCCGCTCGCGCGCGGCTCCGCGGTGAGCTCCGCGGCGAACACGGTCATGTGCACCTCGCGGCCCTCCGGCTCGCCGTGCGCCTGCGTCCGGACGGTGAAGAGCTCGCGCAGCGACGTCGGCGCGGTGCCCAGCTCCTCCTCCGTCTCGCGGGCCGCCGCCTCGGCGCCCGTCTCGCCCGGGTCGACCTTGCCGCCGGGGAGGTAGACGACGTCGCGCCCGCGCGCCGTCACCATCAGCACGCGGCGCTCGCGCAGGACGGCGACCGCGGAGACGACGAGGGGAGGGAGGCTGCTCATCCCGCCATCATGCCCGTCGACGGTTCCCGCCCGCGGTCGGGCCTCCGAGCCCGCGGCTACCATGGACGCACACCAGAAGGACGCGCGCAGCCGGCGCGCGCCAGGGCCCCGTGCGCCCGAACAGCTAGGAGCTCCCCGTGGCAGAACCCACCACCCTCGACAAGGTCGTCACCCTCGCCCAGCACCGGGGGTTCGTCTTCCCCTCGGGCGAGATCTACGGCGGCACCCGCTCCGCCTGGGACTACGGCCCCCTCGGCGTCGAGCTCAAGGAGAACATCAAGCGCCAGTGGTGGAAGGCGTTCGTGCAGGGCCGCGGCGACGTCGTCGGCCTCGACTCGGCCGTGATCCTGCCGACCGCGATCTGGAGCGCCTCCGGTCACGTCGGCGTCTTCTCCGACCCGCTGACCGAGTCGCTGATCACGCACAAGCGCTACCGCGCCGACCACCTCTTCGAGAAGTACGAGGAGGTCAACGGGCACGCCCCCGAGAACGGCCTCGCCGACATCCCGGACCCGGAGCACCCCGACAAGATCGGCCAGTGGACCGAGATCAAGCAGTTCTCCGGGCTGATGAAGACCTACCTCGGTGTCGTCGACGACGAGTCGGGCCTGCACTACCTCCGCCCCGAGACCGCGCAGGGCATCTTCACCAACTTCGCCAACGTGCTGCAGAGCGCGCGGAAGAAGCCGCCGTTCGGCATCGGCCAGATCGGCAAGGCGTTCCGCAACGAGATCACGCCCGGCAACTTCATCTTCCGCACCCGCGAGTTCGAGCAGATGGAGCTCGAGTTCTTCGTCGAGCCCGGCACGGACGAGGAGTGGCAGGAGACCTGGATGCAGCTCGCCTGGGACTGGTTCGTCGACCTCGGGATCTCGCCGGAGAACATCCGCCAGTTCGAGCACCCGAAGGACAAGCTCTCCCACTACTCCAAGCGCACCGTCGACATCGAGTACCGCTTCAGCTTCGCCTCGGGCGAGTGGGGCGAGCTGATGGGCGTCGCGAACCGCACCGACTTCGACCTCAAGACGCACATGGAGCACTCCGGCAAGGACCTCTCCTTCTTCGACCAGACGAAGAACGAGCGCTTCGTGCCGTTCGTGATCGAGCCGTCCTTCGGCCTGACCCGCGCGCTGATGGCGTTCCTGGTCGACGCCTACGAGGAGCAGGAGCTGCCGCCGAACGCCAAGGGCAAGGTCGAGACGCGCACCGTGCTGCACCTCGACCCGCGCCTCGCGCCGGTCAAGGTCGCGGTGCTGCCGCTCTCGCGCAACGAGGCGCTCTCGCCGCTCGCCCGCGAGGTCGCGGACCGGCTCCGCGCACTCTGGAACGTCGACTTCGACGACTCCGGCGCGATCGGCCGCCGCTACCGCCGCCAGGACGAGATCGGCACGCCCTACTGCGTGACGATCGACTTCGACTCGCTGGAGGACCACGCCGTGACGGTCCGCGACCGCGACACCATGAAGCAGGAGCGCATCCCGCTCGACCAGCTGGAGACGCACCTCTTCACCGGTCTGCGCGGCGCCTGACCCTTCTCGCGAGATGCCACTTGTGCACGCTTTCCACGGCGTGTCGCGTGCACAAGTGGCATCTCGCGGAGGGGGTCAGCGCTCGCGGGCGAGCAGGGCGTAGACGAGGGTCGACGTCCACTCGCCCTTGCAGTACTCGTCGTCGAGGTGGTGCGCCTCGAGGCGCAGGCCGAGCCGCTCGCAGAGGCGGGCGGAGGCGGTGTTGCGGGCGTCCAGCTGCGCGACGATCCGGTGGGCGCCGAGCCGGTCGAACGCCACATCGAGCAGGGCGCGGGCGGACTCGGTCGCGAAGCCCTGCCCCTGCGCCTCCGGGTGCAGGACCCAGCCGATCTCGATGCCGGCCTGCTCGACCGACGACGCGATCAGCGTCAGGTCGCCGACGACCCGGCCGGTGAGCGGCCCGGAGCGCGGCACGATCGCGAGCACGACGACGTCCCCGTCGGCCGCGAGCCGGTCGGAGGGCAGCCGGAGCGCGAGGTGCGCCCGCGACTCCTCCGGAGTCCGCACGGGCCAGCGCAGATAGCGCACCGCCTCTGCATCGCCCTGGTAGCGGGCGTGGTCCTCGGCGTCGTCCGGCGAGAGCGGCCGCAGCAGCAGCCGCTCCGTCTCGATCGGCTCCGCCTCGTAGGGGAGCCGGAGCGGCGTCACGCGGAGGCCGCGGACTCGCCGCCGGCCTCGAGCGGGCGGGCCGCGGTGCGCTCGACCGGCACCTCGATGCCGAAGAGCGCCTCGAGGCCGGTGAGGTAGGCCTCCTGCTCGCCGGCGCGGGCGTAGTCGCGCGCCCGGACGCTCGGGGTGTGCAGCAGCACGCCGGCCAGGTGCCGCAGCGCCTGCTCGGTGCGGCCGTCCTCGTCACCGCGGGAGCGGGCGCGCTCGATCTCGGCGTCGAGCGCGTCGAAGACGTGGGCGCGGAGGGCGACCACGGCGGGGGTGAGGCTCTTCTCGTCGGCGACGTCCGAGAACTTGCGGACGGCCTTGTCGACCAGGGCGCGCGCCTGCGTCGACGCGTCGAGCACGTCGAGCGGGGCGTGCAGGCTGATCGTCTCGAGGTCGAGCAGCTCGACGCCGGTCACCGTGGTGACGTCGGCGGCGACGTTGCGGGGGAGTCCGAGGTCGATCACCAGCTGGCGCTCGCGGGAGAAGCCGCGCAGGCGCCCCTCCGCGAGGATGGCAGCGTCGAGGACGGGCTCCTGCGTCGTGGTGCAGGTGATCACGACGTCGGCCGCGACGGCCTCGGTCGCCAGCTCGTCGCCGTCGATCGGCCGCAGTGCGCGGCGGGCGGCGAAGCCCTCGGCGCGGCCGGAGGGGGAGTGCACGGCGATCTCGAGCACGCCGCGGTCGCGCAGAGCGGCGACGGTCGCGCGGGCGTAGCTGCCGGTCCCGATCAGCAGCACCCGGGCTGCGCGCCAGTCGGTGATGCGGCTGGAGGCGAGGTCGAGGGCGAGGCGCACGATCGAGCGGCCGGCGCTGCCGAGCCCGGTGCGGTTCTTGATCCCGCGGGAGGTCTGCGAGGCGCGCTGGAAGAGGCGCTCGAGCTCGGAGGAGGTGGTGCCGAGGCGGCGCGCCTCCTCGAGCGAGCGGCGGACCTGGCCGGCGATCTCGCCCTCGCCGACGACCACGGACTCGAGCCCGCTGGAGACGGCGAAGAGGTGCTCGGCGACGCGATCGCCCGAGACGACGGAGACCGAGCTGCGCAGCTCCTCCTGCTCGACGCCGGTCGCGGCGCTCACCGCGGCGGTGGCGGCCTCGACGGTCACGGCCTGCGCGGCGGTCAGCGGCTCGTCGATGTCGAGGTAGGCCTCGAAGCGGTTGCAGGTCGCGACGACCACGGCGCCCGAGACGAAGTCGATCCCGTCCGAGAGGGCCGACGCGACGGCGGAGGAGTCGACGGAGAGCTTCTCGAGGAGATCGAAGCTGGCGTTCTTGTGCGACGCCGTCAGACACAGAAGCACCAGGGCAGTCTACCCGCGGAGTCCGGGGGTCGGCCGCGGTCCTGGGGAAGACTGCACGGATGCGCTCGGATCAGCGGGGCCTGGAATAATGCCGCGGTGACCTCCCCCGACACCGGCCTGCTCGATCCGCTGCACCCGCTCGCCTCCGGGCGCACGGCCGACTCCTCTCTTCTGCGGGCGTACCGCTCCGACCGGCCGGAGTCGACGCCCGTCTGGTTCATGCGCCAGGCCGGCCGCAGCCTCCCCGAGTACCGGGCGCTGCGCACCGACACCCAGATGCTCGACGCGTGCCTCGACCCGGCCCTCGCGAGCGAGATCACCCTGCAGCCGATCCGCCGCCACGGCGTGGACGCGGCGATCTTCTTCAGCGACATCGTCATCCCCCTGCGCCTCGCGGGCGTCGCCGTCGACATCGTCCCCGGACGCGGACCGGTGCTGGAGAAGGCGGTGCGGACCGCCGCCGACGTCGACGAGCTCGTGGCGCTGGACCCGGCCCTGCTCGACGAGACGCTCGAGCCGATCCGCGAGGGCGTGCGCCGCACGGTCGAGGGCCTGCAGGGGATCGGCGCGGGCGACACCCCGCTGATCGGCTTCGCGGGCGCCCCCTTCACCCTCGCGGCCTACCTCGTCGAGGGCGGGCCGTCCAAGGACCACATCCGCGCCCGCACCCTGATGCACGCCGATCCCGAGGCCTGGGCCCGGCTGATGGAGTGGACCGCCGAGGTCACCGGCCGCTTCCTCCGCGCGCAGGTGCAGGCCGGCGCGAGCGCCGCGCAGCTCTTTGACTCCTGGGCCGGCGCGCTCTCGCTGGCCGACTACAGCGCGCACGTCGCTCCCGCCTCCTCCCGCGCGCTCACCCACGTGCGCGACCTCGCCTACGACCACGGCGAGACCCGGCGGAACGTGCCGATCGTGCACTTCGGCGTCGGCACCGGCGAGCTGCTCGGCGCGATGCACGGGATCGGCGCGGACGTCGTCGGCGTCGACTACCGCATCCCGCTCGACGAGGCGAACCACCGGCTCGGCGGCTTCGTGCCGGTGCAGGGCAACGTCGACCCGGCTCTGCTCTCCGCGCCGTGGGAGGTGCTGGCCGCGCACGTCGAGGACGTCCTCCGCCGCGGCACCAGCGCGCCGGCGCACGTGCTGAACCTCGGCCACGGCGTGCCGCCCGAGACCGACCCCGACGTGCTGACGCGCCTGGTCGCGCACGTGCACGCCTGGCGGCCATGACCGAGGAGCGCGGCACCGAGGGGCGCGGCGGCGAGGCCGGCACCGATTACGACGTCGCGGTCGTCGGCGGGGGAGTGGCGGGACTCGCCGCCGCCACCGAGTGCCTCCGGATCGGACTGCGGGTGGTCGTCCTCGAGGCGGGCGACGCGGTCGGCGGCTCGGTCGCTCCGCTCGGGATCGCCGGGGTCGTCCTCGACGCGGGCGCCGAGAGCTTCGCCACCCGCGGCGGGCACGTCGAGAAGGCGCTCGCCGCGCTCACCCTCGACGGCCGGCCGCTCGCCGAGTCGATCGTCGAGCCGCGCACCGGCGGCTCCTGGCTGCACCTCGCGGGCGGCCGCTCGGTCCCCTCGCCGCGGGCCGGCGTCCTCGGCATCCCCGGCACCCCGCTCGCGCCCGACGTCGTCCGCGCGATCGGCCGCCGCGGTGCCGCGCGCGCCTGGCTCGACGCCGTGATGCCGGTGCTGCGGATCGGCCGCGCCCACTCCCTCGCCGAGCTCGTGCGCACCCGGATGGGGCAGCGGGTCCTCGACGACCTCGTCGCGCCCGTCGTCTCCGGCGTCTACTCCAGCCGCCCCGAGGACATCGACGTCGATGCAGCGGCGCCCGGGCTGAACGGGGCGATCACCCGGTCGGGCTCACTGGCCGGCGCGGTCGCCGCCCTGCGCGCGAACCTCCCGGCCGGCGTGGCCGTCCGCGGGATCGACGGCGGGATGCACCGCCTGGTCGCCGCGCTCGTCGAGCGGATCGACTACCTCTCGGGGGAGATCCGGGTGCGGACCGCCGTGACCCGGCTCGAGGGCGACGGCGAGCCGTTCCTGCTCACCCTCGGCGACGGTGCCGCGCTGAGCGCCCGAGCCGTCATCGTCTCGACCCCGGAGCGCGACGCGCGCGAGCTGCTCGCCGGGATCGTGCCCGCGGTGCGCGAGGAGGCGGCCGAGGTGCTGCACGACTCCGTCGAGCTGGTCACCCTCGTCGTCGACGACGCCCGCCTCGACGCGGCGCCCCGCGGCTCCGGCGTGCTCGTCGCCCCGACCGCCCGCGACGTCACGGCGAAGGCGCTCACCCATGCGACCGCGAAGTGGGCGTGGCTCGCCGCCGGTCTGCCCGCGGGCCGGCACGTCCTCCGCCTCTCCTACGGGCGGCCGGGCGAGCACCCGCCGCTCGAGGGCGCGAGCGACGCCGAGGCGGCCGCGACCGCGCTGCGCGACGCGTCGATCCTGCTGGGGATCGAGCTCGACCCCGCCACCCTCGTCGACTCCGCGCGGGTGCGCTGGGCGAACGTCCGGCCCGCCGCGGCACTGGGCCGCCGCGCGCGCCTGGAGGCGTTCCGCGAGGCGCTCGCCCCGGTCGCGGGCATCGCCGTGACCGGCACCTGGCTCGCGGGGACGGGTCTGGCCTCTGTGCTCCCGCACGCCGCCGGGACCGCCGCTCTTATCCGGCGCCGACTGGTGCGTCAAGGCGTCGGCATTCCGCGCGAAGAATATGACGGCGACGGCTACTCTGGGAGCCAGGCATCCGCGTGAGTGCGGCGTGCCCCGACACGAGTGGTCATCGACCGCGTGAACGAGCCGCGAGAGCGGCCCAGGACGAGGAGTAGGCGTGAAGGGCAAGATTCTTTTCGTGGCAGGAGCCGCAGCGGGCTACGTGCTGGGAGCGCGTGCAGGCCGCAAGCGGTACGAGCAGATCGCCTCGGCGGCGAACAGGTTCTGGCAGACGCAGCCCGTGCAGGACGTCGCGGGTGCCGTGGGCGGAGCGGCGAAGACGCAGCTCAGCACGGTCTCCGACAAGGCCTACGAGCTCGTCCGCACCGTCGTGGTGAAGGCCGTCTCCGGCGGCAAGAAGGCGCAGGGCGCCTCGCCCGCCGAGGCGACCGCCGCGGCCCGCTCGGCCGCGTCGAAGGTCGACGAGGCCGCCGCCGCGGCCGGCTCCGGAGGATCGACCTCGTCGTCCTCCACCAGCAAGGCGTAGTCCTCATCCCCCCGGGCCGTCCGTTCGGCCGAGGCCCGGCACGTCCCCCCTGCGAGGAGCCCCCGTGGTGAACGAACGCAATCCGAAGAACGCCCGATCGCTGGGCGAGCTGGTCAGCGACCTCCCCGGTCTCGTGATCGAGCTTGTGAAGGCCGAGATCGCCTCCCTCAAGAACGAGCTGTCCGGCAAGGCGAAGAGCGCCGGCCTGGCGGTCGCGCTGTTCGCGGTCGCGGCCTTCTTCCTCCTCACCGCGTGGGCGACCCTCGTCACCTTCGCGATCATCGGCATCGCCTCCTGGCTCCCCGCCTGGCTGTCGGCGCTGATCGTGACCGTGTTCTTCCTGCTGGTGGCGGTCGTGCTGATCCTGGTCGGCGTCAAGTCGATCAAGAAGGCCGTCCCGCCCGTTCCGCAGGACTCGATCGAGAGCATCAAGAAGGACGTCCAGGCGTTCAAGGGAGTCGGCAGCTATGACCACTGATCGCGCTGTGTCCAGCACCACGCCCCGCTTCGTCGACCCGGCGGAGCTCCAGCCGAGTCAGCTGAAGGCCGACATCGAGCGCGCCCGCACCGAGCTCGCAGCCACGCTCGACGCCATCGAGTACAAGGTGAACGTCCCGCGCAAGGTGCGGAACGTCCAGCGCACCCTCGAGCGCAAGGTCGCCGTCGTGCGCAAGCACCACCCCGAGGCGCTGATCGCCGGTGCCGCGGGTGCTGCCGCCGCGGTCGGCCTCGTCGTCTGGGGCATCGTCCGCGCCGTCGTCGAGGACTGACACTCGGCCGCGGGGGCCCGGGTCGCTAGCGCCCCGGGCCCCCGGGCGCCAGAGTCCCTGCCGCTTTTGTGCATCGGCACGAGCGGAGGGATGATGGATCAATGACCGATCAGACCGCCGAGACGGCGGGTCCCGTTCAGTCCGCCCCCGACACGAGCGCCGCTCCGGCGGCGCAGCCCCCCGCCGATCAGGATCACTCCGATCAGGCCCTGGGATACACGCTCTGGGCGGTTCTCCGCAGGGATCCCTCACGCCCGTTCACCCTCTCCGCCGACGAGGCAGCCCAAGCGGCTGCGGGCTACGAGGACACCGTCGCGCGGCTCGCGGGCGAGGGCGTCACGGTGCGCGGCACCTACGACGTCTCGGCCCTCCGTGCCGACGCCGACATCATGCTCTGGCTCACCGGAGCCGCGCCCGAGGAGCTGCAGCGCGCCTACCGCGAGCTGCGCCGCACCGAGCTCCTCTGCGCGCTGCTGCCCACCTGGAACGCGATGGGCGTGCACCGCGACGCCGAGTTCAGCTCGAACCACCTCCCCGCCTACATGCGGGGCAAGGCGCCGGCCCGCTGGCTGACGGTCTATCCGTTCGTCCGCTCCTACGAGTGGTACATCCTCCCCGAGGAGGAGCGCCGCACCATGCTCGCCCAGCACGGCCGTCAGGGCTCGCGCTTCCGCTCCGTGCTGACCAACACGGTGGCCTCGTTCTCGCTCGGCGACTACGAGTGGATCCTCGCGCTCGAGGACGAGGAACTGGTCAACCTGGTCGACCTCATGCGCGACCTGCGAGCCACCGAGGCCCGTCGGCACGTGCGCGAGGAAGTCCCCTTCTACACCGGTCGGCGCATCGAGGCCGACCAGATCGCCGAGGTCCTCCGATGAGCTCCACCGTCCCCGCACCCGAGGCGCGCGACTTCGCCGAGCCGGTTCCCGAGGTCGCCGAGGGCGTCCTCGTCCGCGGTGCGACACCCGCCGCCGCGTCCGGCCCCGAGCACGTCACCGAGCCGGTCGCCTACGACGCGATCCTGCTCGCCGGCTTCGGCGGCCCCGAGGGGCAGGACGACGTCATCCCGTTCCTGCGCAACGTCACCCGCGGTCGCGGGATCCCGGAGGAGCGCCTCGAGGAGGTCGCCCACCACTACCGGCACTTCGGCGGCGTCAGCCCGATCAACGCGCAGAACCGCGCGCTGAAGGCGGCCCTGGAGGCCGAGCTCGCCGACCGCGGCATCGACCTCCCGGTGCTCTGGGGCAACCGCAACTGGGCGCCGTACATGAGCGAGGCGGTGACGGAGGCGAAGGAGCGCGGCTTCTCGAACCTGATCGCCATCGCGACCAGCGCCTACTCGTCCTTCTCCTCCTGCCGGCAGTACCGCGAGGACTTCGCGGCCGCGCTCGACGCGACCGGCCTCGAGGGCGAGCTGCGGATCGACAAGGTCCGCCAGTTCTTCGACCACCCCGGCTTCGTGATGCCGTTCGTGAAGGCCGTCCACGACGGGCTCGACGAGCTGCGCTCGCGCCTGCCCGGCCTGGACGCCGCCACCGAGGTCGAGGTGCTCTTCGCGACGCACTCGATCCCCTCCACCGACGCCGCGCGCAGCGGCCCGCACGAGCGGCACGAGGACGGCACCGTCGTCGACGTGCACCACTTCGGCGACGGCGGCGCCTACGAGGCGCAGCACCTCGCGGTCGCGGAGGTCGTGATGGCGGCCGCCGGCGCGGAGGACGTGCCGTGGCAGCTCGTCTACCAGTCCCGCTCCGGCCCGCCCACCCAGCCGTGGCTCGAGCCCGACATCAACGACGCGATCGCCGAGCTGCCCGCCAAGGGCCGCAAGGCGCTCGTGATCGTGCCGCTCGGCTTCGTGTCGGACCACATGGAGGTCATGTGGGACCTCGACAACGAGGCGCTCGAGACCTCCGAGGAGCACGGCCTCGTCGCCGTCCGCGTCGCGACGCCGGGCACCGACCCGGTCTACGTCTCCGGTCTCGTCGATCTCGTCCTGGAGCGGGTGAACGGCACGCCGGTCGAGGACCGTCCGTCGATGACGGCGCTCGGCCCCTGGTACGACGTGTGCCGCCCGGGCTGCTGCGAGAACGTGCGCGCGGGCTTCAAGCCGGCGCTCGCGGGGATCGCACCGTGACGGGAAGCGCTCAGTCGTGAGCATCCGCGTCGGCACCCGCGCGAGCGCGCTCGCGGTGGCGCAGACCCGGATGACGGCCGATCGGATGGCGCAGGCCGCCGGGGTGCCGGTAGAGCTGGTGCGCATCGAGTCCGACGGCGACCGGATGCGCGGCTCGCTCGCGTCTCTCGGCGGCACCGGGGTCTTCGTGAGCGCCCTGCGGGACGCGCTGCTGGCCGGCCGCTGCGACGCGATCGTGCACTCGTTGAAGGACCTGCCGACGGCGCCGGTCGAGGGCCTCGTCCTCGGCGCGGTGCCCGAGCGCGAGGACCCGCGCGACGCGCTCTGCGCCCGCGAGGGGGCGACCCTGGCGACCCTGCCCCGCGGAGCGCGGGTCGGCACCGGCTCGCCGCGGCGGAGGGCCGCCCTTCTGGCCGCGCGCCCGGATCTCGAGATCGTCGACATCCGCGGGAACATCGACACCCGGCTCGGCCGTGTGTCGGCCGGCAGCTCGTCGCCGCTGGACGCGATCGTGCTCGCGCTCTCGGGCCTGCGGCGCCTGGGCCGGACGGACGCTGTCACCGAGGTGCTGGACTTCGGCGTCTCGCCGCACGCACCCGGTCAGGGTGCGCTGGCGATCGAGGTGCGCGCGGAGGAGCCGTCGGACGAGCTGCGGGCGGCCCTCGCGGCCGTGGAGCACACGGCCACGCGCGCGGCGATCACCGCCGAGCGCGCGCTGCTCGCCGTGCTCGAGGCCGGCTGTGCCGCGCCGATCGGCGCGACCGCGGCGGTCGAGGGCGGCAGCGTCGTGGCCCGCGGCGTGGTCTTCGCCGTCGACGGCTCGGCGTCCCTCTCTCGGGAGGTGGCGGAGCCGATCGGTAACGGTTCGGTCGCCGGTGCTCGACACCTGGCGGATCCGCAGTATGGTGGTCGCGAACTGCCCGTCGTCGAAGCCGCGTTCCGTTGCGGCTCTCTGCTCGCTGACGCGCTTCTCGGTGCGGGTGCCGCCCAACTCGCACCTCTGGGAGCCACTTCGTGATCGTGCCCGCCGCCTACTCCCAGTGGGAGAAGCCGTTGCAGGGCTGGCGTGTCCTCGTCCCCCGCGGAGGTCCGTGGGGCGACGGCGTCGCCGGTGCCCTCCGTGCGAAGGGCGCGTCGCCCGTCGTCGCCCCGATGATCAACTTCGCGCCGACCGACGACTTCCCGGCGCTCGAGCAGGCCCTGGCCGATCTCGAGGCCGGCGCGTTCGACTGGATGACGGTGACGAGCGCGACCACGGTCGATGTGCTCTCCCTCCTGCGCACCACCGTTCCCTCGAGCACCAAGGTCGCCGCGGTCGGCGAGACCACCGCCGCCGCACTCGTGGCGGCCGGCTACTCCGTGGACCTCGTCCCCTCCGAGGACAACTCGGCGAAGGGCCTGCTCGCCGAGTGGGAGCAGGCGACCGGCGGGCAGCACCCGCTCCGCGTGCTGACCCTGCGCTCCGAGATCGCGAAGCCGCTGCTCACCGAGGGCCTCAAGCGCATCGGCCACGACGTGCGCTCGGTGGTCGCCTACCGCACCGTCGGCGTGCAGGTGGAGGACCGCGTCGTCGCCGACGTCGCGAGCGGCGCCGTCCACGCCATCCTGATCACCTCGGGGAGCGTGGCCGAGCAGGTGCAGAAGCAGCTCGGCCCGGTTCCGGAGTCGACGCTCGTCGCCGCCATCGGCCCGCAGACCGCCAAGGACGCCCGCGCCTTCGGGCTGCGCGTCGACGTCGTCGCCGACGAGCGCTCCGCCTCCTCCCTGATCGAGGCCGTCGCCGGCGTCGCCGCGGAGCGCGCGACCCGCTGACCCGCGCCTGCCGCGCACGACATCAGCCGAGACGGGTGGGCCTCCGCTGTCAGGGGAGGGACCCCCGTCTCAACCCCGAGCGCAGCGCTCCTCGGGGATCTGTGGAGAGAAGATCACGAGGCGGTCCTGGGGAGGAGCTCATGTTCTGCGGCCAGGGGGCACTCCGCGAGCCAGGCTTAGGCTGGAGGCATGACCGCGATCCGCCCGCGGCGCCTCCGCACGACACCGGCACTGCGCCGGCTCGTCCAGGAGACGCGCGTCCACCCCGCCCAGCTCGTCCTCCCCCTCTTCGTCGCGGAGGGGATCACCGAGTCCCGTCCGATCGGCTCGATGCCGGGGGTGTCGCACCACTCGCTGGACAGCGTGCGACGGGCGGTGACCGAGGCGGCCGAGGCGGGGCTCGGCGGCGTCATGCTGTTCGGCGTGCCGACCACGCGCGACGCGGTGGGCTCCGGGGCGACCGATCCGGACGGCGTGCTGAACGCGGCCACGCGGGTCGTCGTCGAGGAGGTCGGCGACGCACTCGTCGTGCAGACCGACCTGTGCCTCGACGAGTTCACCGACCACGGCCACTGCGGCGTGCTCGACGCGCACGGCCGGGTCGACAACGACGCGACGCTGCTCCGCTACGAGCAGATGGCGCTCGCGCAGGCCGAGGCCGGCTCGCACCTGCTCGGGCTCTCCGGGATGATGGACGGCCAGGTCGGCGCCATCCGCGCGGCCCTCGACGGTGCCGGGCACCTCGACACCGCGATCCTCGCCTACTCCGCGAAGTACGCCTCCAGCTTCTACGGCCCCTTCCGCGAGGCCGTGCAGTCGACGCTCGAGGGCGACCGCCGCACCTACCAGCAGGACCCGGCGAACCGCCGCGAGGGCCTGCGGGAGGCGACCCTCGACCTCGCCGAGGGCGCGGACGTCGTGATGGTGAAGCCCGCGATGTCCTACCTCGACGTGCTCTCCGACGTCGCCGCGGTCTCGGACGTGCCGGTCTGGGCGTACCAGGTGTCCGGCGAGTACGCGATGATCGAGGCCGCCGCCGCGAACGGCTGGATCCACCGCGAGGCGGCGATCGTGGAGTCGGTCACCGGCATCGTCCGCGCCGGTGCCGACGCCGTGCTCACCTACTGGGCCGTCGAGCTCGCGAACGATCTGCTGAAGTAGGCACATCCTCCGTGAAGGGTCCGCGCCGTATCGTGGTCGGGTGACTCCCACCGCGAACGACACCCTGTACGAGCGTGCCCGGCACGCGATCCCCGGCGGCGTGAACTCGCCGGTCCGGGCCTTCTGCTCGGTCGGCGGCACCCCGAGGTTCATGGTGTCGGCGACCGGCCCGTACATCACCGACGCCGACGGCCGCGAGTACGTCGACCTCGTCTGCTCCTGGGGTCCGGCCGTGCTCGGCCACGCGCACCCCGAGGTCGTCGCCGCCGTGCAGGAGGCGGCGGCGCGCGGTCTCTCCTTCGGCGCGTCGACCCCGGCCGAGACCGATCTCGCCGAGCTGGTGGAGGCGCGGATCACGGCCGGCGGCGTCTCGCCGATCGAGAAGCTCCGCCTGGTCTCCACGGGCACCGAGGCGACGATGACCGCGATCCGCCTGGCCCGCGGGGTCACCGGCCGCGACCTGCTGATCAAGTTCTCCGGCCACTACCACGGCCACTCCGACGGCCTGCTCGCCGACGCGGGCTCCGGTCTCGCGACGCTCGCGCTGCCCGCCTCGGCCGGCGTCACCGCGGCGACGGCGGCGCAGACGATCGTGCTGCCCTACAACGACCTCGACGCGGTGCGAGCCGTCCTCGCCGAGCGCGGCTCCGAGATCGCCGCGGTGATCACCGAGGCCGCCGCCGCGAACATGGGCGTCGTGCCGCCTGCGCCCGGCTTCAACGCGGCGCTCGCCGAGCTCGTGCACGCCAACGGCTCGCTGCTGATCATGGACGAGGTGCTCACCGGCTTCCGCGTCAGCGCCGGCGGCTGGTGGGGGCTCGAGAACGCGGGCGCCGAGGCGCCCTACGTCGCCGACCTCTACACCTTCGGCAAGGTCATCGGCGGCGGCATGCCCGTGGCGGCGCTCGGCGGCCGCGCGGACGTGATGGACCACCTGGCCCCGCTCGGGCCCGTCTACCAGGCGGGAACCCTGTCCGGGAATCCGGTCGCCGTGGCCGCGGGCATCCGCACGCTCCAGCTCGCGGACGAGGCCGTCTACGCCTCCCTCGACCGCACCGCGCTCACGCTGCAGCGCGAGGTCTCGGCCGCGCTCTCGGCCGAGGGCGTCGTGCACACGGTGCAGAGCGCGGGCAGCCTCTTCAGCTTCATGTTCACCGACATCGGCGGGCCGGTGCGCGACTACGCCCAGGTCCAGGCGCAGGAATCGTTCCGCTATCCGGCGTTCTTCCACGCGATGCTCGACGCGGGCGTCTCGCTGCCGCCGTCGGTGTTCGAGGCGTGGTTCGTCTCGGCCGCCCACGACGACGCGGCGATCGGCCGGATCGTCGACGCGCTGCCGGCCGCCGCGAAGGCCGCGGCGGCAGCGCGCCCGCAGGAGTAGGCGGTGGCGCCGGGGGTCAGCCCCGGCGCGACACCGACTTCGGCAGCACGAAGACGAGCGCGAAGGCGGCGATCGCCATCAGCGCGCTGACCAGCATCGCCGGGGCCGCGGCGTCGAGGAAGCCCGAGGCGACGGTGTCCGGCCCGGTGATGACCAGGCCGCCGAAGAGGATGCTGCCGATCGCGGCGATGCCGACGGCCGAGCCGATCCGCTGGATCGCGGAGATGACGCCACTGGCCGCGCCCGCGTCCTGCGGGTCGACCGTCGAGACGATGAACTGCACGTTCGGCGCGATGAAGAAGCCGTTGCCGATGCCCGCGATGAACAGCGGCGCGAGCAGCTGCCAGTTGGTGATCGAGTCGGGCGTCGCGGTCAGCAGGACCAGCCAGACCCAGATCAGGCCGACGGCGAGGAGTCCGCTGCCGAGCACGAGGACGTTGCGGCCGAGCTTCGCGGTGAGGCGATTGCTCTGCGAGGAGCTGACGATGCTGCCGATCGCGAAGGGGATCGAGACGAGGCCCGACTCCAGCGCGGTGTGGCCGAGACCGGACTGCCAGAGCAGCGAGATGGTGAAGAAGATGCTCGTGAAGGCCGCGAAGTAGACCAGCGCGAGGATCACGCCGCCGGTGAAGGCGGGGTGGCGGAACAGGGTCGGCGGGACGAGGGGCGCGCGGCCGCGGCGGGTGTACGCCACCTCCCAGGCGCCGAACGCCGCGAGGAGGATCACGCCGCCGGCGATCGAGAGGAAGGTCCAGAGCGGCCAGCCCTCGTCCTCGCCCTGGATGAGCGGCACGAGCAGGGCGACGAGGCCGCCCGAGACCAGGATCAGGCCGAGCCAGTCGACACCGCCGCTCGGGGCGCGGTCCGCCGCGCCGAGCTCGCGGCGGGTCGGCAGCAGCATCGCGGCGGCGAGGAGCGTCGCGACGCCGATCGGCAGGTTGACCCAGAAGACCAGGCGCCAGCCGTTCTCGTCGCCGAAGGCCTGGATGATGAGGCCGCCGATGATCGGGCCGAGCGCCGACGAGACGCCGAGGACGGCGCCCATCACGGCGAACGCCTTGCCGCGCGCGGGGCCGCGGAAGAGGATCTGGATGTAGGCGTTGACCGCGGGGACGAAGATCCCGCCCGCGAGGCCCTGCACGACGCGCGCGATGACGAGCTGGACGTCGTCGGCGGCCAGGCCGCAGGCGAAGCTCGCGACGGTGAACAGGGCGACGCCGCTGACGAAGACCCACTTGTGCCCGAAGCGGTCGCCGAGGCGGCCGGCCGGGATCAGCGCGAGGCCGAAGGCGAGCGCGTAGCCCGAGATGATCCAGGAGAGCGTCGACTCGGAGGCGTCGAGGGTGGTGCGGATCGTCGGCAGGGCGACGTTGACGATGGTGGTGTCGAGCAGGGCGATGAACATGCCCGCGAGGAGGACCACGAGGGAGCGCCAGGCGCGGCGGTCGGGGGCCGGGGGAGCGCCGGTCGCGCGGTCGGACGACGTCTCGGTCATGCGGAGGGGGCCTTTCGAGAGGCGGGAGAAAGGGGGAGGGGGAGCGGGACCACCCATCGGGGGTACGACCGCATGTGAACTCTCGCAGGAGCACCCGGGTTTCTGCACGTCTCGGCCTGTGGGGGCCTTCAGGGTGCGGGTGCCCGGGGTCTCGTCAGCGGCGGCGGGACTCGGCGGCGCGGGCGCAGGCGATGCAGAGGTCGGCCGTGGGGCGGGCCTCGAGGCGGGCGGCACCGATCGGGAGGCCGCAGTGGGCGCAGTCGCCGTAGTCGCCGGCGGCGAGGCGCGTGCGGGCGGCGACGAGGTCGCGCTCGGTGCGGGCGAGGGCGTCGCGCACCCCGGCCATCCGCGACCACTCCGCGGAGAGCGGGGTGCCCTCCGGGTCGTGCTCGTCGTCGGCGGTGCCGTCGGCGCGGTCGAGGAGGAGCTCGCGGAGGGACTCGTCCAGCCGCTCCGCCTCGCGGCGGGCCTCGGCCTGCCGCTCGGCGAGGAGCGCGTCGAGGAGGCGCCGCTCGTCCGGATCCCTCGTCATCCCTCCATGCTGCCACCGCGACCGCCGGGCGCCGGGTGCGATGGTCGGGGCAGACTAGGGGCATGCCCGTCGTGACCGTGCTCCCCGACCGCCTCGAACTCCGCCTGACCCGTGCCGAACGGGTGCTCGCCCTGCACCGCGGCGACGTCGTCGTCGAGCGCGCGAGCATCCGCTCGGCGACCGTCACCGAGGATCCCTGGATCTGGGTGCGCGGGATCCGGGCGCCGGGGACCGCGGTGCCGCTGACGATCGCGGCGGGGACGTGGAAGTTCCACGGCGGCAAGGACTTCCTGCTGATCAAGCGCACGGCCGCGGCGGTCGTGATCGACCTGGTCGGCGAGGAGTACTCGCGCCTGATCGTCAGCACGAAGCACGCGCCCGAGCTGATCGCGGCGCTGCAGCTGGGTACCGCGACGGCGGCGATCCCGGTGATCGAGACCGACGACCTCGTCGTCGTGCCGGCCGTCGCCGAGCAGGCCGCCGAGCGCCTGGCTGCAGCGCAGGCGGAGGAGGAGGCGCCCACGGTCGTGGAGCCCGCCGTCGTGGAGCCCGCGGTCGTGGAGCCCGCGGTCGTGGAGCCCGCGGTCGTGGAGCCCGCGGTCGCGGAGCCCGCCGCGAAGGAGCCCCCCGCGAAGAAGCCCGCTGCGAAGAAGACGCCCGCGAAGAAGCCGGCACCGGCGAAGCCCGCCGAGGGAGCGCCTGCGGACGAGGCGCCCGCCGCTGCGACGCCCGCCCCGAAGAAGCCCGCCTCGAAGAAGCCCGCCGCCGCGAAGCCGCGCCCCGACTCCTCCGTCGGCCACGCCTCCGCCGAGCCCAGCGGCGCGACCGAGGCCGCCGAGTAGGAGCATCAGCTCCGGACGTCGACCAGCGTGCGCCCGTGGGCGCGCCCGGCGAGCAGGTCCGCCCCGGCGTCGATCGCGCCCGCGAGCGGAACCGTCGTGGTCAGCCCGTCGAGCAGCTCCAGGTCGAGGTCGTGGGCGAGGCGGCGCCAGGCCTCCTCGCGCAGCTTCCGTGGCGCCTCCACCGAGTTGATGCCCGCCAGCGTCACGCCGCGCAGGATGAACGGCATCACCGTCGCGGGCAGGTCGCCGCCCTGGGCCAGACCGCAGGCGGCGACGGTGCCGCCCCAGCGGGTCTGCGCGAGCGCATTGGCGAGGGTGTGCGAGCCGGCCGAGTCGACCGCGCCGGCCCAGCGCTCGGATTGCAGCGGCTTGCCCTTCTCGGACAGCTCGGCCCGGTCGAGGACCTCCGTCGCGCCGAGGCGGCGGAGCAGCTCGCCGTGCTCGTCCGCGCGGCCGGTCGCCGCGACGACCTCGTGGCCGAGCCTCGAGAGGACGGCGACGGCGATCGAGCCCACGCCGCCCGAGGCGCCGGTGACCAGCACCGGTCCGTCGCCGGGGCGGACGCCGTGGCGCTCGAGGGCGAGGACGGCGAGCATCGCGGTGAAGCCCGCGGTGCCGATCGCGCCGGCCCGGGCGGAGGAGATCGCGCCGGGGATGCGCAGCAGCGAGGCGGAGTCGACCCGCGCCCGCTCGGTGAGTCCGCCGTCGAAGCGCTCGCCGAGGCCGGCGCCGTTGAGCACCACCCGGTCGCCGGAGTCGAAGCGCTCGGCCGCGGCGCCGTCGGCGTACTCGACGGTGCCGACGACGTCGATGCCCGCGATGAGCGGGGTGCGGCGCACGACCCCGGGCCGGCCGGCCAGCGCGAGGGCGTCCTTGTAGTTGACGCTCGAGTACTCGACGGCGAGGGTCACGTCCCCGTGCGAGCGGTCGGGATCGTCCCGCTCGGTCAGTCGTGCGCGATTCGGGGACTCGGTGTCGGAGGAGGACTGCTGCTCGACGACGACGGCTCGGAACATGAGCCCACGCTACGCCCGAGTGCGCGAGGCGCGCCCGAGCGCGGCGTCAGTTCAGCGGACGGGTGCCCTCGGGCAGCGCGCCACCGGCGTAGAGGGCCGACGCCGCGTCCTGCAGGGCGGTCAGCGCCACGCGCTGGGTCCACGGGCCGTAGGAGACGCGGGCGAGGCCGAGCTCCTCGAATCGCGCGGGCGACTGGGAGCCGGGGACGCCGATCACGCTGACCCGCTGGCGGCCGAGGGCCGACACCAGGCCCTCGAGCTCCGCGTCCTGCAGCAGTCCGGGGACGAAGAAGCAGGTCGCTCCCGCATCGAGGTAGGCGCGACCGCGCTCGATCGCGTCGGCGAGGACCTCGCCGCGGTCGCGGTCGCCGGCGCGGAGGAAGACGTCGGTGCGGGCGTTCAGAGCGAAGGGCACGGCCTCCTCCTCGGCTGCGGCGACCGCCTTCTCGACCGAGCGCAGCGCGTCGGCGAGCGGCTTCGCCTGATCCTCGAGGTTCGCACCGACGACGCCGATCTCGATCGCGCGGCGGATCGTCTCGCCCGCGTCGCCGTAGCCGGCCTCGAGATCGGCCGAGACGGGGACCTCGACCGCGGCGACGATCCGCTCGATCATGCTCAGGTGCAGGTCGAGCGGGATCTGCTCGCCGTCCGGGTAGCCGAAGGTCGCGGCGATGGAGTGGCTGGCCGTCGCGAGCGCCCGCGTCTCGGGGAGGGCGGCGATCGTGGTGGCCGAGACCACGTCCCAGACGTTCACCACGCTCAGCAGCTCGGGGGCGGTGTGGAGGTCGACGAGGGTGCGGCCGCGCGCTTCGATGCTCATCCGAGCACCGTAGCCCGCTCCGCGACGTCCCCGCCGTGCGCCGCGCAGGACGCGGTGCCGCAGGCGTCGCAGACCACGAGCTGCTCCCGGCAGCCGGGATCGGTGCAGTTGCGCATCCGGCTCGTCGGCTCGGCGCAGACGCTGCAGCGGCCGAGCACCTCGGCGTCGGGGGAGAAGGTCAGCGAGCCGCGCCCGTCGAAGACGTAGAGCGCGCCGCGCCAGAGCCCCGTGTCGCGGCGGGCCTCCTGGTAGCGGACGACGCCGCCGTCGAGCTGGTACACCTCGCCGAAGCCGCGCGCGAGCATCAGGCTCGAGAGCACCTCGCAGCGGATGCCGCCGGTGCAGTAGGTGACGACCGGCCGGCCCTTGAGGTGGTCGTAGGCGCCGGAGTCGAGCTGCTCGACGAACTCGCGGGTGCTGGCGACCCCGGGCACGATCGCGCCGTCGAAGCGGCCGATCTCGGCCTCGAAGGCGTTCCGGCCGTCGAAGAACACCACGTCCTCCCGCTCCGCGACGAGCGCGTCGACCTCGTCCGGGTCCAGCCGGACGCCGGTGCCGACGACGCCCGTCGCGTCCACGCGCAGCTCCTCGGGCGCCCCGAACGACACGATCTCCTCACGCACCTTCACCGACAGCCCGGGGAAGTCGACGCTGCGGCCCTCGTCGTCGAGGCCCGTGCCGTCGCTCCACTTCACCTCGAGGCCGCGGAAGGCGGAGTGCTCGCGGGTGCGGCGGACCCAGCGCTTGAGCGCGCCCATCTCGCCGCCGAGGGTGCCGTTGACGCCGTCCTTCGAGAGCAGGACCCGGCCGCGCAGGCCGAGGTGCTCGGCCAGCTCGCGCTGCCACAGCCGGACGGACTCGGGGTCGGCGAGCGGCACGAAGCGGTAGA
Organism: Rathayibacter sp. VKM Ac-2835; assembly: GCF_013266705.1. NCBI lineage: Bacteria > Bacillati > Actinomycetota > Actinomycetes > Micrococcales > Microbacteriaceae > Rathayibacter > Rathayibacter sp. VKM Ac-2835. The sequence continues at coordinate 1,315,351 of NZ_JABSNQ010000001.1, read as the reverse complement.
ACAGCAGGATCTTCGGCAGCACCGGGTCATCCTACGAGGGCGGGGAGGGGTCGGCCGAAACGCTCCGGCAACGCGGGTGTGACAGCATCTCCCGGTGACCGACGCCCCCCTCCCCGTGCCGCACAGCCGCTTCGAGGACGTCTTCGGCCTCGTGACGGGGGCGTTCGTCGTCTCGCTCGGGCTGTTCCTGCTCCGCGCGAGCGAGGCGGTCACCGGCGGGACCGCGGGGCTCGCGCTGCTGCTGGGCTATGCGGCGCCGATCCCCTTCGGCGTGATCCTCGTGGTGGTGAACCTGCCGTTCCTGGCGCTCTCGCTCTGGAAGAAGGGCTGGCGGTTCACGCTCCGGACGATGTCCTCGATCCTGCTGGTGTCGGTGCTCGCCGGGCTGCACCCGCTCGCGTTCGGCACGATCCGGATCGATCCGGTCTACGGCGTGCTGACCGGCGACGTGCTCGCGGGGATCGGCCTGCTGATCCTCTTCCGGCACGGCTCGAGCCTGGGCGGCTTCAGCATCCTCGCCCTGCTCGCGCAGGAGCGGCTGGGCTGGCGGGCCGGCTACGTGATGATGGCGCTCGACGCCTGCGTCGTCGTGGCGGCGCTGCTCGTCGTGCCGCCGCTGAACGTGCTGATCTCGGCGGCCGGCGTCGTGGTGCTCAACCTCGTGCTCGCCTTCAACCACCGGCCGGGGCGCTACCTCGGTTCGTGAGCGGCGCAGCGTGAGCGCCGCAAGCCCTCGACCTGCGGCCGCCGCTTCCTAGGCTGGAGGGGAGGCGCGCGACTGCCGCGCCCGAACGGAGAACCGGATGTCCGACTGGAACTACGACCCCTACGCCCGCCTCGGCGAGGTGCCGACCTTCACCCTCGAGAGCGACGACATCAGAGACGGTGCGGCGCTGGCCCCCCGCCACTACGGCGAGGGCTCGGGCGGCGAGGACGTCTCGCCGCAGCTGCGCTGGTCGGGGGCGCCCGCGGAGACGAAGAGCTTCGCGGTGACCGTCTTCGACCCCGACGCGCCGACCGGTTCTGGCTTCTGGCACTGGGCGGTGTACAACCTGCCCGCCGACACCACCGAGCTGCCCACCGGCGCCGGAGCGGCCGGCTTCGAGCTGCTGCCCGCGGGCGCGCAGACCCTGCCGAACGAGATGCGGCTGCGCCAGTTCATCGGAGCGGCGCCGCCGGACCGCGAGCACCGCTACTTCTTCGTCGTGCACGCGCTCGACGTCGAGGAGCTCGAGCTCGACCCGGAGTCGACGCCGGCGATCCTCGGCTTCAACGTGCACTTCCACACGCTGGCGCGCGCGGTGCTCGTCGCGACGGCGACGCCGGACGGCGCGAAGGGCTGACGACCGCGGGTCTCGATACGCCGCTGCGCGGCTGCTCGACCAGCAGAGAAGGGGCGCCGCCCGCGAGAGCGGGGGCGCCCCTTCGCTGATCGAGTAGCGCGCGGAGCGGGCGTCTCGAGATCCGCGCGCTACCCGAAGAGGGTGCGCGCCTCCTCGTAGCGGGAGTCGGGCACCGTCTTCAGGGTGCCCAGCGCCTCGGCGAAGTCGACGTGGTAGATGTCGGTGCCGCGCAGGGCGACCATGCGGCCCCAGTGCTCGGCGACGACGGAGTCGGCGGCGGCCATGCCGAGGCGGGTGGCGAGGACGCGGTCGAAGGCGCTGGGCGTGCCGCCGCGCTGGATGTGGCCGAGGGTCGTGGCGCGGGTCTCGATGCCGGTGCGGTCCTCGATCATCGGGGCGAGCATCTCGCCGATGCCGCCCAGTCGCGGGCGGCCGAAGGCGTCGAGGCCGCGCTCGGAGTGCGCGTCGTCCATCGAGTCGAGCGAGAAGCCCTCGGCGACGACGACGAGCGGCGCGCGCCCGCGGTCCTGGGCGCTCTGCACCCACTCCACGATCTGCTCGATCGAGGTCTTCTTCTCGGGGATGAGGATGACGTGCGCGCCGGCGGCCATGCCCGAGTGCAGGGCGATCCAGCCGACGTGGCGGCCCATGACCTCGGCGACCATGCAGCGGCCGTGCGAGTCGCCGGTGGTGCGCAGGCGGTCCATCGCGTCGGTCGCGATGCCGACGGCGGTGTCGAAGCCGAAGGTGTAGTCGGTGGCGCCGAGGTCGTTGTCGATGGTCTTGGGGACGCCGACGATCTTGAGGCCCGCGTCGGTGAGGCGCTTCGCCGCGGCCAGGGTGCCCTCGCCGCCGATCGCGATGATCGAGTCGATGCCGTTGCGGTCCATCATCTCGGCGATCTTCTCGGGGCCGCCGTTGTCGCCCTCGAAGGGGTTCGTCCGGCTCGTGCCGAGGATCGTGCCGCCCTGCTTGGCGATGCCCTGGATCTCGGGCCGCCCGAGGGGGAGGAGATCGCCGTCGACCACTCCGCGCCACCCGTTGCGGAAGCCCACGAATTCTTGGTCGTACACCTTGATGCCCTTGTACACGGCACCGCGGATGACGGCGTTCAGCCCGGGGCAGTCGCCCCCGGAGGTCAGGATCCCGATCTTCACCCGCTCAGAGTAGAGGACGCGGGGGCGGGGTCGGGTCGCCCGCCCCGGGTGGGAACGACGAAGGGCCCCTCCTCGCCGCCTCGAGGAAGGGCCCTTCATCGTCGTGGGGTCAGACGCCGCCGTTGGAGGCGGTGTTCACCACGCCGTTGACGCCGTCGGGGAAGAACCCGCCCTGGACGACCGGGCCGGGGTTCAGGTACACGATGTTGAGGACCTGGCCGGGGCTGCGGCTGAACGCGATGCCGTTGGCGTCGGTGGGCTGGATGTTGGCCGCGCCGCCGACCTTGACACCCTGGTCGAGGTCCGTGGGACCGTCGAGGCTGTCGCGCGCGTCGGAGAGCTTGCCCGCCTGCACGTCGAGACCAGCGCCGTAGATCGCCGAGCGGATGGCACCGGCGTGGTACGCCTCCACCGCGAGGATGCCGGCGGCCGCCTCCAGGTAGAGCTTCGACTGGATGAGGGGGGCAGCGCCCTTGTAGGCGGTGACTCCGACGTCCTCGAAGACGAAGGCGCCGAGCAGGAAGTTCTGCTCGTTGAGGAACGGGTCGAACGTGCCGCCCGCAGGGATGAGGCCGGCCGCGGCGGCCGCGGCGTTGAAGCTGGCCTCGAGGTTGATCGAGGGGCGGGCGACGGCGGCAGCGCCGAGCTGGCCGCGGAGGAACTTGACGTGCGCCTTCTCGTCGTTGGCGACCTCGCGGGCGAAGGACTTCAGCCACGGGGTCTTGAACGGGACGGCGCGGCCGCCCTTGACGCCACCGAGCTTGCCGGTGCCGCCGGTGTCGCTGCTCGCGAGGCCCGAGCCGGTGACGGCGCGGAGGTAGAACTCGGCCTCGAGGTACTCGAGGTTGAGCGCGAAGTTGAGGACGGCGGCGTCGCCGGGGCCCTCTGCGGCGACCTCTTCGGCCGAGGCAGCGGGGGCGGAGGCGAGTGCCGCCGCTCCGATGCCGAGTCCGGCGACGCCGGTGGCCTCGAAGAAGCGGCGACGGTCGAGAGCCGTCTCCGAGCTCCTGACGATCGCGTTGCGGATGAAGGTGGTGTCGAACATGTGCGCATCTCCAGTGATAGGCGGTTGGCCGGGCGGTCGAACACTGCCGCGACAGCGCGAAGCTACGCCCGGAATCGGGGCGCTGACTAGCGGAATCGGGCGATCCAGATTGCGCATGTGTTCTTCCGGGTTGAACCAATCCGGGACGGTCGCCGCTCCGAACACGTCGTGAATAGCGGTTCTGCGGGACACCTGATCAGCCCGCCGTTCCGGGGTGCTTCGGCGAGTGTCGGCACCCGCGATTACCATCGCAGCGTGTCGTCCGCCCTCCCCGCTCCCGTGCCGTTCCTGGCCACGGTCTACGCGCCGGCCGTGCCGGTGAGCCTCGCGCTCACCCTGCGCACGCTGCTGCGCGGCTCGGGCGACCCCACGATGCTGATCGACGCGACCGGCTTCTGGCGCGCCTTCCGCACTCCGCTCGGCCCCGGCACGCTCCACCTGCGCCAGGCCGCCGACGGCGCCGTGCACGCGCGGGCCTGGGGCGAGGGCGCGGAGTGGCTGATCGATCACGTGCCCGAGCTGCTCGGCCACGGCGACGACTGGAGCGCGCTCGATCTCTCCGCGCACGGTCCGCTGGCCGAGGTGCTGCGCCGCTCGGCCGGGCTGCGGCTGACCCGGGCCAACCTCGTCTTCGAGATGCTGGCGCCGTCGATCCTGGAGCAGAAGGTCACCAGCACGGAGGCGTGGCGCGCCTACCGCGCGCTCGTCCGGCTGCACGGCGAGCCGGCTCCGGGGCCGGTGCCGCTGCACGTGGCGCCGTCGGCCGAGCAGTGGCGGCGGGTCCCGTCCTGGGACTGGCACCGGGCCGGCGTGGACCCGCGGCGCTCGCGCACCGTGCTCACGGCCGCGCTGGTGGCGAAGGGGCTCGAGCGCACGCTGGCCCTCGGTCGCGGCGGCGAGGTCGTGGCCGCGCGGCTGCAGTCGGTGCCCGGCATCGGGCCGTGGACGGCCTCCGAGGTGATGATGCGCGCCCACGGCGACCCGGACGCGGTGAGCGTGGGCGACTACCACCTGGCCGCCGCGGTCGGCTTCGCGCTGACGGGGCGCCTCGGCGTCGACGACGACGGCATGCTCGAGCTGCTCGAGCCGTGGCGCGGGCACCGGCAGCGGATCATCCGCCTGATCGGGACGAGCGGCGCCCGGAAGCCCCGGCACGGTCCGCGGATGACGATCCAGGACCACCGGCACCACTGAGCCGCCGCCGGCTCCGAGGAGGCCGGTCTCAGGCGCCGAGCGCCTCCAGCACCGCCATCGCCGCGTTGTGGCCGCCGATCCCCGAGACGCCGCCGCCCCGGCGCGCCCCTGCGCCGCAGAGCAGCACCCGCGGGTGCTCGGTGGCGACGCCCCAGCGCTGGGCCGGGGTGTCCAGCGGCTCGTCGTCCTCCGCGAACGGCCAGGACAGCGGCCCGTGGAAGATGTGGCCGCCGGGCAGGCCGAGGCTCTCCTCCAGGTCGCGGGTCGTCCGCGTCTCGACGCAGGGCTTCCCGTCGGCGTCGGCGAGCAGCAGGTCGCGGATCGGCTCCGCGAGCACCGAGTCGATCGAGTCGAGGACCGCTGCCTCGAGCTCCTCGCGCGTCGGAGCACCGTCGCCGGTCAGCAGCCGGTCGGGGGTGTGCAGGGCGAAGACGGTGAGGGTGTGCGCGCCGGTCGCGGCGAGCTCGGGCGAGAGGATCGTCGGGTCGGTCAGCGAGTGGCAGTAGATCTCGCAGGGGATCGGCGAGGGGAGGCGGCCCTGCTCGGCCGCGCTGCGGGCGTCCTCGAGCTGCCGGTAGCCCTCGTTGACGTGGAAGGTCCCGCCGAAGGCCGCCTCCGGGGCGACGCTCTCGTCGAGCAGACGCGGCAGGCGGCGCAGCACGAGGTTCACCTTCACCTGGGCGCCCTCGGGGCGGACGACGGGGCCGCCGCCGCCGAGCAGCCGGTCGAGGACGAACGGGGCGACGTTCGAGAGCACGAACCGCGCCCGCACCCGGCGGCTCCGCGGCCCGCGGCGGTAGACGACGTCGCCCGCGGGGTCGACGCCCGTCACCTCGGCGCCGGTGAGGATGCGCGCGCCGGCGTTCCGGGCCGCCCGCTCGAGCGCGCCCGAGACGCTGCCCATGCCGCCGACCGGGACGTCCCAGTCGCCGGTGCCACCGCCGATCACGTGGTAGAGCAGGCAGCGGTTCTGCGCGAGGTCGGCGTCCGCGGCCCCGGCGAAGGTCCCGATCAGCGCGTCGGTGAGCAGGACGCCGCGGGCCGCGTCGCCGGCGATGTCCCGCTCGATCACCTCGCCGATCGGGCGCTCGATCATCGCCCGCCAGATCGCGTCCTCGCCGACCAGCCGCCGCGCCTCCTCGCGGCGCAGCAGCGGCTGGGTGAGCGTCGGCCAGAGCGCGCGCGCCAGCCGGGAGGTGTGCCGGGAGAAGTCGGCGAAGGTCTCGGCGTCCTCCGGCGTGCCCATCCGCGCGAAGGACTCGGCGGTCGCCGCGGCGTCGCCGGTGTCGACGAGCAGCCCGCGCGTCGGATCGCCGGGGTCGGGTGTGTAGGAGGAGTAGCGGCGGCGCACGAGCGGCACGTCGACCCGCAGATCGGCGAGGATCGACGGCGGCAGCAGGCTGACGAGGTAGGAGTAGCGGCTGAGCCGCGCCTCGACGCCGCGGAACGGGTACTCCGAGACGGTCGCGCCGCCGGCGTGCGCGCCGCGCTCGAGGACGAGGACGTCGAGCCCGGCCTGCGCGAGGTAGGCCGCGGCGACCAGGCCGTTGTGGCCGGCGCCGACGATCACGACGTCGACCGAGGGATCGACCGCGGCGGGGGTGTCGGAGCGCAGCGGGCCGGGCGCGGTGCCGCTGCGCTCGGAGACGTCTCGGGGGCGGTGCCTGTCGCGTCGGGCCATGGTCCCCAGTCTGGCGTCAGCCCTCGTCGCTGCGCAGCGCCTCGGTGACGAACTCGCGCAGGGAGAAGAGGATCTCCTCGCTGGAGCGGCCGCTGGCCTCGACGAGTCGGCCGGTCAGCCAAGTGAGGCAGATCACCGCCGCGCCCGCGACGTCGGAGGAGGTGGGGACGACGATGCCGTCCTCGTCGAGCACGCCGTGCTCGATCGGGCTCAGCGCGCGCTCGAGCACGGCGCGGTTGAAGGTGCCGGTCGCCTCGCCGTCGTAGGAGGCGGAGCTGTCGATCAGGGCCTGCGCGGCGATCATCGCGGCGCGGGGGATGGGCAGCGGATCCATCGGGTCTCCGATCGGGAGCGGGACTGTCGGGTGCGCCCCATGGTGCTCCTCCGCCGGGCCCGCGTCCATCGCCCCTTCGCGGGCGTCGTCCACAGCCGCAGTTCCCTGTCGAGTGTCCACAGACGGGGCGACACGACCCGCCGCCGCGCCGCCTCGGGCATAGCCTCGGGGGATGGAGAAGTCGACGTCCTCAGCCGTGCCCGGGAACGACCCGGAGCAGGAGGAGACGAGCGACGCACAGGACGAGACGATCGAGCCGGACGAGAAGATCGACCGCCACGCCCTGAGCGACACCGGCCAGTACCAGACGGGCGTGGCGCTCCGGCTGCCCCGGCAGAAGCCCGAGTTCGACACCGAGGCGCCGGTCCTCGCCCGCGTCGAGGCGCTGGTGCGCCGCTGGCTGTTGCGCAGCCGCGCCTTCCCGGTCGATCCCGCGGCGCAGCGCCTCGCCGGCGTGCTGCAGGACCCGAACGGCCTCGACTTCACCGTCGGCTTCGTCGACGGGGTCGCCCGCCCGGAGGACCCGGTCGTCGCGGCCGAGAACCTCGCCGCGCTGACCGCGAAGACCCCGGCGTTCCTCCCCTCCTACCTGCGTGCGGCGGTCGCGACCGGCGGCGCCGTCGGTCCGGTGCTGCCGTGGATCGTCGTCCCGGCGGCGCGCCAGGTGCTGCGCCGGATGGTCGGCCACCTCGTCGTCGACGCGTCCGACGCCCGGCTTGGCGCGGCGATCCGCCGGCTGCGCGAGGGCGGCGACCGCCTCAACCTCAACCTGCTCGGCGAGGCCGTGCTCGGCGAGCGCGAGGCCGACCGGCGCCTGGCGGGCACCCTGCGCCTGCTCGAGCGCCCCGACGTCGACTACGTGAGCATCAAGGTCTCGAGTATCGCCAGCCAGCTCTCGATGTGGGCGTTCGACGAGGCCGTGGACCGCGTCGTCGAGCGGCTCACCCCGCTCTACCAGCTGGCCGCGGCGAGCCCGGAGCCGAAGTTCATCAACCTCGACATGGAGGAGTACAGGGACCTCGACCTCACGGTCGCGGTGTTCCGCCGCCTCCTCGAGCAGCCGGGGATGCAGCAGCTCGAGGCGGGCATCGTCCTGCAGGCGTACCTGCCCGACGCCCTCGGCGTGCTGATGTCGCTGACGGAGTGGGCGACCGAGCGGCGGCGGCTCGGCGGCGCTCCGATCAAGGTCCGCGTCGTGAAGGGCGCGAACCTCGCGATGGAGCGGGTGGACGCGGCGCTCCACGACTGGCCGCTCGCGACGGTCGGCAGCAAGGCCGAGGCCGACACCAACTACAAGCGGCTGCTGGACTACGCGCTGCGCCCTGAGCGCGCGGACGCGGTGCGGATCGGCGTGGCCGGCCACAACCTCTTCGACATCGCCTGGGCGTGGATCACCGCGAACGAGCGCGGCGTCGCCGACGCGGTGGACTTCGAGATGCTGCTCGGCATGGCGACCGGGCAGGCGCGCGCCGTCCGCGAGGACGTGGGCCGGCTCCTGCTCTACACGCCGGTCGTGCACCCGCACGAGTTCGACGTCGCGATCTCGTACCTGATCCGCCGGCTGGAGGAGAACTCGAGCCCCGAGAACTTCCTCTCGGCCGTCTTCGAGCTCGAGGACGAGAGCGTGCTCCGGCGCGAGCTCGGCCGGTTCCGCGCGTCGCTCGAGGCGCTCGACGACGCGGTGCCGACCCCGAACCGCACGCAGGACCGCCTGCGCGAGTGGGCGTCGGGCTCGGGCCTGCGTCTCGTGCGGGAGCACGCCGGCGCGGGCGCCCGGGTGCAGGACCCGGCCGCCGAGGGCCTCACCGAGGCGGTGCTGGGCCTGCGCCGCGGCTCCGGAGCGACGGCGGCGACGAGCGCGTTCCGCAACGAGCCCGACACCGACCCCGCCTTGCCGGGCAACCGCCGCTGGGCGCGGCTGATCACCGACCGCATCGCGCGGTCGACCATCGGCGCCCTCGCGGCCGACCGCGCCCGGATCACCGACGCGGCCGAGCTGCAGGAGCTGCTGCGCAGAGTCGCCCTCCGGGCGGAGCGCTGGGGCGAGCGCCTCGGCTACGACCGCGCCGCGATCCTCGACCGGGCGGGGCTCGCGCTCGCCGCCAACCGCGACCGGCTGATCGAGGTGATGGCGTCGGAGACCGGCAAGACGGTCGCCGAGGCCGACCCCGAGGTGTCCGAGGCGATCGACTTCGCCCACTACTACGCCACCCGCGCCCGCGAGCTGGACGCCGTCGGCGGCGCCACCTTCGTGCCCGAGCGCGTCACCGTGGTCGCGCCGCCGTGGAACTTCCCGGTCGCCATCCCGGCCGGCTCGATCCTCGCGGCGCTCGCCGCGGGGTCGGGAGTCGTCGTCAAGCCGGCACCGCAGGCCCGGCGCTCGGCGGCGGTGCTCGTCGAGGCGCTCTGGGACGCCGGGATCCCGCAGGACCTCGTCGCGCTCGTCGACCTCGACGAGGAGACGCTCGGCCGCGCCCTGATCACCGACTCGCTGGTCGACAGGGTGCTGCTCACCGGCTCCTACGAGACCGCGAAGCTCTTCCGCTCCTGGCGGCCCGACCTGCCGCTGCTCGCCGAGACCAGCGGCAAGAACGCGATCGTCGTCACCCCGCACGCGGACTACGACCTCGCCGTCGCCGACATCGTGCGGAGCGCGTTCGGGCACGCCGGGCAGAAGTGCTCGGCCGCCTCGCTCGTGATCCTCGTCGGCTCGGTCGCCCGCTCGAAGCGGTTCCGCGCGCAGCTGGTCGACGCCGTCACCTCGCTCCGGGTCGGCTGGCCGAGCGACCCCGCCGCCGCGATGGGCCCGCTGATCGAGAAGCCGACCGGCAAGCTCGCGCACGCGCTGACCACCCTCGGCGCCGGGGAGTCCTGGCTCGTCGAGCCGAAGAGCCTCGACGACACCGGCCGGCTGTGGTCGCCGGGCGTGCGCGAGGGCGTGACCGAGGACAGCTACGCCCACCTGACCGAGTTCTTCGGCCCGGTGCTCGGGATCATGCACGCGGCGACCCTCGAGGACGCGATCCGCCTGCAGAACGCCACCGACTACGGGCTCACCGCCGGGCTGCACTCGCTGCACTCGGACGAGCTCGCCCTCTGGCTCGACTCGGTCGAGGCCGGCAACCTCTACGTCAACCGCGGCATCACCGGGGCGATCGTGCGCCGCCAGCCGTTCGGCGGCTGGAAGCGCTCGTCGGTCGGCGGCGGGGCGAAGGCCGGCGGCCCGAACCACCTGATCGGGCTCGGCTCGTGGAAGCCCTCGCCGGCCCGACCGTCGACGACGCTGCACCTGCGCGGGCTGGACGACCGCGCCCGGCAGTTCATCGAGGCCGCGCAGTCCTCGCTGCAGTTCGAGCAGTTCGACCTGCTGCGCCGCTCGGCGCTCTCGGACCAGCTCGCCTGGGCGACCGAGTTCGGCGTCGTCACCGACATCTCGAAGGTCGGCGTCGAGCGCAACCTGTTCCGCTACCTGCGCGTGCCGGTCGCCGTGCGGCTCGCCGACGGCGGCGACCTCGGCGAGCTCCTGCGCGTCATCGCCGCGGGGCTGCTCGTGCGGGCGCGGCTCGACGTCTCGACGTCGATCCCGCTGCCGCCCAAGGTGGCCGGGATGCTCGCCGGAGACGAGCTGCTCGAGATGGCGGGCCTGGCGCCGAAGGTGGTCGTGGAGTCGGATGCGCAGTGGCTCGCCCGCGCCGCGGCCGGCCGGATCACCGCGTCGCGCATCCGGATCGTCGGCGACATCGTCTCGGACCGGGTGGACGCCTTCGGCGGACCGCAGGGCGGCACCGCGCCCTCCCTCGGCCCGGACGCCTCGGCCGAGGTGCTGCAGGTCGCCCGCGACTCCACCCGCTCGTTCACCGACGTGGTCAGCGGGATGACCCGCGGCAGCACCGGCAAGCCCGTTCCGCTGGTGCGCGCGGACGGCTCGCGGGTGCCGCTCGCGACGGCGCTCGCCGAGGCGCTCGGCGGCTCGCCGGACGTGGCGATCTACGCCGACCCCGTCACTCCGGCCGGCCGGGTCGAGCTGCTGCCGTTCCTCCGCGAGCAGTCCATCTCGATCACGAACCACCGCTTCGGCGCGCCGATCGACCTCTCCGACGACGTGCTGTGACGTCTTCCGAGCCGCCCCCTGTGCGGCTCGGCGCGGTCGGCTCGCGGAGTGGGCGCGTTCCGCAGAGCGGGGTGCGTGCGGCTTCGTGGAGTCGCTGGCACGCGAATCCGCGGATCGCCTCGTGAGTGGGCGCCGATTCGGAGGCGGGACGTCGCAAGGTCCTGCTCGCTTGCTTACTTGTCGCGGCAACAAAGGGCTAGGCTGGGGGGATGGACGCCGGGGGAGTGGAAGCAGCGGGTGCTGACGGCACGCGCTGGCTCACGCAGGAGCAGCTCTCCGCGTGGCTGCGGTTCGTCGCGGTGGTCGAGCTGCTGCCCGGCGCGCTCGACACGCAGCTGCAGCGCGACGCGGGCCTGACCCACTTCGAGTACATGACCCTCGCGATGCTCTCCGAGGCGCCCGAGCGCGCGCTGCGGATGACGACGCTGGCCGCCCGCACGAACGCGACCCTCCCGCGGCTCTCGCACGTCGTCACCCGGCTGGCCGCCCGCGGCTACCTCGAGCGCCGGCCGTGCCCGACCGACGGGCGCGCGACCAACGCCGTCCTCACCGACGCCGGCCTGCAGAAGATCGTCGACACGGCGCCCGGCCACGTCGCCACGGTGCTCGCCGACGTGATCGACCCGCTCGACGCCGAGCAGATCCCGCAGCTCGCGGACATCATGACGCGGATGCTGACGCGCCTCGATCCGGAGGGCCGGATGACCGTCGACGCCGTCCGCTCGGCCCTCGGCGATCCCGCCCGGCCCGATCGCGACGACCCCGCCGACCGCGACTGCTGAGCCTCTGGTGGGCGGAACCGCCGCGTGCCATCCTCGACCCGTGCGCTACGCGACGACGCTCCTTCAGATCGGGAACAACACCGGCATCGAGGTGCCGCCCGAGGTGCTCGACGCCCTCGGCGGCGGCAAGCGGCCGGCGGTGAGCGTCGTCGTCAGCGGCTACGCGTTCCGGGGCACGGTCGGCGCGATGGGCGGCCGCGCGCTGATCTCCTTCTCGTCCGACAAGCGCGCCGCGACGGGCCTCGCCGGCGGCGACCCGATCGAGGTCGACCTCGAGCTCGACACCGCACCGCGCACCGTCGCCGTCCCGGAGGACCTCGCCGCCGCCCTCGACGCGGCCGGGGCCACCGCCGCCTTCGACGCGCTCTCGCCGAGCGCGCGGAAGGCCCACGTCACCGCCGTCGAGGGCGCCAAGGCCGCCGAGACGCGCGCCCGCCGCGTCGCCACGGTGGTGGCGAAGCTCGGCGGCTGACACCGGCGGATCTCGATACGCCCGCTGCGCGGGCTCCTCGATCAGCAGGACGGCGGGGCGTATCGAGACTCGCCCCCGGAGTAGTCACAGCGGCTGACGCGCGGCCCGGCGACTGCTCGATAGGCTGCCGAGCGGTGCGCCACGGGGGAGTGCCGCGGGCGCACGAGCGCCGGAGTCGGGGGACAGACATGGGTGCGGTTCGACGATGGGTGTTCCCGATCCTGTGGCTGGTGGTGATCGGCGCGGTCGCGGTCGCGCTGGTGAAGATCGCCTTCTTCCCGGACGGGTCCGCCGAGGCCGATCCGACCGTTCCCACGGGTGAGCTGACGGAGCCGACCGTCGTCGTCGGCCGGGGCACCGTCACCAATGACCTCACCCTGCAGGGCACCGTCGCCGCCGACCCGGCCGTGCCCGTCAAGGCGACCGCCGTCGGCACCGTCGACGACGTGTACATCACCCAGGGCGCCACCGTCGCCTCGGGCGACCTGATCTACGACATCCGCGTCGAGACCGTGCGCGAGCCGGTCGAGACCACCGGCCCCGACGGCCTCGTCACCGTCACCCAGCCGCCGCCCTCGGTCCGCTTCGAGCGCGTCTACGCCCCGGCGGCCGGCGTGCTCAGCGCCCTCGGCGTCATCCACGACCAGGCCGTCGCGGTCGGCGAGGTCACCGGCCAGGTCGCCCCGCCGACCTACGCCGTCACCGGCTCGATCGACGCCGAGCAGCTGTACCGGATCCAGAACCGGCCGACCGAGGCGCAGATCGCCGTCACCGGCGGCCCGGCCGCCTTCACCTGCACCGGGCTCACCATCACCACGCCGCTCGCGGGCGAGGGCGAGACGCCGACGGGCGAGACCGGCGGCACGGGCGCGACCGGCGGCTCCGGCACCAGCTTCCGCTGCCAGGTCCCCGGCGAGGTGACCGTGTTCCCCGGCCTCGCCGCCACTGTCACCCTCGCGGGCGGCCTCGCCGAGAACGTGCTCGTCGTGCCGACCACGGCGGTCGAGGGCACCGCCGAGTCGGGCGTCGTCTACCGCCTCGCCGAGGACGGCTCGACCGAGGAGGTCCCCGTGACCCTCGGTCTCACCGACGGCGTCAGCATCGAGGTCACCGGAGGCGTCGACGAGGGCGCCGAGCTGCTGCAGTTCGTCCCCGGCGCGGCCGCGGGCGAGGGCGAGCAGCTCGAGGGGAACTGCGTGCAGAACGCCGACGGCTCGGTCTACTGCTCGTGACGGACGGACTCGTGACGGACGGGAAGCGCACGATCCTGCGGCTCGAGGGGATCCGCAAGGTCGTCCCGCTGCCCGACGCGCCTCCGCTGACCATCCTCGACGGCGTCGATCTCGAGGTCGGCGAGGGCGATCACGTCTCGGTCGTCGGGCGCAGCGGCTCCGGCAAGTCGACGCTCCTCAACATCCTCGGCCTGATCGACGAGCCGACCGAGGGGCGCATGCTGCTCGAGGGGAAGCCGACCGAGACGCTCTCCTCTCGGGCCCGGGCGCGGATCCGCGGCGGCAGCATCGGCTTCATCTTCCAGCAGTTCAATCTGCTCGAGGGCCGGACGGCCCGCGAGAACGTGATGACGCCGCTGCTCTACGCCACCGGCAGCGAGTTCTGGCGCCGCGCGGCGCTGGCCGCCGAGATGCTGGAGCGGGTCGGGCTCGGGCACCGGGTCGACTCGATGCCCGGCCGGATGTCCGGCGGCGAGCAGCAGCGGATCGCGATCGCGCGCGCCCTGGTGCGCCGCCCGCGGCTGATCCTCGCCGACGAGCCGACCGGCGCGCTCGACACCGACACGGGGGAGAGCGTGATGAGCCTGCTCGACGAGATCGCCCAGGAGTCCGGCTCGGCCCTGGTCACGATCACCCACGACCCGGCCATCGCGGCCAGGGCCGAGCGGCACTACCGGCTCGACCACGGCAGGCTCAGCGCCTCGACGTCCGCGACCGCCGCCCCCGCGACGAGCTCGGGGCGGCACTGATGGGCGGCCTCACCGGCGTCGTCGGCGCCATCGTCGAGGCGTGGACCGAGCTGCGCATCCACCGCGGCCGCGTGCTGCTCTCGCTGATCGGCGTGGCGGTGGCCGTCGCGGCCCTCACCGGCGTCGTCGCCGCGGGCGGGATCGCGCGCCAGGCGAACATCGAGGTGTCGGAGCGCAGCAGCGGCCGACCCGCCAGCCTCTTCCTCAGCGCGTACACGACCGGCCCCGAGGGCGTCGTCGACCCCGTCGTGATGCAGGCCGCGTGGGAGAAGGTGCTCGAGCGCTACCGCATCGACTACGCGAGCCGCACGACCTACGGCGGCACCCGCGTGCAGTTCGCGGACGGCGCCGTCGACGTCGGGATCACCGCCGTCGACCAGCCCTACGCCGAGATGCACCGGGTGGAGCTGGCGAGCGGCACCTGGTTCGCCGAGGGCGACGAGCGCCGTCTCGCTCCCGCGCTCGTGATCAACGAGGTCTTCTGGGAGCGCCTCGGGCGCCCGGATCTGCGCACCCACCCGACGGCGACGCTCCTCGGCGGGGAGCACGACACCACTGCCGTCGTGATCGGGGTGACGCCGTCCAACCAGTACGACACGACTCCGAGCGCGATGATGCTCGTCGACGCCTACTCGGCCGTCGCGCCCGAGGCGGACCCCGCGTTCGGCGGCCCGCAGCTGCCGAACTACGAGATGTGGGTGCCGCTCGAGATCGCGGACCCGCTGATCGAGGCCGTCAAGCGCGACGTGACGGCGGCGCTCGGCCCGGGCTTCGAGGCCGACGTCTACCGGCAGGACTACCTGAGCTACGACTCCGACCCCTTCGCGGTGCTCACCTGGGTGATCGGCGGTGTCGCCGGGCTCGTGCTGGCGCTCGGTGCGCTCGGGCTGCTCAACATCGCGCTCGTCACCGTGCGGCAGCGGATCCGCGAGATCGGCATCCGGCGCAGCTTCGGCGCCTCCTCGGGGCGGATCTTCTTCTCGATCATGATGGAGAGCGTCGTGGCGACGGTCGTCGCGGGCGTGGTCGGCGTGACGATCGCGGTGATCCTGGTGACGAACCCGTGGACCGTCGCCTTCGTCGAGGAGAACGGGATCAGCGACATCCCGCCGTTCCCGGTCGAGGCGGCGCTGCTCGGGCTCGGCGCGGCGACGCTGGTCGGCGCGCTCGCCGGGCTCGTGCCGGCGATCGTCGCGGTCCGGGTGAAGGTGATCGACGCGATCCGGTACTGAGGGCGCGGCTCAGGGCAGAGTCAGCACGAGCTCGTCGCCGTCGACGTCGACGCTCGCGTCGGAGTAGTGCGGGATGCGCGGCAGCCCGCGGGTGGTCTCGGACTCGTGCGCTCCGACGACGACGACGCGCATGCCGGCGGCGAGGCCCGCGAGGATCCCGGCCTCCGCGTCCTCGAAGACGACCGCGTCGGCCGGGTCGACGCCGAGGAGCCCGGCGGCCGCGAGATAGCCGTCGGGCGCGGGCTTGCCGTGCACGACGTCGTCGGCGGTGACGACGGCAGCGGGGGAGGGGACGCCCGCGGCAGCGAGGCGACCGGCGGCCAGCGCCGGACTCGCGGAGGTGACCAGCGCCACGCGGTCGCGGGGGATCGCCGCCAGGAAGTCGACGGCGCCCGGGATCTCGACGGTGCCCTCCGTGTGCTCGAGCTCGTAGGCGTTCAGCTCGCCGACGATCCCCGCCACGTCGCTGCCCGCGGGGGCGAAGCGGCGCACGCTGTCCTCCGCACGGACCCCGTGCACGGCGCCGAGGACCAGGCTCGCGTCGAGTCCGAAGCGCTCGGCGAAGGAGCGCCAGATCGTCTCCACCACCGCGGTCGAGTCGACGAGGGTGCCGTCCATGTCGAAGAGCAGGGCGCGGGCGCGGAGGGTGTGCGGCATGCGTCCATCCTGGCGGAGGCCCGTGCACGGCGTCCGCTCAGGCGGAGGAGAGGTCGCGGCAAGGCCGCGCCCAGGTGCGACCGGGGATCGCGGCGATACGCTCGACTCCGATGGCGGGCAGAGCGCCCGAAGGGGAGCGGAGGACGCGATGACGGACGACCAGGCCGGCAACGAGCACGGCGGCGACGACCGGAACGGCGAGCAGGAGCGGGGCACGTCCTCGGGTCCGCGCGCGGGCTGGTACCCGGACCCCGCCGGCTCGCCGCGACAGCGCTGGTGGGACGGCCAGGGCTGGACCGACTCGCTGCGCGACGCCCCGCAGAGCGCGGCCCCACAGGCTCCTGCCGCCCCGACCGCTCCCGCCGCGCAGAGCACCCCGCAGCCTCCCGCGGCGCCGCAGCCGCCGATCGTGCCGCCCGTCTCCGGCCCCGCCTACGGCGAGACCTCGAGCGGCCAGGCCACGAGCTACGGCCAGTCCGCGTCCGGGCAGTCCGCTCCCGAGCGCGAGATCCCGCAGCAGCCGCGGTACGGCGAGCAGACGTCGCAGCAGCCGTACGCTCAGCAGCCCCCGTACAGCGGACAGCCGAAGTACAGCCAGCAGCCGCAGCAGGAGTACAGCCAGCAGTACCCGCAGCAGTACGGCCAGCAGTACGGCCAGCAGCCCGCCTCCGCCGGCCGCCCCGCGCCGCAGCCGCGCGACCCGAGCATCGTCACCAGCACCCCGTGGATCTGGGTCGTCGTGCTCCTGCCGCTGCTGTCCGCGCTGTCGATCTTCCTGCTCCCGCCGGACGCGATCGCCGCCTCGGCCGTCTCGTCGACCTACGGTCCGCGCGCCACGATGGGCATGTCGACCGCCTACCTCGTCGGCCTCGGCGCCGTGCAGGTCGTCGGCTTCCTGATCTACGCCGCCGAGGTCGTCTTCGCGTTCCTCGACTACCGCCAGCTGAAGAAGGCCGGCGTGCAGCGCCCGTTCCACTGGGCCTGGGCGTTCCTCGCCGCTCCCTACGTCTACGTGATCGGGCGCAGCGTCGTCGTGAAGCGCGTGACCGGCGGCGGCCTGCTCCCGCTGTGGATCTTCCTCGGCGTCGTGGCGGTGTCCTTCATCATCGCGATCGGCTGGACCGCCACGCTGTTCTCGGAGATGATGCAGACGTTCCCGTCCGCGGGACTCTGATCCGCCGAGAGCCCCGAGCCGACCGAGGGAGCCCCACTGTGATCAACGGCGACGTGTCGTTCTGGTGGGCCTCCCTCGGTCGTTCCACGCCCCGTCCGGCGCTTCCCGGCCCGCTCGACGTCGACGTCTGCATCGTCGGCGCCGGCTACACCGGGCTGTGGACCGCGTACTCGCTCGCGAAGACCGACCCGTCGCTGCGGATCGCGATCCTCGAGCAGCGCTTCGCCGGCTTCGGCGCCTCGGGCCGCAACGGCGGCTGGCTGACGAACGAGATCACCGGAGGCGTCGCCTCCTACGCCCGGACGCACGGGGCCGAGGCGGTCGACCGCTTCCAGCTCGCGATGAATCAGACGGTCGACGAGGTGATCGCGGTCGCCGCGGCCGAGGGGATCGACGCGGACATCGTCAAGGGCGGCGAGTTCCAGGTGGCGCGCGGCGAGGCGCAGCGGGCCCGCCTCCTGGCCGCCGCGGCGGCGGCCCGCGCCCGGGCGCACACCGATGTCGAGCTGCTCGATGCGCGGGAGACCGCGGCCCGGATCGCGGTCGACGGCGCCTCGGCCGGCCTCTGGCATCCGCACTGCGCGCGCCTGCACCCGGCCAAGCTCGCCGACGGACTCGCCCGCACGGTCGAGGCGCTCGGCGTGCGGATCTTCGAGGACACCCGGGTCGACGAGATCCGGCCCGGTGCGGCCGTCACGGCCCGCGGCGTCGTCCGCGCGCCGATCGTGCTGCGCGCGACCGAGGGCTTCACCGCCGCGCTCGCCGGGCACCACCGGGAGTGGCTGCCGATGAACTCGTCGCTGATCGCGACCGAGCGGCTCGCTCCGGAGGTCTGGGACGAGATCGGCTGGGCGGGCCGCGAGACGCTCGGCGACGCGGCGCACGCCTACATGTACGCGCAGCGCACGGCTGACGACCGGATCGCGATCGGCGGGCGGGGCGTGCCCTACCGCTTCGGCTCCCGGATCGACCGCGACGGGGCGACCGATCCGCGGACGGTCGGCCGGCTGCGCGAGATCCTCGAGCGGTTCTTCCCGGTGCTGCGGGGCGTCGGCATCGAGCACGTGTGGTCCGGCGTGCTCGGCGTCCCGCGCGACTGGCACGCGACCGTCGGACTCGACCGAGCCACCGGCCTCGGCTGGGCGGGCGGCTTCGTCGGCACCGGGGTCACGGCGACGAACCTGGCCGGCCGCACCCTCCGCGATCTGGTGCTCGGCGAGAGCACGCCGCTCACCGAGCTGCCGTGGGTCGGCCACCGGGTGCGCCCGTGGGAGCCGGAGCCGCTGCGCTGGCTCGCGGTCACCTCGCTCTACCGCGCCTACGGCCTGGCCGACGCGGCGGAGGCGCGGGGCCGGGCGACGACGTCACCGCTCGCGAGCCTCGCCGACGTGGTTGCCGGACGCTCGCACTGAGCGGGAGCGATCCCGCTACGCCTCGCCGCGCTGGATCAGGCGGGAGAGCACGATCGCGGAGCGGGTGTGGTCGACGTTCGGCGCGATGCGGACCTTCTCGAGGGCGAGCTCGAGGCTCGGGATGTCGCGCGAGCGGATGTGCACGATGGCGTCGGCCGAGCCGGTGACCGTGCCGGCGTCGACGACCTCGGGGACGGCCGAGAGAATGCGGCGCAGCTCGTCGGGGGCGACGGTGCCGCGGCAGAACAGCTCGACGTAGGCCTCCGTCGCCATGCCGTCGACCGCCGGGTCGACCTTGATCGTGAAGCCGCGGATGACGCCGTCGGCCACGAGCCGGTCGACGCGGCGCTTCACGGCGGACGCGGACAGCCCCACGACACCGCCGATGTCGCCGTAGCCCGCGCGGGCGTTCTGGCGCAGCAGATCGAGGATCTTCCGATCGATGTTGTCCATGCGTCGAGCCTAGGGGCGGGGTCGGAGCCGGTCGGGCACCCGCGCGATCACGGCGGGTCCGCGCCTGAGGGCGGGTGTCTCGAGACGCGCTGCGCGCTACTCGATCAGCAGGAGGCGCGGGGGAGGGAAGGGTAGCCTTGCCTTCTACCGAGCGAGGAAAGGGAGGCGCCGCATGCCCGCCTTCCTGGACGAGCTGGGGTTCGTGGAGCTGCTCGCGGCGCTGTTCGTGATCGTGCTGCTGCGGGCGCAGGCGACGTACTGGCTCGCGCGGGCGGTCGTCACCGGGGCGGCCTCGCGCCGGTGGGGGCGGTGGCTGGAGTCGCCGGCTCTGAAGCGCGCGTCGGCACTGCTCGCCCGCTACGGGGCGCCCGCGGTCACCGTGAGCTTCCTCACCGTCGGACTCCAGACCATGATCAACGCGGCGGCCGGAGCGGCCCGGATGCGGTTCGGCGTCTATCTGCTCGCGATGCTGCCGGGTTGCGCGGCCTGGGCGCTGATCTACGCGACCGTCGGCTTCGCCGTGCTCTGGGCGGTGATCGGCGCCGCGGCCGGCTCGCCGCTGGGCGTCGCGGTCCTCGTCGCGCTCGCGGCCGCGGTCGTGACGGCGGCAGTGCTGCTGCGCCGGCGCGGCATCGCCCGCTGACCGCCCCGCGGAGGGATGCGGATCACCACTGGCGGAAACACCTCGCTCGGCTATATAGTTGCACTCGGTCAATAGTTGACCGCCGTCAACTAGTACCGCCGCATCGCCACCGGTGCCGCATCGTGAACAAGGAGCCGTATGTCCCGCGCAGAGCGCACGCGCACTCGAGAAGAGCGCACCACCCCCACCGGCCCCGACGGGGCCATGTCGCACCGCCAGGTGCTCGAATCCCTCAGCGGACTGCTGCTGGGCATGTTCGTCTCGATCCTCGCGGGCACGGTCGTGTCGACCTCGCTGCCGCTGATCATCTCGGACCTCAAGGGCGACCAGAACGCCTACACCTGGGTCGTCACCGCGACGCTCCTCGCGACCACCGTCTCCACCCCGCTCTGGGGCAAGTTCGCCGATCTCTTCAACCGCAAGCTGCTCATCCAGCTCGCGCTCGCGCTGTTCGTGATCGGATCGGCCGCGGCCGGCTTCTCGCAGGACACGAACATGCTGATCGTGTTCCGCGTCTTCCAGGGCCTCGGGGCCGGCGGCCTCGCGGCGCTGAGCCAGATCATCATGGCCGACATCATCAGCCCCCGGGAGCGCGGCAAGTACGCCGGTCTCTTCGGCGGCGTGATGGCGATCGGCACGGTCGGCGGCCCGCTGCTCGGCGGCGTCGTCACCGACGCGTTCGGCTGGCGCTGGAACTTCTTCATCGCGCTGCCGGTCGCGATCGTCGCGATCATCCTGCTCCAGGTGACGCTGCGCCTCCCCGCGCACCCCAAGCGCACGGTCAAGATCGACTACCTCGGTGCGGTCCTCATCGCGGGCGGCGTCTCGCTGCTGCTGATCTGGGTCTCGCTGGCCGGCAAGAACTTCGACTGGGCCTCCTGGGAGACCGCGGTCATGGTCGGCGGCTCCGTCGTGCTGCTGGTCGCCGCGGTGATCACCGAGCTCACGGTCGCCGAGCCGATCATCCCGATGGGGATGTTCAAGAACCGCACCTTCAGCCTCGCCGTCGTGGCGAGCATCTCGGTCGGCGTCTCGATGTTCGGCGTCGCGGTGTTCCTCGCGCAGTACATGCAGCTCTCGCGCGGCGCCACGCCGACCCAGTCGGGTCTGCTGACGATCCCGATGATGGCGGGCCTGCTGATCGCGTCCACCATCTTCGGCGGGATCATCTCGCGCACCGGCAAGTGGAAGGCGATCATGGTCTCGGGCGGCGTGCTCGCGGTCGTCGGCACCTTCCTCCTCAGCACCCTGCGCTACGACACGAACCTCGTGCTGGTGGGCGTCTTCATGGCGATCCTCGGCGCGGGCCTGGGCATGCTGATGCAGAACCTGGTGCTCGTCGTGCAGAACTCGATCGACATCAAGAACCTCGGCGTCGCGACCAGCGCGGTCACCTTCTTCCGCAGCCTCGGCGGCACGGTGGGCGTCTCGGTGCTGGGCTCGATGCTCGGCACGGTGATCGCCGACCACATCAAGACCGGCATCGCCGGACTCGCGCCGGCCGACCAGGCGATCGCCGCCCAGGCGCTCGGCAGCGGCACGATCCCGCAGGTCAACACGCTCCCGGACGCCGTGCGCGTCGTGGTCGAGAGCGCCTACGGCATCGGCGTCGGCGACGTCTTCCTCTACAGCATCCCGCTCGCGGTCATCACGCTGATCGCGGTCCTGCTGCTGCCGAACGCGCCGCTGGGCACGATGAACGCCGTGCAGCGCAAGACGGAGCCCTCGGGCGTCGTCGCCGGTGCGGAGGACGCGCTGATCGCGGCCTCCGACGGCCAGGCGGGCCTGCGCCCGGTCGGGCAGACCACCCGGAGCGACGACGCCGTGCACGCCGAGGACGAGGTGCACGGCCGCCACGCCGCTCCCGTCGCCCACGCCCGGCACGCCGCGACCACCACCGGCAGCCCCGCCACCACCGGCGCTATCGACGTGGCCGAGCGCCCCTGATGACCGCCGCACCGGCCGTCCCGACCCTCGCACCGGCTAGCGCGCTGCTCCAGGTCGAGGAGCAGATCACCGCGCTCGCCGTGCAGGTCCGGACGGCCGTCCGCGACGCGGCGGCGAGCATCGACCCCGGGCTGCCGCCGTTCGGGCTGCGGCTGCTGCGGATGCTGGAGCGCTGCGGTCCCGTGCACTCCAGCGTCGCGGCCGAGCGCCTCGGCGTCGACCGCAGTGTGATCAGCCGTCAGATCCGCCAGCTCTGCGCGCTGGAGCTGGTGGAGACCGCCGCCGATCCGGCCGACGGCCGCGCCCGCTTCCTCACGCTGACCGCCGTCGGCCGCGAGCGGATGGGCGACCTGGGCGGGCAGCAGCGCCAGCGGATGCAGGAGGCGCTGAGCAGCTGGCCCGAGGCCGACCTGCTCGCCTTCGCCGGCTACCTCGAGCGGCTCACGACGGCGGGCTGACGGCCGTCGGCCCGGCGGCGGGCGATCCCACCAGCGTCGCCACGTGCACGACGAAGGCGCGGCGGCGCTCGCGAGTGCCGTCGCCCCCGCGCTGGGCGAACGGCGTCAGGTGCCAGATCTCGCAGAGCCCGAGCAGGGCGATGAAGAGGTCCTCCGCCGACCAGCTCGCGTCGACGATCCCCGCCCGCTGCCACTCGAGCACACGCGCCTCCGGCGCGGGGCGGCTGCCGAGCCGCTCGCCCGCCTCCTCCCAGACTCCGCCGCCCTCGAGCCGCGCCCAGGTGAGCAGGCGGAGGAACTCGGGGCGGTCCCAGACGTGGTCGAACATCCGGCCGGCGAGATCCGGCAGGTCGGCCGCCTCGGCGAGCAGCGTCGCGTCGAGGGCCTCGAGCGCCCCGACCACGGTCGAGACGAACAGTCCGCGCTTGCCGCCGTAGTAGGCGTAGAGCCGCTCCTTGTTGAGGCCGGCCGCCGCGGCGACCCGGTCGACGCGGGCGCCGGCGAAGCCGTGCTCGGCGAACTCGGCGGTCGCGGCGCGGAGGATGCGCTCGCGGGCGGGCATCACCGCATCCGTCTCGAGATCTTCTGCAGCCACGCTTACCTCCTCGGCGCTCGAACTGTACACTCGTCGATGCCCAACCAACCAGTTGGGGTGGTCTAGCCTCACTGCCGCGGCTCGGATCCGGACCCGCCGGTCCCGCTCCCTCCGCTTCGAAAGGCTCAGCAATGCCCGCGCCCTCCTCCTCCCGCCGCTGGTGGGTCCTCGTGATCCTCGCGATGACCCAGCTCGTCGTCGTCCTCGACGGCACGATCGTCACCATCGCCCTCCCCGCCGCGCAGGCCGACCTCGGCCTCACCGACGTCGAGCGCCAGTGGGTCGTCACCGCCTACGCGCTCGCCTTCGGCGCGCTCCTCCTGCTCGGCGGCCGCATCGCCGACTACACCGGCCGCAAGCGCACCTACCTGATCGGCATGGTCGGCTTCGGCGCGGCCTCCGCCTGGGGCGGCGTCGCCTCCTCCGGCACCGAGCTGATCGCCGCCCGCGGTCTGCAGGGCGCCTTCGCCGCACTGCTCGCCCCCGCCGCCCTCGCGCTGCTCACCGTGTCCTTCCCCGGCGGGCGCGAGCGCAACACGGCCTTCGCCGTCTTCGGCGCGGTCGCCGGAGCGGGCGCCGCGGTCGGCCTCGTCCTCGGCGGTCTGCTCACCGAGTTCGCCGACTGGCGCTGGTGCCTCCTGGTCAACGTCCCCGTCGTGCTGGTCGGCGTCGTCGCCGGCGCGCTGCTGGTGACCGAGAGCCGCGCCGAGGGCCGCAACCGCTTCGACATCGCCGGCACGATCACCGTCGCGCTCGGCCTCGCGAGCCTCGTCTACGGCTTCACGCTCGCCGAGCAGGGCTGGCTCCGCGTCGACACTCTCGGCTTCCTGATCGCCGGCGTCCTGCTGCTCGCGGTCTTCGTCCGCATCCAGGCGCGCTCCGACCACCCCCTGCTGCCCCTGCGCATCGTCACCGACCGGATCCGCGGCGGCGCGTTCCTGATCCAGGCGATCGTCGGCAGCGTCATGATCGGCTCGACCCTCTACCTCACCCTGCACCTGCAGCTCGTGCTCGGCCTCGCGCCGCTCGAGGCGGGCCTCGCGAACCTGCCGATGACCGTCACGATCATGATCGTCGCGGGCATCGCCACCAAGCTGCTGCCGACCGTCGGCCCGCGCCTGCTGATGATCGTCGGCCCGCTGATCGCGGCCGCCGGCCTGCTCTCCCTCAGCCGCATCACCGCGGACGGCTCCTACCTCGTGCAGGTGCTGCCCGGCCTGATCCTGCTCGGCGTCGGCATGGCGATGATCTTCGTGCCGGTGCAGAACGTGGCGCTGACCGGGATCGCCGGCCACGACGCCGGTGCCGCCGGCGCGACCGCCAACGCCGCGATGCAGATCGGCGGCTCGATCGGCCTCTCCGTCTTCACCACGATCTACGCCGGAGTCGCGGGGGAGCAGTCCTCGCCGGTCGCCTTCGTCGACGGCTACTCCGCAGTGTTCGTCGCGGCGGCCGTCGGGCTGGTGCTCGCCGCGGTCATCGCGTTCACGATGATCCGGATCAAGAAGGAGCAGTTCCTCGCGCAGGCGCCGCGGGAGGCCGTCGCGCACCTGGGCTGACCCCCCCCGGCCGGCCCGCTCGGCTGATTAGGCTGGAGAGGACATGCGCGCCCTCACCGACCAGCAGATCCGCGACTCCTTCGTGAACGCCTCCCGCAAGGAGGTCGCGGATCTCTCGCTCCCCGCCGGCTTCGACGACCTCGACTGGGAGTCGTTCGACCATCTCGGCTGGCGCGACAGGAAGATCGGTCGCCGCGCCTATGTCGTCGTGCCGCTCGAGGACCGGCTCGTCGGCGTCCTGCTCCGCCAGGCCGACGCGAACCCGCGCTCGCGGGCGCAGTGCTCCTGGTGCCGCGACATCCGCCTGCCCAACGACGTGGTCTTCTTCGGCGCGAAGAAGGCCGGCCCGGCCGGGCGCGCGGGCGACACCCTCGGCACGCTGGTCTGCGCGGACTTCCAGTGCTCGGCGAACGTCCGCACCCGGCCCTCGGTCGCCTACGTCGGCTTCGACGTCGAGGCGGCGAAGGCCGAGCGGATCGCGACGCTGCGCGTGAAGACGACCGGCTTCGTCCGCGAGGTGCTCGGCGAGAGCTGAGCCGCCCCGCCGTCTCAGTGCCGCCGTCTCAGCGCCGCGTCGAGGCGCGGACGTGCATCCGCTCGCCCTGGCGCCCGAACAGGCTGAGGAACTCGACCTGCTGCTCGTCGGCCCGGCCGAACCAGTGCGGCACCCGGGTGTCGAACTCCGCGGCCTCGCCCGCCGGCAGGACGATGTCGTGCTCGCCGAGCCGCAGCCGGAGCCGCCCGCTGAGGACGTAGAGCCACTCGAAGCCCTCGTGCGTGCGCTGCTGCTCCGGCGCGGGGATCGGTCCGGCGGGGATCGTGGTCTTGAAGGCCTGCAGGGCGCCCGCGTCGCGGCTGAGCGGCTGGATCCGCATCCCGTGCCGGGTGAACGGCCGCCCGTGCACGCGCGGGTCCTCGGGCGCGGCGCCGACCAGCTCGTCGAGCGGCGTGCCGAGCGCGCGGGCGATCGGGAGCAGCAGCTCGAGCGTCGCGCGCCGGCCGCCGCTCTCCAGCCGCGAGAGCGTGCTCGCGGAGATGCCGGTCTCGGCGGCGAGCGAGGCGATCGTGCGGTCGCGGCGGAGGCGGAGGCGCCTCAGCCGCGGTCCGACGGCGGCGACGATCTCGTCGTCGGAAGGAGGGTCGTGCTCGGAGTGCTCGGGCATGCCCCGATCCTGGCACCCGGGCCGCGCGGTCGTGCCGGAACGGCACGGATCCTCGACGGACCGCGGCCGCCACCGGATGCTCGGGACATGACCGCTTCAGACCTCCCCGACGTCCTCGTCGCCGGTGCCTCCTTCGCCGGACTCGCCGCCGCCACCGCCCTCGGCCGCAGCCTCCGCGACGTGCTCGTCGTCGACGGCGGGCCGCCCCGCAACGCGCCCTCGCCCGGCGCCCACAACGTGCTCACCCGCGACGGCACCGCGCCCGTCGAGCTCGCCCGCCTCGCCCGGATCGAGGCCGAGGGCTACGGCGCACGCGTCGTCCCGGGGCGGATCGTCAGCGCCTCGGTCGCCGACGGCGGCGTCACGGCCACCCTCGCCGACGGCACCGTGCTGCGCGCCCGCCGCCTGCTTCTCGCCAGCGGCTCCACCGACCGGCTGCCCGAGATCCCCGGGCTCGCCGAGCGCTGGGGCCGCGACGTGCTGCACTGCCCGTACTGCCACGGCTTCGAGGTGCGCGGGCGCCGGATCGCCGTGCTCGGCAGCGGCTTCTCGGGCCACCAGGCGCAGATGTTCCGGCAGCTGAGCGACCGGGTGTCGATCCTCACGAACGGCGTCTTCGCGCCGGGAGCGGAGGAGGCCGAGGGGCTCGCCGCCCGCGGCATCGAGCTGATCGACGGCGCCGTCACCGAGGTCCTCGTCGAGGACGACCGCCTGGTCGGCGTCGTCGTCGACGGCCGCCGGCTCGAGCTCGACGCGCTGGTCGTCGGCCCGCGCGTCGAGGGCAACCTGCCCGACGGCCTCGGCCTCGAGCTCGTCGACCACCCCTCCGGCGCCGCCCGGCACCTCACCGTCGACCCGATGGGCCGCACCACCGCGCCGCGGGTGTTCGCCGCCGGCTCGCTCGTCGAGCCGATGTCGCAGGTGATGGCGGCCGCCGCCGACGGCCTCCGCGTCGCAGCGGCGATCAACCACGACCTGATCGAGGAGGAGATCGCGGAGGCGGTGCGCGCCACGAGGGCCTGACCGCGCTCGGGGTCGTCGGCCGGTGAATACTGGACCGATGACCCCGCCGCGCCCCCTCGAGCAGTCCTCCAAGCTCCGCAACGTCCTCTACGAGATCCGCGGCAAGGCGCTCGTGGAGGCGTCGCGGCTGGAGAGCGAGGGTCACCGCATCCTCAAGCTGAACACCGGCAACCCGGCCGGCTTCGACTTCGAGGCGCCGCACCAGATCGTCCGCGACATGATCGCCGCGATGCCCAGCGCGCACGGCTACAGCGACAGCCGGGGCATCCTCTCGGCCCGCCTCGCGGTGACCTACCGCTACGAGGAGGTCCCCGGCTTCCCACCGGTGGACCCCGAGTGGGTGTTCCTCGGCAACGGGGTGTCCGAGCTGATCACGATGACGCTCCAGGCGCTGCTCGACGACGGCGACGAGGTGCTGATCCCGGCGCCCGACTACCCGCTCTGGACGGCGATGACGAGTCTCGCCGGCGGCACCGCGGTGCACTACCGCTGCGCGGAGGACGACGGCTGGCAGCCCGACCTCGAGGACATCCGCTCGAAGGTCACGACGCGCACCAAGGCCATCGTCGTCATCAACCCGAACAACCCCACCGGCGCCGTCTACACCCGCGAGGTGCTCGAGGGGATCGTGGCGCTCGCCGAGGAGCACTCGCTGCTGCTGCTCGCCGACGAGATCTACGACCGGATCCTCTACGACGACGCCCAGCACATCCCGCTGGCGTCGCTCGCGCCGGACCAGCTCTGCCTCACCTTCAACGGGCTGTCCAAGACCTACCGCGTCGCCGGCTACCGCTCCGGCTGGCTCGCGATCACCGGGCCGCGCGAGCACGCGGCGGGGTTCCTCGAGGGGATCACCCTGCTCGCGTCGACCCGGCTCTGCCCGAACGTGCCGGGGCAGTACGCGGTGCAGGCGGCGCTCTCGGGCGTGCAGTCGATCGAGGCGCTGATCGCGCCGGGCGGGCGGCTGCGGCGCCAGCGCGACGCCGCGTGGAGCGGGCTGCAGGCCATCCCCGGCGTCTCCTGCGAGCTGCCGAGGGGCGCGCTCTACGCGTTCCCGCGGCTCGACCCCGAGGTGCACGAGATCCGCGACGACGGTCGGCTCGTCTACGACCTGCTGCTCGCGGAGCACATCCTGCTGGTGCCCGGCACCGGCTTCAACTGGCCGACGCCCGACCATCTGCGGATCGTGACGCTGCCGGAGGAGCGGGTCATCTCGGAGGCGATCGAGCGGCTGGGGAACTTCCTCTCGTCGTACACGCAGTAGCCGCTCAGACCCGGCGGTACTCCAGCTCCGGCCGTCCCGGCGAGCCGTAGCGCGGGGCGCGCTCGGCGACTCCCGAGTCGGCGAGGTGCTCGAGGTAGCGCCGCGCGGTGACCCGCGAGACGTCGAGCCGGGCCGCGAGCTCGCCCGCGGAGAGGCCGACCGGGCCCAGCAGCGCGGTCACCGCGTCGAGCGTCTCGGCGGAGAGTCCCTTCGCCAGTCCCGGAGCGTTGGACGTCCGCAGCGCCGCGAAGGCTCCGTCGACCTCGTGCTGGCTGGCGACGTCGGCCCCGTGCATCCGCTCGCGGTAGGAGCGGTAGCTGGCGAGCTTCGCCGCGAAGACGCTGAAGACGAACGGCTTGATCAGGTACTGCACGATCCCGGCGGCGACGCTGGCGCGGACCACGGCCGCGTCGCGCACCGCGGTGATCGCGATCACGTCGACGTCCAGGCCCGCCGCGCGGACGGCCCGGCAGAGATCGAGCCCGCCCATGTCGGGCAGGTTCATGTCGAGGAGGATCAGCGCGATCGCGGGGTCGGCGCGCAGGGCGCGGATCGCCTCCGCTCCGCTGCCGGCCACGGCCGCGACCTCGAAGCCGGCGACGCGCCGCACGTAGTCGGCGTGGGCGCTCGCGGTGAGCGGCTCGTCCTCGACGACGAGGACGCGGATCAGCGCGGTCACGACTGCGCCCTCGACGGCGTCCGCAGCGGCAGCTGCACTGTGAACACCGCGCCGACGTGCCGCGACACCTCGATGCTCCCGCCGAGCCGCTGCACCACCTGCTGCACCAGCGCGAGGCCGATGCCGCGGCCGAACGCGTCCGACTCCTTCGTCGAGTAGCCGCGGGCGAAGACGTCGGCCGCCTCGGCGACGCCGGGTCCGCTGTCGGAGACCTGCAGCACCAGCTCGGCGCCCTCGGCACCGGCGTCCTCGGCGAGGCCGAGGTAGACCTCGACCCACGGCTCGCGGTCGGCGGCGGAGGAGGCGGCCGCGTCGAGCGCGTTGTCGATCAGGTTGCCGAGCACGGTCACCAGGTCGCCCGGTTCGAAGCCCTGGGCGCCCGGCTCGAGGTGCGTCTCGAGGTGCAGCTCGACCCCGCGCTCGCGGGCCTGCGCGGCCTTGCCGAGCAGCAGCGCGGCGATCACCGGCTCCTGCACCGAGCCGAGCACCCGGTCGGCGAGCCGCTGGCTGAGGTTCAGCTCGCCGGCCGCGAAGGCGAGCGCCTCCTCCGCCCGGCCGAGCTCGATCAGCGAGGCGATGGTGTGCAGGCGGTTCGAGAACTCGTGGGTCTGCGAGCGCAGCGCGTCCGAGAGGGTGCGCATCGACTCCAGCTCGCCCGACACCCGCTGCAGCTCGGTGCGGTCGCGGAGCGTCGTCACCGTGCCGAGCGGGTGCGCGCCGGGGGAGGCGGCCGGCCGCTCGTTGACCACGAGGATCCGCTCGTGCGCCACGACCAGGCGGTCGGCGACCGGCTCATCGGCCAGCAGCACCGTGCGCAGGGCGTCGGGGAGGTCGAGCTCGTCGACGGGCACCGGGATCGACACGCCCTCCAGCCCGAGCAGCTCGAGCGCGTGGTCGTTGGCGAGCACCAGCCGCCCGCGGTCGTCGACGAGGAGGAGCCCCTCGCGCACCGAGTGCAGCACCGACTCGTAGTAGGCGAAGACCTGGCTCATCTGCTCCGGACCGCGGCCGCCCGTGACCCGGCGGAGGTAGCGGGCGAGCAGCCAGGAGCCGACGCCGCCGAGCGCCACCGCGCCGAGCACGCCGCCGGCCACGACCTGCAGGCGGGGGAGGAAGGAGGCGTCCACCCGGCTCACGGTCACGCCGGCCGAGACCAGCGCGACGACGGTGCCGTCGGCGCTCTCGATCGGCGCGACGGCGCGCACGGAGGGCCCGAGCGTGCCGGTGTAGGTCTCGGTGAAGGTGCGGCCCTCGAGTGCCGGAGCGATGGTGCCGATGAACGGCAGGCCGATCTGGGCGCGGTCGCGATGGGTGTAGCGGGTGCGGTCGGGGTTCATGATCGTGAGGAAGTCGACGCCGGTGTCGGCCATGATCTCCTCCGCGTAGGGCTGGAGCGAGGCCGACGGGTCCGCGCCCTCCGCCGCGTCGAGGACGAACGGGTTGTCGGCGACGGTGCGCGCGACCACCAGGCTCCGCGCGGCCGCGTCGTCGCCGGCGCGCCCGCGGGCGTCGAAGGCGAGGACCAGCACCGCGATCGCGCCGATCACGAGGATGCAGATTAGCTGGGCGGCGAACAGCCGGGCGGCGATGCTGCCGCGGGGGCTCGTTCCGGGCATCCGACCTCCTCGTCCGTGCGCGTTCGTGAACAGTATGAACGCAACCTCCGGCGGGCGGCCTGCGGGGTCGAGCATCGTCGTACCCCCTCCCAGCTCGATGAAGAGACAGGACATGCGCATGGCGAAGACGCCCGGCGGCCCCGACCGGCTCAGCCCCTCCCTCACCCCCGTGAAGACCCGCCGGCGGATCGACCGCAACCACTGGCTCTACATCGCCGTGATCATCGCGGTCGTGGCCGGCGTGATCGTCGGCCTCGTCGCCCCCGCGTTCGCCGCGACCCTCGAGCCCGTCGGCAAGGCGTTCGTCGGACTGATCAAGATGATGATCGCGCCGATCATCTTCTGCACCATCGTGATCGGCATCGGCTCGATCGCCAAGGCCGCGACCGTCGGCAAGGTCGGCGGCCTCGCCCTCGGCTACTTCATCGTGATGTCGACCTTCGCGCTGGCCATCGGCCTGGTCGTCGGCAACATCCTGCACCCGGGCGAGGGCCTCGACATCTCGAGCGCCACCTACGACACCAGCGACCTCAAGGCGGAGTCGACCAGCGACTTCATCCTCGGGATCATCCCGGTCTCGCTGTTCTCCTCGCTCGTGGACGGCAGCATCCTGCAGACCCTCTTCGTCGCCCTCCTGGTCGGCTTCGCGCTGCAGAAGATGGGCGCCAAGGGCCAGCCGATCCTCGGCGCGATCAAGCAGCTGCAGGTGCTGGTCTTCCGCATCCTCTCGATGGTGCTCTGGGTCGCCCCGATCGGCGCGTTCGGCGCGATCGCCGCGGTCGTCGGCAAGACCGGCTGGGGCGCGGTCGTCGCCCTCGCCACCCTCATGATCGGCTTCTACCTCACCTGCGCGATCTTCGTGGTCGTCATCCTCGGCCTGCTGCTGCGCCTGGTCACCGGCGTCAACATCTTCTCGCTGATGAAGTACCTGGCCCGCGAGTACCTGCTCATCGTCGGCACTTCCTCCTCCGAGGCCGCTCTGCCCCGCCTGATCGCCAAGATGGAGCACCTCGGCGTCTCCAAGCCCGTCGTCGGCATCACCGTCCCGACCGGCTACTCGTTCAACCTCGACGGCACCGCGATCTACCTCACGATGGCCTCGCTCTTCATCGCCTCGGCGACCGGCGCCCCGATGTCGATCCCGGAGCAGATCGGGCTGCTGCTCTTCATGATGGTCGCCTCCAAGGGCGCCGCGGGCGTCACCGGCGCCGGCCTCGCCACCCTGGCCGGCGGTCTGCAGTCCTTCCGTCCCGACCTGGTCAACGGCGTCGGCGTCATCGTCGGCATCGACCGCTTCATGTCGGAGGCCCGCGCGGTCACCAACTTCACCGGCAACGCGGTCGCCACTCTGCTCGTCGGCACCTGGACCAAGCAGATCGACATGGTCCAGGTCCGCGAGGTGCTCGGCGGCCGCGCCCCCTTCGACGAGGCCACGCTCGGCGCGGACGAGCACGAGGCCCCGGCCTCCGGCACCTCGATCACCGAGGGCATCGCCTCGATCCAGGACTCGGACGAGGCCGAGCGCACCCGCGCCGAGCTGAGCGCGAAGCGCTAGCCGGAGCCGCATGCGGTCGAGTAGCCCGCGCAGCGGGCTACTCGATCAGCATGCTGTGGCCGTCAGTGCCGACGGACGCCCAGCAGCGGCAGGGTCACCGAGCAGAGCGGGCCGATGAGCAGGGCGAAGGCGAGGGTGCCGAGGCCGACGTCGCCGCCGAGGGCCCAGCCGATCAGGAGCACGGTGAGCTCGACGCCGCCGCGGGCCGCCCAGATCGGGAGGCCGAAGCGCGCGTGCAGTCCGGTCATCAGCCCGTCGCGCGGGCCGGCGCCGAGGCGGGCGCCGATGTAGATCCCGCTCGCGACAGCCAGCAGCACCAGGCCGCCGGCGAACAGCAGCGCCTTCCCCCACCACTCGGCGGGCACGGCGAGCAGCTCGATCCCGACGCCGATCGTGGTGCCGACGACCAGCACGTTCAGCACCGTGCCGAGGCCGGGCCGCTGCCGCAGCGGGATCCACAGCAGCAGGACGAGCAGTCCGATCACGTTGGTGAGCAGTCCGATCCCCAGTCCGGTCTGGCGGGCGACGCCGAGGGCGAAGACGGTCCACGGGTCCACGCCGATCGACGCGCGGATCATCATCGCGTCGGCGAAGCCGTACAGCACGAGCCCGACCAGCAGCCGTGGCACCGGACGGATCCGCCACTGGCTCGCCGGGGGAGCGGGGACGGCGAGGGGCGCGGTGATCGTCATGCCGAGCATCCCATCGCAGGAGTGGCCTTCTCCGCGCGGTCCAATCCGGCTATCTTGGACGCATGGCTGATGTCCACTTCGGCGTTCGCGCCCTGCAGAACCTCCTCGGCGACTGGCGCGAGCAGCGCGGCACCCGGCCCGCGTACCTCGCGCTCGCCGACCGGATCCGCCTGCTCAGCATCGACGGCCGCATCCCGACCGACAGCCGTCTGCCCGCCGAGCGCGAGCTCTCGGCGCGGCTCGGCGTCAGCCGCACGACCGTCGCGGCGGCCTACCGCGAGCTGCGCGAGAGCGGCTACCTGGTCAGCGTCCGCGGCTCCGGCAGCGCGACCCGCCTCCCGGGCGCCGCGGTGCACGCCGTGCCGACCCTCGCCCCCGACTTCGTCGACTTCACCAAGGCGGCGCTGCCCGCGGTGCCCGAGCTCGCCGAGGCCTACGCGCGCGCCGCCCGCCTCGCGCCGGAGTACTTCG
The DNA here is from genome assembly GCF_013266705.1 of Rathayibacter sp. VKM Ac-2835. Lineage (NCBI taxonomy): Bacteria > Bacillati > Actinomycetota > Actinomycetes > Micrococcales > Microbacteriaceae > Rathayibacter > Rathayibacter sp. VKM Ac-2835. Next base: position 1,282,658 of record NZ_JABSNQ010000001.1, on the reverse strand, counting down.
AGGACGGCTCGTACGACACCGTCGGCCTGCCGCTGCTGCGCCGCGCGATCGCCGAGCGCTACACCCGGCGCGGCCTCCGCACGGAGCCCGGCCAGATCATGGTGACCATCGGCGCCCAGCACGCGATCGCGCTCGTCGCCCGCACCCTGCTCGCCCGCGGCGACCGCGCCCTGATCGAGGCGCCGACCTACCCGCACGCCTACGAAGCGCTGCGGCTCGCCGGCGCGCGGCTGGTGCCGGTCAACGTCGACGGCGCCGACGGCTGGGACGGCGAGGGCCTGATCGCGGCGATCCGCGGCACCAGTCCGACGCTCGCCTACTTGATGCCCGACTTCCACAACCCGACCGGCCGGTCGATGGCGGTGGACCTGCGCGAGCGGGCGATCGCCGCCGCGGCCCGCCAGGGCACGCTGATCATCGCCGACGAGACGACCGCCGAGCTCGACATCGACCGGCGGATGTCGCCGCTGCCGTTCGCCTCGTACGGACCCGAGGGCACCGTGATCTCGATCGGCTCGGTCGGCAAGACGCTCTGGGGCGGCATCCGGATCGGCTGGATCCGCGCGGAGCGGAGCGTCATCCGGAAGCTGGTCGCCGCGCGCTCGGCCGGCGACCTCGGCAGCCCGATCGTCGAGCAGCTCCTGGTCGCCGACATGCTCGGCCGGATGGACGGCGTGCTGGAGCTGCGCCGCGAGCAGCTGCGCGCCGGCCGCGATCACCTCGAGGCGGCGCTCGCCCGCGCGATCCCGGAGTGGAGCGTGCCGCGGGTCTCCGGCGGGCTCTCCACCTGGGTCGGCCTGGGCCGCCCGGCCAGCTCGCAGCTCGCCCTCGCCGCCCGCACCTCGGGCCTGCTGATCACCGCCGGTCCGCGCTTCGGGATCGACGGCGCCTTCGAGCGCTTCCTGCGCATCCCGATCGGCTACTCGCCGGAGACCACCGACCGAGCCGTGGAGGCGCTCGCCGTCGCCTGGAGCCAGATCGCGCGCCACCCGGCGGCCGACACCGGCTACCTCGCCGACGTCGTCTGATCCTCCAGGTCCTCCCGGAGGGGGACGAATACTCAGCCAGCTGATGGAAGACTCACGGCGTGCATCTCCTCGCGGTCCTCAGCATGAAGAACCGGGCGCTCATCGCGCTCGTCACCGTCGTCATCGCCGTCTTCGGCGGCGTCGCCCTCACCGGGCTGAAGCAGGAGCTCGCGCCGTCGATCTCCTTCCCGCAGCTGGCGGTGATCTCGAGCTACCCGGGTGCCGCTCCGGAGGTGGTCAACGACGACGTCTCGACGCCGATCGAGACCGCGATCCAGGGCGTGCCCGGGCTCGAGGCGACCAGTGCGACGTCGTCGACGAACTCCTCGCTGATCTCGGCCTCCTTCGCCTACGGCACCGACCTGGCGACCGCCGAGCAGAAGATCCTGCAGGCGATCAACCGGATCGCGAGCACGCTGCCCGACGGCGTCGACCCGCAGGTCGTGACCGGCTCGTTCGACGACCTGCCGGTGCTCCAGCTGGCCGTCTCGAGCGACGGCGACGCGAAGGCGCTCGCCGACCGGCTGCGCACGAGCGTCATCCCGGACCTGGAGAAGGTGGAGGGCGTCCGCGAGGTCGCCCTGGTCGGCGAGAGCGCCCAGCGCGTCACGATCACCCCGGACGACGCGGCGCTCGCCGCCGCCGGCCTGTCGACCGCGGACATCCGCACCGCACTGCAGCAGAACGGAGTGCTCGTCGCCGGCGGCGAGATCACCCAGGACGGCAGCACCTTCTCGGTCCAGTCCGGCGTCAAGCTGGACTCGACCGATGCGATCGCGGCGCTGCCGCTGATCCCGTCCGCGAGCGCCGCGGCGCTCGCTCCCACGGCGCCCACCACCGCCCCCACCCTCGGGTCCGTCGCCACCGTCGCCGTCACCGACGCCCCGATCACCTCGATCTCGCGGGTCAACGGCCAGCCCGCGCTGACCCTCTCCATCACGAAGCTCCCCGCGGCGAACACGGTCGAGGTCTCGACCGGTGTCACCGCGCTGCTGCCGGACCTCGAGGCGTCGCTCGGCGAGAACGCGACCTTCACCTCGGTCTTCGACCAGGCCCCCTACATCCAGGACTCGATCGAGTCGCTCGCGCAGGAGGGGGCGCTCGGCCTCGTCTTCGCGGTGCTCGTGATCCTGCTGTTCCTGCTCTCGGTGCGCTCGACGCTCGTCACGGCCATCTCGATCCCGACCTCCGTGCTGATCACCTTCATCGGCCTCCAGACCGCGGGCTACACGCTGAACATCCTCACCCTGGGCGCGCTGACCATCGCGATCGGCCGCGTGGTGGACGACTCCATCGTCGTGATCGAGAACATCAAGCGGCACCTCGACGCGGGGGAGGAGCGCGCGGCGACCATCGCGGTCGCGGTGCGCGAGGTCGCGGGCGCGATCACCGCGTCCACGATCACCACGGTCGCCGTGTTCCTGCCGATCTCGTTCGTCGGCGGCACGACCGGCGAGCTGTTCCGGCCGTTCGCGCTGACGGTGTCGATCGCGCTGCTCGCCTCGCTGATCGTCGCGCTGACGATCGTGCCGGTGCTGGCGTACTGGTTCCTCCGGCCCTCGAAGCGTGCCGGCGTCCGCGAGGCGGCGCAGGCGGCGCTCGCCGAGGAGCGCGGCGCGGCGGGCGAGACGGTCGTGCCGGCTGCCGGAGCCGAGCCCGAGCACGCCCGCCACAGCGCGCGCGCGACTCCCCGCCGAGCCTCCGGCCTGCAGCGGGTCTACGGCCCCGTGATCGCCTGGACCCTGAAGCACTCCGTCGCGACCGTCCTGCTCGCGCTGCTGGTGCTCGTGGGCACCGGCGCGCTCTACCCGCTGATGAAGACGAACTTCCTCGGCGCGAGCGGCCAGAACACCTTCACCGTCACCCAGACCGTGCCCGACGGGCAGAGCCTGGACGCGCAGGACGCGACCGCGCAGCAGGCCAGCACGGCGATCCTCGGGGTCGGCGGAGTCGAGACGGTGCAGCTCTCGATCGGCTCCGCGAGCGGCGGGCTGCAGAGCGCGTTCGGCGGCGGAGGCGGCGGCACCTCGATCCGCTACTCCGTCACCACCGCCGAGTCGGCCGACCAGGAGACCGTGCAGGCCGACGTCCGCACGGCGCTCGGCTCGATCGCCGAGGCGGACGACATCAGTGTGGCCGCGTCGTCGGGCTTCGGCGCCTCCTCGAACATCGAGGTCGACCTCTCGACCGCCTCGCAGAGCGACCTGCAGAGCGCGAACGACGCGCTCCTCGCGGCGCTGCGCGGCACCGACGGGATCAGCCAGGCCGAGAGCAACCTCTCCTCCTCGCTGCCCTACATCGCGGTCCGGGTCGACCGCGCGGCGGCTGCGGACGCCGGCCTCACCGAGGTCGCCGTCGGCACTCTGGTCAGCCAGGCGCTGCAGCCGACGCAGACCGGCAGCGTCGTGATCGACGACCGCACGCTCTCCGTCTACCTCGCCGACGCGCAGCCGCCGGCCACCCTCGCCGAGCTGTCCGCGCTCGAGATCCCGACGCGCACCGGAGCGGTCCCGCTCTCCTCGCTCGCGGTCGTCGAGCAGACCGACGGTCCCGCGAGCATCACCACCGAGCGCGGGCAGCGCACCGCCACGATCACGGTGACGCCGGAGGGCGACGACCTCGCCTCGGCGAACGTCGCGGTGCAGAGCGCGATCGACGACACGGAGCTGCCGGCCGGCGTCTCCGCGGCGCTCGGCGGCGTCACGGCCGACCAGAGCGACGCGTTCTCGCAGCTCGGGATCGCGCTGCTGGTGGCGATCCTGATCGTCTACGTCGTGATGGTCGCGACGTTCCGCTCGCTCCTGCAGCCGCTGCTGCTGCTGGTGTCGGTGCCGTTCGCGGCGACCGGCGCGATCCTGCTGCAGGTGCTCACCGGGGTGCCGCTGGGCGTGCCCTCGCTGATCGGCGTGCTGATGCTGATCGGCATCGTGGTCACCAACGCGATCGTGCTGATCGACCTGGTGAACCAGTACCGCGAGCGGGGGATGCCCGTGCGCGAGGCGCTGCTGCACGGCACCGAGCGGCGGCTCCGGCCGATCCTGATGACGGCGCTCGCGACGATCTTCGCGCTGCTGCCGATGGCGCTCGGCATCACCGGTCACGGCGGGTTCATCTCGCAGCCGCTCGCGATCGTCGTGATCGGCGGCCTGGTGTCCTCGACGGTGCTCACGCTGGTCGTGCTGCCGGTCGTCTACAACCTGGTCGAGGGGTATCGTGAGCGGCGGCGTGCCGCCCGCGCCGGAGAGGCGTCGGCATGAGCGACACAGGATTCAGCACCCCGGCAGTGGAGACCACGGCAGCGGAGGTCGCTGCGGCGGCCTCCGAGACGATCGGCTCGCGCTGGCTGAGCGGCCCCGATCGCGCCGCCGCCGCGATCGCCGAGGTCGGCCCCGAGCGCTTCGTCGCCGCGGACTACCGCCCGGGCACCATCCGGCACATCGTGCTGTTCCGCTTCCGGCCGACGGCGCTCGTCGCCGAGGTGGACGGCGTGATCGCGTCCTTCCTCGCGCTCGGCCGGGAGTGCCGCCGCGACGGCCGCCCCTACATCGTCTCGATCGAGAACGGCCCGCAGCTCAGCACGGAGGGCGCGGGCGAGGGCTTCGACCGCGCGTTCCTGCTGACGTTCGCCTCCGAGGGCGACCTCAACTACTACATCGGCCGCCCCGCGGTCGACGCGCCCGGGCTGTTCGATCCGGCGCACGACGCCTTCAAGGGCCTGGTCGGCCCGCTGCTCGACACGGCCGGGGTGGTCGCCTTCGACTTCCGCCCCGAGCCGTTCGACGCCGGCGCGCTCGCGAGCTGAGGCGCGGGAGCCGGACGCCGTGGCGACCCCCGACTTCATCCTCCGCCTGCGCGAGCGGGTGGGCACCGAGCTCCTCTGGCTCACCGGCGTCACCGCGGTGATCGTCCGCGAGGAGCCGGTCCGCCAGGTCCTCCTGGTCCGCCGCGCCGACACCGGCGCCTGGACCGCCGTCACCGGGGTCATCGACCCCGGCGAGACGGTCGCCGGGACCGCGCGGCGCGAGGCGCTGGAGGAGGCGGGCGTAGAGATCGAGGTCCAGCGGGTCGTCTGGCTGCACACGCTGCCGCCGATGGAGTACCCGAACGGCGACCGCGCGCAGTACCTCGACCACGTCCTCCGCGCCCGCTACCTCTCGGGCGAGGCGCACGTCGCCGACGACGAGTCGAGCGAGGTCGGCTGGTTCGCGCCGGACGCACTCCCGCCGATGAGCGCGGAGCACCGCGAGCGGATCAGCCGCGCGCTGTCCGACGAGACGGCCTGCGCCTTCGATTGAGCGCTAGCGCCTTCTCAGACCTGCTCCGAGACGAGCACGGCGCTCGTCCCCGGCTCGAGCGCGTCGAAAAGGTGCGGCTCGTCGCCCGGGTAGGACAGGCAGTCGCCGGGCGCGAGCTCGACCGGGTCGTCCGCCGGCCCGGCGAGGGCGCGTCCCGCGGACAGGATCAGGTGCTCGACGGTGCCGCGGGCGTGCGGATCGGAGTTCCGGGCCGCTCCGGGCTCGGCGGTGATGCGGTAGACGTCGCGGCGGGCTCCCGGCGGGCAGGCGCTGAGCAGGGTGGCGGCGTAGTCCGCGGTCGCCGAGGCGATGCGCGGCCCCTCCCCGGCGCGGACCAGCTGCACGGAGCGGCGCGGCGGCTCGACCAGGTGCGAGAACGGCACCCCGAGCGCGCCGCCGAGCGCCCAGAGCGTCTCGAGACTCGGGTTGCCCTCGCCGGCCTCGAGCTGCGAGAGCGTCGACTTGGCTACCCCGGCGCGGCGGGCGATCTCGGAGATGCTCAGGCCGAGGCGCCCGCGCTCGCGGCGCAGGGCGGCGGCGACCAGGTCGCGGGGTGAGAGGGCGTCGGTCATCGCACCGAGCGCGCGAAGCAGACACCCGAGTCGTCGCCCACGTGCGCGCCGAAGCCGTCGATCTCGGTGAAGCCGAGCGAGCGGGCGGCGGCGAGGGCCGCCTCCGCCTGGACCGGCACGCGGAAGCGGAGCGTGCGGATGCGCTGCACGCTCGCGTAGGAGAGCGCGGCGGCGACGAGCCGGCGGGCGACTCCGCTCCGCCGCGACTCCGGGGCCACCTCGAGGGCGAGCAGCTCGGCGAAGTCGTCGGGCCCGGGCGTCAGCGCCAGCACGCCGATCGGCTGCTGCGTGGCGCCGTCGCGGGCGACGAGGAGCCGGGCGTGCGGTGGAAGCTCGGCGGTGAGCAGCGGGACGAGCGCCGCCGTCTCGGGCCGCTCGAGCCGGACGACGACCCCGGTGCTCACGACGCGGGCGCCGCGGCCGGCTCGGTCTGCGTGGCGGGCTCGAGCGAGAGCGTCTGCTCGGCCGGCGCGTCGAGCTGCGCGTGCAGGAACTCGACGACGGTGCGGCGGAGGGAGTCGTCGAGCATCGCGATCGAGTGCCGGGTGCCGGGCACGACGACGAAGTCGACGCTCGCGCCCGCCGCGTCGAGCGCCTCGGCGAAGTCCTGCGACTGGCTCAGCGCGACGCGCTCGCCGGCCGAGTGGGCGATGAGGAAGGGCGGCTCGGAGCCGTCGACGTGCGCGATCGGGGACGCCTCGCCGGCGACGGCGCAGTCGTCGAGGTCGGCGCAGTCCAGGTATCCGCGGACCGCGGCGCCGACGCCGACGATCGGGTCGTCGTCGGCGAGGCCCGCTGCGGTGAGATCTGCGGGGCCGCTGAGGTCGACGACCGCGGCGAGACGCGAGGTGCCGGTGCCGTCGGCGGTCAGCGCGTCGTCCGTGCCGAGCAGCGAGACGAGGTTGCCGCCGGCTGAGCCGCCGAACGCGGCGACGCGGGACGGATCGATGCCGAAGCGCGCGGTCTGCGCCGGCGCGAGGATCCAGTCGAGCGCGGCCGAGACGTCCTGGATCTGCGCGGGGAAGACGTCGGCCGGGGCGAGGCGGTAGTTCACCGAGACGGCGACGAAGCCCTCGGAGGCGAGCCACTGGCAGAGCGGGCGCCAGTTGGGGTCGGCCTTGTCGCCGCGGGTCCAGCTGCCGCCGTGCACGACGAGCACCGCGGGGAGGGCGGCTCCGCTGGCCGCGTCGACCGGTGAGCAGACGTCGAGCGCCTGGCCGGTCGCCTCGTCGTAGACGAGTCCGGCGGTGACGGGGACGTCGTCGTAGGCGGTGACGGCGGCGACGCCGGCCGCCTGGGCGATCGGCTGCGAGACCGGGGCGCTCGAGCAGCCGGCGAGGCCTCCCGCGAGCAGGGCCAGGGTCGCCGCGACGAGGGCGATCGATCGCGTGGGTCGGGTGGGCTCGCGCATGGGTGAGGCGAGCATAAGGGAGAAGACGCCGCCCGCCTAGAGCGACCCCGCGATCAGGGGGTGGACAGCGGAACCGGAGGCCGGCCGTCGCTCTCCTGCCGCTCCTCCGCCACCGCGCCGGGCGCCTCCGCCTGCAGCCGCACGAGCACCACTCCGGCCAGGATGAGCGCCCCGCCGCCGAACTGGATCGGCGCCGGCAGCTCGCCGAGCAGGGCCCAGGCGGCGACGATCGAGAACAGCACCTCGGTCAGCCCGACGAAGGACGCGATGCGGGTGCCGAGCCGCGAGCCGCCCTCGATCCCGAGCAGATAGGCGAGCACCGTGGACATGCCGAGGATGACCGCCGCGGGCAGGAACCACGGCACGTCGTTCCCGACGAAGACGACGTCGCCGAAGGTCGCCCGCAGCGGGACGAGCCCGGTGACGCCGAGGACGAGCAGGAGCCCGGCGCCGACCGTCATCGCTCCGGCGGTGAGCGCGATCGGCGGCAGCTCCGGGTCGATCCGGCCGGCGATCACGTAGTAGACGCAGAGGCCGAGCGAGGCGGTCAGCGCCCAGGCGACGCCGACCAGCTCCGGAGTGGACTCGCCCGAGAGGTCGAGCACGAGCACGAGACCGGCCAGCGCCAGCGCAGAGCCGGCGAGGGTGAAGCGACCGGGGTGGCGGCGGGTGCGCGCCCAGGCGAAGAGGACGAGGAACACGGGTGCGAGGTACTCGATCAGGAGCGCGACGCCGACCGACATGTGCTCGATCGCACTGTAGAAGCAGAGCTGCGCGGCGATCACGGCGAAGACCCCGTAGAGGCCGACGGTGCCGAGGTTGCGCCGGAGCACGTGCCAGCGGCCGCGCAGCGACAGCACGGCCGGGATCGCGAGGATCAGCGCCGCGCCGCCGGCCCGCCAGAGCACGGCCGCCGAAGGGCTCCAGCCCGCCTCGAGCAGCGGCTTGACGAAGGGCCCGCCCAGGCCGAACGCAGCGGCAGCGGCGAGGGCCAGGAGCAGGCCGGAGCCGAGCTGCCGCGGTGGCGCAGTGGGAGTCACGTCAGCCTCTTTCAGGAGTCAAAGTCGTTATGCTCGTGACAGTACTGATCGAACGTGTCAGGAGTCAACATGGTCTTCGCTTATGACGTGGAAGCGGCGCTCACCTCGACGGCGGTGCTCGTCAACACCCTCCCCGAGCTGTCGCAGTCCGGCGAGGACGAGATGGCGTCCGTCGAGCAGCTCGACGAGTTCCTGCTCGAGAACCGCTACACCGGCAGCCGCGAGCACAGCACCGCCGAGCTGGAGGCGGTCCGGGCCGTGCGCGCCCCGCTCCGCTCGCTCTGGCGCAGCCGCGCGGAGGAGGACCTGGTCGCCGTCGTCAACGGCATGCTCGAGGACGGCCGCGCCCTGCCGCAGCTGGTGCGGCACGGCATCTTCGGCTGGCACCTGCACGCGACCCGCGACGAGAGCCCGCTCGCGACCCGCATCGTGGTGGAGGCGGCGATGGCCTTCGTCGACGTCATCCGCGGCGACGAGCGCGACCGCATCCGGATCTGCGCGGCGGACGACTGCGAGGCGGTGCTCGTCGACTTCTCGCGCAACCGCTCGAAGCGCTACTGCGACACCGGCAACTGCGGCAACCGAGCGAACGTCGCGGCGTACCGGGCGCGGCGCGCGTCGAGCTGACGCGGCACTCGCGCCGGCGCACTCGAGCGCGCGCACTCTAGCCAGCGCCCGGGCTCGCGTGTAAACTCTCGTGGTCGGCTCTTGACTCCGTGCGTCGCCGCGCGGATGGGTTTGTCAGTCAAGCGGGCCGGATCTCCGACAGTCGTCGCGAGATGAATCACATGTGTGAATCGGCCCCGGTCAGCGTCTCAGAGCAGCGACTCACCCGGGTTCCCGCAGCGCCCTGTCCGTTCGCACCCCACGAGGGTGATCGATCGGCGTGTGCCTGCTCGCGCAAGACCTGAACCCAGGAAGCAGCCATGCCCAAGAACAAGAAGCCCGCCGGCGGACGCCCCGCCAAGAACTTCGAGCCGAACCGCTTCGGCGCCTCGAGCGGCAAGTCCCAGCTCGGCGGACGCCCGCGGTTCGCCGCGCCCAAGTCCGGCTCGCGCAGCGAGGGCCACCGCGGCTACCGCCCCGTCGACGAGAACGCGCCCAAGAAGGCGCGCTGGAACGCCGAGGAGCGCGCCGCCAAGCTGACGGAGCGGGGAGAGTCCCGCAGCAGCGACCGCGGTGCAGACCGTCCGGCCCGCTCCTACGACCGGACCGACCGCCCCGCGCGCAGCTTCGATCGCGACGCGCGTCCCGCGCGCTCGAACGACCGCGACGACCGTCCCGCCCGCTCGTACGACCGCGGCACCGACCGCCCGGCGCGCAGCTTCGACCGCGACGCACGCCCGGCCCGTTCCTACGACCGGTCCGACCGTCCGGCCCGTCCGAACGACCGCGACGACCGTCCGGCCCGTTCCTACGACCGCAGCGACCGTCCCGCGCGCAGCTTCGACCGCACGGATCGCCCGGCGCGCTCCTTCGACCGCACCGATCGCCCCGCCCGCTCCTTCGATCGCGACGACCGCCCGGCCCGCTCGTACGACCGTGACGCCCGTCCGGCCCGCACGAACGACCGCGACGCCCGTCCCGCGCGCAGCTTCGACCGCACCGATCGCCCCGCCCGCTCCTCCGACCGCACCGAGCGCCCGGCGCGCGGCTTCGACCGCGGGACCGAGCGCCCCGCCCGCGGCGGCTACGACCGCGCCGACCGCGGCCCGCGCCGCGACTCCGGCTCGGACTTCTACCCCAAGCGCGACGGCCGCGCCTCGCACCAGGCCGACGACGTCGTGCTCGAGCGCCTCGAGGCGACCGCCACGCTCGCCGTCGACGTCGAGGGCGTCAGCTTCGGCGACCTCGGTCTCGGCGCGAACATCGTCCGCCAGCTGACCCAGATGGGCGCGGCCTCGCCGTTCCCGATCCAGGCGGCGACGATCCCCGAGGTCCTCGCCGGCAAGGACGTCCTCGGCCGCGGCAAGACGGGCTCGGGCAAGACGATCGCGTTCGGCGCCCCCGTCGTGGAGCGCCTGATGGAGAACGACGGAGCGAAGGGCCGCAAGCCCGGCCGTGCGCCGCGCGCCCTCATCCTCGCGCCGACCCGCGAGCTGGCGATGCAGATCGACCGCACCATCCAGCCGATCGCACGCTCCGTCGGCCTGTTCACCGCGACGATCTTCGGCGGCGTGCCGCAGTACAAGCAGGTCGGCGCCCTGCAGCGCGGCGTGGACATCATCATCGCCACCCCGGGCCGCCTCGAGGACCTGATCGAGCAGGGTCGCCTCGACCTCTCGACCATCACCGTGACCGTCCTCGACGAGGCCGACCACATGTGCGACCTCGGCTTCCTCGAGCCGGTGCAGCGGATCCTCCGCCAGACCAAGCGCGGCGGCCAGCGCCTGCTCTTCTCGGCCACCCTCGACAAGGGCGTCGCGACGCTCGTCGACGAGTTCCTCGTCGAGCCGAGCGTGCACGAGGTCGCAGGCGAGGACCAGGCGTCCTCGAGCATCGACCACCGCGTCCTCCTGATCGAGCACCGCGACAAGGGCGCGATCATCGAGGAGCTCGCGGCGCGCGCCGGCAAGACGCTGATCTTCGCCCGCACCCGCGCGTTCGCCGAGCAGCTCGCCGAGCAGCTCGAGCACGCCGACATCCCGGCGACAAGCCTGCACGGCGACCTCAACCAGTCGCGCCGCACCCGGAACCTCGCGCTGCTGACCAGCGGCCGGGTCGACGTCCTCGTCGCGACCGACGTCGCCGCGCGCGGCATCCACGTCGACGACATCGACCTGGTCATCCAGGCCGACGCGCCGGACGAGTACAAGACCTACCTGCACCGCTCCGGCCGCACCGGCCGCGCGGGCAAGAAGGGCACGGTCGTCACGCTGATCACGCGCAACCGCCGCCACCGCATGGAGGAGCTGCTCGAGCGCGCCGAGATCCGCGCCGACATGATCCAGGCCTACCCGGGCGACCGGGTGCTGGCGGAGATCAGCGCCGGCGAGTAGCGCGTCTGCGCGCGAGCGCAGCAACGCCGAAGGGCGGACACCCGGTGGGTGCCCGCCCTTCGGCGTTTCGTGGTGCTTGCTGCTTACGCAGCGGGCATGAGGACCGTGTCGATGAGGTACACGGTCGCGTTGGCGGTCTGGACGCCGCCGCAGATGACCGACGCGTCGTTCACCTTGATGTCGTCGCCGGAGCCGGTGACGGTGACGTCGGTGCCCTGGACGGTGGTGTGGGTGCCGTCGATGTCGTCAGGGGCGATCTGGCCGGGGACGACGTGGTAGGTCAGGACCGACGAGAGCGTCGCAGCGCCCTCGGGGGTGGCCAGCGTGGCGAGCGTCGCGGCGTCGAGCTTGGCGAACGCGTCGTCGACGGGGGCGAAGACGGTGAACTCGCTGCCGTTCAGCGTGTCGACGAGGTTGACGTCGGGGTTGAGCTGACCGGAGACCGCAGCGTTCAGGGTCTTGAGCAGCGGGTTGTTCGACGCGGCGGTGGCCACCGGGTCGAGGGCCATTCCGCCGACCGAGCCGGCGCCGTCCGGGACCTGCTCGGCGTACGCGGCGCAGCCGGAGCCGACGAGGTTGGCGGCCGGGTCCATGGTCGCCATGGGGGTGGCGGACTCGGTCATCATCGGGGTCGACATCTCGGACGCGGTGTCGCTGGCGGCGTCGGTGGTGCCGGCGCCGGACGAGCAGGCGGTGAGGCCGAGGGCGGCGGTGCCGAGCAGGGCGAACGCGGCGAGAGTGGTGCGCTTGGTGGATCGCATGGGGATGCTCCTTCGTGATACGGCCCCCACGGGATGCGGAGGACCTGGCTGTGTGTGGACCGTTTCGCGGCCGTTGAAGAGTCTTCGGAGCCCTCCCCGAGGGGGTTTGGAATCGATCGGAGCAATCGGGTCACGGGTTCATAACGGCGGAGGCAGGGCGATTACCCTGGATGTCGGTCCGCGCGCGCTGCGCGGCACGAGAGACCAGGAGTCGAGCGGATGCAGACGCGAGGGGCACGGACAGCGCGCGGCGTCGTCGCCGCCGTCGCCGCGACCGCGACCGCCGCCGCCTCGCACACCCTCGCCGGTGCCGAGGCCCCCGCCCCGGCGATCCTCGCGCTCGCCACCGCCTTCGCGGCCGTCGTCTGCGTCCTCCTGGCCGGCCGCACGCTCTCGCTCGCGCGCCTCGCGGTGGCCGTGCTGCTCAGCCAGCTGGCGTACCACTCCCTCTTCCTGGTGACCGGCGGCGGTGGCGACGTCAGCGTCGCCGGCACGACCGCGGGCGGCCACTTCCACGGCGGCGGCACGGTCGAGCTGATCGCGGGGACGTCGGGTCACGCCGCGCACACCCCCCTGATGCTCCTCTCCCACCTGATCGCCGCCGTCGTCACGGTCGCGGCCCTCCGCCACGGTGAGCGCGTCTTCTGGACCCTCGGCACCGCCGTGCTGCGCGTCGTCGTGCGCCTGGTCGCGCGGGCGTCCGCTCTGCTGGAGCCGCTCGGCGCCTCGGTGGCCGTCCTCGGCTCCGTGGAGCCGAGCGCCCCCCGAGCCCTCGACGCGGTCCTGCGGGTCCTGCGGCACCGCGGCCCGCCCGCGCGCGCCCTGCCCACCGTCTGACGTCCTCCCGCCCGCTCGCCCGTTCGGCACGCGGAAGCCTCGGCCGGTGAGCCCGCGCGCACCGCGATCCCGCGCTGCGCCCTCACCCTTCTCTGCACCGCCTTCCCGGCAGTGCCGACTCCCGCTAGGACTCCTCACGATCATGACCACCACCCGAACCTCCACCTCCTCCTTCTCCTCCCGCGTCCGCCTCGTCGGCGGCGGTGCGCTCGTCGCCGCGGGCTCCGTCGCCCTCGCGCTGGCCGCGCCGACCGCCGCGAGCGCGCACGTCACCGCCGCGGCGTCGAGCACGGCCGCCGGCTCGTACACCGTCGTCACCTTCTCGCTCGCCCACGGCTGCGAGGGCTCGCCGACGACCGGCCTCAGCATCACGATCCCCGAGGGGATCAACTCGGTCAGCCCGACCGTGAACCCCAACTGGGACGTCGTGAAGAACGAGGTCGAGATCGCCGACCCGGTGACCGACTCGCACGGCAACACCGCGACCGAGCGCGTCTCCGACGTCGTCTACACCGCCAAGACCCCGCTCGCGGACGGCTACCGCGACACCGTCTCGCTGCAGCTGCAGCTCCCCGAGGACGCGGCCGGCTCGACCCTCGAGTTCCCGGTGCTGCAGACCTGCGAGACCGGCTCGACCGCCTGGGACCAGCCGACCGTCGAGGGCGAGGCGGAGCCGGAGCTCCCCGCGCCGACCGTGGCGGTGACCGCCGCGATGGAGGGCTCCGGCCACCACGACGACGACGGCGACGGTGACGACGCGGTCGCGACGACCGCCTCCGCCACCACCGCCACCGGCCAGGGCGACGACGTGCTCGCGCGCGTCCTCGGTGTCGGCGGACTCGTCCTCGGTGCCGTCGGCGTCGCCTTCGGGCTCGCCTCGCGTCGCCGCAGCCCGAAGGCGTCCGCGTGACGGTCGCTCTCCGGAGGGGCGGACGGCTCGTCCTGGCCGCCGCCGCGATCGGGCTGATCGGCTCGGTCGCGGCGGCGGCGCCCGCCAGTGCGCACAACTACCTCGTGTCGACGACGCCCGCCGCCGACTCGACGGTGACCGAGCAGCCCGGCACCCTCGCACTGACGACGAACGACGACCTGCTGGTCCTCGGCAACGACGGAGCCGCCGCGGCGCTGCGCGTCGTCGGGCCGGACGGCCTCTACTACGGCGACGGCTGCGTCAGCGTCGTCGGACCGGAGGCGTCCATGCCGCTCGAGCTGGGCGCGGCCGGCGCCTACGAGGTGACCTGGCAGGTCGTCTCGACCGACGGGCACCCGGTCTCCGGGCAGTACGGCTTCGACTGGCAGCCGGGAGCGGGCGTCGCGCTGGCCGAGGGCTCCGAGTCGATCCCGGACTGCAACGGCACCGTCGCGGTGTCCGACGCCTCGGCGCCGTCCGCCGACGAGGCCGAGGCGGCGACCGGGTCCGACCCGGCGCTGCTCGGCGACGTGCTGTGGATCGGCGGCGCGCTGGTCGCCGTCGTCGCGGCGATCGGGATCACCCTGCTCGTGCTGCGGAGGCGACCGCAGAGCTGACCGCGGGCCGGGCCTCCTGCCCTACCCCCGGGGTCAGCGCAGGAGGCTCGCCAGCGGTCCGCCCTCGAGGTCCGCGAGGATCGCCGCGGCGTCCTCGTAGACCGCGACGGCGCCGGCCTCGCGCAGCTCGTGCTCGCCGGTGCCGCCGGACTGCACCGCGATCGTCGCCAGGCCGGCCCGCTCGGCGGCGAGGACGTCCCAGGTCGCGTCGCCGACCATGATCGCGTGGTCGGTCGTGACGCCGGCCCGCTCGAGGGCGATGCTGATGAGGTCGGGCGACGGCTTCGCGGTGTCGACGTCCTCGCCGCTCGTCACCGCGTGCACGGTGTCGCCGAGGTCGAGGACGTCGAGCAGGATCTCCAGCTCGTTCTGCGGCGCGGAGGTCGCGAGCACGACGCGGACCCCGCGTCCGGCGAGCGCCCGGATCAGCTCGCGCGCCCCGGGCAGCAGCGCGATCCGGGCGGACGCCTCCGCGTAGTTCTTCGCGTGCAGGCCCTTCACCAGGGTCCGCGTCGCGTCGTCGACCTCGTCGTCCAGGAGCAGATCGAGCAGCTCCGACGAGTCCGCGCCGATCGCCCGCTGGATCCGCCAGGTCGCGACGTCGAGGTCCGCCTGCCAGAACGCGCGCGACCAGGCCTCGACGTGCAGGAAGTTCGTGTCGGCGAGGGTGCCGTCGATGTCGAAGAGCGCGGCGGTCGGAGTCGTGGGCATGTGATTCGTCCTCTGCTGGTCGTGGAAGCCGAGTGCGGGAGCCGAGTGTCTCACCAGGCCGAAGTGGGAACCCTACGCCTGCGCGCGGGCATCAGCAGGACCCCTTGACTCGTGATCGGCGGGTCCTGACGGACGACTCCGCGGGCCACCTCGTCGGCGATCACCTCGAGCCGAGCGACGCCGTCGAGGTCGCCGGGCAGGATCACGCGGTCGTAGCCGAGGTTCACCACGAGGTGCTCGGGCCCGAGCGCCCAGTGCAGTTCGCCGGCGCCCACGGTGTGCGGGACGATGCTCGCCTTCCTGCCGCGGTCGGCGGACCGGATGCCGATCCGGCCGCGCCACGCGTCGTGGAGGCGGACGAGCAGCGCGTGCAGAGCGGCGACGACCTCCGGGTCCGGCGTCCGAGTGTCGGGGGTGGACTGCGGCGGCTCGCACGGCGGCGGGAGCTCGGCGTCCGCGTCGATCTCGAGGGCGACGCGGAGGGTCGCGCCGCCGGTGGAGCGGTCCCAGGACGCGAGTCGCCGCAGCCTCCGCTGGGAGGGGTCGGGGACGAGGACGCCGCCCTCGCCGATCGCCGGGATCGCGCCGAGCACGGTCTCGTCGACGATCCCGCGCACGACCCCGGTCACCGTGAGTGCGTCGGGCAGAGCCTGGTGGTGCTCCTCCGCGTAGCGAGCCGGACCCGTCGGTCGGGCCGGGTAGCTCAGAAGCGACCACGTGGCACGGTCACCTACCGCGAACGGCGCGCCGCAGCAGTCCATCTCCCAGCCCTCGCGGACGACCTCGATCAGGCGCGTCGAACAAGCGATCACCGATGACCCCCGATTCCGTTCTCTCGCTGAAGACGTCCCCCTTCCGATCCTCGCATCGACACCCTCCCGACCTCAGAACGGCGGTGACTCGTTCTTCACGGCGTCCGGTTCTCTGTCCGGTGCCGCGCGGCCTCTCGGCGGCCCGGTGCGCGCGGGGTGGGTGACGTGCCGCCTGCCGGTCGGGCTCGTCCAGTGCAGAACTCCGGCGGGCCGGTGCTCGACCTGCCAGGTGCTGGTGTGCCGGAGCCTGTGGTGGTGGCGGCAGAGGTGGGCGAGGTTGTCGGCGTCGGTGCGGCCGCCGTGCTGCCACTCGACGCCGTGGTCGACGTCGCTCGCGGAGGCCGCTCGGGTGCAGCCCGGGAAGCGGCAGGTCTCGTCGCGGTGTAGCAGGTAGCGCCGCAGATCGGCGGGCACCCGGTACGAGGTGCGTCCCACGGAGAGCACCGCGCCGGTCTCCGGATGGGTGAGGATCCGCGTGAAGGAGGGCGCATCGGCCGCGAGCCGGCGCGTGGTCTCGGGGTCGATCGGCCCGTAGCCCTCGAGGGTGCCGGGCTCGTCGGAGCGGCCCAGGAGCGTGAGGACGGGGACGGTGACCGCGACCCGCGGACGGATCCCGACCGGAACGGCGGTTCCCGTCGCTCGTCGCTCCGCGCCGGCGGTCTCGCCGTCGATGAGGAGCGCTGCCCCGACGTCCGCCCGCAGCTGCCCGATCGTCCGCTTCTCGCCGGGCAGCTCGCGCAGGGAGCGCGCTACGCGGTCGATGCGGTCGAAGGCGCCGTGCGCCTCGGGGGCGGGGAGGTGCAGGAGCAGGGTGGCCCTGCCGTCGCTGTCGCCGTCGAGCCAGACGCCACGCCGCGCGGCGCAGCGGCGGTGGCGCTCGGTCGTCGACTCGGGATGCAGTCGCTCCCGCAGAGTCCGGAGGCGACGCTGCAGCTGCGGGGGAGTGCGGTCGGCCGCGACCACGGCGGCCTCCTCATCGAGGCGCCCGCGCACCTCGGGCGGCAGCTCGGCGGCGGCGCGGAGGATCACCCGCGCGTGCTCGGGCGAGATCCGACCCTCACGGAGTGCGGCGAGGGTGAGCGGGAGCTCGTTGACGAGCAGCCGGCTCTCCTCGATCAGCCCGGAGACGTGCGCTTCCGACATCCGCAGCGCGGTGGCGAGTTCGGCGACGAGCGCCCGCTGCGCCGCCTCCCGCCGTTCCACGCGGTTGCGCACCAGCGGATCGACGAGCACCTCGTACGAGGCCGCCGCCGCGAGCCGGGCGCGCTCGACCAGCTCGGCACGCTGCGCCTCCGCTCGCGCCCGGAGCGGATCGGCCGCGCACACCGCATCGACCGCGGAGGCGAGCGCAGCATCTGCGCCCCTGCGCCCCTCGCGGGGTCGCTCCCCGTCCTCGTTCTGAACCATACGAGAATGGTTCCAGAGACCACCGACGCGCGGTCGCCTCCTCCGACGGATCGTCGGAGAACTCGCCGAAGTCGTCCCTGTGGAGGAGTGCCCACCCGCTCCTCGCTCTGCCGAGGCGACCTAGGGAGTCACGGCCTCAGAGCACGAACGTCCTGTCACACCCGCCGCGGCACCGTGAACACCGTCTCGACGCCCGGCGAGTACAGCACCGAGTCCGGCGCCCGCGACGCCAGCCCCGGGAAGCCCGCGACCTCGAGCAGCCCGTCGTCGAGGGCGAGCAGCTCCGCGCGCTGCAGCGGCCACGGCCGGTGCAGGTTGCGGCCGTACCAGGTGGAGCCCAGGTGTCGCTCGTGGTAGGCCCAGCGCGAGGTGAGGAAGCCGGCGATCGGATCCTCGGACGCGTCGGTGCCCGGGGTCGGCCGCACCACGATCCGCGAGCGGGCGGCGGGGTCGCTGATCCGCTCGGTCGTGTAGATGACCGCTCCGTGGCGGTGCTCGATCCCCATCCGCGCCCAGCGGTAGGGCAGGCCGAAGACGGCCTGCGCCGTGAGCACGGGCAGCAGGTGCGACGCCTCGAGCGAGACGAAGACGACTCCGCGGCGCCCGTGCCGGTCGATCGAGTACAGCCGCACGTTCACCTCGGGGAAGGTCCCCAGCCACGGCACGCGCGGCCCGCCGAGGAACGCCGTCCGCGACAGCCGGAACGGGATGAGGCCCACCCAGGAGGCGCCGTCGTGCTCGTCCGGACGCACGCCGGGCGGCAGGTGCGGCGCGACCAGCGCCGGGTCGACGCGCCAGTGCAGGAAGGCCGCCTCGGTCCAGCGCTGGCGGAGGATGCGCGGCCCGCCGAGCGCGGGCGCGGAGCGGGTCACGGATTCGACGGAGGTCACGCGGCCATCGTGCTCCCCGCTGCTGCGAACCGGCCGGTGCAGCGCAGTATCGGCGCGCCCCGCGGCAACCGCGGCGCGATTCACCGCTCGGAGCCGGCTCCCGCGAGCTCCACCAGCGCCGCGACCGCGACGCGCACCGGCGCGGATGACGCCACCGACCCGCGCACCACGGCGTGGATCGACCGCAGCGGGCGCGGCCGCACCAGCGGCACCGCCACGAGCCCCGCCGGGAGCGGCTGCGCAGCGAGCGCCGGCAGCACGGTCAGCCCCATCCCCGCCGCCACGAAGGCGACCGCCGTCACGTGGTCGTTCGCCTGCACGTGGAAGCGCGGCGTGAAGCCGGCCGCCGCGCAGGCGTCGACGAGGGTCCGGCGGCACCAGCCGGTCGGCAGGTCGTTGTCGATCCAGCGGTCGCCCGCGATCTCCGCCAGCTCGATCTCGGCGCGCTCGGCGAGCGGATGCGACCGGTCCAGGACGGCGAGGTACGGGTCGTCGATCAGGTGGTGGGCCGTGAAGCCGGGGGAGTCGGCCGTCCGGCCCGGCTCGGCGACCAGCAGCTGGACGTCGGGCCGCTCGGCCGGGTCCTCCGCCACCTCCTCGCCCAGGCGCAGATCGAGCGCCAGCTGCGGGAACCCGGCGATCAGCCGCCGCGCCACCTCGGGCATCCAGGCGCTGCCGACGGAGGCGAAGTAGGTCATCGAGAGCCGGCCGGCCCGGCCCGCGCGCAGGTCGGCGACGACCGCCTCCGCCTCGCCGAGCCGCTCCAGCACCCGGTCGGCCTGCTCGGCGAGGGTGCGGCCCGCGGCGGTCGGCCGGACGCCGCGGCCGACCCGCTCGAGCAGGGTCAGCCCGGTCTCGCGCTGCAGGGCGGCGAGGTGCTGGCTGATCGCCGACGGCGTGTAGCCGAGCGACGCTGCGGCGCCGACGATCGAGCCGGCCGCGACGACGGCGCGGAGGACCCGGAGGCGCTGGACGTCGAGCATGCGCCGACCCTAGCGAGGATGAAGCCGCACTGCACGATCCGGTAGAACCGTGGACTGGTGCTGATGCCCGCCGTCCCGCCACGATGAGTCCATGACCAGCACCGCACCCTCCAGCACCACCGCCGCTCCGAGCCGCCGCGACGCGGTCCTGCTCTGGTCGGCGATCGCGGTGACGGTGCTGCTCTGGGCGTCGGCCTTCGTCGGCATCCGCTTCGCCGCGGACGACTTCGGCCCGGGCGCCCTCACCCTCGGCCGCATCGTGGTCGGCTCGATCGCGCTGACGGTGGTGCGCGTCGTGATCACGGCACGCCGGGGCCCCGAGCGGCCGGAGCGCAGCCGGGTGCCGCGCGGCCGGATCCTGCTGCTCGTGCTCGTCTGGGGCGTCGCCTGGTTCGGCGTCTACAACCTCGCGCTGAACGCGGCCGAGCGGCACGTCGACGCCGGTACCGCGGCGCTCCTGGTCAACATCGCGCCGATGATCACCGCGGTCCTCGCGGGCCTCCTGCTCGGCGAGGGCTTCCCGCGGCGCCTGCTCGGCGGCATGGCGGTGGCGCTCGCCGGAGTCGCGGTGATCGCCTTCTCCACCTCCTCGGGGCAGTTCGACGTGATCGGCGTCGTCCTCGGCCTCGCCGCCGCGGTCCTCTACGGCGGTGCCGCGACGCTGCAGAAGCGCCTGCTCGGGCACGTCGACGCGATGACGATGACCTGGATCGGCTGCCTCGCCGCGACCGTCGCCTGCCTGCCGTTCGCGCCGGACCTGGTCGCCTCGCTCCAGGCCGCACCCGCCTCCTCGATCGCCGCCGTCGTCTACCTGGGCGTCTTCCCGACGGCCGTCGCCTTCACCACCTGGGGCTACGTCCTCTCGCGCTCCAGCGCCGGCCGCACGGCCGCCACCACCTACGCGGTCCCGGCCGTCGTGGTGCTGCTGTCCTGGCTCCTGCTCGCCGAGACGCCTCCGGCCGCCGCGCTGATCGGCGGCGCGATCGCGCTGGGCGGAGTCGCGGTCGCCACGCTCCGGCGGCGGCCCGCCGGAGTCTGAGGGAGCGCTCACTCCCCGGCGATATGCTGGGGCCACGTTCGTCCAGTCGGCGCCGAGCGCCGGTCACGGTGCGCGCCCGTTACGGTGAGGATCCCCCGATGACCGAGGCCCTGCAGCCGCCCCAGAACGCCCTCTCGCTCACGCCGCCCGAGCCCGTCGCCGCGGTCGCGACCACGTCGGCGCCGTCGATCGCGCCGAAGGTCCCCGAGCAGGCGCTGCCCGGCCTCGAGGCGAAGGTCGACGGCTATCTCGCGTCGCTGATGTCGGCCGAGGCCCGCAGCCCCGAGTTCGCGGCGAAGGCCAACGACATCCGCACGATGGGCGACGCCGACATCCGCTCGGCCGCCGACTCCTCGAACCGCCTGCTGAAGACGCCCGTGCGGGCGCTGCAGGAGGGCGGGCTCTCCGAGGGCTCGACCATCGGCAAGACGCTGCTGGAGCTGCGCCGCACGGTCGAGGACCTCGACCCCTCCGAGGACAACATCCAGAAGAAGATCCTCGGCTTCATCCCCTTCGGCAACAAGATCACCGACTACTTCCGCCGCTACGAGAGCGCGCAGTCGCACCTCAACGCGATCATCCAGGCGCTCTACGACGGCCAGGACGAGCTGCGGAAGGACAACGCGGCGCTCAACCTGGAGAAGCAGAACCTCTGGGACACGATGACGCGCCTCAACGAGTACATCTACGTCGCGGAGCGCCTCGACGTGAAGCTGTCGGCGAAGATCGCCGAGCTCGACGCGACCGACCCGGACCGCGCCCGGGCGCTGCGCGAGGACGTCCTCTTCTACGCGCGGCAGAAGCACCAGGACCTGCTGACCCAGCTGGCCGTCTCGATCCAGGGCTACCTCGCGATCGACGTCGTGATCAAGAACAACGTCGAGCTGATCAAGGGCGTCGACCGCGCGACCACGACGACCGTGTCGGCGCTGCGCACGGCGGTCATCGTCGCGCAGGCGCTCGCCAACCAGCGCCTGGTGCTCGACCAGATCACCGCGCTCAACACCACGACCTCGAACATGATCGAGGCCACCTCGCGGATGCTCGCCGAGCAGTCCGCGAGCATCCAGTCGCAGGCGGCGTCGGCGACGGTCGGGCTGCCGCAGCTGCAGGCCGCGTTCGCGAACATCTACCAGACCATGGACTCGATCTCGGACTTCAAGATCAAGGCGCTCGACAGCATGGCGCAGACCGTCGGGGTGCTGCAGGTCGAGACCGCGAAGGCCGGCGAGTACGTCGAGCGGGCCCGGCGCAGCAACTCCGACATCGACGCGGCCTCCTCGCTCGATCTCGGCCGCTAGCCGATGGGCTGGCTCTCCCGCCTGTTCGGCGGCACCGACCCGGTGCCGGAGGAGACCGCGCCCGCACTCCCGCGCGTGCCGTCCAGCGACGACATCCTCGCGGCGCTCGACCGGGTCGCGGCGGAGACCGCGGGCAAGGTCCCGGCGATCGTCGCGGCCCGCATCCGCCGGGTCGACGAGACCGTGCGCGAGATGGTGCCGCGCCTGGACCGCCTCGGCGGGATGAGCCGGCAGGGCCACACCGTCGTCGCCACCGCCACCAGCTACCTGCCCGAGGCGGTCGAGGGCTACCTGCGCCTGCCGCGCGACTTCGCCGACCGCCGCGCCGTCTACAAGGGGAAGACCTCGCTGATGATCCTCTGCGACCAGCTCGACCTGCTCGGGGGCACCCTCGACCGGATCTCCGACGCCGTCTCGCGGCAGGACGCCTCGGCGCTGATCGCGCACGGGCAGTTCCTCGCCGAGAAGTTCACGGAGTCGTCGCTGTCGAGCGGACTGGACGCGCCTCCCGCATCGTCCACGCCCACCACTCCGGGCTCGCTGACCCCGCCGAGCGCCTCGTGAGCACGCTCGCGGCGTCGCTCGACGCGCTCGTCCTGGTCGGATCCGCGGCCGGACTCGACGCTGCCGCCGTGCGCGCCGAGGGCGCTCGCCTCGCGGCCGCGGTCGCGGAGTCGATCACCGGGGCCGGCCAGGACTGGCTCGCCGAGACCGGGACGACCGGCGGTCTCGAGGCGTTCTTCACTGCCGCGTCGAGCGCGCGGCGCTGGCGCAGCTCGCCGACCGACCTGCTCGCCGGGCTGGTCGCGGCCCGGTCGGAGCAGGCCGGTGCGTACGCGCGGGCGCTGACCGAGGTCGTGTCCGCGGCGAGCGCGCTGGGGGAGCCGGGGATCGGCGGGATCGCGGCGGCGTCGGCGACGGCGGCGGCGCAGCTGGGGGCGGTGCAGGCTCCTTCGACGTCGGCGCCTGCCGCTCGGCGCGATCTTCCCGCCGGCGTTCCCGGTGTCGACGAGATCCTCGCGCGGCTGCGGCGGACCGAGCACGACGGGCCGCAGGACGAGCCGGGACCGGTCGCCGCCGCGCCGCCCGCCTCTCCCGCGCCGGAAGCCGAGCCCGAGCCGCTCGAGCCGCCTGAGGCGATCGAGGACCTGCTCGCCGAGCTCGACGCGCTGATCGGCCTCGACCGGGTGAAGGGCGAGATCAAGCGGCAGACCCAGCTGCTCCGGATCGACACCCTGCGCCAGGCCGCGGGTCTCACCACGCCGACGCTCACCCGGCACCTCGTCTTCACCGGCAACCCGGGCACCGGCAAGACCACGGTCGCCCGCCTCGTCTCGCGGATCTACCGCTCGCTCGGCATCCTCTCGAAGGGCGTGCTCGTCGAGGTCGACCGCTCGGAGCTGGTGGCCGGCTACCTCGGCCAGACCTCGATGAAGACGGCCGAGGTGATCGCCTCGGCCCGCGGCGGCGTGCTCTTCATCGACGAGGCCTACGCGCTCGCGCTCGACCAGTACGGGGCGGAGGCGGTGACCACCCTGGTCAAGGACATGGAGGACCACCGCGGCGACCTCGTCGTCATCGTGGCGGGCTACTCCGGCCCGATGCGGGGCTTCCTCGACACCAATCCCGGCCTCGCGAGCCGCTTCTCCACCACCATCGACTTCGCCGACTACAGCGACGAGGAGCTGTCCGCGATCTTCGCGCGCCTCGCCGCCGCCGCCGACTTCACCCCGACCCCGGAGGCGGTCGCCGCCTTCGCCGACGTCGCCGCCGCTCAGGAGCGCACCGAGGCGTTCGGCAACGGGCGCTGGGTGCGCAACGTGCTCGACGCGGCCATCGCCCGGCACGCCTGGCGCCTGCGCGACACCGAGGAGCCGACGCTCGACGAGCTGCGGACCCTGGAGGCGGACGACGTCGTGGAGGCGGAGCTGCCGGAGGCGGAGTCCGAGACCGACGCATCGACCGAGGAGATCGCATGAGCATCGCCACCGCCGCGCCGCCGGCTCCGCCCGCACCCGCGCAGGCTGCGCCGGCCGCTCGGCGGCCGACGCTCCTCGCCCGCGCGACCTCGACCACTCCGCGCACCCTGCGGCTGCTGCTCGTGCTCACCGCGCTCGCCGCCGTGCTGTTCGGCGTCTTCGCCCAGCAGGCCGCGTCGCTGCAGGCGCGCGCCGCGCAGGAGGCCCGCGAGCAGGCGGCCCAGCTGATCGGCGTCCAGGACGTGCGGAACCTCCTCGTCGACGCCAACGCGATCGCGGCGAACACGTTCCTGGTCGGCGGACTCGAGCCCGCGGAGCAGCGGCAGACCTACGTCGACAACCTCGCCGGCGCGTCCTCGCGGATCGCCGAGCTCGCCTCCACGCAGCCCGACGACGCCGAGACCCTCGCGACCATCGCCACCAAGCTGACCACCTACAGCGGACTGATCGAGCAGGCCCGCGCCAACAACCGGCAGGGCTTCCCGGTCGGCTCGGCGTACCTCGACCAGGCGTCCTCACAGCTGACCGGTGAGGAGGGGATCCTCGCCGATCTCAACGGGCTGGTCACCCGCGGGGCCGACCGCGTCGCCGGTGCCTACGACACCGTGCGCTTCAGCGTGCTGCTGCTGATCGGCTCGCTGGCGATGCTGCTCCTGCTGATCGCGGCGCAGGTCTGGCTGGCGCGGCGGACGCACCGCTACCTGAACCGCCCACTCGCCACCGCCACCGGACTGCTGCTGCTGGTCGGGATCGGCGGCGCCCTCGTGCTCGGCTCGATCGCGGGGCGTGCTGCGGCGGTGCGCGCCGAGCCGTACCAGGCGACGCTCGTGGTCTCGCAGGCGCTCACCGCGGCGAGCGACGCGAAGTCGCTGGAGAGCTTCACGCTGATCAAGCGCGGCTCGGGCGCGGCCCTCGAGGCGGAGTTCCAGGCGGCGGCGGAGGACGCGGGGGATCGGCTGCAGGCCGGGGTCGACGACGGCATCGTCGACGGGGCGCTGCTGACGGAGCTGAACGCGTGGCTCGACCTGCACGCGGCGATCCGCGCCGAGGACGACGGCGGGAACTGGGACCGGGCGGTCCTGCTCGCCACCTCGACGGAGCCCGACTCCGCCAACGTCGCGTTCGACGCCTTCGCCGATGATGCGCGCCTGGCGATCGTCGACGACACGACCACGACCCGGACCGAACTCGACGACGGGAGCGCGACCGCCTCGGTCGCCTCCTGGATCCTGCTCGCTGCCGGCCTGGTGGGCGCCCTGCTCGCCTGGCGCGGCGTCGCGCAGCGACTGGAGGAGTACCGATGACCCGCCTCAGCACCCTGCGCACGGGCGCCGTCGCGCTCCTGCTCGGCACCGTGCTCGCCGTCTCCGGCTGCACCAGCGGCGCGAGCGACCTCGGCACCCTCACCGAGGCGACGACGCCGACCCCCACGGCGTCCGCGCCGTCGACCGCCGCTCCCGCCACTGCGGAGTGCTCGCCGTCGGCGGTCACCTCCTACGCGCCGACCGGCGTGACCGACAGCCCCCGCCTCGCGCAGATCCGGGACGACGGGAAGCTCCGCGTCGGCGTCTCGGCCGACACCCTGCTGATGAGCTCGCGCAACCCGCTGACCGGCGCGATCGAGGGCTTCGACATCGACGTCGCCCGCGAGATCGCTCGCGCGATCCTCGGGAACCCGGACTCGATCGAGTTCGTGGTCATCACCTCGGCCCAGCGCCTGCCCGCCCTCAGCGGCGACGCGGCGACGCCGCAGGTCGACATGGTGGCCCGGACGCTCACGATGACCTGCGATCGCTGGAGCAGCATCGCCTTCTCCTCCGAGTACTACAGCGCCGGCCTCAAGGTGCTCGTCTCGGACAGCCGCGACGCGGACGGCATCGAGGACCTTGCGGGGCTGGACGTCTGCGCCCCGCGCAGCACCACCACGCTCAGCCGGCTGCAGAACGACTACCCGGAGGTGACCGCGGTCGCCGCCGACACGCACACCCAGTGCCTCGCGCAGTTCCAGGAGGGCTCCGTCGATGCGATCGCCGGCGACGACACGATCCTCGCGGGCTTCGTCGCACAGGACCCGTACGCCAAGGTGATCGGCGACCCGCTCAGCGATGAGCCCTACGGCCTCGGGATGCCCGCCGGCGACCCCGACTACGTGCGCTTCGTGAACGCGGCGCTCGAGAGCATCCGCGCGAACGGCCGCTGGCAGAGCATCTACGACCGCTGGCTCGGCGATCTCGGCACGGCGACGCCGCCCGCCGCCGTGTACGGGCGCTGATGGCGGCCGGGACGAGCGCCCCGGGCGTCTCGGGGGCGGGGGTCTCGGAGGGGACGCCCGTCGCTCCGGGGCGCCTGGGCGAGGCGATCCCGCAGCGCGCGCTCTTCGACTACCTCGCGCAGCTCGGCCGCTGGCTGGAGCGGACGACCCGCGAGCTCTCGCGGCTCGACGCCGCCGCGCTCGCCTCGCCGCAGGCCGACAGCTACACCGCCGACGTCGTCCTCGCGCAGTCGCTGCGCGAGTCGGTCACCCGGCGCCTGGCCGAGCTCGAGCTCGTCTGGGACTCCGGCCGCGTGGACACCGTGGCCCGCGAGCGGATGTCGCAGCTGATCTGGGGGAGGCTGGACTCCTCCGGCTCGGGCGGGAGTGCCGCCGTCTCGCTGGTCGAGGCCGTCCGGCTCTGCGACGCCGTCATCGGCCAGCTGAAGTCGCGCCTCGAGCTCGACCCGAGCGGCACCGACGTGGCCGGCCGGATCGTCGGGGTGCGCGCCGAGATCGAGCGCTGCCGCGACCTCACCCGCGATGCGCGCGGCACCGTCGACCAGGCCGCCGCTCAGCGGGTCGCCGTGCTCCGCTCGCGACTGGACGCCCTCGCCGAGAAGGCCGGCCGCGGCGCCGACGTCTCCGGCCCGCTCGGTCAGCTCGAGAGCGACTCCGCCCGGCTCGAGCGCGACCTGATCATCGCCGCCTCCGAGCGCCGCGGTCTCGAGCACGACCGGGTCCGCGCCCGCGAGCTGGCCGCCGCCGCGGAGCTGCGCGAGGCGCCGCTGCGCGAGCTCGTCGCTCGCTGCCGCCGCGAGATCGCGGATCCGCCCCGCCTCGCCGTGCCCGACGTCTCGCGCCTCGGCGAGCCTCCGAGCGGGCGGGAGGATCTCGACGCTCACCTCGCCCGCCTCACCGCCGTCGGCCGGGCGTTCGACGCTGTCGAGGCCGCGTACACCTCGCCGCTGCGCGAGCGGGCGGCGCTCGGCTTCCGGCTGCGGGCCCTGCGCGAGCGCGCCGCCGCCAACGGCCGGGCCGCGTCGCCCGTCGGCGTCGCGGCCGAGGCCGAGGTGCGCGCCGCGCTCGACGCGGTGCCCTGCTCGGTGCCGCTCGCCCGCCATCTGGTCGAGCAGTACGACGTGGTCACCCGCGACCTGCCCACCGCCCCGTCTCCCTCGCTCCCTCGGAAGGCCCGCTCATGAACGGTGACCCCTGCACCTCCACCCCGGGCTGCACCGGCGTGATCGAGGACGGCTACTGCAACGTCTGCGGGCTGCCGGCGGAGGCGCCTGCGGCCGCGGTGTCGGCTCCCACCGCGCGGCGCTCCGCGCCCGGCGCCCCCGCGCCCGCCACCGCCTCCGCCGCCTTCGGCACCGGCTTCGCCGAGGGCGCGCCGAACGCGCAGGCCCCCGTCGGATCGAGCACCGAGGAGGCGGCCACCGCCCGCAGCGGCCGCACCTCCTCCGCCCGCCTGGCGACCGCCGCGCTCGGCTCGGCCCGCACGGCGCAGACCGGCTCGAAGACCACCCGCCGCGTCGGCACCACCTCGACCCGCCTGCGCGGACCGCGGCTCGGCGCCGGGCTGACGACCGTCCCCTCCCGCCCCGCTGCCGATCCGATGGCCGCGCTGATGAAGGAGGCGGTGCTCCCCGAGCGCAAGCGCTTCTGCTCGAACTGCGGCACCGCGGTCGGCCGCGGTCGCGACGGCAAGGCCGGCCGCACCGAGGGCTTCTGCCCCAACTGCCGCACCCCGTTCAGCTTCACGCCGCAGCTCGCGAAGGGCGACGTCGTCGGCGGGCAGTACGAGGTCGTCGGCTGCCTCGCCTACGGCGGGCTCGGCTGGATCTACCTCGCCCGCGACCGCAACGTCTCCGGCCGCTGGGTCGTGCTCAAGGGCCTGCTCAACTCCGGCGACCCGGACGCCTACGCAGCGGCGGTGACCGAGCGGCAGTACCTCGCCGAGGTCGAGCACCCGCTGATCGTCGAGATCTACAACTTTGTCCTGCACGAGGGCGCCGGCTACATCGTGATGGAGTACGTCGGCGGGCCCAGCCTCAAGCAGATCCTCCAGGAGCGCCGCGACGCGAACGGCGGCTCCGCGGACCCGCTGCCCGTCGATCAGGCGCTCGCCTTCGTGCTCGAGGTGATGCCCGCCTTCGCCTACCTGCACGACCACGGCCTGCTCTACTGCGACTTCAAGCCGGACAACATGATCCAGGTCGGCGACCAGGTCAAGCTGATCGACCTGGGCGGCGTGCGCCGGGCCGACGACGAGGAGTCGGCGATCTACGGCACCGTCGGCTACCAGGCGCCCGAGGTGCCCGAGCTCGGGCCGTCGATCGCCTCCGACGTCTACACGATCGGGCGGACGATCGCCTCGCTCGTCCTCGACTTCCGCGGCAACCAGACGACCTACGTCGCGTCGCTGCCGCCGGTGTCCGAGACGCCGCTGTTCCAGACGTACGACTCGTTCTACCGCCTGGTCGCGAAGGCCTGCGCGCCAGACCCGCAGGACCGGTTCGCCACCGTCGACGAGATGCGCGGGCAGCTGCTCGGCGTGCTGCGCGAGGTCGTCGCGACCGACCGCGGACCGGGTCACCCCGCGTTGCACTCGACCGAGTCGGCGCTGTTCGAGGCGCCCGTCGCCGACGTGGTCGACCGGCCGCTGCCCTGGGACGCGCTGCCCGGGCTCAAGACCGACGAGTCCGACCCGGCCCGCGCCTGGCTCGCGGGCGTCAACGTCGCCGACCCGATCGTCCGGCTGAGGGCCCTCGCGCTCGCGCCGACCGTCACCGTCGAGGTGCGGCTCGCCCGCGCCCGCGCGGCGATCGAGGCCGAGCGCTGGGAGGACGTCGCCCGGGCGACCGGCGAGATCCTCACCGAGGACCCGTGGGAGTGGCGCGCGGTCTGGATGAGCGGGCTGGCCCAGCTCGCTCGCCACGACGACATCGGCGCCCGCGCCTCGTTCAACACCGTCTACGGCCAGGTGCCGGGTGAGCTCGCGCCGAAGCTCGCGCTCGCCGCGGCCTGCGAGTCGAGCGGCGAGCCCGAGGTGGCGGAGTCGCTCTACGTGATCTGCGCCCGCGCCGACGCCAACTACACCGCGCCCGCCGCCTTCGGCCTGGCCCGGGTCCGGCAGCACCGGGCCGATCTGGACGGCGCGCTCGACGCGCTCGACATCGTCACGCCGACCCGCTCCTCCTACGTCGACGCCCGCCGCCGCCGGGCCGAGCTGCTGGCCGGCTCGGGGCGCGGACTGCCGGCGCTGTCCGCGGCGCTCGCCAGTGTCGACACCGTCGCGATCGACGCGCGCACCCGGCTCGAGCTGACGACGGGGGTGCTGGAGTCGGCGCTCGAGCTGGTCCAGCGCGACGGGCCCGCCGAGGGAGCGACCATCGGCGGGATCGACGCCACCGAGCCCGCCCTCCGCGACGGTCTCGAGACCTCCTACCGCTCGCTCGCGGCCGCCACCCGCGAGAAGCAGGAGCGCCTGCGCCTCGTCGACCGGGCGAACGCCGTGCGCCGCTGGACGCTGACGTGAGCGGGGCGAGCGACGTGAGCGGGGAGAGTTCCGTGAGTGCCGCGCTGTCCACGCCCTGCCCGAACTGCGGCGAGCCGGTCTCGACCGGCGACGCCTTCTGCGAGGCCTGCGGGACGACGCTGATCGTCCCGGCCGCCGCGGCCGCCCCGCCCGCCGCCGGATCCGAGGGCCCGACCGCCTGCCTGCACTGCGGGGGAGCGATCGCCGACGACGGCTACTGCGAGCAGTGCGGTCAGCGCGCCCCGACCGAGCGCGAGCACTGGGCGGAGGCGCCGCACCCGCTGGTCGGCGGCGTCTGCGACCGCGGGATCCGCCACGCGGCCAACGAGGACGCGATGGCGATCGGCGCGACCGCCGGCGAGGACGGCGCCCTGCGGACCGCACTGCTGGTGGTCTGCGACGGCGTCTCCTCGACCCCCGACTCCGACGCCGCCTCGCTCGCCGCGGCCCGCGCCGCACTGAGCGCGCTGCGCAGCGAGGTCGGCGGCGAGGTGCACGGCGCCGAGCGCTGGGGCGCGCTGCTGCAGATGGCGGTCGCGCGCGCCTCCGGAGCGATCGACGCCGCGGTGCCCGAGAAGCGCGACAACCCGCCCTCGTGCACCTTCACCGCCGCGATCCTGGACGGCGCGCTGCTGGTCACCGGCAACGTCGGCGACAGCCGCAGCTACTGGATCCCCGACGCGGGCCCCGCCCGGCAGCTGACCGTCGACGACTCCTGGGCGCAGGAGCAGATCGCCTCGGGCGTGCCCCGCGCCGAGGCCGAGTCCGCGCCCGACGCGCACGCCATCACCAAGTGGCTGGGCGCCGACGCGCACGACGAATCGCCGACCCTGGGCTCCACGGTGCTCGACGAGCCGGGCTGGGTGCTCGTCTGCTCCGACGGCCTGTGGAACTACGCCTCGCCCGCCGAGGAGCTCGCGGCCGTCCTGCACGACGCGGTCGCCCGCGTCGGCGACGACCCGGTCGCGCTGGCGGAGGCCCTCGTCGCCTGGGCGAACGAGCGCGGCGGCCAGGACAACATCACGGCGGCCCTGGCGCGCTTCGCCCCGGGCGGGGACCAGACGCCCCACGCGGACGAGTAGGCCGCCTGCGGCTGCCTGCATGCTGATCGAGTAGGCCGCTCGCGGCCGTATCGAGATCCACTCGTGCCGCTCCGTCCACCCGGGATCCCTTTCGCTGGACAGATCCGCGCCTCGCGTCCGCCCGCTCGCCACCTACCCTCGACCCCATGAGCATCGCCGAGTCGCCCGCCACCTCGCTGTCCACCGTCGGCCACTGGATCGACGGCGCCCCCTCGCCGTCGTCGTCCGGCCGCACCGCGCCCGTGTACGACCCGGCGCTCGGCGTCGCGACCAAGGAGGTCGCGCTGGCCGACGCCGCCGAGATCGACGCGGCCGTCGCCTCCGCCAAGGCCGCGTTCCCCGCCTGGCGCGACACCTCGCTGGCCAAGCGCCAGCAGATCGTGTTCAAGTTCCGCGAGCTGCTCGAGGCGAAGAAGGGCGAGCTCGCCGAGATCATCACCTCCGAGCACGGCAAGGTCCTCTCCGATGCGATGGGCGAGATCACCCGCGGCCAGGAGGTCGTCGAGTTCGCGACCGGGCTCGCGCACCACCTCAAGGGCGAGTACTCGGAGCAGGTCTCCACCGGCGTCGACGTCTACTCCGTGAAGCAGCCGCTCGGCGTCGTCGGCATCATCTCGCCGTTCAACTTCCCCGCGATGGTGCCGATGTGGTTCTTCCCGATCGCCATCGCCGCGGGCAACACCGTCGTCGTGAAGCCGTCCGAGAAGGACCCGTCGGCGGCGATCTGGCTCGGTGCGCTCTGGAAGGAGGCCGGCCTCCCCGACGGCGTCTTCACCGTCCTGAACGGCGACAAGGTCGCGGTCGACGGCCTCCTCGAGCACCCGGACGTGAAGTCGATCTCCTTCGTCGGCTCCACCCCGATCGCGCAGTACGTCTACGAGACCGGCACCCGCCGCGGCAAGCGCGTGCAGGCGCTGGGCGGAGCGAAGAACCACATGCTGGTGCTGCCGGACGCGGACCTCGACCTGGTCGCGGACTCCGCCATCAACGCCGGCTTCGGCTCGGCCGGCGAGCGCTGCATGGCGATCTCGGTCGTCGTCGCCGTCGAGCCGGTCGCCGACGAGCTGATCGCCAAGATCCAGGAGCGCGCCGCGACCCTGCGGATCGGCGACGGGCGTCGCGGCTGCGACATGGGACCGCTGGTCACCGAGGCGCACCGCGACAAGGTCGCCTCCTACATCGCGATCGCGGAGGAGGACGGCGCGAAGGTCGTCGTCGACGGCCGCGGCATCGAGGTCGACGGCGACGAGAACGGCTTCTGGCTCGGGCCGACCCTGCTGGACGACGTCCCGATCACCTCGAAGGCCTACACCGAGGAGATCTTCGGCCCGGTCCTCTCCATCGTCCGCGTGCAGTCGTACGAGGAGGGCGTCGCGCTGATCAACAACGGCGCCTTCGGCAACGGCACCGCGATCTTCACCAACGACGGCGGGGCGGCTCGCCGGTTCCAGAACGAGGTCGAGGTCGGGATGATCGGCATCAACGTGCCGATCCCCGTGCCGGTCGCCACCTTCTCGTTCGGCGGCTGGAAGTCGTCGCTCTTCGGTGACACCAA
Organism: Rathayibacter sp. VKM Ac-2835; assembly: GCF_013266705.1. Taxonomy (NCBI): domain Bacteria; kingdom Bacillati; phylum Actinomycetota; class Actinomycetes; order Micrococcales; family Microbacteriaceae; genus Rathayibacter; species Rathayibacter sp. VKM Ac-2835. The sequence continues at coordinate 1,250,634 of NZ_JABSNQ010000001.1, read as the reverse complement.
GGCCCACGGCGCGGAGGGCGTCCGCTTCTTCACGCAGCAGAAGGCGATCACGAGCCGCTGGCTCGACCCGTCGCACGGCGGCATCAACCTCGGTTTCCCTCAGAACTGAGCGGGCCGCGAGATGCCACTTAGGAGCGACTTCTACGGCGTGTCCTGCTCACAAGTGGCATCTCGCGGGGCCCCCGCACGCCGACCATCGCAAGGTCGAGCGCAACCGGCGAATCGCGTGTCAGCGATTCGTCGTGGACGGACGTGCGTCGCTCTGTGGGGCGTCCCCCTCTCGCTCGGCCGACCGCGGCCGATCGACGACGGAGGAGGAGACCGGCGCCGAGAAGCACAGCGCCAGCCAGAGCTCCGTGCGCGCGTCCACGTCGTCCAGGTCGACGCCCAGCGCCCGCTCGATCGCGGTGACGCGGTTCCGCAGCGTGTGCCGGTGCACGCCGAGCTCGCGGGCCGCCGGCTCCCACGCGCCGTTGCAGCGGAGCCAGACGCGGGCGCTCTCGAGCAGCACCCCGCCCTCGGGGGTGAGCAGCGGCGCGAGCAGCCGCCGGGCGAGGGGCTCCGCACCGGCCGCGGTGAGCAGGCCGCGCATCCCCCGCGCCGACACGTCCTCGAAGCGGAGCAGCGGATGCTCCGCCGTCGCCCGATCGGCCGCGCGCCGGGCCTCCACGAGCCCCCGGTCCAGCTCCGACCACGCGACCGGCGCCGACGCGCCGGCCTGCGCGCCGTGCCGCTCCAGCACGCCCGTGATCAGCTCCAGGTCGTCCGCGCCCGTGATCACCACGAGCGCCCCGTCGCGCTCGGCGAAGAACAGCCGCGACCCGTTCTCCTCCGCGAACACCTCCAGCTCGTCGAGCAGCGAGTCGCCGCGCACCGGCTCGCTCAGCACACTCACCCGGACCGGCTCGGCAGGCAGCGTCCCCCACAGCTGCCGGGCGGTGCGCGCCGCGACGTCGAAGGCCCCTGCGGCCAGCAGCTCGAGCAGCCCCGAGCGCAGCTGCCGCCGCGAGGTGTCGAGGGCGCGCCGCTGCTCCAGCGCGATGCTCGCGAGTCCGATCACGCTCGCGACCAGGTCGTTGCCGGCCGGGTCGAGCGGAGTGCCGGTGCCGACCGCGAGCACGCCGCGCAGGTGATCGCGCTGCCCGAGGGTCTGCAGCGTCACGCCGCCGCCGACGTCCAGGCGCAGCCCGGCGCGGCTGCCCCGCGCGAGCGCGTGCCGCACCGCCGCGGCGACCGAGCGCTCCGCACCCGCCGGCACGTCGAGCCGCGTCGGCAGGTGCACCCGCTGCCCGACCGCGTCGTAGAGCGCGACCCAGCAGTCCAGCTGGCGCTCGAGCTCGGAGAGGATCGCGGCGAGGCCGTCGGGCCGCAGCGCCGCCCGCGCGACCCGGCGCTGCGCCTCCAGCGACCACTCCAGCCGCTCGCGCTGCTCCCGCGAGATGACGTCCGCGACGAAGCGGATGATCCCCATGAACGGGGTCAGCTCGGCGACCTCGAGCAGCGGCAGCCCCTGCCGGGCGCAGGCCGCGACGAGCGGCGCGGGCACCTCGTCGTGCACGATGCCCGTCGCGAAGCCCAGGGCCCGGATGCCGCGGCCGCGCAGGCGCGCCACGTACGCCTCCGAGAAGTCGGCCCCCTGCGTGCCCGGGCTCTGCTCGAAGTGCACGCCGTCGGTGAGCAGCAGCTGCCCCGATTCGAGCCACGGCGTCGGGTCGACGAGATCGGAGGAGTGCGCCCAGACCAGCGGGGCGTCGAGCGCCGCCTCGTCGTGCACGCCTGCGAGGACGTGGAGGCGGAACGCCGGCTCGGCGAGCAGGTCGCGGACGGTCGCGGGCACGGGCGGCTCCCTCGGAATTCGACGTTCTGTCCATCGTAGGGCGGAGGCTTCGACAAAGCGGGCCGCCCGCGACTCGGCGCCGCGCGGCACGATGGAGGCATGACGCTCTCGGACACGACACCCTCGGACACGACTCCCACCGGCAGCACCAACGCCTCTGTCACCGCCGCCGACCGCTCGCGGGTCTTCCACTCCTGGTCCGCGCAGGGCGCGCTGAACCCGCTGCCGATCGCCGGCGGCCTCGGCGCCGAGGTCTGGGACGTCGACGGCACCCGCTACCTCGACTTCTCCAGCCAGCTCGTCAACGTCAACATCGGCTACCAGCACCCCAAGGTCGTCGCCGCGATCCAGGCGCAGGCCGCCGTCCTCACCACCGTCGGCCCGGCCTTCGCGAACGAGACCCGGGCCGAGGCGGCGCGCCTGATCACCGAGCGCGCGCCCGAGGGCTTCGAGAAGGTCTTCTTCACCAACGGCGGCGCGGACGCCAACGAGAACGCGATCCGGATGGCGCGGCTCTACACCGGTCGCGACAAGATCGTCTCCTTCTACCGCTCGTACCACGGCAACACCGGCGCCGCGATCGTCTCGACCGGCGACTGGCGCCGCATCCCCAACGAGTACGCCCGCGGGCACGTCCACGCCTTCGGACCCTACCTCTACCGCTCCGAGTTCTGGGCGGAGACGCCCGAGCAGGAGTGCGAGCGCGCGCTGCACCACCTCGAGCGCGTCGTCCAGGCCGAGGGCCCGGAGTCGATCGCGGCGCTGCTGCTCGAGACGATCCCCGGCACGGCCGGCATCCTGACGCCGCCTCCCGGCTACCTCGCCGGCGTGCGGGCGCTCGCCGACCGCTACGGCATCCTGCTCATCCTCGACGAGGTGATGGCCGGCTTCGGCCGCACCGGCGAGTGGTTCGCCTTCGACGCCTTCGACGTCCGACCCGACCTGATCACCTTCGCCAAGGGCGTCAACTCGGGCTACGTGCCGATCGGAGGCGTCGTCATCGACGACCCGATCGCTCACCACTTCGACGAGCGCGTCTTCCCGGGAGGGCTCACCTACTCCGGTCACCCGCTCGCCGCGGCGAGCGTCGTCGCGACCCTCGAGGCCATGGCGGAGGAGGGCATCGTCGACAACGCGAAGACCATCGGCTCCGAGCATCTCGCCCCCGGCCTGGCCGCCCTCGAGGCGAAGCACGACCTGATCGGCGAGGTCCGCGGCTCCGGCGTCTTCTGGGCGCTCGAGCTCGTGAGCGACCGCGCCACCCGCGAGCCGCTGCCCGCCGCCGCCGTCGGCCGCCTGAAGGCCGACCTGCTGTCCCGCGGCCTGCTGCCCTTCACGGCCGACAACCGCATCCACGTCGTCCCGCCCGCCGTGGTCACCCCCGCCGAGGTCGCCCGCGGCCTCGCGATCCTCGACGACGCCCTGACGGCCTTCAGCGGCTGACCCGCCGGGTCTCGAGACGCCGCTCCGGGGCTACTCGACCAGCATGCTTCTGCCCCGACCATCGGCCGGCGGTCCTCCGAACCACCCGGCCACGCACAAGCCGTATCCGGGAATCCGCGTGCCAGCGGACTCCCGTCGGCGTACGCGAGACGCTCTGCGGAACGCGCGCGGCACTCCGCCGACCGCGAGACGCCGCCCCGCGGCGTCCTAGGAAGCGGAGTGTAGCGCGAACGCAGTGATGAACCCGAGGACGGCGTACAGCCCCGTCAGCACGTCGTCCCGGTCGAACGCCTCCGGGATCATCGTGTTCGAGATCATCGCGAGGATCGCGCCGGCCGCGACCGTCGTCACGAACGCCACGACCGCTCCCGGTGCGCTCGCGAAGACGAGGAAGCCGACGAGCGCGGCGATCGCGGAGAGCGCGGCGATGCCACCCCAGACGGTGAAGACGTAGCGGGCGGAACGGCCGTCGGCCTTCATGCCGACGGTCGAGGACAGGCCCTCGGGCAGGTTCGAGATCGCCACCGCCGCCACGATCGGCACGCTGATCGCCGCTCCCGCACCGCCCTGTGCCACGGAGAGGCCGAGCACGATCGACTCGGGGATCCCGTCGATCAGGGCGCCCGCGGCGATCGCGGTGCCGCCGCCGGCGGAGCCCGAGCCCTTCGCGCTCTTGCGGTTCCCGGCCCCGGCGCGGGTGAGCAGCGCGTCCGCCCCGACGAAGACCACGGCGCCGGCGAGCGTGCCGAGGACGGTCGGCAGGAGTCCGCCGTCGTCGGCCGCCTCCTGCACCAGCTCGTAGGCGAGCGCCGAGATGAGCACCCCGGCGCCGAACGCCGAGATCGCGGCGGTCAGCTTGGGCGGGACGCGGACGAACCAGGCGAGCGCCGCTCCGACGAGGAGGGTCGCTCCGCCGATGGCGCCGCTGAGCAGCGCGAGGGACCAGGGAGGCACGGCGCCCAGCCTGTCAGGCGGACGCGGGCCGCGGAGCGGGGTTGACGGAGCTCGGACTCGCGCGGCTGAGCGCGCTCATGCTGGTCGAGTAGCCCCGCAGAGGCGTCTCGAGACCCACCGTCGCCGGCACGGCGGGTCTGCGGGCTCGTCCTTCGACACAGCCTCCTCAGCAGCGCTCCGAGACGTACCCCTCGTCCTTCGGCGTCAGCAGGTCGCGGTCGCGCAGCAGCACGCCGATGCCGTCGCCGCGTGCGCACGCCCGCGCGAAGACCGCGTCCGCGTCGTCGACGTCCGTGTACTCCACCTCGTAGACCCGCTCGCCGTAGACGTCCCTGTAGGCGTCGCACTCCGCGAACACCTCGCACTCCTCCGTGATCGCGAAGTCGAAGCCGAGGCCGCGCATCTCCTCCGCGCGCTCGGCTGCGTTCTTCTGCCCGATCGCGAGCCCGGCCCGGTGCGCGGCCTCGACGAGGCCGCGGGCGAACGCCGCGGTGTCGTCGTCGGTGAGCAGCCCCTGGGAGCGGGTGGCGGAGTCGAGGTTGTCGGCCTCGACGGCGTCGAAGCCGCTCTCGGCGCAGCCCTCCAACCACGGCCCGACCACCTCGAGCAGGGCGTCCCGCTTGGCCTCCGTCGACACGTCGAGCAGCGTCTCGTCCGGCCAGTCCGGATCCGTGATCGGCTCCCCGTCGGCGTCCCGCAGCAGCAGGTCGGGGCGCGACTCCCACTCCGCCTCCTCGCCGGGCTGCGTCTGGAAGGCGTTGACGTAGCAGACCGAGTACACGCCGGGCGCGGGCTCGGCCTCACGATCGCGGACGACGAGCTCGACGCCGTCGGCCGGCGGGTAGCTCCCGCCGAGCTGGTAGTCGAAGCCCGCGCCGGCCGGGGGAGGGGCCGACTGTCCGACGGTTGCTGCGCATCCGGCGAGGAGGAGGGCCGTCGCGGCCAGGCAGCACAATAAACTGGCCGAATGGCGGAGTTCAGCGCGAGTGTCTTTCAGAACGAGTTCCTCTCGGACGGCGCGACGGATGTGCACGCGATCGTGACGGTGACCGCCTCCGGCACCGGCGCGGCCGGCAGCGACGGAGCGGCCGCCGAGATCATCATCGTCGACTGCTCGGGGTCGATGACCGGCGAGAACATGACCGCGGCCAAGCGCGCCGCCGCCGTGGCGGTCGACCAGATCCTCGACGGCACCTTCTTCGCCGTCGTCGCCGGCTCCGAGCGCGCCGACCGCGCCTTCCCGTACCCCAACGCCTCCGTGTCGATGGTGCGGATGGAGCCGGGGGCCCGCGCGGCCGCGAAGGAGGCCATCGGCTACCTCCAGGCCGACGGCGGCACCGCGATGGGCACCTGGCTGACCCTCGCCCGACAGCTCTTCTCCAGCGTCCCCGAGGCGAAGCAGCGGCACGCGATCCTGCTCACCGACGGCAAGAACGAGCACGAGTCGCGGATGCAGCTCGACGCGGCGATCCGCGCGGCCGGCGGCGTCTTCCAGTGCGACGTCCGCGGCGTCGGCTCGCGCTGGGTCGTCGAGGAGGCGCGCACCATCGCCAGCGCGCTGCTCGGCACCGTGGGCCTCATCGCGAACCCGGCCGACATGGCCGCCGACTTCGAGCAGCTGATCCAGGCGTCGATGGGCCGGGGTGTCGCCGACGGCGAGCTGCGTGTGTGGACCCCGCAGGGCTCGCAGCTGCTCTTCGTCCGCCAGGTCGCCCCGAACCTGGAGGACCTGAGCTCGCGCCGCACCTCGGTGAACCCGCTGACCGGCTCCTACCCGACCGGCGCCTGGGGCGACGAGTCGCGGGAGTACCACGTGGCCGTCCGGGTCGCCTCGAAGCCGGTCGGCGCCGAGCAGCTCGCCGCCCGGGTGCAGCTCAGCGTGCGCGACGAGGTCGTCGCCTCCGCGCTGGTGAAGGCCCGCTGGACCGACGACTCCGCGCTCACGGCGCGGATCGATCCGGCGGTCGCGCACTACACCGGCCAGACCGAGCTCGCCTCGGCGATCCAGGACGGCCTCGCCGCGAAGGCCGTCGGTGACGACGCCACCGCGACGGTGAAGCTCGGCCGCGCCGTGCAGCTCGCCGCCGCCACCGGCAACGACGAGGCGACCGCGAAGCTGCGCAAGGTCGTCGAGATCGACAATCCCAACGAGGGGACGGTCCGGCTGAAGCGCGGCGTCGCCCGCCTGGACGAGATGGCGCTCGACACCGCCTCGACGAAGACCACGCGGGTGCGCAAGTGAGCTACCGCTGCCCGGAGGGGCACACCTCCCAGTCCGGCGACTACTGCGACGTCTGCGGTGCGCCGATCGCGCCGGCCGCGCCGTCCGCCCCCGCGCCCCGCGCCACCGACCCGACCACGGCGATCCCGACCGGTCCCGCCGTCTGCCCGAACTGCTCGTACCCCAACGAGGCCGGCGCGCTGTTCTGTGAGAACTGCGGCTACGACTTCACCACCGGCTCGCTGCCCGAGGCCGACCCGTTCACCGAGTCGGGGGCCGTCCGCGCGCCCGGCGAGGTCGGCGGCTCCGCCACGCCGGCCGGCGATCCCGCGGCTCACCTGGGCGAGGCGCCCGCTCCGGCCGCTCCCGGTGCGCCGCCCGCGCTCGTTCCGGAGGAGGAGGCCGGCTTCGACGTGCCCGTCGCCACCGCGCCGCCGGCCGCGCCGCCCACCGAGGTGATCCGCGAGGTCACCGGGAGCACGCCGACGGCCGCGCCCGCCGCCCCCGCGGCCCCGGAGGAGGACGACCCCTGGATCGCCGAGGTCTGGGTCGACCCCGACTGGTACGCCGAGCAGCGAGCCGAGGACCCGATGCCCTCCGCCGGCCCGCCGACGATCGTCGTGCTCCGCGAGCGCTCGGTGCTCGTCGGCCGGCCCTCCGCCTCGCGCGGCATCTCGCCGCAGATCGACTGCGGCACCGACTCCGGCGTCTCCCGCCGCCACTGCCAGCTCAACACCGACGGCTACCGCTGGTGGGTCGAGGACCTGCAGTCCGCGAACGGCACCTACCTCGCCGCGGCCGGCGCCCCGCTGCCGCAGACCCCGGTCCCCACCGGCCAGCGCCGCGAGATCGAGGAGGGCGACCGCGTCTACGTCGGCGCCTGGACCCGCATCGTCCTCCGCCAGGCCTTGCCGGGCGAGGCCTGACTCCCGCCGACCGACGCCGCCGAGGAGCCCGCGGAGCGGGCGTATCGAGATCCGCCGTCACCGAGAGCGGAGCCGCCGGGCTCGCGTGCCGGACTGGGCGGGTCTCGATACGCCACTGCGCGGCCACTCGACCGGGATGGGTCACCGGGCGCGCAGCGCGAGCGCCGGGTCCTGGCGGCTCGCTGTCCACGCGGGGATCGTCGACGCGGCGAGTCCTGTCAGGAGTCCGACGCCGAGTCCCGCCGCCGGCAGCCAGGACTCGAGGATCGGAGTCCAGCCCTGGAGCCCGGCGATGACGAGCGTCGCGGCACTCCCGACGGCCACGCCCACCGCTCCGCCGAGCAGGCCGATGAGGAGGCCCTCGGCGAGGAAGAGGCGTCCGACCGCGGTCCTGCTGGCGCCGACGGCCCGGCGCAGTGCGATCTCGTGCGCCCTGGCCTGCACGGAGAGGTGCAGGGTCGTCGCGGCGCTGATGGTGGCGAGGACGAGCAGGATGAGGGAGATCAGTGCGATCAGGGCGCCGAGGTCGCTGCCGATGCCCGTCCGGAGATCGCGGAGGTCGGCGACGGTCTCGACGCCGAACCGTCCGGGGTTCGCGGGATCGAGCCGAAGGGGGACCGCCTCCGCGACGGCGGCGGGATACCCGGGCTCGGTGCGGATCAGGAGCGCCGTCGTGACATCGGCTGAGCCCTGCAGGACATCGGAGGAGACGATCACCGAGTCGGCGAGGTCGGCCTGCCGAGGCCCGGCGTCGAGGACGCCGACGACGTCGACCGTGCGGCCGTTCACCCAGAGCCGGCAGCCGGGTCCCGGAGGAGGGAGCTCGAGCGTCGCCGCCGCGTCATGGCCGACGATCGCGATCCCCTGCAGCGACCGGTCATCGAGGAGTCCGAAGGTGTCCGGACCCACGGGCGATGCGCCTGTGAGCCGCAGGTAGTCCGAGGAGGCGGACATCAGCCTCAGCGGCGATCCCCTCTCCGGCTCGGTCGGCGAGAGGCGCTGGATCGAGGCGGCGCCTCCCGACGCCACGGAGGCGGAGCCGACTCCGGCGACTCGCGGCAGAGACGACGCCGAAGCGATCCACTCGGAGAGGCGACGGTCGTCGTCGCGCAGGAGATCCGTGCCGCCGGGGACCGAGACGCGCACCTCGTCGAGGGCGGCCGCGCTCAGCCGGTCCGCGACGCTGCCGGAGGCGCTCTCGCTGACCCCGATGGAGGCGACCAGACCGCCGATGCCCAGCGCGAACGCGAGCAGCAGGAACAGGGTGCGCGCCAGCCGGGTGGTGACGACGTCGACGGCGTCGCCGAGGTCGTCGGCGAGCGCCGTGACCCAGCGGTGAGGACTCCTGCGCGATGGTTCCGCCTCCTCGGCATCCGCCTCCGCGGCGGCCCGGTGCACTGGCGCTCGGGGAGGGAGGGCCGTCGACGGGTCGACAGTGCCGTCGACGATGCGGATCGTGCGATCCGCGGCCGCCGCGATCGTCTCGTCGTGGGTGATCAGGACGACGGTGACTCCGCCGGCGTGGAGATCGCGAAGGTAGTCGAGCACCGCCGTCCCGTTGGCCCGGTCGAGATTGCCGGTCGGCTCGTCGGCGAGGATGATCCGCGGCCGGGTGGCGATGGCGCGAGCGAGGGCGAGACGCTGCTGCTCACCGCCGGAGAGGACCCGCCCGGCGGCGTGTGCCCTGGCCTCCACGCCGAGCCGGGCGAGGGCGTCCAGCGCCCGCGTGCCGCGCTCCGCGAGCGGGACGCGCTGCGTGCGGAGTCCGAGCGCCGCGTTGTGCAGCGCGGAGACGTCGCCGAGGACGAACGACTGCTGGAACACGAATCCGAAGACCCGGGACCGGAGGCGGTCGCGCTCGCGCTCGCGCAGGGAGGCGACCTCCGTCCCGAAGACGCGGTAGCTGCCCGCCGTCGGAGTGTCGAGCAGGCCGAGGACGTTCAGCAGCGTGCTCTTGCCTGAGCCGGACGGACCGACGATCGCGACGAACTCCCCCTGCTGCACGGTGATGCCGATGTCCCGGATGCCGGTCGCGGGGTCGGCGCCGAAGGTCCGGGTGATCCCGGTCAGCTCGAGGGCGGCGCGCACGGGAGGAGTGCCGACGGTCACTGCAGGATCACTTCGCTCCCGGGCGGGAGGACGTCGCCGGCGATCGCGGTCCAGCCGTTCCCCGAGTAGTCGACGGTGACGGGCACGCGCCGGGGCTCCGGCCGCTCCGGACCGGCGTCCGCCTCGGCGTCGTCCGGCACGAGGACGAAGGTCCCGTCGGCGTCCTGCCGGAGGGCGACCGTCGGCACCGCGAGGGACTCCTCGTGCTCGGCCTCCGGAAGGACGGTGACGCTCAGCCCCGGCGAGAGTCCGGCGAAGGCGGGATCGGCCGAGGTGACCGTGACGTCCCGGCCCGGTGCCTTGCCGTCCGAGGCCTCGACGAACTCCCCGATCGCCGTGATCGTGCCCGCGAGCTGCCGGGTGTCGGCCTGGATGCTCACCTCCTGCCCGTCGGTCAGCGTCGCAGCGTTCACGGCGTCGGCCCGGAACGAGACGGTGTTCGGCGAGGTGCGGACCCGGACCAGCGGGACCTCAGCCGTGACCGTCGCGCCGAGCGGGAGGGCGCTGGTGACCGTCGCCTCAGCCGCCGCTAGCGCGACGAAGCTCGCGGAGGGGATGAGCAGGCCCGGGGGCCGGACGACGCGGGGCTGCTGTACCTCGGGCGTTGGGGAGGAACTGGGCTCCGACGGGTCAGGATCGGTCGGCGACGGTTCCACCGGCTCGGGGGCGGCGGCGGTCGGCGCGGGGAAGCCGTTGTCGACGAAGAGCTCCGTCACTGCGGCGGTGGTCCGCCAGTCCACCCAGCCCGTCACCTCGATGTCCGCCCCAGTCTCGCGGAGCGCGCGCTGGAGGGAGGAGACGTCGTCGCCCTCGTCCTCGGTTCGCAGATCGCGGTAGAGCGCCAGCGGGCCTGGCACGGCGAAGACGGGTCGTCCCGAGACGGCGCCGACGAGACTCCCCGGTCGGACCAGGTCGCCGACCTCGACGGTGCGCCTGGTGACGACGGCCGGGACTCCCGAGGGGATCGTGCTGAGCGCCTGCTCGCTCCCGGCGACGACGCTGCCGGCGAACGCCGTGCGAGAGTCGACGACCCGTCGCTCCACAGGCGCGGTGACCTGGATCGACTGCTGCGCCTGCTCTCCGGGTCCGTGGTCCGGCGCCTGCACCAGGAGCCCGGTCAGGAAGGAGGCCGTGATCGAGCCGAGCAGGACCAGGGCCGCGACGACCGCCCGCAAAGGGTGCTCTATGCGCCGGAGCCGCATGGTGCTCGGCTCTGCACCCCCGCCGTCAACCATGCGCGGCGATGTACGCGCGCGCGGCCTCGAGGAGTTGCTGCTTGCGCTCCTTCTCCTCGTTCAACGCCGCCTGGTTCGCGTCGATCAGCGGCTGCTGGTACGCGGCTTCGAGGTCGGCGAGCGTCTGCGTCAGTCGGCTCTCGGTGTTGCACCGGGCCTCGATCGAGGCGAGCCGGATCCCTTCTTCGCTGCTCCCCGCTCCTTCGTTCCCCAGCAGCGCGTAGGACTGCTCCGTCAGGTAGTACTCGCCTGTCTGGGCGGTGAGTCCGGCGTCTTTCAGACACTGCTCCCAGGGCTCGCGGGCGCGATGCCAGCGTTCGTCCTTCCGAGCCTTCGTCAGCGCCTCGCTCTCCAGGCGGGAGGCGAGACTGTTCAGGTACTCGTCCTGCGGCGGGTTGACGGTAGCCATCGCCGTCCTCACAGATTCGTCGTCTTCGTAGCAGGCGTCCCGCGCCGCGGACCATTGCATCCCGCCGACCGCGCGTGCCTGCTCCAGCGCGACGTCCAGTGGGGAGTCGGCGGAGCCGAAGCCGTAGCGTGCCGCGCGCTTCTCGTCCCACATCCCGAAGGTCCGGTCGTCGAGGTCGGTCGTCGGGTCGGCCGGAGTGCGAGCGACGGAGGAGGTGAAGCCCTTCTTCTTCATGCACTCTCCGACCACGGCTTCCGCCGCCGTATCGAAGACCTGCTCGTCGGCGTGCCGCCCGTAGAAGGCGTACTCGTTCAGCGGCATGACGATCTCCCCGCTGACCGGGTCTAGGTAGGCGTGCGCCGAGTCATCGGGTTCGACTCCACCGGCAGTGCAGCCACTCAGAACTGCTAGAGAGGCGAAGGCGCCCAGGGCGCCCCGGAGGATCCGTCCGCCGGGGCGCCGTCGTCGACCGTCCACTAGTTGTAGCTCTGGATCCGGTCGTTCCAGGTCTCCAGCCAGTTCAGGCCTGACGTGAGACTCGACAGGGCTGACACATCTCCCTGCAGACGGATCGAACGCCCGACCATTCCGCGGTTCTCGTAGAAGGTCTTCCGGTTCGGCGTCTTCAACGACGACGCCTTTCGATTGATCGAACCGAGACCGTCCTTCTCCACCCATGTCGCCTGGTAGGCGTATCCGCGGAAGTCGGCGTCCTCGTAGATCGGGAAGGCCGACGCGATCGGCGCCGCTCCGAGGGCGAGTGCTGCGGTCACCGCTCCTGAGGCGAGAAGCGCCCCGTACCTGTTCTTCATGGTCCATCTCCATCGATCGGACTATCACCGCATGGTGACCGAGCCGTCCTGGCCCGACGAGAAGAGACGGTAGATGAGCGTTAGTCGACTTGCAAGGGAGTGTCGTCCGCTGCTCGCTCGGCGGCGCTCGACGCGCCTTCAGGCGCTGATCGACGCAGCGAGGGCCCTCCGGTGCGAGTGCTGGAGCGGAGTCTCGATACGCCGCTGCGCGGCTACTCGACTAGCGGGTGGGGTGCGCGGCCGCCGCTGTTGCTGCAGCCCCTGCATGCTGATCGAGTAGCCCGCGGAGCGGGCGTATCGAGATCCCCACCGGCAGGACGCTGAGTCGGCAGACCCGTCCTGCTGGTGACGGGGGGTCTCGATAGGCCCCTGCGGGGCTACTCGACCTGCAGGAGGCGCGGCCGCTCGACGAGCGGGCTGTCGGCTCAGCGGCCGGCGAGGAGTCCGAGCATCCAGGAGAGGGCGGCGACGGCGCCGACGCCGACGACGCTCGAGCCGATGATGACGGCGCGGCGCAGGCGCACGCGGCTGCCGTCAGGAGCAGAGGCGGCCTCGCCGGCAGAGCACGCGGTCATCCCCGCGCGCAGGCGGTGCGCGACCTGGTCGGCCGTGGGCCGCTTCGCCGGGTCGCGCTCGGTCATCGAGGTGAGCAGCGCGCGCCAGGGCGCGGGCAGCGTCGCCGGGACGACGGGGGAGCGGTTGAGGCGCGCGATCGCGGCCTCGAGGACGGTGCCGGAGTACTCGCGGTGCCCGGTGATCGCCTCGAGCAGCACGAGGCCGAGCGAGAAGACGTCGCTGGCGCCGCTGATCGGCTCGCCGGCGACCTGCTCGGGGCTGACGAAGCTGGCGGTGCCGATCACGATGCCGTCGCTGGTGAGGCGCGAGCCGTCCATGAAGTGGGCGACGCCGAAGTCGGTGAGCTTGGCGGTGCGGGTGTAGCCGCTGGAGGCGACCTCGCTGACCAGGATGTTCGCGGGCTTCACATCGCGGTGGACGACGCCGCGCTCGTGCAGGTAGGCGAGCGCCTCGGCCAGCTGCGTGCCGATCGCGGCGACCTCGTCCGGCGCCATCGGGCCCGGCTCGAGCCGCGCCTCAAGGGTCGGATCGGCGACCAGCTCCATCACGACGTAGCGGCGCACCTCGCCGCCGAAGTTGTGCAGGCCGGCGTCGAAGAGGTTGACGATCCCGGGGTGCGCGAAGGAGCTGAGCATCCGCACCTCGCGCTCCTGGCGGGCGACGTCCTCGGGGTTCGAGGCCTCGGCGCGGAAGACCTTCACGGCCACCTCGCGCTGCACGGTCTCGTCGCGGGCGCGGTACACCGAGCCCATCCCGCCCGAGCCGATGCGCTCGATCAGGTAGTAGCGACCGGCGACCCGCTGCTGGGCGGCATTGGCGGCGATGGTGCTCACGACGACCCCGCCTTCTGCTGGAGCGACGTGCCCCGCGGCGCTCCGGACGAGCGCCTGGGTAGACGGTACCGCGGTGCCGCGACGACGGGGAGCGCAATAGCCGGGATTGACATACGGCCGTGATAGAAGCAGTCGATCCGACCCCGAGCGACTGGGCTCAGCGCAGTCCGCTTCGGGAGAAGCCCTGCACGAAGTAGCGCTGGAAGATCAGGAACAGCACGACCATCGGCAGCACGTTCACCAGCGCGAAGGCCATCGTTCCGCCGTAGTCGCTGCCGAACTGCCCCTGCAGGTAGAGCAGCCCGATCGGGAGGGTGAAGAGGACGTTCTCCTTGAGGGCGATCAGCGGCCAGGCGAAGTCGTTCCAGGAGCCGAGGAGCGACATGAAGAACAGCACCGCGATCAGCGGCTTCGAGAGCGGGAGCACGATCCGGGTGAAGACGCGGAAGTGGCCGGCCCCGTCGATCCGGGCCGCCTCGATCAGGTCCCGCGGGATCGCGAGGATGAACTGCCGCGCCAGGAAGAGACCGAAGGCCGAGGCCGCGGTCGGCAGGATGACGGCCCAGTAGCTGCCGTAGAGGCCGAGATCGGTGACGAGCCGGAAGAGCGACACCATGATCACCTGCACCGGGAGCGTCAGCGTCGACAGGGCCAGCAGGAAGAGCACGCCGGAGCCGCGGAAGCGCAGCTGCGCGAAGGCGTAGCCGCCGAGCAGGTTGATCGCCACGGTGATCAGCGCGGTGGTGAGGCTGATCGCGAGCGAGTTGCCGAACCAGGTCGCGACCGGGAACGAGTCGAAGACGCGCTCGAAGTTGGCCAGCGTGAACTCGCGCGGCCACAGCCGCAGCGTGCCGCCGAGCAGCTCGGCGCGCGAGGAGAACGCGACGACGAGCATCCAGTAGAGCGGGAAGAGGATGACGAGCGAGACGAGGATCGCGAGGACGAGCCGGAGCGCGGTCGTCGAGCGGGAGACGCGGTTCATTCGACGAGGTCCCTCGAGCGGTTCGTGCGCCACTGCACGGCGGTGAAGATCATCGTCAGGATCAGCAGGACGATGCCGATCGCCGCCGCGTAGCCCTGATCGCGGGTGACGAAGCCGGTGTCGTAGGCGTAGGTCACCAGCACCGAGGTGGAGTTCTGCGGCCCGCCGCCGGTGAGGACGAAGACGATGTCGAAGACCTGGAACGAGTAGATGACGTTGAGGATGAGCAGGAAGAACGTCGACGGGCCGACCAGCGGCACCGTCACGTGCCGGAACTGCTGCCAGCCGTTCGCGCCGTCCAGCCGCGCCGCCTCGTAGAGCGCGGGGTTCACGCCCTGCAGCCCGGCCAGGTAGATCAGCATGTTGAAGCCGGTCCGCCACCAGAGCGTCACCAGGATCACGGAGGCGAACGCCGCCGCGCCGCCGGACTGCCAGGCGATGCGCGGCAGTCCGATCGTCTGCAGCAGGCCGTCGAGCACGCCGCTGTTCTCGTCGAAGATCAGCACGCCCATCAGCGCGGTCGCGACGCCCGAGACGGCCATCGGCAGGATCAGGATCGAGCGGAAGACGGGCCGGGCCGGCAGCACCGAGTTCAGCAGCACCGCGGCGCCCAGGCCGAGCGCCATCGAGAGCGGCGTGACGATCAGCGTGAACAGCGCGGTGTTGAGGGTCGAGCGCCAGAACAGCGGGTCGCTCAGCAGCCGGGCGTAGTTGTCCAGGCCGATGAAGACGCCGTCGCCGAAGCCGTTGGTGCGCTGGAAGCTGAGCAGGAACGCGCCGACCAGCGGCACGAAGACGAACAGCGCCAGCATCAGCAGGTTGGGCGCGAGGAACCCGTAGGCCGCGACGGTCTCGCGGGCGGCGGGCGCCCGGGAGGTGCGGCGCGGTCGCGCCGTCACCTCCTCGGGCGCGGGGAGGGTGCGGGTCACCGGATCCTGCCGCTCACTGCACGGCGGTGGCGATGCCGGAGCTGAGCTTCGCGATCGTGTCCTCGGTGCTCTGGCCGCCGACGAACGCCTGCTCGAGCTGCTCCTTCAGCACCGCGATGATCGCGGCCATGTCCGGTGAGGCGACCTGCGCCGCGTCCTCCGCCTGCACGGTGCCCGCCTGGCCGAGGAAGACCTCGGCGAGCTCGGGGCGCACCTCGAACTCGATGCCCGACTCGGTCAGGTCGCGGCGGGTGGGCAGGAGCGAGGCGCCGGCGCAGAAGTCGCGCATCGACTCCTCCTCGGTCACGAAGGCGAGGAACGCCGCCGCGAGCTCGGGGTTCGCGGTCGCCTTGGTCGCGACGAGGGCGTTGCCGCCGAAGTCGCCGCCGCCGCGCACGTTCCGCGGGGAGTAGGTGGCGCCCCACTCGAAGTCGAGGGTCGACTCCGCGTCGGGGATGAGGAACGCGCCGCCGAAGGTCATCGCGGTGGTCTGCGAGTACCAGAGGTCGCTCGCGTAGGTCGTCGCCTGGATCGAGCTGCTCGGCGGCACGAGGCCGTCGGTGAAGAAGCTGCGGCTGAAGTCGATCGCCGCGCGGCCGGCGTCCGAGTCGATGGCCGGCGCGGAGAGGTCCTCGGTGAGGAAGCGGCCGTCGGCCTGGAAGAGCAGGCTCAGCCAGCGGGTGACGCCGTTGCCCTGCCAGTTGTAGGCGAAGGGGTAGCGCTCGGCGGGGAGCGAGGCGCGCAGCGTCCGGCCGACCTCGGTGAACTCCTCCCAGGTCCACGCCTCCTCCGGCGAGGCCGGGAAATCGGTGATGCCCGCGGTGGCGAGCGCCTCGGTGTTGTAGAGGATCAGGGAGGTGTCGGTGTGGTGCGGCACGCCGAACGGGCTGCCGCCGCTCTGCACCGCGGCCCAGGCCGGGTCGGTGAAGCGCTCGGCCACGTCGGCCTCGAGGTGCGGAGTGAGGTCGAGCAGCTGGTCGCGACCGGCGTAGCTGCCGAAGGTGTAGTACGGCACGCGGAAGACGTCCGGCGGGTTGCCCGCCTGCAGCTGCGCGTCGATGTTGGTGAACATCTGCTCGTACGGCACCGAGTTCAGCGCGACGGTCGAGCCGGGGTTCGCCTCCTGGAACCGGTCGATCGCGCGCTGGAAGCCCGCGAGTTCGGCGTCCGTGCCCCAGGTGGTGAAGGTCAGCGTGCCGCTGTCGGCGCTCGCCGCGGGGCGGGCCGGCGCGAAGCCGCAGCCGGCCAGCACTGGGACCGAGGCGGCGACGCCCAGGGCGCTGAGGAAGCGACGCCGATCCAGCGTCACCCGATCGAAGGCGCTCCTGCCCAGCGACGTCGTGTCCAGAGCCATCATGGCCTCCCCTCGGGGGCCACCGGCGGGCCCTCCGAGGGGAGGCTAGCTGCGGGCATCGGCGTGCGCCGCTACTGGACGGATCCGCGCTCCTGTGAGAGAAGCGGTGCTCAGCTCCGGCGGCCGAGCATCCCCTCGAACGAGCCGTCGAGCGCCCACGGGTCCGCGGGAGCGCGCGAGGTGCGCGCCGCCTCGGTCGCGAGCTCGCGGCCCGCCCGCTCGATCCGCGAGGGCAGCGCACGGCCGTCCTCGGTCGCTCCGCCCCAGTCCTCGGTCGCGGCGAAGACCGTCGTCGACAGGGGAGCGGCGTGCAGGTAGCTGAAGAGCGGGCGCATCGCGTAGTCGACCGCGAGCGAGTGGCGGGGCGAGCCGCCGGTCGCCGCGAGCAGCACGGGCAGCCCGCGCAGCGCCTCGGTGTCCAGCACGTCGACGAACGACTTGAAGAGCCCGCTGTAGCTGGTGGTGAAGATCGGCGTCACGGCGATCAGGCCGTCGGCGCCGGCCACCGCGTCGAGCGCGGTCTGCAGCGCGGGGCTCGCGAAGCCGGTCAGGAGGTTGTTCGTCACGTCGTGCGCGAGGTCGCGCAGCTCGACGACGCTGCGCTCGACGGTGAAGCCCTGCTCGGTGAGCGAGGCCTCGGCCGCGTCGGCCAGGCGGTCGGCGAGCAGGCGGGTGGAGGACGGCGTGCTGAGGCCGGCCGAGAGGACGGTGATCCTGCGGGTGTCCATGGGCGGGGCCTCCTAGGCGCTGACGGGGACGGGCTGCTCGGCGCGGGCGGCGACGAGCGAGGAGTGGGTGGGCGCGTCCGGCACGTGCGCCGGGCGGCCCTCGGCGAAGCCGGCGCGCAGTGCGGGCAGGATCTCGCCGAGCATGTCCATCTGCTCGAGGACGGTCTTCAGCGGCAGGCCGGCGTGGTCCATCAGGAACAGCTGGCGCTGGTAGTCGCCGACGTACTCGCGGAAGCCGAGGGTGCGGTCGATGATCTCCTGCGGCGAGCCGACGGTGAGCGGGGTCTGCTCGGTGAAGTCCTCGAGGGAGGGGCCGTGGCCGTAGACCGGGGCGTTGTCGAAGTAGGGGCGGAACTGCGAGACCGCGTCCTGCGAGTTCTTGGCCAGGAAGATCTGGCCCCCGAGCCCGACGATCGCCTGGTCGGCGCTGCCGTGGCCGTAGTGCTCGAAGCGCGAGCGGTAGAGCTGCACCATCTTCGCGGTGTGCGAGGCGGGCCAGAAGATGTGGTTCGCGAAGAAGCCGTCTCCGTAGTACGCGGCCTGCTCGGCGATCTGCGGTGAGCGGATCGAGCCGTGCCAGACGAACGGCGCGACGCCGTCGAGCGGGCGCGGGGTCGACTGGAAGCCCTGGAGCGGCGTGCGGAACTGGCCCTCCCAGTCGACGAACTCCTCGGTCCACAGACGGTGCAGCAGGTCGTAGTTCTCGATGGTGAGCTCGATGCCGCGGCGGATGTCCTTGCCGAACCAGGGGTAGACCGGGCCGGTGTTGCCGCGGCCGAGCATCAGGTCGACGCGGCCGCCGGCGAGGTGCTGGAGCATCGCGTAGTCCTCGGCCAGCTTCACCGGGTCGTTCGTGGTGATCAGGGCCATCGCGGTGCTGAGCTGGAGGCGCTCGGTCTTCGCGGCGATGTAGGCGAGAGTCGTCGTGGGGGAGGAGGACCAGAACGGCGGGTTGTGGTGCTCGCCGAGCGCGAACACGTCGAGGCCGATCTCCTCCGCCTTCAGGGCGATCGCGAGGGTGGCCGCGATCTTCTCGGACTCGGTCGGGGTGCGGCCGGTCGTGGGGTCGGTGGTGATGTCGCTGACCGTGAAGATGCCGAACTGCATCGGGCGCTCCTTCTCTCCGTGGCCCCGTCCTGGCGAGACCTGATCCATGCATTTGCATGTACATCCTCATCCAACCACGGAGAAGCCACGTTATTCCCGGACCCGTCGGAGGGAGTCCGCTCGCCCTCCGATCGCCCGAAACATCCCCGCAATCTGCCCCGCACTAGAGTCGTGCCATGGGTGACCTCTTCGACGGATACGGGTCCCAGAAGGTCGAGCGGCCCCGCACGGGCGCCTCACCCTGGGACGAGATGTTCGCCGATGTCGCGGCGACGAGCGGCCCCGCCGGCGTCCGCGACTCCTACCGCGACATCTACTCCTCGCTCGCGCGGATGACGCAGGAGGAGCTGCGCGGTCGCACCGATGCGCTCGCCTCCTCCTACCTCGCGCAGGGCGTGACCTTCGACTTCGCGGGCGAGGAGCGGCCCTTCCCGCTCGACGCCGTCCCGCGCGTGATCGAGAGCGCCGAGTGGAACGAGGTGCAGAGCGGCATCAAGCAGCGCGTCCGCGCGCTCGAGGCCTTCCTCGCCGACGTCTACGGCCCGCAGAACGCGGTGAAGGACGGCGTGATCCCCGCCGCCCTGCTCTCCAGCTCCAGCCACTTCCACCGCCAGGCCGCCGGGATCGAGCCGGCCAACGGCGTGCGGATCCAGGTGTCCGGCATCGACCTGATCCGCGACGAGGTCGGCGACTGGCGGGTGCTCGAGGACAACGTCCGCGTGCCCTCCGGCGTCTCCTACGTCATCTCGAACCGCCGCGTGATGGCGCAGACGCTGCCCGAGCTGTTCGTCTCGATGCGCGTGCGCCCGGTCGGCGACTACCCCAACCGCCTGCTCCAGGCCCTGCGCGCCTCCGCCCCCGAGGGTGTCGACGACCCCACCGTCGTCGTGCTCACCCCCGGCGTCTACAACTCGGCCTACTTCGAGCACACCCTGCTCGCGCGGCTGATGGGCGTGGAGCTCGTCGAGGGGCGCGACCTCTTCTGCACCGGCGGCAAGGTGTTCATGCGCACCACCTCCGGCCCCACCCGCGTCGATGTGATCTACCGCCGCGTCGACGACGAGTTCCTCGACCCGCTGCAGTTCCGCGCCGACTCGATGCTGGGCTCGCCGGGTCTCATGCTCGCGGCCCGCCTGGGCAACGTCACGATCGCGAACGCGGTCGGCAACGGCGTCGCCGACGACAAGCTCGTCTACACCTACCTGCCCGACCTGATCCGCTACTACCTCTCGGAGGAGCCGGTGATCAAGAACGTCGACACCTGGCGCCTGGAGGATCCCGGTGCGCTCGAGGAGGTGCTCGACCGCCTCGACGAGCTCGTCGTGAAGCCGGTCGACGGCTCCGGCGGCAAGGGCCTCGTCGTCGGGCCGGCCGCCTCCGCGAAGGAGCTGGCCGAGCTGCGCTCGCGGCTCCAGGCCGACCCGCGCGGCTGGATCGCCCAGCCGGTGGTGCAGCTCTCGACGATCCCGACCCTGGTCGACGACGGGATGCGGCCGCGGCACGCGGACCTCCGTCCCTTCGCGGTCAACGACGGCAAGGACATCTGGGTCCTGCCCGGCGGTCTCACCCGGGTCGCGCTGCCCGAGGGCCAGCTCGTCGTCAACTCGTCGCAGGGCGGCGGCTCGAAGGACACCTGGGTCGTCGGACTCGAGGGCCAGCAGACCGCCGAGCCGGACGCCCACGACATCTCGGGCCTCGTCGAGGACCAGGCCGCGGTGACGACGTCGATCCCGATCGTCTACCCGCTCAACCACACGCCCGACCAGTCGCCGCAGGACGCGGCCAACCACGACCAGGACCAGCAGCAGCAGCAGACGCTCGCCGCGGGGGAGGACGCCTGATGCTCTCCCGGATCGCCGAGTCGCTGTTCTGGATCGGCCGCTACATCGAGCGGTCGGACGGCACCGCCCGCATCCTCGACGTCCACCTGCAGCTCCTGCTCGAGGACCCGTGGATCGACGAGGACACCGCCTGCCGCTCCCTGCTGTCGGTGATGGGCTCCACTGCCCCGGACGACATGAAGGAGGTCACTCGCGCCGACGTGCTGACCATCCTCGCGATCGACCGCACGAACCCCGCCTCGATCGCCTACTCGCTCGGCGCCGCCCGCGAGAACGCCCGCCGTGCCCGCGAGATCGTCTCGACCGAGCTGTGGGAGTGCCTGAACACCACGCGCACCCGGATGCCCCGCCGCGTCACGGGGGAGCGGGTGTCGGAGTTCTTCGGCTGGGTGCGCGAGCGCTCGGCGCTCGCCGTGGGCATCATCGAGTCGGCCACCTCGCGCGACGAGGCCTGGCAGTTCTTCACCCTCGGCCGCTCGATCGAGCGCGCCGACATGACCGCCCGGCTGCTGGCGACCCGGTCGCTGACCGAGGCGAGCGGTCCGTCCTGGACGACGATCCTGCGCTCCTGCGGGGCGTACGAGGCGTACCTCCGCACCTACCGCGGCGTGCCGAGCGCGCGCAACGCGGCGGAGTTCCTGCTGCTCGACCGGCTCTTCCCGCGCTCGATCCTCTTCTCGGTCTCGCGCGCCGAGATGTGCATGCGCGACATCGAGCCGCGCACCGGCCGCGTCGGCCACACCGGCGACGCCCAGCGGGTGCTCGGCCAGATCCGCAGCGAGCTGGAGTACCGGCCGATCGCCGAGATCCTCGAGGACCTGCCCCGGCACATGGACAGCGTGCAGGAGGCGACCTCGTCGGCCTCCGAGGCGATCCGGCAGCGCTACTTCCCCACCAATGTCATGCCGAGCTGGATCGGGGAGGCGCTGTGAGCAGGCTGCGCATCACGCACACGACGGGGTTCACCTACCGGGGCGATGTCGTCGCGTCCTACAACGAGGCGAGGATGCTCCCCGCCTCCTCGGACGGGCAGCTCGTGCTCTCGTCCAACCTGGTCATCCGCCCGGTCACCTCGGCGCACACCTACACCGACTACTGGGGCACCCGGGTCTCGTCCTTCGACGTGCTCGACCCGCACCAGGAGCTCTCGCTCACCGCGACCTCGCTCGTCGAGATCCGGCCCAAGGCGCACCCCGACCACCCCGTCGGCTGGGAGCAGCTCGACGACCAGGTCCAGACGCTGACCGAGTACGTCGAGCAGCTCAAGCAGACCAACCGCACCGCCCCGCCCGAGGACCTCGTCGAGCTGGCCCGCCGGCTGGCCGACGCTGCGGAGGGCCCGTGCGACGCGGCCCTGTCGATCGCCGAGACGATCGGTCGTGAGATGACCTACCGCCAGGGCGTCACGGGTGTGCACTCGACGGCGACCGAGTCGTGGACCGCCCGCGAGGGCGTCTGCCAGGACATCACCCACATCGTCCTGGGCGCGCTGCGCTCGACCGGCATCCCCGCGCGCTACGTCTCCGGCTACCTGCACCCCAAGCCGAACGCCGCGATCGGCGAGACGGTCGTGGGGGAGTCGCACGCCTGGGTCGAGTGGTTCTGCGGCGGCGCCTGGCGCGGCTACGACCCGACCAACCTGATCGACATCGGCGACCGCCACGTGATCGTCGGCCGCGGCCGCGACTACAACGACATCGCCCCGCTCCGCGGCGTCTACGCCGGGCCGCACTCCTCGAAGCTCTTCGTCCGGGTGGAGATCACGCGCGAGGCGTGAGGGCGGGGGTCGTCACGAGGGCGACCTCCTCCTGGGCGGCGGGCTCGCCGGCGCGGGCGCGGCGGCGGGTGCGCAGGTACCAGCCGAGGCCGACGCCGGCGGCGAGCGCGCCCGAGGCGGCGCCGACCAGCATCGCCCAGCGCGGGCCGTAGGCGTTGGCGACCCAGCCGATCAGCGGAGCGCCGATCGGGGTGCCGCCCATGAAGATCGCCATGTAGAGCGCCATGACGCGGCCGCGCATCTCCGGGGTGGTGGAGAGCTGCACGTAGCCGTTCGCCGAGGTCATCAGCGTCTGCGCGGCGATGCCGACGAAGGGCAGCAGGATCGCGAACGCCCAGACGGTCGGCATCAGGCCGGCGAGGGCGAGCGCGACGCCGAAGGCCGCGGCGGCGCCGACGATCAGGCGCAGCCGGGGGCGGTCGCGACGGGCCGAGAGCAGGGCGCCGACGACCGAGCCGACGGCGATGGCGGAGGAGAGCAGGCCGAACTCGCTGGCGCCCATGTCGAACTCGACCGTCGCCATCGTCGAGGCGAAGATCGGGAAGTTGAGGCCGAAGGTGCCGATCAGGAAGACGATCGAGAGCACGACCACGATGTCCGGCCGGCGCGAGACGTAGCGGAAGCCCTCGAGCAGGGCGCCGGGGCCGCGGGTCGCCCGGGGAGCCGAGCGCAGCTGCTCGCGGTGCAGGAAGCGCAGCGAGACCAGCACGGCGACGAAGCTCGCCGCGTTGAGGAGGAAGACCCAGCCCGAGCCGACCGCGGCGATCAGCACGCCCGCGAGGGCCGGGCCGATCATCCGCGCGGAGTTGAAGGAGGCGGAGTTCAGCGAGACGGCGTTGGAGAGGTCGCGCTCCTCGACGAGGGCGGAGACGA
This sequence comes from Rathayibacter sp. VKM Ac-2835, assembly GCF_013266705.1. Taxonomy (NCBI): domain Bacteria; kingdom Bacillati; phylum Actinomycetota; class Actinomycetes; order Micrococcales; family Microbacteriaceae; genus Rathayibacter; species Rathayibacter sp. VKM Ac-2835. The sequence continues at coordinate 1,227,688 of NZ_JABSNQ010000001.1, read as the reverse complement.
AGGTCTGCCGCACGGGGGCATCGATCGCGGCCGCGAAGCCCAGGAGCAGCGCGAAGACGTAGACCATCCAGAGCTGCACGATCCCCGTCACCACGATCAGCCCGAGCCCGAGGCCGAGCACGGCCATCGCGGCCTGCGTGGCCATCAGGAGCTTCCGGCGGTCGAAGCGGTCGGCGATGAAGCCGGAGAAGGGGACCAGCAGCAGCTGCGGGCCGAACTGCAGCGCCATCGTCACGCCGAGCGCGGTCGCGTCGTGGTCGGTCAGATCGTTGATGACGATCCAGTCCTGGGCGGTGCGCTGCATCCAGGTGCCGATGTTCGAGACCATCGCGCCGGCGAACCAGATCCTGTAGTTCGGCACGGCGAGCGAGCGGAACATCGCGCTCATCGGTCGGCCACCTCGCGCAGCAGGGCGGCGGCGTCGTGCAGCAGCCGGCGCTGAGCGGGGTCGAGCTCGCGGAGGCGGGCGATGAGCCAGGCGTCACGGCTGCGCCGCACGTCGAGGACCAGCTCGGAGCCGCGGGCCGTCGCGCGGATGCGGGTGACGCGGCCGTCGCTCGGATCGGCGAGGCGCTCGACGAGTCCGTCGTCGGCGAGGCAGCCGACGGTGCGGGTCATCGAGGGCGGACGGACTCGCTCCGCCTCGGCCAGCTCGCCGAGGGTGCGCGGGCCCTCGCGGTGCAGCAGCGCCAGGACGCCGAACTGCGCGTCGCTCAGCTCGTGCTCCGCCTTCTCCTGGCGCAGGCGGCGGCCGAGCCGGCCGACGGCGATGCGCGTCTCGCCGGCGAGGGCGGGGAGGTCGGTGTCGGGCGAAGTCACATAGTTAGCCTAACAAAAGAATTGAGCGGATGCATGCTGGCGACCAGCTCGCGCAGCCGGCGTATCGAGACCTCGGGGCCGATCCCCCCCCCGTTGTGGCCACGCCGTCCGCGACTGCTAGGCGGGCCGGTCGGCGCTCAGTACGGTCGGGGGAAGACCAGGCCGGGGACATCTCGCGTACGGTGACCTGGTCCGATCGGCCGCCCGACCCGGAAGGGCGGCTCCCGCGCCCCCGGCCTGGCCTCCGCCTCCCGTCGTTCCGCGACGGCAGCGGGACCCGGGTCAGGCCCGACGGGCCGTGCGCACCGCGCCGACGCTCGCGACCACGACGAGGGCGATGCCGACCGCCTCGATCGCGGTCAGCCGCTGGCCCAGGACGAGGAAGCCCGAGAGCGCCGCCGCGCCGGGCGCCAGCGCCATCAGGATCGAGAAGGTCGACGAGCGCAGCCGCCGCAGCGCCAGCAGCTCGAGGGCGTAGGGCAGCGCCGAGGACAGCACGGCGACCGCGAGCCCGAGCAGCAGCACCGGCGGCAGCACCAGCGCGGGGCCCGCCGTGGCGATGCCGAACGGCAGCGAGACGATCGCTCCGGCCGTCAGTGCGAGCGCCAGCCCGTCGAGCCGCGGGAAGCGCCCGCCGGTGCGCCCGGCGAAGACGATGTAGGTGGCCCAGAGCGCGGCGGCGCCGAGGGCGAAGGCGACGCCGACGGGATCGAGCGAGGAGAAGCCGCCCTGGGAGAGCACGACGACACCGCCGAGGGCGAGGGCGGCCCAGAGCAGGCTGACGAGACTCCGGCCGGCGATCACCGAGAGCACCAGCGGCCCGAGCACCTCGAGCGTCACCGCCGCTCCCTGCGGAATGCGGGCGATGGCCTCGTAGTAGCAGGCGTTCATGCCGCCGAGGGCGAGACCGTAGGCGCCGACGGTGGCCCAGTCGGAGCGCGAGTAGCCGCGGACCCGCGGCCGGCAGACGACGAGCAGCACCAGCGCCGAGAAGACCAGGCGGAGCGTCACCGTCCCGATCGGGCCGGCGGCGGGGAAGAGCAGGACGGCGAAGGACGCGCCGAGCTGGACGCTCGCGATCGAGCCGAGCACGAGTCCGATCGACCCCGCGCTCACCCGGACGGGCGGGACGGCGTTCAGCTCGAGCGCCGCTGCTTCTGCACGGGAGGGACGTTGTAGCCGAGCAGGCCGACGCCGGTCTCGTCCCAGAGCAGGGTCGTCAGCGAGACGTTGTCGACCGAGGGGAAGGTGTGGCGGTAGGTCTCGGGGTTGATGCCGAGGTAGGCGCAGAGCAGCAGCCGGATCAGGGTGCCGTGCGCGACGACGAGCACCCGGCCGTCGGGGTGCTCGCGGTGGATCCGCGCCAGCGCCGTGTTGGCGCGCGCGACGGCGTCGAGGCCCGACTCGCCGCCGGGCATCGGCTGGATCGCGGGAGCGGCCACCCAGGCGCGGTACTCGTCCGGGAAGCGCTTCTCCATCTCGGCGTTGGTCAGCCCCTCGCCCTGGCCGAAGTCGACCTCGACGAGGGCCGGATCGAGCTGCACCTCGAGGTGGGCGGCCCGGGCGGCGGGCACTGCGGTGCGCACGGCGCGGACGAGGGTGGAGGAGTACACGGCGTCGAGCTCGGCGTCGACGGCCCAGGAGGCGAGCGTCGCCGCCTGGTCCTGGCCGAGCGGGGTCAGCGCGATGTCGGAGGAGCCCGCGTAGCGGTTCTCGGCGTGCCAGACGGTCTCTCCGTGCCGGGCGAGGATCAGGGTCGTCACCGGACGAGCCTATCGAGGCCGCCGCTGGGAACCCGACCGGTCATGCCGCGCGCACGTCGTAGTGGGCGTCGACCAGGACCGGGAGGTGGTCGGAGACTCCCTGCGGCAGGGTCGAGACCCGCTCGATCCGGACCGAGTCGCTGATCGCGAAGTCGAAGTGACCGCTGAAGTAGCGGTAGCGCGCGTAGGTCGGGGAATCGCTCCGCGACACCAGGTAGCCGTTCTGCGTCATCTTGCGGTCGAGTCCGCGGAAGAACCAGGGGTAGTTGTAGTCGCCGACCATCAGCGACGGCGTCTCCGGGGCGTACTCGCGGAGGCGGTCGAGTGCCTCGCCGATCTGCTTGCGGCGCAGCGCGTTGCCGGCCGAGAGCGGGGCGGCGTGGAAGGAGGAGACGGCGATCGATCCGCCCTCGCGGTCCTCGAGCCGGACGGCGAGCAGACGCTCGTGAGCGGGGGACATCACGCGGTCGTGCATCGACTTGCTGAGCTCGAACGCGGCGCTGCCGAGCAGCTCGAAACGGGCGTGCGAGTAGTAGACGGCGAGGCCGAGGCGGTTGCGCGCGGTCACCGAGGCGAGCCGCAGATCGCCGAGCTCCTGCGGGAGCTTCGTGGTGTCGCACTCCTGCAGGCAGAGGACGTCGACGTCGTGACGGGCGGCGAGGGGGGCGATCTCGCCGTGCGCCCGGTGCTCCCGGAGGTTGTAGGAGATCACCCGGAGGGCGCGTTCGTTCGGCTGCATTGCGCCAGTGTAGGGCCGTCGGCGGGGGCCTCCGGCGACGTTCCGGCGAACACGGAGGGACGGCGGAGGGCCCCCGCGCCTCCCGGCCGGCGCAGTGCCGGTGAGGAGGTGCGAGGGCCCCGGGAGGGTCGCGCTCAGTGCCCGGCAGTGCCGGACGCGTCGGTGCCGTCGGCGGTCTCCGCGTCGGTGCCGTGGACGCCGTCGGTGGGTCCCCAGTCGGGCAGGGGCGGGTTCTGCTCCTCGCCCGCGGCGTCGACGCCGTCGGGTCCGTCGGGGGACGGGCTGCCCACCTCGTCGAGTCCCGCGGGGGTGCCGGTGCCGGTCGTGCCGGTCGTCTCCTCGGGGTCGACGGGAGTGGTTTCGATGTCGTTCTCGGAGCTGCTCATGGGGCAACGCTAGGACTCCGCCGAGCGGCCCGGAAGCCCCTTGCATCTCATCGAGAAGCCGCTCCTCGTCGGCCGTCGTCCCACTGACGGGGGACGGGCTCCGCGTGCTCGCGTCGGACCGGGCGTCTCGCGACGATCGAGCCGGACCACCCGTCACTGTCGCCGGGGTGGCGCCGCACCCCGCGCTCCTCGACCGGAAGGCCACACCGTGACCCACGACTCCTCGCCCCGCCCCGATTCCGACCGCCAGGTCACCCGCCGCTCCGTCACCGCCGCCGCCGCGTGGACCGTGCCGGTCGTCGCCGTCGCCGTCGCCACCCCGTCCGCTGCGGCGTCGATCGTCGATCTCGGCGCGTACGCGCTCCGCGGCACCTGCGGCACCCTCGGTCTGCTCGGCCCCGGCTTCCTGCTGCAGGCGGGCCCCACGGAGCCGCTGCCGACCGGCACGACGATCATCATCACCGGTTCCGGGGTCGCCAACATCGGCGTCTTCTCGGTCTCGGGCGGCACGGCCACCGTGACCGTGCTGAGCAACACGTCCCGTCAGATCACCCTGACGGCCCCGCTGCCGGCGGGAGCGACCATCGCCGTCCGCACGACGCTCTCGATCAGCGTCGCCTTCCAGCTGAACGCCGTCTCGACGCTGCCCTCCGGCTACACCGGGACCGGCTCGAAGACGGCGGCGAACGTGTCGAGCACGCTCATCCTCTGCTCCGCGAACTGACGCGCGGAACGGCGAAGGCCCTCCTCCTCCTTCTCGGAGGGGAGGGCCTTCGCCGTTCGTGCGGTGTGGAGCGCCGGCTCAGCGCCCGTAGGCGCCGGCGGCGGGGCAGTCGAACGGGTCGCCGCCGGCCGAGAGGCCCACGCGGTTGAGGTAGCGGACGACGATGCCGTACGACTCGAGCAGCGAGGTCTCGGTGTAGGGGATCTGGTGCGTCGCGCAGTACTCCTTGGCGATGACCTGGGCCTCGCGCAGGGCGGGGCGGGGCATGTTCGGGAAGAGGTGGTGCTCGACCTGGTAGTTCAGGCCGCCCATGAAGTAGTCGTTGAACCAGTTGCCGCGGATGCTGCGCGAGGTGAGGACCTGGCGGCGCAGGAAGTCGACGCGCGCCTCCTTCGGCAGGATCGGCATGCCCTTGTGGTTCGGGGCGAACGACGCGCCCATGTAGAGGCCGAAGACGGCCATCTGCACGCCGACGAAGGCGAAGGCCATGCCGAGCGGCAGCGCCCAGAAGACGACGGCGAGGTACAGGCCGACGCGGGCGACGAGCATCGAGATCTCGACCCAGCGCTTGTCGACCTTGCCCTTACCGAACACGGTGCGGAAGCCGTGCAGGTGCAGGTTGATGCCCTCGAGCAGCAGGAGCGGGAAGAACGCGTAGCCCTGACGGCGGGTCAGCCAGGCGTACGCGCCGCGCGAGCGCGCCGCGTCCTCCGGCGTGAACGACACGACGTCGCGGACGATGTCCGGGTCCTTGCCGAGCACGTTCGGATTGGCGTGGTGGCGGCTGTGCTTGTTCATCCACCAGGAGTAGCTGATGCCGACGACGAGGTTCGCGAGCGTCCGGCCTGCGACGTCGTTGGCCTTGCCGGACTCGAACACCTGGCGGTGCGAGGCCTCGTGCGCGAGGAAGGCGAACTGGGTGAGGACGATGCCCAGCGCGGCGGCGAGCAGCAGCTGGAACCAGGAGTCCCCCAGCAGGACGAAGCCGGTGACGATGCCGCCGAGGGCGAGCGTCAGCACGGAGAAGAGGATGTAGTAGAAGCCGCGGCGGCGGCGGAGCAGCCCCGCGTCGCGCACGGTGCTCAGGAGACCGGAGTACTCGGTCGTCGGGTTCGTGTTGCCCTCGCCGCGGGGGCGGGTGCGGACGACACGGGGGGAGGCCTGGACCCGGGGGGAGGCCTCGACCCGGGGGGCGGTGGGGACGTTTCCGTCGGACAGTGCGGTGGGGGTGCTCATCGGCGCCTCGCTCGTTCGGGGTGGCCGTCCTCGTCGACGGCCGCTCGGTGAGCGATCCCCGGGAGGTCCGGGTCCGCTCATGGTGTTCACCGCGCCGGTAGGGGCCGGACGAGGCTGCGGCCAACCGGGTTCCGGGGCGACCGAGGTCAACACTATGGGGTGCCGTGCGGCCCCGCATCAGGGCGATTGCCAGTCTTCGAGAGGCATGCCGGAGGGGGTATGCGATGAGGAGAACTCCGGGCCGATCAGGGGATCGTCGGCCCGGAGCCTCCTCAGCGGTCAGGAGCCGATCGAGTCCTGGGGGCGACCCGTCTTGAGCGCGGCCAGGCGGGCCTCGACCTCGGTCATCTCGCCGAGGTCCTCGAGGGACTCGAACTGCGCGTCGAGGCTCGACGAGGCGAGCTCCTCGGCGCCTCGGACGCGGGCCTCCTCGCGGCGGATCTTCTGCTCGAAGCGGCTCACCTCGCTGGTCGGATCCATGATGTCGATGCTCTTGATCGCGTCCTGGACCTGCGACTGGGCCTCGACGGTCTTCGAGCGGGCGATCAGCTCGTCGCGCTTGGACGAGAGCTGGTTCAGCTTCTCGCGCATCTGGTTCAGGCCCGACTTGAGCTTGTCGACGACCTCGGTCTGCGAGGCGATGGTCGGCTCGGCGTCCTTCGCCTCCTTCTCGGACTGGATCTGACGGGTCAGGGCGACCTTGGCGAGCGCGTCGAACTTGTCGGCGTCGCCGGCGTTGCCGGTGGCGCGCAGCTCGTCGGCCTTGCGGCTCGCGGCGAGGGCCTTGCCGCCCCACTCGTCCGCGTTCTGCACGTCCTCGCGGTAGTCGTCCTCGAGCAGGCGCAGGTTGCCGATGGTCTGCGCGATGGCGGCCTCGGCGTCGCGGATGCTGTCGGTGTAGTCGCGGACCATCTGATCGAGCATCTTCTGCGGGTCCTCGGCCTGATCGAGGAGCGCGTTGATGTTGGCCTTCGCGAGCTGCGCGATGCGACCGAAGATCGACTGCTTCTGAGCCATGGTGTCTCTCCTTGGGTGAGGGGCTTGCGGGCGGGGGCCGAGCGGATGCGGGCCCGGGGTCTGTGAGCGGGGGTCGTCGGATCGAGCGGGTGGTCCGGAGCGGGTCAGAAGCGTCCGCCGCCGCCGCGACGGCCTCCGCCGCCACCGCCGCCGAAGCCGCCCCCGGAGGAGCGACGGGAGCCTCCGCCGCCGAAGCCACCACCCCCGAAACCGCCGCCCCCGAAGCCGCCGGAGCGGTAGCCGGAGCGTCGGCCGCCGCCGCCGCCGAGGAGCGACTCGACGAGGATGCCGCCGAGGAAGGCGCCGGTGGTGTTGCCGCCGTAGCCGCCGCCGAGACCGGGGGCGGAGTAGGCGCTCGCGTCGGAGCGGGCGGCCTGGAGCGCCTGCTGCGCGAGGGCGGAGGCGCGCTGCGCGGAGGCGAGCGCCTCGGCCGGATCGGTGGCCGCGATCTGCGCGGCGTACTCCGCCGAGCGGGCGGCCTCGGCGACCCGGGTGCGCGCCTGCGAGCCGACGGCCCCGCGACGGGCGGCGATGAAGTCCTCCGCGGCGGAGACGCGGCTGCGGGCGGCGCCGATCTCGGCGGCGAGTGCGGCCTGTCGGCGCTCGCGCTGCGCCTGGGCGTCGCGGTAGCCGCCGACCGCCGCGTCGATGGTCGCATCGGCCGCGGTCAGGCGCTCCAGCAGTGCGAGCGGGTCCCGCGGGCCCGCGGCGGCGTCGCGCTCGACGGCGTCGAGAGCGGCTTCCGTCGTAGCGACCGCGGACTGCACGTTCGCGACGAGGGGCGCGCTCGCGGCGTCGGCGGAGTCGCCGGCCGCGACGATCGCGCGGCCCTGGGCGGCGTCGGCGCGGATCTCGGCGACCCGGCCGGCGAGGGTGCGCTCCGCCTCCTGCAGGTCGGTGGCGCGGGTCGCGACGGCGTCCAGGAGGCCCGAGGCCTGCTCGGCCGCCTGCTGGCCCGCGCGCAGCAGCACGGCCGCGCGGCCCGAGTCGCCGGCGGTGAGCGCCGTCCGCGCCTCGGCGACCTGGTCGTCGGCGAAACGGAGGCGGTCCTCCGCCTGGTCGGCGTCGTCCTCCACATCGTCGATCGCCGTCGGGGCGTAGCGGGTGGAGAGGTCGGCGAGCAGGGCGCGGGTGGGGGAGAGGCGGGCCCGGACCTCCGCGGCGCGCGCGGTGAGGCGGGCGGCCACCTCCGGGGCGTTCTTCTCGAGGGCGCGGAGCTCCTCGAAGGCCTCCGCCTTCTCGTCCAGCACCTGCTCGGCGTCGGCGCAGAGCTGGAGGATCCGGCCGTAGCCGTCGCGGCGCTCCTGATCGGTCTCCGGCTCCGCGTCGTCGAGCCGCTGCTGCAGGGCGAAGGCCTCGCCGAGGAGGCGCTTCGCGGTGACGAGCGCCTCGCGGAAGGGGCCGGTCGCGTCCGAGCCGAACTGCGCCTCCGCGAAGCCGACCTCCTGCTCGCTGGTGCGCACGGCGTCGTCGGCGTGCACGAGGGCGGAGCCGGAGCGGGTCGCGAGCTCGTCGATCGACGCCTCGACCGCCTCTGCTGCCTTCCGGCGGCGCGCGCGGCGGACGAGCAGCCAGACGATCACGCCCACGACGAGCAGTGCGGCCAGCACGGCGAGGACGACCAGGAGGCCGGAGCCGAGCGACTCGCCCGCGCTCGGCGCGTCGAGGCGGGTGCCGATGCCCTGGGCTGCCGCGACGGCGGCGCCCGCCCAGTCGCCGTCGACCAGCTGCGGCTCGATGTCGTCCGTCTCCAGCGCGGAGACCTGGCCGGCGTCGAGGGCGAAGCCGTTGTCGACGGACACCTGGTACTGCCGGGACTCGATCGCCACGGCGAGGAGCACGTCGTTCGTGCCGAGTCCGTTGAGCTCCGCGGTCGCGTCGGACCAGCGCTCGTCGCCGGTGGTGCCGGTGAAGGTGTCGACGTAGGCGACGAAGAGCTGGACGCTGTGCTCCTGGTAGAGCTGGGCGGAGGCCGCCTCGATGTCGCCGATCTCCGCGGAGCTGAGGACTCCGGCCGAGTCGAGGACGACGGAGGAGCCGAGGGTCGCGGGCGGCTCAGCGGCTGCGGTGGCGGCCGGCACGAGCGCGAGAGCGGCGCCGGCGAGCAGGGCGAGGAGCGCTGCGATCGGCGATCGGCGGGCGCCCCGGCGGGCCGCGGCCCTCGTCGGGGATGAATCGTTCGGCATCGCGCACTCCCTCGTCGTTCGCCTCCCGAGTGTAGACAGCCCGGGTGTCACCCGAGCGAGGGCTGTCCGTGAGGAGGAGAGCGGGGGAGTGCGTGACGGAGCGTCCGTGCTGATCGAATAGCCCGCGCAGCGGGCGCATCGAGATCCACCGGCGCCAGCAGGCGGGTCTGCAGGCCACCCTGCTGAGGACGGCGGGTCTCGATACGCCGCTCCGCGGCTGCTCGACCGGCAGGACTCGCGCGATCACTCGATTCGAGCGGGGGCCGTTCGTGTCGGCGGCTCCGACCGCCGCCTCGTCGAGCAGGTGACCCTATCGGCCGCGCAGGTCCGGGTCGGGCGAGACGGAGAACGTCCAGGGCAGGTCGCGGAACTCGCCGTTCTCGAGTACCGCGAGCAGAGCGAGACGCATCCTCTCGACGGTCTCGTCATCGGCCAGGATGCCGATCGTGAACTCGGTGAGCTCTGCAGACATCTGCTCGTCTCCTTCATCCGGCGCAGGGAACAGCAGGACTGTAGGCCGGGCGACGAGCGGCCGTCCCGGATGGCGTGAGGTGCTGTCGCGTCGTGCTCCTCTGCATGCTGATCGAGTAGCCCGCGCAGCGGGCGTATCGAGATCCGCCGGTGTCAGCGGGCCGGTCTGCAGGCTTCTCTGCTGACGGCGTCGGGTCTCGATACGCCGCTCCGCGGCTACTCGACCAGCATGTTCCGCGCGACGCTCCTCTCGACCTGAGGGCGATGTGGCCGCCCGGCGCACCGTGAGTGGGAGAACGCCGGGAAGCGGAATGCGCGCGGGGCGGGCGCCGTTGCCTCCGGGGTGCGTCCCGGGAACGGTGACGCGCCCTCCCCCCGCTCTCCGATCGAAAGGCGATCCGTGGATCCCTTCTCCCCCCTCACCGCCGGCGACCTCGAGCTGCCGAACCGCCTCGTGATGGCGCCGATGACGCGCCTGCGCGCCGACGAGCAGGGCGTCCCCGGCGCCCTCATCGCCGAGCACTACGCCCAGCGCGCCTCCCTCGGCCTGATCATCAGCGAGGGCGTCTTCCCGAGCGCCGAGTCGAAGGCGTACCCGGGCCAGCCCGGCATCGTCACCGCCGAGCAGGCCGAGGGCTGGAAGGGCGTCGCGGACGCCGTGCACGCCGCCGGCGGCCGCATCGTCATGCAGGTCATGAACGGCGGGCGCGTCACGCACACCGACGTCACCGGCACCGACCGCATCGTCGCGCCGAGCGCCGTCGCGATCGACGGCGAGGTCCGCGTCCCGAGCGGGGAGAAGAAGCCGTTCCCGGTCCCGCACGCGCTGACCACCGAGGAGCTCGCCATCGTTCGCGACGAGTTCGTCGCCGGTGCCCGCCGCGCCGTCGACGCCGGCTTCGACGGCGTCGAGGTGCACGGGGCCAACGGCTACCTGCTGCACGAGTTCCTCTCGCCGGTCTCGAACGTCCGCACCGACGCCTACGGCGGAAGCCCCGCCGCCCGCGCCGCGTTCGTGGTCGAGGTCACCCGCGCGGTCGCCGAGGAGATCGGTGCCGGCCGCGTCGGCATCCGCCTCTCGCCCGCGCACAACATCCAGGACGTCGTCGAGACCGACGAAGCCGACGTGCGCGCCACCTACGAGGCGGTCGTCGACGGCCTCGCGCCGCTGGGCCTCGCCTACCTCAGCGTCCTGCACGCCGAGCCCGCCGGCGAGCTGGTCCAGGACCTGCGCACCCGCTTCGGCGGCGTCTTCGTCGCGAACAGCGGCTTCGGCAGCCCGACCTCCCGCGAGGAGGCGACCGCGCTGATCAGCGACGGCCACGCCGACGCCGTCGCGGTGGGCCGTCCGGTCATGGCCAACCCCGACCTCGTCGAGCGCTGGCAGGGCGGCCACCCCGAGAACGAGCTCGTCCAGGAGACCGTCTACGGCGGCGGCGCTGAGGGCTACACCGACTACGAGCGCCTCTCGGCGTAGTCACCCGCCGCTCGCCCGGCACGATCGGAAGGCCCGCTCCCTCACCGGGGAGCGGGCCTTCCTGCGTTCTCGTCGCCGGCGCGAGTCGCGCCCAGCGCGGGGTTCGCCTGGACGGGCCGCGTTTCGCGACAGCACTCGAAGGAACCATACGCAGATGGTATTCCTTTTCGAGCGGGAGCTTTCTCCCGTGGTGGGGGAGGACTCGAACCCGCCGGCTGCTGACCAGGATCGGGCAAAGATGTCATTCCGTTCACCGCTCAAGAAGACCGTCCTCGCCGCGATCATCGCCGTGGCAGTCCCCGTCGGTGCAGGCACACCTGCGGAAGCGGCGCCGTCGGTCTGCAACCGTCAACTTCCGAGGACGTCGACGGAATCCGATGGCGTCCCCGGAACGAACTTCTGGAAGCTCCTCCAGTGCTACGCCGCCGATGGCGGCTACAGCGGCCCGATCGATGGAGACCTCGGGCGCAACAGCTGGGTCGGCGTGGAGAGGCATCTCAAAGGCCAGCTCTTCTACTCCTCCGGGTCCTTCCCCGGCGTCCTGGATCAGGAGACGACCCGGGGGCTCGAGCGTTTCGGCGGTCACTACGGCAGCGGCCGCGCGACGGTCAACGGCTCGCTCGGCCCGGAGGACTACCGGGACATCGCTCAGGCACTCAACAACAAGTACGGAGCATGAGGCAGAAGTACCCGGACGGCTGGGCCTTCGTTCGAGTTCCGGCTTCTGACGCAGATGCGGTCGAGTGGCGGTCGCGCGGAAGCGCACGGAAGCGACGGAGTCGCCGCCTGTGAGGCGCTCGAGTGCGGTGCCGGTCCGGCACGGCCGGCTGCGCCGAAGGTCCGCGGCGCGGGATGTGGTGAGGGTCGCGGTCTCCGTGGTCGCCGTGCTCGTCGTGGGCTGCGGGTCCGTGGGCGCCATCGCGGCGGCGAGCATCGGCCGCACCGTCGCGGAGAACGCCGTCGATCTCGACGTCGGAGCGGCACTGTCCGCGTCGGCGACGCCGCGTCCGATCGGCGAGATGGAGGGCGGCTTCAACCTGCTCGTCGTCGGGGCGGACAACGATGCGGCGCAGGGCGACGAGTACGGCGGCAGGGACGCGACGCTGAACGACGTCAACATCCTCCTGCACGTCGCGCGCGACCACCGGAGCGCGGTGGTCGTCTCGCTGCCCCGCGACCTCCTCGTCGACCGGCCGGTGTGCACCGACCCGGAGACGGGGGTCGTCACGGCGGGGGAGGGCGACGTGCCGCTGAACTCCACGTTCTCGGCCGGCGGGCTCGCCTGCGTCAACCGCTCGGTGGAGCAGCTGACCGGACTGGACATCCCCTACGCCGGCTGGATCTCCTTCCAGGGTGTCATCGAGATGAGCGACGCGGTGGGCGGCGTCGACATCTGCTTGACGGGAGCCGTGCGGGACACGGATTCGGGGCTCGATCTCCCCGCCGGGACGAGCACGGTCTCCGGTGCGACAGCGCTCGCGTTCCTGCGGACGCGGCATGGCGTCGGGGACGGCAGCGACCTGGCGCGGATCTCGTCGCAGCAGCAGTTCCTGTCCTCGCTGATGAGGAAGGTGAAGTCGTCCGGCACGCTCTCGGACGCCGGCGCCCTGTACGGACTGGCGCATGCGGCGTCGCACGCGATGCACCTGTCGACGTCGATGACCGAGCCCCGGACATTGATCGGGCTCGCCCTCACGCTGAAGGACGTGGAACTCGATCGGCTGGTCTTCGTGCAGTACCCGGGCAGCACCGGCGACCCCGAGTTCCCCGGGAAGGTCGTGCCGGACCCGTCGCTCGGCCCTGACCTGATGGCGAAGGTGCGCGACGACGTCCCCTTCACCCCCGCGGCGCCGCAGGGAGTCGAGGGGGCGGAGGGCGGCGCCGAAGAATCGCCCGCGGTGCCGGAAGCAGCCCCGCCCGTCGCGACCGGCGCCGTCGCGCCGGACGCCGATCCGCTCCCTGGCGTCACCGGTCAGAAGGCGTCGGACCGCACGTGCGCTGTACCGGCGGAGTGAACTTCGTCATCGGCTCGGCACGCAGGAAGGCCCGCGCCCTGGAGGGGAGCGGGCCTTCCTGCGTTCTGCGTCCGATCAGTCGAGGTCGAGGCCGCCCTTGAGCTCCTGCTCGACCTGCTCGACGGTCTGCGGGTCGCCGTGCTCGACATCGGACTCGTCGGCGGCGTCGCCGCGGCGGCCCTCGCCGACGGCGCGGATCGAGGCCAGCTCGTCGGCGAGCGCCGGGTCCTCGGTGCGGCCGGCGGCGCCGTCGTCGGTGCTCACGACTCGATCTCTCCCGCGGAGACGGCCTCGGCGTACTTGCGGAGGTCCGGGCCGGGCTCGAAGTCGATGAACTGATCTTTCAGTCGTGCGTTCAGCTCGGCGAAGACGTCCTCCCAGGGCTCGCCCTTCTTGGTCTTCGCGAGGTCGAGCACCGCCTCGCGGAGGACCCTGTCCGAGTCCTCGAGGATCTTGTCGCGGGCTTCGTCGTTCCAGCGGATGTCCTGTGCTTCCATGCCTCGACCGTAGGTGGGCGGCCCGCCCCGGCGCAGGGACTTGCGGACCGCGCGAGCGAGGCGTAGGCGCGCTGCCGGTCCGTCGGCAACGGTCGTCCCGCCCGTGTGGCGAGAGCCGTTCGCGACGGATCGACGGCGCGGGTCAGGACAGGTGCGGGACGACGTCGCGCTCGAAGAGCTCGAGGCCGGAGCGGTCGTAGGCGGCGTCCGGGAAGTACGTGATCGCGTAGTCCATGCCGCGCTCGCGCATGTCGCCGAGGCGGTCGACGATCTGCGCGGGGGTGCCGACCGCGAGCGCGTCGGGGCTGCGGTACTCGGCGACGAACGCCGAGGCCGCCTCGGCGCCGAGCGCGGGGGTGACGCGGTCCTCCAGGCGCTGCAGGCCCTTCTCGACCTCCGCCTCCGTCTCGGCGATCATCACGTTGTAGTTGGAGCTGCGGGTGATCGCCGCGTAGTCGGTGCCGAGCCGCTCGCAGTGCCCGCGGAGGACGGCGCTCTTGTGGTCGAACGCCTCCGGCGCGCCCGCGAAGTTGGTGTACTGCGCGTACTGCGCCGCGATGCGCAGCGTCACCTTCTCGCCGCCGCCGGCCACCCACAGCGGGATGCCGCCGTCCTGCAGGGGGAGCGGGCGGTTCACCGCGCCGTCCACCTGGTAGTAGCGCCCGTCGAGCGTGGAGACGCCCTCGGTCCAGGCCTGGCGCATGATCTGCACGCCCTCGTCGAGGCGGCCGAGGCGCTCGGCGATCGGCGGGAAGCCGTAGCCGTAGGCGCGCCACTCGTGCTCGTACCAGCCGCCGCCGATGCCCATCTCGACCCGGCCGCCGGAGACGATGTCGACGGTGGTGGCGATCTTGGCGAGGTGCGCGGGGTCGCGGTAGCTCATGCAGGTGCACATCTGGCCGAGCCGCACCCGCGAGGTGGCGGCGGCGAACGCGGCCATCAGCGTCCACGCCTCGTGGGTGGCCTCCTCCGTCACCACCGGGACGGTGTGGAAGTGGTCGTAGACCCACACCGACTCCCAGGGGCCGGCGTCGGCGTGCTGGGCGAGGTCGCGCATGGTGCGCCACTGGTCGGCGGGATCGATGCCGACGAGGTCGTGGCGCCAGCCCTGGGGGATGAAGAGTCCGAATCGCATGCCGCCGACCCTAGGGTGGCGCGGCGCCCGGGTCGAGGGGGTGGCGGCGGCCGCGTACGCTTCCGAGCGATGCTGACGTTCACCGAGGACCTCGCCCTCCCCGTCGTCCTGCTGATGATCCTGGCCGCGTTCGCCGCCGGCTGGATCGACGCGGTGGTCGGCGGCGGCGGCCTGCTCCAGCTCCCCGCCCTGCTGCTCGTGCCGGGCATCTCGCCCGTGCAGGCGCTCGCGACCAACAAGCTCGCCTCGATCTTCGGGACGACGACGAGCGCGATCACCTACTACCGCAGGGCGAGGCCGGATCTGCGGACGGCCCTGCCGATGGCGGCGGTGGCGCTGGCCGGCAGCTACGGGGGAGCGAATCTGGCGGGGCTGCTGCCCGCCTCCGTCTTCAAGCCGATCATCGTCGTCGCGCTGATCGTGGTGGCCGTGGTGACGATCGCGCGGCCCGCGATGGGCAGCGTCACGGCGCTCAAGCACGCGGGGCGCCGGCACCTGGTGACGGCCGGGGTGCTCGGGCTCGTCATCGGCTTCTACGACGGGCTGATCGGGCCGGGGACCGGGACGTTCCTGATCATCGCGCTGATCACGGCGCTGGGCTACGACTTCCTGCTCGCGAGCGCGAAGGCGAAGATCGTCAACGTCGCGACGAACCTCGGTGCACTGCTGTACTTCGTGCCGGGCGGCCACGTGATCTGGCTGCTGGGGCTCTTCATGGGTCTCGCGAACGTGGCGGGCGCCTACCTCGGCTCGCGGATGGCGGTCGCGAAGGGGAGCCGGTTCATCAGGATCGCGTTCCTCGTGGTCGTCGGGGCGCTGATCGTGAAGCTCGGCTTCGACGTCTGGACGGAGAACCTGGCGCCGCTGCTGGGCTGACGCCAGGTCCCCGGATCAGCCGAAGGGGATCGCCCCGACCAGGACGCCGACCGCGAGCATCACCAGCGACACGATCACCGCGCGCCAGAGCACCTTGCGGTGGTGGTCGCCCAGGTTGACCGCGGCGAGCGAGACCAGCAGCAGGATCGCCGGGACCAGCGGGCTCTGCAGGTGCACGGGCTGGCCGGTGATCGAGGCGCGGGCCATCTCGACCGGGTCGATGCCGTACTGCGCGGCGCTCTCGGAGAGCACCGGGAGGATGCCGTAGTAGAACGCGTCGTTCGACATGAAGAAGGTCATCGGGATGCTCAGCACGCCGGTGATCACGGCGAGGAACGGTCCGAGCGCGGGCGGGATGACGTCGACGACCCACTCGGCCATCGCGTCGACCATGCCGGTGCCGTTCAGGACGCCGATCAGCACGCCGGCGGCGAGGACCATCGAGACGACGCCGACGATGCTCGGCGCGTGCTTGACGATCTCGGACGCCTGGTCCTTCATCTTCGGGAAGTTGATCAGCAGCGCGACCGCGGAGCCGACCATGAAGACGTAGGGGAGCGGCAGGATGTCCGCGACGAGCAGCGTCATCACGGCCAGGGTCAGCACGAGGTTGACCCAGATCAGCTTCGGGCGGAGCGTCTCGCGCTCGGGGTCGAGCATCGTGTCGGCCATCGCGGTGTCGGCGTCGTCGGCCTGGACGCGGGCGGCGACGGCGACCTGGGCGCCGCGCAGCGACTCCGGGCCGCGGAGGAAGGAGAAGCGCTCGCGGGCGACGGTGCGGATGCCGCCGGTGAGGGCGGCGAGGCCGCCGGTGCGGGCTCCGGAGCGGGACGACGAGCCGCGGCCGGCGCCGACGAGCTCCTGCTCGAGCATCGGCTCGGCCAGGGCGAGCGAGCCGAGGCGGCGGCGCTCGCCGAGTCCGAGGAACCAGGCGAAGACCAGCGTGACGGCGAGGCCGACGGCGAGCGAGGGCAGCATCGGCACGAAGATCTCGCTCGGCGAGACCTGCAGCGCCGCGGCGGCGCGCACCGTGGGGCCGCCCCAGGGCACGATGTTGAGCGTGCCGTTGGCGAGGCCGGCGACGCAGGTGAGGACGACGGGGTTCATCCCGAGGCGGAGGTAGATCGGCAGCATCGCGGCGGTGGTCACGATGAAGGTGGTCGAGCCGTCACCGTCGAGCGAGACCGCGCCGGCGAGCAGCGCGGTGCCGAGGACGACCTTGGCCGGGTCGTCGCCGAGCGCGCGGACGATGAAGCGGATCAGCGGGTCGAAGAGGCCGACGTCGATCATGATGCCGAAGTACATGATCGCGAACATCAGCAGGGCGGCCGTGGGGGCGAGGCTGCCGATCGCCTCGAGCACCATGTCGCCGATGCCGAGACCGGCGCCGGCGAAGAGCCCGAAGATCGTCGGGACGACGATCAGGGCGACCATGGGCGTGAGCCGCTTGGTCATGATCAGGGCCATGAAGGCCAGGATCATCGTGAATCCGAGTACTACCAACACTGCTGACTCCTTCGTCGTGGTGCGTCCGGGATCCCGCGGCGGGCTCTCCAGGTCGTGGACACACTAGGCAGCCCGGGCCGCCCGGCCCGGGTATCGCTCATTAGCGCGCGATCTGCGCATAGTGTGGGTTCTGCGCATTCTGCGCATCAGGATCATCACGACCGGCTCGGTCACCACGACGGCGAGGAGGCCCCGATGCGCTTCGCGACCCACGTGCTCGTGCTGCAGCTCGCCACCGTCGCGGCGGCCGTCCTGGTCTGCGCGGGGCTGGTGACCGCTCTGAGCGTGCAGCAGCTGCAGGGCGAGGCGGAGGAGACGGCGCTCGCCATCGCCCGCACCGTCGCCGAGGACTCCGACGTGCGCGACGCCGTCGCCGCCTCCTCCGCCGACCCGGCCGTGCCCTCCCGCGCGGAGCTCGAGGGCGGGACGCTCGAGACCGCCGCCGAGGCCATCGAGGAGCGCACCGGCGCGCTCTTCGTCGTGATCACCGACGACCGCGGCATCCGGCTCGCCCACCCCGACCCCGAGCGACTCGGCGAGGTGGTCTCGACGAGTGCGGAGGAGGCGCTCGCCGGCCGGGAGTCGGTGTCCTGGGGCACCGGCACGCTCGGCGAGTCCGCGCGGGCGAAAGTGCCGGTCTACGGACCGGACGGCGCGCGCGTGGTCGGCGAGGTGAGCATCGGCTTCGCCCGCTCCAGCGTCTTCGACGACCTGCCGATCGCGCTGCTGGGCGTGCTCGCGGCGGCGCTCGCCGGGCTCGTGCTCGCGGCCGTCGCCTCGGTCTTCATCCGGCGCCGGCTGCTGCGGCTGACGCTCGGCCTCGCGCCGGAGGAGCTCACCGCGCTGGTGCAGGACCAGGCCGCGGTGCTCGACGGGGTCGACGAGGGGGTGCTCGCCCTCGACCGCGACGGGCGGGTCGGCGTCTGCAACGCGCGCGCCGCCGCGATCCTCGGCTCCGAGGATCCGACCGGTCGCGCCCTGCACGGCCGCGCGCTCGCCGACCTCGGGCTGCCGCAGCCGCTCGCCGACGCGATCGCCGCGGCCCTCGCCTCGACGGAGCCCTCCCGCGGGAACGGCGAGGAGGGCTTCGTCGTGCGCTCCCGCATCGTCTACGTGGACATCCGGCGGGTGACCCGGGGCGACCGCGATCTCGGCGTCGTGGTGGTGCTGCGCGATCGGACGGCGCTCGCCGCGCTCAGCCGGCGCCTCGACGCCGTCGGCGCGATGACCAACGCGCTGCGGGTGCAGCGGCACGAGTTCGCCAACCGTCTGCACGTGGTGGCCGGTCTGCTCGATGCGGGCCGGACGGGGTCGGCGCGCGAGTACCTCGACGAGGTGCTGACCCGCGGGCCGCTGAAGTACCCGGTGCAGCACGCCGACCGGCTGCAGGAGCCCTACCTCCAGGCGCTGGTCGGCGCGAAGGGGATCGAGGCGGCCGAGCGCGGCGTCCTGCTGACCCTCGGCGAGGAGACGCTGGTGCGCGGGACGGTGATCGAGCCGGAGGACGTCGCGACAGTGGTCGGCAACCTCGTCGACAACGCGGTGCGCGCGGCCGTCGAGGGGAGCCGCGACGTGCGCTTCGTCGAGGTCGAGCTGCTCGACGACGGCGACGCGCTCTTCGTGACGGTGGCGGACTCCGGCGACGGCGTCGCGGATCCGGAGTCGCTCTTCGCCCGCGGGCCGGGCGCGGTGGACGAGGACGACGACCGCGTGCACGGCCGCGGCTTCGGGCTGCCGCTCTGCCGCGAGGTCGCGGCGCGGCGCGGCGGCGAGGTGTGGCTGGCGGACGCCGGTGGCGAGTCCTCCGGGGCGGTGCTCTGCGCGCGGCTGCCGGGCGCGGTGCTGCCGCCGGAGGACGAGCTGCGCGACGAGTCGCGGCTCGAGGAGGAGGACTGATGACCCCGGATCAGCAGGAGCGCACCGTGCTCGTCGTCGACGACGACTTCCGGGTGGCGCAGCTGCACGCCGACCTCGTCGACACCCGGCAGGGCCTGCGGGCGCTGCCGCCGGTGCACACCGCCCGGGCCGCTCGCGCCGCGGTGCTCGAGCACGCGCCGGACCTGCTGCTGCTCGACGTGCACCTGCCGGACCAGAGCGGGATCACGCTGCTGCGGGAGCTGGAGACGGACGCGTTCGTGGTGAGCGCCGCCTCGGACGGGGCGACGGTGCGCAAGGCCCTGCACGCGGGGGCGCTGGGCTACCTGATCAAGCCGTTCGACGCGCGGCTGCTCGGCGAGCGCCTCGACGCCTACGTGCGCTTCCGCAACGTGCTGCGCGAGGACCGGGTCGCGGATCAGGAGGCGGTGGAGCGGGCGCTGCGCATCCTGCACTCGGGCGACGCGGCGGCCACCCAGCCGTCCCGCTCGGCGACGGAGCAGCTGGTGCTGGCGCGGCTGTCCGAGTCGGGCGCCGAGCTCTCGGCCCTCGAGGTCGCGGAGCGGGCAGGCATCTCGCGCGCGACGGCCCAGCGCTACCTCTCGGGCCTCGCGGGCCGCGGCCTGGTCGAGATGACCCTGAGCTACGGCACCACCGGACGCCCGGAACACCGGTACCGAGCGAAGTAGCCCCACAACGAAGGCTGGGACGCACGATCCGGGTGATTCCTCCCCGGATCGGCGTCCCGGCCTTCGTTGTGCGGGTCAGTGTCCCGTTTCGACGTCCGCTCCGGCCTGTGCGGCCACGCGCTTGCGCTCCGCGGCCTCGGCGGCCATGCGGCGGCCCTTCGGGCTGACCAGCGAGGCGATGACCGTGACGGCCAGGACTCCGATGATCACGGTGAGCGAGAGGCCGGTGCCGATCTCGAAGACCTCGACGTGCTCGCCGCCGTTGATGAACGGCAGGTTGTTCTCGTGCAGCGCGTGCAGGATCAGCTTCACGCCGATGAAGGCGAGGATCGCGGCGAGGCCGTAGCTGAGGTAGACGAGGCGGTCGAGCAGTCCGTCGATCAGGAAGTACAGCTGGCGCAGACCGAGCAGCGAGAACGCCGTGGCGGTGAAGACCAGGAAGACGTCGCTGGTGAGGCCGAAGATCGCGGGGACGCTGTCGAGCGCGAACAGGATGTCCGTGCCGCCGATCGCCGCCATCACCAGGATCATCGGCGTGAGGACCTTCTTGCCGTCGATGTGCGTGTAGAACTTGTCGCCGTCGTACTGGTCGCTCGTCTTGAAGATGCGCTTGGCGAGGCGGACCATCACGTTGTCGCCGGCGTGCTCGTCGCCGGGCTTCACCAGGTTGAACGCGGTCAGCAGCAGGATCAGGCCGAAGAGGTAGAAGATCCAGGCGAAGGAGTTGATCAGCGCGGCGCCGAGGAAGATGAAGCCGGTGCGGGCGATCAGCGCGAAGACGATGCCGAAGAGCAGCACCTTCTGCTGGTCGGCGCGGGGCACCTTGAAGCTCGCCATGATGATGAGGAAGACGAAGAGGTTGTCGACCGACAGCGCCTTCTCGGTGATGTAGCCCGCGAAGTACTCGGAGCCGGGGGTCGGTCCGCCGAAGACCAGGACGCCGACGCCGAAGAGCACGGCGATGCCGACGTAGAGGGCCGACCAGAGCGCAGACTCCTTGAGGGTCGGCTCGTGCGCCTTGCGCACGTGGAAGAAGAAGTCGAAGAGCAGGAGCAGGACGATGAAGACGATCGTCAGGGTCCAGATCAGGGGCGACACGGTCATGTGGGGGCTGGCCTCGCTCGAGATGGGGGATGGGGACGGACGTGGGGGCTCCGCACGGCGCTAGAACGCTAGCGATCAGGCGGGCGGGCAGGACCGTTGTCCGACGGATCGTGAGTATCTTCTCAGTTCTTCCGCTCGTCTTCGCGCTCAGCGGCCGGAGGGCCACACTGGTCCCATGCCCGGCACCGCGGTCGACAGGACCTTCCAGGACGCCTACGGCGTGACGATCCACTGGCGCTGGTGGTCGCACCCGCGCCCGAAGGCGATCGTGCAGATCGCGCACGGCGTGGGCGAGCACTCCGGCCGCTACGTCGAGCTCGCCGAGGCGCTCGTCGCCGCGGGCTACGCGGTCGCCGCCGACGATCACCGCGGGCACGGGCGCACCGGCCTCGAGCAGCACGGCGGCGACGTCGCCGAGCTCGGGCGGCTCGGCCCGGGCGGTCTGCGTGCGGCGGAGGAGGCGATCAACCGGCTGACCCGCGAGCTGGGGGCCGAGAACTGCGGCGTCCCGATCGTCCTGCTCGGCCACTCCTGGGGCTCGCTGATGGCGCAGCGGATCGTCGACCACCGCTCCGCCGACTACGCCGCCCTGATCCTCAGCGGCACGGCGTACCGCCTCCCCGGGTACATGAACGCCGGCGATCTGGCCCGCCGGCACCGGGTGCCCGGCGGGCTCGGGCTCGAGTGGCTCTCGCGCGACCCGGCGGTCTGGCAGCTCTTCCACGACGACCCGCTCACCTTCACCACCCCGCTCGCGAAGCGGATCGGGCTGCGCGAGACGCTGCGGCTCGTGGGCCGGCCGGCCCGGCGGCCCGAGCACCCGCTGCCGCTGCTGCTCGTCGTCGGTGCGGACGACAGCCTCGGCGGCGAGCGCTCGGTGCGGGCGCTGGCCCAGGCGTACCGCCGCCGGGCCGGCTACACGGACGTCAGCGTGCGGGTGTACCCGGAGGCGCGGCACGAGCTGTTCCAGGAGCTCAACCGCGTCGAGGTCACGGCCGACCTGGTCGGCTGGCTCGACGAGCGGTTCCCCGCACCAGGGGAGGACGTCGCTCCTCCGGCCTAGGCTGGCGTCATGCATGGCGAGTACAAGGTCCCCGGTGGAAAGCTCGTGGTCGTCGACCTCGACGTCGTCGACGGGAGGTTCGCCGGCTTCCGGCTCGCGGGCGACTTCTTCCTCGAGCCCGACACGGCGCTCGACGACATCGACCGCGCCGTGGTGGGGCTGCCGGCCGAGAGCGACGCGAAGACGATCGCCGCGGTGATCCGCCAGGCGCTCCCCGCCGATGCGGTGCTGCTCGGCTTCACCCCCGAGGCCGTCGCGGTCGCGATCCGGCGCTCGCTGCAGAAGGCGACCAGCTGGCGCGACTACGACTGGCGCATCGTGCACGCGAAGGCGGTCTCGCCGTCGATGCACCTCGCGCTCGACGAGGTGCTCACCGCGGCCGTCGGCGAGGGGCGCCGCGAGCCGACGCTGCGGATCTGGGAGTGGGACCAGCCCGCCGTGGTCATCGGCAGCTTCCAGTCGCTGCGCAACGAGGTCGACCTCGAGAACGCGGAGAAGTACGGCGTCGAGGTCGTCCGCCGCATCTCGGGCGGCGGCGCGATGTTCATGGAGGCGGGCAGCGTCGTCACCTACTCGCTCTACGTCCCCGGCGATCTCGTGCAGGGCCTCACCTTCGCCGACTCCTACGCCTTCCTCGACGAGTGGGCCGTCAGCGCGCTGCAGTCGCTCGGCATCGACGCGGTCTACCAGCCGCTCAACGACATCACCTCGCCCTCCGGCAAGATCGGCGGAGCGGCGCAGAAGCGGCTCGGCTCCGGCGCCGTCCTGCACCACGTGACCATGAGCTACGACATCGACGCCGAGAAGATGGTGCAGGTGCTGCGGATCGGGCGCGAGAAGCTCTCCGACAAGGGCATCGCCTCCGCGGTGAAGCGCGTCGACCCGCTGCGCAGCCAGACCGGGCTCAGCCGTGCCGAGATCATCGAGCGGATGAAGGCGACCTTCGTCCAGCTGCACGGCGGGACCGCGGGCGATCTGACGGCCGAGGAGTACGCGGAGGCCGAGGAGCTCGTGGCGTCGAAGTACTCGACGCCGGAGTGGCTGCGCCGGGTGCCGTGAGGCGGGGCGCCCTCCGGGGCGCCGGCTCCGCTCGGCTCAGCTCGCGAGCAGCTCCTGGTAGTCCGGGTGGTCGGCGATGAAGTCGGCGACGAACGGGCAGAGCGGGACGACGTGCGCGCCGCGGTCGTGCGCGTCGTCCAGGGCGGCCTCGACCAGGCGGTCGCCGAGGCCCTCGTGCCGGTGCTCGGGAGCGATCTCGGTGTGCAGGAAGACCACGTCCGCGCCGCGGACCGCGTAGTCGGCGAGGCCGACGTTCTCGCCGTCGACCCACAGCGTGTACTGGGACCGGTCCTCGTCGTGGCGCACCTCGGAGATCATCGCGTCACTCTACGCCGGGGCCCGCGGCGGCCCGGGCAGCCGCCCGTCGAGGCGTGTCGGAGGGGTCGGTGCCGTGTCCGAGCGGCCCGCGCCCCCGTGACACCATTGCGGAGTGCCCAGGACGATCCAGATCGCGGACGGCGTCCCGGAGACCCGGAGCGCGGTGATCCATGCCGAGAACCTCGAGGTCCTGCCGCTGCTCGCGGACGGGTCCTTCACCGTCGTGTACCTCGATCCGCCGTTCAACACCGGCCGCGCGCAGGTGCGGACGTCGACCACCTCCGTCCGCTCGGCGACCGGCACCATCTCCGGCTTCAAGGGCCGCAGCTACGAGCGGATCCGCGGCGACCTCCTCCGCTACGACGACCGCTTCGACGACTACTGGTCCTTCCTCGAGCCGCGCCTCGCCGAGGCCTGGCGCCTGCTCGCCGACGACGGCACCCTCTATCTGCACCTCGACTACCGCGAGGCGCACTACGCGAAGGTGCTGCTGGACGCTCTGTTCGGCCGCGAGTGCTTCCTCAACGAGATCATCTGGGCCTACGACTACGGCGCCAAGGCCACCAAGCGCTGGCCGACCAAGCACGACACGATCCTCGTCTACGTGAAGGACCCGCGCGGCTACCACTTCGACTCCGCCGCCGTGGACCGCGAGCCGTACATGGCACCCGGCCTCGTCACCCCTGAGAAGGCCGAGCGCGGCAAGCGCCCCACCGACGTCTGGTGGCACACCATCGTCTCGCCCACCGGCCGCGAGAAGACCGGCTACCCCACCCAGAAGCCCGAGGGCGTGCTCCGCCGCATCGTCCAGGCCTCCAGCCGCGAGGGCGACGCCGTGCTCGACTTCTTCGCCGGCTCCGGCACCACCGGCGCCGTCGCCCACGCCCTCGGCCGCCGCTTCGTCCTCGTCGACGAGCACGCCGACGCCATCGCGGTGATGCGCCGCCGCTTCGCCGCCCACGACCCGGAGCCGCTGTACCTCTGACGCCACTCCCTCCATGTGGCCCGGCCCCGCGGTGCCCCCGTCCCACTCCTCAAAAGTTGCGGTAGTCGCGCGCCACTACCGCAACTCTTGGATAATCGGTGGCGCGTTCGAGGGGCGGGGCTCCTCCACAGGGGGGTCGTGAGGGGCGGAGGCTGTGGAGAACGAGGTCGGGCTCGAGGAGCAGGTCATCATCGGGGGATGAGCGAAGCAGTCGGGCCCCTCGGAGCATTCACCCGCGGTGCCGCGATCAAGGCCGGCTGGACGGAGGACCGGGTCCGGAGCCGTGCTCTCGCCCGCCCCTTCCACGGGGTGCGGACGCTCGTCGAGCCGAGGACCCACCTGCAGCGGGCGCAGGCCTCCGTGCCGAGGCTGCGAGCCGGGCACTTCTCCTCGCACCTGACTGCGGCGGTCGTCTTCGGGATCCCCGTGCCGACGCGCGATGCCGAGGACGACCCCGTCCACGTGTCCGTCTTCGATCCGGCTCGGCCGCCTCGATGCCGCGGGGTGATCGGGCACGTGATCTCGGCGACGCGGGTGAGCGTGGTCGAGCGCCTCGGGCTCCCGGTCACCGATGCCGCCTCGACCTGGCTGCTCCTCGGCGCCGAGCTCCCGCACAAGGAGCTGGTCGCGGCGACCGATCATCTCCTGTTCGTCCCGAGGGCCGCTTCGCTCGACCGCCCGTTCGCGACCAGGGAGCAGCTCGCCATCGCGCTCGACGGCTATCACGGGCGCGGGTCACGAGCGCTTCGAGCGGCGCTGGCCGTCGCGTCGGACGCCGCCGCCTCGCGGCCCGAGACCGACCTCCGCCTCGCCATCGTCGAAGCCGGCCTCCCCGCGCCGCGGGCGAACGCCCCGATCCGAGCCGGGGGCCGGCTCATCGCGATCGGCGACCTCGTCTTCGAAGAGTGGAAGGTGCTGGCCGAGTACGACGGGACCCACCACCGCACCGGGCACGCCCAGTTCGCCCGCGACCGGCAGCGCCTGCTGGACCTCCAGCTCGCAGGCTGGATCACCGTCCCCGTCCGCGCCGAGGGCCTCGCCCGGGGACGCGCCCGGACGATCGCCGAGATCCGCGCCGCCCTCCGCGCCCACGGCTGGATCGGCTGACGCGTACCCACCCTCCAAAAGTTGCGGTAGTCGCGTGCGACTACCGCAACTGTTGAGGAATGGAGGAGGGAGGGCGGGCGGGGGCGCGTGGGCAGGGGAGGTGCGCCGCCGGGGCTCAGGAGCTGGCGCGGACGATCAGCTCGGTGGGCATCAGGGTGCGGTGCTCGACGTCGGCGCCCTCGATGCGGGCGGTCAGGAGCTCGGCCATCCGGGCGCCGAGCTCGACGGGGACCTGGCGGACGGTGCTGAGGGCGGGCACGGCGGAGCGGGCGAAGATGTCGTCGTCGAAGCCGACGACGGCGACGTCCTCGGGGACGCGGCGGCCCGCCTCCCGCAGCGCCGCGTAGGCGCCGACGGCCATCTGGTCGTTGGCGGCGAAGAGGCCGTCGATCGAGGGATCGCGCTCGAGGAGCCGGCGCATCGCCGCGGTGCCGCTCTCGGGCGAGAAGTCGCCCCACTCGACGAGGGAGTCGTCGAGACCCGCGTCGGTCAGGGCGCTGCGCCAGCCGATCAGGCGGTCGACGCCGGGCGGCATGTCGGCCGGACCGGCGATGGTCGCGATGCGGCGCCGCCCGCCCGCGATCAGGTGCGCGGTCGCGACGGCGGCCCCGTCGGCGTTGTCGACGTCGACGAAGTAGGAGTCCCGCTCGTCGGGCGAGAGCGGCCGGCCGCCGAAGACGATCGGCAGCGAGTTCGACAGCGCGGCGTAGGAGTGGTCGCCGGAGTGGTGCGAGACGACCAGGGCGCCGTCGACGTTGCCGCCGAGGAGGTAGCGGCGGGTCTTCTCGCCGCTGGTCTCCGAGGCGATCAGCATCGACAGCGTGTAGTCGGTGTCGGCGAGGCGCATGGCGGCGCCCTGCACGATCGCGGCGAAGAACGGGTCGGCGAAGACGCGCGCGGTCGACTCCGGCACGATCAGCGCGATCGACTGCGTGCGCCGGGAGGCGAGCATCCGCGCCGCCCGGTTGGGCACGTAGTCCAGCTCGACGATCGCCTTCTGCACGGCGGCGACGATCTCCGCGGCGACCTGCGGCGCGTTGTTGACCACCCGCGAGACGGTGGCGCGCGAGACGCCGGCCCGGGCGGCCACGGCCTCGAGCGTCGGCGAGCGCCCGCCTCCCCTGATGCCCTCGGACACGGGCTAGTCCAGCGCCTCGGCCGCGGCGCCGCCGATCAGGCGGGAGTAGACGAGTCCGGAGTCCTTGATCAGCCGCTCCTGGCTGGCGTAGTCGACCCGGACGATGCCGAAGCGCTTCTCGTAGCCCCAAGCCCACTCGTAGTTGTCGAGCAGCGACCAGACGAAGTAGCCGCGGACGTCGGCGCCCTGGTCGATCGCGTCCGCGACCTTCTCGACGTGGTCGAGCACGTACTGGGTGCGGTCGACGTCGTGCACGCGGCCGTCCTCGACGACGTCGTCGTACGCGGCCCCGTTCTCGGTGACGTAGAGCGGCGGCAGGTTCTCGTACTCCAGGCCCAGCCGCGTGAGCAGGTAGCGCAGGCCGTCGGGGTGCACCTCCCAGTCCATGGCGGTGCGCGGGAGGCCGCGCGAGGGGAAGGTGATCGACTCCGAGCCGACCCACGGCGAGCCGACCTCGCGCTCGGTCGCCTGCGCGAAGTCCTCGGCGTCGGCCGGCAGCGGATGCCCCGAGACGTTGTCGTCGTGGTAGTGGTTCACGCCGAGGAAGTCGAGCGGCTGCGCGATCGTCGCCAGGTCGCCGTCCTGGATCAGCTCGTCCAGACCCAGGCCCGCGACGTCCTCGAGGAGGTCCTCGGGGTACTCGCCGAGCAGCAGCGGGTCGAGGAAGATGCGGTTCTGCAGTGCGTCGAAGCGGCGCGCGGCGTCGAGGTCGACCCCGTCCTCCGGGTCGTCGGGGACGGCGTTGGAGAGGTTGAGCGTGATGCCGAGGTTCTGCGCGCCGAGCTCGCGCAGGGCCGAGACGGCGAGCCCGTGCGCGAGGTGGGTGTGGTGCACCGCGGCCAGAGCGGCCTGCTGCGAGATCACGCCGGGCGCGTGGATCCCGGCGCCGTAGGAGAGCAGGGTCGAGCAGAACGGCTCGTTGAAGGTGGTCCAGTGCGCCACCCGGTCGCCGAGGCGCGCATGCACCGCCTCCGCGTAGTCCCGGAAGCGCTCGGCGGTGTCGCGGTTCGTCCAGCCGCCCGTCTCCTCGAGGGCCTGCGGCAGGTCCCAGTGGTAGAGCGTCAGCCAGGGCAGGACTCCGGCGCCGAGCAGCTCGTCGACGAGGCGGGAGTAGAAGTCGAGTCCCTCGGTGTTGACGGAGCGGTCGCCGGGCTTCACCCGCGACCAGCTGACCGAGAAGCGGTAGGAGGCGAGGCCGAGGCGCTTCATCAGCGCGACGTCGGCGGGCATCCGGTGGTAGTGGTCGACGGCGACCTCAGGCGTGTCGCCGTTCGCGACGGCGCCGGGGACGCGGGAGAAGGCGTCCCAGATGCTGTCCTCCTTGCCGCCCTCGTGGCCGGCGCCCTCGATCTGCGCGGCGGCGGTGGCGGAGCCCCAGAGGAATCCGGCGGGCCAGTCACGGGCGGCGAGGCGCTCGACCCGGGCGATCTGCTCCGGCAGGGTCGGGGCGGGGGAGGGGGGAACGGTCACTGCGGACTCCTTCGGCGGCTGTCCCGTCATCCTACGACCATCCCGGTGGAGCGCTCTCTCACCGCGCTGGAGGGACGGCATGAGGGGCGGCCGGAGGCACGGTCGGAGATCCGGCCGCGGGAACGCCGACGGCCCGGCACGCCGAGGCGTCCGGGCCGTCAGGGGTCGGAAGGAGCCGACCGGGCGCAGCGATCAGCCGCGCCGGTCGCCGTCCTCCGTGCGCCGGGGCGCGGTGGCGACGGAGTCGGTCCGCACGTCGGGCTCGATGCTGCCGGCGGCGAGGTCGGCGCCCGCGCGGGCAGCCAGCTGCGGGTCGGTGCGGCGCAGCTCGGCCGCGGCGTCCTCGTTCGCGAGGTCGTGCGCCTCCTGCATGGCCGACTTCGCCCGCAGCGGCGGGGTCTTCAGGAACCAGGAGAGCACGAAGGCGAGCAGCACCACGCCGAGCGCCACCTGGAAGACCGTGACCGTCGCGTCGTTGAAGCCGGTGAGGAACGGCGCCGAGAGGGCGTCGTTCGCCGTGTTCAGGAACGAGGTGTCGCCGTCGAGCGCCGAGCCGATCGCGCCCGAGTCCTGCGACTGCAGCAGTTTCAGGATGCCCGCGTTGGCCGGGTCGGCCGCGATCGTCGGGTCGGACGCGGCGGCCTGCAGGTTCGCGGCGATCGTGGGGTTCTTGAAGGCGGCGGCGATGGTCTCCGGGATGCGGCTGAACAGCACCGAGAAGATGACCGCGGTGCCCAGCGTGCCGCCGATCTGGCGGAAGAACGTCGAGGCGCTGGTCGCAACGCCCATGTTCGCCGTGTCGACCGAGTTCTGCGAGGCGAGGGTCAGCGTCTGCATCATCAGGCCCAGGCCGAGGCCGAGCAGCAGCATGCCGCCCATCACGAAGATCACCGGCTTGTCGATCGAGACGAAGGAGAGGTAGAAGAACGCCGCGGACATAAGGAACGTGCCGAGGATGGGGAAGGCGCGGTAGCGGCCGGTGCGGGAGATGATCTGGCCCGAGACGATCGAGGCGATCATCAGGCCGAGGATCATCGGCAGCATCAGGAAGCCGGACTCGGTCGGCGTCGCGCCGTTCACGAGCTGCAGGTAGAGCGGGAGCGCCATCATGCCGCCGAACATGCCGAAGCCGACCAGCACGCCCAGGACGGTCGCCATCGAGAAGGTCGGCGAGCGGAAGAGCTTCAGCGGGATCAGCGCGTCGTCGCCCATCATCCGCTCGGCGGCGATGAAGCCGACGATGCCGAGCACGCCGACGACGTAGCAGACCCACGCGATCGGCGAGCCCCAGCCCCACTCGCGGCCCTGCTCGGCGACGAGCAGGAGCGGCACGGCGGCGACGATCACGAGCGCCGCACCCCACCAGTCGATCCGCACGGAGCGGCGGGCGGCGGGCTTGGGCAGGTGCAGGAAGCGGACCACGATGAACAGCGCCACGGCGCCGATCGGCAGGTTGATCAGGAAGACCCAGCGCCAGCCGGTGATGAAGAGGATCTCGGGGGTGCCGGCGAGGAGGCCGCCGATCAGCGGGCCGACGACGCTGGAGATGCCGAAGACGGCGAGGAAGTAGCCCTGGTACTTGGCGCGCTCGCGCGGCGGCAGGATGTCGCCCATCACGGTGAGGGCGAGCGACATCAGTCCGCCGGCGCCGAGGCCCTGCACCGCGCGGAAGCCGGCGAGGCCGAGCATCGAGGTCGCGAAGCCGGCCAGGAGCGAGCCGATCAGGAACAGGACGATCGCGATCAGGTAGAGCGGGCGGCGGCCGAAGATGTCGGAGAGCTTGCCGTAGATCGGCGTCGCGATCGTCGAGACGATCAGGTACGCGGTGGTGACCCAGGCCTGCTGCGAGAGGCCGTCGAGGTCGTCGGCGATCGTGCGCATCGAGGTGCCGACGATCGTCTGGTCGAGCGAGGACAGGAACATCCCCGCCATCAGGCCGAAGATCACGAAGAGGATCTGGCGGTGCGACATGATCGCGCCCGAGGGAGTGGCGGCGGTCGCGGGTGGGCGGGCGGAATCGGTCACGGGGGTCCCCTTGTCTGGCGGACGCCGCCAGGGCACGGCGGACCGCCGCAAACGTTGCGTGCTGCGCAAAGTTACACCGCGTGCGGACTCGACGGCACCGCTTCCGGCGAGCCTGTGGAGGATCTCAGAACGGCCCGCCCGATCCGCGGTTCGAGGAGGGCGATCGGGGCCCCGCGGGGCCGCCGCTCAGCTGTGCGCCGGGACCCCCGCCTCGGCCCAGCCGGCCTCGCGCAGCGCCGCCCGCGCCTCGGCCCGAGCCGAGTACGGCGTCCGCACGCCCTCGATGTCGCGGTAGTTCTGGTGCCCCGGTCCGGCCCAGAGGATCGAGTCGCCCTCCTGCGCCAGCGACACGGCGACGCGGATCGCGCGCTTGGGGTCGTCGACCTCGTGGATCTCGCCGTCCGGCCGCGCCGCGCGGGCCGCTGCCATCAGGGTGCTGCGGATCGACGCCGGGTCCTCGAAGCGCGGGTGGTGATCGGTGATGACGAGCACGTCGCTGCCCGAGACCGCCGCCTCGGCCATCGCCGGCCGCTTCAGGGCGTCGCGGTCGCCGTCGGCGCCGAAGACCATGATCACGCGGCCCGGAGTGACCTCGCGCACCGCCTCGAGCGTGCGGGTGAAGGCGTCGGCGCTGTGGCCGAAGTCCACGTACACCGTGGGGCCGTGCTCGCCCGAGACGCGCTCGGTGCGGCCGGGGAGGGAGACGTCGAGGCCGCCGTCGCGGTGCAGGGCCGCCCGGATCTCGCCGATCGGCCGGCCCGCCTCGATCAGCATCACGATCGCCAGCGCGGCGTTGGCCGCCATGTGCGCGCCGATGATCGGGACGGACGTGGTGATCGCCCGGTTCTCCCGGTTCTCCACGCGGAAGTGGGTGCGGCCGAACTCCTGCTCGAGGATGCTCACCCGCCAGTCGGCGTCGACGTCGGGGAGCGAGGTGATCGTGGTGACGGGGACGCCCGCCTCGTTCACCAGGCGCTGCCCGGCGGGGGAGTCGAGCGAGACGACCGCGCGGCGCGAGCGGTCGGGCTGGAACAGCTGCGCCTTCTCGGCGAAGTAGGTGTCCATGTCGCCGTAGTCGTCGAGGTGGTCGTGGCTCAGGTTCGTGAACGCGGCGACGTCGAAGACGACGCCGTCGACGCGGTGCCGGGTGAGGGCCTGCGCGCTGACCTCGATCGCGGCGGCGCCGACCCCCTCCTCCTGCATGCGCGCGATGAGGGCGTGCAGCTCGGTCGCCTCGGGAGTGGTGAGCCCGCTCGTCACGGAGGTGTCGCCGATGTGGCGCTCCGCGGTGGAGCTCAGGCCGGGCACGACGCCGAGCTGCCGCAGCATCCCCTCGAGCATGTGCACCGTCGAGGTCTTGCCGTTGGTGCCGGTGACGCCGAGGAGCAGGGGCGCGCGCTCGGTCGTCGCGTAGACGACGGCGGCGACGGCGCCGAGGCGGGCCCGCGGGTCGTCGACGACGAGCACGGGCAGGCCGGTGGCGCGCGCGGCGGACTCGCCGGCCGCATCGGTGAGGACGCCGACGGCACCGCGCTCGGCGGCCTCCGCGACGAAGTCGGAGCCGTGGCGGTTGACGCCGGCGAGGGCGACGAAGAGGTCACCCGGCTCGACGTCGGAGGCGGTGAGGGTGATCCCGCTCACCTCGACGGACGGGAGGTCGCCGTCGGGCAGCTCGGCCGCCCGGGCGACGGCGCGGAGGGGGACTGCTCGGACGTGCAAGGGGCGCAGCATGGGGTCCTCTCGTCATCGGGACCGGTGGGCGGCTCCTCCGAGGGGGCGGAGGAGCGCGGTCGCCGAGGCTGTCACTCAAGCTAGGGGGTCTGCTTATGTGAATTCTTTGAGGATATTGGAGAGCTGCGTGGAGGAGCAGTGCTGAACGGATACACCCCTCAGTGCTTGACATCCCTGGACGGGGGCGCGATCGGGGCCCCGCGTAGGCTCGGAGCATGACCTCGGACGAGAACCCGACCCCGGAGGGGCGCCCCCTCCGGCGCCGCGCACTGGTGATCGGGGGAGTCGCCGTGGCCGCCGGAGTCGCTGCTGTCGGCGTGAACGCGGCACTCGGCGCCGGCCGCGCGAGAACTCCCGCCGCGTCCGCGACTCCGAGTGCCGTCCCGGGCGCGTCGGCGAGTGCCTCCGCCACGGCGAGCGCGGTGCCGGTCGAGACCCCGACCGAGACGCCCACGCCGACGCCGACCGCGACGCCCGGGATCGACCTCTCCGCGCACTCGAACGACGACCCGGCCAGCATCTGGGTGGTCGTCAACAAGCTCCGCACCCTGAACCCGGTCGACTACGTCCCCGCCGACCTCGTCTACCCGGACGTGTCCTACGTCAATCGCCAGCCGATGCGCCAGGCGACCGCGGACGCACTCGTGCCGATGTTCGCCGCGGCCTCGAGCGAGGCCGGCCTCTCGCTCGCGGTGCAGAGCGCCTACCGCTCCTACGACACCCAGGTCAGCGTCTACGCCGGCTGGGTGTCCTCGC
The DNA here is from genome assembly GCF_013266705.1 of Rathayibacter sp. VKM Ac-2835. Classification (NCBI taxonomy): domain Bacteria; kingdom Bacillati; phylum Actinomycetota; class Actinomycetes; order Micrococcales; family Microbacteriaceae; genus Rathayibacter; species Rathayibacter sp. VKM Ac-2835. Next base: position 1,195,521 of record NZ_JABSNQ010000001.1, on the reverse strand, counting down.
GCGGCCAGGCCGGAGCGGACGCGACCAGCGCGCGCCCGGGGCACAGCGAGCACCAGACCGGCTGGGCCGTCGACGTCGTCGGCTCCTCGGGGACCTGCGCCCTCGAGATCTGCTGGGGCGACACCCCCGAGGGCCAGTGGGTCGGCGCGAACGCGCACCGCTTCGGCTTCCTCGTCCGCTACAAGCCCGACACCACGCCGATCACCGGCTACGAGTCCGAGCCGTACCACCTCCGCTACATCGGCGTGGAGCTCGCGCAGCACCTGCACGACGCCGGCATTCCGACGCTCGAGCGCCTGTTCGGGCTGCCGGACGCCCCCGACTACGCGCTGGGCGCGGTCTCCTAGCGGCGCCCCCGGTCGGTTGATCGGCGGCTCGAGATCACCCCCTCGCGCCTCCTGGCGCGCCCTGTCGGGCGTCCCACGCCACGCCTTCCGTTCGAACGAGCGCGTCCCTAACCTCTCCTTCAAAGCGAGGCAGGCTCGCTTTCGATCGAAGGAGATCCCACGACATTCCCGCTGCTCGCCTCCTCGAGGCGCTCGTCCGCACTGTCCTTCACGGCCCTCGTGGCCGTCTCCGCACTCCTCGCCCCGGCGGCCATCGCCGCCGAGGATCCGGGCCCGCCGACGCTTGCGTCGGCGACGGTCGCCGAGGCCCTCGAGAACGTCGAGAGGGTCGATCCGACTCTCCTCCACGACGCTGTTCTCGAGGGTGCCGGGACGGCCGCCCTGGGCTCCGGCTCGGTCGTCGTGCCGTCCGATCCGTCCGCCGGTGTCCGGATCGGCGACGGTGCCCGGACCGTGATCGTCGATCTCCCTGCCGCGGAGAGCGCTGGTCCGGCTGCCGCCCTCGCGGACGGGGGAGTCGTGTACCCCGCGGCTCACAGTGCGACCTCCGTCGTGGTCGGCGATCGAGGCGTGCAGATGCTGACGACGATCGCGGATGCTCAGGCTCCGGCCGACTACTCCTACGACGTGACCCTCGCCGAGGGGCAGCGGCTCGAGCTGCTCGGCGACGGAGCGGCGGTCGTCGATGCCGACGGCGGCATCGCGCTGCTCATCGGAGCAGCGTGGGCGATCGACGCGGACGGGGACCGGATCCCGACGCACTACTCGGTGTCCGGTTCGACCCTCACGCAGACGGTCGATCACTCGGCGCCCGGAGTGGCGTACCCGGTCGTAGCCGATCCGGCGTGGCTGGCGCCCTTCGTGTTCAAGTGCCTCATCGGACTCGGAATCAACGGACCGCAGATCGTGTCGATCATGGCGTCGGGCGGGCCGGGATCGATCGGTGGAGGGCTGGCCGTGTCGATCATGGTCTGCCTCAGGGGAAAGTAGGGCCGGAGCGTGTTCCGCCGACGCTCACCTGAGCGCTTATCGCGTGAGCTCCGCTCGATCGATGACGCCATCGAAGCCCATCCCTTCAGGTCCGAGCCGATCACGCGCGCCTTCGCCGTCATCGAGGACGGCGACGGGGACAAGGAGCTGATCAGCGCGCGACTCCGTGAGCAGGGCCTGCCGGAACTTCAGACGATCGGAGCTTCCACGCTGCGGTACTCGCTCAGCTGGTGGTGGCTGCACAACCGGCGGCGCGCGGCCGTGCGGAGGATCGAGCGGCATCGGGGTTGAACCCGCTCGTCGTCCGTCAGTGAGCCTGCCCAGTGCTCGAACCGACTGGGGAGCTGTCGGCGCATCCGTTGGAGGGGTGACAAGCCTGTTGAGACGCGGGCGGGAGGGGTTCCCGCCCGCGTGGCCGAAAGGCGGAAGGGAAGCACGGTGCTCCGGAGACCGACGCGGGAGAAGCTGCAGCGCGAGCTGGAGGCGATCGACGCCGCGATCGCCGGACATCCGTTCTCCTCCGACGTGCTCGTTCGCCTCCAATCGGTCTTCGCCGAGAGCGACGGCAGTGGGAGGGACGGGCAGCGGATCAACGCGCGCCTGGCGGAGGAGGGTCTGCCGACCATCCCGGGAATCTGGATCTTCTATGCCCGGAACTTCTCCAGCTGGGGGTGGCTGCACAATCGGCGGCGTGCGGCCGTGCGGAGGATCGAGCGGCTCGGGGGCTAAACGCGTGTCCGTTCCGACATCCGGATGTGTCCGGAAATCGGTCCGCAAGGGCTTGCGGAGACGGCCGCGATCAGAAGCGGACGTGACAGACGGGCGTTGTTACCGTACCGTTACTCGGAGTGCTTTCGGAGGTCACCCTTAGGGGACTCCGACTCCCGCGTGGTGACATGGCCGCTTCCCCCTGAAATCCCGCACGCCCCCGCCCCCGTGCGCACCGACCCGTGAGTTCCCCTGTGCCCCACAGTTCCACCCGTTCCACCGTGCCCGCTGCCGCCGAGGTCGCCCCCGCCGACGCTCAGCTCGCACCGCCGCCGACCCGCCGTGAGGCGCGCGAGCGCGAGGGCCGCGTCCGCGCGACTCCGGTCGCCGCTCCCGCCGCCCCCGCCGTCGAGCCCCCGGCCCCGGCCGTCCTCGCTCCCGCCGCGCTCGCGCCGGCCGCCGAGGGCATCCGCCCCTCCGCCGCCGCCCCGCTGCACCCCGCGAGCGGCGACGTCTTCCCCTCCCGCCGCGACCGCCGGGCCGCCGAGGGGCACCGCCAGCGCGTCGAGCCCGCTCGTCGCGGCTCGTCCTTCTTCCGACCCTCGCGCCGGCACCTCGTGCTGGCGATGTCCGGCGGGCTCGTCCTCGTGGCCGCCGCCTCCGGTGTGAGCCTCACCGTCGGCGCCTCCACGGACGCCGAGTCGGCGACCGCCTCCACCGCCGCCCCGACGGCGACGGCCGCGCCCGTCACCGTCCTGCCGGCCACCACGGCCGACTCCCGCGTCGTGCTCAGCAGCGTCTCGACCACCACCGGCACCGTCGCCGGCGGCACGAGCGTCACCCTCGCCGGCTCGAACCTCGACTCCGTGGCGACCGTCCGCTTCGGCGACGCCGAGGGCAGCGTCACCGTCGACAACCCCGACCAGATCACCGTCACCGCGCCGCCCGCGAGCGGCGAGGCCGAGGGAGTCGTCCCCGTCGCCTTCTTCGACGCCGGGGGAGCGCCGATCACCTTCGACGCCGTCACCGACGCCGCGGCCGCGGTGACCGTCGACGGCACGCCGGTCGAGACGGTGCAGCCCGCCGTCGACGCGTCGACCGCGACCCAGGAGCCGCTGACGGCGACCGCCGCCACTCCGGCGGCCACTCCGACCGCCGCCGACGCGACCGCCGCGCCGACCGCCGCCCCGGCCGCCGCCGCGACAGACGCGCAGCCCGCCGAGCTCGTCGCCCCCGCCGCGACGGCCTCGCCCAGCCCGGCCGCTACCGGCGTGCTCGCGACCACCAAGGTCGTCGCCTCCGCGATCACCTTCGCCTACACGCCCGATCCGGCGATCGAGGCCGCGAAGGCCGCCGCCGCGCTCGAGGCCAGCCGCCTCGCTTCGCAGCTCGACTACCTGCAGACCTACTGGTCCGACTACAACTCCGCGCAGTACGGCGTGATCGGCGGCAACGACTGCGTCAACTTCACCTCGCAGTCGCTGATCGCCCGCGGCTGGGAGATGGACGGCGAGTGGAGCTACTCGCGGACCGGCGGCTACAGCTCGGCCTGGGCCTCCTCGACCGCGTTCAACTCCTACCTCTCCGCGCACCCGGAGCGGGCGACGCCCCTCACGAACGCGCAGCGCGCGGACGTGAAGCCCGGCGACGTCGTGCAGTTCGACTGGGACGGCTCGGGCGACTGGGACCACACCGGCGTCGTCACGAGCGTGAAGGGGAGCACGATCCTGTACTCCTCGCACACCGCCGACAACCTCGACCAGAGCATCGACTCGGCCTCGGCCGGGCGCATCATGTTCTGGAGCGTCTGAGCCGGAGCCCCGAAGCCCGGAGAGACACGGAAAGAGGCCGCCGTCGCATCAGCGACAGGCGGCCTCTTCGTCGTTCGGGAGAAGCGTCAGTTCTTGAAGACGTCCTTGACGTCCTCGCCGACCTTCTTGGTGTGGGCCTTCGTCTGGTCGGCCTGGCCCTCGGCCTCGAGCTTCTCGTTGTCGGTCAGCTTGCCGGCCGCTTCCTTGGCCTTGCCGAGCAGGTTCTCGGCAGCGTTGCGGATCTTGTCGTCAGCACCCATGAGGGGCTCCTTCCGTTCGATTCGGTTCGTCCTCCGGCGACGGCCGCTGGAGGAAGTGGTGGGTGAGCGCGGGCGCTCGCGGGTCAGGCGACCCGGTCCTCCTTGGAGAACCCGGCTCGGGCGCTGGAGGCGACCTCGAGCACGACGGGCAGTCGTGCGCCGAGCAGGCGATCGAGCTCCAGGACCTCCTGGCGCACCGCGTCCACGACCGTGCGGGGCGAGACCCCGCCGCGGGGCAGGACCCGGACCTTGAGCGCCGTCGACGAGCCGTGGCGGTAGGCCGCGACGGTCACGTCGATCAGATCGGTGCGGCCGGCCAGAGCGTTCTCGAGGACGTCCTCGGCGAAGCCGGTGGCGATCTCGACCTCTCCGGCGACCCCGCTCGCCGAGCCCGAGTCCGTGAGGACGGTGCTCGTGCGGCCGTGGCCGTGGGCGAGGATCAGGACGAGCGCGAGGACGATGCCCAGGACGCAGATCCCGACGATGGCGTAGAGCGGCCACAGCACGGCGGCGTCGCTCCAGGCGGTGCCGTCCTCCGGTGAGATGCGGGAGACGAGGGCCGCGCCCTGGCCGTCCGCGACGTCGGCGACCGCGTCGCGGACCGGCTGCGAGACGGCGATCAGGACCAGGCCTGCCGTGACGGCGGCGAGGACGAGGCCGACCAGGAGGAGGATCAGGCGGTTCACGAACCGGTTGCTCGTGGTCATCAGATCCTCCCGGAGTCGGAGATGCGGACGGTGGCGCGGGGGGCGGGCGTCGCCGCGATGCGGCTCAGCTCGTCGTCGACGGCCGACTGCACGGAGTCGCGGTCGACGGTGATCCCCGAGGAGGGGGTCACCTCGATCACGGCGGTGCGGCGCCCGATCGAGGCACGGGTGTCCTCGCGGCGGGAGCGGGCGGCCGTGCGGGCCGACCGGGCCAGGGAGGACGCGATCACGCCGTCGTCGAGGACCACGGCGAGCCGGTCGTCCGCCACGGTGTGGCGGGCTCGGGCCCCCGGGGCGAGGGCGAGGACCAGCAGGATCAGCGCCAGCACCGCGGTGCCGACGGCGATCCCGATGATCGCGCCGGAGGCGAGATCCGTCACGCCGACGATCGCTCCGAGGAGCGCGGACGGCGCGAGCAGCAGGGGAGCGGCTCCGACGATCGCGAGCACCGCCTCCGTCCCGACGTACGCGGCGATCAGGATGATCAGCACGAGCACGACGATCTGGGCCGCGGAGCGCGAGCTGTGCGTCTCGCGGCGCAGGTAGCGGCGGTACCGCGCGTCCGGGGCCGCGTCGCGGGGGGTGGCTGCGGGGCTCATGCGACCCTCCTCGGGGTGCTGCTGGCAGTGCGGGTGCCGCTGACCCGGAGGTCGACGCGGCTGACGGTGCGCCCGGTGAGCGCCCCCATGCGGGAGGCGACGGCGGCGCGCTGGCGGTGCAGGCGGTCGAGGAGGCTCTCCCCGGCCGGGCCGGAGCCGTCCGTCACCACCGGGGCGGTGACGGCGAGCGCGAGGCCGCCGCTGTCGTCCGACAGCCGGACGCGGATCGCGGAGACCTCGACCCCCAGCTCCTCGTGGACGATCGCCACCGCCGTCCGCTCGAGGGAGCGGACGGAGATCGTGACGGTCCCCGGCTCCGTCCGAGCGGTCCGCTCGGCGGGACGCTGGTCGAGTGCGGTCATGGCGACTCCTAGCGGGAGGTGGTGCGGCCGCGGAACACGTCCACGAGGCTGCGCACGTCGAGCGAGCCGTCGAGCATCCGCGCGATCAGGACGCCGAGCGCCATGAAGACGGCGGTGAGGACGAAGCCCCAGAAGCCGAAGAGCAGGGCGGCGAAGGCGAGGATCGCGCCGACGACGAGGCCGAGCGTGGTGCTGCGGCCGGCCGGGGCGGGGGCGGGGATGCGGGGGTCGCTCATCGGACGCGGCTCTCGGTCTCGGTGTCGCCCTTGTCCTCGCCGGGGATGTGCACGTCGACGATCGCGACGTTGATCTCCGCGACGGACATGCCGACGAGCTCGGTGACGGCCTCGGACACCGCGGCGCGGACCTGGTCGGCGACCGACTGCATCGGCACCGGGTACTCGACGACGAGCGTGACATCGGCGGCGACCTGGGTCTCGCCGACCTCGACGCTGACGCCCTGGGCGTGGTCGTTGCCGCCGACGGCCGATCGGATCGCGCCGAAGGCACGGGCGGCGTTGTTGCCGAGGGCGAAGACGCCGGGCACCTGGCGCGCGGCGATGCCGGCGACCTTGGCGATGACGGCGTCGTCGATGACGGTGCGGCCCTGGGCCGTGCCGGAGACCGTGCTGCCGCCGAGGCTGGTGACGGTGTCGACCGAGGCCTTGTCGACGCGGGGGGCGGTGGGGGTGGCGGGGGTGCGCGTGCTGTCGCTCATGGTGACTCCTGTGCGTGTCGTCGGCCGCTCGTGGTGCGCGGCCGGGGTCGGGGAGTCCGGCGGGTTTCCCGTCGGGCTGTGCTTTCATGAGTGAGACGGAGCCCGACGGGCGTTCGTCACGGTGAAGGTCAGAGTTTTTGCTGAGTGTCACCTGATAGTCCATCCGGCTCCCGCCGGTGAGCGCTGAGGAGCGTCATGCCCGGTCTGGAGACGGCGAGCGATGCGCTCCTCGCCGAGCGCTCCGCCGAGGGCGACGTCCGGGCGTTCGAGGTGCTGGTCAAGCGGCACCAGTCGATCCTCCGCGCCTACGCCTGGCGGCTGACCGGCTCGCAGGCCGACGCGTCGGACGCGGTGCAGAACGCGCTGATCACCGTCTGGGCCCAGCTCCCGCAGCTGAAGGAGCCGGCGAGCGTCCGGAGCTGGATGATGCGGATCGTCAGCCGGTCCAGCGTCGACCTCCTCCGCCAGCGCAGACCGGTCGACGACGTCGACGCCGTCGAGCACCCGCCGGCCCGCGAGCCCGGTCCGTTCGAGTCGGTCGAGCAGAGCGACGCCATGCGCGCTCTCGCCCGGGCACTGGCCGACCTGCCCGAGACCCAGCGGCAGTGCTGGCTGCTCCGCGAGGTCGGCGGCGAGTCGTACAGTGAGATCGCCGATCACCTCGGCATCACCGCCACCGCCGTCCGCGGCAAGCTCGCTCGAGCACGGGAGTCGCTGGTCGTGGCGATGGAGGACTGGCGATGAGGGCCTGCGATGAAGGAGTCGGCGCGATGAAGGGATCGGCGCGATGACCCCGGACGAGACGCCCGGACGCCCGGACTCCGGCGAGGACGTCGTGCTGCCGCCCCTGAGCGCGCCGCTGGTCGATCCGGTCGAGGAGACCGACGCGACCGATGCGGAGACCGACGCCGGCGACGCCGTCGGCCTCGACGAGCTCAGCGACTACCTCGACCGCGGCCGCCTGCCCTACGACCCCGCGATCGAGGAGTCGCCGGAGCACCGCCGCACGCTCCGCGCCCTCGAGCGCGTCCGCGCCCTGTCCGGTGCGCTGATCGACGACGACGCCGCGCACCTCCCCGTGCCCACCGAGAACTGGTTCGGCTCGATCCTCACCCAGGTGCGGCGCGAGGCCCGGGCCGGCCGCGACATCCCGCTCGCGAGCACCGACCCCGACGTCGAGCTGACGATCACCGAGGGCGCCGTCCGCGGCATCGTCCGCGAGGCGGGCGACAGCGTCTCCGGAGTCCTCGTCGGCCGCTGCCGGCTGCAGGGCGACGTCGCCGACCCCGGCGCCGACATCGCGGTCGAGGTGACGATCTCGGTGTTCTGGGGCGTCCCGATCGCCGACGCGGCGCAGCAGGTGCGCGAGCGGATCCACTCCCGGCTGCTCACCCAGACCGAGCTGCGCGTCTCGACGATCGACGTGCGCGTCGAGGACGTCTACGTCCCGAACGGGGAGGAGTCGTGACCGGGTCCGAGCCGCGGCCCGTCGCGCCGATCGTGCTGGTGCCCGCGGTCGCTCCCGGCGAGCCCGCGCCCAGCGCGGCCGCCGTGCTCACCGCCGAGATCCGCGCCCTTGCGGGAGTGGCCATGCTCGTGCCGGCGCGCGGGCAGGTGCGCGACGTCCTCGCGCACGCCGCGGGCGCGCTGACGCCCTCCACGGTCGACGCCGCGGACGGGCCGCTCGGCGCGGTCTCCGGCGGCACCTTCGCCGAGCCGGTGCTCGTGCGCGTCCTCGGCGACGAGGTGTCGGTGTCCGCGGAGGTCTGCGTCGCCGCGGAGTCGTCGGCGCCGGATGTCGCCCGGACGGTCGGCTCCGTCGTGCGCGAGTGGTGCCGGCGCGAGCACCCCGGTCGCCGGGCGCGCGTCGCGATCCGGATCGCCTCCGTCGACTGACGCGGGGGAGCGCCGCCCCCGGTCGACTGCCCGGAGGGCGAGCCGTCTAGGCGCCGTGCTCGGCGAGGAACGCCTCCGTCTCGGCCGCCGTCGGCGTCGAGACCGCCGCGCCGGCCCGGGTGACCGAGATCGCCGCGGCCGCCGTCGCCCAGCGGACGAGCTCGACCAGCGCCGCCGGGTCGTCGAGCCGGTGGCCGCCGCCCGCGAGCCGTGCCGCGAAGACGCCGCAGAAGGTGTCGCCGGCGCCGGTCGTGTCGACGACGGCGACGCGGAACGCCGGCGCGCGCACCGGCTCGCGGTCGCGGACGGCGACCACCACGCCGTCCGAGCCGAGGGTGACCAGCACCAGCGGGACGAGCGCCGTCAGGCCGACGGCGAGGGCCGTGTCGTCCGCCGCCGCGATGCCGCGCTCGGCGCCGAGCTCGCGCGCCTCGTGCTCGTTGACGATCAGCACGTCCAGCTCGGCGAGCAGCTCCTCGGGCAGCGGGCCGATCGGCGCCGCGTTGAGGACGGTGGTGGTCCCTGACGCACGGCCGGCCCGTGCCGCCGCCAGCACGGTCGGGACCGGGATCTCGAGCTGCAGCAGGAGCGCCGAGGCGCTGGCGATCAGCGCCTCCTCCTCCGCGGTCAGGTCGGTGAAGGCGGCGTTCGCGCCGGAGTCGACGACGATCGCGTTCTCGCCCGCGTCGTCCACTGTGATCTGCGCGGTGCCGGTGCGCTCGTCTCCGCGGCGCGCGTGCAGCTCGAGCGGCTCCTCCGCCAGCAGTCCCGCGAGCTCGTCGCCCGCGGCGTCGCGCCCGAGGCTCGTGACGAAGGCGCTGCCCGCGACCGTGCGGGCGGCGGCCACCGCCTGGTTGAGCCCCTTGCCGCCGGGGAAGGTGCGGGAGTCGAGGGCGAGAACGGTCTCGCCGGGCGCGGGGATGCGGGCCACCCGGTGGACGTGATCGAGATTGGCGCTTCCGAGGACGACGAGGCTCATGCTCCGACGGTAGGGCACGCGCAAGGGGCTGCTCGCATCCTCCGGCCGCACCTACGGTGGAGGCATGGAAACTCGAATCTTCGGCCGCACCGGTGCGCCCGTCTCCGTCGTCGGCCTCGGAACCTGGCAGCTCGGTGCCGACTGGGGGGACGTCGCGGAGAGCGACGCCCTCGCGATCCTCGACGCCGCGGCGGAGTCGGGCGTCACGCTCTTCGACACCGCCGACGTCTACGGCGACGGCCGCAGCGAGCGGACGATCGGCGCCTGGCGCGCCGCCCACCCCGACGCGGAGGTCTTCGTCGCGACGAAGATGGGCCGCCGCGTGGAGCAGATCCCCGCCAACTACGTGCTCGACAACTTCCGCGCCTGGACCGACCGCTCGCGCTCGAACCTCGGCGTCGACACGCTCGACCTGGTGCAGCTGCACTGCCCGCCGACCTCGGTCTACTCCGACGACGCGGTCTTCGACGCGCTCGACACCCTGGTCGACGAGGGCGCCATCGCGCACTACGGCGTCTCGGTCGAGCGCACGGACGAGGCGCTCACCGCCATCGCGCGGCCGAACGTCGCGAGCGTCCAGATCATCCTCAACGCGTTCCGCCTCAAGCCGCTCGACGCGGTGCTGCCCGCGGCCCGCGAGGCCGGCGTCGGCGTCCTGGCGCGCGTCCCGCTCGCGTCCGGCCTGCTCAGCGGCCGGTACACGACCGAGACGACCTTCGCGCCCGACGACCACCGGAACTACAACCGCGACGGCTCGGCCTTCGACGTCGGCGAGACCTTCTCCGGCGTCGACTTCGCGACCGGCGTCGAGGCCGCGCAGGAGTTCTCCCTCCTCGCCGCCGACCACGGCCTGGCCCCCGCCGCCGCCGCGCTCGCCTGGATCATCCAGCAGGACGGCGTGACCGCCGTCATCCCCGGTGCCCGCTCCGTCGAGCAGGCGAAGGCGAACGCCACCGCCGCGGACGCCGCCCCCCTCGGCCCCGCCTTCATGGAGGCCGTCAACGCCCTCTACGACACCCACTTCCGCCCCACGGTCCACCCCCGCTGGTAGGTCGCTCCGCGACGCCCCGGCCTGCGCATGCTGATCGAGTAGCCCGCGGAGCGGGCGTATCGAGATCCGCCTGCGTCTGAAGTCGGGTCTGCTGGCCTGTCGTCTTGGCCAGGGTGGGTCTCGATACGCCCCTGCGGGGCTGCTCGACCAGCATGGGTGCGTGCGTGCGGGCCCTTGCGCTGGGCAGGCGGGTGGCGAGTCCATGCTGATCGAGTAGCCCGCGCAGCGGGCGTATCGAGATCCCCGTCATCAGGAGTGGGAGTGCCCACTCGCCGACAAGGCTCGTTCCCGGGGTGGAGAACGAGCCTTCTCGGGCGACTCGGCGGCGTGCCGCGCGGGCTAGGAGCCGAGGGCCGCGTCGACGATGGTGCGGGCCTCGGCTTGCACCTCGTGCAGGTGGTCGAGGCCGCGGAAGGACTCGGCGTAGATCTTGTAGACGTCCTCGGTGCCGGAGGGGCGCGCGGCGAACCAGGCGTTCTCGGTGACGACCTTGACGCCGCCGACGGCCGCGTCGTTGCCGGGAGCCTTCGAGAGCTTGGCGACGATCTCCTCGCCGGCGAGGGTGGTCGCCGAGATGGCGTCGCCGTCGAGCTTGCCGAGCGCCGCCTTCTGCGCCTTCGTGGCGACGGCGTCGACGCGCTCGTAGACCGGGTCGCCGAAGCGCTCGGTCAGCTCGCGGTACAGCGCCGACGGGCTCTTGCCCGTGACGGCCACGATCTCCGAGGCGAGCAGCGCCAGCAGGATGCCGTCCTTGTCGGTCGTCCAGACGGTGCCGTCGAAGCGGAGGAACGACGCACCCGCCGACTCCTCGCCGCCGAAGCCGACGGAGCCGTCGACCAGCCCGGGCACGAACCACTTGAAGCCGACCGGCACCTCCCAGAGGCGGCGGCCGAGCGACTCCGCGACCCGGTCGATGATCGAGGAGGAGACCAGCGTCTTGCCGATCGCCGCGTCCTCGCGCCAGCCGGAGCGGTGGCGGTAGAGGTAGTCGATCGCGACCGCGAGGTAGTGGTTGGGGTTCATCAGGCCGCCGTCGGGCGTGACGATGCCGTGGCGGTCGGCGTCGGCGTCGTTGCCGGTGAGGATGTCGTAGTCGCCGGCCCGGGCGACGACCGAGGCCATCGCGCTGGGGGACGACGGGTCCATCCGGATCTTCTCGTCCCAGTCCAGGGTCATGAAGCCCCAGGCCGGGTCGACCTCGCCGTTGACGACCGTGAGGTCGAGCTCGTACATCTCGGCGATCAGCTGCCAGTAGTGCACCGACGCACCGCCCAGCGGGTCGGCGCCGATCCTCACCCCGGCCTTCTTGATCGCGTCGATGTCGATGATGTTCTTCAGGTCGGCGACGTAGTGGGTGCGGTAGTCGTAGGTCTCGACGGCGCTCGGCTCGGCCGACTTCACGTCGCGGTTGCCGTCGGCGATCAGCTCGTTGGCGCGGTTCGCGATCCAGGAGGTGGCGTCGGAGTCGGCGGGGCCGCCGTGCGGCGGGTTGTACTTGAAGCCGCCGTCGCGGGGCGGGTTGTGCGAGGGCGTGACGACGATGCCGTCGGCGCGGTCGGTGTGCGATGGGTCGTTGTTGTAGCGGAGGATCGCGTGGCTGAGCGCGGGCGTCGGCACGAAGTCGTCGAACTCGTCGACGAGCACCCGCACCTCGTTGGCGACCAGCACCTCGAGCGCGGTCGTCAGCGCCGGACGCGAGAGGCCGTGGGTGTCGGCGCCGATGAAGAGCGGCCCGGTGATGCCCTCGTTCGTCCGGTACTCGACGATCGCCTGCGTCACCGCTGCGATGTGGTCCTCGTTGAAGGCGGTGTCGAACGACGAGCCGCGATGCCCGGAGGTGCCGAAGACCACCTTCTGCAAGGGGTCGGACACGTCCGGCTTCTTCTCGTAGTACGCCCTCACGAGGGCCTCGACGTCGATGAGATCGGAGGCCTCTGCCGGCTTCCCTGCGCGATCGGTCATGGGGTCCATAGTGGCAGTCGCGCCGGGGCCGCGATACCGGCTGGACAGGCGCTGGCTAGGCTGTCCGCCATGCCCGACCGCGCCTCCGACGGTGTCCCCGACACCGCCTCCGCCCCCCGCACCTACAGCTATCTCGGGCCCTCCGGCACGTTCACGGAGGCGGCGCTCGCGCAGGTGCCCGAGGCGCGCGGGCACGTCTGGCGGAGTGTCGGCAACGTCGGCGAGGCGCTCGACGACCTCGTCTCGGGGCGCAGCGACGGCGCGGTGATCGCGATCGAGAACTCGGTCGAGGGCGGGGTGACCGCGGCGCAGGACGCGCTGGCGAAGATCCCGGGCGTGCGGATCGTCGGCGAGTACCTCGTGCCGGTGTCGTTCATCCTGGTCGGCCGCCCGGGGGCGCGGCTCGAGGACGTGCGGATCGTCGCCGCCCACCCGGTCGCCTACGGCCAGTGCCGCGAGTGGCTCGACCGGACGATCCCGAGCCACGAGCACCTGCCCGCGTCGAGCAACGTGCAGGCCACGATCGACCTGCTCGCCGGCTCGCCCGCCCAGGCCGCGATCGCGCCGCCGGGCATCGTCCGCCACCACGGCGTCGAGGTGCTCGCGGAGCGGATCGGCGACAACCCGAACGCGGTCACCCGCTTCGTGCACGTCTCGCGCTCACGGGTGCTGCCCGAGCCGACGGGCGCCGACAAGACCAGCCTGATCGTCGAGCTGCCCTCCGACGCCCCCGGCGCGCTGCTGGACATGCTCGAGCAGTTCGCGACCCGCGGCGTGAACCTGAGCATGATCCAGTCGCGGCCGATCGGCGACGCCCTCGGCCGCTACCGCTTCGTCATCGACCTCGACGGCCACGTGCACGACGAGCGGGTCGCCGACGCCCTGCTGGGCCTCCGCCGCTTCAGTCCGCGGGTGATCTTCCTCGGCTCGTATCCCCGTGCGGATCGCCGTCCGGTCTCGTACGTGCGACGCTACGACGACGAGGTGTTCATCGAGGCCCGCGACTGGCTGCGCGGGATCCTGGGCAGCGAACCGGAGGTCGACGATGACTGAACGAGGCGGAGCCGAGCGCGAGCGCGTCGATCCGCGGTACGACGCCGCCTTCCAGCGGGGTTTCGCCGGGGGAGTGGACCGGGTGCGCGGCGACGAGCGCGCCTTCGCGCGGCCGGGCATGGCGCCGGAGGGGATCGCCCGCCGGCGGCCGCCCGCGCTCGCCGAGGTCGCGACCGACAGCCGGCGCTCGCGGCGGGCCGCCGAGAGTCCCGCCCCCGCCGGTCCGCCCGTGCGCCTGCCGTCCGACGCCGATGCGGCGCCCATCGTGCAGCCGTTCGCGGACGCCGCCCGAGAGGAGGCGCCCGCCCGCCGCGTCGACGCCGCCGTCGAGCCCTCTGCGCCGCTCTGGCGGAACCCCTGGCTGCTCGCCCTGCTGCTCGCGGGGCTCGCCGGCAGCGTGCTCGGCGTCGCGCTGCTCTACAGCGGCTACTCCTCGCCGCCCGCGTCGTACTACGGCGACTCCGACACCCCGTCACCGGAGTGGATCCAGCGGCAGATCACCTACTACGCCTCGATCCCGCTGCTGGGCAGCCTGCCCTTCGCCCTGCTGCTGGCGATGGGCGTCGCGGCGCTGCGCTGGCGTGCCCGGCCCGCGAAGCAGGCGCCCTCCGACGACGTCGAGACCGAGGCCGAGGCGACGACCCACTGACGCCGGCGCCTCCGGTTGAGGGGGATCTCGATACGCGCGCTGCGCGCGCTACTCGATCAGCATGGGCTGCTGTCGATGCGTCAGAGCGCGAGATCGCCCAAGCATGCTGGTCGAGCAGCCCCGCAGGGGCGTAGCGAGACCCACCGTCGTCAGCACTTCCGGCGGAAGTGGGAGCAATGCCCCCTATACCCCCGACGCGCCGAACAGCAGCCCGAGCAGATAGGTGACGAGCGCCGCGCCGTAGCCGATGCCGAGCTGGCGCAGCGCGCGGGCGAGGGGCGGCGCGCCGGAGAGCAGGCCGACGATCGCGCCGGTCGCGAGCAGCGCCAGGCCGACCAGGACGGACGCGAGGACCACCGCGGCCAGCCCCGACATCCCGAGCAGGTAGGGCAGCACGGGGATGATCGCGCCCGAGGCGAAGAAGCAGAAGCTCGACAGCGCCGCGCCCATCCCCGTGCCGATCGACTCGTGCTCGTCGATCGACGGGTCGGCCTTCGGCCCGCCGATGGTGATCGGCGAGGTCGGCGCCGCGCCGCCCCGCAGTCCCGCGAAGACGCGGGCGGCGCGGGCGTCCGCGTCCTCCTGCGAGAGCCCGCGCGCGCGGTAGACCAGCGACAGCTCGTTGGCGTCGACGTCGAGGTCGGAGACGACGTGGTTGGTGTCGAGGTCGGGGGAGGAGGCGGAGAGCAGCTCGCGCTGCGAGCGCACCGAGACGAACTCCCCGGCCCCCATCGAGAGCGCGCCGGCCAGCAGCCCGGCGATGCCGGTGAAGAGCACGACCCCGGTGCCGACGCCGCTCGCGCCGACGCCGAGGACGAGGGCCAGGTTCGAGACCAGGCCGTCGTTGGCGCCGAACACCGCGGCGCGGAAGGTGCCCGAGAGCCGGTTGCGGCCGCGCTCGGCGAGCCCGCGGACGACCTCGCCGTGGATCCGCTCGTCGGCGGCCATCGCCTCCGTCGCGTCGTCGTCGTCGGCGTAGGGCGAGCGGGCCTCGGCGCGCTGGATCAGCGCGAGCACGAAGACCGAGCCGAACTGCCGGGTCAGGAAGCCGAGGAGGCGGGTGCGCAGGTCGGGCCGGGGCTGCGGCTCGGCGGCCGACCCGAGCAGCTCCCGCCAGTGCTCCTCGTGCCGCCCCTCGGCCGCGGCGAGGGCGAGCAGGATCTCGCGCTCCTCGCCGGTGCGGCGCTGTGCGAGATCTCGGTAGCTCGCGGCCTCGGCGAGCTCGTCGGCGAGGTAGCGCCGCCAGCGGCGGATCTGCACGGGGGTGGGGGAGGAAGGGGTGTCTCGGGCGGTGGTCGCCATGGGATCTCCTGGGTTCGGCACCCCGGCCGACCCGCGCGAGAGGACCGGTCAGGACACGTGTCGACTGACCGAAGGTCTCGTTCGCCCGGTTCCGCGAGGATCCGGGTGGCGGGCCGGGTCCGGGACTCTCCGGACCAGCATGTCGACGCGCCTCGTCGTCCGCTCCGCGGACGGTGGGAACTACTCCCCTTCGCAGGGACCACCGTAGCCGACCCGGCGGCACCGCGCCCCTCCGATCGCGGCGCGACGGCCGCGGGTAGGGTCGAGCCGCGGCGGACCCTCCCGGCCCGCCCCCGCGCCGCACCGGCGCCCTCGAAGTGGAGGCCGCCCATGTCCGGCGACAGCGCACCGACCCGCCGACTCGTCGCCGAGCTGGAGGAGCGCGCCCGCGAGGTCCTGCCCTGGTTCGTCGCCGACTACTACGGCGCCGTCGCGGGCGGCCGGGGGGAGCGCGACGCCGACCTCGCGGCCTGGGACGCGATCCGGTTCCGGCCGGCGGCCCTGAACGGCGAGCTCGACGGCGACACCACGACCACTGTCCTCGGCACGGAGGTCCGCGGCCCGGTGCTGGTCGCGCCGATGGCGCAGCAGAACGCCGCGGACCCGCGGGGCGAGATCGCGATGGCGGAGGCGGCGGCGCGCGCCGGCACCCTGCTCGGCGTCTCCACGAACACGGCGCTGCCGTTCGAGCGGATCGCTGCGGCGGGTGCGCCGTGGTGGTTCCAGGTCTACCTGCTCGCGGACCGCGACGTGACGCACGCGCTCGTCGAGCGGGCCGCTGAGCACGGCGCCCGCGCTCTGATGCTCACGGTCGAGATGCCGGTGCTGCGCGGCGAGCGCCCCGGCATCGAGCCGCTGACCTGGCCGGAGATCCCAGGCAAGGCGAGGCTGGGCAACCTGACCGAGCAGGAGCGCGCCCTGGTCCTCGGCCGTCCCGTGCCGAACCCGGGACTCGACGACATCGGCCGGCTCCGCTCGGTGAGCGGTCTGCCGGTCCTGGTGAAGGGCGTGCTTCGCGGCGAGGACGCGCGGCGCGCGGTCGACGCGGGCGCCTCCGGTGTCGTCGTCTCGACCCACGGCGGCCGGCGGATGGACGGCTCGATCACCGCCGTCGGGGCGCTCGCCGAGGTGGCCGCGGCGGTCGGTGCCGACGCGGAGGTCTACGTCGACAGCGGCGTCCGCTCGGGCCGGCACGTGCTCGCGGCGCTCGCGCTCGGGGCGCGGGCGGTCTTCGTCGGACGGCCGCTGATGTGGGCGCTCGCCGCGGGTGGCGCCGACGAGGTCGCCGCGCTGCTCGGCGTTCTCGACGCCGAGTTCCGGGTGCTGCTGCGGCAGTCGGGAGCGGCGTCGATCCGCGATCTGGCCGGGCTCGTCGCCCGGTCCTGACACCGCCCGCGATCAGCCGGCGGCGCCCGCGCCGGTCACACCGCGACGGTGCCGCGGGTCCGGCGGCGCTGCTGCCGCTCGTGCTCCGCGTCGAGCAGTGCGCGGGTGCGCTCGGTCGCCAGCAGCTCGATCAGGGTGCCGGTCTCCTCCTCGATCCGCTCGCGCAGGCCGAGCGGCTCGCTGTTCAGGAGGCGCTTGGCCGCGGCCGCCACGAGCGGCGGGCGGGCGGCGAGCGCCCGGACGCGCTCCTCGACGCGGGCCGAGAGCTCGGCGCGGGGCACGACCTCGGTGACCAGCTGCCACTCGAGCGCTTCGGCGGCCCGGACCGAGCGGCCGGAGAGCACGAAGTCGAGGGCGCGGCGGCGGCCGATCGTCGCGGGCAGGGTCGCCGTGACGCCGCAGTCCGGGACGAGCCCGACGTCGCCGTAGGCGCTGACGAAGGTGGCGGCGGGCGTCGCGACGACGATGTCGGCGGCGAGGGCGAAGGCGATCCCCGCGCCGGCGACCACGCCGTCGATCGCGCAGACGACGACGGCGCTGCTCTCGCCGAGGAGGCGGAACGCCTCGCCGGCGGTCGTCGCCAGGTCGCGGAGGTACTCGTCGGGGCGATCGGCGCCCAGGATCGCCGAGACGTCGCCGCCGGTGCAGAAGGCGCGGCCGGCGGACTCCACGACGACGACGGTGCAGCTCGGGTCGGCGTTCAGCCGGATCAGGGCGCGCACCAGCTGCAGGGCCGTCTCGAGATCGAGGGCGTTGAGCGCGTCGGGCCGGTCGAGCACGAGGCGCGCGACGGGGCCGGTGCGCTCGAGGCGCACGGTCGGGGTCTGGAGGGTCATGGCGGGGCCTCTCGGGTGGAGGTGGGGAGGCGCGGTCCTCGCGAGGGGACACGGGGGGCGGCGCCGTCCTCGGGGTCGGGGGGCGCAGAAGTGGTTCGCAGCCCCGATCCCGCCGGATCGGTCCGCCCGGCCGATCCTCAGGCGCGCCTCCCGGCCCCTCTAAACTGCTCTGGTGATTGATCCCGTACTTCTCCGCGAGAACCCGGACGTCCTGAAGCGCTCGCAGGAGGCGCGCGGCGACTCCGTCGAGCTCGTCGACGAGGCCGTCGAGGCCGACCGCGTGCGCCGGTCCGCGATCACCGAGGCCGAGCGCCTCCGAGCCGAGCAGAACGCGTTCGGCAAGACCGTCGCGAAGGCACCGAAGGACGAGAAGGCGGCCCTGGTCGCCGAGGCGCAGCGCCTCGCCGCCGCCGCCAAGCAGGCGCAGCAGGAGGCCGCCGAGGCCGACGAGCGCTTCGGCTCGCTGGTGAAGCGCCTGGCCAACCCGATCATCGACGGCGTGCCCGCCGGCGGCGAGGACGAGTTCGAGCTCGTGCGCACGGTCGGCGAGCGCCCGGTCTTCGACTTCGCGCCCCGCGACCACCTCGAGATCGGCGAGCTGCTCGACGGCATCGACATGCAGCGCGGCGCGAAGGTCAGCGGCGCGCGCTTCTACTTCCTCAAGGGCCTCGTCGCCCGCCTCGAGATCGCGCTGATGAATCTCGGACTGGAGCGCGCCCTCGAGGCCGGCTTCACCCCGCTGATTACGCCGACGCTCGTCCGCCCCGAGATCATGGACGGCACCGGCTTCCTCGGCGAGCACGACGACGAGGTCTACCGCCTCCGCGACGACGACCTCTACCTCACCGGCACCAGCGAGGTGGCGCTCGCCGGGTACCACGCCGACGAGATCCTCGACCTCGCGGGCGGCCCGAAGCGCTACGCCGGCTGGAGCACCTGCTACCGCCGCGAGGCCGGCTCGGGCGGGCGCGACACCCGCGGCATCATCCGGGTGCACCAGTTCAACAAGCTCGAGATGTTCGTCTACACGCTGCCCGAGGACGCGGAGGCGGAGCACGCGCGCCTGCTCGCGCATCAGGAGGGCGTGCTGCAGAGTCTCGGCCTGCACTACCGCGTCATCGACGTCGCCGCGGGCGATCTCGGCCAGAGCGCTGCGCGCAAGTTCGACGTCGAGGCCTGGGTGCCCACCCAGGACGCCTACCGCGAGCTGACCTCCACCTCGAACTGCACCACCTTCCAGGCCCGCCGCCTCGACACCCGCTACCGCACCGAGTCGGGCAAGACGGCGCCGGTCGCGACCCTGAACGGCACCCTGGCGACCACCCGCTGGATCGTCGCCCTGCTCGAGACGCACCAGCAGGCCGACGGCTCGGTGCTCGTCCCCGAGGCGCTGCGCCCGCACCTGGGCGGCCTCGAGGTCCTCGAGCCGGTCCGCACCGCATGAGCGCGGGTCGCGCCTCCGGTCGCCGCCTCGTCGCCCTCGACATCGACGGCACCGTCATGCACGAGGACGGCACCATCACCGACGCGGTCGTCGAGGCGATCACGCGAGTGGTCGCCCAGGGCGACGAGGTCATGCTCGCCACCGGCCGCTCGCCGTCGACGACGCTGCCCGTCGTGGCGCGGCTGGGCATCGCTCCGGAGTTCGTGATCTGCTGCAACGGCGCCGTCACCCTGCGCCGCGACCCCGAGGCGGAGGGCGGCTACCGCCCCGACGTCGTCGAGACCTTCGACCCCACCGAGGTCCTCGAGACCATCCGCCGGCACCTGCCCGACGCGCACTACGCCGTCGAGGACGCCGACGGCGCCTTCTCCTACACCGAGGCCTTCCCCGGCGGGGCGGTGATGGGCGCCGAGACGGTGCACGTCCCGTTCGAGGAGCTGCTCGGCGTGCAGTCCACCCGCGTGGTCGTCATCTCGCCCGGCACCGGCATCGAGGAGTTCACCGAGCTCGTCGAGCGGATGGGCCTGCACCAGGTCAGCTACGCCATCGGCTGGACCGCCTGGCTCGACATCGCCCCGCACGGCGTCAACAAGTCGACCGCGCTCGAGCTCGTCCGGAACCGCCTCGGCATCGAGCGGAGCGACGTGGTCGCGCTCGGCGACGGCCGCAACGACATCGAGATGCTCACCTGGGCCGCCGAGCACGGCGCCGGCCTGGCGATGGGCCAGGCGCCCGCCGAGGTCCTCGCCGTCGCCTCCGCGATCCTCCCCGGCGTGCACGAGGACGGCGTCGCCGTCGCCCTCTCCGACCTGCGCTGACCCGGCGGCCCCTGCCCCACCGGTCGCCGCCCGCCGCCGCGCGTCCGTCGGTTACCATCGACTGTCTCTCCCCGCGGGGAGCGGCAGGGAGGGCTGTCCGAGCGGCCGATGGAGCCAGTCTTGAAAACTGGTGGGCAGAAATGTCTCTAGGGTTCGAATCCCTAGCCCTCCGCTCCGAGAAATGGCCGGTCAGTCGGTAGATACCTCAGTAGCGGTCAGCAGAGACACCACCTGATCCGCACCTGTTCGTGCCACCTGCGTGCCATAAGGGCTACCAGACACTCCCGTCAGAGCTGCGTCGATACCCGCTGCGATGACCTGTCCGCGCTCGGCGCCGACGTGCTGGTAGATCAGCGCCGCCTTGGCCGTTCGATGGCCGGCGCGGTCCATGATTTCGCGCAGCGTCGCACCCGCCTGGGCCGCAGCGGTGAGGCCGCAGTGCCGCACATCGTGGGGGTGGTACTGCTGGAGGTCCAGTGCCTTGGTCGCCTTCCGCCATTGCCACTGCACCTGGCTGCGCGACACTGGACGGCCATCCGGGCGGGCGAAGAGGGGAGCCTTGCCGAAGGTCACTGGCCGGGCTGCCAGGTGCTCCCGCATGATGCCCACCACGGTGGCGGGCAGAGTGACCGTGCGCGCGTCGCCCGTCTTCGTCTGCGTGGTCGCATCCCGGCCGCCGACCGTGATCGTCTGGCGCTCAACCACTAGCGTCCCGGACTCCAGATCGAGGTCGCGGCGCTCCAGAGCGATCAGCTCGCCGATCCGTAGGTGTGCGCCGAACGCTAGCGCGAGCATGGGGCGGAAATCGGCCGGGTGCTCGGCCACGATGCGGGCGAAGGTCGCGGGCTCCAGGTGCGGCCGCTCCGGGCTCTGAGCCACACCAGCACCGACGATGCGGCAGGGGTTCTCGGAGATCAGCCGATCGTCGGCGGCCGTGGCCAGGATCGCCCGCAGCAGCGCGTAGGACTGGCGGAGGCGAGTCTCACCGGTGCCGCCCCGCTTGCCCGCCGCAGCCGCCAGCGTGCGGCGCGTGGCGGCGTACCAGGTGCGCACGGTCGGCCCGGTAATCGCGCTCAGCGGCATGGCGTCGAACCGGTCGAGCTGCCTGGCGAGAATGTCCGAATACAGCTCCGAGGTGCGCGGCGCAAGCTTCCCTCTGGACCCTCCGCCTGCGATCCAGGCGCGAGCGTACGGGCCGAATGGCTGGGCGCCGGACCGGTGGTCGATGTAGCTGCCCCTGAGCCGGTCGGCCTGCACGGCGGCCAGGTGGTCCAGCGCCTCCCGCTTCGTCGGGAACGTGGTCGGCGCGTTCATCGGTCGCCCGGCCTCGTCCGGGTAGCGCGCCTGCCAGCGTCCGCTCGCGAGCTTCCGCGTCGAGCCGAATGCCGCCCGGTTCGTCTTCCTGCTGCGCTTTGTCTCAGTCATCGGTGCTCGTCCTCTCGGGCAGTCGTCCCTCGGCCTGGAGGCGCTTCAACCACCGCTGGAGGGTGGCCCGAGTGGGCGGTGACCCCTTGTAGCCCCTCCTTCGCATCTCCGTCTGTGTCGGGATCACCCATCGATGCTTTCTGCCGTGCACGAGATAGGACTGGCGGAATAGCTCTAGGTCAGCCTCGGGCGGGCCCGGACGCCCACGTGTAGACGCGGCCGGTGCGTCTCGCGCAACAGACTCCACAGCCGCGCCCGTCCCAACGAAAGTTGGGGACAACGCGATCTCCTCAGGAGACCGAAGCGGGAAGCCATCGCCTGGCTCGGAGCTGCGCGGGCGAGGCATCCGCGACTTCCGCGGGTTCTCGTCGTCCAGCTCCCACCAGCGGACTGTCTCGATGATCCTTGCTGGCTCGATCGCGCGGAGGACATCCCGGGTAATCGTCGGAGCGTCGTCGGCCATGACCAGCCCTGTGATGACCAGGCGCCCGCGTCCGTCCCGGCCGATGCGCACGTGGAAGGTCCCGGCAACTCCCTCTTCGTCGGTCACGGTGTGCCAGTCGTCGGTGAGTACAGCGCTGGCGAAGTGGCGGGGATTGCCCGTGACGATCGGGTGGCCTTGAGCGTCCTCGGTGACCCGCACGTCGTAGCTTCCCGTGCGCCCCTCCTCGTCAATGACTGGAGCCCACTCGCCGCTGCGTTCCTCCTCGGCGGTCAGCCATGACGGCCGTTCCCACACATCCCATCGGGACCACTGCACGTTGTTCACAACCCGAGACTAGCCAAGCCGTAACCATTTATGCAACAGTTCGCGCTTCGCTAGCGCAGGCGCATTGTGTCCGCACTAGCCGGCGAACTACTGACTCAGAAATGCGCTAACGGGGTGAGGCGGTTTGAGCTAGACCCGAAGCTGTTCCGGCGTGCAACCTCTTCACCATGACCAATACCGAAGTGATCGCAGAGGCAAGGGCCCACGCCACTCTGCCGCCCCCGCCGCTCGCCAGGGCCATCCGCGAGGCCGCCGGACTGAGCCAGGCCCGCATGGCCGTCGCGCTCGACGTGACGCCCATCACCATCTGCCGATGGGAGGGCGGCACTCGGACCCCCCGGCGCCAGCACCTCGTCGCCTACGCCGCGCTGCTCCGCGAGCTTCAGCGCATCGAGCCGGAGCAGGCCCGATGACGGCCACGCTGCAAGACCTACGCAGCCGCGCCGCCATCTCGGTCGAGGAGGCCGGAGAGGTGATCGGCATCGGCCGCGCCTCTGCGTACGCCGCCGTCCGCAATGGTGAGCTGCCCTCCATTCGGATCGGCCGTCGCCTCGTGGTGCCGGTCCCCGCCCTGCTCGCGCTGCTCGGCGAGGGCGCGCCCAAAAAGGACTGAGCGTGGGTGTGCAGCTCGTGAGCGCGGCGTACGGCTTCGCCGCTATCCACCCGGTCAAGCACCACGAGATGCGCGTACTGCTCTGGATGGCTCACACCGCACGCGACACCGATACGCCCCCTCGCTACTTCGGTTCGCGGGAGACGACCGCCCTTGCGCTCGGGTACATGCTTCCCGATCAGCCCGACCCGACCGACCCCGAGGCTGCTGCGAAGACTGCCGAGCGTGACCGTGGGTTTCAGCGAGTCAAGGTCGCAGTGACCGGCCTGGTGAATCTCGGCGCGATTGCCCGTCTGCACTCAGGACGAGATGGCCGCAGCGCCGAGTTCGAGATCACCCTGGGTGCCCTGGCGAAGCCAACGCGAGGGTGAGGCGGACGATCCCAGCAGTACGCCATACGTACCCCTGGGAAGTACGCCGCACGTACCCCTGGGCGTACACCACACGTACTTTCAGCAGTACGCCCCACGTACCCCCAAGGAACCAAGTCAGGAAGAACTAGGAGAAGTCGGGAGGAGAGCGCTGGCCAGGCCAAGCACCTCACGTGCACCTGTGGATGGATCAGCCGGAAGACCGATGACAGCCACCTCCACGAGCCAGACCGCAGAGATGCCCAGACGAAAGGCACGCCGCATGATTCCCAACCTGCACCGTGACGCCAGGCGAGCCCTGGCCGCCGCAGAGCGCCTTCGTGACCGGCGCAGCGAGTGGACCGACCCGGACGATGACCACGACGACGAGGTGGACGAGCAGCTCAGCCTCTCGCCCGAGGGTCGCGACTTCATCAAGACCATGACTCGCCACGCTCTCGACCACCCGGACGACCACCTCGGCCTTCTGGCGCTGATGGACCAGCACCTGGTCGCCCACGGAGGCAAGCCCATCACCCCCAAGAACCTCCCCGCCGATCCCGGCGCGGACCACTGAGAAGGACCACCAACCATGAGCCACACCTATGGCACCGCCTTCGCCAACCTCAGCCGCAAGATCGCTGAGGCCAAGGCCTTCACCGACCGCGACCTGACCCCCGAGGCTGTGGCCCGCCGCCGCCAGGAGATGGCGAGCGCCGCCCGCGAGGAGTTCGACGCGGCGATCCCGCCTGTTCGGACCGACCTTGACGCCGCCCGAGCGGACTTCATCGCCGCCGCGTTCCCCAAGACCGCCGACGAGCTGGCGCTGGCGACGGGTCTGCTGAATCTTGTGGGGCGCAAGGTGGCCGCCGGACAGCAGTTCGCTCGCGTCCTCCTGGAGTCCAACGAGCCCACCTACGCGCCGCCGTCGCACTACCGGATGGCCTTACCGGTGTGAAGGGCGCTCCTGGGGGCTCGGGGGCGGCTTGGGCGCTCCAAGAGCAGGCGTTTGGCCTCCTGCTCAGATCGAGGGTTCAGACGCTCAGATCGCCGCACAGCGCGATGCCGACGCTGCGGTGGAGCAGGCGTGGGGCAACATCACGCGCGCGCTCCCCGTGCTCGGCGTCGATGGCGCGACCCTCTCGCTGCTGAGCACGTAAGACCGCGCTGGGTACAAGGAGGCATTCGGTGGAGGCATGCCGTCCTCGCTCCCCGCCGACCTCCGCAACGTCGAGCAGGCCGCACGCCAGGCCGACCAGCAGCGCATCGCCGGGACCTTCCAGACTCGCTAGGCCTCCAGCAACGCACGGCGCTCCCGAGCCATCGCTAGCTCGGGGGCACCGCTGTGCGAGACCATCAGCCCGACGCTGGCTCTTACCCCCGACGCCACGCAAAACGAGGAGGACGCATGCCCCGTATTCCGACACGATGCGAGCGCCACGTGGGTGAGCCCTACCCGCCGCGCTGCGCCGGCTGCGACGCTGCCCAGCCGGCCGAACCCAAGCGAGGTCCCTCTGTGGGTGTCTACAGCTCCGAGGAGTGCCTAGCGCATGAGGGCTACTACCTGCCGTGCGATAGCTGCTGGCGTGCGGACCGCGACGGCGTGAAGACGACGATCCCCCCGCCGGTGTGACCGGGTCTGGACCAAGCGCATGTCCTGGTCGGTTCGGCCCATGCGAAAGCGGGCCGCCACGGATGCCTAACACCGGATGGGCCCTCGCCTCGGAGCGACCGTGACCAGTCACGGGCAAAATCGAGCGCGCGAGCGCGTACGCACGCGAGTCGTGTCCATCGGACGCCGTGTCAGCGCCCCTGACGCAGGAGATCGCTGCGTGCGCCCGCGGTTCGGCATCACCCGCTAGATGCCATCCAGGAGCCCGCGAGTCGCACGGGAGTAGCCCTTGTCTGTTTATCAGGGGTTAATCGGGTCTCGCGTCAACCGTTCGAACACTTGCGACGGCAGAACCATCCTGGTGCTGAGCGCATCTCGAACCTGGCCGCGCATCTCTCTCCAAGGCAAGCCAACGCTGTTCCGCATGAGATCAGTCCATGCCGCTTCAATGTCAAACCCGATCTTGAGAACCACCTCTCCAGGGTTAGTGAGGTACAGGTGTCGGTTGGCTATCGTTACGCCGTCGTGGTGAACCGTGGCGCGCGGACTGATGATGACAGTCGCGCTTTGTGCAGGAGGGCGTGGTACCGCTCGGTCCTTGACCACTAGGTCCCGTTGCGTGTTTGCCTGCCGAACGTCCTGGACCGATACCACGCCAGTGGAGCTGTGTTCTGACTTCGCTTCAAGGATTAGCCATGCGTGGTTTTTCCATGCCCAGACGCAGTCGGGTCGAGCCGATGACTTCGGCTTCGTCGCGTCTGCGCCGAGGAACTCCCCAAGTGCGAGCAGTGCCGGCTCATAAACCTCCGCCTGCTTCGCCTGCAGCCCCGCCATCATCTCCCCTAGTTCGCGAGGGACGCTACTCAAGTTTGTCCGCACCTCAAGGCGTGCGGTAATGGAATCAATTGCGACAGCGTCTTCCGGAGCAAGAACGGGCTCTTGCTGCATCGGCAGTGCTGGCATCTCACGGAGCCAAGTTCCGAAACCGGCGACTCCTTCGGCACGTTCTACGAGCGACACGGCGCTTGCGTGCAGCGCGGTGTCCGCCGTATCCGACGCGGCTTGGTCGGTCCACTGAGCCGCAAGGTAAAGCCAGAATGCCTGATAACCGTTGGTTTCTGGCTCGCCATCGCCAATGAGATGTGCGGCTTGTTGCGCATGCGTAGCAGCCGATTTCCAGCGCCCGACGCCAGCATCGGCCCAGGCCAAGACTTCCTCAGAAACAGACGTTTGCAGCGCGCGAGAGGCGGCCGAGACCCTCCTCGGGCTGCCATCTCTAACCTTGGCAATCGCCGGTTCGGCTTCGAGTAGCCACTCTGGTGCACGTCCAAGGAATGCTTGGACGTTGGCGAGGATCTCAGATGGCTCAACATCCTGAGAATTTTCTCGGCCGAACTTAATCTCCGCCTGCAGGTTAGGGTCCATCGACGCCGTCGTCTCTGGTCTGGACAGATAACGCGCCAGCTCTGGCCCGTAAACAAGAACCACCGCGAGGTCCCTGGGCCCCCGCGTGGCGCGCCCAGTTCCCTGGATGACGCGGGCCTGAACCCGCTCAGAGAAAGCGATGCTGGCTCGTGCTCGACCCGACAGGAATCGCTCCTGAAGGCTGTCCTGGTCCGGAATCTGATCTATGACGACGCAACGGCAAGAATCGCCTGGTAAATCCAGGCCGTCGTAACGGCTCGCCAGCCCGCAGACTGCATGCTTCGCCTCGGCGAACGGAGCCATGCCGTTGCTGACGTCATCAATCGTGAACCGGGGCCAGCCGTCTGCACCCAGCTCATCCGCGGCCGCCTCGGCACGCATTCGACTCGGTGCCAAAATGAGGGCCTTTCCTGCGCGTTTGACGATGTCCTTTCCAAGTGAGGCAGGAGCATTCGTTGCTGCAAGTTCGGGAAAGATGAAGAATCGCCGGCCGGATAGCAAGGAACTCTTGTCAACGGCAGCTGTTAACCGGACAATCCCGCGTCGCCCGAAGGCCCTTTCTAGTTCGCCGCCGTCGCCAAGCGTAGCCGACACGTATAGGCGCTGCCTTGCTCCCGCAAATAGAGAATTCTGCTCAGTCGGTGGAATGTATGGCCGAATCAGAATTCCGCGATACGAGACGTAGATCAAGCAGGATTGAAGGACCCCGCGTATCATTGCGTATTGAAAACTCAGATCACCGGAGAATCCGCCTAATGCTACAGAAACCCGGTCAGCCATCCCGTCTTGTCGAAGCGGTACAACAAGTCGGACGGCCTCGGAGATTGTCGGGTCTGGCACGGCTTCGCGGAGGCGATCGAGGTAAACTCCGTCGAGGCCACTCTGAATCGCTACGAGAAGAGCAAAGTATTCTTCTCGATTGGTCCGACGGTCAATCGTGACGCCGTATTTCTCGCCGACGTATTGCTCGCCCGCATGTGCGTCATCGAAAAGGATCTGATCGGCGGCGGCCAGCTTGGGATTGGTGTTGAAGATTGAGCTGTACGTAGTAATCGCTACGGCTTCGCCCGCTTCATATCGCGCCTGGTCAGGTGTTGACCACAGTTGAGATTTCCCAATAAGGAGCACGGGCCGAATGCCTTCGGCGACAGCGCTGGCGTAGACCTGCTTGGCAAGTTGCTGGGTTGGACAGGCGTAAATAACACGGTTTCTTCGCGAGCGCCTGGTCCATTCCGTGATCAGAAGACCAGTGAGTGTCTTTCCAGTTCCGGTGGGCAGCTGCAGTGCGAGGTCGGGCGCCTCCACCTGCGTCATGAACTCTCTGATGACATCACCCTGGTGAAGCCATAACCCACTTGAGGGCGCGTTGCTTGTGCGAGGGAGGTCAACGTACATATCCAGTGGATTGGACGGCGCCTGTGCCGCAGACGAGGGCACTCGAAATGGGGACATGAGACCTCCGAGGTGGTGGGCGTCGATGTGGACGCTCAGTCGTCAGCCTCCCACACAGCGTTTCGCCCCGTCGCGCGCGGGCAGCCTCAGGCGACCTCCATCAACGTGTCGCCATCTGAGTGGTCACCGTTGCTCGGCAGACCAGCTTGTGGACGGTAACCTGCCGCACGGCCTCGGCCCGTTACCTAGTGCCTGTTTCTGGTCTCGGGCGACCATCGGCTGATGGCGACTGATCTGGGTGGAATCGCCCAGTCGATTGCCAAAGGGGCCCGAGTTTGCGCCGGCGCGAGGAGCCTCGTCACATTGACCATCCGGCTTCTGCTCCGTCTTCAGGATCGAACGGTGACGAGCTTGTCCGGACGGCTAGCCGGTGCGATCCATGCCACTCCCCGATTGAGAAGCGCACAGGGCTCCCGTCGCTCGCCGCTAGGCGGTCCCAATTGGCAGCATCCAGGGCCGCGGCCTCCGACGAGTAGACGCCGAGTACCTGCGATTCGCCGGTCCAGATGGATGCCGCGGTGAGGAGGAAGTGGGGTACGTCCGTGGTCATGATGAGATGGTCCCTCGGCTGCGCTTCCTGCGTCTGCGGGTAGCGCGAAGGGCACTCTTACTGGCCCTCTCCAGCCCGGCGACTCTGCTGCGCGCGACGCCACGCCAGGAAGGCCTGCGCGGCGTCTCGCAGCGAGTCACCACCCCCGACGACCCAGCCGTCCCTGGTCACGCAGACGTAGGTCGGTAGGCCTTGGTACTGGACCAGCCGAATCCAGCCGAGGTCTTCCGTCCGGTCTGCCACCTTCCACTCGCCAGGCGAGACGGCTCGGGAGACCATGCTCATCGGAGTCCAGTGGTGGGACATGGCCCGGACTGTACGGCGGACCGCCGACACGAGCGGGGAACCAGCGCACGGCTGACGTTCGAAGGAATGTCCACCCCGCGGGTTCCGTTTCCCTCCATAGGGAGAACGAATATGCTCAAGCCAGGTTCGAACGTGCCGACGACCGCCCGCCGCGTCTGGCGATCGACCCGCCGCCACTACGCTCTGTGCAGCGGACCGCAACGAGGAGGCGAAGTGACCGTCAAGCAGGAAGCGAAGCGCCTCGCCGAGGAGACGCTGGACGCGAACTGGTCAGGTGACCTGCCCGTCGACCCGTTCGGAATCGCCGACGACCTCGGCATCTCTGTGTTTTCAGCCAGCATCGGATCGGATGTGTCCGGGATGCTTCGCAAGCTCCCGGGGCGGGGGCCCGAGATCATTCTGGACGTCAGCGAAGCGCTGGTACGTCGCCGTTTCTCCTGTGCGCACGAGATCGGCCACTTCGTCAGGCACGCAGGCAGTGACGAGGAGCTCGCCTTCGTCGACTACCGCGGCCCGGCGGCAAGGAATGGAACTGACCTTGAGGAGGTCTTCGCGAATAACTTCGCGGCGAACCTCCTCATGCCACAGGCGGCTGTCGAGGCGCTGGCGGAGCTGGACCTGAGTGCGATTCAGATGGCGGGCATATTCGACGTCTCGCTCGACGCCATGACCTTCCGCCTCAAGAACCTTCGCCTGGCGAGTTGAGCGACAGCGATGGGACCACCGATCCGGGTCCCAAGGGCTCTCCGCCGAGGAGTGCAGAGACGACGCAGTCTGGCGCTCGGACGCCGCGCGAGGCACGTGCTCACCGGGAAGCCTTGGAAGCAAAGCGGGCGGCAGGGCTAAAGGCTGCGCGCGAGGAATTGGATCAGGCGCGTAGCGAGCGGCGGGCACAGGTCAGACTCGCTGACGGACGCGTGGTCTCGATCCCGCTGCTCGGGGAGGTTCACGCATCGTCCCCTGCCCGCACGCGGCCGGTGGCCACGGATGGAAACAGTCCGCAAAACGGGCCGGCGACCGAAGCGGACGCGAGGGCCACGGCTGACGTCAACCTGATCTCACAGCGCGAGTCCACCTCGGCCAGAATCACGGCTGCCCGCGAGTTTCAGCAGCGCATCCGAGATAAGCCCCTCTATCAGCCGGGTGCCTTCAAGCGAGGCCGCAAGGAGGTCGACCTCGAAGACCGACGAGCGAACCTCAAGCTGAAGAAGATCCTGGCTCGGTCGACGTTCATTGCGGTCGGAGTCCAGCTCGCGATCGCGGATGCCGTCTTCGTGGTTTACGGCTACACCAACGAGTGGGACGTCCCTTCGGAGGTCATCGTCGGTTGGCTCTCGGCAACCGTCGTGCAGACGGTCGGCGTCGTCTACATCATCGCTCGACACCTCTTCCCGACGCCTACGGCCTCGCTGAAGAAGCGTGGCCCGGACGCTGCGCCACAACCTACCGGCGAGTAGCCGCGGCGGCCGGCGATTCTTCCGCGCGCTGCTATCGCTGCGACCAGCAGGTGGAGACGATCGCGCAGCGCGGCAGACGGACCATCCTTGTCCGGACCAGTGTTCCGGATGTCGTCTCGCCTGGATTGGGCCTGCTGACGATGACGGTCTGTCGCACTCTGATGCATCGCGACCCCGAGTGATTCTGGCGCCGGGCTGCTTCCACGCTCGATGTCTTGAACCATCACCCTGCGGTGGTCCAGGGGTGGTCGATCGTGTGCGGGGCGCCAATGCTTCCTCGTGTGAGCGCGTGCTTGCCCGTGGTCACCCGTTGATGCCAGGTGTCCCTGCGACGGGTCCAATCGCCCGGTCGATTGCCAAAAGGCGCGCGCCCGCGCGTGCGCGCACGCGAGGCCGGATCTCGTGCCAGATCCGTGCCATTAGCGATCATCACGGACCGAGATCCAATGGCACGGGACGGCACGCCAACTCGCGTCATCCCCGAGGTTCCGCGGATCGGCAGGGGTGGTCGGTTGCGGTCCACCTGACTTGAAAACTGGTGGGCAGAAATGCCTCTAGGGTTCGAATCCCTAGCCCTCCGCCATCTGAGAGCCCGTCCTTCTCGCCGACGCGGCCGTGCGCCGCGGGAGGGCTCCGCTGCGCGGGCACCGGGCTCGTAGGGCCGACGTCTCCCTCTCCTGGCGCGCGATGTCCTCTCCCTCGGTGCCGTCGCTAGCCTGACGTTCTTCCGCAGGCGGACCTGTGCCTCTGCAGCGTGGTCGCCTCGGCGATGCGGGCTGCCCGGCGGTCGAGAAGGAGAGCTCGTGACCGACGAAGACGTCCCCGGACCCCGGACCGAGCGCCTTCGCGCGGGCGTGTACGCCTCGCACGACGGCACGGGCACGACCGTGATGGCGTGGCCCCGGTCCCTGGCGCTCGGGGACGGCGCGGCGGTCGACGGGCGGCTGCGGCAGCTCGTCGAGGGCGTGCCGGGCGGCGCCGACGACCCCGTGACCGCGCGGCTGCGCGAGGACGGCTGGCTCGTCCAGGAGTTCGGCGACGAGGACGGTGCCGGTTTCGTCATCCGACCGCTGCGGGCCGCGGCGGAACCCGCTCCGGCGCCTTGCGCGGACCTCGACCTCGACCTCTCGAGGTTCGCCGTGGTCCGCCGCGACGGCCCGGACCTGCTGGTGGAGTCGCCGCTCGCCAGTGCCGAGATCGTGCTGCACCGGCGGTCGCTCCTCGCCGAGGCGCTCTCGGGCGGCAGCGGGCTCGCCGCGGCCCTGCACCGCGAGCTGCGCCGGCACGGTTTCCTCACGGCACCGGGCGGTCCGGAGGACACGGAGCTCCGCTTCCGCCAGTGGGCACCCCACGAGCTGCTCTTCTGGGATCGGAGCCGACCGGGCCACCGCGGGGCGATCGGCGACTTCGGGGGCACGTGGTGGGGCGGGAAGGCGGGCTTCGCCCCGGAGGGCGCCGTCCCCACGCCGTTCGGCGGGCGCCGGGCCGCGCTCCCACCGGTCGACATCGCCGCCCTGAGGGCGGGCGACCCGCCCTACGCCGAGGTGGTCGAGCGAAGAGCGTCCCTGAGGCAGCACGACGAGTCCGCGCCGATCGATGTCGCCGAGCTCGGGGAGCTCCTCTTCCGGACGGACCGGGTCCGCGGGACCCGCGTCGACCACGGGACGGAGGTGGTCTGCTCGCCGCGACCGTCCGGCGGCTCGCTCGCCGAGCTCGAGCTGTACCTGGTCGTCTCGCGCTGCGCCGGGCTCGATCCGGCGTTCTACCACTACGACGCGCACCGCCACGAGCTCGAGGAGGTGTGCGGCATCGGCCGTCCCGCGGTGCGCAGGATGATCCGCGGCGCGAGCCGGGCGTCGGCGACGGACGCCGTCCCGCAGGTCCTGATCGTCGTCTCCGCCCGCGTCGGCCGCGTGATGTGGAAGTACGAGAAGATGGCGCTCGAGCTCGTCATGAAGGACACGGGGGTCCTCTACCAGGCGCTCGCCGGAGCGTGCAGCGCGATGGGGCTGGCGGGATGCCCGCTCGGCGTCGACGACCCCGTCGCCTTCGCCGAGGCGACCGGTCGCGATCCCCTCCTCGAGTGCAGCGTGGGCCAGTTCCTCGTCGGCTCGAGCCCGCGGTCGACCCCGGCGGTGGCGGCGTGAGCCTCGTCGTGGACACGAGCGCCTGCGTGGTCGACCGGGAGGGCTGCACCTACGGCATGACCGCCTCCGGCGACGTCGTCCTCACGGGCGAGATCGCCGGCTGGATCCGCCTCGTCGCCGCCTGGACCGAGGCGGGGATCGACGTCGACGAGCGCGCGCGGTCGCTCGATCCCGTCCGGGCCGATCAGCTCCGGCGCGTGCGGAGCGCGATGCTCTCCCTCGGCGTCCTCCGCGAGGCGCCCGTCGCCGGTCGCGTCAGCTTCCTCGGCGAGACGGCCCTCGCGGAACGGGCGGTGGTGCTCAACGGCCGCGCCCTGCCCGAGTCCTGCCTCGCCGTCGGCCCGGTCGCGGAGCGGTGGCTGATCGACGAGGTCCGACAGCATCGGGAGCGGACCTTCGGGGCGGTCCTGCTGCACGCGGGCGGGGCGCTCGTCGTCGGGCCGGCCTCCGGGTCGGACCTGCTCCCGGTGCTCGTCGCCGTGGCGGAGCGCGGCGTCGAGGCGGGCAGGCCCGTCGAGGGCGTCGTGCGACAGGCCGTCGCTCAGCTCGTCCGCCGCGTCGAGGCCGGCCGCACGGACCCGTGGCGGGCCAGGACGGTGACCGCGGCGGGATCGGTGCTCACCCGCATCAGCCCCCATCCGTGGCAGGCCGGGCAGCCGGAGGCGACCGGCCCGTTCGAGGAGCGGGCGACGACGGTCGTCGATCCCGACTTCGGGGTGCTCCGGCTGATCGAGGAGGCGGATCTGCCGCAGGTCCCGCGCCACCACTCCCGGGTCCGCGTCGCCTGCGACGCCGTCGTCGCGAGGCGCGACGTCGAGGTCGTCGGCGAGGGCGCCGACTTCGCGGCGGCGCGGTCCGACGCGGTCCGCCGGGCGCTCGCGGTCCGCGCGGAGTCGGTCCTCGATCCGCGCCGGGTGCTCGACGGGGCCGGTCGGGCGGTCGCCGCTCCCACCGCGAGCCTCGAGGAGCTGCGCGAGGCCGTCCGCCGCGTGGTCGCCGCGCCCACGGCGTCCACCGTTCCGGGCCGGCTGCTGGCCGACGGTTCCACCCTCCGCGTGCCGGTCTCGCTCGCCTTCCGCTGCTCGGACGCGGCACCGGCGACCGGAGGTCTCGGAGTCGCCGAGACGGCGGAGGAGGCGCTGAGGCTCGCCCGGGAGACGGCTCCCGCCTCCGATCCGCGGGCCGTCGTCGTCGACCTGGACCACGACCCCGTCGTGGCGAGACTCGGACTCGTCGTCCGGAAGGTGGTGATCCTGCCGTGAGCGCGAACGAGACCGTGGTCGCCGGCCAGGAGGACGGACTGCTCCAGCGAGCGCTGGCCGGCATCGGCGCAGCGAGGGGCGTGACCGTCCGAGCGTCCGACACCTGGCGGATCCCCGACCCTCCCGCGAACGAGGTGCCGTGGCTGCCTGCGCACGTCGAGGTGAACCGCCTCGTGATCGGGCCCCTCGTGCGTCCCGGCGTCCCCGGGTGCCCGCGGTGCCTGGCGCTCCGGCGCGAGCGCCTGGGCGGCGCGGAACCCTGGCGGCGGCAGCTGCGGGAGGAGTGCGCGGAGCAGCTCGAGGGCCGGCGCCCGGAGGCGCTCGACGAGCTGGCGCCGAGGTCGCGGCGATCGCGCTCGAGCGCCTGCTCGCTCAGGAGCGGGACGACGCGGGCGCCGCGCGGCGGGTCGCCGTGGTCCGCCTCGACACGCTGGAGGTGGAGTCGCACGCCTTCCTCCCCGAGCCCCTCTGCGAGCTCTGCGGCGACCTCCCGGACGACACCGCCGTGCTCGCCCAGCACGTCCTCACGCCGCAGCCCAAGACCGCTCCGTTCGGCGCGCGGATCCGCGACGTCGTGCGCGAGGCCGACGCCCTCCGCTCGCTCTACATCGATCCGTTCTGCGGCACGATCGCCGCCACGCGGCGCGGGGACGAGGGCGGACTGGTCATGGCGGCCGCGCCGATGCCGATGCGCGTGGACGGCCTCGTCGAGCCGGGCTACGGGCGCGGCCGCGACTACCGGTCCGCCGAGGTCACCGCGGTGCTGGAGGCGCTCGAGCGCTACGGGGGAGTCGCCCCCGGCGGGCGCCGGTCGACGGTGCGGGGGAGCTGCCGGGAGCTCGCCGCCGAGGCCGTGCATCCCGACGCCTTCGGGCGGCATCCGGACGAGTCCTACGACGACCCGGCCTTCCGGTACCGGCGGTTCGACGAGGACGTGCCGATCCAGTGGGTGTGGGCGCACTCCTTCGCCGAGGGGCGCGCGCGACTGGTCCCCGAGGCTCTCGCCTACTACTTCTCGCAGCGACTGCGCGGGGACGACCCGGTCTCGTACTACGAGGTCTCGAACGGCTGCGCGCTCGGCTCCTCCTGGGAGGAGGCCGCCCTGCACGGTCTGCTGGAGACGATCGAGCGCGACGCGTTCCTCTGCACCTGGTACACCCGCAGCACGCCGGCCGGCATCGACCTGAGCAGTTGCCGCGATCCCCTCGTCCCCGCTCAGGCGGCGGCGATCACCGCGGCAACCGGCTACGACGTCGCCGCCTTCGACGTCACGACGGACTGGGGGATCCCGGCGGTGTGGCTGCTGGCGACGCGGCAGGGCGGCCCCGGACCGGCCGCGCTCTGCACCGCCGGTGCGGCCCTCGACCCCGAGCGCGCGTTGCTCGGCGCGCTGAGCGAGCTCGGCCCCATCCTGGCGGACCTCCTCCGGCGCTACCCGGGCGAGGAGGCGCACGCCGCGGAGATGGTGCGCGATCCGCTCGCCGTGCGGACGATGCTCGACCACTCCGCCCTGTACGCGCATCCGGACGCCCTCCACCGCCTCGAGTTCCTGCGCGATGGTCCGACGATCGGCATCGACGACGTCGGGGGAGCGCACCGCGTCCGCCCGGACGCCGCGGATCTGGCGGTCGATCTCCGTGCCGTGGTGGAGCGGATCGGCGAGGTGCTCGTCGTCGACCAGACCACGCCGGAGCACCGCGCGGGCGGATTCTCCTGCGTGAAGGTGCTCGTCCCGGGCGCCGTGCCGATGACGTTCGGCCACCGCAACCGCAGGACCGACGGGCTGCCCCGACTCCTCGAGCTGCCGCGGCGGCTCGGCAGGCTCGACCGCGACCTGCTCCCGGACGAGCTGAACCCCGACCCCCACCCGTTCCCATGACGTCGCCGACCGGGAGCGGACACGGAACGCGGACCGGGCCCGCTCTCCGCCGGGGCTCGGAGGTCGCCGACCCGCGGCGGCACGAGAGCCCCGACCCGCGGCGACGGGAGCGCATCCTCGACGCGATGCGCGATCTCGTCCTCCGCTGGGGCTACCGCAAGGTCTGCATGCAGGACGTGGCCGACGCCGCGCACGTGGGCAAGGGCACGCTCTATCTGCACTGGAGCAGCAAGGACGAGCTCCTCGACGCGGTCCTCGTCCGCGAGGCGGGCCGGATCGACGCCGAGCTCGGAGCGGCTCTCCTGCGCCGGCCGGAGCTGGTCGCGTTCGGCCTCACCGCGGCGATGCTCTTCCACGGCACGATGGCGGTGCCGCTGCTCCGCGCCTACAACCGCGGTGACGCCGCGGTCCTCGGCTCGCGTGGAGCCCGGCCCGGAGCGCCCGATCGGCTCGGGCTCTCCCTCGTCTCCCGGCTCTCCGATCCGCACTACCTCGGCGCGCTCAGCAGGCACCACCTCGTGCTCGGCGACGCGCGCTCCGAGTCCGGGCGCCTGGCTGTCGGAGCGGTCGTCGGCGGCTTCGTCCTCCGCCCGGAGGGCGCCGGCGACGCGGACCGGGACGGCGACTGCGCCCGGCTCCTCGGCACGGTCCTGCAGCGGTCCTTCGGGCAGCCGGCCCACGACCGCCACGCCGAGTACGCGGCGGCGGTGGCCGAGACGGTCTCGCCGGACGGCCGGTGGACCGCTCCTCCGGCGTCGCCGCGGACAGCAGAAGGCTCCCGTCCTGCGTGAAGCGGGACGGGAGCCCGGTGCGGCACGCGGAGGGACGCGTGCTCGCGAGCCGTGCCGAGGGGCCGAGCGGCCGGCTCTCGGCGACGGCGGTCAGGCGGCGGGCCCGCCGCAGCAGATGTAGCAGACGCAGTTCGAGTCGGCGAGCTCCTTCATGCCGTGATCGGCGGTCAGGGACTCGACCGTCCCGCCCCGCTCCGCCACCTCGAACACGGTCATCGGCAGATCCCGGACGTCCGTCGTGTGCTTCTCGTTCATGGTCTCTTCTCCTTCGCTCTGTGCGCGTCGCGCCCGGGACGGGCCCCGAGGCGATGACCCGACTCTGCGCCGGTCACCGGAGGGCTCCCTCCTCCGATGAACGGGTGACCGGGATCCGCGGTCGGTCACCCGTCGGCGCGGACGCCATGGTGGCGCTGCCATCCGCCAGATGGCGGGCGGGTGTGCGTCGGCGACCGGATGACTCCGGGGCCGCGCGTCGGCAGAGTGTCGGGTGGCGCCGAACCCTCCCGGGGAGTCGCCCCACCCGCACTTCCTGTCGAAGGAGACACGATGCACGTCCACGGACCCACCACCCGACTGCGCCGCACGGCCGTCGCACTGGCCGCTGCCGCGGTCGTGCTGCTCCCGCTGAGCGGCTGCCAGAGCGCATCGACGACGCCGGCCGGTGAGCGCCCCGCCGAGTGCGACGGCGTCGACCTGACCCGCGTCGGCTACTCGCCCTACTCCAACACCGGCGGGTACTTCCCGCTGGTCGAGAAGGGGCTGGAGGGCATCCTGTCCGACTGCGGCATCGACGTCGTCACCTCCGATCCCGACGGCGAGTCCGGCGAGCAGGTGTCCGGAATCGAGAACCTCGTCGCGGCCGGTGCGAAGGCCGTGATCGTGTGCCCGACGGACCCGAAGGCGATCTCGCCGGTCGCGCGTCGCCTCACCGGGCAGGACGTCCTCGTGATCGGACTGGCGACCGACATCCCCGAGGCCGACGTCGTCTTCAACCTCGACGACCGCGCCTTCGGCGAGCTCGAGGGCGAGAGCGCCGGCGGCTGGCTGGCGGCGAACCGCGCGGACGAGGTGCCCACCGTCGCGATCCTGCACCAGGACTCCGGCGGCGAGCCGCTGATCGCCCGGCACG
Organism: Rathayibacter sp. VKM Ac-2835; assembly: GCF_013266705.1. Classification (NCBI taxonomy): domain Bacteria; kingdom Bacillati; phylum Actinomycetota; class Actinomycetes; order Micrococcales; family Microbacteriaceae; genus Rathayibacter; species Rathayibacter sp. VKM Ac-2835. The sequence continues at coordinate 1,158,476 of NZ_JABSNQ010000001.1, read as the reverse complement.
AGGGCGTCATCGCCGGGATCGACGCCGTGCTCGGCGAGGGGAAGTGGACGCTCGTCAGCGAGGTCGAGGCGTACCAGGAGGACACCGGCAACGCGCAGACCTCGACCGTCCTGCAGGCGCACCCCGATCTGGACCTCATCATCGGCCTGAACGACTCCAGCGCGCTCGGCGCGATCTCCGCGGTCAAGGCCTCCGGACGCACTCCCGGGGAGGACGTCGGGATCGTCACCGGCGGCGAGGACGCGCGCATCCTGCAGGGCGTCCTCTCCGGCGAGGTGGTCTCCACGGTGGGGCTCTTCCCGGTCCAGCAGGGGGAGATCATCGCGCGCGCGGTCCTCGAGCTCGCCTCGGGCGGCGAGGTCGAGCGCGAGCAGATCGTGCCCGTCGAGCTGGTGACGGCGGAGAACGCCCAGGGGATCCTGGACTCCCTCGGATGACGGCATCGCTCGAGCCCGCCGCCGTCCTCACCGTCCGCGGCGTGAGCAAGGCCTTCGGCGGGGTGGCCGCCCTCACCGGCGTCGACCTGTCGGTCCACGCGGGACGGATCCTCGGCCTGGCCGGCGCCAACGGGGCCGGCAAGTCCACGCTCATCAACATCCTCACCGGCCAGCTCCCGCCCGACACCGGCGAGCTGCGAGTGGGCGGCGAGCCGGTCTCGTTCTCGAGCCCGCGCGAGGCGCAGCGCCACGGGATCGGCGTCGTGCGCCAGGAGCTCGACCTCGTGCCCGATCTCACGATCGCCGAGAACCTCTTCCTCGGGGACGAGCGCCCGTTCCAGCGGGCCCTGCAGCTCGACCGCCGGCGGATGCGGGAGGCCGCCCGCGCGCTGCTGCGCCGGATGGGGCTCAAGAACGACGTCGACGAGCTGGTGCGCGACGTGTCGATCGGCGACCGCCAGCTCGTGGCGGCGGCCCGTGCGCTGCGCAGCGCCGGGTCCGTGCTGCTGCTGGACGAGCCGACCTCCTCGCTGACGCCGTTCGAGGCGGCGCGCCTCTTCCGCGTCATGCGCTCGCTCAGCGACGAGGGTGTCGGCGTCGTCTTCATCTCGCACCGGCTCGATGAGGTCGTGCAGCTCTGCGACAGCATCGTCGTGCTGCGGGACGGCCGGGTCGCCGGCGAGTTCGCGGCCACGGCGGACGTGCTGCCGCAGGTCGTCGACGCCATGGTGCCGGGCTCCGCCGCCGTCGTCCGGGGCGACCGGGCCCCGTCGCTCGGCGAGCCCGCGTTCGTCGGCGGAGCGATGGTGATCAAGGGCCGCCCGCCCGTCGACCTCGCGATCCGGCGGGGCGAGGTGCTCGGCGTCTTCGGCCTCGTCGGCGCGGGGAAGTCCTCGATCGGCCGCTCGATCGCCGGCCTCGAGACCCTGCAGTCCGGCTCGATGCAGCTCGGCGGCCGACCCTACAGTCCGCGCTCCGCGGCCGCCGGCTTCGCCCGGGGCGTCGCCTACCTCTCCGAGGACCGCCGCACCGAGGGGATCCTGCCGCACCTCAGCGTGCGGCAGAACATGATCGTCCGGGCCCCGCGGGACGTCGCTCGCGGCGGCGTCTTCGACCGGCGCGCGGTGACCGCCCTGATCCGCGAGATGACGTCCCGCCTGCGGATCAAGGCAGCGAGCGACGCCCTCGACATCCGCTCGCTCTCGGGAGGCAACCAGCAGAAGGTGCTCGTCGGGCGCCTGCTCGCCGAGGACCTGTCCCTGCTCGTCCTCGACGAGCCCACCCACGGCATCGACGTCCGGGCCAAGGCCGACCTGATCGACACGGTCTGGGACCTCACCGGCAAGGGCGTCGCCGTCCTGCTGATCAGCTCGGAGATCGCCGAGCTGCGCGCCGCCTGCGACCGGATCATCGTCGTCCGCAACGGCGCCGTCGTCCGGGAGCTCCCGGCCACCACCGCCACCGAAGGAGAACTGATGTCCGCAGCGACCGGAGGCGTCTCGTGACCCGCCTCGACACTCCCGCTTCCGAGCTCGCCCGCGCTCCGCGCCGCGGCCTCGATCAGGAGCGCCTCGCCACGATCGTCCTCCCGGTGGCGCTGGCCGTGATGATCGTCGTCTTCGCCGTCAGCTCGTCGACCTTCTTCACCGTCGACAACCTGTTCGTCGTGCTCCGGCAGTCGGCGGTGCTCGGCGTCGCGGCGATCGGGGCGACGATCATCCTGATCGCCGGCCGGCTCGACATCAGCCAGGGCGCGCTGATCGCGGCGTCCGGGATCACCTGCGTGTCGCTGCTGCAGGTCGGGCTGCCGCCGCTCGTCGCCGTCCTCGGCGCGATCGCGCTCGGGGCCCTGCTCGGGCTCGTCAACGGCGTGCTGACCGAGACGCTCCGGATCCCCGGCTTCATCTCCACGCTCGCCGTGGCGCTGGTCGTCCGCGGTGCCGCGCAGGTCTGGACCAGCGGGCAGTCGATCGCGGCCCCGGTCGTCGAGGGCTTCGATCTCCTGCTCTGGGTCGGCACCGGGTCGATCGGCCCGCTCCCGGTCGCGGTGGTGCTGGTGACCGTGCTCTACATCGTCGCGTGGCTCGTGATGCGCACGACGACCTGGGGGCTGCGCTCGTACGCCATCGGCTCCTCCGGCCGGGCCTCGAGGGTGGCAGGGCTCCGGGTGAACGTGCACGCGATGCAGGTCTTCGTGGTCGCCGGGGCGCTCTCGGCAGTGGCGGGCGTGCTGCTCGCGGGGCGGCTCGGCTCCGGCTCCGCGAACAACGGGCAGGGTGCCGAGTTCGACATCTTCGCCGCGGTCGTCCTCGGCGGGACCTCGCTCTTCGGCGGCCGCGGCAGCATTCCGCGCACCGCGCTCGGCATCGTCTTCTTGTCGACGCTGAGCAACGGCCTCGTGATCCTGAATGTATCGTCCTACTGGCAGGGCATCGCGACGGGGACCGTGCTGGTGCTCGCCCTGGCGATCGACCGGTTGCGAGCACGCGATGACGAGTGAGGCTGTGACCTGTGGAGGGACTTCTCCGGCGGTTGTCCGAGGGCGGCGAGAGCGGGCGGGACGCGCTGCGCGTCGTCAGCTTCTTCGACAAGCTCCAGCAGTTCCGGGCCGGGATCGACGAGCTGGTGCGGTCGACGGCGATGCTGATCGGGACCGAGGCGGGCTTCGCCGGTCCGGGCGGCGGCTGCGGCTTCGACAGCCTCGGTCGCGCGCGGCCGCAGGATCCGCCGGCCGGGGCGATCAGCACCGGGATCGGCGGCGGCACCGCGGACGCCGGCCTGGTCTGGGTGGTGCCGGCGAGCAGCGACGCGGACATGGCGCAGCTGATCCTCGAGCGCATGTCGCTGACCGCGGCCACGATCCTCATCCGGCAGGCCGACGCGGCCCGGCTGGGCGACGGCGAGCCGCTGCGGATGCTGATCGAGGCGCTGCCCTCGATCACCGAGCACCGGGAGGAGGCGCTGCGGCGGCTGGGCTTCCGGCCGGACTGGCGCGTCCGCGTCGTCCTCGCCCGGGGCTCGGGCGGACCGCTCTCGGACCCGCGCACCTGGCGGGAGTGGTGCGGGCCGGAGAACCGCTGCACCGCTCCGGTGCGGTTCGGGACGGTGCACGCGGTGCTGGTGCACGGCTCCGGGACCCTGCCCGGTGCGCTCCCCAAGGGCGCCGAGACCGTCGCCGTCGGAGCGAGCGCTTCGGCACTGTCGCCGCGAGACTCCTACCTCTCCGCTCTGCGGACGCTGCGGCTGTGCTCGCCGACGCTCGGTCCGCGCGCGCTCGCGCACGATGCGCTCGGCTCCCTGCGCTGCCTCGCCCGGGTCGGCCCGGAGGAGGCCGCCGGCTCGGAGCTCGTGCAGCGGATGCAGCTCCTGGTGCGCACGCCCGTCGGCCTGGGCGAGATCCTCGCCCTGGACGCGTACTGCCGCCACGCGAACGTCCGCGCGGCGGCGGCGGAGCTCCTGCTGCACCACAGCTCGCTGGGGCACCGGCTGAAGAACGTGGGCGCGAAGCTGGGGATCGACGTGTTCGACGCGGCGCAGCGCAACGACGTGTGGCTCGCGCTGCAGCTGCTGCGGATCGCCGAGGCGGAGCCGGACGAGGCGTGAGCCCCCTCGGCGCGGCAGGCGGTGGTCGCCGTGGACGCTGAGCTCGCCGCCGCCACCGAGCTGATGGTGCGGCCGGACCTGAACGACGTCGAGGGGACCCGGCTGCTGATGGGCTCGTCGACGATGCAGCCGTCCTCCGCCGAGGTGGAGTTCGGCGGGTCGGTCGCGATCGAGTCGCGCTCGGTGCGCCTCGACGGTCACGTCATCGCGCTACGGCTCTACCGGCCGTCGGCGTCGGTCGGGTCCGCCCTGCTCTTCCTGCACGGCGGTGCGTTCGTCGCGGGGGACCTCCTCTCCGAGAACGCCCGCTGCCTGCGCTACGCCGGCGACGCGGGCTGCCTCGTCGTCTCCGTCGACTACCGCCTCGCGCCCGAGCACGCCTACCCGCGGGGCCTGCACGACTGCCGGGCGGTGCTGCGGTGGATCGTCGAGCGGGCGGCCGAGCTCGGGATCGACCCCGCGCGGATCGCCGTCGCCGGAGTCAGTGCCGGCGGCGCGCTGGCGGCGGGGGTGAGCATGCTCGCGCTCGACGAGGGCGAGCGGGTGCCGCGCGCGCAGCTGCTGCTGTTCCCCGTGCTCGACGACCGCCTCCGGACGACGTCGATGCGGGAGTTCGACGCCACGCCGGTCTGGGACAACCGCAACGCCGAGGTGATGTGGCGGCTCTACCTCGGCGGGTGGGAGGCCGACGCGTACGCGGCACCGGCTCGCCGCGAGTCGCTTCTCGGGCTGCCGGAGACGTACCTCCTCGTCGCGGAGCTCGATCCGCTGCGGGACGAGGCGCTCCACTTCGGCGCACGGCTCCTGGAGCAGGGGGTGCCCGTCGATCTGCGGCTCTGGGCGGGGACGTACCACGTGTTCGATCAGCTCGTACCCGACGCCGCGGTCTCGCGCGCCAGCCTCGAGGATCAGGTGCGGTTCCTCCGGCGGACCCTGCGCCCCTGAGCGGGGAGAGCCCTCAGCAGGCGCCGGCTGCGGACCGCGCCGCGCGCGCCGACCGCTCCGCGAGGCGCGCGAACGCCTCGCGCAGCTCCCGCGGCTCGACGTCGCTGATCGGTGCGTCGAAGCGGGCGATCGTTGCGGCGAGGCCGGGCCAGGACCAGGAGCCGACGCGGATCCGGCAGCGGCCGTCCGGCTCGACGGTCAGCGTGCCGTCGCCGAGGTACGGGGCGATCCGCGCGGCGTCGGCGTCGAGCGTCGCCGAGCCCCAGTGCGGCCAGGTGTCCGCTCCGGTCGAGCCCTTGAAGCGGGCGGAGAGGAACGCCGCGGGGTCGCCGCCGGGCACGGTCCGCGGGGTGAAGGCGGCGCCGGTATGGCTGCGGAGCCGGATCCGGTCGACCCGGTAGGTGCGCCAGTCGTCGCGCTCGGCGGTCCAGCCGATCAGATACCAGCGGCCGCCGGCGAGGACGAGGTGGTGCGGCTCGGAGGCGCGCAGGGCGTCGGTCGGTCCTGCGGGGGAGTCGTAGTCGAACCGCAGGGTCAATGCGTCGCGGATCGCGTCGCCGATCCGCAGCAGCACCCCGGAGTCGGCGCGCGGCTCGGCGGGGCGGGTCGCGGTGCCGGCGCTCGCCGCGAGTCCGTCGACCCGGTGCGCCAGGCGGCTCGGCAGCAGTCGTCGGATCGTCCGAAGCGCCCGCTCGGCCGCCTCGTCGAGGTCGGTGCCGAGGGCGCCGGCGGTCCGCAGCGCCAGGGCGATCACGACGGCCTGCTCGTCGTCGAAGAGCAGCGGCGGCAGCTCCGTGCCGGCGGCCAGGCGGTAGCCGCCGTCGGGGCCGCGCGTGGTCTCGATCACGTAGTCGAGCTCGCGCAGCCGCTCGACGTCGCGCCGGACGGTGCGCTCGCTCACCTCCAGCCGCTCCGCCAGCACCGGCGCCGACCAGTCGCGGCGCGACTGCAGCAGCGACAGGAGGGCGAGCAGCCGCTTCGAGGTGGAGGGCGAGGAGGCGATGGGCACGGATCGATCATCGCGCGCGAAGCGGACGTTCCCTGGCCGGTACCGACGAGATGGTGGAGTCAGCCCCGGGAAACGGGGAGAACCGCGGCCCACCCGCCGCGCACTGAAGGAGCACACCCATGACCGCAGCAGTCGTCGCCCACCTCAACTTCACCGGCCGGGCCCGCGCGGCACTCGAGTACTACGCCGCCGCGTTCGGCGGTCGGGCGGTCGTCCGCACCTACGGCGACTTCGGGATGCCGGCGGGCCTGCCCGACGCCGAGCGGGTCGTCCACGGCCAGGTCGTCGGCGCGGAGGGCTTCAGCGTGATGGCGTACGACGTCCCCTCGAGCGAGGCGGATCTGCAGGCGGGAGCCACGCGCCGCGAGAACGGCACGACGATCACCGACCGTCCCTTCTTCCTCGCGCTGCAGGCCGAGACCCTCGAGGAGGCGATCGGCCACTGGGACGCGCTCGCCGAGGGAGCGAGCATCGTCGAGCCGCTCGCGGCGTCGGCCTGGTCGGCTGGGTTCGGCATGCTCACCGACCGCTTCGGGGTCGTCTGGGCGATCAGCGTCGTCGAGCAGCAGGGCTGAGCGTGGGCGGGTGGCCGTGCGGCGCGGCCGCCCGGACCCTCCGGCGCGAATTCCGGGCGACGGATGGCTTTCCGGAGCGCTCTGGGTACTATGTCCCGACGCGGTGGGAGTCCCCTCCTCCGCGCCCGCGGGTCCCGGACCCGCCCTCAGCTCCACACCCCCGGCCCCACCAGCCCCAGCCCTCAGACGAACGGGAGACGGATGCGCACGACGCGCCCTTCGACGGACCACTCCGCCGCGGACGAGTCGGCGCGCACGCCGCGACCCCACGTCCGGCACGGACGGCAGAAGCGCCACAGCCTGCCGCGGACCCTCGTCAAGGCCGCTGCGACCGTCTCGGGAGTGGGCGTCGTCGCCTCGATCTCCATCGTCGCCATCGCCGCCACCCTGCTCGTGCAGTCCGCGCAGCCTTCGGTCAGCCTGCACCCGGTCGCCGCGGGCTCCGAGGTCGCAGCCGGCTCGGTCCCCGAGATCGGCGCCCTCGAGGGCGGCTTCAACGTCCTCGTCGTCGGCAGCGATTCGCGCCAGGGTCAGGGCGACGCCTACGGCGACCCGGACGAGGAGACCAGCGTCCTCAACGACGTGAACATGCTGATGCACGTCTCCGCCGACCACAGCAACGCGACCGTCGTCAGCTTCCCCCGCGACATGTACGTCGACATCCCGTCCTGCGTCAACGCTGTGACGGGGGAGACCATCCCCGCGCGCTCCGACACCAAGATCAACGAGGCGATGGGCAAGGACGTCAGCCTCGGCTGCGTCGCCGGCGTCGCCGAGGAGCTCCTCGGGGTCCGGGTCGACTACGGCGCGGTCGTGCAGTTCAACGGCGTCATCGAGATGTCGAACGCGATCGGCGGCGTCGACGTCTGCGTCGCCACCGAGATCGCGGACCCGTACACCAACACCTACCTCGAGCCGGGTGTGCACTCGCTCGAGGGCATGGCCGCGCTGCAGTTCCTGCGCAGCCGGCACGGCATCGGCGACGGCAGCGACCTCACCCGCATCAGCAACCAGCAGGTCTTCCTCTCCTCGCTGGTCCGCCAGGTCAAGAGCGCCGACACGCTGCTCAACCCGGTCGCGCTCTACGGACTCGCCAAGGCCGCCCTGGGCAACATGACGCTCTCGACCGAGCTCAACAATGTGAACACCCTCGTGCAGATGGGCCTCGCGCTGAAGGACGTCGACATCGCGAACGTCGTGTTCGCGCAGTACCCGACCGGCGCGACCTCCGGCGGCGTCGTCCCCGACCGCACGGCGGGCGACGTGCTCGCCACCGCCCTGCAGACCGACCAGCCGATCGCCCTCACCGGCGGGACCGGTGCCGGCGCGACGACCACCGGCGAGCCCGAGGCGCCGGCGGCGACCGAGGCCCCCGCCGCGGGCCCCGCCACCACCGACCCGCTCGCGACCGCGGAGGCCACCCCCGGCGCCCCGGCCGATCCCGCCACGCCCGCCGCCGGCACCCCGGTCGAGCTGCCCGAGGCGATCACCGGCCAGCCGGCCGACCAGCAGACCTGCTCGGTCGGATTCTTCGGCTGACGCCGAGGCGGAACCGATGAGCGAACCCGTCGTCTCGCGCAGGACCGCGGCCCGCCACGGGCGGCTCCGGCCCCAGAGCGGGCTCCGCTTCGCCGGCCGGATCCTCGCGGCCTGCGTCGGCGTCGGGGTGCTCAGCGCGGTGTCGATCGTGGTGATCGCGCTCTCGATGATCGCGGGCAGCGCGCGGCCGTCCGTCGACCTCGGCATCGGATCGACCGACGCCGGCTCCGCGATCCCGGAGATCGGCGCGATCGAGGGCGGCGTCAACATACTGCTCGCGGGCAGCGACAGCGCCGAGGGCTCCGCGGCGGGCGCGTACGGCGACCGCTCCGAGAACCTCAACGACGTCACGATGCTGATGCACATCTCGGAGGACCACTCGACGGTCGAGGTGATCAGCTTCCCCCGTGACATGTACGTGCCGATCCCGTCCTGCACCGACCCGGTGACCGGCGCCGTCTCGGATCCGCTGCGCTCCGCCAAGATCAACACCTCGCTCGGCTACGGCGGACTCGCCTGCACCGTGCAGACCGTCGAGCAGCTCACCGGCCTCGACATCCCCTACGCCGCGCTGATCCAGTTCGACGGCGTGATCGAGATGTCGAACGCGGTCGGCGGGGTCGACGTCTGCGTCGCCACCCCGATCGAGGACGAGTACACCGGTCTGAACCTCAGTGCAGGCACGCACACGCTCGTCGGCGCGGAGGCGCTCGCGTTCCTGCGCACCCGCCACGGCGTCGGCGACGGCAGCGACCTGACCCGCATCTCCAGCCAGCAGGTCTACCTGTCCTCGCTGGTGCGCAAGGTGAAGGACGCGTCGACCCTCTCGAACCCCGTCGCCCTCTACGGCCTCGGCAAGGCCGCCGTCTCCAACATGCAGCTCTCGACCTCGCTCGAGAACGTCAACACCCTCGTCTCCATCGGCCTCGCGGTGAAGGACGTCGACCTCGCCAGCGTCGTCTTCGTCCAGTACCCGACCTTCATCGACGGCGACGGCGTCTACCCGAGCGAGGAGGCGGCGGCGACGCTGAACGCGGCGCTCCTCGCCGACCAGCCGATCGCCCTCACCGGCACCACCGGCGGCGGCTCGGAGTCGACGGACGGCTCGACGCCCGCCGCGACCGATCCCGCGGCGACGGCGGATCCGGCGGCGACCGCCGACCCGGCCGCGACGACCGACCCGGGGACTCCGGCCCCCGGCGAGACCGCGGTCGCCCTCCCGAGCGACGTCTCCGGCCAGACCGCCGACCAGCAGACCTGCACCGTCGGCCGCACCCTCGACGAGCAGTAGCGCCGCCGCGCCGGGTGTCACGCCCGGCTCCCGGGTGCGGTTATAGTGGTCGTCGTGCGTTCGCCTGGCGGGCGCTCAGGAGACGTCGCATAGTCCGGTCGAGTGCACCACCCTGCTAAGGTGGAGAACCCTTTATTGGGTTCCGTGGGTTCAAATCCCACCGTCTCCGCACTCCGTTCTTCGAGCCCGCTGGCGGTATCAGGACGACCCGCGACTCTGCTTCCGACCACGGTCTGCGGTGCTGCAGATTCTTCTCGCGGACGTGCGCTCGCCAGCCGTCCGTGCGCAGCCGCCGGGACGACCGGCTAGCCTGGCGGGATGTCCAGTGCGATCCTCGAGGCCCTGTCCGCAGCTCCCGCCCGGCGGGACGTCGCGTCGATCCGCGGGGCCCTCGCCGAGGTCGCGATCGGCGACACGGTGCGGGTGCTCGTCCGCTCGGCGCGCTACGGGCTCTACGGCATCGAGGGCGTCGTCCGGCAGGCGGTCGGCGGGGAGCTCGTCGTCGCCGACGTGTTCCTCAACACCGGGACCGAGATCCAGAGCATCGCGCTCGCGCCCGAGCCCGACGCGGGCGCCGACGGCGACCGCTCCGTCGACGGGCTCGCGCACGGCGATCCGGTGCGGGTGACCTTCTCGACGCCGACGATCGGCTCCTTCACCGTGACCGGGCCGCTCACCGCCGGCGGCCGCGACCCCTACCTGCTCGTCGGCAGCTGGATCGTCGCCGAGGACGCGAGCGCCGCCCGCCACGTCGACCGGATCGAGCGGCTCAGTGACGTCGCCCTGCACGTCAAGCACGTCCCCGGGCACCGCTCGGCCGCCGTCGAGGAGTAGCGCCTGCTGAGCGCCCCGGCGCCCGGCCTCAGGTCTGGCAGCGCGGACACCAGTAGGTGACGCGCAGCTGCAGCTCGTCGTCGCCGAGCTCGCCGCGGCGGATCGCCGTGCCGCAGCGCCGGCACGGCTTGCGGTCGCGGCCGTAGACCCAGAGCTGCTGGCCGGGGCGGAGGTTGCCGGTGGTCGTGCGCTCGATGCGCTCGCGGTTGACGGTGATCAGCTTCTTCGCCAGGGCGATGGTGCGCACGAGATCTCCGCTCTCGCCGACCGGGCGGGTGGGCAGCACGCCGCGGAGGAAGCAGAGCTCGGCCCGGTAGACGTTGCCCAGCCCGGCCATGATCCGCTGATCGAGGAGAGCCAGGCCGATCGGCCGCTCGGGGTCGGCGGTGAGGCGGCGGAGCGCCTCGTCGGCGTCCCAGTCCGCGCCGAGCAGGTCGGGACCGAGGTAGCCGACCACATCCTCCTCCGCGGTCCGCGGCACGATCTCGAGCAGGCCGAGCTCGAAGCCGACGGCCTGCCACTCGTCCGTCTCGAGGACGATGCGGGCCTGGAAGGCGGGGCGGTGCCACTTCGGCCGGTCACCGGTCAGCGAGTAGAGATGCCAGCTGCCCTCCATCTTGAGGTGGGAGTGGATCAGCGCGTCGCCGATGCGCATCAGCAGGTGCTTGCCGCGGGGAACGACCGAGTCGATGGTCTCGCCCGTGAGGTCGACTGTCGCGAACTTCGGCACCCGGACGTCGCAGCGGGTCAGCACCTGCCCGTCGAGCGCGTCGGCGAGGTTGTGGGCGGAGCGGTAGACGGTGTCACCCTCGGGCACGGGCGCTCCTCTCCTCGCGGCCGGCGCTCACGCGCGCAGCCTCAGGCCGCGCGGGTTCGCGACGAATCCGGCGGCGGTCAGGGCGTCGCCGAACGGCGTGCCCAGGGCGAAGACGCCGTCGATCTTCTCGACGGTCAGCTTCTCCACTCCTCGGGAGCGGACCAGCTGCGCGAGCGCTCCGGCCGCGTCCGCGAGGACGGTCTCGTCGGAGGAGAAGGTCAGCGCCGTCTTCCCGCCGCGCTCGAGGTAGACGGCCAGCTCGCCGTCCACGACGGCGACCAGGGCGCCCGCCTTGCGCCCGGGCCGGTGGCCCTCGCCCTGCGGCCACGGCAGCGCCGCACCGAACGGGTTCGCCGGGTCGGTGGCGGCCAGCGCGAAGACGGGCCGGGCGCGCTGCTGGGCCTCGTCCTGCGGCGCGAAGGTGCGGAGCCGGTCGACGCTGCCTGCGGTGCCGAACTGCGCAGCACCGAGCTTCTCGATGAAGTAGCCGCGGCGGGCGCGGCCCTGCTGCTCGAAGCCGCTGAGCACCTTGTAGGCGAGCGCGAAGCCGCCGAGCACCCCCTCGGCCTGGACGGAGCCGCGGGTGACGATGCCGTAGCGCTCGAGCAGCGTCTCGCCGAGCGCGTGCCCGCGGATCGTCGCGTCCGACTCCGCCAGCGGCACGATCGACCAGCGGCCGCCGGCGGTGGGCGGGCCGACGCGGGTCGCCATGGTGGGCCGGGCGGCCATCCGGCCGCGGGGTGCCCTGGCGCGGGCCGGGGCGCGCGGCTGCCGGTGCGCGCCGCCGGTCGAGCCGACGAGGGTGCGCAGCGGAGCGAGGGTGTCGTTCGTGAGCAGGCCCGCCCAGACCAGTTCCCACAGCGCCTCGACGAGGGTCTTGTCGTCGGTGGAGCCGACCGCGTCGGAGAGCTGGCGGAAGAAGTAGCCGCCGCCGGAGCCGAGCACGCCGACGATCTCCTGCTGCAGCTCGCCGAGCGGCACCGCCTCGGCCGCGGGGACGGGCAGCGTGAGTCCGGCGGTGTCGGCGAGGTGCAGGCTCACCCAGCCGTCGTTGCCGGGGAGGGTGCCGGCGCCGGCCCAGAGGACCTCTCCGGTCGCGGTCAGCTCGTCGAGCATGGCGGGGGAGTAGTCGCGCACCCGCGCGGGGAGGATCAGCGACTCCCAGGCCGAGGCGGGGATGGGCGCGCCCGCGAGCTGGTCGATGACGGAGGCGACACCGTCGATGCCGCGCAGCGAGCCGCCGAGGTGCTGCCAGGCCGGCAGGAAGCGGCCGTAGGCGGCGGCGTCGACCGGCTCGACCTCCTTCCGCAGCGCGGCGAGCGAGCGGCTGCGCAGGCGGCGCAGCACCTCGCTGTCGCACCACTCGGAGCCGGTGCCGTTCGGGCGGAACTCGCCCTCGGAGACGCGCCGCTCGCCCGAGAGCCGGCGGAGGGTGTCGTTAACGACCGCGACACCGAGGCCGAGCCGGGCGGCGACGGCGACGGCGGTGAACGGGCCGTGGGTGCGCGCGTAGCGGGCGACCAGGTCGCCGAGCGGGTCGCGCACCGGGTCGATGAAGGCGACGGGGACGCCGATGGGCAAGGGGACGCCGAGGGCGTCGCGCAGGCGCGAGGCGTCCTCCATCGCGGCGTAGCGCTGCTCGCCGGCGAGGCCGACCGGCAGGACGCGCTTCGCGCGGACCAGCTCGGCGACGATCGCGTCCAGCGTCTCCCGGGCGATCGGCTCGGCCTTCGCGACGTCGGCCGACGTCACCGACTCGTCCACCAGTCGCTCGCCCAGCTCGTCGATCGTCAGCGGGCCGAGCAGGCGGAGCAGATCGGCGGCGCCTTCGAGCCCGCGCAGCCGCCGCTCCGGCTCGACCCGCTGCAGCTCGCGCTCGATCTGCGCGAGGACGAGCGGGTCGAGCAGCTCGCGCAGCTCGGCGCGGCCCAGCAGCTCGCCGAGGAGCGTCGCGTCGACCGAGAGAGCGGCCGCGCGGCGCTCCGCGAGCGGGCTGTCGCCCTCGTACATGAAGGCCGCGACGTAGCCGAACAGCATCGAGCGGGCGAACGGGCTCGCCGTCGGAGTCTCGACCTCGAGGATCTGCAGCTCGCGGCCGTCGAGCCGTGCGGCGAGGCGCAGCAGGGCGGGCAGGTCGTAGACGTCCTGGAGGCACTCGCGCACCGTCTCGAGGATGATCGGGAAGGTCGGGTAGGTGCGGGCCACGTCGAGCAGCTGGGCGGCGCGCTGGCGCTGCTGCCAGAGCGGCGAGCGCTTGCCGGGGTTGTAGCGGGGGAGCAGCAGCGCCCGCGCCGCGCACTCGCGGAACCGGGCGGCGAAGAGCGCGGAGCCGCCGACCTCGCTGGTCACCAGCTGCTCCAGCTCGTCGCGGTCGAAGAGGAAGAGCTCGGCCCCGGGCGGCTCGGACTCGGTGTCGGGGATGCGCACGACGATGCCGTCGTCGCCCGCCATCGCCGCTCCGTCGACGCCGTGCCGCTCGCGGACCCGCGCGCCGATGGCGAGAGCCCAGGGGGAGTGCACCTGCATCCCGTAGGGCGAGTGCAGCACCAGCCGCCAGTCGCCGAGCTCGTCGCGGAAGCGCTCGAGCACGAGCGTGCGGTCGTCCGGGATGCGGCCGGTGGCCAGGCGCTGCTCGTCGAGGAAGGAGAGCAGGTTGTTGGTCGCGTACTCGTCCAGGCCCGCGGCGGTGCAGCGCTCGCGCGCGGTCTCGACGGCGGCGCCGCCGATCTCGCGGGTGAAGGCTCCGATCGCCTCGCCGAGCTCGGCCGGCCGGCCCTGCGAGTCGCCCTTCCAGAACGGGAGGCGCCCGGGCTCGCCGAACGCGGGCGTCACGATCACGCGGTCGTAGGTGATCTCCTGGATCCGCCAGCTGGTCGCTCCGAGGGCGAAGACGTCGCCGACGCGCGACTCGTAGACCATCTCCTCGTCCAGCTCGCCGACCCGGTTGCCGGTCGAGCCGGGCTCGCCGACCATGAAGACGCCGAACAGCCCGCGGTCGGGGATCGTCCCGCCGCTGGTCACCGCCAGGCGCTGCGCCCCCGGCCGACCGGTGAGGGTGTTCTCGTCGCGGTCCCAGACGACGCGGGGCCGCAGCTCCGCGAACTGGTCGGAGGGGTAGCGGCCGGAGAGCAGGTCGAGCGTCGCCTCGTAGGCCGAGCGCGGCAGGGCGACGAAGGGGGCGCTGCGGCGGACGGTGTCGAACCACTCGTCGACGTCGAGCGACTCCAGTGCCGTGGCCGCGACCGTCTGCTGGGCGAGGATGTCGAGCGGGTTGGCGGGCACCATGATCGCCTCGATCAGGCCGGCGCGCATCCGCTCGGTGGTGACGGCGGAGTGCAGCAGGTCGGCCCGGTGCTTGGGGTAGAACGAGCCGCGCGAGACCTCGCCCACCTGGTGCCCCGCCCGGCCGACGCGCTGGAGCGCACTCGCGACCGACGGCGGCGTCTCGACCTGCACGACGAGGTCGACGGCGCCCATGTCGATGCCGAGCTCGAGGCTCGAGGTGGCGACCACGCAGCGCAGCCGGCCCGACTTCAGGTCGTCCTCGATGATCGCCCGCTGCTCCTTGCTGACCGAGCCGTGGTGCGCGCGGGCGAGGAGCGGCTCGTCCTCGGGAGCGGCCTGGCCGGTGCCGCTGGTCGCTCCGGCGGCGCCCATCGTCGCGGCGGGAGTGCGGCGGGCGGAGGCCCCGACGACCCCCTCGAGGAGCGCACCGACCGCGACCGGCTCCCCGGCCTCGCGGGCGCGCTCGGCCTCGGCCTCGCGCCGCTCCGCGTAGATCTCGTTGAGCCGGGCCGTCAGTCGCTCGGCCAGCCGCCGCGAGTTCGCGAAGACGATCGAGGAGGTGTGCGCGAGCACCCGGTCGACGATCGACTCCTCCACATGCGGCCAGATGGAGCCGCTCTGCGGGCCGGTGGCGCCCATCGTCGAGCCGTCCTGCGACGCGGTGGAGCCCAGCTCCGACATGTCCTCGACGGGGACGACGACGCTGAGGTCCCACTGCTTCTCGGAGACGGGGGCGACGATCGTGACGGGGGAGCGGCCGGCCAGGAAGCGCGCGACCTCCTCGCGCGGGCGGACCGTCGCCGACAGGCCGATGCGCTGCACGGGCTTCGGCAGCAGCGCGTCGAGCCGCTCGAGCGAGACCGCGAGGTGCGCACCGCGCTTGGTCGAGGCGACCGCGTGCACCTCGTCGACGATGACCGTCTCGACACCGCGCAGCGACTCCCGCGCGGCCGAGGTGAGCATCAGGTAGAGCGACTCGGGGGTGGTGATCAGGATGTCCGGCGGCGTCTTCTGCAGCACCCGCCGCTCGGCCGCCGGGGTGTCGCCGGAGCGGACGCCCACGGTCACCGTCGACGGCGCGCTGCCGATGCCCTCGGCGCTCAGCCGCAGCGCGGTCTGCGTGACGCCGACCAGCGGCGAGCGGAGGTTGCGCTCGACGTCGACACCCAGAGCCTTCAGCGGCGACACGTAGAGCACGCGGGTGCGGTGCTGAGGGTCCTCCGGTGGCGGGCCCTGCACGAGCCGGTCGATCGCCCAGAGGAACGCCGACAGCGTCTTGCCCGAGCCCGTGGGAGCGACGACGAGCGCGTGCGCGCCGCTCGAGATCGCCGACCACGCGCCCTCCTGGGCGGCCGTGGGCGCGGGGAACGCGCCCTCGAACCAGGCCCGGGTGGCGGGGCTGAAGCGATCGAGGACGTGCGGCATGCGTGAATCCTCCCTGCCACCACCGACATTGCCGTGTGCGCGACCCGCGGGCGAGCCCTTGACGAGCGGACGCGGCGCCCGGTGATCGCCGGGCGGCACCGGAGTCAGGCGAAGCCGAGCCGCACGAAGGTGCCGATGTCGGCGAGCTCCGCCTGGCTCACACCGTGCGCCACGCCCTCGTAGACCCGCGCGTCGAGCGCCGTGTGCGCCGGGAACCACTCCCCGGCCGCAGCGACCAGCTCCGGCGGGATCACCGCGTCGAGCGTGCCCCGGCCCCAGAACACCGGCGGACGCTCGGCGGCCAGGACCTCGTCGGCCGTGTCGCCCTCCGCCAGCGGCACCACGAACCCCGAGAGGGCGACCGTGAACGCGAACCGGCCGGGCGCGCGCCGCAGCAGCTGCACGGCCAGCGCCGCGCCCTGCGAGAAGCCGAGCAGCCCGACGGGACCGTCGTGATCGAGCGCGTCCAGCCAGTCGAGGACGCCCTGCGCCGCCGCCTCGACCGCGATCGGGTCCGCCCGCGGCTGATCCGGGTCCAGCGGCACCCGCAGCGGCCACCAGGCGTTCGCGCCGCCGTCCAGCGCCAGCGGCGCGCGGAGCGAGGCGAGGACCGGCTCCAGCGGCAGGTAGGCGCCGAGCGAGAAGAGGTCGCCCTCGTGCGAGCCGTAGCCGTGCAGGAGCACCAGGAGGGGCCGCCCGGCCCGGTCCTTCGCGGAGGAGGACCACAGCACTGCGTTCGCGTCGATACCCATCCGACCATCATCGCCGAGCCCGCCGGATGCGAGCCGAAACCGGACTGACATGAACGTCGGGTAAGAATGGCCCTATGAGCGTGCGTACCCCTGATCCCAACTCCGGGTGGCTGTCCGACGATGAACTCGCCGAGATCCGCCGTCGGCTCCCGCTGCTGTACGTCGAGGCGGTGCCCGTCCGCGTCGACGGACTCGGCCAGGTGACCGAGGTCGGGGTGCTCCTCCGGGCGACCGCCTCGGGGCAGATCACGCGCACGATCGTCTCCGGCCGGGTGATGTACGGCGAGACCCTCCGCGACGCGCTGTTCCGCCACCTCGAGAAGGACCTCGGCCCGATGGCGTTCCCGCTGCTGCCGGCCAGCCCGCTGCCCTTCCACGTCGCCGAGTACTTCCCGATGCCCGGGATGGGCCCCTTCACCGACGATCGGCAGCACGCCGTCTCGCTCGCCTACGTCGTCCCCGTCACCGGCACCTGCGACCCCCGCCAGGACGCCCTCGAGCTCACCTGGATGACGCCCGACGAGGCCTGCTCCGACGCCGTCTCCGCCGAGATGGAGGGCGGGCGCGGCGCGTTGCTGCGCGCCGCACTGGCTTCGGTGGGGAAGCTCCGATAGCGCGCAGCGTGCCTTCTCGCGCGCCGCGGGGCGCCGCGCCGCGGTCGGCTCTCGCAGGCGGTCGGGCTCTGTAGAGCGTCCGACGTCCGCCTGGCGGAATTCGCTGGCACGCGAATTCCGCCTCCGGCTCGAAGCGCGCTCTCGTGCCGAGACTTCGGCGGAGGGGGCTCCGCAGCTGGTGGGTCGGGAACGGACTGCGATCCGATGCGCGGGACGTCCGGGGCGTGCCGCGCTCGCGCGCGAGCATCCCGACGAGAGGTGCGCCTCAAGCGGGCGACCTCTGGACAGCTGAGGCTGGAAGGCGTTCTCGCGTCCTTCTTCGGGCGAAACGGGCGGTCCAGCCTTCTCTGCGCACGCCGCTGACGACGGAGGGAGCGTCTCACCTCCAAAGACGACGAAGGCCGGGAGCCCGACCCGCGACTCCGTCGCGGGAGGACTCCCGGCCTTCTTCATGTCTCGTCGTGCAGTCGTCGCGGCGCGCGCACGTCGTCAGACGTTGCGTACCCGGACCAGCCGCCCCTCACGAGGCGGAGCGGCGATTCGCGTGCCAAGCGAATCGCCGTAGCCGTTCGCGACACGCTCTGCAGAACGCGACCGTCCATCCAGCCGACTGCGGCACGCCGCCACGCGGCGTGCAAAACGGCTCAGCCCTGCGCGCGGCGCGACGGGCGACGCTCGGCGCCGGCCGGGGCGGAGCTGCTGCTGCCGCTGCCGGTGCTGTAGTACGAGCGCGAGCCGCCCGAGGTCGTCGCGGGGGCGGCGGAGCGGCCGCGGCCGCCGCGCTGTCCGCCGCGAGGGGCGCCGTCGGTCGCGCCGCCGCCGCGGCGGGGACGGTCGGAGCCGGCGCCGGCGGGGGCCGCCGAGCGCTCTCCGCGTCCGCCGCGGGGGGCGGAGGTGCCGTCGGTGCGCGCGGCGCGCTTGCGCTGCGCGTTGGCACCCTGCGAGCGGCCGCCCTGCGACTGACCGCGGACGGGCTCGACGACGGCCGAGGGGGTGACGTAGGGCGCGACGTCGCCGACGAGCTTCGACACGGCGGCCGAGTCGGCGGTGACGAGCTGCGGGGTGACCTGGATGGCGGCCTTGCGCAGGAGCGTCTTCACGTCGCCGCGCTGGGTCGGCAGGACGACGGTGACGACGTCGCCCTCGCTGCCGGCGCGGGCGGTGCGGCCCGAGCGGTGCAGGTACGCCTTGTGCTCCATGGGCGGGTCGACGTGGATGACCAGCTCGACGTCGTCGACGTGCACGCCGCGGGCGGCGACGTCGGTGGCGACGAGCACCTTCACGGTGCCGGCGCCGAAGGCGGCGAGGTTGCGGTCGCGGGCGACCTGCGAGAGGTTGCCGTGCAGGTCGACGGCGGGGATGCCCTGGCCGGTGAGCTGCTTGGCGAGCTTCTTCGCGTGGTGCTTGGTGCGCATGAAGAGGATGCGGCGGCCGGTGCCGGACGCGAGGGTCTTCACGAGGGCGTTCTTGGCGTCGAGGCCGTCGACCTCGAAGACGTGGTGGGTCATCAGCGCGACGGGCGAGTTCGCCTCGTCGACCGAGTGCAGCACCTCGTTCTGCAGGTACTTCTTGACCAGCTTGTCCACGCCGTTGTCGAGCGTGGCCGAGAACAGCAGGCGCTGTCCGCCGCGAGGGGTCTTGTCGAGGATGCGCGTGACGACGGGCAGGAAGCCCAGGTCGGCCATGTGGTCGGCCTCGTCGAGCACGGTGATCTCGACGGCGTCGAGGTTGACGAAGCCCTGCTTCATCAGGTCCTCGAGGCGGCCGGGGCAGGCCACGACGATGTCGACGCCCTGCTTGAGCGCGGCGACCTGGCGCTGCTGCGAGACGCCGCCGAAGATCGTGGTGGTGACGATGCCGTAGGCGTCGGCGAGGGGCTGCATGGCCGCGGTGATCTGCGTCGCGAGCTCGCGGGTCGGCGCGAGGATCAGGCCGAGCGGGCGGCCGGGGCGGCGGCGTCCACCGGCGAGGGCGCCGCCGAGGCGGGCGACCATCGGGATGGCGAAGGCGAGGGTCTTGCCCGAGCCGGTCTTGCCGCGGCCGAGCACGTCGCGGCCGTTCAGGGTGTCGGGGAGGGTGTCCACCTGGATCGGGAACGGCTCGGTGATGCCGTTCGCGGTCAGGGCGGTGACGAGGGGTGCGGGGACGCCGAGGGCGGCGAAGGTGGGGATGGTCGACATGGATGGTGCCTTTCGGGGCATCATGCCGATCTGACAGCGCAGGCCGGTGGGCGGGCGCGGGTGATCGGCTGTTCGGGCGAAGGTGACGGTGGTCACATCCGTTCGCCGTCAGAAGCGGTGCGCGCGGCCGGAGGCCTCATGCACGTGCGCCAGATGGTCGGGATCCCAAGGATCCCTGACGATCGCGGTCCGAGGACCAGGGGCGTTCTACGACGCGGGGGAGCGCAGTCGTCGCGCTCGCACCCTCCCACCCTAGTGGGTGCCGATCCATCCCCGCATGGTCGTCTGCACGCGGGAGCCGTCGAGGTCGGCCAGCTTCAGGCCGACGAAGTCGCGCGCCCAGTCCGAGGTCTGCACGCGGAAGGGCGGCTCCGGGTCGCGCAGGGTCTGCAGGATCACCGCGGCGACGTCGGCCGGCTCCTGGGCGTGGGTGGAGGAGAACGCCGAGGCCGTGCGGTCGAGGTAGGCGCCGAGCGCGCCGGCGTAGGGGCCGGCCTCGGCCATCAGGGCGGAGGCGTCGATGCCGACGTTCTCGACGAAGCTGCTGCGGACGGCACCCGGCTCGATCAGCGAGACGTGCACGCCGACCGCCGCGGCGACGGGTGCGAGCGCCTCGAAGAAGCCCTCGACCGCGAACTTCGCGGCGCAGTAGTCCTCGTTGAACGGCTGGCCGATCGCGCCGCCGACGCTCGAGACGGTCACGATGCGTCCGCGCGAGGAGCGCAGCAGCGGCAGCGCGGCGCGGGTCACGGCCACGGTGCCGAAGAAGTTCACCTCCATGACGCGGCGCAGCTCGGCCGGGTCCTCGAGCTCGCTGATGCCGATGTGGCCCGCGCCGGCGTTGTTGACCAGCACGTCGAGCCCGCCGTGGACGCTCTGGATCCGCTCGAGGCAGGCGGCCACGGAGTCGGCGTCGGTGACGTCCAGCTGCTGCACGTCGAGCTCGACCCCGGCCCCGCCGATCGCCTCGCGGAGGCCGTCGGCGTGCTCCACATCGCGGACCGTGGCGACCACCTGCCAGCCCGAGCGGGCCGCCTCGATCGCGGTCGCGCGGCCGATGCCGGTCGAGGTGCCGGTGACGAGGAGGACGGATCGGGGCATGCTGATTCCTGCTTTCCGGCGCGGAGGCGCGCCGCCCGGAGGCTATCGGCGGAGCCTCCGAGAACGGTCAGCATCGAGCACCCGTGGCAGTCGAGCAGCCGCGCAGCGGCGGCCCATGCTGGTCGAGCAGCCGCGGAGCGGCGTATCGAGACCCGGCCTGCTGAGCACGGTGGATCTCGATACGCCCTCTGCGAGGGCTGCTCGATCAGCATGTCGGCGCCGCGTCAGCCCTTGTAGCGCTCACCCACCGGCACCTCGACCGGCAGCGTGTTGCCGGCCTGCGCGAGCGGGCAGGCCCAGGCCGGGTCGTACGCGCAGGAGGGGTTGTAGGCGAAGTTGAAGTCGAGCACGAGCGTCGACGGCGTCGCTCCGGTGCCGAGGTCGGCGCCCTTCACGGTGTCGAGCAGGTAGCGCCCGCCGCCGTAGGTGCCGCCCGGCGTCCCGGCCAGCGCGTCCTTGACGGGCACGAAGAGCCCGCCGCCGTAGGAGCCGAGCTTCCAGACGTCCAGGGTCCCTGCGGAGGGGACCTCGACGGTCCCGACCAGCTCGAACGGCACGACGCCGTCCGTCCCGGTCTCCACGTCCATCCGCCGCGCCTCCTCGGCCGGCGCGACCTCGAGCTCGAACCGCCAGGCCGCGTCGTACGGCGCGATCGGCAGCGAGCGGAAGTGCGCCCGGTCGGCGGGCAGCAGGGGAGTGGCGGGGTGGCGGTCGAACAGCGCGTTGCGCGCCCGGATCCACGACGCGTGCGCGGCGAGCAGGTCGACGTTCGAGAGCCTGCGGACCTCGGCGTACATCGCCTGGACGTGGCGGCGCCAGTCGGCGACCTCGATGGCGGAGGCGAGCCGGCGCCGCGGCGACACGGCGTCCTCGTCCTCGCTGCCGTCGTCCTCGCCGGAGGGCCAGCGGAAGCGCAGCAGGTCCGCGCGGGACAGCTCGACGGCCTCCTCGGCCGATCCGTCGGGGCTCACGGTGCGTCCTCCCCTCGGGGGCGGGTATCGGCGCCGACGTCGTGCCGCCAGGTCGGAGCCAGGGCGCGGATGCGGATCCCGCGCCACTGCCAGAACGCCCACATCGACGGCCAGAGCGCCGGCGAGGCGAGCCCGGCGCTGAACTCCAGCCGGTCGCGGAAGAGCGTGCGCCCGTCCGGGAGCGGGGCCACGGCCATCCGGTGGTCCCACGCGGTGATCAGCCGCAGCGCGCCGGACAGCGGAGCACCGTTGTCGCGGAGGATCCGGACGTCGGGCATCGACGGGACGCGGCGGTAGGAGAGGTCGATCTCCTGCGCGCCCATCGGCACGATCCCGAGGGCGTCCATCGCGACGTCGTGCGGCCCGAGGCCCCAGGTCGGCCGGAAGCCGCCCTCGTCGAGGGACGCGGCGGTCAGGAACGGGGACATCACCTCGCGGAACACGGCGGGACTCTGCAGGGCGCGCCAGGCGGAGTCGGGGTCGGTGTCGAGCACGTGCTTGAGCATCACCTTCACGGAGTCCATCCTCCTCCGGGTTCTCCCGGGCGGGAACCGGGTGCGCGCCGGGCCGCGGGCGTGTAGGCGGCGGCGGAGCGGTCGGTACCGTGGAGGAGTGAACGCCGCGCTCCCCGACTCCGACCGCACCGCCGCCGCCCCGGCCGCCGCCCTCGACCAGGGGTCGTACCAGATCCGCTTCGACTGGGGCTCCCGCGGTCTCCGGGCCCTCGCCCCCGCGCACATCACCGTGCTGGTCGACGCGCTCCCGGGAGAAGCGGACGACGCCGTCGACCCCGACGCGATCGACGGCCACGTCGTCCGCGCCGGCCTGGCCGACCGCACCGCCGTCGCCCGCTGGATCCTCGAGCGCCAGCACGAGAACGGCGGCCGGACTAGCGTCAACGTCGTCGCCGTCGGCGAGGTCGACGCGGCGGGCGAGCCGCGCTTCGCCGTGGAGGACCAGCTGGCCGCGGGCGCGCTGATCGACGCCCTGATCGGGCTCGGGATCGACCACGTCTCACCCGATGCGGCCGTCGCGTCCGCGTCCTACGAGGGTCTCCGCCGCGCCTGCGTCCACCTGCTGACCGCCTCCGCCACGGGTCGCCTGCTCACCGCGCGCGGCCGCGGGGCCGAGATCTCCGCCGCCGCTCGCGTGGACACCGTCGACACGGTGACGGTCCTGCGCTCCCCGCGCTGACGGATCGGACCTGAGCGTCTCCGCAAGGGCTCCGGCCGCGCTCGACCGGCGGGGGCGGGGCGGCGTAGCGTTCCCCGGGAGCGGAGGACCGCCTCCGCCGACCGTCTCCGCGACAGGAAAGCTGGCCCGAATGAAAGCCGTCCTCAACGACGTCGTCATCGCCGACGCCCCCGACTCCGATCTCATCTCCATCGAAGGCAACTGGTACTTCCCGCCCACGAGCGTGAACAACGACTACCTGGTGCCGAGCAGCACCCAGTACACCTGCCCGTGGAAGGGCGAGGCCCAGTACTACGACGTGAAGTCCGACGACGGGATGCTCAAGGACCGCGCCTGGTCCTACCCGACGCCGTACCCGACCGCGTTCGACCGCGTCGGCAAGGACTTCTCGGGCTATCTCGCGTTCTGGAAGGACGTGAAGGTCGTCGACTAGTCCTCGCCGCGGTCCGCGCGCTCGGCGCTCCGGCGCCGGTGCGCGCGGACCTTCGCCCGGTTGCCGCAGCGCTGCATCGAGCACCAGCGCCGCGAGCCGGCCCGGGAGGTGTCGAGGTAGAGGATGCGGCAGTCCTCCGCGTCGCAGCGGCGCAGCCGCCCCGGAGTTCCGCCGCCGAGCAGGTCGACCGCCTCGCGGGCGAGGGTCGAGAGCGCCTGCCGCGCCGCCGCGTGCGAGCGGCCGGCCTGGCGCGAGCCGCCGGAGAGCGACGGCGGCACGTCCGGCATCGCGGCGAAGAGGTTGACGACGTCGACGTCCGCCGGGTCGCCCGCGGCACCGCGCTCCGCGGCGACGGCCAGCCGGGAGACGGCGCCGCGGAGCATCAGCGCGTCGTCGAGCCGCGCGTCGCGGGCGGTGGCGTCGACGGCGTCGAAGCGCTCGGCGAGCCAGGCCGCCAGGGCCTCGTCGGAGTCGAGGCGCTCGCCGGGGATCCCGCGCAGCGGCCCGGTGCAGGCGAAGTCGAGCGCGAGGCTCCCGGAGTCGAACCACCAGCGGAGCCCGCCCGCGTCGACCAGCCATTGCCCGGTGCTCGGCACCCGGCCACGGACGACGCGATGCGGTGCGCCCTCGCTCACGCCGAGCGCCCGCTCGCGGCCGGTCGCGCCGGCACCTCGCGGCGCCGCCACTCGATCGCGTTCGCCGGCTCGAAGCGCCGCGCGCACTTGCCGCAGGCCAGCGGGCGGCTGGGCCGGCGGTGCCGGTAGAAGAGGTGGCCGCTCGGGCAGGTGCCGACCCAGGGCGCGAGCTCGTCCGCGGTCGGATTGCTGTGCGTGCGGTCGCCGGTGTAGCCGAGAGCGGTCGCCGCGCGCCGCCACGAGGGCCCGTGCCCGGCCTTCGGACCGGCGAGGGCGTGCGCGACCTCGTGCAGCAGCGTCTGCCGCACCTCCTCGTCGCTCCACCGCGCGGCGAGGCGCCGCGAGACGGTGATGCGCCGGTCGGTCCAGTGGCAGGCGCCGCCGCGGGTGCGGGCGTGGTCGAAGCCGAAGCTCCAGGAGTCGTCCAGGTGCTCGCGCAGCAGCTCGTCGGCCCAGCGGGCGACCTGGTCGAGCTCAGCCATCGATCGCGTCGGCTCCGGGGCTCAGGCCTCGTCGCCCTCGGCGCGGCGGCGGCCGCGCACGGCACCGTCCGCCCGGGGGCCGCGGGTCGACTCGTCCTGGAACTCGGAGGCGGCGGCGAAGCCGAGGCGCGCGACCTCGAGCTCCTCCTCCTCCACGCCGACGCGCTCGCCGAGCGCGGTCGCCGCGTCGAAGTCGCGCGCCGCCTGGCTGTACTCGCCGCTCTCGAAGAGCGCGAGCCCGCGGTGCTTGAGCGCGAAGGAGTGCTCGAGGTGCCACTCGTGGGTGCGCGCCTCCTCGACGCAGAGCGTCAGCTCCGAGAGCGCCTCGTCGGAGCGGTCGCGCAGCTGCATCAGGCGGGCGCGGCGGACGCGCGCGGTCAGCAGCTCGGCGCGGTCGCCGGAGAAGCGGGTGCGGCGGACGGCCTCGGTGGCGATGTCCCACGCCTCGTCGAGCCGCCCGAGCAGGCGGAGCAGCTCGGCCTTCTCGGTGAGCGCGGCGAGGGACCGGAGGGCACCGATCTCCTCCAGGCGCTCCTGGGCGGCGTCGGCGTCGATCTCCTCGCGGAGCGTCGAGGGGTCATGGCGGATGATGATGCTCAGGGCGGTTCTTCCTCGTGGATGCGGATCCGGATCGGCGCACGCGGCGGCGAGAGGACGGAGGGGGCGCTGGCCCCCGTCCACTGTACGGGCAACCGGGCCGGGCCGTCCGGCCGGGGCGTGCACGACCGCCGCCGGCCTCGGCGACGGTCCTCGCCCCGGCGACGGTCCTCAGCCCCGGCGGACCTGGAAGATGCTGCGTGCCGGCAGCGGCGACGGCGTGGCGGTGTCGTCGGTCACGACCGAGGCGCCGCCGAGGAAGTTCTCCAGCTCGCGCCCCTGCACCAGCTTCGCGGGCGCCGGATCGGAGGCGAGCCGCCGCGGCAGCCCGTCCACCGGCAGCGGCGACGGCGAGGCGAGCATCACGACGTTGCCGAAGCGCTTGGCCTTGAGCATCTGCGTGTCGGTCATGATCGCCGTGTGCGCGAAGACCGCCGCGAGCGTGGCGGCCTGGGCCCGGGCGAAGGCGAGCGCGCCGCCGTCGGCCACGTTCACCGCGACGATCCCGCCCGGAGCGAGCAGCGGCGCGATCTCCCGGTAGAACTCCGCGCTCGTGACGTGCGCCGGCGTCCTCGCGCCCGAGAAGATGTCGACCACGACGACGTCGACCGTGCCGAGCAGTCCCGGCGGCAGCTTGCCGAGCACCTCGCGGGCGTCGCCCTGGCGGATCCGGATCTGCGCCCCGCGGGGCAGCGGGAGCACCTCGCGCACGAGGTCGACCAGCGCCGCCTCGATCTCGACGACCTGCTGGCGCGAGCCCGGCCGGGTCGCGGCGACGTAGCGGGGGAGGGTGAGCGCGCCGGCGCCGAGGTGCAGCGCCGTCACCGCCTCGCCCTCCGGCGCGAGCAGGTCGATCGCGTGGCCGATCCGCCGCACGTACTCGAAGGAGAGGTGCGCCGGGTCGGCGAGGTCGACGTGCGACTGCGGGGTCCCGTCGACGACGAGGGTCGCCGCGTCGGCGGAGTGGCGGTCGGGCTCGATCTGCGCGAGGAACCCGCTGGCGAGTACGGCGCGGGGGTGCTCGGAGTCGTCGCCGCGTCGGCGACCGGTGCGTTCGGCCATCCGACCAGTCTGCCGTGCCGCGCGGGAGGCGAGGCGGAGGGAGGAGAGGCGGCATGGGAGAGGCGGGGAGGGCGGGACCCTCGACCAGGCCGTATACCCGAGCCCCGAGCCGGACGCAAGCACCTGCACTTGCGCGGCGTGGCGCTGGACATCTATAGTTGTACTTTGCGCTCCCGAGTGCCGAGTCGTCATATTGCGGTCGACCAGCCATCGGAACCCGGCATCAGATGGTGGATGCCGATGCCACACTCTAGCCCCCGCCCCGAAGGCCGCGTCAAACCGGTCGCTTCGTCGCTGCGGCCGCGTCACCGCGGTCACGGCACAGGGGAGCAGGACGTGTCGGCCCGCCCGGCGGGAGCCCACTCCACACATCCCACAGATTGAGACCCGCGAGGGTCTACGGAGGTTCCTTCCTTGGCTGCTGCGCCCAACGCAACCACCACCTCACCCAAGAACGGACGCGGAGCTTCGCGTCTCTCGTTCGCCAAGATCAGCGACACCCTGACGGTTCCGGATCTGCTCGCGCTGCAGACCGAGAGCTTCGACTGGCTCGTCGGCTCGGAGGCGTGGAAGACCCGCGTCGCCGAGGCGAAGGCCGTCGGCCGGGAGGATCTCCCCGCCAACTCCGGACTCGACGAGATCTTCGAGGAGATCTCCCCGATCGAGGACCTCAGCGAGACGATGCAGCTGAGCTTCACGAACCCGTACCTCGAGCCCGAGAAGTACACGATCGAGGAGTGCAAGGAGCGCGGCAAGACCTACGCCGCTCCGCTGTACGTCGAGGCCGAGTTCATGAACCACCTCACGGGTGAGATCAAGACCCAGACGGTCTTCATGGGCGACTTCCCCCTGATGACCGAGAAGGGCACGTTCATCATCAACGGCACCGAGCGTGTCGTCGTGTCCCAGCTCGTCCGCAGCCCGGGCGTGTACTTCGAGCGCCAGCAGGAGAAGACGTCCGACAAGGACATCTACTCCGCGCGCGTCATCCCCAGCCGCGGTGCCTGGCTCGAGTTCGAGATCGACAAGCGCGACCAGGTCGGCGTGCGCATCGACCGCAAGCGCAAGCAGTCGGTCACGGTCTTCCTCAAGGCCCTCGGCCTGACGAGCGAGGAGATCCTCGAGCAGTTCGCCGGCTACGAGTCGATCGAGCTGACCCTCGAGAAGGACAACATCCTCACCAAGGAGGACGCCCTCCGCGACATCTACCGCAAGCTCCGTCCGGGCGAGCAGGTCGCCGCCGAGGCCGCCCGCGCGCTGCTGGACAACTTCTACTTCAACAGCAAGCGCTACGACCTCGCGAAGGTCGGCCGCTACAAGATCAACCGCAAGCTCGGCATCGACAAGGCGCTGTCCGACTCGGTGCTCACGGTCGAGGACATCATCGCGACCATCAAGTACCTGGTCGCGCTGCACGACGGCCGCACCAACCTCCCCGGTGTGCGCGACGGCGCCGCGGTCGACCTCCGCCTCGACGTGGACGACATCGACCACTTCGGCAACCGCCGCATCCGCGCGGTCGGCGAGCTCATCCAGAACCAGGTCCGCACCGGCCTGTCCCGCATGGAGCGCGTCGTCCGCGAGCGCATGACCACGCAGGACATCGAGGCGATCACCCCGCAGACCCTGATCAACGTCCGCCCCGTGGTGGCCGCGATCAAGGAGTTCTTCGGCACCTCGCAGCTGTCGCAGTTCATGGACCAGAACAACCCGCTCGCGGGTCTGACCCACAAGCGCCGCCTGTCGGCGCTCGGCCCCGGCGGTCTCTCCCGTGAGCGCGCCGGCGTCGAGGTCCGCGACGTCCACCCGTCGCACTACGGCCGCATGTGCCCGATCGAGACCCCGGAAGGCCCGAACATCGGCCTGATCGGCTCGCTCGCGTCCTTCGCGCGCATCAACTCGTTCGGCTTCATCGAGACCCCGTACCGCAAGGTCGTCGACGGCGTCGTCACCGCGCAGATCGACTACCTCACCGCGTCCGAGGAGGACGAGTACCTGGTCGCCCAGGCGAACGCCCCCCTCACCGCCGACATGCGCTTCGCCGAGGGCAAGGTCCTGGTCCGCCCCAAGGGCGGAGAGGTCGAGCTCGTCGACGCCGAGCGCGTGCACTACATGGACGTCTCGCCCCGCCAGATGGTCTCGGTCGCGACCTCGCTGATCCCGTTCCTCGAGCACGACGACGCGAACCGCGCGCTCATGGGCGCGAACATGCAGCGTCAGGCCGTCCCGCTGCTGCGCAGCGAGTCGCCCGTCGTCGGAACCGGCATGGAGGGCTTCGCGGCCATCGACGCCGGCGACGTCATCACGGCCGACAAGGCCGGCGTGGTCCAGGAGGTCTCCGCCGACTCCGTCACCGTCCAGCTGGACGAGGGCGGCACGCAGACCTACTTCCTGCGCAAGTTCGACCGCTCGAACCAGGGCACCTCGTACAACAACCGCGTGGTCGTCTCCGCCGGTGAGCGCATCGAGGTCGGCGAGATCGTCGCCGACGGTCCCGCGACCGAGAACGGCGAGCTCGCGCTGGGCAAGAACCTGCTCGTCGCGTTCATGCCGTGGGAGGGTCACAACTTCGAGGACGCGATCATCCTCAGCCAGAACCTGGTGAAGGACGACGTCCTCTCCTCGATCCACATCGAGGAGTACGAGGTCGACGCCCGCGACACCAAGCTCGGCAAGGAGGAGATCACCCGCGACCTCCCCAACGTCAGCCCGGAGCTCCTGGCCGACCTGGACGAGCGCGGCATCATCCGCATCGGCGCCGAGGTCCGCCCCGGCGACATCCTCGTCGGCAAGGTCACGCCCAAGGGCGAGACCGAGCTCTCGGCCGAGGAGCGCCTGCTCCGCGCGATCTTCAACGAGAAGAGCCGCGAGGTCCGCGACACGTCGCTGAAGGTGCCCCACGGCGAGCAGGGCACGATCATCGGCGTCAAGGTGTTCGACGCGCAGGACGGCGACGACGAGCTCGGCTCGGGCGTCAACCAGCGTGTGGTCGTCTACATCGCCCAGAAGCGCAAGATCACCGAGGGCGACAAGCTCGCCGGCCGCCACGGCAACAAGGGCGTCATCTCGAAGATCCTGCCGGTCGAGGACATGCCGTTCCTCGCCGACGGCACCCCGGTCGACATCGTGCTCAACCCGCTCGGCGTCCCCGGCCGGATGAACTTCGGCCAGGTCCTCGAGATCCACCTCGGCTGGATCGCGAAGCAGGGCTGGAAGGTCGAGGGCAAGCCCGAGTGGGCCAAGCGCCTGCCCGAGCACGCCCGCGAGGCCGCTCCCGGCACCAAGGTCGCCACCCCGGTGTTCGACGGTGCGGCGGAGGAGGAGCTCGCAGGGCTCCTCGACTCCACCACCCCGACCCGCGACGGCGAGCGCCTGATCGGCTCGTCCGGCAAGACGCAGCTGTTCGACGGCCGCTCGGGAGAGCCCTTCCCGGACCCGGTCTCGGTCGGCTACATGTACATCCTGAAGCTGCACCACCTCGTCGACGACAAGATCCACGCGCGCTCGACGGGCCCGTACTCGATGATCACCCAGCAGCCGCTCGGTGGTAAGGCGCAGTTCGGCGGCCAGCGCTTCGGCGAGATGGAGGTGTGGGCCCTCGAGGCCTACGGTGCCGCCTACGCGCTGCAGGAGCTCCTCACCATCAAGTCGGACGACATCCTCGGCCGCGTGAAGGTGTACGAGGCCATCGTCAAGGGTGAGAACATCCAGGAGCCGGGCATCCCGGAGTCCTTCAAGGTCCTCATCAAGGAGATGCAGTCCCTGTGCCTGAACGTCGAGGTCCTCTCGGCCGACGGCACCGCGGTCAGCCTGCGCGACACGGATGACGAGGTCTACCGCGCCGCGGAGGAGCTCGGCATCAACATCTCCTCCCGGTTCGAGTCGTCCTCCGTCGACGACATCTGATCCCGCGCCAGCATCTGACGACTCCCCGTCTCTGACGAGACACCCTGTTTTCCGACAAGGAGAAAACATTGCTCGACGTAACAACTTTTGACGAGCTGCGCATCGGCCTCGCGACGGCCGATGACATCCGTCGCTGGTCGCACGGTGAAGTGAAGAAGCCCGAGACCATCAACTACCGCACCCTCAAGCCCGAGAAGGACGGTCTGTTCGGCGAGCAGATCTTCGGACCCTCGCGCGACTGGGAGTGCTCCTGCGGCAAGTACAAGCGGGTCCGCTTCAAGGGCATCGTCTGCGAGCGCTGCGGCGTCGAGGTCACCAAGTCCTCGGTCCGCCGCGAGCGGATGGGCCACATCGAGCTCGCCGCCCCCGTCACCCACATCTGGTACTTCAAGGGCGTCCCCTCGCGCCTCGGATACCTGCTGGACATGGCGCCGAAGGACCTCGAGAAGGTCATCTACTTCGCGGCGTACATGATCATCGACGTGGACGACGACGGCCGTCACGCCGACATGCCCGGCCTCGAGAACGAGCTCCGGCTCGAGATCAAGACCCTCTCGGACCAGCGCGACTCCCGCATCGCGGACCGCCTGGCGCGCCTCGAGACCGACCTCGCCGCCCTGGAGGCGGAGGGCGCGAAGAGCGACCAGAAGCGCCGCACCAAGGACGGCGCCGAGAAGGAGATGGGCCAGATCCGCAAGTCCTTCGACGAGGACATCGCGCGACTGGAGAGCGTGTGGGAGCAGTTCCGCACCCTGAAGGTCGGCGACCTCAAGCCCGAGGACGCCGTCTTCAACGAGCTCGTCGACCGCTACGGCGTCTACTTCGAGGCCTACATGGGCGCGGAGGCGATCAAGAAGCGCCTCGAGCAGTTCGACCTCCAGGCCGAGGCCGAGACGCTGCACCTGCAGATCGCCGAGGGCAAGGGTCAGAAGAAGATCCGCGCCATCAAGCGCCTGCGCGTCGTCAACTCGTTCCTCGCCACCGGCAACTCGCCGGCCGCGATGGTCCTCGACGTGGTCCCGGTCATCCCGCCGGAGCTGCGCCCGATGGTCCAGCTCGACGGTGGCCGCTTCGCCACCTCCGACCTGAACGACCTCTACCGCCGCGTCATCAACCGCAACAACCGCCTCCGCCGCCTGCTCGACCTCGGTGCCCCCGAGATCATCGTGAACAACGAGAAGCGCATGCTCCAGGAGGCGGTCGACGCCCTCTTCGACAACGGCCGCCGCGGCCGTCCCGTCACCGGTACCGGCAACCGCGCCCTGAAGTCCCTGAGCGACATGCTCAAGGGAAAGCAGGGTCGCTTCCGCCAGAACCTGCTGGGCAAGCGCGTCGACTACTCGGGCCGCTCGGTCATCATCGTCGGACCGCAGCTCAAGCTGCACCAGTGCGGTCTGCCCAAGCAGATGGCGCTCGAGCTGTTCAAGCCGTTCGTCATCAAGCGCCTGATCGACCTCTCCCACGCGCAGAACATCAAGGCCGCCAAGCGCATGGTCGAGCGCTCGCGTCCGCAGGTCTGGGACGTGCTCGAGGAGATCATCCGCGAGCGCCCCGTCCTGCTCAACCGCGCGCCCACCCTGCACCGACTCGGCATCCAGGCCTTCGAGCCCCAGCTGGTCGAGGGCAAGGCGATCCAGCTGCACCCGCTCGTCTGCGCCGCGTTCAACGCGGACTTCGACGGCGACCAGATGGCCGTCCACCTGCCCCTGTCAGTCGAGGCCCAGGCCGAGGCGCGCATCCTGATGCTCGCCTCGAACAACATCCTCAAGCCCTCCGACGGCCGCCCGGTCACCCTGCCCACGCAGGACATGATCATCGGCCTGCACCACCTGACGACCATCCGCGAGGGTGGCGCCGGTGAGGGCCGCGCGTTCTCCTCCGTCTCGGAGGCGATCCTCGCGAAGGACCAGGGCTCGCTGCACCTGAACTCGAAGGTCCGCATCCGCATGTCGGACGTGTACTTCGCGCAGGGTCAGGCCCCCGAGGGAGTCGAGATCGACGACAAGGGCAAGGTCACCGCGCCCGTCCTCCTCGACACGACGCTCGGCCGCGCCCTCTTCAACGAGGCGCTGCCGGTCGACTACCCCTACTTCGAGCAGGTCGCCGACAAGACGACCATCTCCGGGATCGTCAACGACCTCGCGGAGCGCTACCCGAAGGTGGAGGTCGCCGCCTCGCTCGACCGCATCAAGGACGCCGGCTTCTACTGGGCCACCCGGTCCGGTGTGACCGTCGCCCTCTCGGACATCCTCACCCCGCCCTCGAAGCCCGTCATCATCGCGGGCTACGAGAAGAAGGCGGCCAAGGTCGAGTCCGAGTACGACAAGGGTCTGACCACCCAGGCGGAGCGCCGCCAGGAGCTCGTGAAGATCTGGACCGAGGCGACCGACGAGGTCGCCAAGGCGATGCGCGCGAACTTCCCGATCGACAACACGATCAACCGCATGGTCACCTCCGGTGCCCGTGGCAACTGGCTGCAGGTGCGCAACATCGCCGGCATGCGCGGTCTGGTGAACAACCCGAAGGGCGAGATCATCGCCCGACCGATCATCTCCTCGTACCGCGAGGGCCTGTCGGTCGCCGAGTACTTCATCGCCACGCACGGTGCCCGCAAGGGTCTGGCCGACACCGCGCTCCGCACCGCGGACTCGGGCTACCTGACGCGTCGACTCGTCGACGTCTCGCAGGACGTCATCATCCGCGAGGACGACTGCGGCACGACCAAGGGCCTCGACCTGCCGATCATGCTCCAGGACGCCACCGGCGCCTGGATCCAGGACTCCAACGTCGAGAACTCCGTCTACGCCCGCTCGC
Source organism: Rathayibacter sp. VKM Ac-2835 (assembly GCF_013266705.1). NCBI lineage: Bacteria > Bacillati > Actinomycetota > Actinomycetes > Micrococcales > Microbacteriaceae > Rathayibacter > Rathayibacter sp. VKM Ac-2835. Next base: position 1,125,975 of record NZ_JABSNQ010000001.1, on the reverse strand, counting down.
TCGCCACCGCGGCGACGAACGAGGCCGGCGAGGTCGTGGCCGAGGCCGGGGAGGACGTCGGCGACGTCCTCATCGAGAAGCTGGTCGGCGCCGAGGTGCGCCACATCAAGGTCCGCTCCGTCCTGACCTGCGAGTCGGCCGTCGGCGTCTGCGCGGCCTGCTACGGCCGCTCGCTCGCCACCGGCAAGCTCGTCGACATCGGAGAGGCCGTCGGCATCATCGCGGCCCAGTCGATCGGCGAGCCCGGCACGCAGCTCACGATGCGCACCTTCCACACCGGTGGATCGGCCTCGGCCGACGACATCACGCAGGGTCTTCCCCGCGTGCAGGAGCTCTTCGAGGCCCGCACCCCCAAGGGTGCGTCGCCGATCGCGGAGGCCGCCGGTCGCATCACGATCGAGGACACCGACCGGGCCCGCCGGGTCATCCTCCAGCCGGACAACGGCGACGAGGCGGTCATCTACCCGGTGCTCAAGCGCTCGCAGCTCCTCGTCGAGGACGGCCAGTCGGTCGTGCTCGGTCAGCAGCTGCACGTGGGAACGGTCGACCCCAAGGAGGTCCTGCGCGTGCTGGGCGTCCGCGAGGTCCAGAAGCACCTCGTCGGCGGCGTCCAGGGCGTCTACCGCTCGCAGGGCGTCCCGATCCACGACAAGCACATCGAGGTCATCGTCCGGCAGATGCTCCGCAAGGTCACCGTCGTCGACCACGGCGACACCGACCTGCTGCCGGGTGAGCTCGTCGACCGCTCGCGCTACAGCGAGGTCAACCGTGCGGCTCTGACCGAGGGCAAGCGGACCGCGTCCGCCCGCCAGGAGGTCATGGGCATCACCAAGGCCTCGCTCGCGACCGAGTCGTGGCTGTCGGCCGCGTCCTTCCAGGAGACGACCCGCGTCCTGACGCAGGCGGCCATGGAGGGCAAGCGCGACCCGCTGATGGGCCTCAAGGAGAACGTGATCATCGGAAAGCTGATCCCGGCCGGAACGGGTCTGCCCCGCTACCGGAACGTGTCGGTCGAGGCGACGGAGGAGGCGAAGGCCGAGCGGTACCCCAACCGCATCTTCGCCGACGACGCCGCGTTCAGCGACGCGGACCTCTCGTTCGTCGACTTCGACTCGTTCTCGAGCGACGGCTACGAGCCCGGCAACTACAGCTGAGCACAGTCCGACTGACGAAGGGCCCCGCCGGGAGACCGGCGGGGCCCTTCGTCGTCCGCGGGCGGGTGAGGGCACCCTCACCCTGACTGGGGGTCCGTCGATTCCCGACAGAGAGCCCGAACGGGGGCGCCAGGGTGATTGACTTCGGGGACGTTCGTCCGGTCGATCCCCTGAACCCGCTCAGCAGGGGTCGCGGCGGTGAGGAAACGTGCGGATGAGAGTCCTGATCGTCGTGCTGTCCGCCCTTCTCGTGGCGGTCGGTGCCGTCGTCGTCCCCGCCGGCAGCGCGGTCGCGGCGGTCGCGGCCGCTCCGCCCGCCACCTGCGGGATCGCCGAGCTCGCGCCCGTGCTCGAGGGGGACGACGTGACGACGACGGCCGCCGCCTCGCTCGTGCCGATCCTGGTGCTGCACGGCTGGCTGGGCACCGCGACGCACGACGAGTCGCGCACGGGCGCCTTCTCGCACCTGGTCGACCTGATCGCCACGAACGGCGTGGACCAGCCGGTCACCACCTCGCAGCGCTCCCTCATCGGCGCGTTCCAGGACACCGAGGGGGCCGTCGTCTACACCTTCGACTACCGCGACCTCGCGGCGCGCTGGGTGACCGATCCCGGGATCGCCGACGCCCTCGCCTCCTCGATCGCCTGCCTCACGGCGGCGACCGGCCACCGCGCGGTCGTCGTGGCGCACTCGATGGGCGGCCTCGCCGCTCGGCAGGCGCTCAGCCAGAGCGTCGACGGCGTGCCGGTGGAGTCGATGGTGCGCGAGGTCGTCACCTTCGGCACGCCCAACACGGGCTCCGACCTCGCCCTCCGCCTGGGGCAGATCATCGACTCGACGGGGACGGTCAGCCCAGCGGTGGTCGGCGGCCTCGAGCCGCAGTCGCGGCTGGGCATCTCCGCGCTGCTCGCCTCCTGCGGCGAGGCCGCCTCCGAGGACGCGGCCAACGCGGGGGAGTGCACGGGGATGCCGATGATCGACGCGCTGTCCTCGCAGGCGGGGATCGCGATGCGCACCGGATCCACGGAGCTGGCGGCGCTCCCGCCGTGGCCGGCGGGTGTGCGCGTCGTCTCGCTCGCCGGCGACATCCGGGTCACGATCGCGTCCGTCCTCGGGTCGAGCACGGGCTCGGTCTCCCTCGGCGACATCATCGTCGCACCGCCGTCGGCCGAGTCGGGCGTCGACGAGTACGTGGTCTCGACCTGCTACTACACGATGCTGTCCATGCCCGACGTCCCGTCCGTGCTGGCGGAGCTCAGCCCGATGGCGCGCCTGGGCGACGCGCTGCGCTTCTCCGCGATGGTGGTCGCCATCGACGCCAGCCCCTGCCACCACGCCAAGCTGATGCGCAACGTCGAGCTGGCGGGGCACGCCGAGGCGGAGATCGCCGACGCCGTGGCCGGCGAGCTCGGCCTGCCGCACACCGACTCGGCTCGCGCGGGGCAGCGCCACCTCCCGCCGTCGGACGAGCCCCGCCGTCCGTTCCGCCGCTGATCGGCGAGACATGATGTCTGGAGTTTTGACGCGGGCATGATCGAGCGCCTACGGTCGGAACCGGCCGATGGGGCGGCCGCCTGGGGGACAGGCAGCGCGGCTCGCGCGGCTTCCGAGCCGAGCGCGAGCCGCGCCCGTCCGCGCGGTCCGGCTCCGTGTGTGACCTCCCGCGCAGCCGATGTGCACGACGACTGTCGGCGATCGTCTACGCTCGGGTGCACCGGGGACCCCGAAGCCACCCCGCTCACCCGCCTCCGGAGGCACGATGGGCAACGACACCCCGCCCGAGGTCCCGCCTCGTCCGGGCCGACTCAGTCGCGAGCAGGTCAGGACCAGGCTCCTCGACGCGGCCCTCGCCGTCGTGAGGGTGGAGGGCCTGCGCGTCGGCGTCTCGCACCTGCCGCTCGAGGAGGTCATCCGCTCGGCGGGAGTGCCTCGCAGCACCGTCTACCGGATCTGGCCCACCCGTCAGGCGTTCTACGACGAACTGGTCGCGGCGATCCCCGAGCGGATCCTCACGGCGCGGCTCGATCCCGCCTCGCTCTCCGCGGGGGACTCCTACCTGCACCGTCGCCTCGCCGAGCCGCCGAGCCCCGAGCAGATGCGCGAGATCCTCGTCGCCTCGCTCACCGTCGCGATCGAGGCCAACTACGACAACGTCTTCGCCTCGCAGCACTGGCGCAACTTCGTCGCCCTGATCGGCGCGGTCGACTCGCACTCGGAGCCGGCGAGTGCGGCGATCCGCGAGGCCCTGCACTCCCGCCAGGTGCACTTCATCGAGAACATGGCGAAGTACTACCGGCACACCCTGGCCGAGGCGGGTCTGCGCCTGCGCTCGGGGCGGGACGAGGAGTACGCCGTGCTCGCCTCCGCCATCTCCTCGTTCGTCGAGGGGCTCTGCATCGCCAGGATCGCCGCTCCCGAGCTGGTGACCGGTCCGATCGACCCCGGCCGCCCCGGCTCGCCCTCGCTCGTGGTCGCCGGAGCCCTGATGCTCATCGACGGGTTCTGCGAGCCCGCGCCCGCCGGACCGGCGGCACCGGCCGGCGCGGGCCCCGGGAACTCCGCTCCGCGCTAGTCGCCGGCGGGCGGGTCGTCCTGCGCGACCGGCACCAGCATCCCGTCCACGATCGAGCGGATCGTCCAGGCGGTGAGGGTCCACTCCACCGGCTCGCCGTCCAGCCCGGGCGCCTCGATCACGGCGTCGAGCTCGTCGTCGAGCAGGCGCCCGCGATGCACGAGACCGTCGGTCACGATCGCGGTCAAGTGCGCGAGCTGCAGCGTCGTGAAGCCGGGCTTCAGCGAGGAGCCGAAGCGATCGAGGACGTCCTGGTAGTAGTCGCGCATCCGCTGGGTCAGCATGGTCTCCAGCCGCAGGGCGGTCGCCCGGACCGCCTCCCGCGCCGGGCCCTCCTCCATCGAGAAGGTGCAGGCGAGCAGGGCGTTGTAGGAGGACCAGTCGACGGAGGCGCGCAGCGTCTCGACGCTCGAGTTGGCGCCGATGCGGATCATCTCCCAGGCCACCTCCCGGCGGCCGGCCGCCGTGCTGAGGTGGGCGGAGGAGCGCTCGTACACCTCCCTCATCGCCCGCGACGCGTCGGGGTCGGCGCCGTCGGCGAAGCGGTCGGCGACGAAGATCTCGCCGATCAGGTCGGCGACGAACTCCTCGCGCGTGCTCCAGATCCGGTACACCGAGCTCCGCGGCACGGCCGCCAGGCGGATGTACTCCTCCATCGGCAGGTGGGCGAATCCGACCGTGAGGCCGTTGACCGAGATGACCTCGCGCGCGGCGGCGAGCATCCGGGCCCGCACCTGGTCGGCGGGGATCCGGATCGAGCGGGTCGTGGTCTCGTCGGAGTCGTTCATCGCCTCGGAGACTAGCCCTCCTGGGCCGGGAGCGGGCGGCGATCGTCCCTGGAGCGCGTCGTCGCCCGCACGATGACGAGACGGAATGTCCCGTCCGTCGCCTGCGCAGCCGCCCTTTCGCTACGGTTCGATCGAGGACGGACCCGACCGTCCTCGCAAGGGGTTTCCGTGGCGGAATTCGAGAAGTTCGCTGTGTCCGTGGTGAGCGGTCCGACCATCGAGCGCGCAGCGCTCCTGGCTCTGCTCGCCCACGTCCTCCCACGCCTGCGCGCCGCGGACGCCGAGACGGCCGAGGCGGAGACGATCGCCGTGCTCGACCTCGACCGGGTCGCGCCCGACTCGCTCGCGAGCACGCTCGCGACCCTCAGCGCGCGCTATCACGGCCTGGTCGTGCTGTCCGCGTCGGACTCGCTCGAGGCCGTGCGCGCCGTGCTGCGCCTCGAGCGCACCGCGTTCGTCTGGAAGGGCGACGAGCCGGGCGAGCTCGTCGCGGCCGTGGTGTCGATCGCTTCGGGCCGCTCCTGGATCTCGGAGGCGGCACGGCACCGCTTCCTCGCCGCGGGAGAGCACCACCGTCCCGTGCTCAGCCGGCAGGAGAGCCGGGTGATGCGCTCGTACGGCTCCGGGACCGCGGTCAAGGACGTCGCCCTCGACATGCGGATCGCGGAGCACACCGTGCGGACCTACATCAAGCGGATCAAGGCGAAGTACCTCGAGGCGGGCATCGCCCTGCAGTCACGGGTCGACTTCTACCGCCACCTCGACGGGCACGACGTCGCCATCCGCAACGGCCGCGACCGGGTGCGGGCCGGCCTGCAGGAGGCGGACGGCGGCGCGCGCAGCGGCATCGCCTCGTGAGGCGAGCAGGATCGCGTTCCCGCTGCCGCGCCCCTCGGCGAACGACAGCGAGCCGACCGCGGCGGTGAGCGGCAGCGCCTCCCGCAGACCCTGCCGCAGGCGGCGCAGCCGGCGGTGATCGGCGTCGTCGGCCACGTTGACCGCCAGCAGCCCGTCCCCGTCGACCAGGCGCGCCAGACGGGCGAGCACCTCGGAGCGGTAGAAGGACTCGGGGATCTCGTCGCCGTCGTAGACGTCCAGCACGACGAGGTCGGCCGGCGGCACGGCGAGAGGACCGGCGGCGTCCGCGGTGACACGGCGCAGCCGGGTCCCGGCGGGCAGCGGCGCGTGCGCCAGGACGAACTCCACCAGGCCCGCCGCTCGCTCGACGACCGTCTGCTCGGAGCCCGGCCGGGTCGCCGCGACGTAGCGCGCGAGCGCCAGCGCCCCCGCGCCGAGGTGGAGCACGGTGACGGGAGCGCCCGCGGGTGCGAGAGCATCGACCGCGGCGCCGAGCCGGGCCAGGTACTCCAGACCGAGCTGCTCCGGGGCGAGGAGATCGATCAGCGACTGCTCGGAGCCGTCGATCTCGAGGACGAGCGATCCCTCGCGGATCGGGTCGGGCTCGAGCGAGACCACCGCGCCGTCGGGGAGGCGGACCGAGGGCGGCATCCGCTCACGCTAGCGCGCGCCCGAGCCTCGCGCCGGGCCTCGGCCGCGGCTACGGTTGCAGCCATGGCCGCCCTCATCCTGCTCGACGTCGACGGCGTCCTGAACCCGTCCGTCTCGAGCGACCGCGCCGCCGGCAGTCACCGGCTGATGCTCGAGCCCGAGCGCGAGGAGCTCGTCCGCCGCCTCGCTTCCGTCGGCACGATCGTCTGGGCGACCACCTGGCCGCCGAAGCTCACGTCGGTCCTCGCGGGCGACCTCGGGCTGCCGGCCGGGACCGAGGCGATCGTCTTCGGCGGCGGGCTGCCGCGCGACCCGCGCTTCCCCGGGCAGACCGGCAAGCTGCAGCCCGTCGCCGTCTGGCTCGAGCAGGCCCGGGAGCACGCGACGATCGACGCCGTGGTGTGGATCGACGACAACCTCCGCGGCGACGCGGTCGACTGGGCGCGCGAGCAGGAGACCCCCTTCCATCTGATCGTGCCCGACGCGGCGACCGGTCTGACGGCCGACGAGGTCGCCGGGGCGGAGTCGTTCCTCGCGGAGGTCGGGGTGTCCTCGGCGTCACACGGAGACATCCGGGAATAGCGGTCCCCCTCCTCCTGGTTGGCTGAGAGAGGGCGGGCGTGCGCGATCCAGCGCCGTCGGCTCCACCCCTCCCCACCGAACCGTGCGCGGCTCCGGCCGCGATCCGGTCGTGAGACTCCGCGATGCACCGAAGGAAAGACACCGTGACGCTCCTCCCCGCCCGCACCTCGCTGCGCGTCCTGCTCGGCACGACCGCGGCCGCCGCCGCCCTCGTCCTCGCCGGCTGCGCTCCCGCCTCCACCGACGACGTGGTCTCCGGCTCCAGCGACGACAGCACCGCCTCGACCTCCTCCGGGCTCACGCTCGCCGAGGTCGAGGAGTCCGGGAAGCTGACCATCGGCACCGAGGGCACCTACTCGCCGTTCTCGTTCCACGCCGACGGCGGCACCGGCGACCTCACCGGCTACGACGTCGAGGTCATCACCGCGGTCGCCGAGAAGCTCGGCGTCGAGCCGGAGTTCGAGGAGACCCAGTGGGACGCGATGTTCGCGGGTCTCGACGGCGGTCGCTTCGACGTGATCGCCAACCAGGTCTCGATCAACGACGAGCGCAGCGCGAAGTACGACTTCTCCGAGCCGTACTCGGTCAGCCCCGGCGTCGTCGTCGTCCCGACCGCGGACACCGAGATCACCTCGCTCGACTCGCTCTCGGGCAAGACCACCGCGCAGTCGCTCTCGAGCAACTGGTACACGCTCGCGCAGGACTCCGGCGCGACCGTCGAGGGCGTCGAGGGCTGGGCGCAGGCCGTCGCCCTCGTCGAGCAGGGCCGGGTCGACGCGACCATCAACGACCGCCTCACCTGGCTGGACTGGTCGACGACCTACCCCGACCAGGCCGCGGGCCTCAAGGTCGCGGTGACCACCGACGACAGCTCTTCGAGCGCCTTCACCTTCCCGAAGGGCTCGGACGACCTCGTCGCCGCGGTCGACGGCGCCCTCGACGAGCTGCGCGCCGACGGTACCCTCGCCTCCATCTCCGAGCGCTACTTCGGAGCCGACGTCTCCCAGTAGCACCGCCTCCGGCGGCGGGTCTCGATACGCCCCTGCGGGGCTACTCGACCAGCAGGAAGGACGCCTGCGGCGCTGGTCGCCGCTTCCGACTGCCGGCTGCGACATGCTGATCGAGTAGCCCGCGCAGCGGGTGTATCGAGATCCACCGTCACCGAGACGCGAGTCCGCAGACCACCGTGCCGGACGCGGTGGGTCTCGATACGCCCCTCCGGGGCTACTCGACCAGCATGGGTCGACCGACACCCCCGCTTCGCAAGGCCGAGCGGTCCCGGGAAATGCGTGCCAGCATTTCCCGGGAGCGGACGCACGACGCTCTACGATTCGTGACCACCTCGAAATGCCGACTGCGGTCTTCTCCCGCCTCCGGCGGGAGAAGACAAGATGGAACTCTTCGTCAGGTCGTTCTGGCCGATCCTGTCGGGCGGCATCGTCGGCACGATCCCGCTCGCGCTGTCGAGCTTCGTGCTCGGCCTCGCCCTCGCTCTCGCCGTCGCGCTGATGCGCCTGTCGCGGGTGAAGGTCCTGGCGTGGATCGCCCGCGCGTACATCTCCGTCATCCGCGGCACCCCGCTCCTGGTGCAGCTGTTCGTGATCTTCTACGGGCTGCCGAGCCTGGGTGTGAAGATCGACCCGTGGCCGAGCGCGATCATCGCCTTCGCGCTCAACGTCGGCGGCTACGCGGCCGAGGTCATCCGCGCCGCCATCCTCAGCGTGCCGAAGGGGCAGTGGGAGGCCGCGCACACCATCGGCATGGGCCGCGGGCTCGCGCTGCGGCGGATCATCCTGCCGCAGGCCGCCCGCGTCTCGGTGCCGCCGCTCTCGAACACCTTCATCTCGCTGGTGAAGGACACCTCGCTCGCCTCGCTGATCCTGGTGACCGAGCTCTTCCGCCAGGCGCAGAAGATCGCCACCGCCTCGAGCGAGTTCATGCTGCTCTACCTCGAGGCCGCCCTCATCTACTGGCTCATCTGCCTCGTCCTCTCCAGCGGCCAGAGCCTCCTCGAGAAGCGATTGGACCGCTATGTCGCCCGTTGACGCACCTTCCGGCACCGCAGGCCGCCCGGCTGACGGCGACCGCCCCGTCCTCCGCGCGACCGGGCTGCGCAAGTCCTTCGGCGGCGTCGAGGTCCTGCGCGGCATCGACCTCGAGATCCGGCGCGGCGAGGTCATCGCGCTGATCGGCCCGTCCGGCTCGGGCAAGACCACCGTGCTGCGCTCGCTGAACAGCCTCGAGGTCCCCGACGGCGGCGTCCTCGAGCTGGCGGACGGCGCCGTGCTCGACTTCGGCGGCACGGTGGGCAAGCGCGCCCTCACGGCGCTGCGCGACCGCTCGGCGATGGTCTTCCAGCACTTCAACCTCTTCCCGCACCTCACCGTCCTGCAGAACGTCACGGAGGGTCCGCTGCGCGTCCAGCGCCGCCCGGCGTCCGAGGTGGTCCCGGAGGCGGAGGCGCTGCTCGAGCGCGTCGGTCTCGGCGGCCGCGGCGGCGCCTACCCCTTCGAGCTGTCCGGCGGTCAGCAGCAGCGCGTCGGCATCGTCCGCGCCCTCGCGCTCCGGCCCGACCTGCTGCTCTTCGACGAGCCGACCTCGGCGCTGGATCCCGAGCTCGTCGGCGACGTCCTCTCGCTGATGCGCGAGCTGGCGAGCGAGGGCTGGACGATGCTGGTCGTCACGCACGAGCTGGAGTTCGCCCGCCAGGTCGCCTCCGAGGTCGTCTTCATGGCCGACGGCGTGGTCGTCGAGCGCGGCGCTCCCGCGCGGATCCTCCGCGACCCGCAGGAGCCGCGCACGCGGCAGTTCCTGCACCGCCTGCTGCACCCGCTCGAGTAGCGCGCCTCCGGGTGGATCCGTCCCCCGTCCCGGGGTGGGCGCGGCGGTCGCTCGCCCCGCGCGGACCCGTGCCTAAGCTGTTCGAGTGACGGGGAACAGCGAAGCCGAGACCACGCGGATGCCGACGACCGGCGACGGCACCGAGCCGACCCGGGAGTACGTCTGGCCCGAGCCGGAGCCGGGCGGCCGCCGCCCCGCGACCGGAGCCACCGCGGTGCAGGAGCGGCAGCCCGTGTCCCCCTCCCCGCTCGGCTCCGTCGAGCCGGAGCCCGAGCCCGTCCGCCGGAAGGGCAACCGCCTCGCCGGACTCGCGATCGCCCTGCTCACGACCGCTGTCTTCGCGTTCCTGCACCTGGTCGCCCTCACCGCGATCCGCCTGCTGATCGACGGCGTCGAGGGCGATCCCGTGACCGTCGCGCTCGCGCAGGGCCCCACGGCCGTCTTCCTCCTGCCGGTCGCCGCCTTCTTCGCCGGACTCGCCCTGATCGTCCTCGCCGTCAACCGCGCCGGCTGGTGGGCCTACGTCCTCGGCGGCTTCTTCGTCGCCCTGCTCGCCGGTGCGGCGGCCCTGGTCGGCGCCTGGTCCGCGGTCGGCGGCTTCGCCGTGCCGCAGGACCGTGCCGCCGTCGTCGACGTCCTCCGCGACCCTGCGACGCTGGCCGCCGTCGCCGCGGCCGCGGTGCTGGCCCGCGAGGTCAGTGTCTGGGGCGGGAGCCTCATCGCCGGCCGGGCGCGCCGAGTGAAGCGCCGCAACGCCGAGCGCGACGCCGCCGCGCAGTCGTGACGCCCGCCGGCCCGGGGGAGCAGGGCCGCGGCGCCGGGCTCGGCTACGGCATCGCCCTCGCCGCGTTCGCGTCCTTCCTCTACCTCGCGCTCGTGGTCTGCGCGTTCGGCGTGCTCAGCCTGCTGCTGGACCAGGACGTCGTCCCCGAGCGCGACGCCGGCCCGATCCTCGGCCCGGTCGTGGTGGCGGTCTGCGTCGTCGCCGTCCTCGTCTCGATGATCACGCTGGCGGCCCGGCCCGGCGTGACGCGGCTCGTCGGCCCCTCCGTCCTCACCGGTGCCGTCGTCTACGCGCTCTTCCTGCTGGTCGGCGGCGCGATCTACGGCCTGGGGCTGGGGGAGCCGGGGGCGATCCTCCGCTTCGTGCTCGACCACGCGGCCACGCCCTTCGCGATCGCCGCCGGAGTGCTCGCGGCCGGGGTGCAGATCCTCTTCCTCGCGATGCTCGCCCGCCGCGACGCCGGCGGCGGGACTCCGCGCTGGGGCTGGGAGGGCGACGAGCGCGAGTGAGGCTCCGGGGCGCCGTTCTCTCCCAGGGCGAACGCCCTCCGGTTGACCGCCCCCGTCACTCCCCGTAATATTCTTCGGGTGTGCGCTTTGTCGTGCGCTTGTGTCGTGCCTCCGGGTCGGCGCAGTGCCGCGCTTCGCTCCACCGGGTCCGCGAGGACCCGCGGGTTCGTCCGATCGGGCGGCCCCCACGGCATACCCCTCCTCCTCCAGGTCTCCGCTCGTCGGCGCCGAGAGGGAGTCGGGTCCAGATGAACTCGGCCGTCCCGGAGACGGGCAGGCCGAATGTCGACCATCGATCCGCTGTCACCGTGCAGCATTCAAGGAGCAAATCAGTGCCAACGATTCAGCAGTTGGTCCGAAAGGGACGCACGCCGAAGGTCACCAAGACCAAGGCGCCCGCCCTGAAGGCCAACCCCCAGCAGCGCGGCGTCTGCACGCGCGTCTACACGACCACCCCCAAGAAGCCGAACTCGGCCCTCCGCAAGGTGGCCCGCGTCAAGCTCTCCAACGGCACCGAGGTCACGGCCTACATCCCCGGTGAGGGCCACAACCTCCAGGAGCACTCGATGGTGCTCGTCCGCGGCGGTCGTGTGAAGGACCTCCCCGGTGTCCGCTACAAGATCGTTCGCGGCGCCCTGGACACCCAGGCCGTCAAGAACCGCAAGCAGGCTCGCAGCCGGTACGGCGCGAAGATGGAGAAGAAGTAATGCCTCGTAAGGGACCCGCTCCTAAGCGCCCCGTCGTCGCAGACCCCGTCTACGGCGCCCCGGTCGTCAGCCAGCTCGTGAACAAGATCCTCCTGGACGGCAAGAAGGGCCTCGCCGAGCGCATCGTCTACGGCGCGCTCGAGGGGGTCTCGACCAAGAACGGCCAGGACGCCGTCGTCACGCTCAAGAAGGCGCTCGACAACGTCCGTCCGACCCTCGAGGTCCGCAGCCGCCGCGTCGGCGGCTCGACCTACCAGGTCCCCGTCGAGGTCAAGCCGCACCGCGCCAACACCCTCGCCCTCCGCTGGCTCACCAGCTACGCGAAGGCCCGTCGCGAGAAGACGATGACCGAGCGTCTCATGAACGAGATCCTCGACGCGTCGAACGGTCTGGGCGCCGCTGTCAAGCGTCGCGAGGACACCCACAAGATGGCCGAGTCGAACAAGGCCTTCGCGCACTACCGCTGGTAGCGCACCCCGCGCCCGCCCTCGGCGAGCGCGACCCCCGGTCCCGCGGCGCGCGCCTCAGTGCGTGCGCCGCGGTCCCGGACCCGGCGGCGGATCCTCGGATCCGGCGTGGACGGGCGACCGCCACCATCACGATCCCAGCCGATCGGCCATGAACCCGTTGCGCTGGCTCCATCACCTATCGGAGGAACTCCGTGGCACAAGATGTGCTCACCGACCTGAACAAGGTCCGCAACATCGGCATCATGGCCCACATCGATGCCGGCAAGACCACCACCACCGAGCGCATCCTGTTCTACACGGGTATCACGCACAAGATCGGTGAGGTCCACGACGGCGCCGCCACGATGGACTGGATGGCGCAGGAGCAGGAGCGCGGCATCACGATCACGTCCGCCGCGACGACGTGCTTCTGGAACAAGAACCAGATCAACATCATCGACACCCCCGGTCACGTCGACTTCACGGTCGAGGTCGAGCGCTCGCTGCGCGTCCTCGACGGCGCCGTCGCCGTCTTCGACGGCAAGGAGGGCGTCGAGCCCCAGTCCGAGACCGTCTGGCGTCAGGCCGACAAGTACGACGTCCCGCGCATCTGCTTCGTCAACAAGATGGACAAGCTCGGCGCCGACTTCTACTTCACGGTCGACACGATCATCAACCGCCTCGGCGCCAAGCCGCTGGTCATCCAGCTGCCCATCGGCGCGGAGTCCAGCTTCGAGGGCGTCGTCGACCTCGTCGAGATGCGCGCGCTCACGTGGCGCGGCGACTCGAAGGGTGACGTCGCGCTGGGCGCGAAGTACGAGATCGAGGAGATCCCCGCGGATCTGGCCGACAAGGCCGCCGAGTACCGCGAGAAGCTGCTCGAGACCGTCGCGGAGACCTCCGACGAGCTGCTCGAGAAGTACTTCGGCGGTGAGGAGCTCACGGTCGCCGAGATCAAGGGCGCCATCCGCAAGCTGACCGTCAACTCGGACATCTACCCCGTGCTCTGCGGCTCCGCGTTCAAGAACCGCGGCGTCCAGCCGATGCTCGACGCGGTCGTCGACTACCTTCCCTCCCCGCTCGACGTCCCCGCCATCGAGGCGCACGACGTCCGCGACGAGGAGAAGGTCATCATGCGCCACGCGGACTCGACCGAGCCCTTCTCGGCGCTCGCGTTCAAGGTCGCGGTGCACCCGTTCTTCGGTCGCCTCACCTACGTCCGCGTCTACTCGGGCAAGCTCGACTCCGGCGCCCAGGTCATCAACTCGACCAAGGGCAAGAAGGAGCGCATCGGCAAGATCTTCCAGATGCACTCCAACAAGGAGAACCCGGTCGACTCGGTCACCGCCGGCCACATCTACGCCGTCATCGGCCTCAAGGACACCACCACCGGTGACACCCTGAGCGACCCGACCGCGCAGGTCGTGCTCGAGTCGATGACCTTCCCGGAGCCCGTCATCGAGGTCGCCATCGAGCCCAAGACGAAGGCCGACCAGGAGAAGCTCGGCACCGCGATCCAGAAGCTCGCGGAGGAGGACCCCACCTTCCGCACCGAGCAGAACCAGGAGACCGGTCAGACGGTCATCAAGGGAATGGGCGAGCTGCACCTCGACATTCTGGTGGACCGCATGAAGCGCGAGTTCAACGTCGAGGCCAACGTCGGCAAGCCGCAGGTGGCCTACCGCGAGACGATCCGCCGCACGGTCGAGAAGTACGACTACACCCACAAGAAGCAGACGGGTGGCTCGGGTCAGTTCGCGAAGGTCCAGATCTCCATCGAGCCGATGGAGGTCGAGGCCGACAAGACCTACGAGTTCGTCAACGGCGTCACCGGTGGTCGCGTCCCCCGCGAGTACATCCCCTCGGTCGACGCGGGCATCCGCGACGCCATGCTGGTCGGCGTCCTCGCCGGCTACCCCATGGTGGGCATCAAGGCCACGCTGACCGACGGTGCTGCGCACGACGTCGACTCCTCGGAGATGGCGTTCAAGATCGCCGGCTCCATCGCGTTCAAGGAGGCCTCGCGCAAGGCGCAGCCGGTCCTCCTCGAGCCGCTGATGGCCGTCGAGGTCCGCACGCCCGAGGAGTACATGGGCGACGTCATCGGCGACCTCAACTCGCGTCGCGGGATGATCCAGTCGATGGAGGACGCCGCGGGCGTCAAGGTCATCAAGGCCAACGTCCCGCTGTCCGAGATGTTCGGCTACATCGGCGACCTGCGCTCGAAGACCTCGGGCCGCGCGGTCTACTCGATGACGTTCGAGACCTACGCCGAGGTCCCCAAGGCCGTGGCCGAGGAGATCGTCCAGAAGAACAAGGGCGAGTAGCACCGTCCCCACCCCGCCGCGGTTCTGCGGAACCGCGGCGGGACTGGTAGTGTCGTGCGGGTTTGCTGCCGCGTTCTGCGCGCCTCGGATCCTCATCGGATGGCCCGCGCGACCACTGCCGGTAACATACGTACACAAAACCCCCGCAAGTCCTCCTGTCCTCGTGCCGCCCCGTGCGGCGTCGGATGCGGATGCTTGCACCTAAGTCCTGAGGAGGACCCACAGTGGCTAAGGCCAAGTTCGAGCGGACCAAGCCGCACGTCAACATCGGAACCATCGGTCACGTCGACCACGGAAAGACCACCCTCACCGCGGCGATCTCGAAGGTTCTGGCGGACAAGTACCCGTCCGCGACCAACGTCCAGCGTGACTTCGCGTCGATCGACTCCGCTCCCGAGGAGCGCCAGCGCGGCATCACGATCAACATCTCGCACGTCGAGTACGAGACGCCGAAGCGCCACTACGCGCACGTCGACGCCCCCGGTCACGCCGACTACATCAAGAACATGATCACCGGCGCGGCGCAGATGGACGGCGCGATCCTCGTGGTCGCCGCCACCGACGGCCCGATGGCTCAGACCCGTGAGCACGTCCTCCTCGCCAAGCAGGTCGGCGTGCCGTACCTCCTCGTCGCCCTGAACAAGGCCGACATGGTGGACGACGAGGAGATCCTCGAGCTCGTCGAGCTCGAGGTCCGCGAGCTGCTGTCCTCGCAGGGCTTCCCCGGCGACGACGCCCCCGTGGTCCGCGTCTCCGGCCTCAAGGCCCTCGAGGGCGACGAGGCGTGGACCCAGTCCATCCTCGACCTCATGGACGCCGTCGACGCCTCCGTCCCGGACCCGATCCGCGACAAGGACAAGCCGTTCCTCATGCCGATCGAGGACGTCTTCACGATCACCGGTCGTGGAACCGTCGTCACCGGTCGCGCCGAGCGCGGCACCCTCTCGCTGAACTCCGAGGTCGAGATCGTCGGCATCCGCCCGACGCAGAAGACCACGGTCACCGGCATCGAGATGTTCCACAAGCAGCTCGACGAGGCCTGGGCCGGCGAGAACTGCGGTCTGCTCCTCCGCGGCACCAAGCGCGAGGACGTCGAGCGCGGCCAGGTCGTCGTCAAGCCGGGTTCGGTCACGCCGCACACCGACTTCGAGGGCACCGCGTACATCCTGTCCAAGGACGAGGGTGGGCGTCACAACCCGTTCTACGGGAACTACCGCCCGCAGTTCTACTTCCGCACCACCGACGTCACCGGCGTCATCACGCTGCCCGAGGGCACCGAGATGGTCATGCCCGGCGACACCACCGACATGACGGTCGCGCTGATCCAGCCGATCGCCATGGAGGAGGGCCTCGGCTTCGCCATCCGTGAGGGTGGCCGCACCGTGGGTGCCGGAACGGTCACCAAGATCGTCAAGTAGGTTCTCCTACTGATCTCTCGAGAGGGGTCGTCCGCTTCGGCGGGCGGCCCCTCTCGTCGTTCCCGCCGCGGTCCGGTGCTCCTGATCGCAGCGCGGGTGGCCGACTAGCGTGGCAGGCATGCCCTTCGTCAAGACGAACCCCTCCGCCCCCGCGCAGTTCTTCGAGTGGGAGGCGGCGGGTCTGCGCTGGCTGGCCGAGGCGGAGCAGGCCGGGGGAGCGCGCTGCGTCGAGGTGCTGCGGGTCGAGCGCGGCCGCATCGAGCTCGAGGAGATCCGGCCCGCCCGCGCCTCGCGCGAGGCCGCTCGGCGGTTCGGCGCTGCCCTCGCTCGCAGCCACGACTCGGGTGCCGACGACTTCGGAGCGCCGCCGAGTGGATGGACGGGCTCCGCCTACATCGGCCGACGCGCGATGCCCTGCACTCCGGAGGCGTCCTGGGGCCGCTTCTACGCGGACCAGCGCGTCCGGCCCTTCCTGCGCCCGGCCGCGGATGCGGGGAGCCTGTCGGCAGCGGACGCCCGCACCGTCGAGAGCGCGCTCGAGCTCGTGGCGGCGGGCGCGTTCGACGACGACGACACCCCCGCCCGCCTGCACGGCGACCTCTGGAACGGCAACGTGCTGTGGTCGGACGAGGGCGCGGTCCTGATCGACCCGGCCGCGCACGGCGGACACCGCGAGACGGACCTCGCCATGCTCGCGCTGTTCGGCCTGCCTCACCTCGACGACGTCCTCGCGGGCTACGAGGAGGTGCACCCGCTGCGCGACGGAGCCGCCGAGCGCGTGCCGCTGCACCAGCTGCACCCGCTCGCGGTGCACGCCGCCGGCCACGGCCCCTCCTACGGATGCGCGCTCGCCGACGCCGCGGCCCGCGTCCTCGAGCTCGGTCGCTGACCGCCCCGGCGGGTCCTGCACCGATCGTCCAGGCGGTGTCGCCACACTGAGGCGCGCGCGGCCCTCGCCCGCACCGATGAAGGAGGAACCATGGTGGATCTCGGCAAGCTCGGACGACAGGCCGGCGAGCTGTTCAACAGCAAGAAGGTCCAGGACACGCTCCGCAGCGAGAAGGCGGAGGGCGTCTCGGATCAGGTGCTCGAGAAGACCGGCGACATCGCCAGCCGTCTGACCAAGGGCAAGTACGACGACCGCATCGAGGACCTCAAGCGCCAGGCCGACAAGCGCCTCGGCAACGAGTAGCGCAGGGCGCGGGGGCGCCCGTCAACCCGGTGCCGGTTCCGGCGCCCCCGCCCTATCGTCGGGTCGATGGCTGATTCGCTCACGCAACGACTCCGCAGGACCGATTCGAGCGGACGCGGCTACACGCGGGTCCGCTCCGGCTCCGGCTTCAGCTACCGCGACCCCAAGGGGGCGACGGTCACCGATCCGGAGCTGCGCGAGCGATTCGAGCATCTCGGCATCCCGCCCGCCTGGCAGGACGTCTGGATCGCGCCGTACCCCAACGGGCACATCCAGGCGACGGGTGTCGACGGCGCCGGCCGCCGGCAGTACATCTACCACCCGACCTGGCGCGAGCAGAAGGACCGGATCAAGTTCGACCGGGCGCTCCGGCTCGCGGAGGCGCTCCCCGCCGCGCGCCGGCGGGTCACGGTCGCCCTCCGCGAGGACGGTCCGACCCGCGAGCGCGCCCTCGCGACCGGGTTCCGGATGCTGGACACCGGCTCGCTGCGGGTCGGCAGCGAGCAGTACGCGAAGGAGCACGGCAGCATCGGACTCACCACGCTGCTCTGCTCGCACGCGACGACGCACGGCGACCGCGTCGCCCTCGCCTTCCCCGGCAAGAGCCACCAGGCCTGGACGAGCGAGATCCTCGACCACGACCTCGCCCGCGTGGTCCGCGCGCTCAAGCGCCGCGGCCCCAACGCGCGGCTCCTGGCCTGGAAGGACGGCCGGCAGTGGCGCCCCGTCTCGGCCGGCGACATCAACGACTACGTGCGCGAGCGCGCCGGGGACGACTTCACGGCGAAGGACTTCCGCACTCTGCACGGCACCGTCGCCGCGGCGCTGAGCCTGGCGAAGGCGGGACCGCAGCCCACCCAGCGGCTGCGCACGAAGGCGATCTCGCAGGCGATGAAGGACGCGTCGGAGGTGCTCGGGAACACGCCGACCGTGGCGCGCGCGAGCTACGTCGACCCCCGCGTCCTCGACCACTTCCGGGCCGGGGAGACGATCGATCCCTCGCGGCCGTCCTCCGCGGAGACGACCCTCCGGGCCCTGCTCTTCGAGTGAGCGGCGATCGTCGCCTCGGGCTCCTCAGTGCCCGGGATTCCGCGGCGGAGGGCCGGCGTCGACGGAGCTGCACGACGCGACACGCCCGGGTTGCAAGGCCCGCTCATCCGTGAGAGACTCTTCTAGTTCAAAATTTCCGCCTGCGCAGCGTGCTGCGAGGGGGTGGAACACTGCCAGGCAGTGCCGAGACGGCGCCCCAGCGGCTCGACCCGAGAGGGCGGCCCCGCGAGTGCGACGTCGAGGCGGCGGGTAGCAGAACGACAACAACCGACAACTCAACGGGCTCTCCGTGCGTCGTGCGTTCTGCACGGCTCTCAGAGCGCCTCGAGCGCGGTGCTTTTGACAGAAGAACACTGGTGCACTTCTCCGGTTCTCCGGATGTTCCTTCGCGAGCGCGTCCTATGCGACACGAGTCCGGCTCAGGCCGGGGGAGTGGCGTACGACGCAATAACAAGAGAGTGAGAGATCACACATGGCGGGACAGAAGATCCGCATCCGACTGAAGTCGTACGACCACGAGGTCATCGACACGTCGGCGCGCAAGATCGTCGACACGGTGACCCGTGCCGGTGCAACGGTCGTCGGCCCCGTGCCGCTTCCGACGGAGAAGAACGTGGTCTGCGTGATCCGTTCTCCCCACAAGTACAAGGACAGCCGCGAGCACTTCGAGATGCGCACCCACAAGCGCCTCATCGACATCATCGACCCGACGCCCAAGGCCGTCGACTCGCTGATGCGCCTCGACCTCCCGGCCGACGTCAACATCGAGATCAAGCTCTAAGGAGGAGTGCCACCATGTCTGTCACTGTTTCCCCCACGCTGAAGACCAGCAAGGGCCTCCTCGGCACGAAGCTCGGAATGACCCAGGTCTGGGACGAGAACAACAAGCTCGTCCCCGTCACGGTCATCGAGATCAGCCCCAACGTCGTGACCCAGGTCCGCACGGAGGAGAAGGACGGCTACACCGCCGTCCAGCTCGCCGCCGGTGCGATCGACCCGCGCAAGGTGAACAAGCCCGCCGCCGGTCACTTCGACGCCGCGGGCGTCACCCCCCGCCGCCACCTCACCGAGGTCCGCACCTCCGACGCCGCCGACTACTCGGCCGGCCAGGAGCTGACCGTGGACGCCGTCTTCGAAGCCGGCACCAAGGTCGACGTCGTCGGCACCTCCAAGGGCAAGGGCTTCGCCGGTGTCATGAAGCGTCACAACTTCAAGGGCGTCTCGGCTTCGCACGGTTCGCACCGCAACCACCGCAAGCCCGGCTCCATCGGCGCCTCCTCGACCCCCAGCCGTGTCTTCAAGGGCATGCGCATGGCCGGTCGCATGGGTGGCGAGCGCGTCACCGTGCTCAACCTCAAGGTGCACTCCGTCGACGCCGAGAAGGGTCTGCTGCTCGTCAAGGGCGCCGTCCCCGGTGCGCGCGGTCGCCTCGTGTTCGTTCGCAACGCCGTGAAGGGAGCGTAGTTCCATGGCTACCTCTGTCGACATCATCGACGTCCAGGGCAACAAGTCGGGCGCGTTCGAGCTCCCCGCCGAGCTCTTCGACGTCCAGACCAACATCCCCCTGATCCACCAGGTCGTCGTGGCGCAGCTCGCCGCGGCGCGCCAGGGCACCCACTCCACGAAGAACCGTGGCGAGGTCTCCGGAGCCGGCCGCAAGCCGTTCAAGCAGAAGGGAACCGGTCGCGCTCGTCAGGGCTCGATCCGCGCCCCGCACATGACCGGCGGTGGCGTGGTCCACGGACCCACCCCCCGCAGCTACGCGCAGCGCACCCCCAAGAAGATGATCGCCGCGGCTCTGCTCGGCGCTCTCTCGGACCGCGCTCGCGGCGCCCGCATCCACGTAGTCGAGTCCCTCGCCCTCGGCGACACCCCGAAGACGAAGGACGTCCTCGTCCTGCTCGACGCCCTCTCGGTGTCGCGCAACGTCCTCGTGGTCCTCGAGCGCGACGACTTCGTCGCCGAGCTCTCGCTGCGCAACGTGCCCTTCGTGCACATCCTGCCGTCCGACCAGCTCAACGCGTACGACGTGCTCGTCGCCGACGACATCGTCTTCACGAAGGCCGCACTCGACGCGTTCGTCGCCTCGAAGTCCGGCGCCAAGAAGGAAGAGGTGAACGCATGAGCCAGTCCGCCGCGTTCAACAAGGACCCCCGCGACGTCATCATCTCCCCGGTGGTGTCCGAGAAGTCCTACGGCCTGATCGACGAGGGCAAGTACACCTTCGTCGTCGACCCGCGCTCCAACAAGACCGAGATCAAGCTCGCGATCGAGAAGATCTTCGGTGTCCAGGTCGCGTCGATCAACACGCTGAACCGCCAGGGCAAGACCCGCCGCACGAAGTTCGGTGCAGGCAAGCGCAAGGACACGAAGCGCGCGATCGTCACGCTGAAGTCCGGCACCATCGACATCTTCACGAGCGTCGGCTGAGCCGAAGAAGCGTAGAGGAAACAGACAATGGCTATTCGTAAGTACAAGCCCACGACCCCCGGTCGCCGCGGCTCCAGCGTTGCCGACTTCGCCGAGATCACCCGATCGACGCCCGAGAAGTCGCTCCTTCGCCCGCTGTCCAAGACCGGTGGCCGCAACAACTCCGGCCGCATCACGACGCGTCACATCGGTGGTGGCCACAAGCGCCAGTACCGCCTGATCGACTTCCGTCGCAACGACAAGGACGGCATCAACGCCAAGGTCGCTCACATCGAGTACGACCCCAACCGCACGGCGCGCATCGCGCTGCTCCACTTCGTGGACGGCACCAAGCGCTACATCCTGGCTCCGAACAAGCTCTCGCAGGGCGACGTCGTGGAGTCGGGCTCGGGCGCCGACATCAAGCCCGGCAACAACCTGCCGCTGCGCAACATCCCGACCGGTACGGTCATCCACGCCATCGAGATCAAGCCGGGCGGCGGCGCCAAGCTCGCCCGCTCGGCCGGCACCTCGGTCCGCCTCGTCGCCAAGGACGGCCCCTACGCGCAGCTCCGCCTGCCGTCGGGCGAGATCCGCAACGTCGACGCGCGCTGCCGCGCCACGATCGGCGAGGTCGGCAACGCCGAGCAGTCGAACATCAACTGGGGCAAGGCCGGCCGCATGCGCTGGAAGGGCGTCCGCCCGACCGTCCGCGGTGTCGCGATGAACCCGGTCGACCACCCCCACGGTGGTGGAGAGGGCAAGACCTCCGGTGGACGCCACCCGGTCAGCCCCTGGGGCCAGTCCGAGGGACGCACCCGTCGCCCCAACAAGGAGAGCGACAAGCTCATCGTTCGCCGCCGCACCGCCGGTAAGAAGCGCAAGTAGGAGTTGTAGAAGATGCCTCGCAGTCTCAAGAAGGGCCCCTTCGTTGACGACCACCTGCTCCGCAAGGTGTTCACGGCCAACGAAGCCGGCAACAAGAACGTCATCAAGACCTGGTCGCGCCGTTCGATGATCATCCCGGCGATGCTGGGACACACCATCGCGGTCCACGACGGACGCAAGCACATCCCCGTGTTCGTGACCGAGACCATGGTCGGCCACAAGCTCGGCGAGTTCGCCCCCACTCGGACCTTCCGCGGTCACGAGAAGGACGACAAGAAGGGCCGTCGCCGCTGACGCGGCGACGAGAAGGAGGAGAGAAATGGTGGAGTCGATCGCACGCGTGCGACACATCCGCGTCACCCCCCAGAAGGCTCGCCGTGTCGTGAACCTGATCCGCGGGAAGCAGGCGGAGGAGGCCCTGGCCATCCTCAAGTTCGCCCCGCAGGGTGCGTCCGAGCCCGTCTACAAGCTCGTCGCCTCGGCGATGGCCAACGCTCGCGTCAAGGCCGATGCCTCGAACGAGTACCTCGACGACCAGGACCTGTTCGTGTCCCGCGCCTTCGTCGATGAGGGAACCACCCTCAAGCGATTCCAGCCCCGTGCTCAGGGTCGTGCCTTCCGCATCAACAAGCGCACCAGCCACATCACCGTCGTGCTGGCCACTCCTGAGGAGGGGACCAAGTAATGGGTCAGAAAGTAAACCCCTACGGTTTCCGTCTGGGAATCACCACCGACCACGTGTCGCGCTGGTTCTCCGACAGCACCAAGAAGGGCCAGCGGTACAGCGACTTCCTCGCTGAGGACGTCAAGATCCGCCGGCTCCTCGCCACGCAGCTCGACCGCGCGGGCGTCGCCCGCATCGAGATCGAGCGCACCCGCGACCGCGTCCGCGTCGACATCCACACCGCCCGCCCGGGCATCGTGATCGGCCGCCGCGGCGCCGAGGCCGAGCGCATCCGCGCCGACCTCGAGAAGCTCACCGCCAAGCAGATCCAGCTGAACATCCTCGAGGTGAAGAACCCCGAGGCCGAGGCTCAGCTGGTCGCGCAGGGCATCGCCGAGCAGCTCTCCGCCCGCGTGGCCTTCCGCCGCGCGATGCGCAAGGGTCTGCAGGGCGCGCAGCGCGCCGGCGCCAAGGGCGTCCGCATCCAGGTCTCCGGCCGCCTCGGCGGCGCCGAGATGAGCCGCTCGGAGTTCTACCGCGAGGGACGCGTGCCGCTGCACACCCTCCGCGCGAACATCGACTACGGCTTCTACGAGGCGAAGACCACCTTCGGCCGCATCGGCGTGAAGGTCTGGATCTACAAGGGCGACATCACCAACAAGGAGCTCGCTCGGGAGCAGGCGAACAGCAAGTCGTCGCGCCCCGAGCGCAGCGACCGTCCGCGTCGCGCCCCCCGCCAGCAGAGCGAGGCGCCCGTCGCAGCAGGAGTTGAGGCATAACCATGTTGATTCCGCGTCGAGTCAAGCACCGCAAGCAGCACCACCCGGGCCGTTCCGGCCAGGCCACCGGCGGCACCAAGGTGTCGTTCGGTGAGTACGGCATCCAGGCCCTCACCCCGGCCTACGTGACCAACCGTCAGATCGAGTCCGCTCGTATCGCCATGACGCGCCACATCAAGCGCGGTGGAAAGGTGTGGATCAACATCTACCCCGACCGCCCGCTGACCAAGAAGCCCGCCGAGACCCGCATGGGTTCCGGAAAGGGCTCGCCGGAGTGGTGGGTCGCGAACGTCAAGCCGGGTCGCGTCCTCTTCGAGGTCGCCGGCGTCGACGAGCAGCTCGCTCGTGAGGCCATGACCCGTGCCATCCACAAGCTGCCCCTCAAGGCACGCATCATCAAGCGCGAGGAGGGAGACGCATAATGGCGATCGGATCCAAGGAGCTCGTTCCCACCGAGCTCGACACCTTCGAGGACGAGCGTCTCGTCACGGAGCTGAAGAAGGCCAAGGAGGAGCTGTTCAACCTCCGCTTCCAGTCGGCCACCGGCCAGCTGGACACCAACGGCCGCCTGCGTGCCGTCAAGCGCGACATCGCCCGCATCTACACGGTCATCCGTGAGCGCGAGCTGGGCATCCGCGCCACCCCCGCACCCGTCGAGGCCCCGGCCAAGGCGGAGAAGAAGCCGAAGACCAAGAAGGCCGCCAAGGCCGAGGTCGAGGCGACCGAGTCGAACGAGGAGGCCAAGTAATGGCAACCGTCACTGACAGCGCCGGCCACGAGTCGGCCGCCCACGACATCAAGGAGGCGGGCGCTCGCGGTTACCGCAAGACCCGTCGCGGCTACGTGACCAGCGACAAGATGGACAAGACCATCGTCGTCGAGGTCGAGGACCGGGTGAAGCACCCGCTGTACGGCAAGGTCATCCGCCGCACGTCCAAGGTCAAGGTCCACGACGAGCTGAACTCCGCCGGCATCGGCGACTCCGTCGTCATCAGCGAGACCCGTCCCCTCAGCGCCACCAAGCGCTGGCGCCTGGTCGAGATCCTCGAGAAGGCCAAGTAGGCCCCGGCCCGCTTGAGTTAGCAGGAGAGACACATGCTTCAGCAAGAATCCCGAGTCAAGGTCGCCGACAACACCGGCGCCAAGATGCTCCTCACCATCCGCGTGCTCGGTGGCTCCGGCCGCCGCTACGCCGGCCTCGGTGACGTCATCGTCGCGACCGTCAAGGACGCGATCCCCGGCGGAAACGTCAAGAAGGGCGATGTGGTCAAGGCCGTCATCGTCCGGACCATCAAGCAGACCCGTCGTCCCGACGGCTCGTACATCAAGTTCGACGAGAACGCCGCCGTGATCCTGAAGAACGACGGGGACCCCCGCGGCACCCGCATCTTCGGACCGGTCGGTCGCGAGCTCCGCGACAAGAAGTTCATGAAGATCGTCTCGCTGGCACCGGAGGTTATCTAGTCATGGCCAAGATCAAGAAGGGTGACCTCGTGCAGGTCATCTCGGGCGCGACGCAGGCTCGCGGCGGAGACCGCGGCAAGCAGGGCAAGGTTCTCGAGGTCCTGGTCGAGAAGAACCGCGTCGTCGTCGAGGGTGTGAACTTCGTCAAGAAGCACAACCGCGTCGGCCAGTCGCAGCGCGGCTCGAAGGAGGGCGGCATCGAGACCATCGAGGCCCCGCTCCACATCTCGAACGTCGCGGTCGTCGACCCGAAGACCAAGAAGCCGACCCGGGTCGGCCACCGCAACGTGGCCGTCACCAAGGACGGCGTGACCAAGACGGTTCGCGTGCGCTACGCGAAGGCGTCGGGTGAGGAACTGTAATGACTGACACCACCGCAGTGGCTGCGAAGGTTCAGCCGCGGCTCAAGGCCAAGTACCAGGCCGACATCATCCCCGCTCTCAAGGAGCAGTTCGGCTTCTCGAACGTCCACCAGGTCCCCGGACTGGTCAAGGTCGTCGTGAACACCGGAGTCGGCGAGGCTGCCCGCGACGGCAAGATCATCGACGGCGCCATCAAGGACCTCACCGCGATCACGGGCCAGAAGCCCCAGGTCACGAAGGCCCGCAAGTCCATCGCGCAGTTCAAGCTGCGCGAGGGCCAGGCCATCGGCGCGCACGTCACCCTCCGGGGTGACCGCGCGTGGGAGTTCCTGGACCGCCTGCTCTCGGTGGCGCTGCCGCGCATCCGCGACTTCCGCGGTCTCTCGGACCGCCAGTTCGACGGCAACGGCAACTACACCTTCGGCATCACGGAGCAGTCGATCTTCCACGAGATCGACCAGGACCGCATCGACCGCGTCCGCGGCTTCGACGTGACCGTGGTCACCACCGCGAAGACCGACGACGAGGGTCGCGCGCTGCTCAAGCAGCTCGGCTTCCCGTTCAAGTCGGCGGACAACGCGTAGCACGACCCCCGAGGCCGGAGGGCGGATCACCCGCCCTCCGGCCTCGCTGTGCACCCGGCCGCCCCGCGGTCCGGGTGCACTCCCAGAGCTCCGGTCCTCCTCCGGGAGGATCGGCCGTCGGCCCTCGACCGCCGGCCCTCAGCCGTGTACCATGGCTCGTTGGCCTGCGCTCGCGCGGCCGCATGGGCGTCGACGTCGTCGGCGCCGTCCCACACCACAGGTCGTCACTCTTGTAAAGGGTGCCGAAACCAGGCGAGAAAGGCACCATCAGCCATGACCATGACTGATCCGGTCGCAGATCTGCTGACCAGAATCCGCAACGCGAACTCCGCGCACCACGACTCCATCGCCCTCCCCGGCTCGAAGCTCAAGGCGAACATCGCCGAGATCCTCAAGCGCGAGGGCTACATCTCCGACTGGAAGGTCGAGGAGGCGCGCGTCGGCACGACGCTCTCCATCTCCCTCAAGTACGGACCGAACCGCGAGCGCTCCATCGCCGGCATCAAGCGCGTCTCGAAGCCGGGACTGCGCGTCTACGCGAAGTCGACCGAGATCCCCACCGTCCTCGGTGGCCTCGGCGTCGCCATCCTGTCCACGTCGAGCGGTCTGCTGACCGATCGTCAGGCCGAGAAGAAGGGCGTGGGTGGGGAGATCCTCGCCTACGTGTGGTAACCCCATGTCGCGAATCGGAAGACTCCCCATCGAGATCCCGGCGGGCGTCGACGTCTCCGTCGCCGGATCCCTCGTCACCGTCAAGGGCCCCAAGGGCGAGCTGACCGTCCCGGTCGCCAGCCCCATCCAGGTCGCCGTCGAAGGCGGCCAGGTCCTGGTCTCCCGCCCCGACGACGAGCGCGAGTCGCGCTCGCTGCACGGCCTCACCCGGACGCTCATCGCGAACGACATCATCGGTGTCACGCAGGGCTACTCGAAGGGCCTCGAGGTCGTCGGAACCGGTTACCGCGTGCTGGTGAAGGGCTCGGACATCGAGTTCGCCCTCGGCTTCTCGCACCCGGTCGTCGTCACCCCTCCCGCGGGCATCTCGTTCACGGTCGAGGGCAACAACAAGGTCACCGTGCACGGCATCTCCAAGCAGGCCGTCGGCGAAGTGGCCGCCAACATTCGTAAGATCCGCAAGCCCGAGCCCTACAAGGGCAAGGGCGTGCGCTACGCCGGCGAGGTCGTTCGCCGCAAGGCCGGAAAGAGCGGTAAGTGATCATGGGACTCGGAACCAGAGGAAAGAGCAAGTCCGCTGCGCGCGGTCGTCGTCACGACCGTCTGCGCAAGAAGGTCGTCGGCTCCGCCGAGCGCCCCCGTCTCGTCGTCAACCGATCGGCCCGTCACGTCTTCGTGCAGATCGTCGACGACTCGCAGGGCCGCACCCTCGCGTCCGCGTCGACCCTCGAGGCCGACCTCCGCGTGTTCGACGGTGACAAGACCGCCAAGGCCCGCCGGGTCGGCGAGCTTCTCGCCGAGCGCGCGAAGACCGCAGGAGTCGAGGCGGTCGTCTTCGACCGCGGAGGCAACAAGTACGCCGGTCGCGTCGCCGCGATCGCCGATGGAGCACGAGAGGCAGGGCTCAACCTGTGACCGCCGCAGAGAGCAAGGAACCCGAGGTCGCCGCCGTGTCGGAGGCCCCCGTCGAGACCGCTGCGTCCACGCAGCCCCAGCAGGAGGCCCGCGAGCCCCGTCGTGGCGGCCGTGACCGCAACCAGGGTGGCCGCGATCGCGGTGGCCGCGATTCCGAGAAGAGCCAGTTCCTCGAGCGCGTCGTGACCATCAACCGCGTGTCGAAGGTCGTCAAGGGCGGTCGTCGCTTCAGCTTCACCGCGCTCGTCGTCGTCGGCGACGGCAACGGACTCGTCGGAGTCGGCTACGGCAAGGCCCGCGAGGTCCCCACCGCCATCTCCAAGGGCGTCGAGGAGGCGAAGAAGAACTTCTTCCGCGTCCCGCGCGTCGGCTCGACCATTCCGCACCCCGTCCAGGGTGAGGCCGCTGCCGGTGTGGTGCTCCTGCGCCCCGCCGCCGCGGGTACCGGTGTCATCGCCGGCGGTCCCGTCCGCGCCGTGCTCGAGTGCGCCGGCATCCACGACGTCCTGAGCAAGTCGCTCGGCTCGTCGAACACCATCAACATCGTCCACGCGACGGTGACGGCCCTGCAGCAGCTCGAGGAGCCGCGCGCCGTCGCCGCTCGTCGCGGGCTCGACTTCGACCAGGTCGCGCCGCCCCGGCTCGTCCGTGCCGAGGCCGACGCTCTCGCCGCCGCGTCCAAGTCGAAGGCAGGTGCCTGATGGCCCAGCTCAAGGTGACCCAGATCAAGTCGAAGGTCAGTGAGAAGCAGTACCAGCGCGACACGCTGCGCTCGCTCGGCCTCAGGAAGATCGGTCAGAGCGTCGTCCGCGAGGACAACTCTCAGAACCGCGGATACGTGAAGACCGTCGCCCACCTGGTGAAGGTCGAGGAGATTGACTAATGGCTGAGAAGAACCAGGCCGTCGCGGAGTCCACGACTCCCGAGCAGGCCTCGACCAAGGAGCACGTGCTCAAGGTCCACCACCTCCGTCCCGCGGTCGGCGCCAAGAAGGCGAAGACCCGCGTCGGTCGCGGTGAGGGATCCAAGGGAAAGACCGCCGGTCGCGGCACCAAGGGCACCAAGGCCCGCTACCAGGTGCGCGTCGGCTTCGAGGGTGGGCAGATGCCGCTGCACATGCGCACCCCGAAGCTCCGCGGCTTCAAGAACCCGTTCCGCGTCGAGTACCAGGTCGTGAACCTGTCCGCTCTCGCGGAGCTCTACCCTCAGGGCGGCGACGTCACCATCAGCGACCTGGTCGCGAAGGGTGCCGTTCGCAAGAACGAGAAGGTGAAGGTTCTCGGCGACGGGGACATTGCGGTTACGCTGAACGTCGCGGTCGACAAGGTCTCCAGCTCTGCCGAGCAGAAGATCGTCGCCGCGGGCGGATCCATCAAGTAGCACCAGCAGCTTGTCGGTCGAGCTTGTCGCGTCGACTCCCCACGGGGAGCGCGCGGCAAGCTCGACCTGTATCCCGCACCCAGAACTGAGCAGGAGACCCTAGGTAGATGTTTGGCGCCGTAGCGCGGATCTTCCGCACCCCCGACCTCCGCCGCAAGATCGGCTTCACCCTCGCGATCGTGGCGATCTTCCGGCTGGGATCCTTCATCCCTGCTCCGTTCGTCGACTTCGAGGCCGTCCAGGCCTGCCTCGCCGGCAACCAGGGCACCTCCGGTCTGTACGAGCTCGTGAACCTCTTCAGCGGTGGAGCCCTGCTCCAGCTGTCGATCTTCGCGCTCGGCATCATGCCGTACATCACGGCGTCGATCATCGTGCAGCTGCTGCGCGTGGTCATCCCGCACTTCGAGACCCTCTACAAGGAGGGCCAGTCGGGCCAGGGCCGTCTGACGCAGTACACCCGCTATCTCACGATCGCGCTGGGCGTCCTGCAGTCGACCACCCTCATCACCGTCGCCCGCTCGGGCGCGCTGTTCGGCAACTCCGGTGTCCCGGAGTGCTCGGCGCTCATCATCACCGACGAGTGGTACTCCATCCTGCTCATGGTCATCACCATGACCGCGGGCACCGGCATCATCATGTGGATGGGCGAGCTCATCACCGAGCGCGGCATCGGCAACGGCATGTCGCTCCTGATCTTCACCTCGATCGCCGCCCAGTTCCCCACCTCGCTCTGGTCGATCGCGCAGTCGCGCGGCTTCGAGACCTTCCTCCTCGTCCTCGCGGTCGGGCTCGTGCTCGTCGTCGCGGTCGTCTTCGTCGAGCAGTCGCAGCGGCGGATCCCCGTGCAGTACGCCAAGCGGATGGTCGGGCGCAGAACGTACGGCGGCAACAACACCTACATCCCGATCAAGGTCAACATGGCCGGCGTCGTGCCCGTCATCTTCGCCTCGTCGCTGCTGTACCTGCCCGCGCTCATCGCGCAGTTCAACCAGCCCGCAGCCGGCCAGGAGGCGCCCTTCTGGGTGACCTGGATCACGAACTACCTCACCAAGGGCGATCACCCGCTCTACATGGCGCTGTACTTCCTGCTGATCGTCGGCTTCACCTACTTCTACGTCGCGATCACCTTCAACCCGGACGAGGTCGCCGACAACATGAAGCGCTACGGCGGCTTCATTCCCGGCATCCGCGCCGGTCGTCCGACCGCCGAGTACCTGAACTACGTCCTGACCCGCGTGACGCTGCCCGGCTCGGTCTACCTCGGTCTGATCGCGCTCGTGCCGCTCGTGGCGCTCGCGCTCGTCGGCGCGAACCAGAACTTCCCGTTCGGCGGCACGTCCATCCTGATCATCGTCGGAGTCGGACTCGAGACGGTGAAGCAGATCGACTCCCAGCTGCAGCAGCGCCACTACGAAGGGCTCCTCCGATGACCTCGACCCCGGTCGGCTTCCGTCTGCTGCTGATCGGCCCTCCGGGCGCCGGCAAGGGGACTCAGGCCGCTCGGCTCAGCGAGGTCCTGAAGGTCCCCGCGATCTCGACCGGAGACATCTTCCGCGCCAACGTCGCCAACGAGACCGAGCTCGGCCTCCAGGCCAAGTCGTTCCTCGACGCCGGCCGCTACGTGCCCGATGAGCTGACCAACGCGATCGTGCACGACCGGCTGCAGGAGGCGGACGTCTCCACGGGCTTCCTCCTCGACGGCTACCCGCGCACGACGGAGCAGGTCGACGAGCTCGACCGCATAGTCGCGGCGGACGGCAACCGGCTCGACGCGGTCGTGCAGCTGACGGCCGACCCCGACGAGGTCGTCGCCCGCCTGCTCAAGCGCTCCGCGGAGCAGGGTCGCAGCGACGACACCGAGGAGGTCATCCGGCACCGTCTCGCCCTCTACGAGGAGCAGACCGCGCCGCTGATCGACATCTACGCCGCGCGCGGGCTCGTCATCGTCGTCGACGGCCTCGGCCCGGTCGACGAGGTCACCGAGCGCATCGTCGTCGCCCTCGAGGGCCACCGCGTCGGTCGCCTCGTCGGCGACTCGCCGGCCGCCTGACCCGTGGCGCTGCGCTCCTCCCTCTACAAGACGCCGGCCCAGCTGCGATCGATGATCGCGCCGGGGCTGGCGACCGCCGCCTCCCTCGACGCCGTGCGCGCCGCGGTCCGACCCGGGGTCAGCACGCTCGAGCTCGACGCGATCGCCGAGGCGGCGATCGTCGCGCTCGGCGGTCACTCGAACTTCCAGCTCGTGCCGGGCTACCGGCACACGATCTGCGCGTCGGTGAACGACGAGGTCGTGCACGGGATTCCCGGCGGCCGCGTCCTCGAGGCCGGTGACATCGTCTCGATCGACAGCGGCGCCGAGATCGACGGCTGGAACGGTGACTCGGCGATGACGCTCGTGCTGCCCGACGACGAGCGGCCCGACGAGGTCGCGCGCCGGGAGGCGCTGTCCCGCGTCACCGAGGGCTCGCTCTGGCGCGGCATCGCGGCTCTCGCGTCGGCGCGGCACCTCAACGAGGTGGGCGCGGCGATCGAGGAGTACATCGAGGACGAGGCCGAGGCCTCGGGCCGCGTCTACGGGATCCTCACCGACTACATCGGCCACGGCATCGGCCGCACGATGCACGAGGCGCCGCCGGTCTTCAACTACCGGGTCCGCCAGCGCGGCCCGGAGGTGAAGCCGGGCCTCGTCGTCGCCATCGAGCCCATGGTCACGGCCGGCAGCGCCGAGACCGTCGTGCGCGAGGACGACTGGACGGTCGCCACCGTCGACGGCAGCATGTCCGCGCACTGGGAGCACTCCGTCGCGGTGCACCGCGACGGCATCTGGGTGACGACCCTCGCCGACGGTGGGGCCGCGGGCCTGGCGCAGTACGGGATCGTGCCGACGCCGATCGTCTGAGGCGCTCCGACGTCCGGCCGCGCCTCGGCGAAGTCACACCGGGGGAGCGCCTGCCGCCGCGCGGACGGCGGCGACGCTCGTGGCGACATCGGCGGCATCGGTCGACCAGTTGCTCACCGAGATCCGCAGCACGTCCCGCCCGCGCCAGTGGGAGCCCGACATCCAGACGGTCCCGTCCTCGATGAGCCGGCGAGTCACCTCCCGGGTCCGTTCGTCGGACTCGAAGGCCAGGCAGACCTGGGTGAAGACGACCTCGTTCAGCACGCTGACACCCGGGATCGCCGAGAGTCGATCCGCCAGGTCCCGCGCGGTGGCGGCCAGTCCGTCGACGAGGGAGACGAGGCCGGTCCGGCCCAGCTGTCGCAGGGCCGCCCATACCGGGACACCGCGTGCTCGGCGGGACATCTCCGGTGTCAGGTCCATGGGGTCCGGCTCGTCGCCGTCGGCGCGGATCAGGTAGGCCGTCCGGGTCCCCAGAGCCGCACCCGCGGCCCCGCTCCGCGCCACGACGGCGACTCCGCAGTCGTACGGCACGTTGAGCGTCTTGTGCGCGTCGGTCGCCCAGGAGTCCGCCGTCTCGATCCCGCGCAGCAGCGGACGGAGCGCGGGGCTGGCGCCCGCCCACAAGCCGAAGGCGCCGTCGACGTGCACCCACGCGCCGTGCTCGTGCGCGATCGCGATCGCGTCGGCCATCGGATCGAAGGCGCCGGAGTGCAGGTTCCCGGCCTGGAGGCAGACGATCACGGGGCCGTCCGCACGCTCCAGCGCGACGCGGAGGGCGTCGACGAGGAGGCGGCCCTGGTCGTCGGTGTCGACGACAGCGGGTGCCCCGAGCCCCAGGTAGCGCAGGGCGAGATCGACAGAGGTGTGCCGCTCCCTGCCGGCCAGAACAGTGAGCCGCGGTGCTCCCTGCAGGCCGTGGGCGTTCACGTCCCAGCCCACCCGATCCAGTACGAAGGCGCGGGCGGCGGCCAGCCCGACGACGTTCGCCATCGTCGCCCCGGTGGTGAAGCCGACGTCCGCCGTCGCCGGGAGCCCGAGCGCCGTGAGCAGCCACTCGCCGGCGACCTGCTCGACGGCGGCCGTCGCCGGTGAGGCGTAGCGCATGGCGGCGTTCTGATCCCAGGCGCTGACCAGCCAGTCCGCGCCGAGCGCGGCGGGCAGGGTGCCGCCGATCACCCAGCCGAAGAAGCGCCCGGAGGGCATCGCCATCAGCCCGGGCTCGGCGAGCGTCGCGAGCTCCTCCACCACGACGGCGGGATCGAGCGGGCCCTCCTGCCACGGCCCGTCGAACGTCTCCGCCATCTGCTCGACGTCCCTGGACGGCGGTATCGGCCGACCCGGAAGGGACTCGATCCACCGCATCGCGGCGGCGGACGATCGATCCAGCGTAGAACGGTAGACCTCGGGATCGACAGACATGGGATGCTCCTTCGTCGCAGCGATCGGGGGCGCCCCCTGCCGAGTCTGACCGCCCACCCGCGCCAGGGACAGGGGCACGCCCTGATCGGGTTCCGCGGGGCGGCGCATCGAGACCCGCGTCAGCTGTCGATGACGCGGACGAGCTCCTCGATGAAGCCGCCGAAGTCCGTGGAGCGGCGGATGAGCCGCTGCACCTCGGCACGGTCGGCGAAGACCTCGACGAACTGGTCGAAGACGGACTGGAAGCTGCTGCGCCCGGCGGAGGCGAAGGCGATCATCGCGATCACGTTCACCCGCTGCTCGCCCCACGCCATCGGCACGTCGTTCACGACGATGGCGATCGCCGTGCGGCGCGCGCTCATCGCC
This sequence comes from Rathayibacter sp. VKM Ac-2835, assembly GCF_013266705.1. Lineage (NCBI taxonomy): Bacteria > Bacillati > Actinomycetota > Actinomycetes > Micrococcales > Microbacteriaceae > Rathayibacter > Rathayibacter sp. VKM Ac-2835. The sequence goes on along the minus strand of NZ_JABSNQ010000001.1, from coordinate 1,093,288 downwards.
ATGGCGTGCGGGACGGCGAGGTTGTCGGTGAACGCGGTGGAGCTCATCCGCTCGCGCTCGATCGCCCCGTCGACGTAGTCGTCGTCGATGATGCCGCCGGCGATCATCCGCTCGCCGAGCAGCCGGATCATCGCGGCCTCGTCGCGGGCGTGCACGTTCCGGAAGAAGAGCGACTCGTCGAAGAACTGCAGCAGCTCGTCCTTGATCCGGGCCCGGCGGCGGTGCCGGCGCACGCGCGCGATCGCGCGCCGCACGGCGTCCACGTCGTGGTCGGTGAGGAACGGCTGCACCACGACGACGTCCTCGGAGGCGGGCCGCTCGTCGATCGTCGTGATCACCAGGTCGGCGGTGAGGCGGTCCCAGTCGACGTCGCTCCGGGTGATCAGGGAGCGGACCTCGACCTCGGTGCCGAGCGAGCGCTCCACCCGCAGCCGCAGCATGTGCGCGAGGTCGTAGTAGTTGGGGCAGACGATGACGCAGGAGAGCCGCTCCTCGCGCCGGGACACGCGCTCGAGGAACGAGCCGACGTGCAGGGCGATGTAAGCGATCTCGTCCTCGTTGACCGTGATGCCGCGGAGCCGCTGCAGCCCGCTCGCGAGGAAGACCGCGATCTCGTAGGTCATCGGGAAGCTCGTCTTGATCGAGCGCGTGAGCGGATTGCGCGAGTAGCCGCCTTCCGCCGCCCGCGCGACGAGGTTCCGCACGTGCAGCGCGAGGCGGACGATGAAGCCCTCGTCGTCCAGGTCGACCAGGTAGGCCTCGTTGACGTCGGCGACGAGCTCGCGGACGACCGCGACGTCCTCGGGGTCGAGGTAGTTCTCGACGACGGCCGCGACGGGCTCGTTCTGTCCTGGAGTCGCCACCCTCGTCGTCATCAGGATCGCCAGCTGGGCCAGCTCCGCGTCGGTCAGCCTCGTGGCGAAGTGGCGCTCGACGAGCTCGGCGAGCAGTGCGGCCAGCTCGCCGTGGACCGCGGGGGAGGGGCGCGAGCCGGACGGGTCGCCGATGCCCCGCGAGACGCGGTCGACGGCGATCGCGATGTGCAGCAGCACGCTGTTCACGCCGTAGTCGTTGATGTAGTAGCCGCGGGTCTCGAGCTCGGCGAGCAGCTCGGTCTTGAACGCGCCGAGACCGGGGGAGGCGAACTCGCGCTGCACGTCGTCGAGCGTGAAGACGCCCTGCGCGCTCTCGTCGCGGAACATCCGCGAGATCAGCCGGCGTCGCGCCTCCTCGCTGCCCTCGAGCCGCACGGCCGGGCCGCGGCGCACGAGGGCCAGCCCCGCCTCGTCCGCCAGCGCCTTGACCCGCCGCAGATCCGCGTCGATCGTCGATTCGCTGACGGAGAGCGTCTCGGCGAGAACGGCGACGTCGAGCCCGTCGTCGGAGTCGACCAGGCGCCGGACGATGCTGTACAGCCGGTCGCGCGGGGTGTCCGGCTCGACGTCGCGGAGCAGCCGGGTCTCGAGGAACGCCGAGTACGCGTCCCGCGCGAGCCGGTAGCCGTTGGCCGACGACTCCACGGGCTCGAGCGGAGCCGCCTGGGCCTTGACCGCGGTCACGTAGCTGCGGACGCTCCGGGTGGTGACCCCGAGCCGGTCGGCGAGCTCGTGCGCCGTCACCCAGCCGTCGGCGCGGGAGAGGTACTCCAGCAGTCGTTCGCGGTTGTCAGGCATCGGTCTTCCAGTCAACCATCTCCGGGTCGGCGGGGGCGGACCCGCGCCGACACCGCCGGGAGCGCTCTTCCGCCCCCGCGGAAGATTGTCTGCCGCAGCGGACGCGGGGCCCGGCGAGATGCTTGGATGAGGCAAGACCCGGACGCGAGGAGGCGAACGAGGTGCGCACGATCCTGATCGTCTGCGGTGCAGGCGCGTCGAGCACGTTCCTGGCCCACCGGCTGCGAGCGGGCGCGAAGCAGCGCGGCATCGATGCCGTGTTCCGATCCGAGACCCTCACGGGTGTCGCGGACGCCCTGCCCCTGGCGGACGTCCTCCTGGTCGGACCGCATCTCGAGTCGCAGTTCGACGAGCTCCGCCAGCGCGCGGTGCACGTCGGCGCCGCGGCAGCCCTCCTCCCTCACGACGTCTTCGGGGCGCACGGTGCCGATGCCGTGCTCGACACCCTGCCCGTCCTCTTCGCCGCTCGCGCGGTCGTCGCAGGATCGGACGGGGACGCCCCACCTCCCGCCACGGGCGCCGCGCCCGGCACCGGGAACCACTGACGCAGTTCCGACTGCAGGATCAAGGAGAAACGTTCATGGTCGAGCGCACCGTGCAGGTTGCATCGTCGAAGGGCCTCCACGCCCGTCCCGCCTCGCTCTTCAGCCAGGCCGCGGCGAAGTCGGGTCAGAAGGTCCTGGTCAAGAAGGGCGAGGGCACCGCGGTCAACGCGGCCTCCATCCTCGGCATCATCTCGCTCGGCATCGAGCACGGCGACTCGCTGACCCTCTCGGTCGAGGGCGACAACGAGCAGGCCGTCCTCGAGGAGCTCAGCGAGTTCCTCAGCACTGACCACGACGCCTAAGACCCCTCGCCCCCACCGCCCTCTCACCGCCGAGACGCACACAGGAACCGAGATCTCATGACGCTGTCCACTCCTTCGACCGCCTACGCCTCCGCGAAGCTCCAGGGCACCGGTGTCGGCCGCGGGCTGGCCCTCGGGCCGGTCCTGCGCATGCCCGATCCGCTGCCCGAGCCCGAGGACACCGCCAGCACGCGGTCCGTCGCTCAGGAGGAGGAGCGCGCGGTGTCGTCGCTGTCGGCGACCGCCGCGACCATCCGCCACCGCGGTGAGCGCGCCGGCGGCTCGGCGAAGGACGTGCTCGACGCGCAGGCGCTGATGGCGGAGGACCCCTCGCTCGCGGACGACGTCAAGGCGCGCCTCGCGACCGGCAAGACCGCCGAGCGCGCGGTGCACGAGGCGTTCGCCGGCTTCCGCGACCTGCTGGTCGCGATGGGCGGGTACATGGCCGAGCGGGCGACCGACCTCGACGACGTCTCGCAGCGGGTCGTGGCGCACCTGCGCGGCGTCCCGGCGCCCGGCGTCCCCGAGTCGGACGAGCCGTTCGTGCTCGTCGCCCGCGACCTCGCGCCGGCCGACACCGCGCTGCTCGACCTCGAGAAGGTCCTCGGCCTGATCACGAGCGACGGCGGCCCGACCTCGCACACGGCGATCCTCGCCCGGGAGAAGTCGATCACCGCCATCGTCGGCACCACCGGAGCGCTCGACCTGCGCGACGGCCAGCTCGTCATCCTCGACGCGTCCTCCGGTGTGGTGACGGTGAACCCGTCCGACGTCGAGATCGGCGACGCGAAGTCCTCGATCGCCGAGCGCGCCGAGATGCTCGCGGCGCCGGTCGTCCCCGGCGCCCTCGCCGGCGGCCACGCCGTGCCGCTGCTGGCGAACCTCGGCTCCGCCGACGGCGCCGCGAACGCGGTCGAGCTCGGAGCGGAGGGCGTGGGCCTGTTCCGCACCGAGTTCCTCTTCCTCGATGCGAAGGAGGCGCCGACCGTCGCCGAGCAGGCCGAGCAGTACACCCGCCTGCTGGCCGCCTTCCCCGGTCGCAAGGTCGTGGTGCGCGCGCTCGACGCCGGCGCCGACAAGCCGCTCGCCTTCCTCAACGACGACCACGAGGAGAACCCGGCGCTCGGTCTCCGCGGCCTCCGCGCGCTGCGCGCGAGCGAGCAGATCCTCCGCGACCAGCTCACCGCGCTCGCCCAGGCCGACGCCGCGACCGACGCCGACCTCTGGGTCATGGCGCCGATGGTCGCGACCGTCGACGAGACCCGCTACTTCACCTCCATGGCCAAGGAGCTCGGGATCCGCACGGCCGGCGTGATGGTGGAGGTCCCCTCCTCCGCCCTGCTCGCCGACCGGATCCTCGGAGTCGCCGACTTCGCCTCCATCGGCACCAACGACCTGACCCAGTACACCCTCGCCGCCGACCGGATGCTCGGCACCGTGTCGGCGTTCCAGGACCCGTGGCACCCCGCCGTTCTCCGCCTCGTCGGCGAGGTCGGGCGCGCGGGCGCCGCACTGGGCAAGCCCGTCGGCATCTGCGGCGAGGCCGCCGCGGATCCGCTGCTCGCCGTGGTCCTCGTGGGCCTCGGCGCGACGACCCTCTCGATGTCGCCGTCGGCTCTCGCCGACGTCCGCGCCGAGCTGGCCGAGCACACCCTCGAGGACGCGAAGCGCTACGCCGAGCTCGCCCTCGCGGCCGACAGCGCGGCGGACGCCCGGTCCGCCGTCACCGAGGCGATCGCCGCCTCCTGATCCCGGGGATCGCGCGGCCCGCATCCGCGCGATCCTCCGCAGCACCACCCCGCCCCACCGCACCATCCGCACCACCCCTGCACCACCCCGTCTCGTCCCGCCCCGCGGGAGCCCGGCCCGCCTCAGGAGCGACCGGATCTCCCACCCTCAGAATCGGAGAACACACCACATGACAACGACGTCAGCGACGTCGACGCGCGGAGGTACGCGCGTCCACGTCCAGCGATTCGGCACCTTCCTCTCGGGGATGGTCATGCCGAACATCGCGGCCTTCATCGCGTGGGGTCTCATCACCTCGCTCTTCATCGCCGCGGGCTGGCTGCCCAACGGCATCCTCGGCGGCTTCGGCGACGCAGCCCAGATCGGCTGGGAGGGTGCCCGCACCCAGCTCGCCGCCGGTGAGGACGGCGCGACCTTCCAGCAGTACGTGGGTCTCGTCGCCCCGATGATCACCTACCTGCTGCCCCTGCTCATCGCGAACACCGGTGGCCGCATGGTCTACGGCCAGCGCGGTGGCGTGGTCGCCTCGATCGCCACCATGGGCGTCATCGTCGGCGCCACCATCCCGATGTTCCTCGGCGCCATGATCATCGGCCCGCTGGCCGCGTGGCTGATGAAGAAGGTCGACTCGATCTGGGACGGCAAGATCAAGCCCGGCTTCGAGATGCTGGTCAACAACTTCTCCGCCGGAATCCTCGGCATGCTGCTCTCGCTCGGCGCGTTCTTCGGCATCGCCCCGATCATCTCGTTCCTCACCAAGATCCTCGGCGACGGCGTCGACCTCCTGGTGAACGCGGGCCTGCTGCCGCTGACCTCGATCTTCATCGAGCCGGCCAAGATCCTGTTCCTCAACAACGCCATCAACCAGGGCGTCCTCACCCCGCTCGGCACCGTCATGGCGCAGGAGCAGGGCAAGTCGTACCTGTTCCTGCTCGAGGCCAACCCCGGCCCCGGCATGGGCGTGCTGCTCGCCTTCGCGATCTTCGGTGTGGGCATCGCACGCGGCTCCGCTCCCGGCGCCGCGCTGATCCACTTCGTCGGCGGCATCCACGAGATCTACTTCCCCTACGTGCTGATGAAGCCCGCGCTCGTCGCGGCCGTCATCCTCGGCGGCATGACCGGCGTCGCGACCAACGTCGCGTTCGACTCCGGCCTCGTCGCCCCGGCATCGCCGGGATCGATCATCGCGGTGCTCCTGCAGACCTCGCGGGACAGCTACCTCGGCGTGATCCTCTCGGTCCTGCTCTCGATGGCCGTGTCGTTCGTCGTCGCGTCGTTCATCATCCGCGGCAGCCGCAAGCGCGACCTCGACGCGATGGCCGCCGGTGACGACAAGCTCGCCGCCGCCGTGGCCGCCAACTCGTCCAACAAGGGCAAGGAGAGCGCCGTCGGCTCGCTCCTCAACGCGAGCGGCGCCTCCAACCAGGACGGCGCCTCGGCGACCGCCACCGCCACCCAGGTCCGCAACATCGTCTTCGCCTGCGACGCCGGGATGGGATCGTCCGCCATGGGCGCGTCCGTCCTGCGGAACAAGATGAAGAAGGCGGGCTTCGAGGACGTCACGGTCACCAACAAGGCGATCGCGGCCCTCGAGGACGACGTCGACCTGGTCATCACCCAGGCCGAGCTGACCGAGCGGGCGCGCCAGCGCACGCCGGGCGCGATCCACGTCTCCGTCGACAACTTCATGAACAGCCCGAAGTACGACGAGGTCGTCTCGCTCGTCGCGGAGCAGCACGGCAAGTAATCGGGAACACCCCTGAGGGAGCCCGTAGGGTGCGACGTGGCGGAGACGCTCCGCTCGCCCCTGCGGGTTCCCTCCTTCGTTCACCACTCCACGGAAAGGACGCACGCCATGAGCGATGTGCTCACCATCGGACAGATCAACGCCTCCGGCACCGCCACGTCGAAGGAGACCGCCATCAAGGAGGCGGCCGACATGCTGGTCGGCGTCGGCGCCGTCACCCCCGCGTACCACGAGGCGATGCTCGCCCGCGAGGCGACCGTCTCCACCTACATGGGCAACCTGCTCGCCATCCCGCACGGCACGAACGACGCGAAGGACGAGATCCGCTCCTCGGCGCTGTCCTTCGTCCGCTACGCGCAGCCGATCGACTGGGACGGCAACGAGGTCCGCTTCGTCGTCGGCATCGCCGGCGTGAACAACGAGCACCTCGAGATCCTCTCCAAGATCGCGATCATCTTCTCCGAGGAGGACGAGGTGCAGAAGCTCCTCGACGCCCCGGACGCGCAGGCGCTCTACGCGCTGCTGGGCGAGGTCAACTCCTGATGCCCACCGCCGTCCACTTCGGCGCCGGCAACATCGGCCGCGGCTTCGTCGGACTGATCCTGCACGGCGCCGGCTACGAGCTCGTCTTCGCCGACGTCAACGCGGCGCTGATCGACCAGCTCGCCGCCGCCGACAGCTACGAGGTGCACGAGGTGGGGGAGTCGCCCGCGACCCACGTCGTCGACGGCTTCCGCGCGATCAACTCGAGCAGCGACGAGGAGGCGCTCGTCCGCGAGATCGCCGCCGCCGACATCGTCACTACCGCGGTGGGCCCGAACATCCTGCGCTTCGTCGCTCCGGTCATCGCGAAGGGCCTCGCGGCCCGAGCGGAGTCGGCGCCCCGCCTGGCCGTGATGGCCTGCGAGAACGCGATCAACGCGACCCGCCTCCTGCAGACCGAGGTCGCCGCCAGCCTGGGCGCGGACGAGTGGGAGCGCCTGCGCACCCGCGCGGTCTTCGCCGACACGGCGGTCGACCGCATCGTGCCGAACCAGGACGCCGGCCAGGGCCTCGACGTCACGGTCGAGAGCTTCTTCGAGTGGGTCGTCGACCGCACGCCCTTCGAGGGCTCCGAGCCCGAGATCCCCGGCGCGACCTGGGTCGACGACCTGGAGCCGTTCATCGAGCGCAAGCTCTTCACGGTGAACACCGGCCACGCGACCGCCGCCTACGTCGGCTTCGCGGCCGGCGCGCACAAGCTGTCGGATGCGCTCGCGCTGCCCGAGGTGCACGACGCGGTGAAGACCGCGCTCGAGGACACCAAGACGCTGATCGTCGAGAAGCACGGCTTCAGCGACGAGGAGCAGGAGGCGTACCTGCAGAAGACGCTGAAGCGCTTCGCCAACCCGCACCTGACCGACACGGTCGACCGGGTCGGTCGCCAGCCGCTGCGCAAGCTCTCGCGGCACGAGCGCTTCATCGGCCCGGCGGCCGAGCTCGCCGAGCGCGGCCACGTGCCGAGCGGTCTGCTCACGGCGATCGGCGCGGCTCTCCGCTTCGACGTGCCGGAGGACCCGCAGAGCGTCGAGCTGAAGGAGAAGCTGGCCGCGCTGTCGCCGGAGGACTTCGTCGCCGAGGTGACCGGGCTCGGCGCGGACCACCCGCTGTTCGCGCAGGTCGTCGCGGTCGTCCGCGGCTGATCCTCGCGGGTCCGCGTCCGACGGGGCGGGATCGGGTGCTCCGGCATCCGGCCCCGCCCCTTCGCGGTTCCGGGGCGGGCCGGACTAGAAGAGGCGCCAGCGGGTCAGCGGCCAGGCCACGGCGAAGACGCGCCCGACCACCCGCTCGATCGGCACCGTCTTCACGCAGGAGTCGATCGGGCCCGGCGCTCCGCGGCAGTCGCCGAGCGAGTCGTTGGAGTTGGAGCGGTGGTCGCCGAGGACGAAGAGCGTGTCCTCGGGCACCGTGTACTCCTGGAAGCAGCGGGCGGAGGCCGGCTGCGAGTCGCAGTCCTGGGTGCCAGGGGTGAACGGGAAGTCCTCGAAGACGTAGTCGCCCACGAGCGGCTGCCCGTCGACGAGCACGTGCCCCTCGGCGTCGCAGCAGGAGACCGTCTGGCCGCCGACGGCGATCACGCGCTTCACGAGGAACTCCTCGTGCGACGGGCCGATGCTCGTCACGTCGCCGAAGTACTTGACCGCCTCTGAGAGCGGGTTGCCGACCGCATCGGCCGCACCCCAGCGCGCGTCCCGCGAGAAGACGACGATCTGCTCCGACTCCGGCTCGCCCTGGAGGGCCGCGGTGCGGTCGACCAGGATGCGGTCGCCGAAGAAGCCGCCGCCCTGCAGCGTGTTCTCCATCGAGCCGGTCGGCACGGTGTACACCTTCACGAAGAACGTCTGCACGAGGGCGATGACGACGATCGCGACCAGCACGGTGACCAGCGGGTGGGAGTACCAGCTCCGCCGGCTCCTCGCCGGGGTGCCGTCCGTCGTCTTCTCCGTGCGCGCCATCCGCGGTCCCTTCGACGTGGGAGAGCCTAGGCGGCGGCCGCCGTGCCCGTCGCCCGCGGCGCGCAGCGCGCCGCCCACCGGCGACACGCCCGGGCTGGCGGAGAAGCGGGGATTCGCGTAGTATCGACCCTTGGTGTTTGCGCGTGCTCCGGCACGCCCGCGCACCGCCTTCCGGGCTCCGCCCGGGGGAGGATCGTCGCGGAAGCATTCGCACGACCAGTACACACACTACTTCCGAACGACAGTGAGGCTATGGCCAAAAAAGACGGTGTCATCGAAATCGAAGGTGCGGTTGTCGAGGCGCTCCCCAACGCGATGTTCCGCGTGGAGCTCACCAACGGACACAAGGTTCTCGCCCACATCTCGGGCAAGATGCGTCAGCACTACATCCGCATCCTCCCCGAGGACCGCGTGATCGTGGAGCTCAGCCCCTACGACCTGACCCGCGGCCGGATCGTCTACCGCTACAAGTAGACGTTCGCTCCGCTCAGTTCGCGACGTGCGTGTCCTGTAAGGAACGGCCCCGGCATCCGCCGGGAGCACGACGCCAGCGAAAACAAGGAACAGAACAATGAAGGTCAACCCCAGCGTCAAGCGCATCTGCGACCACTGCAAGATCATCCGCCGCCACGGCAACGTGATGGTCATCTGCAGCAGCAACCCCCGCCACAAGCAGCGCCAGGGCTAGTCCTCCGGGACTCCCGGCGCTCCTGCGAGGAGCGCGGGCGGGAAACCGCCCAGCAGCACGGCAACACACCACCCCGCAACGTCAGAAATCGCGCAGCGCCCCGGGTCTCCTGGGGTGAACGGCGAGGACACCTTCGGTCGGAGGCCGAGGCACCGACGTTGCTTCACACCTCCACTCACTCACAGGAGAAGCCACCATGGCACGTCTGGCAGGAGTAGACATCCCGCGCGAGAAGCGCGTGGAGGTCGCACTGACCTACATCTACGGAGTCGGCCGCACCAGCGCGCTGAAGACGCTGAGCGACACGGGGATCGACGGCAACATCCGCGTCAAGGACCTCACCGACGACCAGCTCGTCGCGCTCCGCGACTACATCGAGGGCAACTACAAGGTGGAGGGAGACCTCCGCCGCGAGGTCGCCGCCGACATCCGCCGCAAGGTCGAGATCGGGTCCTACGAGGGCATCCGCCACCGTCGCGGCCTCCCGGTCCGTGGACAGCGCACCAAGACGAACGCTCGCACCCGCAAGGGCCCGAAGCGCACCGTCGCCGGCAAGAAGAAGGCCGGCCGCAAGTAACGCGGGCGACACGGACCTAGAGGAGATAACAAGTGGCTACCCCCAAGTCGGCCGCGCGCAAGCCGCGCCGCAAGGAGAAGAAGAACATCGCTGTGGGCCAGGCCCACATCAAGTCGACGTTCAACAACACCATCGTGTCGATCACCGACCCCGCCGGGGCCGTCATCAGCTGGGCCTCGTCCGGTGGAGTCGGCTTCAAGGGCTCGCGCAAGTCGACGCCGTTCGCCGCCCAGCTCGCTGCCGAGTCGGCCGCGCGTCAGGCGCAGGAGCACGGCATGAAGAAGGTCGACGTCTTCGTGAAGGGCCCGGGCTCGGGTCGCGAGACCGCGATCCGCTCGCTCCAGGCCGCCGGCCTCGAGGTCGGCTCGATCAACGACGTCACCCCGCAGGCGCACAACGGCTGCCGCCCGCCGAAGCGCCGTCGCGTCTAACGCAGCACTCGCAGCCGTCGGCCGGCCGCACCCCGCGCTCTCCAGCGCGGCGTGAGGCCGGCCGGCGGATCGCGCATTTCTTTCACAACTTCAGACTCGCAAACGCACGTGTCATATAGCGGACACGTGATCGAAAGGAATCAACAGTGCTTATCGCACAGCGTCCGACGCTCACCGAGGAGAACATCTCGGAGTTCCGTTCCCGCTTCGTCATCGAGCCCCTCGAGCCCGGCTTCGGCTACACGCTCGGCAACTCGCTGCGTCGCACCCTGCTGTCCTCCATCCCCGGCGCCGCTGTCACCAGCATCCGGATCGACGGAGTCCTGCACGAGTTCACGACCGTCCCGGGCGTCCGCGAGGACGTCACCGAGATCATCCTGAACATCAAGGGACTCGTCGTCTCCTCCGAGCACGACGAGCCGATCACCGCCTACCTGCGCAAGCAGGGCGCCGGCCAGGTCACCGCCGCCGACATCTCGGCTCCGGCCGGTGTCGAGATCCACAACCCGGACCTCGTCATCGCGACCCTGAACGACAAGGCGAAGTTCGAGCTCGAGCTCACCATCGAGCGCGGCCGCGGCTACGTCTCGGCGACCCAGAACCGCAGCGAGTTCTCCGAGGCCGGCCAGATCCCGGTCGACTCGATCTACTCGCCCGTGCTCAAGGTCACCTACCGCGTCGAGGCCACCCGTGCCGGCGAGCGCACCGACTTCGACCGCCTGGTCGTCGACGTCGAGTCGAAGCCGGCCATCACGCCGCGCGACGCCATCGCGTCGGCCGGTCGCACCCTGACCGAGCTGTTCGGACTCGCCCGCGAGCTGAACAACGCGGCCGAGGGCATCGAGATCGGCCCCGCGCCGGTCGACGCCGTCCTCTCGACCGAGCTGTCCATGCCCATCGAGGACCTCGACCTCTCGGTGCGCAGCTACAACTGCCTCAAGCGCGAGGGCATCAACAACGTCAACGAGCTCGTCGCCCTCTCGGAGACGCAGCTCATGAACATCCGCAACTTCGGTCAGAAGTCGGTGGATGAGGTCAAGGAGAAGCTGACGGAGCTGGGCCTGTCGCTGAAGGACTCGGTCCCCGGGTTCGACGGCGCCCACTTCTACAGCTACGACGACGAGAGCATCTAGGTCTCCGCTCCGGCGTTCGACCTTCTGACACCCCTTTAGTACTGGAGTAAAGCCATGCCCAAGCCCACGAAGGGCCCCCGCCTCGGAGGCGGTCCCGCACACGAGCGTCTGCTGCTCGCGAACCTGGCCGCGGCCCTGTTCACGCACAAGAGCATCAAGACGACCGAGACCAAGGCCAAGCGCCTGCGTCCCCTCGCCGAGCGTCTGGTGACGTTCGCGAAGCGCGGCGACCTGCACGCCCGCCGCCGCGTCCTCGCGACCATCGGCGACAAGAGCGTCGTGCACGAGCTCTTCACCGAGATCGCGCCGCTCGTCGCCGAGCGTGAGGGCGGCTACACCCGCATCACGAAGATCGGCCCCCGCAAGGGCGACAACGCGCCCATGGCCGTCATCGAGCTCGTCCTCGAGCCCGTGACGCCGAAGGTCAAGAAGTCGCGCACCGCCGCCGCTCCCGTCTCGGCTCCGGTCGAGGACGAGACCGTCGTTGAGGACGCCCCCGTCGAGGAGGCGCCCGTCGCCGACACGACCGAGGCCGACGCGACCGTCCAGGACGCGCCCGTCGAGGACGCCCCGGTCGAGACGGCCGCCGAGACCAAGTAGTCCCGCGCACGTCTCGAGAGCCCTCCGCCCCTCCGGGGGCGGGGGGCTCTCGTCGTCCCGAGCGGCGGTCCCTGACGTGCTCGGTGGCGCGGAACGTCGCTTACGATGGCGGAATCGTTCCCCCGGCAGGGCGGGGCGCGACCGGATCCCGGACCCCGCCCCCGCCGCCCAGCAGGAGGTGCCCCGTGCGTCCGCACCACCCGCTCCTCGTCATCGCGGCGACGATCCTGCTGGCCGGCTGCTCCTCCGCCCCGGTCCTCGACGTGCCGGAGTCGGCGCGCACCGCCGCTCCGAGCTCCCTCGCCGCACCCGAGGCGGCACCGACGGCGTCCGCCACGGCCGACCTCCCCGCGTCGCCCGAGCTGGACTGCTCGACCGCGCTGCCGCCCGCCGCCGTGGAGAGCGCCGTGGGGCTGCCCGCGGGCACGGCCGCTCTGCAGCAGTCGGGCGACACCTGCTCCTACGCCGTCGCCGGCAATCCGTCCGCCGTCGTCGTCCGCGTCGGACCCGCGCGCCTCGCGGAGACGTTCATCGGGGCGGGCGAGGCGGTCGGCGCCGTCTCCGCCCCGCTGGGCGAGGCGGCCTACCGGCTCGAGGGCTCGCCGACGACGCCGTCCGAGCTCGCCGTGCTCGCGGGCGGCTACGAGGTGCACGTCGAGTCGTACGTGGGGGATCAGGACGTGCTCGCGGACTGGGCGGTCGCCGTCCTCGACCCGCTCGGTGTGCGGCTGTCCGCGGGCTGATCCGCCGCTGCCGATCGCTCCGGGCCGTCCTCGCGGACGATCTAGACTCGTCGGGTGCTCCGCCGTGTCCGCCTCGATCTGGCCTACGACGGCACCCACTTCGCGGGCTGGGCGCTGCAGCCCGGTCTCCGCACCGTCCAGGGCGTCCTGGAGGACGCGCTCGGGCTCCTGCTGCGCTCCGAGGAGCGGACGGTCGTCACGGTCGCCGGCCGGACGGATGCAGGTGTCCACGCGAGCGCCCAGGTAGCGCACCTCGATCTCACCCCGCAGCAGTGGTCGCGCCTGAACGGCCGGCCCCGCGCCGGGACCGAGGCCGTCGAGCCGGAGGTCGTGCTCCAGCGCAAGCTGCAGGGGATCCTCGGCCAGTACTCCGACCTGTCCGTGCACCGGGTCTCGCGGGCGCCCGAGGGCTTCGACGCCCGCTTCTCGGCGCGCTGGCGGCGCTACGAGTACCGGCTCGCGGACCGGTCCTCGCTCCGCCGGCCACTGGAGCGCGCCTACACGACCTGGATCAACGAGGCGGTCGACGAGACTCTGATGGCGGGCGCCGCGGAATCCCTGCTCGGCCTGCACGACTACGCCTCGTTCTGCCGGGCGCGCGTCGGGGCGACCACCATCCGCAGCCTGCTCGACTTCACCTGGGAGCGGGACGCGGACGGTGTCCTGCACGCGCACCTGCGCGCCGACGCCTTCTGCCACAGCATGGTGCGAGCGCTCGTCGGCTCCTGCGTGGCCGTGGGGATCGGCAAGCTGGACGCGGGGGAGCTCCCGCTGCTGCGGGACGCCGCGCGGCGCACCAACGCCTTCGCCGTCATGCCGGCGCGCGGTCTCGTCCTGCGCGAGGTCGACTACCCTGAGGACTCCGAACTGGCCGAGCGGGCCGTGCTCACCCGGGTGAAGCGCACCCTGCCGGGCGGGGACGCCGAGGGGGAGGACGACGCGTGATCCTGGGGAACCGCCGCGCGGCCGCTCTCGCCGCCGCGCTCGTCCTGCCGGCGGCGCTGCTGCTCGGCGGATGCTCCTCATCGACGATCGACGTGCCGGACGAGGCGCCGCCGACCGCCGTCCCGTCCACCGCGCCGAGTGGCGGACCCCCCGCGGAGCCGACCGCTCCCGCGCCGGCGCCGTCCGCCGCCGCGAGCGTCGAGGAGCTCGACTGCGCGGCGGTGCTGCCGGTGGAGACGATCGAGGCCGTGCTCGAGCTGCCCGAGGGGTTCGTGACGAGCTCCGATCAGGGCTCCGGCTGCACCTGGGCGATGGCGGGGAACCCCGCCGCGCTGGTCCTGCAGACGGCGACCGGCGCCGGCACGAGCGCGTTCGCCGCACAGGAGTCCGCCGGTCCGGTCGAGCCGAGCGGGCTCGGCGACGTCGCCTTCTTCCGCGCCGGCGATCCGGCGGCCGACCCGGCCGCGGCGGTCGTCGTGCTCATGGGCGACCGGCTGCTCTCGCTCCGGTCGTACGTCGGCGGGCAGGCCGCGCTGGAGGAGCTCGCGACGGACGCCCTCACCGCGCTGGGGCAGGGGCCCTCCTGAGCCGGGCCGCCCCTCGGCGGGCGGCGGCGGGCGAGCGCGAGCTTCCGCTCCGGTGCGGATTGCTGTACTGTCGACCCTTGGTGTTCTCGGCCGCATGCCGGCACCCGAAGTTGAGCCCTCCACCGGATCGGTTCGGCCCCCTCGCGGGTCGAACGGCCACGGAGCGGGATTCACGAACTCCTCACTCCGATCAGAAAGCAGCACTCACGTGACTCGCACTTTTTCTCCGAAGCCGGCTGACGTCCAGCACGACTGGATCGTCATCGACGCGTCCGACGTCGTGCTCGGCCGTCTGGCCACCCACGCCGCTGCGCTCCTGCGCGGCAAGCACAAGGCGACGTTCGCGCCGCACATGGACATGGGCGACTTCGTCATCATCGTCAACGCCGAGAAGGTGGCCCTCACCGGCCAGAAGCTCCTCCAGAAGAAGGCGTACCGCCACTCCGGCTACCCGGGCGGCCTCACGGCCACCACGTACGCCGAGCTCCTCGAGAAGAACCCGATCCGCGCCGTCGAGAAGGCCATCCGCGGAATGCTCCCCAAGAACTCCCTCGGTCGTGCGCAGCTGCGCAAGCTGAAGGTCTACACGGGCACCGAGCACCCTCACGCGGCTCAGCAGCCCAAGGCGTACGCCTTCACCCAGGTCGCCCAGTAGGCTCCGGCCCTCCCCGACACCCCAGACTTCGAAGACAAAGGATCACCTACACCGTGGCGAAGATCGCAGACCAGATCGACGTGGCTCCCGAGAGCTACTCCACCGAAAGCCCGGCCACCGAGGCGTCCACGACGCCCCGCGCCGTCCTCAACGTCTCCGGCGCAGCCGTGGGCCGTCGCAAGCAGGCCATCGCCCGCGTGCGCCTGGTCCCGGGCTCCGGCAGCCTGACCGTGAACGCCCGCGAGTTCGCGGAGTACTTCCCCAACAAGCTGCACCAGCAGCTGATCAACGACCCGTTCAAGGTCCTCGACCTCCTCGGCTCCTACGACGTGGTCGCGAAGATCACCGGCGGCGGCCCCTCCGGCCAGGCCGGTGCGCTCCGCCTCGCGATCGCCCGTGCGCTGAACGAGATCGACCGCGAGAACAACCGCGCCGTCCTCAAGAAGGCCGGCTTCCTCACCCGCGACGCTCGCGTCATCGAGCGCAAGAAGGCCGGTCTCAAGAAGGCCCGCAAGGCGTCCCAGTTCTCGAAGCGCTAATCGCTGCGGCCCCCGCGGCCGCCGATCAGCAGCTTCAGAAGGGGACTGGCATCATGCCGCGCCTGTTCGGAACAGATGGCGTCCGTGGCCTCGCGAATCGCGATGTCACGGCCGACCTGGCCCTCGGCCTCGCCCAGGCGGCCGCCCGTGTACTCGGTGCGGCCGCCCGGGCGGAGGGCCGTCGGCCCCTCGCCGTCCTGGCCCGCGATCCTCGGATCTCGGGTCAGTTCATCGGTGCCGCCGTCGCGGCCGGGCTCGCGAGCGCCGGCGTCGACGTGCTGGACGCGGGAGTGATCCCGACGCCCGCCGCCGCGTACCTCATCGCCGACGAGAGCGCCGACTTCGGCGTGATGATCTCGGCGTCGCACAACCCCGCCGCCGACAACGGCATCAAGTTCTTCGCGGCCGGCGGTCGCAAGCTGCCGGACGAGCTGGAGAACCGCATCGAGGCGGCTCTGGGCGTCCCGCCGCTCACGCCGCTCGGCCCGGACGTGGGCCGGATCCGCCGCTTCGCGGACGCCGAGGACCGCTACGTCCTCCACCTGCTCGGCTCGCTCGGCAGCACCCGCCTCGACGGACTGCACGTGGTCATCGACTGCGCGCACGGTGCCGCCGCAGGGATCTCGCCCGAGGTGTTCACCGACGCCGGCGCGACCGTCACCGTGATCGGCAACGATCCGGACGGCATCAACATCAACGACGGAGTGGGCTCGACCCATCTCGACCACGTCGCCGAGGCGGTCCGCGAAGCGGGCGCCGACGTGGGCATCGCGCACGACGGCGACGCGGACCGCTGCCTGGCGGTCGACGCCGAGGGGCGCGTCGTCGACGGCGACCAGATCATGGCGATCCTCGCGACCTCGATGGCGCGGCGCGGCGTCCTGCGCGACAACGTGCTCGTCGCCACGGTGATGAGCAACCTCGGCCTCAAGACCGCGATGGCCGACGCCGGCATCCGGGTGATCGAGACGGGCGTGGGCGACCGCTACGTGCTCGAGGCCATGAACGACGGCGGCTACTCGCTCGGCGGCGAGCAGTCCGGCCACGTCATCATGAGCCGCTTCGCCACGACCGGCGACGGCGTCCTCACGGGCCTGCAGCTGGCGGCCGAGATGGCGCGCAGCGGCAAGACGCTCGCCGAGCTCGCCTCGGTGATGCGCGTGTTCCCGCAGACGCTCGTCAACGTCCGCGGCGTCGACCGCGAGGGCGTGCACGACGACACCGTGATCGCGGCGGCCATCGCCGCGGCCGAGGCGGAGCTGGGCACCGGCGGGCGCGTCCTGCTGCGACCCTCGGGCACGGAGCCGATGGTGCGCGTCATGGTCGAGGCCTCCACGAAGGAGACCGCGGACCGGCTGGCGGAGTCGCTGGCGGCGGTCGTGCTCGAGCAGCTGCGCGTCGCGTCCTAGCGGCCGGAGCCGCTGACCGGGGATCTCGATCCGCCACTGCGGGGCTACTCGATCAGCATGCTTCCGCCTGCTCGCTGTGTGCTGGTCGACGACGCACGGCATGACTCGGCCTGCTCGCCGCATGCTGGTGGAGTAGCGCCGGAGGCGTGCATCGAGACCCGCCGTCGTCAGCAGGTGAGCCGTCGGCGATCCGTCGTCAGATCTTGCGGAGGAGCACCGAGGAGACGGTGTGGTCGGCCTGCTTGCGCAGGACGAGGCTCGCGCGGGAGCGGGTCGGCCGCACGTTCTGCAGCAGGTTCGGCTCGTTGATCGAGGACCAGATGCTGCGGGCCTGCGCGCGCGCTTCGTCCGGCGTCAGCGAGGCGTAGCGGTGGAAGTACGAGGTCGGGCTGGCGAAGGCGCCCTGCTGGAGGGCGAGGAAGCGCTCCTCGTACCAGCGCGCGATGTCGCTCGTGCGCGCGTCGACGTACACCGTGAAGTCGAACAGGTCGCTGACCGCGAGGCCGTGGCCGGGCGCAGGCGGCTGCAGCACGTTCAGTCCCTCCACGATCAGCACGTCGGGTCGGCGGACCACGATCTCCGCGTCGTGCACGATGTCGTAGGAGAGGTGCGAGTAGAACGGCGCGCGCACCTCGGCGGCCCCGCCCTTCACCTCCGAGACGAAGCGCAGCAGGGCCCGGCGGTCGTACGACTCCGGGAAGCCCTTGCGGCTCATCAACCCTCGCCGCTCGAGCTCCTTGTTGGGCAGGAGGAAGCCGTCGGTCGTCACCAGCTCGACGCGCGGGGTGTCGTCCCAGCGGGCGAGCAGCTCGCGGAGCAGGCGGGCGATGGTCGACTTGCCGACCGCGACCGACCCGGCCACGCCGATCACGAACGGGGTGGGCTGCGCGCGCTCGCCGAGGAACGTGCTCGTCGCCCGGTGAAGCTGGCGCGCGCCCCCGGCGTAGAGGGTGAGCAGTCGCGACAGCGGCAGGTAGACCTCGGCGACCTCGGTGAGGCTCAGCCGGTCGCCGAGCCCGCGCAGCTGCACGACCTCGGTCTCGCTCAGCGGCAGCTCGGTGCTGCGGGCGAGCTCGGCCCAATCGGAGCGGACGATCTCGACGAACGGGGACGGGTGCGCCTCGCGCCCGGGTTCGCGAGCTGACGAGGACATCTGCACGATCCTACCCGCCGCCGCGGCTCGGCCCCGTCGCCGCGGGAGCGCCCCCGCGCGCGATTAGGATCGAGCGCATGTGTGGAATCGTTGGATACGTCGGCGCGCGCGACAGCCTGGCCGTGCTGCTCGGGGGACTGAAGCGACTGGAGTACCGCGGGTACGACTCCGCCGGTGTGGCCGTGATCGACGCCGACGGCCGGATCGACAGCCGCAAGCGCTCCGGCAAGCTCAGCGTCCTGGTCGACGACCTCGAGGCGCACCCGATCGCGCAGGGCACGACCGGCATCGGGCACACCCGCTGGGCGACGCACGGCGGCCCGACCGACCGCAACGCGCACCCGCACCTCGCGGACGACGGGCGCCTGGCCGTCATCCACAACGGCATCATCGAGAACTTCCAGCCGCTCAAGGAGGAGCTGCTCGCCGAGGGCGCGGTCTTCGAGAGCGAGACCGACACCGAGGTCGCCGCGCACCTGATCGCGCGGGAGCACCGCCGCACCGGCGACCTGGTGCTCGCCTTCCAGGCCGTCGTCGCCCGCCTCGAGGGCGCGTTCACGCTCCTCGCGCTGCACCAGGACCAGCCGGGTGTCGTCGTGGGCGCCCGCCGCAACTCGCCGCTCGTGATCGGCCTCGGCGACGGGGAGAACTTCCTCGGCTCCGACGTCGCCGCGTTCGTCGAGTTCACCCGCCGCGCGGTCGCGATCGGGCAGGACCAGATCGTCACGATCACGCCCGAACTCGTCACCGTCACCGACTTCTTCGGCAACCCCGTCGAGACCGAGCCCTTCGAGATCGCCTGGGACGCGTCCGCCTCCGAGAAGGGCGGCTGGTCGAGCTTCATGGCCAAGGAGATCAGCGAGGGCCCGGAGGCCGTCGCCAAGACGCTGCTCGGCCGCATCCAGGACGGCGTGGTCGTGCTGCCCGAGCTCGCGGCGCTCGACGCCACCCTCGCGGACATCGACCGGATCACCGTGATCGCCTGCGGCACCGCCGCCTACTCCGGCATGGTCGCGAAGTACGCGATCGAGAAGTGGGCGCGCGTGCCCGTCGAGGTCGAGCTGAGCCACGAGTTCCGCTACCGCGACCCGGTGCTGACGCCGCGCACGCTGGTCGTCTCGATCAGCCAGTCCGGCGAGACCATGGACACGCTGATGGCCGTGAAGTACGCCCGGGAGAAGGGCGCCAAGACGCTCTCCGTCTGCAACACCCAGGGCGCGACGATCCCGCGCGAGTCCGACGCCGTGCTCTACACCCACGCCGGTCCGGAGGTCGCGGTCGCCTCGACCAAGGCGTTCGTCGCGCAGATCGCGGCGCTGTACCTCTTCGGTCTGCACCTGGCCGCTGTCCGCGGTGCCGCCTCGCCCGAGCTGATCGCCTCGCAGGCCGCGCAGCTCGCGGCCATCCCGGAGAAGCTCTCGCGCGTGCTGGACGCCTCGGAGGCGATCGCCCAGCTCGCCGGCTGGATGGCGGACACCCGCGCGGTGCTCTTCCTCGGCCGCCACGTGGGCTACCCGGTGGCCCTCGAGGGCGCGCTCAAGCTCAAGGAGCTGGCCTACATCCACGCCGAGGGCTTCGCCGCGGGCGAGCTGAAGCACGGGCCGATCGCGCTGATCGAGCCGGGACAGGTCGTCTTCGTCATCGTGCCGAGCCCGAGCGAGTCGTACGAGCTGCAGCGCAAGGTGATCTCGAACATCCAGGAGATCAAGGCGCGCGGCGCCCGGGTCATCGCGATCGCGGAGCAGGGCGATGCCGCCGCCATCCAGATCGCCGACGAGGTCGTGCCGATCCCGCTGGCCGACCCGCTGTTCGAGCCGCTGCTCGCCGTCACGCCGCTGCAGATGTTCGCGATGGAGCTCGCCTCCGCCAAGGGCCTCGACGTCGACCAGCCGCGGAACCTCGCCAAGTCGGTCACGGTCGAGTGACCCTGCCGTGATCGTCGGGATCGGCGTGGACGTGGTGGATCTCGCGCGCTTCGAGCGGGCGATCACGCGCACCCCGCGACTGCGGGAGCGGTTGTTCGCCGAGAGCGAACGCGATCTCCCGACGGCGTCGCTGGCGGGGCGGTTCGCGGCCAAGGAGGCGCTGATCAAGGCGCTCGGCGATTCGGCCGGGGCGCGCTGGCACGACATGGTGGTCGAGCGCGACGAGCACGGGAACCCCTCCTTCGCCCTGCACGGGGCGGCTCGCGCGGCGGCCGAGTCGCGGGGGATCGTCCGCGTGCACCTCTCGATGAGCCACGACGCCGGCATCGCCTGCGCGTTCGTGGTGGCCGAGTCGTGATCGCGCCGCTCGCCTACCGCGAGGCGCTGATCGACCTGGACGCCGTCGCGGCGAACACGGCGCGGCTCCGGGCGCTGACGGCCGCACCCCGGCTGATGGCGGTCGTCAAGGCGAACGCCTACGGACACGGCGCGCTCGCGGTGGCGCAGGCGGCGCTCGCCGGCGGGGCGGACGCGCTCGGCACCGCCGATCTCGAGGAGGCGGTGGCGCTCCGCGAGGCCGGGATCCTCGCGCCTGTGCTCTGCTGGCTGCACGACCCCGAGCAGGACTTCGACACCGCCCTCGAGCACGGCATCGAGGTCGCCGTGTCCTCAGTCGCGCAGCTCGACCGGCTCGCGCAGGCCGCCGAGGACCGCGGCGTGCGCGGCGCGGTGCAGCTGAAGGTCGACACCGGTCTGAGCCGCAACGGGGCGCCGGAGGCGGAGTGGGCGCCGCTCGCGCAGTCGCTCGCCCGGCACGCGGCGCGCGGCTCGCTGCAGCTCACCGGTCTGTTCTCGCACCTCTCGAACACCTCGCGCGAGGAGGACCTGGCGCAGCTCGCGGGACTGCGCCGGGCGGAGGAGGTGCTGCGCGCGCACGGGACGCCGGCGCCGCTGGTGCATCTCGCCGCGACGGCCGCCGCGCTCCGCCTGCCGGAGGCGCGCCTGGACCAGGTGCGCACCGGCATCGGCGTGTACGGGCTGTCGCCGTTCGACGACGAGACGTCCCTCGGGCTCGGCCTGGTGCCGGCGATGACTCTGCAGGGCCGCGTCGCCGGACTGCGCCGGGTTCCCGCCGGAACGGGGGTCAGCTACGACTACGCCTACCGGGCCGCCGGCGAGACGACGCTCGCGCTGGTGCCGTTCGGCTACGCGGACGGGATCCCGCGCGCCGCGTCCGGTGTCGCCGAGGTGTCGATCGGCGGGCGCCGCCACCGCATCGCCGGACGGGTCGCGATGGACCAGTTCGTGGTCGACGTCGGCGACGCTCGCGTCGCGGTCGGCGACCCGGTGACCCTCTGGGGCGACCCGACCACCGGCGTCCCCTCGGTCGACGAGTGGGCGCGATGGTGCGGGACGATCGACTACGAGCTGGTCACCCGGATCGGGCACCGCGTCCCGCGCAGGACGGTCGGCGGCCCCGCGGGAGGCGCCCGTGCCTGAGCGCGGCTGGTTCGCCGACCGCACCGTCGAGATCGCGGATCCGGAGGCGATGGAGGAGCTCGGCCGCTCCCTCGGGCAGGTGCTGCGCGCCGGCGACCTGCTGGTGCTGACCGGGCCGCTCGGCGCGGGCAAGACGACCTTCACCCGCGGCCTCGGTGACGGGCTCGGCGTGCGCGGGCCGGTCACCAGCCCGACCTTCGTGATCGCGCGGACGCATCCTCCGCTGCACGGCGGGCCGCCGCTCGTGCACGTGGACGCCTACCGCGTCGGCTCCGCCGTGGAGCTGGACGATCTCGATCTCGACCTCGAGCACTCGGTCGTCGTGGTGGAGTGGGGCGCCGGGCTGCTCGACGGCGTGGCGGAGTCGTGGCTCGACGTCGTCCTCGAGCGTCCGACCGGCGGCTCCGACGCCGAGGACGGCGAGGAGCCGATCGAGCCGCGCACGGTGCGCTTCCGCGGCACGGGCTGGTCCTGACCGCTCTGCTCACGGCGGGTCCCGAGACGCCGCTGCGCGGCTGCTCGACCAGCACAGGGAGCGCCGCAGGCTCCGCGGCCGGTGCCCCGTCGCCCGCGGGTAGCCTGTCAGGGTGCTGCTCGCGATCGACACCTCCTCCGGTACCTCCGTCGCCGTCGTCGGCACCGACGGCGTGGTCCGCGCCGAGCGCACCGAGACCGACACCATGCGGCACGCCGAGGTCGTCGGCCGGCTGATCCAGGAGGCCCTCGAGGCGGCGGGCGTCGGCCCCGACGCGATCGCGGCCGTCGCCGTGGGCATGGGCCCCGGCCCCTTCACGGGCCTCCGAGTCGGCATCGCCGCGGCCCGCGCCTTCGCGTTCGGCCGCGACGTGCCCACCCTCCCGGTCGTCTCGCACGACGCGGTCGCGCTCGGCGCGCTGCGCCACGGCCGCGCCGACGGCTTCCTCGTCGTCACCGACGCGCGCCGCCGCGAGCTCTACTGGAGTGCCTACGCCGGCCTCGACGAGCAGGGCCTCCCCGTCCGCACCGCCGGACCCGGCCTCGACAAGCCGCCGGCGCTGCCCTTCCCCGAGCTGCCCCGCCTCGAGGCGGAGACGGTGTCCGCCGCCGAGCTGGGCGTGGTCGCCGCTCTCACCCGCGCGGCCGGCCGCGCTCCCGCGGCGGACGAGCCGCTCTACCTCCGCTCGCCCGACGTCACGCTCTCGGCCGGCCCGAAGCGGGTCACCGCGTGAGCGCCGAGCTGCGCGACGCCACCGTCGACGACCTCGACGCGATCATGGCGATCGAGGAGTCGGAGTTCACCAGCGACGCGTGGTCGCGCACGATGATGCGCGAGGAGATCCGGAGCCGGCACACCCGCTACCTCGTCGCCGAGGACGCGGGCGAGCTGGTCGGCTACGCCGGGCTCCTCTGCCCGGTCGGCGCGCACGAGGGCGACGTGCAGACCATCGCGGTGCTCGCCTCCGCCCGCCGCACGGGGCTCGGTCGACGCCTGCTGCGCGCCCTCGTCGCCACCGCCGCCGAGCGCGGCGCCCGCGAGGTCTTCCTCGAGGTCCGCGCCGACAACCCCGCCGCCCAGTCGCTCTACCGCTCGGAGGGCTTCGAGGAGATCGGGGTCCGCCCCGCCTACTACCAGCCCGACGGGGTCGACGCGCTCGTGATGCGCGCGCCGATCCCCGCCCCTCGACAGGAGTCGTCATGACCGCCGGTCCGCTCGTCCTCGGCATCGAGACCAGCTGCGACGAGACCGGGATCGGCATCGTCCGCGGCACGACGCTGCTCGCCAACACCATCGCCTCGTCGATGGAGGAGCACGCCCGCTACGGCGGCGTGGTGCCCGAGGTCGCCGCCCGCGCGCACCTCGAGGCGCTCGAGCCGACGCTGCGCACGGCGCTCGCCGAGGCCGGCGTCTCGCTGCAGGAGCTGGACGCGATCGCGGTCACGAGCGGCCCCGGCCTGTCGGGCGCGCTGATGGTCGGCGTCGGCGCAGCGAAGGCGCTGGCGGTCTCGCTGGGGAAGCCGCTCTACGCCGTCAACCACCTCGTCGGGCACGTCGGCGCCGACGTCCTGCGCGCCGACGGCAGCACCGGCAGCCCGGTGGAGGTGCCGACGATCGCGCTGCTCGTCTCGGGCGGGCACACGTCGCTCCTGCACGTGCGCGACCTCGTCTCGGACGTCGAGCTGCTCGGCGAGACCATCGACGACGCGGCCGGCGAGGCGTTCGACAAGGTCGCGCGCGTGCTCGGCCTGCCCTACCCCGGCGGCCCGCAGATCGACCGCGTCGCCGCCGATGGCGATCCGAAGGCGATCCGCTTCCCGCGCGGCCTCACCCTCCCCAAGGACCGGGAGAAGCACCGCTACGACTTCTCCTTCTCGGGGCTCAAGACCGCGGTCGCGCGCTGGGTGGAGAAGCGCCAGGACGCCGGCGCGGAGGTCCCGATCGCCGACGTCGCCGCCAGCTTCCGCGAGGCGGTGGCGGATGTGCTCCTGACCAAGGCGGTCGCGGCCTGCGTCGACCGCGGGGTGCCGCGGCTGCTGCTCGGCGGGGGAGTGGTCGCCAACGCCCGTGTCCGCGAGCTGGCCGAGGAGCGCTGCGCGGCGGCGGGCATCGCTCTGCGGATCCCCGCGCTGTCGCTCTGCACGGACAACGGCGCGATGATCGCCGCCCTCGGCGCCCAGCTGATCGAGGCCCGACACCCTCCGTCGAGCCTCTCCTTCGGTGCCGATTCGACGCTGCCCGTCACCGAGATCCAGGTCCGCTGATCGGGCTACCGCACCGTCGCGCTGTGTCACAAGCACCGTCCAGCCTTTTGACAGCCCAGCGGGGACACTGCCACAGTGAGCCCACTCACTCGTTCCTGATCAAGGGGGATCCGCCATGACCACTCCGTACACGCCCGCGTCCGACCGCTACAACATCCTGGCGATCATCGGCTTCATCGCCTCGTTCTTCGTCTCGATCGTCGGCATCGTCCTCGGCTTCATCGCCCTGTCGCAGATCAAGCGGACCGGCGAGCGCGGTCGCGGCCTCGCCATCGCCGCTGTCGTGATCGGCTTCGTCGCCATCATCGTCACCATCATCTCCGTCGTCGCCCTGTTCTCGATCGCGGGCCTGGCGAGCACGACGACGGACTACTGATCGACAGCGTCCCGCGCCCCATCGGGCGGGACGTGACGTGCGCGAGGAGGGCGACGTGAACGACGACACCACCGGCGATCCGGCAGCGGGGTCGGCGGCACCGCCGCCGCGGTACGCGCCGCCCTCCGTCCCGCCGTCGCCGGAGTACGCGCCCCCGACGGAGCGGCCGGAGGCGGCGGGAACCGGGGAATCCGGCTCCGCCGTCGCGCCCGACGGGTCTGCCGACGGCGACGGCCGCCCCGGTGCCCCCGCACCGCGCCCGCCGCTGAACGGCCTGGCCGTCGCCGCCCTGATCTGCGGCATCCTCGGTCTCGCCCCCGCCGCGATCGTCCTCGGTCACGTCGGCTTCGCCCAGGCGCGCCGCTCGGGGCAGCGCGGCCGCGGACTCGCGATCGCCGGCTTCCTCCTCGGCTACCTCGCGCTCGTGCTGCTGCTCGTCGGCGCTCTGGCCTACTCGGCCTTCGTCGGCGGGCTCCGGACGGACGGCTACCTCCCGGCCTGAGCGGGGCGGCGACCTCGTCCTAGACTTCGAGGCATGAGCGACAGCAGCCAGCCCGGTTCCGACGACCGACCGGGTCGCCCTCCCGTCCCCCCTGCTCCTCCCGTGCCCCCGGCGCCCCCGGCCCCGCCCGCGTACTCCGCCGGAGCCCCGGCGGCCCCCGGCCAGGGCGTTCGCGACACCCCGCCGCCCGCCTACGGGACGCCGCTCCCGCCGGCCCCGACCGCCGCGCCGCCGCAGTACGCCTACGTCCCGGCGCCCACGACGGTGCCCAAGACGCTGAGCCTCACCGGCATGATCCTCGGCATCGTGGGCCTGGTGATCTCGATCTTCGGCTGGGGCTTCGGCTTCATCCTCTCGGCGCCCGCGATCGTGCTCGGCTTCCTCGGTCGCCGTCGCGAGCCGGGTGCCCGCGGTCTCGGGCTGACCGCGATCATCACCGGCATCGCCGGCGTCGTGATCTCGCTGATCTACCTGGCCGTCACGATCGTGCTCCTCGCGCTCGCGCTGGACGCGGCGAGCTCCCCCGGCGGGCTCTAGGCGGCAGCGGTCGGTCTCAGGACACGCGCTCGGCCAGCAGGGCGCGGTGGCGCCCCTGGATCCTCGTGAGGATCAGGACGGCGCTGCCCCGCCCCGCGAGGCCGAGCCTCCTGCGGAAGCGTGCGGGATCGACGTCGACCCCGCGCTTCTTGATCTCCAGGACTCCGATGCCGCGGGCGCGCAGCTCGCGCGCGAGGGTGCGCTCGTCCAGGGGCAGCTCCGCGAGCACGCGGAAGCTGCGGAGGAACGGCGAGACGGCCGGCTGGTCACCCGTGAGGTAGGCGATGCCCGGCGAGAGCATGCGCGAGCCGCTGGTGCGGGCCAGCTCGCCGAGCAGGCGCGCGCGGATGGCCGACCCGTCCGGCTCGTGGACGAAGGCGCCGAGGTCGCCCACCTCCTCGTCCTCGCTGTCGGCCGGCGCGGTGAGCTCGACGGCGCCGGTCGCCCCGAGCAGGAGCGCGGAGCGGCGCACGCCCGGCCGGGCCAGCGGACCGAACCAGAGCCCCGTCTCGACCAGCTCGCCGTCGACCGACACCCACTGCGCCTCCGCGTCCGCGGGGATCCGCTCGCGGTCGAAGCCCGGCCCGAGCTTCACGCCGACGGGCCGCGCCTCCGCCAGCCCGAAGGCGAAGTCGAGCGAGGGCGAGTAGTCGTCGGGATCGTCGAGGCGCCGGGTCTCCCGGTGGCCGGCGGTGCGGCGGGCCGGATCGAGGTAGACGGCGTCGAAGCCGTCCAGGTCGAACGCCTCGGCGTCGCCGTGCACGGCCTGCGCGGAGGGGAACGGGGCGAGATTGAAGCTGGCCAGGGTGGCGGTGATCTCGTCCGCGTCGACGGCGGTGACCTCGAGGTCGATGGCCGCCATCGCCAGGGCGTCGCCGCCGATGCCGCTGCCGAGGTCGGCGATGCGGGTGAGGCCGGCGGAGGAGAACCGGCCGGCGTGCAGCGCCGCGACCCGGAGCCGGGTGGCCTGCTCGAGTCCGGCGTCGGTGAAGAGCATCGACCGCGCGAACTCGCCGAACTTCCCGGTGGCCTTCGCGCGCAGCCGCGCCTGGGTCAGCACGGCCGAGACCAGTCCGGGGGAGTGGCCCGCGGAGCGGAGCGTCGCGACGGCGCGCACCAGGTCGTCCGCGCGGTAGCCGTCGAGCGAGTCGAGGAGCCGGAGGCCCTCGGGGGAGAGGAGCTCGACCAGCTCGGCGCGTTGCATCCGGCCATGCTAGGCCACCGTCTCCGACCGTCGCGGCGCGCCTGCCTGGCACTCTGATTGCACGAGTGCCAGCGGAGCCTCTACAGTGGAGCTAGCACTCTCGGAGCGTGTCTGCCAACGGCGGCGCTCCGCCCCCGTCGTCGTCAAGAAAGAGGTCAACCGTGTCGGTGTCCATCAAGCCGCTCGAAGATCGCATCGTCATCAAGCAGGTCGAGGCCGAGCAGGTCACTGCTTCCGGTCTCGTCATCCCCGACACCGCCAAGGAGAAGCCCCAGGAGGGCGAAGTCGTCGCCGTCGGCCCCGGCCGCATCGACGACAACGGCAACCGCGTCCCGCTCGACGTGGCCGTCGGTGACAAGGTCATCTACTCCAAGTACGGCGGAACCGAGGTCAAGTTCGGTGGAGACGACCTCCTGGTCCTCTCCGCTCGCGACGTCCTCGCGGTCGTCGTCCGCTAGAGACGGATCCCCGAAGGGCCCGGCGACGACAGTCGCCGGGCCCTTCGTCGTCCAGCGCAGTGGGCCCGGCGACAGGAGTCGCCGGGCCCTTCGTCGTGCGCCCCCGGTCCTCTTCGCGACCGGTGGCCTGATCCTGACGTCGGGTGACCGTTCCGGGCGGTCGGCGGGTCCGCGTCCTGCGTAGCATCGGACGGGTGCCCGCCTCCCGCCTCCCCGCCGACCCCGCCTCGCTGACGACGAGCGACGCCGCGGCCGGCGAGGGCGTCGAGGCGCTCCCGGTGAAGGGCTCCGGTGGAGCGCTGTCGTCGACCGGCCTGTGGTTCGGCTTCTCCGCCTACCTGCTGTGGGGCGCGATGCCGCTCTACTTCATCGCGATGGCGCCCGCCTCGCCGTTCGAGATCGTCGCGCTGCGGGTGCTCTTCTCGTTGGTCTTCTGCCTGCTCCTGCTGACGGTGACCCGCAGCTGGCACGGCTTCACAGCCCTCTTCCGCGAGCCGAGGCTGCTGGGCGTGATGGCGATCGCCGGTGTGCTGATCTACATCAACTGGCAGGTCTACGTCATCGCGACGACCACCGGCCACGTGATCGAAGCGGCGCTGGGCTACTTCATGAACCCGCTCGTGACGGTGCTGCTCGGCGTGATCGTGCTCCGCGAGCGGCTCCGCCCGGCGCAGTGGGTCGCGATGGGGATCAGCGCCGTCGCCGTCCTCGTCATCGCCGTCGGCTACGGCTCCTTCCCCTGGGTCTCGCTGGCGCTCGCGTTCTCCTTCGGCCTCTACGGCCTGGTGAAGAGCCGCGTCGGCGGACGGATGGACGCGGTGAGCGGCCTCACGCTCGAGACGCTCTGGCTCACGCCGCTCGCGATCGTGCAGCTGCTGGTGGTCGGCTCGATGGTCGGGCTGACGCTCGGCACCGAGGGGACGGGGCACGCGCTCATCCTCGCCTCGGCCGGCATCGTCACTGCCGTCCCGCTGCTGCTCTTCGCCGGGGCGGCACGGCGACTCCCGCTCTCGATCGTCGGCTTCATCCAGTACCTGACGCCGGTGCTGCAGTTCGTCGTCGGCGCGTTCGTCCTGCACGAGGAGATGCCGCCGGAGCGCTGGGTCGGGTTCGCGCTGGTCTGGGCGGCCCTGGCGATCTTCTCAGTCGACCTCGTCTCGGCCGAGCGCCGGAGGCGCCGCGCGACGGCCCGACCTGCGGATCGCGTCGCCGCAGAGCGCTCCCACGACGAAAAGTAACGATCAGGTCGCGAAACGCATCTGAAACACCCCCGTATTGTTCACGGCTTCTCCGAAGGTTAGGTTGGCCGAGCGGTTGCCTCCGGCGCCGCTCCCACGACAGAACCTCTCAAGGAGAAACATGCGCGTTCACGCGAAGGCCGGGACGGCCCGTACGCGATCCCTCCGGGCGACCCTCGGCGGCGTCGCCTTCCTGGGCGCCAGCGCTCTCGTCCTCGCCGGTTGCGCCAGCGGCGGCGGCGGAGACGCGGGCACCGACGGCGGCGAGTCCGGCGACCTGTCCCTCAAGATCGGCACGATCCTCCCGCAGACGGGCACCCTGGCCGTCCTCGGCCCGCCCGAGATCGCGGGCGTCGACCTCGCCGTCAAGGACATCAACGACGCCGCTGCCGGCCTCACCATCGACGTCGAGCAGAAGGACTCCGGCGACACCACGACCGACATCGCGACCCAGTCCGCGACCTCGCTCATCGCCGACGGCGCGAGCGTCATCATCGGAGCGGCCTCCTCGGGCGTCTCGAAGACGTTCATCGACCAGGTGACCCAGGCGGGCGTCGTCCAGATCTCGCCGGCCAACACCTCGCCGGACTTCACCACCTACGACGACGACGGCTACTACTGGCGCACCGCTCCCTCGGACGTGCTCCAGGGCCGCATCCTCGGCAACAAGATCCTCGGCGACGGCAAGACCAACGTCTCGATCCTGTACCTGAACGACGCGTACGGCACCGGCCTCGAGTCGAACATCAAGGAGACCCTCGAGGCGGGCGGCGCGACCGTCGCGGCCGAGGAGATCTTCGAGCCGGCCTCGACCGACTTCAACTCGGCGCTGACCTCGCTGCTCGCCCCGAACCCGGACGCGCTCGTCGTCATCTCCTTCGACGAGATCACCACGATCGCGGAGCAGCTCGCCGCCAAGGGCTTCGACTTCGCGAACCTGTACGGCACGGACGGCAACTACGGCGTCATCACCGACGCGGACACCAACGTCGACATCGCCGGCGCGCAGTTCACCAACCCCGGTGTGCAGGCGTCGGACGAGTTCCAGTCGAACCTCCAGGCCCTCGTCGAGGAGCAGGGGAACGACGCGCTGACGGTGTTCAGCTACGCCCCCGAGTCGTACGACGCCACGGTGCTCGCCGCTCTCGCCGCTCTCGCGGGCGGTGCGACGGACGGTGCGACCATCCGCGACAACCTGCAGGACGTCTCGACCGAGGGCACGAAGTGCACCACGTTCGCCGACTGCGCCACGATGCTCGCCGACGGTGAGGACATCGACTACGACGGCCTCTCCGGCCCGATCTCGTGGGACGAGAACGGCGACCCGACCGAGGCGTCGGTGTCGATCTACAAGTACGGCACCGGCAACGTCACCTCGTTCGAGGAGACCGTCGACGGCTCGCTGAACTAGCACCCCGCTCGCGGCTCCGGCCGTGACGCGCGAAGGGGCCCGGTCATCCGACCGGGCCCCTTCGTCGTGCCCGGGGTCTCGATACGCCGCTGCGCGGCTACTCGACCAGCATGAAGCGCCGGCTTCCCGTCGCGGTGGAGCGAGTGCTCGAGGAGGGCGAGCCGCCTCATGCCGGAGGGGAGGCAGGCCGCCTCATGCCGGAGAGGAGGCGGGCCGCCCCATGCTGATCGAGTGGCCCTCGGAGAGGGCGTATCGAGATCCACCACCGGACGATCGTGGGTCCCCGCTCCGTCCCTCCCGGGGCCGCACACTGCAGCGAGCGCGCGCCCCCCGAGGGGACGCGCGCTCGCTCAGGGCTCGGTGCGGCTCAGGAGGCGCGCAGCAGCTCGGCCTCCTGGGCCAGGCGGTAGGTCACGAACGAGCGGCTGTAGTTGCGGCGCTTGCCGCCGGTGGTCTCGGCGATCACGACCTGCGCGTAGACGCCGACGACGGACCAGCGCTCGTAGTCGCCGATCGCGCCGGTGCCGAAGGTCGCGCCGAGGGCGACGGGGGCGGGGGTGTAGCTCTTCATGGGTCGGCTCCTTCGAAGACGGGGACCGCGGCGCCGGAGGGGGCCGCGGAAGAGGGCAGGAGTCGGTGCCGAGGAGGCCGGGATCCGCCCCCTGATCAGGTGGGGAGGACTCGGGCGGAGCCGCGGGCGCCGACGTTTCTTGTCCCCAAAATTACGGCACGACGCCCTCCTGACCGGCCCTCGGAAGGGGGACGTGGGCGGAGAGAGAGACTCGGTGTCCCGGAGGTCCCCCAGGTCACTCCCAGTGGCAGGAGTCCCGGGCGATGAAGCGGTAGAGCGCCCCTCTCACGGCGTCGGAGACCCCGATCGCGACGACGCCCGACGTGCCGTCGTCGAGGGTGACGGCGACCGGGAGGAACGTCCCGCGCTTGTCCTCCGAGACGGTGTGCGTGCTGCAGTTGCTCGGCACGATCGCGAGGTCGACGCGGGTCGCCGCAGTGCCGGAGTCGACGCGCACGCCGACGGGCCAGGCGTCCTCGCCGGAGGCCGGGCGGAGCAGGATCGTGCGCCCGATCGATGCGATGGAGACGCCGCCGTCCGCCCCCGTCGGCGTCAGGGTCAGTCCGAGGTGCGCGACGGGCGTCCCGCTCTCCTGAGCGACCGTGACGGCGTCTCCGGGCACGATCGAGACGACCTCCGCCACCCGCTGCGCGAGGCAGTCCTCGGCATGGATGCGCGGCAGGCTGCCGAGCGGATCGTCCGGCGCGATCAGCGCCGTCCCCGAGACCTCGCCCTGCGTGAAGGCCACTCGCACCTGGGCCTCCGCACCGGTGCCGGTGCAGTCGGGCGGGGCGAGCTGCAGCCGGAGCGCGGTCGTCGTCCCCGGACGCACGGTGGTCGGGCCGTCGGTGCCGGCCGCCTCGGTGAAGGCGGGGGAGTCGAGCCGCGCCTCCCAGACGTCGAGCGGCTCGGTCGAGCCGTTCGTCACCAGGACCTCGAGCCGTCGAGGGCCGTAGTCGTCGCGGTTCTGCTGCACGCCCACGGAGACGCCCTCCGGCAGCTCGGAGACGGGGCCGGACCCGCAGCCCGTGAGGAGCCCCGTCGCGACCACGACAGCGAGCACGGCGGCGGTGCGGTGCATCCGGTCCTCCTCCTCGACGACGACGGGGCCCGCCGCCGCCGGAGCGGCGGACGACGGGCCCCGGAGGGTGCGGCGGGATCAGCCGCCGACGGTGGGCGTGCTCGTGGTGACCTCGTTGGTCGTCGCGAGCGTGCCGAGGTAGAGCTCGATCACCTTCGGGTCGTTCATCAGCTCGCGGCCGGGGCCCTCGTAGGCGTCGCGGCCCTGGTCGAGCACGTAGCCGCGGTCGCAGATCTGCAGGGCGCGACGGGCGTTCTGCTCGACGATCATGATCGAGACGCCGGCGCGGTTGATCCGCTGGACGTTGACGAACGTCTCGTCCTGGCGCATCGGCGAGAGCCCGGCGCTCGGCTCGTCGAGCAGCAGCATCGACGGGTCCATCATCAGCGCCCGCGACATCGCGACCATCTGGCGCTCGCCGCCCGAGAGGGAGCCCGAGCGCTGCTTGAGGCGCTTGGTCAGCTCGGGGAAGAGCTCCGTGACGAACTCGAGGCGCTCCTTGAACCGCTTCGGCTTCTGGTACATGCCCATCTCGAGGTTCTCCTCGATGGTGAGCGACGGGAAGACGTTGTTGTTCTGCGGCACGAAGCCGACGCCCTTCGAGACCAGTTTGTCGGCCTTGAAGCCGGTGATGTCCTCGCCGTTGAGCAGGACCGTGCCCTGGCGGATGTTCACCAGCCCGAACATCGCCTTGAGCAGCGTGGACTTGCCGGCGCCGTTGGGGCCGATGATGCCGACGAGCTCGCCCTTCTTCACGTAGACGTTCGACCCGTTCAGGATGTTGACTCCCGGCACGTACCCCGCGTGGAGGTCGTGCGTCTCGAGCGTGTTCTGGGTCACTTCTCGTCCTTTCCGAAGTCGACGGCGGGAGCGTCGGTCGTCGGCGCGATGCTCGTCGGGGCGCCGTCCGCGGGGGCGGCCGTCGCGGGGGCGCCCGTCGCGGGGGCGGTGCTCGCGGCGTGCGCGACGGCGGGGGAGGGCGCAGCGGTGGCCGCGGCGGGCGCGTCGTCGTGATGCGGGGGCACCGCGACACCGGCCGCCTCGGCCCGCTTCTCGACGTCCTCGCGGACCAGGTCCGAGTCCATCTCCTCCGCGACCTCGAGCTGGCCCTCGATCGTGCCGAGGTCGGTGTCGTGGTGGGCGCCGAGGTAGGCGTCGATGACCGCGGGGTCGTTCATCACGGTCGAGGGCGGACCCTCGGCGACGACCTTGCCCTCGGCCATCACGATCACCCAGTCGGCGATCGTGTTGACCATGTGCATGTCGTGCTCGACGAAGAGCACGGTCATGCCCTCGTCCTTCAGATTGACGATGTGCCCGAGCAGCGACTGCGTCAGTGCGGGGTTCACACCCGCCATCGGCTCGTCGAGCATGACCAGCTCGGGCTCCGACATCAGCGCGCGCGCCATCTCGAGCAGCTTCTTCTGTCCGCCGGAGAGGCTCGACGCGTAGTCGTCCTTCTTGGTGTCGAGCTTGAACTTCTCGAGCAGCCGGATGGCCCGGGTCTCGATCGACTCCTCCTCCTTCGACCACAGCGGCCGGATGAGCGACGTGAGGATGTTCTCGCCCTTCTGGCCCTTGGCGCCGAGGAGCATGTTCTCGAGCACCGTCATGCCGCCGAGGGCCTTGGTGAGCTGGAAGGTGCGCACCATGCCCATCCGCGACACCTTGTACGCCGGGACGTTGGCGAGGTTCTTGCCCTTGAAGTTCCAGCGCCCGGTGTTGGGCTTGTCGAAGCCCGTCAGCAGGTTGAAGAACGTGGTCTTGCCGGCGCCGTTCGGGCCGATCAGGGCTGTGATCGAGCCGCGCGGGATCTCGACGTGGGCGACGTCGACCGCGGTGAGGCCGCCGAAGCGGCGGCTGACGCCGTCGGCGACGAGGATGGGGTCCTTCTTCGTGACCCCGGGGACGATTTCCTGCTCGGTGATGTCCGAGACCGGCGTTTTAGGCAAAGTGCAGATCCTTCTTCTTGCCGAAGATGCCCTGGGGTCTGAAGATCACCAGGAGCATGAGGGCCACACCCACCACGATGAACCGGATCGGTCCGGTCTGCACGGTGGTGAGCTTGATGAGGTCGTTGTTGAGGACCCCGGTGTCGATCCCGAGCGTGAGCAGTCCGTCGGTCAGACCGAGGACGACCCAGAAGATGATCGAGCCGACGACCGGTCCGAAGACCGTCGCGGCACCGCCCAGCAGCATGATCGTGTAGAGGAAGAACGTCAGCTGGGTGCCGTAGTTGTCGGGCTGCAGCGAGCGCGGCAGGATGAACAGCGCTCCGGCCAGGCCGCCCAGCACACCGCCGAGGATCAGGGCCTGGATCTTGTAGGAGAAGACGTTCTTGCCGAGCGAGCGCACGGCGTCCTCGTCCTCGCGGATGCCCTTGATGACGCGGCCCCAGGGGCTGCGCATCAGCAGGAAGACCAGCAGGCAGGCCAGGAGCACCAGGCTCCAGCCGACGATGCGGACCCACCACTGGTCCTGGTTGTAGGTGAGGATGCCGAGGCCGAAGCGCCCCTCGGGGAGCGGGTTGAGGTCGTTGAACGCCTTCGCCGCGCCGTTGATGCCCTCCGAGCCGCCGGTGACCGCCGAGAACTCGGGCGTCTTGACCGAGAGCCGGACGATCTCCGCCGCCGCGATGGTGACGATCGAGAGGTAGTCCGCCCGCAGTCTCAGCGTCGGGATGCCGAGGATGAGGGCGAAGAGGGTCGCCGCGACGATCGTCGCGAGCAGGGAGCCCCAGACGGGCCATTCGAACTTGACCGAGGTGATGGCGAAGGCGTAGCCGCCCACCGCCATGAAGCCGGCCTGGCCGAAGTTGAGGAGGCCGGTGAATCCGAAGTGGATGACCAGGCCGATCGTCGCGAGCGCGTAGGCGGCGACGGTGGGATCGACGATCTGCCCGATCGCCAGCCAGATGAAGTTGAGGTTCATGGTGTCAGCCGATCCGTTCCTTGCGACCGAGGATGCCCTGCGGTCTGACCAGCAGGATGATGATCATGAGGACGAGCGGAGCCACGTACTTGAGGTTCTCCGGGATCCAGATCGTCGAGATGTTCATCATCAGGCCGATGATGAGCGAGCCGACCAGGGCTCCGTAGGCGGAGCCGAGGCCGCCGAGCGTGATCGCCGCGAAGATCAGCAGCAGGATCGACGCTCCGGTGTCCCAGCGCAGCGACTGGTAGTAGCCGATGTAGACGCCGGCCAGCGCGGCGAGGGCTCCGGAGAGCACCCAGACCACGCGGATGACGCGCTCGACGTTGATGCCGGAGGCGGAGGCGAGGGCCCGGTTGTCGGACACCGCGCGCATCGCCTTGCCGATCTTGGTCTTCGTGAGCAGCAGGGCCACGCCCACGATGCAGACGATGCCGACGGCCGCGCCGACGAGGTCGGTGAACTTCAGGCTGATGCCGAGCGCCGGCACCGTGAAGAACGGCGCCGTGCTGTTGGGCAGCGAGAGCCGGTCCGCGCCGAAGAAGAAGACGAAGGTGTAGCGCAGCGCGAGGGACAGGCCGATGGTCACGATCATCAGCGGGATCAGCTGGATGTTCTTCTTGCGCAGCGGCTTCCAGAGCAGGCCGTCCTGCGCGAAGCCGAACACCCCGCCGAGGATCACCGCGATCGGGATGGCGAGCAGCGCCGGCAGCCCGAAGACGCCGGAGAAGAGGTACGCCATCAGCGCGCCGAAGGTGACCAGCTCGCCGTGGGCGAAGTTGTTCAGCCCGGTGACGCCGTAGATCAGGGAGGCGCCGATCGCCGCGAGGGCGATCAGGAGTCCGAAGATCAGGCCGGTGACGACCTTGGGCCAGAAGATGATCCAGAAGGTGTCCGCCGAGACCGGCTGGTTCGCCGCACTCGACGTCCCGTCCGGATTCGTCGCGTCGTTGCCCGTGGTGCCCTCGGTGGCGGGGCTCGTCGGGGCGGCGGAGTCGCTGGGCACCGGAGCGCTCGCGCCCGTGCCGATCGGGTTCGCCGTCGAGACGATGAAGTTCACGATCTGGTTCTGCGAGGAGACGATCGTCACCTGCTTCGGGTTCTGACCCGCAGCGGGGTAGCCCTTGTCGGCGGGGAGCGTCGCCTCGTCGACCGTCACGCTGAACGTGCCGGCCTCCTCGAGCGGGAAGACGGCGCGGCCGTCGTCGCCCGTGGTGAGGGTCGCGGTCGCGTCGCCGCCGAGCTCGACGGTCACGCCCACGAGGTTCTCGTTCGTGCCCTGCACGCGGACCCAGGCGATGATCGACTGGTCGGCCGTGGTCTCGGCCGTCGCTGCGGGGGCTGCCGCGGCGACGCCGGTCAGGGTCGCGGCGAGCAGGCCGAGCGCGACGATGCCGTCGCGGAGCGTGCGCAGTGTGGGGAGCCTCCTAGGCACGGGGGGCCTCCCGGTCCGTCGGATGCAGGGTCGTCGCGCGCTTGTGGCGCGTCGAACGGCTGGCTGTGAGCAAGACGTCTACCTCTCGTCAGGGTGCACAGACGGATGGGGTCCTCGGGCGCGCCCGGATCGCCGTCGTCAAACAACGTTGGTTGACCATACGTTCCGCATGTGTCGGCAGTGTTTCCCGCCTGCACTACTGCGTGACGACATTATGCGGGGCGGAGAGCGCTCCAGCGTCCCCCACACGGGTAGCGAGCGCGTCCGGAGCACATCGGAGGGGCGGCCGGGCAGGAATACCGGGGGCGTCCGCGCGCTTAAGATTGAGCATCCGGGACACCCGTGACCGGATGCGCGACCACCACCTCCGGGCCACCCGCTCGACCTCATAAGGGGCATTGATGGACCAGCCGGATCCCTTCGGATTCCTCGGACTCACCTACGACGACGTCATGCTCCTCCCCGGGCACACGGACGTCATCCCGAGCGAGGCCGACACGGCCTCCCGGCTCACCAAGCGCATCACGGTCGCGACGCCGCTGCTCTCCGCGGCGATGGACACCGTCACCGAGTCGCGGATGGCGATCGCCATGGCCCGCCAGGGCGGGCTCGGCGTGCTGCACCGCAACCTCTCCATCGCCGACCAGGCCGATCAGGTCGACCGCGTCAAGCGCAGCGAGTCCGGCATGGTGTCGAACCCCGTCACCACGACGCCGGACGCGACCGTCGCGCAGGTCGACGAGCTCTGCGGGCAGTACCGGATCAGCGGCCTCCCCGTCGTCGACGAAAGCGGCGTCCTCGTCGGCATCATCACCAACCGCGACATGCGCTTCGTCTCGCCGTTCGAGAAGGCGTCCACCCTCGTCCGCGACGTGATGACCAGCACCGGCCTCATCACCGGCCGCGTCGGCATCCCCGACAGCGAGGTCATCGCCCTCTTCGCGCAGCACAAGATCGAGAAGCTGCCCCTCGTCGACGCGCAGGGCAAGCTCGCCGGGCTCATCACGGTGAAGGACTTCGACAAGTCCGAGCAGTACCCGAACGCGACCAAGGACGAGGAGGGGCGCCTGCGCGTCGGCGCCGCCATCGGCTTCTTCGGCGACGCCTGGCAGCGCGCCACCGCGCTCCTCGACGCGGGTGTGGACGTGCTCGTCGTCGACACCGCCAACGGCGACTCCGCCGGCGTGCTCGAGATCATCCGCCGCCTGAAGTCCGACCCCGCGTTCGCCGGCGTCGACGTCATCGGCGGCAACGTCGCCACCCGCTCCGGCGCCCAGGCGCTCGTCGACGCGGGCGCCGACGCCATCAAGGTCGGAGTCGGCCCCGGCTCCATCTGCACCACCCGCGTCGTCGCCGGCGTCGGCGTCCCCCAGGTGACCGCGGTCTACGAGGCGTCGCTCGCCGCCCGCGAGTCGGGCGTCCCGGTGATCGCCGACGGCGGGCTGCAGTACTCCGGCGACATCGCCAAGGCCCTCGTCGCCGGTGCCGACACCGTCATGCTCGGCTCGCTCCTGGCCGGCTGCGAGGAGAGCCCCGGCGACCTCGTCTTCCAGAACGGCAAGCAGTTCAAGACCTACCGCGGGATGGGCTCGCTCGGCGCGCTGCAGACGCGCGGCGAGCGGACGTCCTACTCCAAGGACCGCTACTTCCAGTCCGACGTCCCCACCGACGACAAGCTCATCGCCGAGGGGATCGAGGGGCAGGTGCCGTATCGCGGGCCGCTCGCGAACGTGGCGTACCAGCTGGCGGGCGGGCTGCGGCAGTCGATGTTCTACGTCGGCGCGCGGACGATCGCGGAGCTGAAGCAGCGGGGGAAGTTCGTGCGGATCACGGCGGCGGGGCTGAAGGAGTCGCACCCGCATGATGTGCAGATGGTGGTGGAGGCGCCGAACTACCGGCGCTGATGCTGCTGGGGTTCTGAAGGGGGTCGGCGTCGGGTCGTGAGGGCGGCCCCTCTGCCCGATGGGCCTTCGGTCCATACGCCCACCACACCGGAGGGGCCGCCCTCACGACCCGCCGCCTCCCACTCGGGCCGCGCGGACCTGTGGAAGACCGAGGGACGCAGCGCGAGCGGCGCTGAAGCGCCGCCGCGCCTGCGGCTGCTGTCGGCAGCGCGAGCGCGCTGCGCCCGCCGCGACTGCCCCGCCAGGGACGCTCGGCAGCAAGGTGGGAGCGCTATCCGGCGATCCGCGTGTCAGCGGATCGGCGTGCGCGGACGCGGGACGCTCTGCGGGACGCGACCACCTGCCTGAGCCGACTGCGGCCGTGCAACGAGCGCAGCGAGGCGCACGGCGCAGGAAGCACCGCCCGACTGCGGGTGAGCGACGAGCGGAGCGAGGAGCGAGCCACCGGTAACATCGCCCTCATGGAGATCGAGATCGGGCGCGCCAAGCGCGCTCGCCGCGCGTACGCCTTCGACGACATCGCGGTGGTCCCCAGCCGCCGGACCCGCGATCCGGAGGTGGTGTCGGTGAAGTGGGCGATCGACGCCTACCAGTTCGGCACTCCGATCCTCGCGGCGCCGATGGACTCGGTGGTGTCGCCGGCGACGGCGATCACGCTGGGCCGGCTGGGGGCGCTGGGCGTCCTCGACCTCGAGGGGCTGTGGACGCGCTACGAGGACCCGGAGCCGCTGCTGGCGGAGATCCGCGAGCTGCCGGCGGAGCGGGCGACGCAGCGCATGCAGGAGATCTACTCGGAGCCGGTGAAGCCGGAGCTGGTGACGGCGCGTCTGGCCGAGATCCGCGCGGCGGGAGTGACGGTCGCGGGCGCGCTGTCGCCGCAGCGCACCGCCGAGCTGTACCAGACGGTCGTCGACGCGGGGGTCGACGTCTTCGTCATCCGGGGCACGACCGTGTCCGCCGAGCACGTCTCGCGGGACACCGAGCCCCTCAACCTCAAGAAGTTCATCTACGAGTTGGACGTGCCGGTCATCGTCGGCGGGGCGTCGACCTACACGGCCGCTCTGCACCTGATGCGCACCGGCGCCGCTGGTGTCCTCGTCGGCTTCGGCGGCGGCGCGGCCTCGACCACCCGCGCGACGCTGGGCATCCAGGCGCCGATGGCGACCGCGGTCGCGGACGTCGCCGGCGCTCGCCGCGACTACCTCGACGAGTCCGGCGGACGCTACGTGCACGTGATCGCGGACGGCGGCCTCGGCACCTCCGGCGACATCGTGAAGGCCGTCGCGGTCGGCGCGGACGCCGTGATGCTCGGCTCCGCCCTCGCCCGCGCGACCGACGCTCCCGGCGGCGGCTGGCACTGGGGCGCCGAGGCGCACCACCAGCAGCTCCCGCGCGGCCGCCGCGTCCAGGTCGGCACCGTCGGCACGCTCGAGCAGGTCCTCTACGGCCCCGCGACCGACGCGAACGGCACCGCCAACCTGATCGGCGCGCTCCGCCGCTCGATGGCGACCACCGGCTACTCCGACCTCAAGGAGTTCCAGCGCGTCGAGGTCGTCGTCGCCCCCTACCAGCCCAGCTAGCCGGGCGGCCGGCCGAGGCGTCCCCGAACGGACCCGCATCGGGCTCCGATCGCCGCGGGGAGCCCGGAACGCGTCCCCTCGAGGGCTGCGGTCCGCGCGAGTCGACCCGGACCGGGGACCGCGGCGGCGGCGAGCCCCGACGGGAGTCGTCTGACGCGTCCGCCCTCGCTCGTCCTTGCTGGTCGAGGAGCCCCGGAGGGGCGTATCGAGACCCGTCGTCGTCCGCAGGCGGGGTCGGCAGACCTGACTTCTGGTGGACGTGGATCTCGATACGCCCGCTTCGCGGGCTACTCGATCAGCGGAGGGGACGGCTCGGCGCCGGGGACCGGTGACCTGGTCCTCCGTGGGCGAACGGGGGACGGGGGTGGGCGGTGGCCGCCTAAACTGGGAGGAATCCCGAGGTCGGAGCGCTGCGAGGCGCGGATGGAGCACGCATGGTCGAGGTCCGCAGGGTCAAGCTGCCCGGTGTCGGTGTCCTGCACACCTTCCTCACCGCCGACGGCGGCAAGGTCGGCGTCATCGCGCACCGCTCGGGTCACAGCGACCTCATCACCTTCGCCGAGGGCGACCAGGACGGTGCGAAGGTCTCGCTCCGGCTCAGCGACGACGAGGCGCACACCCTCGCCGAGCTCCTCGGCGGCACCCAGATCACCGAGTCGCTGACCGCGCTCGACCAGATCCCCGGCCTCTCGATCGACTGGTTCACCGTCGATTACGACGACCACATCGCGGGCCAGCAGCTCGGCAAGCCCGCCGACCGCGGGATCGTCGGCCTGACGGTCGTCGCCGTCGTCCGCGGCGACGCGGCCAACCCCGCTCCCGCCCCCGACTTCCGGGTGTTCCCCGGCGACACGCTCGTCGTCGCCGGCAGCCCCGAGAAGGTCGCCAAGGCCTTCGCCTTCTTCCGCTCCGGCGTCTTCGCCAAGGCTCCCGAGACGCCGCCCGGAGTCTGAGGATGCACCACGGCGAAGACCTCATCGTCCTCGGTGTCCTGTTCGTCGTCGCCTACGTCCTCGGGCGGCTGGGGCGCACGATCGGCCTCCCGGCCATCCCGATCTACATGGTCGTCGGCCTGCTCGCGAGCCCGAACTTCCACCTCTTCCCGCTCGACTTCGAGTCGTCCTACATCGAGCTGACGGCGGTCTTCGGGCTGATCCTGCTGCTCTTCAACCTCGGGCTGGAGTTCGATCAGGACGAGTTCTACGGCAACGCGGGGCGCCTGATCCTCTCCGGCGGCTCCTACATCGCCGTCAACATGGCCGCCGGGCTCGCCTTCGGCTTCCTGCTGGGCTGGGGCAGCCGCGAGGCGCTGATCATCGCGGGCATCACCGCGACGAGCTCGAGCGCGATCGTGACGAAGCTGCTGATCGAGCTCAAGCGCCTCGCCAACCCGGAGACGCCGATGATCCTCGGCGTGACGGTGGTCGAGGACATCTTCATCGCGGTCTACCTGGCGATCGTGTCGGTCGTGCTCTCGGGCGAGACCGAGCCGTGGCCGGTCGTCCTCAAGCTGGTCATCGCGTTCGCGTTC
This sequence comes from Rathayibacter sp. VKM Ac-2835, assembly GCF_013266705.1. Lineage (NCBI taxonomy): Bacteria > Bacillati > Actinomycetota > Actinomycetes > Micrococcales > Microbacteriaceae > Rathayibacter > Rathayibacter sp. VKM Ac-2835. The sequence goes on along the minus strand of NZ_JABSNQ010000001.1, from coordinate 1,052,394 downwards.
CTCGTGGTGATGTTCGCGATCGCGCGCTGGGGCGGCCGGGTGGTCTCGCGGTTCTTCCGGACCCGCGACGACGAGCTGTTCACGATCCTCTTCTTCGGGCTCGCGATCCTCTTCGGCGGGATCGGCGAGGTCCTCGGCGTCACCGACGCGATCGGCGCGTTCCTCATCGGCCTGGTGATCGGCGCCACCCGCTTCCGTGCGCGGGTCGAGCGGATCGCGATCCCGCTCCGCGACGTCTTCGGCGCCTTCTTCTTCGTCAACTTCGGACTCGGCCTGGATCCCGGTGCCTTCCCCGATGTGGTCCTGCCGGTGATCGCCGCCTCCGTGATGACGATCGTGCTCAACCTCGGCGCCGGCCAGTTCGTCGCCTGGCTGAACAAGCTCGGCCCGCGCGCCGGGCTGAACGCGGCCTTCATCCTGCACAACCGCGGCGAGTTCGCGCTCATCCTGGCGACGCTCTCGCTCTCGGCGGGGCTCGACGAGCGGATCCAGCCGTTCGCCGGCCTCTACGTCCTGATCATGGCGATCGTGGGCCCGATCCTGGCGTCGCGCTCGGAGAGCATCGGGCTGTTCCTCTCGCGCCGACGGCACCGGCCGAAGCCGGCCGCCCGCAGCGCGATGGCGGAGGAGGACTTCGCCCTGGTCGAGGCGGCGATGGCGGAGGGCGGTGCGGACGAGCGCCCGCAGAGCGACGCGCCGGACGCGCGGGTCGCCGAGCCGGCACCACGTCCGCGCCGCCCGGTCGAGCCCGACGAGCTGGACGACGAGTTCCCGGATCCGATGCGGCAGGCCCTGATCGACCAGGCGATGCAGCAGTCCGACGGGATCGACTCCGACCGGTCGCGGCGCCCGCGCGAGCCCGACTACTGATCCGCCGGCCGCCGACCCGCTCCGCAGCCGATCCGAGGGTCCTCCCACCCTGGTTGGCTAGGCTTCGTCGGTCCGCCGTCGCTGAGCGGATCCGCCCCCGAACGAGGAACGCATGACGCAGAGCCGCCCGCCGCAGAGCACGGTCTGGCAGGTCGCCCGCCGCCCGCGCTGGCTCGCGGCCCTCGTCCTGGCCCTCGTCATCGCCGGGCTGTTCGCGGCCCTCGGCCAGTGGCAGGTCGGACGCGCGGTCGAGGCCGCGGCCCCCGACTCCGGGATCTCCGAGACCGTGCTGCCGCTCGACGAGGTGGCCGCCCCGTCGCGCCCGATCACCGCGACCGCCGACGGCCAGCGCGTGGACGGGACCTCCGAGCTCGTCCCGGGCGGCGCCGAGATCCTCGGCGGACGTCTGAACGGCGAGCAGCCGGGCTGGTGGGTCATCGCGCGCACCCGCACCGCTGACGCCGACCTCGTGGTCGCCTACGGCTGGACCGCTGACCGCGAGCAGGCGGAGAGCGTCGCCGAGCGCCTGAACGACGGTGCGCAGACCGCTCCGACCGCGTTCACCGGACGCCTGGTCGCGAACGAGGCGGCCGAGGTGCCCGCCGAGGGCACCGACCCGATGACCCTGACCGCGCTGTCGATCCCCGCGCTGATCAACCGCTGGACCGACCCGCCGCTGGACGTCTACCAGGGCTACGTCGTCGTCGATCAGCCGATCGCGGGGCTGGAGGCGATCGACTCGCCGGCCCGCGTCACCGACGTCTCGCTGAACTGGCTCAACGTGTTCTACGCGATCGAGTGGGTCGTCTTCGCGGGCTTCGCGCTCTACCTGTGGTTCCGCCTCGTCCGCGACGCCTGGGAGCGCGAGACCGAGGAGGCCCTCGAGGCCGAGGAGCTCGCGCAGAGCCCGGTCACCGCCTCCGCCCCGTAAACTGGACCCCATGCCCCTCGAGCCCAAGCCCGCGCAGTTCCCTGCGATCCGGAGCGCGCTGCGCTTCTACCGGGTGACCTCGATCATCACCGGCGTGATGCTCCTGCTGCTCTGCGCCGAGATGCTGCTGAAGTACGTGTTCCACCTCGAGCTGTTCGTCTTCGGGCAGCAGGGGATCGCGCACTTCGCCCCGATGTACGAGGTGCCGGGCGGCGAGTGGAAGTCGAGCGGGACGGGCGCGAACCTGTCCACCGGCATCCTGATCGCGCACGGCTGGTTCTACGTCGTCTACCTCTTCGCCGACTTCCGCCTGTGGAGCCTGATGCGCTGGCCGTTCTCGCGGTTCATCCTCATCGCGCTCGGCGGAGTGGTGCCCACCCTGTCCTTCTTCGTCGAGACCCGCATCGCCCGCGAGGTCGAGCAGTACCTCGAGCGGCGCACCGCCGCCCTCGAGCCGACGACCCCGTCCGACTCCGTGGAGGCCCCCCATCAGTGAGCAGTCCGGCGCCAGCGCGCCGCAGTCCGCCCCGCAGCCGCACCTCGCCGCCCAGCCCGTGCTCGTCGTCGACTTCGGCGCCCAGTACGCGCAGCTGATCGCGCGGCGCGTCCGCGAGGCGAACGTGTACTCCGAGATCGTCCCGTCCGGCACGACGGCCGCCGAGATCGCCGCCAAGTCGCCGGTCGGGATCATCCTCTCCGGTGGCCCCTCGAGCGTCTACGAGGAGGGGGCGCCGCAGCTTGACCCCGCCATCTTCGATCTCGGCATCCCCGTGCTGGGCATCTGCTACGGCTTCCAGGTGATGGCGAAGACGCTCGGCGGCGAGGTCGCGAACACGGGCCTGCGCGAGTACGGCGCGACCGACGCCTCCGTCTCGGCCGACGGCGGCGTGCTCCTCGGCGACCAGCCCGTCGACCAGACGGTGTGGATGAGCCACGGCGACCAGGTCTCGAAGGCCCCCGCCGGCTTCGACGTCCTCGCCTCGACCGGCTCGACCGCCGTCGCCGCGTTCGGCAGCGACGAGCGCCGCCTCTACGGCGTGCAGTGGCACCCCGAGGTGAAGCACTCCGCGCACGGCCAGGCGGTCATCGAGAACTTCCTGCACCGCGCGGCGGGCATCCCCGCCGACTGGAACTCCTCGAACGTCATCGACGACCAGGTCGCGCTGATCCGCGAGCAGGTCGGCACCGGTCGCGTCATCTGCGGCCTGTCCGGCGGCGTCGATTCCGCCGTCGCCGCGGCGATCGTGCACCGCGCGGTCGGCGACCAGCTGGTCTGCGTCTTCGTCGACCACGGCCTGCTGCGCAAGGACGAGCGCCGCCAGGTGGAGGAGGACTACGTCGCCGCCACCGGTGTGCGCCTGGTGACCGTCGACGCGCGCGAGCAGTTCCTCGACGCGCTCGCCGGCGTCAGCGACCCCGAGCAGAAGCGCAAGATCATCGGCCGCGAGTTCATCCGCACCTTCGAGGGCGCCGCCGAGGCGCTCGTGCTCGAGGCGCAGGGCGAGGGCACGTCGATCGACTTCCTCGTGCAGGGCACGCTCTACCCCGACGTCGTCGAGTCGGGCGGCGGCACCGGCACCGCGAACATCAAGTCGCACCACAACGTCGGCGGCCTCCCCGAGGACCTGCAGTTCGCGCTCGTCGAGCCGCTGCGGACCCTCTTCAAGGACGAGGTCCGCGCGATCGGCCGCGAGCTCGGGCTGCCCGAGGCCATCGTCGGCCGCCAGCCCTTCCCCGGCCCCGGCCTCGGCATCCGCATCGTCGGCGAGGTCACCCAGGAGCGGCTCGACCTGCTCCAGGAGGCCGACGCGATCGTCCGCGCCGAGCTCACCGCCGCCGGCCTCGACAGCGAGATCTGGCAGTGCCCGGTCGTGCTGCTCGCCGATGTCCGCTCGGTCGGCGTCCAGGGTGACGGCCGCACCTACGGCCACCCGATCGTGCTGCGCCCCGTCTCCTCCGAGGACGCGATGACGGCCGACTGGACGCGGCTTCCGTACGACCTGCTGGCCCGCATCTCCAACCGCATCACCAACGAGGTGAGCGGCGTGAACCGCGTCGTCCTCGACGTGACCTCCAAGCCCCCGGGAACCATCGAGTGGGAGTAGCCGCGACCGCGGTGTGAGAACGGGCCTCCTCCGGGGCCCGTTCCTCGTCATGGGCGGGTGGTCCGATTCGCAGGTGCTCCCGGCGCGAGAGCGCGCTCACCCGCGTCGGGCGTGAACGGGCGGCCGGATCGCCTGCGGATCGGACCGGGGCAGGCGGGACGGACGGGTCAGACGGGGGTGTCGAGGACGCCGACGAAGCGGGTGCCGATGCCGTCGTACTCGTCGCGGCGCCGGCCCTCCGGGTGGTGCGGCCACTCGTCGGGGGAGTGGTCCTCGCAGACGAGGAAGCTGAACTCGGGCCACCACTTCTTCGGGCGCGCCGCCTCGGAGCGGCCGCAGATCGCGCACTCGAGCGTCACCCAGACCGGGCGCCTGCCCGTGCGGTTCTCGCGCGACTGGGCGAGCCAGGCGGGCGGGTCCTGCTCGAGGGCGACGAGCTCCTCCTCGGAGAGGCGGGTGGGCAGCCCGTGGCGCGTCGCCATCTCGACGGGGATGTCGAGGCGCTGAGCGGCTTCGCGTCGCGTGATCATCGGATCACCCTAGCCGAGCACCGGCCGGGCGGCCCGGGTCCGCGGCCGGAGCGAGGCCCGCGCGACCAGCCACTCCAGCGGCCCCTGCCCGACGAAGCGGCGCCAGAGCAGCGCGCCCAGCACGGACACGACGATGAAGGACGCGAGCAGGGTCCAGCTCTGCCAGGCCGCGAAGTCGAAGGGCTCGAAGGGGATCAGGTAGACGGCCAGCGCGACGAGCTGCACGGAGTACACCGTCAGCGGCATCGCCCCCACCGCGGCGAGCGGGGCGGTGACCGCGCGGACGGCGGCGAGGCGAGCAGCGAGCGCGGTGAGCGACCCGATCGCGACGGCCGCGATGCCGCCGGCGCCGAGGATCTCCGCGGTCGTGCTCGAGTGCGCCTCGACGCTCTCCGGTCCGCCGAGAGCGAGGCCGACGCCGTAGCCGAGCGCTGCGGCGATCGCGCCGCCGATCACGAGCCAGCGCTGCGTCGTGGCCGAGCGGATGTCGCAGCGCGCGATCAGCAGGCCGAGCATCACGTAGGCGAGCCAGGAGGGCACGGGGTAGTACTGCGTCAGCCAGGTGAGCGGCATCCGCGCGAGCAGGGCGTCCTCGGGGGAGAGCGTGGCGATCCAGTCGTCGCCGGCGGTGACGATGCGGTCGACGAGCAGGGGGCCGCCGATCGCGAAGACGGCGGCGAGGACGGCGAGCACCGCCCGCGGCAGGAACATCAGCACCGCCGCGACGACGAACATCAGGCCGTAGTGCGGCAGGATCACCGCGATCGGCGTGCCGAGCAGATTCAGACCGACTCCGATCACCAGGAGGTAGAGGCCTCGCAGGAGGATCGAGCCCGTGTCCTGGAACGGACGGGTCGAGCGCCGGGCGCCGCCGGACATCAGTCCGATCGAGACGCCCGCGAGCACTGCGAAGAGCACGGCGCTGCGGCCGTCCCAGGCCGCCTCGCGCTCGACCGGGGCGAGGTGCGCCGCGAACATGCCGAGCACGGCGAGACCCCGGGCGACGTCGAGTCCGACGATGCGGGACGAAGGGGCGGCCATCATTCCTCCATCGTGTCAGGAGCGGCTGGGCAGGGGCGTGCGGCCCGGCCGCGGAACGACGACGGGCGCCCGACCGGTGAGGTCGAGCGCCCGTCGGGCCGGTCCGGATCGCTCCGGATCGGGTGTGCAGACGACTACTGGCGGAAGATCGAGATCAGCCGCAGCAGCTCGAGGTACATCCAGACGACGGTGACGAGGATGCCGTAGGCGCCCGTCCAGCCGTAGATGCGCGGGGCGCCGTTGCGGACGCCCTGCTGGATGAACTCGAAGTCCATCACGAGGGAGTAGGTGGCGAGCGCGATGGCGATGAGGCCGATCACGATGCCGATGAAGCCGGTGCGCAGACCGAAGCCGCCGCCGACGCCGAACAGGCCGAGGCCGAGGTTGACGAGCGAGAAGACCGCGTAGCTGATCATGCCGATGAAGAAGATCTTGTTCAGCTTCGGCGAGGTGCGGATCTTGCCGTTCATGAACAGCGCCAGGGTGACACCGATCACGACGACGGTCGCGAGCAGGGCCTGGACGACCGCGCCCTCGTACGCGCTCTCGAAGAAGCGCGAGATCGCGCCGACTCCGATGCCCTGGGTCGCCGCGTAGCCGAGGATCAGGGCGGGCGAGGGCACCTTCTTGAAGGCGTTGACGATGCCGAGGACCAGTGCGACGAGCACGGCCGGGAGCATCAGACCGGGGACGAACCAGCCCACCGCGGCACCCGCGAGGAGCACGACGAAGGCGAGGGCCGTCTTCGCGAGGGTGTCCTCGACGGTCATCCGGTTGGTGTCGGCCGAGCCCGCGGCCGGACGGTTGTACATCTGGTCGAGCGTGCCGGGCGACACGTCCGGGACGTCCTGCACGCGGCCGGCGTAGCCCCGGTTGCTGAACTCCGGACGACCGAACGCCGGGTTGTTGCTTGCCATGGTTCCTCTTCTCTCAGGTGCGCTCGACGGTGACGGGAGGACCCGTCGGGACTCGCGGAGCTGAGTCGCTGTGACTGCGGGATCCGCCGGCTGCCCTCTCGGGACCACGAGCGGTACGCCCACAGTATCTGAGAACATCTCTCAGAGTCTGGCTATTCCCTTCGCGGGAGCCCCGGTTACGCCCGGAGGCGACTGCCCGCGCCCGTAGGATCGCCGCATGCCGCCCCGCCCCGTCCCGCTCGTCATCGGCCACCGCGGTGCCAGCGGCTACCGCCCGGAGCACACCCGATCGGCCTACGAGCTGGCGATCGCGCTCGGCGCCGACGCCGTCGAGCCGGATCTCGTCGCCTCGCGGGACGGCGTGCTGGTGCTCCGGCACGAGAACGAGATCTCCGGCACGACTGACGTGGAGCGTCGCCCCGAGTTCGCTCAGCGTCGCACGATCAAGCGCGTCGACGGCAAGGAGATCACCGGCTGGTTCACCGAGGACTTCACCTGGGCGGAGCTGTCGACGCTGCGGGCGCGGGAGCGGATCCCGGCCGTGCGCGCCTCCAGCGCCACCTTCGACGGGCAGTTCCCGATGCTGCGCTTCAGCGATCTCCTCGCCCTGCTCGACCGGGCGGGGGAGGAGTCGCCCTCGTCGCCGCCGGGGCTCGTCGCCGAGATCAAGCACGCGACGTACTTCGACGCGCTGGGACTGCCGCTGGACGTCCTCCTCGAGCAGGAGCTGGCCGCGGCGGGCTGGGAGCGGACCGATCCGCGGCTGACGATCGAGAGCTTCGAGAAGACCGTCCTCGAGCGCCTCGCGGTCCGAGGGGTGGGCACGCGGCGCGTCTACCTGATCGAGTCGCGGGGGACTCCGCCGGACCTCGTCGCCGCGCACGGCTCCCGGGCGACGCCCTACGCCGACTTCGTCACTCCCGCGGGTCTGCGCGGACTCGCCGGGACCGTCGACGGCGTCAGCGTCGACAAGAGCATGCTGTTCTCCCGGGACGGCGCGGGGCGGGCCACCGGGACGAACGCGCTGGTCGCCGAGGCGCACGCCGTCGGCCTGCAGGTGTACACCTGGACGCTGCGCGCCGAGAACCGCTTCCTCGAGAAGGTGCACCGGATCGGCAAGGAGCCGGAGGCCTACGGCGCCTGGCAGGACGAGTTCCGCGCGATCCTGCGCACCGGCATCGACGGCGTCTTCGCGGACCAGCCGGATCTGGCGATCGAGGCGCGCGCGGCCGAGGACGAGGCGAGGGGCCGCGCCGGCTGACCCGCCGTCCCGCGCTCCGGCGCGTGCGGAGGGAACGGGGAGCCTCCGCTGGCATCATCGGGCCCACGCGTCCCGAGTCCGAGCCGCGCCCGACCCGCCCCACCCGCAGCCCGACCCCGACCCGCCGAGAGGAGTCCGACCGTGAAGACCCGCGCCCGCATCACCCGCCGCTGGATCGTGTTCGCCGTGCTCGCCGCTCTCGGCGTGGCGGCCGTCTACTGGCTCGCCGTGCTGACCCCGCAGGGCCAGGCGGCCGAGAACTCCGGCCTCCGCGGCGCCGACCTCGTCTTCGGCCGTGCCACGGGCACGGCGGCGGGGGCGCTCGCGGACGTCACGCCGGTGTCCATGATCGGCGGTGCGCTGCTGGTCGCGGCGATCGCGCTGATCCGCCGGCGCCCCGCGCTGGCACTCGCCTCCGTCGGCTCGATCGTCGTCACGGCGGGGCTGACTCAGCTGCTCAAGAACGTCGTGCTCGAGCGGCCGCTGCTGGTGGAGACCGACTCCTGGTACACCGGCGGCAGCTTCCCGAGCGGGCACACCGCGGCGGCGGTGTCCGTGGTCTTCGCGCTGGCGATGGTCGTCCCGGGGCCCGGGCGCACGGTCGTGCTCGTGGTCGGCGGCGCCGTGGTGGTGCTGGTCGGCAATCTGACGATGGCGGCCTCCTGGCACCGCGCGAGCGACGTGCTGGGCGCCGATCTGGTCGGCCTGGCCTCCGCCTCGCTCGCCTGCGCCTGGCTGTCGACGCGGGCGCAGGTGGGCCGGGCGCCGCGGAAGCCGCCGCGCCGGGCGGTGCTGCGGGTCCTGCTCGTCTGCTCGGTCGTGCTCGTGCTGACCCTCGGGGCGCTCGCCGTGCAGGGCATCCAGTACTACCCGGACGACACGAAGGATCTCACCGCGTTCGTGCTGCTGCAGGTGCTCGCGGCGGCGACCTCCACGGTCGCGGTGGTCGGCTTCGCGCTGGCCTGGCGCGGCCTGGACATCGGCGGGACGCTCACCGCGCCCGCGCGGCGCCAGCGCGCCGCCTGACCGGGCGCCGGCCGAGCGGGGCGGCGTCCCGCGGCGGGGTGTCGGAGGGGCGATCTACACTCGGAGGGACATGAGCCTCCTCTTCGATCCGAGCGATTCCCGCGCCACCCCGGTCATCGTCGGCGCGCCCGGCGGGCCCTCCGGCGACTCCGCGCGCACCGACCCCGAGCACGAGCGGCTGGTGGCAGGTCTGAACCCGCAGCAGCGCGAGGCGGTCGAGTACCGCGGCGACGCGCTGCTCATCGTCGCGGGCGCCGGCTCGGGCAAGACCAGCGTGCTCACGCGGCGCATCGCCAGCCTGCTCGGCAGCGGCGAGGCCTGGCCGAGTCAGATCCTCGCGATCACCTTCACCAACAAGGCCGCCGCCGAGATGCGCGAGCGCGTCGAGAAGATCGTCGGCCAGGCCGCCGAGGGGATGTGGATCTCGACGTTCCACTCCGCCTGCGTGCGGATCCTGCGCCGCGAGGCCGAGAACTTCGGCATGACCTCGTCGTTCACCATCTACGACTCGGGCGATCAGCGCGCCCTGCTCAAGCGGATCGTGAAGGACCTCGAGGCGGACTCGCTCGGCATCACGGTCGCGAGCGCCTCGTCCAAGATCTCGAAGCTCAAGAACGAGCTCGCCGACGTCGACTCCTACGCGCGGACCGCGAACATGAGCGACCCGAACGAGGAGATGTTCCTCCAGGTCTTCCGCGCCTACTCGCGCGCCCTCGAGAGCGCGAACGCCTTCGACTTCGACGACCTGATCGCGCAGACGGTCTACCTCTTCCGGGCGTTCCCGCACGTCGCCGCGAAGTACCAGCGCCGCTTCCGGCACGTGATGGTCGACGAGTACCAGGACACGAACCACGCGCAGTACTCGCTGATCCACGAGCTGACCCGGGCCGTGCCGCCCGCGACGATCGCCGCTGCCGCCTTCGACCGCCCCTACCGCGGCCCGGTGACGGCCGACGGCTCGATCCCCGGGGCCTCGCTCACCGTCGTGGGCGACTCGGACCAGTCGATCTACGCGTTCCGCGGGGCGGACATCCGCAACATCGTCGAGTTCGAGCGCGACTTCCCGGGCTGCCGGGTGATCCTGCTCGAGCAGAACTACCGCTCGACGCAGAACATCCTCTCGGCCGCGAACGCCGTCATCTCGAACAACTTCGACCGCCGCGCGAAGAACCTCTGGTCGGCCAGCGGCGAGGGCGAGAAGATCATCGGCTACACGGGGTACTCCGGCCACGACGAGGCGCAGTTCGTCGTCGACGAGATCGCCCGGATCCACGCGGCCGGCACCGGCTACGACGAGATCGCCGTGTTCTACCGCACCAACGCGCAGACCCGCGCGCTGGAGGAGATCTTCATCCGCTCGGCGCTGCCCTATCGGATCCTCGGCGGCACCAAGTTCTACGAGCGCGCCGAGATCAAGGACGCGCTCGCGTACCTGATCACCGTCGCGAATCCGGCGGACGTGCTGGCGCTGCGCCGGATCATGAACACGCCCAAGCGCGGCATCGGCCCGGCGACGGAGGCGCAGCTGCAGTCCTTCGCCGATACCAACGCGGTGACCCTGCGCGAGGCGATGCGCAATGCCGGGTCGCTCGGCATGGGGCCGAAGGTGACGAAGGCCATCGTCGACCTCGCGACGCTGCTCGACGAGTGCGCCCTGATGCTCGATCCGGCGCGGCCCGAGGGCGAGGCGAAGGTGCACGAGGTGCTCACGGCGCTGCTGACCCGCAGCGGCTACATCGACATGCTCCGCGCCAGCCGCGACCCGCAGGACGAGGCGCGCGCCGAGAACGTCGACGAGCTCATCGCCGTGACGAAGGAGTTCGCCCGCAACAACCCCGACGGCGGTCTCGTCGACTTCCTGACCGAGGTGTCGCTCGTCGCGGCAGCGGACGACCTGGACGACGACTCCGGGACCGTGTCGCTGATGACCCTGCACACCGCGAAGGGCCTCGAGTACGACGCCGTGTTCCTCACCGGCATCGAGGAGGACCTGCTCCCGCACCGCATCTCGGCGAACGAGCCGGGCGGCCCCGCGGAGGAGCGGCGGCTGTTCTACGTGGGGATCACCCGCGCGCGGAAGCGGCTCTACCTCTCGCTCGCGATGACACGGGCGCAGTACGGCGAGACCTCGGTCGCGATGCCCAGCCGGTTCCTCCAGGAGATCCCGGCCGAGCTGATCGAGTGGCGCCAGTCGCCGGGGGCCGCGACCTCGCGCGGCGGCACCCAGCCGCGGGCGCTCAACGCGCAGCGGCCCGGCTTCGGCCGCTCGAAGTCGAACACCGAGTTCCGCCAGGCGCTCGCCGCGGCGCCGAAGGCCAAGGGCGAGTTCCCCAACCGGATCACCGGGATGGTGCGCGACAACGGCGACCTCGAGCTGATCGCGGGGGACCGCATCCGGCACACCGACTTCGGCGAGGGCCGCGTCAACGCGGTCACCGGCGAGGGCAGCAAGCGGGTCGCGCACGTGCTCTTCGACCAGGTCGGCGCCAAGAAGCTGCTGATCAAGGTCGCGCCGATCGAGAAGCTCTGAGCCCGTCGGGCGGTGCGGGGGCCGACGCCGTGACCGGGCGCGGTCCGCTCGCGGCGCGGGTGGCGACCGAGGCGTTCGCGCCGCCGGTCCTGGCGATGGTCGTGCCGCTGATCGTGGGCGCGCGGGTCGCGGATCCGCCGCTGCTCGGGGTGGCCTGGAGCGCGCTGGCGGCGCTGTTCGTGGGGGCGCTGCCGTATCTCGTCGTGCGGCTGCTGATGCGCGCGGGGCGGATCCGCGGGGATCACCACGTGCCTGATCGGCGGGAGCGCGCGCTGCCGATCGGCCTCGCGCTGGTCTCGATCGTGGTCGGGCTCGTGCTGCTCGCGGCGCTCGGGGCGCCGGCCGCGGTGACGACCTTCGGCGTGGTGACGGTCGCGGTGCTCGTCGTGATCGGGATCGTCAACCTCGGCTGGAAGCTGTCGGGCCATGCGGCCGTCGTCGCGACCTGCGCGGTGGTGGTGCTGATCGCCTACGGCCCGTGGTCCCTGCTGATCACCGTGCCGGTCGCGCTCTGGACCGGCTGGTCGCGGGTGCGCCTCGGCGCCCACACGCCGGCCCAGGTGATCGCGGGAGCCGTGGTCGGCGCCGTGCTCGCCTCGCTCGTCTGGTCCCTCCTGGGCTGAGGGGGCTACTTGTCGCAGGCGACGCCGTCGCCGTCGCGGTCGAGGTCGTACTCGTCAGGGCCGACGACCGTCACCGGGCCCCGGATGTAGACGGGTCCATCGCCGCTGCCGGAGGCGCAGTCGCCGTCGGAGGCGATCGGGACGCACTCGCCGGCGTAGCTGGGGTGGCAGCCTGCGTCGGCCGGCTCGGGAGCGGGGGCCGGAGCCGGGACCATCGTGCCGACCCGGGTGACGTCGTCGACGGCGGGAGTGGTGACCGCCTCCGACAGCTGGGCGCGGGAGACCTCGACGCCGTCGTGCTTGACGACCTCGAAGGTGCGGGTGAGCACGCCGTCGACGCCCGCGACGACGGTGCTCGTGCCCTGCGCGGCGGTCGGGTCGTCCTCGGTGCGCGAGGCGCGGGCGATCGGGGCGGTCTCGGTGACCTGCTCGGTCGTGATGACGACGGTCGGGGTGGGGGTCGGCGTCGGGGTGGGGGTGGGAGACGGCGTGGCCGCGCGAGTCGGCGCGGCGGCGAAGGACGCCGGGCTCTCGGTCCCGGACGCCACGGCCTGCTCCTCGGCCGGTGCCGGCGCGGACGTGGATCCGAACGCCGAGGTGCTCAGGACGAGCACGAGCATCGCCACGGCCCCCGTCATCGCCGAGGCTCGGCGGCGGCGCGGCAGTCCGAGCCAGGTCGGCCGGCGCAGGAGCACGCCGTAGGCGGCCGTGATCAGCACGACGAGGGCGATCATGATCAGCGCCGACCAGGGCCCGCCCGTCAGCCAGGCGACGAGGGCGAGGAAGAGGGTGACCCCGCCGACGATCCACTGCAGCGGAGTGAGGCGGAGCCGGGTGAGCCGCAGCGATCCCCAGTGCAGCGGGCGGCGTCCGGAGGGACTGCGATCGGCGACGCCGGCGGGCGCGCTGTCCTGGACCCTGCGCTCGAACGGCCGGCTCGGGGTGGGCCGCCGGTCGTCGGAGCGGCGGTTCCGCCGGGAGCGTCCAGGCAGATCGGGCGGGAGGTGCGGGTGGCGGGGGCTCATGGCGGTTCTTCCTGGTGGCGCGGCGGGACGCCTCAGCATGCCCCACGCGGCCCCTCATCCGTGTCCCCCGTAGAGGGCGCCGTCCGAAGGATGCCCGCCCCCGCGAGATGCCACTTGTGCACGCGACACGCCGGGAGAGGCGTGCACAAGTGGCATCTCGCGGGGAAGAGGGGACCCGGGCGGGGTCAGGAGTACTGGGCGACGAGCTCGCGCTTCAGGATCTTGCCACTCGGGCCCAGGGGGAGAGTGTCGACGAGCTCGATGCGGCGGGGGTACTTGAAGGCGGCGAGGTGCTCGTTCGCGTAGGCGATCAGCTCCTCCGCGGTCGCCGTCGCCGAGGGCAGCAGGACCACGGCGGCCATGATCTCCTGGCCGTGCTTCTCGTCCGGCACGCCGAAGACGGCGGCATTGGCCACGTCCGAGTGCCCGATCAGCACCTCCTCCACCTCGCGCGGGTACACGTTGTAGCCGTTGCGGATGATCATGTCCTTGGTCCGGTCGAGGATGCGGATGTAGTCCTCGTCGTCCTTCGTACCGAGGTCGCCGGTGCGGAACCAGCCGTCGACGACCGCCGCGGTCGACGCCTCGGGATTGCCGAGGTAGCCCTTCATCAGGTTGTGGCCGCGGACCACGATCTCGCCCAGCTCGCCGCGCGGGAGCAGCTCGATCCGGTCGGTCACCTCGGCCCGGGCGACCTCGACGTCCACGCCCCAGATCGGCGTGCCGACGGTGCCGGCACGCGGCGGGACGCCGACGTGGTTGAAGGTGGCGACGGGCGAGGTCTCGGTCAGGCCGTAGCCCTCGTAGATCTCGACGCCGAACACCTCGCGGAAGCGCTCGATCACGGCGACGGGCAGGGCCGCTCCGCCGGAGACCGCGTAGCGCAGCGGCGGGCGGTCCTCGCGGCGGGTCGCGGCGTCGAGCAGCGCGACGTACATCGTCGGGACGCCCTCGAACACGGTGCAGCCGTGCGCGATCATCGCCTCGAGCGCCGCGTCGCCGTCGAATCTGGGCACGAGCACGACGGTCGCCGCGGTGCGGAACGCCGTGTTCATCGCGCAGACCTGGCCGAAGGTGTGGAAGAGCGGCAGCGCGCCGAGCACGACGTCGCCCTGGTGCAGGTCGAAGGTGTTCATCAGGAGCACGTCGGACTGCGAGACGATCGCGAAGTGCGTGCCCTCAGCCCCCTTCGGCCGCCCGGTGGTGCCGCTGGTGTAGAGGATCGTCGCGGTGTCGAACGGCGAGCGCGGCACGTAGGTGCCGATCGGCGTCGCGTCGGCGGCGAGGTCCTCGAGGCGGGGGAAGGGGCTCTCGGTGCCGTCGGGCACCAGCACGCTCAGCACGGGGACGTCGGCCAGGGCTGCTCCGGCGGCGCCCTCGGCCAGCAGCGGGGCGGCGCAGATCAGGGCGGTCGCTCCCGAGTCGCGGAGGACGTAGGCGATCTCGTCGTGCTTCAGAAGCGCGTGCACCGGCACGACGACGGCGCCGAGGGCGAGGACGGCGAAGTAGCCGCGCGGGAAGTCGGGGACGTTGGGGATCAGCAGGGCCACCCGGTCGCCGGGGCCGACGCCCTGTGCGCGGAGGGCGCCGGCGTAGGCGCGGGTCTGGTCCCAGAGGGTCCGGTAGTCGATGGCCTGCGGGCCGACCCGGACCGCGATCGTCGTCGGCGTGCGGCGGGCCGCCTCCGCCAGGATCGCCGCGACCGAGACGCTGCCGAACCCGGCCGTGGGCGGGGGTGCGGCGGGTGCCTCGGTCGTGCGCGGTTCGGTGATGCTCATCGGGGCTCCAGTCGTCGTTGACCGCCACGGCGCTGTGCCGGGTGCTTCACGGTAGAGCCGCGGACGGCGCCGTTCAAGGGCGCCGCACCGGATGCTCAGCGAGCGCGCTCGGGATGCCGCAGAACGATGAGCGGACCCGGCACCGTCAGCGCGAGGCTGTGACTGACCGAGCCGAGCAGCAGGCGCAGGAACGCGCCGCGCCCGTGACTGCCGAGGACGAGCAGCCGGGACGAGGCCGCGAGCGCGGTCAGCCGCTCGACCGGGTTCCCGCGGACGAGCGAGCGGCGCACCTCGAGGTCGGGATGGGAGTCGCCGAGGCCGACGAGCGACTCGGCGAGCAGGAGGTCCTCGTCCTCCTCGATCGCATCGATGACCCGGCGCTCGACGGGGGTGGAGTCGCTCCAGGTGCCGGGGAGCTGCCAGGCGTGCAGGGCGAGCAGCGGCTCGTGGCGGCGGTCGGCCTCGTCGGCGGCGAAGCGGATCGCCGTGAGCGAGACCTCGGAGCCGTCCACCCCGACCGCGACTCCGGACCGGATCGGCTCGTCACCGTCGGGTTCGGGGATCAGCGCGACGGCGGAGCGGGAGGCCGCGGCGACCCGCACGGCCACCGGGGCGCTCCGTGCGACGGCGCGGCGGCTCAGCGGGTGGGCGCCGAGGACGAGCAGGGCGCCGGGCGGTGCCGCCTCGGCCAGCACGGGCACGAGGTCGCCCTGGAGTGGGCGCGCTCGCACGGGGACGTCCGGGAAGTCCGACGCCGCGAGCGAGCGGGCCCGGTCGAGGGCGTCGTCCGCGAGCACGCGCTGACCGGCATCGGCTCCGCGGAGCCGGGCCCGGGGCGGCTCGACCACGGCGACGAGCTCGACGGGCAGCCGGTGCGCCCGCGCGAACTCGAGCGCCCAGCGCAGGGCGGCCCCGCTCGGGCCCGCTCCGCCGACTCCGACCACGACCGCGTCCATGAACGCCTCCTCTTCGAGTGTCCAGCAGGCCCCATCATCCTCCCCGGAGGGCGAGAAGGGGAGTGGCTGCGGTGCCGCGCCGGCGCCCGTACAGTCGGACCGGCCGCGGTGTCGATCGGACGGACCCGGCGGTGACTCGGCGACGACGGAGGAGGCGGTCCATGCGCGGCGAGGCGACGCTCTACACCGAGACGATCGCGACGGCGCCCTTCGCGCTCGCCGTGATCGCCGAGGCGACCGGCTCGCGGGTGGTCGGCGCGCGGACCGCGGACGCGCATGTCCCGCTCTACAGCGGGCCCACCAGCGCCCGGGTCTCCGTCGCGGGGTTCGGCGACAGCGTGCCGATCGCGGTCGACGTCCGCGACGAGCGCGGGCAGGACGAGGCGCGGGCGGCGGCGCAGGCGCTCGGGCTCGAGCTGGCGGCCTACGCGGGCTGGACGATCACGCCCGGCTTCTGACGCGGGCGGCCGCTCCGCTATCGGACTCCGCGCGCACCCGGGCCAGGAAGAAGCGGCTCGGCGCCGTGCGCACCGCCGTCGGCAGGGCGCGGTAGACGGCGAAGGTGCGGGAGAGCGCCCGGTCGAACCTCGCCTGTTGCCGGGTGCTCCAGCGGAAGCCGAACGGCGCGCGGAGCTCCGGCGGCAGCAGGCCCGCCGTCATCAGGCGGAGGTAGGGGCCGACCGGGCGCAGCCACCAGACGGCGATCCCGCCGTCGAGCAGGTCGTGGGCGACCCGGCGCGCGGCGGGCGTGACCTCGAGCCGGGTGAGCTCCCGCTCCCAGTAGGCGTCGAACGCCGCGCGCGAGTCGGGCCAGAGCTCCTTGGGCATCTGCAGCGCGGTGCCGACCACGCGCGAGCGGTGCACGATGTCGTCCGCCTCCTCGCGGCCGAGCGGACCGAAGGCGCCCTCGTGGAGCTGCAGCATCGACTGGGTGATCGTCGCGGCGACCCAGCGCTGCAGCTCCGGATCGAACGCGGTGTAGCCCGGGCCGCGGACCGGGGCGTGTGCGCGGTTCACCCGGCGCTGCACGGTGCGGACGTCGTCCTCGGTCCCGAACTGCAGCGCGTAGAGGTAGGAGAGCGTGCCGAACAGCCGGCCGAGCGCGCGGTGCACGAAGTCGGAGTGCTCGGCGACGCCGGCGCCGACCGCGGGGTGCGCGATCTGCAGCAGGATCGCGCGCGCTCCCGCGACGAGGAAGACGCCCTCGCGGAAGACGTCGCGGTCGACGGGGGTGCGCACGGGCATCCGTCCACGGTACGCGGCGCGAGCACTCCTCCCCAGTCCGCGGCACCGGCATCCCTCCACCCACCGCTCCGCGGCACAGGAACGGCTCGCGGGGTCCGGAGTAGAGTTGGCGCGGCCCAGGAAGAGTGCCGACACAGAACCGTGCCGAGACTCCGGACAGCGCGCAGCGGACGAGCGGCGCGGATCCGGACAGCACGGATCGCGACGGCGCCGTGGGCCGACCTCGGACTCGGAACGCAAGCGCGCTCGGCGCGGAATGGGAATGCAGCGTGGATCTCTTCGAATACCAGGCCCGTGATCTGTTCGAGAAGTACGGCGTGCCCGTGCTCCCCGGCATCGTCGCCGACACGCCGGAGGAGGTGCGCGCCGCGGCGGAGAAGCTGGGCGGCGTCACCGTCGTCAAGGCGCAGGTCAAGATCGGCGGCCGCGGCAAGGCGGGCGGCGTGAAGGTCGCGAAGACCGCGGACGACGCGTTCGAGGCGGCGAAGTCGATCCTCGGCCTGGACATCAAGGGCCACGTCGTCAAGCGCGTCATGGTCGCCGGCGGCGCCCGCATCGACCGCGAGTTCTACTTCTCGGTCCTGCTCGACCGGGCCAACCGCTCCTACCTCTCGCTCACCTCCTACGAGGGCGGCATGGAGATCGAGCAGCTCGCCGTCGAGCGGCCCGAGGCCCTCGCCCGCGTCGAGGTCGTCCCCGGCCAGGGCATCGACCAGGCCAAGGCCGAGGAGATCGCCCGCGCGGCGAAGTTCCCGGAGGAGCTGATCGCCAAGGTCGCCCCCGTGCTCGTGAAGCTCTACGACGTCTACACCGGCGAGGACGCGACGCTCGTCGAGGTCAACCCGCTCGTGCTCACCGAGGAGGGCGACATCGTCGCGCTCGACGGCAAGGTCTCGCTCGACGAGAACGCCGGCTTCCGCCACGCCGAGCACGCCGCGCTCGAGGACAAGGACGCGGCCGACCCGCTCGAGGCCAAGGCCAAGGAGAACGACCTCAACTACGTGAAGCTCGACGGCGAGGTCGGCATCATCGGCAACGGCGCGGGCCTGGTCATGTCGACGCTCGACGTCGTCGCCTACGCCGGCGAGAAGCACAACGGCGTCAAGCCGGCCAACTTCCTCGACATCGGCGGCGGAGCCTCCGCCCAGGTGATGGCGAACGGCCTCGACGTGATCCTCGGCGACGAGCAGGTCAAGAGCGTCTTCGTCAACGTCTTCGGCGGCATCACCGCCTGCGACGCGGTCGCCAACGGCATCCTGCAGGCCCTCGAGATCCTCGGCGACTCGGCCACCAAGCCGCTCGTCGTGCGCCTCGACGGCAACAAGGTGGAGGAGGGCCGCGCGATCCTCGAGGCCGCCGCCAACCCGCTCATCACCCTGGCCGCGACGATGGACGAGGGCGCCGACAAGGCCGCCGCACTCGCCGCCGCGTAACGACCCCCTCGACTCAAGGAATCAGAGAACAAGCATGTCGATCTTCCTCAACAAGGACTCCAAGGTCATCGTCCAGGGCATCACCGGCGGCGAGGGCACCAAGCACACCGCGCTGATGCTCAAGGCCGGCACGAACGTCGTCGGCGGCGTCAACGCCCGCAAGGCCGGCACGACCGTCACCCACGGCGACGTCGAGCTCCCCGTCTTCGGCACCGTCAAGGAGGCCATCGAGGCCACCGGCGCCGATGTCTCGATCGCGTTCGTCCCGCCCGCCTTCTCGAAGGACGCCGTCATCGAGGCGATCGACGCCGAGATCGGCCTCCTCGTCGTCATCACCGAGGGCATCCCGGTGCAGGACTCGGCCGAGTTCTGGGCCTACGCGCAGGAGAAGGGCAACAAGACCCGGATCATCGGCCCGAACTGCCCCGGCATCATCACGCCGGGCGAGTCGCTCGTGGGCATCACCCCCGCGACGATCACCGGCAAGGGCCCGATCGGCCTCGTCTCGAAGTCGGGCACCCTGACCTACCAGATGATGTACGAGCTGCGCGATCTGGGCTTCTCGACCGCCATCGGCATCGGCGGCGACCCGATCATCGGCACCACGCACATCGACGCCCTCGCGGCGTTCGAGGCGGACCCGGAGACCAAGGCGATCGTGATGATCGGCGAGATCGGCGGCGACGCCGAGGAGCGCGCGGCCGACTTCATCAAGGCGAACGTCACCAAGCCGGTCGTCGGCTACGTCGCGGGCTTCACCGCTCCCGAGGGCAAGACGATGGGCCACGCCGGCGCCATCGTCTCCGGCTCCGCGGGCACGGCGCAGGCGAAGAAGGAGGCCCTCGAGGCCGCCGGCGTCCGGGTGGGCAAGACGCCCTCCGAGACGGCCGACCTGCTCCGCGAGGTCTACGCGGCGCTGTAGCGCACCCACGTCCCGCGCGCGCCGCGGGACACGATCGGACGGGATCCTCTGCCTCGGCAGGGGGTCCCGTCGGTCGTTCGGGCCCCCGGCGGCGGTAGCGTGCAGGGGTGACCCGCCGCCTCGGACTCGACTTCCTGACCTTCGTCCCCTACCCGGAGGGCCCCGAGCGGCCGGGCGACGCGGCGCGGAGCCTGGAGGACGGCCTCGCGCTGTTCGAGCTCGCGGAGGAGCTCGGCTACGACACGGGCTGGGTGCGCGTGCGGCACTTCGAGCGCTTCCTCGCCTCGCCGATGACCTTCTTCGCGGCCGCCTCGCAGCGCACCAGCCGCCTCCGTCTCGGCACCGCGGTGATCGGCGCGCGCTACGAGTCGCCCGTCCGGCTCGCCGAGGACGCGGCGACCGTCGATCTGCTCTCCGGCGGCCGCCTCGACCTCGGCGTCAGCAGCGGCTTCGCGCACCTCGCCTCGGTCTTCGACGGCGTCTTCGGCCAGGCCGAGGGCGACTTCCGCGCCGAGGCGCAGGAGCGGATCGAGCGCCTGCGCGAGGCGCTCTCGGGCTCGGTGCTGGGCATCGCGGAGTCGGCCCTGATGTCGGTGCCGGTCGGCGACCCGCTCGTCCAGCAGCCGCACGCCCCCGGCCTCGCCGACCGGCTCTGGTACGGCGCCGGTACGACCTCCTCCGCCGTGCGCGCCGGCGAGCAGGGCATGCACCTCCAGGTCTCGACGCTCAACACGGAGGAGACCGGGCTGCCCTTCGCCGAGCAGCAGGCCGCGCAGATCCGCGCCTACCGCGAGGCGTTCGCCGCGGCCCACCCCGGGCGCGCCTCGCGGGTCACGGCGGGGCGGATCGTGCTGCCGCTCACCGGCCCCGCCGACGAGGAGGCGCACCGCCCTTTCATCGAGGGCTATCTCGCGCGGATGGACGACGACGGCCGGCCGCGCACCGCCGATCGCTCGATCATCGCGGCGCCGATGCGGTTCAGCCCGCTGCACGTCGGCACGGTCGAGGAGATCGTCGCGTCGCTCACGGCCGATCCCGGGCTGGCGGAGGCGGACTCGCTCACGATCACGCTGCCCGCGGTCGGCGGGGTCGCGTCCCACCGGCGGATCCTGGAGACGATCGCGCAGGACATCGCGCCGCGTCTGGGCTGGACGCCGGCCGCCTAGCCCCGGCGGTGCAGCAGCGCCGAGAGCGGCCGCTGCAGGATCAGCAGCAGCAGCCACCAGAGCCCGATCGACGGCAGGATCAGAGCGAGAGCGAGAGCGAGCACGAGGAGGGCGAACGGGACGACGGCCGGTGAGAGCCGGACCGGCCCGGCGCCCTCGCGCAGCAGTCCCGCGCGCCTTCTCAGCCGCAGCTCGATCAGCAGCAGGGCCCCGCTGACCACGACCATCGTGCCGATGTAGAGGCCGATCGTCGCGCGGGAGTCGGGCAGCAGCGCGATGGCGCTCGTCGAGAACGGGAAGAACGCGATCGCCACCAGCCAGAGCAGATCGAGCCAGACCAGCCCCGCGTCGTAGTCGCCGGCCAGCTCGAAGACCCGGTGGTGGGGAATCCAGAACACCGCGATCAGCGTGAAGGACAGCGCGAAGGCGAGCACCGTGTCGAGGTGCTCGACGAGGACCGCGCTCACGCCGCCGCCGTCGCGGGCGATCTCGGGGGCGAGCTCGACCAGGGGGAGCACGAGGATCGTGATCGCGATGGCCACGGTCGCGTCGGAGAAGTTCACCAGGCGGTCCAGGCCCCGCTCGGTGCGCGCCGGGCGGTGCCGCTCGGGCGAGTGCCCGCGGTGCACCAGGCGCTCGATCGGGCCGGAGAGCAGCAGCAGCAGGAGCGCGAGCATGTTGACGCTCGGCACGGCGACGGCGAGCACGAGCGCGACGAGCAGCAGGGCGATCACGATCAGCGAGCGCGACAACGAGCGCGGCACGTCGACGCCGGGGGCGAGCAGCTCCGGGTCGCGCCGCACGATCAGCTGCATCGCCAGGGTCGCGGTGCTCGCGACGATCATGGTGCCGATGTAGAGCGCGAACACGCTCGGGTCGGTGGCGAAGACGTTCGACAGCAGATT
Organism: Rathayibacter sp. VKM Ac-2835; assembly: GCF_013266705.1. Classification (NCBI taxonomy): domain Bacteria; kingdom Bacillati; phylum Actinomycetota; class Actinomycetes; order Micrococcales; family Microbacteriaceae; genus Rathayibacter; species Rathayibacter sp. VKM Ac-2835. The sequence goes on along the minus strand of NZ_JABSNQ010000001.1, from coordinate 1,031,130 downwards.
CGCCGCGAACGGCAGCAGCACGATCGCCGCGAGCCAGACGAAGTTCACCGCGACCAGGGCGGGGGAGTAGCGGGCCACGCCCTCGAACACCGCGTGGTGCACCAGCCACAGCCGCCCGATCACGGCGAAGGTGATGAAGAACGCCGTGAGCGTGCCGGAGTGGCCGGCGAGCAGGGCGCCGAGGTCGGTCGCGCCGCCCTCCTCGACGACGTCGACGAGGGGGAGCACGAGGAACGTGATGGCGATGGCGACCGTGGCGTCGGTGAAGTTCACGAGGCGGTCGAGTCCGCGCTCGGTCCGCTCGCCGGTCGTCGTCACGGCTCGACCCTAGGGGACGGTCCGTCCTGTGAGGCGGGTGGATCTCGATGCGCCCGCTGCGCGGGCTACTCGACCAGCATGAGCAGCCCATGCTGGTCGAGTAGCCCCGGAGGGGCGTATCGAGACCCACCCGCCTCAGCGCTGCTTCCGACGCTGGTCGGTCGCCGCTCGTCCGGGGCGTCGCTGAGCCGTCGCGGGCGGGGCCGCCGATAGGCTCGACAGGCTCATGAACCGGATCACCGTCGCACTCCTCGCCGCCTTCGACGCCGCGCTCTCGGCGCTGATCGGCCTCGCGATCCCGCTCGTGCCGCTGACGATCCTCTGGGCCGTCCAGTACGACACGGCGGTCGACTGGAGCGTCTTCTGGCGCGTCGCCGCCGACGCCTGGCTGCTCGGTCACGGCGCGGATCTGCGGGCCGCCTTCGCCCCCGACTCGCCGCTCGCGCTCGGGCTGCCGGACGGCGGGCAGCCCTTCGCGATCACGCTCGCGCCGCTCGCCTTCGCCCTCCTCGCGATCCTCCTCGGCGCCCGCACGGGCCGTCGTGCGCAGGAGTCGCCCTACCGGCTGCTCGGCATCGGCTCGGCGATCGCCACCTACCTCCTCGTCGCCCTCCTGGTCACCCTCGGTGCGACCACCGACGTCGCGCGGGTGGACGTCGTGCAGGGCACCCTGCTCCCGCCGCTCGTCTTCGCGCTCGGCGTGGTGATCGGAGCGGCGACCCACTCGGCCCGCAGCGGCGAGCGCGACCCGATCGGCGAGTTCGCCGAGCGGACGCTGCACCGCCTCCCCGAGCCGGCCGCGCCGCTCGTCCTCGCCTCGCTGCGGGGCGGGACGCTCGCAGCGGCCGGCGTGATCGGGGTCGCCGGCGTGCTCGTCGCGGTGCTGCTGGTGGCGGACTACGCCGCCGTCGTCGCGCTCTACGAGGGCCTCGGCGGCGAGGCGCTCGGCGGCCTCGCGCTGACGCTCGGGCAGCTGGCGATCCTCCCGAACCTGGTGATCTGGGCGGCGAGCTGGCTGATCGGGCCGGGCTTCGCCCTCGGCGCCGGGTCGTCCGTCGCTCCGGCCGGCACACTCCTCGGCCCGATCCCGTCGATCCCGGTGCTCGCCGCGCTGCCGCAGGGCGAGCTGTCGTTCGCCTTCCTCGGGCTGCTCGTGCCGCTGCTGGCGGGCTTCCTCGCCGGCTGGCGCCTGCGCGCGGAGGTCGTCGACGGGCTCGACGGCCGGTCGCTGCTGCGCTGGGGTGCGGCCGCGGCGGGTGGCATCGGCGTGGTCGGCGGTCTGCTGCTCGGGCTGCTCGCCTGGTTCTCGGCCGGGGCGGCCGGGCCGGGGCGCCTCGTGCAGGTCGGCCCGGACCCGTTGCTCGTCGGGGCGTTCGCGGCGCTCGAGCTGGCGCTCGCCGCGGGCCTCGGCCTCGCCGCCGGCCGCATCCGCCGCGGCTGAGCGCCGGGCCCGAGCGCCGGTGGTCGCCGCGGAGGCGTCCCCCTAGACTTGCGCAGTGCTGAAGTTGGTCGTCCTCATCTCCGGCGGTGGCTCCAATCTCCGCGCGCTGCTCGAGGCGACGCGCGACGACCGCTTCCCCGCCCGCGTCGTGGCGGTCGGCAGCGACACCGACGCCGACGGCCTCCGCCACGCCGAGGCGCACGACGTCCCCTCCTTCACCGTCACGCCCGGCGCGTTCGCCTCGCGCGACGCCTGGGGCGCCGAGCTGCTCACGCAGATCCAGGGCTGGCAGCCCGACCTCGTCGTCTGCGCCGGCTTCATGCGGATCCTGCCGCCCGTCGTCGTCGACGCGCTCAGCCCGCGGATGATCAACACGCATCCCGCGCTGCTGCCGCACTTCCCCGGGGCGCACGCCGTCCGCGACGCCCTGGCCGCCGGCGCGACCGAGACCGGAGTGACGGTGCACGTCATCGACACCGGCGTCGACACCGGCCCGGTCATCGCCCAGGAGAGCCTCGCCGTGCTCCCGGGCGAGAGCGAGGCCGCGCTGCACGAGCGCATCAAGACCATCGAGCGTCGCCTGCTGGTGCAGACGGTGCTCGACATCGCCCACGGAACCGTCGACCTCGAGGAGCTCGCCCGCGCATGAGCATCACCGCACACGACCCCAGCAGCTACGACGACCGCGACGTCGTCCCCGTCCGCCGGGCGCTGATCTCGGTCAGCGACAAGACCGGACTGCTCGAGCTCGCCTCGGCGCTCGCGGGCGCCGGCGTCGAGCTGGTCTCGACCGGCTCGACCGCCGCGACCATCCGCGACGCGGGCCACTCCGTGACCGACGTCTCGGCCGTGACCGGCTTCCCGGAGTCGCTCGACGGCCGGGTGAAGACCCTGCACCCCGGCGTGCACGCGGGCATCCTCGCCGACGTCCGCCTCGCCTCGCACCGCGAGCAGCTCGAGCAGCTCCGGATCGCGCCGTTCGAGCTCGTCGTGGTGAACCTCTACCCGTTCCGCGAGACCGTCGCCGGGGGCGCCGACGCGGCGACCGTGGTCGAGAACATCGACATCGGCGGCCCCGCCCTCGTCCGCGCCTCGGCGAAGAACCACGCGAACGTGGCGATCGTCGTCGACCCGGCCGACTACTCCGGCATCGTCGCCGCGCTCGGCAGCGGCGGCACGACCCTCGCCGCCCGCCGCACCCTCGCCGCGCGCGCCTTCGCGCACACCGCCTCGTACGACTCCGCCGTCGCCGCCTGGTTCGCCGGGCAGGAGGCGGGCGGAGAGTCGGAGTTCCCCGGCTCGGTCGAGATCCGCGGCACCCGGCAGCAGGTGCTCCGCTACGGCGAGAACTCGCACCAGAAGGCCGCGCTCTACGTCTCGCCCGACGGCACCGGCATCGCCCAGGCGCGCCAGCTGCACGGCAAGGAGATGTCGTACAACAACTTCGTCGACGCCGACGCGGCCGTCCGCGCGGCCTACGACTTCGTCCTCCCCGCCGTCGCGATCATCAAGCACGCCAACCCCTGCGGCATCGCCATCGCCGGAGCGAAGGCGATCGACCCGATCGCGTCCGCGCACCGCCGCGCTCACGAGTGCGACCCGGTGTCGGCCTTCGGCGGCGTCATCGCCGCGAACCGCACCGTCACCCTGGCGATGGCCGAGACGGTGAAGGAGATCTTCACCGAGGTCCTCGTCGCCCCCGGCTTCGAGCCCGAGGCCCTCGAGGTGCTCAAGACCAAGAAGAACCTGCGCCTGCTGCAGCTGCCGGACTTCTACGCCCCCGTCGAGACCGAGTTCAAGCAGATCTCCGGCGGCATCCTGCTGCAGGAGCCCGACCGCTTCGTCGGCGGCCCCGGCGAGGTCAGCTCCGGCTGGGAGCTCGTCGCCGGCGAGCCCGCCGACGCGGACACCATGCTCGACCTCGAGTTCGCCTGGAAGGCCTGCCGCGCCGTGAAGTCCAACGCGATCCTGCTCGCGAAGGGCGGCGCCTCCGTCGGCGTCGGCATGGGCCAGGTCAACCGCGTCGACTCCTGCCACCTCGCCGTCTCCCGCGCCGGCGACCGCGCCCCCGGCTCCGTCGCCGCCTCCGACGCGTTCTTCCCCTTCGCCGACGGCCTCGAGGTCCTCCTCGCCGCCGGCGTGAAGGCCGTCGTCCAGCCCGGCGGCTCCGTCCGCGACCCCGAGGTCATCGACGCCGCGAAGCGCGCCGGCGTCACCATGTACACGACGGGGGAGCGGCACTTCTTCCACTGAGCGCCGCAGGCGCTCAGTGGGCGCTGTCTTCCACGCCGCTCCGTGCGCGGCGTGGCGCGGTCGGCTCCGCGGGTGGTGCGTTCCGTAGAGCGGGTCGCGTCGGACGCCGCGGGAATCGCTTGGCACGCGATCCCCGCACGCGCCCTCTCCCGGCGCTGTCTTCCACGCCGCTCCCTGCGCGGCGTGGCGCGGTCGGCTCCTCGGAGTGGTGCGTTCCGCAGAGCGGGTCGCGTCGGCCGCCGCGGGAATGGCTTGGCACGCGATACCCGCCGAG